>NZ_JBDPME010000001.1:0-1224689 GCF_039871825.1 Nonomuraea sp. B12E4 | reverse complement strand
GTGAGCACGGATGGTCGCACATCCGCTTCTATCGAGGGCTCCATGCTCTTGTCAGGCGATCGACGACACCTCCACATCCATGGTCATCCGATCGCTATCACCCGGTTTGCCTGCTGAGAAAACTTCATTGCAACGACAAGTGGCGTGAATTGCATTTACCGGCAATGCCGTTGCAACGATCCGCTGCTACCTGGCCATATCCATGCACTTTTCGTTGACTACATAAGAAACGCAACGTAGCCTTTCCTGGCCTGGAAAGGACATGTCGATGTTAGATGTAACGCGAACCCGGGCGCGGGTCTCCGAACTCCTCGCCGAATACCAGATCCCAAGCGCCGCGATCGGGATCCTCCATGACGGGGAGATCACCGACTTCGCCGTCGGCGTCAAGAACGCGGCGACCCGCGAGCCCACGACGGCCGACACCATTTACCAGTGCGGTTCCATGACCAAGACCTGGACCGCCCTCGCCTTCATGCAACTTGTCGACGAGGGAAAAGCCGGCCTGGACGAGCCGGTACGGACCTATCTTCCCGGTTTCCAAGTCGCCGACCCCGAGGTCAGTGCGAACGTCACGCCTCGCCATCTCCTGAACCACACGAACGGCATAGAGGAGGCCTACGGCGATCCCGGCCAAGGCGACGACGTGTATGAGCGCATGGTCGCGAACATCGCCGGCGCGCCTCAAGCGCATCCCATGGGCCACACCCACGGTTACAGCGCGGCCCTGGGTTATGCCATTCTCGCCCGCGTCATGGAAGTGATCGACGGCGAACGGTGGGACGCCATCATGCGGGATCGCCTCTTCGACCCGCTGGGACTGACCGGTACGAGCACGTGGCACGCCCAGGTGGACCCGCACCGCGCCGCGACGGGACACCTGAACCGCTCCCTCGACGAGGGACCCGTCATCTCACCACTGACCCATTTGCCGCGGTCTTTCGGCCCTGGCGGCAACATCAGTTCGACGGCGCGGGATGTGCTCACGATGGCGCACGTCCTCCTCGATGGCGGCAAGGCGCCGAACGGCACCAGAATCGTCTCGGCCGAGGCCGTTCGCGAGATGATGGAATCGCGCGTTCCCGTGCCCGATCCGTATTCGTTCGGGCCGGAGTGGGGTCTCGGTCTCATCGTGTGCGACTGGCACGGCGAGACCGTCTACGCGCACGACGGCAGCACCGTCGGCCAGAGCGCCCGCCTGCGAATCCTGCCGGATTCGGGCCTCGCCCTCGTGCTGCTGACCAACGCCGGGCCGCGGGACGGCTTCTACAAGAAGGTGTTCAACGAGATCCTCTCCGGCCTCGGCGCGCCCACGATCCCGGACCTGCCGGAACCCGACCCGACCCTGTCCCTCGACCCGTCGAGGTACGAGGGCGTCTACGAGCGGCCAGGCTCCCGATACACGGTGTCGGCCGAGGACGGAGAACTCCGCCTCGCCTTCACCGTGAATCCCATGGAGGCACAGCTCACCGGTAAGCCGGAACGCATCACGTACGAGCTGCTTCCGATCAGTGAGACGCATTTCCTGATGCCTTCGGCAAGCCCGCTCGAAGACCCTCAGACCGTCGCCATCTACGACTTCCACGACGGGGTCGCGCAATACCTCCACACCAATTGCCGAGTAAATCCGAGAGCAAAAGAGGAGAGCACAGGAATGCAGGTCATGGCGGTTTCCACGATTTCCGACAACGGCGGGTTCTGGGGTGCGCTGAAGGCGGCCTACGGGCAACTGCCGAAGGGCGCCGAATGGACCCTGGCCGTGGCCAGCACCGACGGGGCCAAAGCGGTGAACGTCATCGTCCACGACTCGGTCGACAGCGTCAAAACCCTCTTCGAGGAGCACGCCGGCCCCTTCGCCACGACGGAATACTTCGAGGCCGACGCGGCCAACGCGGTCGGCCTCCCGAAGAAGTAGCCGCTCCTCGCGCTGCCGTCCGCCCAAGCCGCAACCGGCTGTCGCAGGGCTAGTGTCTGATCGCGAGGTGGGCGGCGAGGGCGCCGTAAACCGCGCGGGGCGGTTCGCCGGCTGTGGAGGTGCTCTTCCCCGAGCGGAAGCCGCTCAGCAGAAACGCACTCCGGCTGCATCCGCGTGCGGGAATGCCGACGTACGAGGACAGCTCTCTCGGGGGCCGCTGAGGTGGCCGGCCGAGAGCCCTGGCCGTTGTGCGCCGAAGAACACGACGATGGCCTGGTGGCCGCCATCCGCCACGAGTCCGTGGCCTCCATGGTGCCGGTCGTGTGGCGGCCGGGTGGGGCGGCCGGTGGCCCGGTTGGAGGACAAGGCGCCGGGCCGGGTGGTCAAGGTCAGGGCGGCGTACACGAGTCAGCGGTCTTCGGCGTGCGGGATCGTGGACCGGCAGGCGCGTGAACCCCAACACGCCCTCCTCCTGGTGGGGTGAGTGTGGTTGCCGCCCCGTCCTTCGGGCGGGGAGGATGTCAAAGTGCCTGGGTGAGCGCGTCGAGGTCGGCCAGGCGTTGGGCGGGGGACAGGTGGGCGGCCGTGGAGACGAGGAGGAGTTCGGTGACGGCGATCTCGTGGGCGAGCGGGGCGATCGGGCCGGCCGCCTCGCGGGGGAGGCGGATCAGGATCTCAGCCTGGTCGGCCAGCGGCGAGGTCCAGGCGTCGGTGACGAGCAGCAGCCGCGCGCCCCGGCCACGGGCAGCGTGTACGAAGCGGGCGGTGTCGTCGGCGTAGCGCCGGAAGTCGTAGGCCACGACCACGTCGGACACCCCCAGATCGAGCACGGTACGGGCGCGAGCCGGCGCGGAGTCCGGCACCCGGTGCGCACCCGGGCGCAGGCTGGCCAGTTGCCGGATCAGGTATTCGGCGGCCAGCTCGCTCAACGGCCCGCCCAGCGCCCACAGGGTCCTGGCCTCGGCCAGCAGCACCGCCCCGGCCTCCAGCAGCGGCTCGGCGACGGCCGCCAGGGTGCTGTCCAGCCCCGCCCGCAACTCATCGGCGGCCCGCCACAACACCGAACCGCCGCCCCCACCAGCGCCGGCCGCGCCGACGTCGCGTCCTGCCGATCCGGCCGCGCCAGCCTTGCGACCTGCCGATCCAGCCCCGTCGGCGCCGCCCTCTGGCAAGCGAGCCGCGACGCCGCCGGTTTCCGGCGGGGCGGAACCGGAGGTGGATGAGACCGAGGGGCGGGTGACGAACTCGTGCAGCCGTGACCGTGCCCGCGCCCCGTCCCTGACCGCCGCCTGGAACTCGGCGAACCCGTCGAACCCCAGCCGGTCGAACAGCCGCGAGGCCGTGGGCGGGCTCACCCCCGCACGTTCGGCCAGGGCACGCAGCGAGCCGAGCGCCGCGAACGGATAGTCGTCGAGCAGCACCCGCACGATCGCCCGCTCACCAGGCGGCAACTCGGGATAGACGGCCGCCAGCCGGGCCTCCATGGGCTCGTTCTCCATGATGACAAATGTTACACCAGTGCCAATGCACAGACTTAGACCGAACAGATGTTACGGTGCAGGATATGAACACCTGGCATGGTCTGATCAACAGCGACTACCGGCGCTGGCTCCCCGTCACCCCCGACACCCCCGCGATCTCCCTCAACGAGGGCAACACCCCGCTCCTGCGCTCGGACCATCTGTCCGCGACCACGGGATGCGACGTCTGGCTCAAGGTCGAGGGCGCCAACCCGACGGGCTCGTTCAAGGACCGCGGGATGACGGTGGCGCTCAGCCTGGCCGTCGAATCCGGCGCAGAGACGGTCATCTGCGCCTCCACCGGCAACACCAGCGCCTCGGCCGCCGCCTATGCCGCCCGCGCCGGGGTGAGCGCCGCCGTGCTGGTCCCCAAGGGCCGGATCGCGCTGGGCAAGCTGAGCCAGGCCGTACGCCACGGCGCCCGCATCGTCGAGATCGACGGCACCTTCGACGACTGCATGCGGGTGGCCCGCGAGCTGGCCGCCGACCACCCGGTCGCCCTGGTCAACTCCGTCGGCAACGAGCTGCGCCTGGCGGGCCAGCGGACCGTCGCCTACGAGATCGTGGACGCCCTGGGCGAGGCGCCCGACGTGCACTGCCTGCCGGTGGGCAACGGCGGCAACATCACCGCCACCTGGGGCGGCTACCGTACCTATCTGGAGGCGGGCCGGGCCACCCGGCTGCCGCGCATGTGGGGGTTCCAGGCCGCGGGGGCGGCTCCGCTCGTACATGGCAGGCCCGTCGCCGAGCCGTGCACGGCGGCCAGCGCGATCAACGTCGGCAACCCCGCCACCTGGGACGGCGCCGTCGCCGCCGGGGAGGAGTCCGGCGGGCTGATGGCGGCGGTGAGTGACGAGCAGATCTTCGCGGCGTACCGGATGCTGGCCGGTCGCGACGGCGTCTTCGCCGAGCCGGCGTCGGCGGCCGGGGTGGCGGGGTTGCTGGACCGGCACGCGCGGGGCGCGCTGGAGCCCGGCCTGCGGATCGTGATCACGCTCAGCGGCAACGGGCTGAAGGACCTGGACGCCTCCCTGCGCGACGGCTACACCTCGGCCGAGACCTCCGCGGCCACCGCCGACGTGGCCCGCGCCCTGGGCCTGGCCGCCTGACGTGGAGTGGCCCGCAAGAAGGCCGAGCGCAGGAATGAGCGGTTGAGAGCCGATCTTCCTTTCGGTTCGTCAGCGCGTAGGAGAGCGCCGAGAAGCGTCATGGGTTTCCCTTTTATACAAAAATTATTGTGCTACAACATTCATCACGGGCGGACCCTCCGCGTTGACGTACCGGCTCAGCGTCGACACCGTGCGCAGGGCTTCCTGCTTGGTTCGGATGTGCCAGTAGAGTGCGGGTGACTTGACACCGAGCCATCGGAGGAGATCACTTGGCGGGGTCCGGCGGGAGGATGCGGCACAGCACTTCCAGCGCGGGCCCGTCTTCACGGAACGGTTCGACGGCCCCGCCCGACTCGGGGCGCTCGCGGGTTCCGGCCGGGGCGGCGGTTGCATCACTTCGACAAAGAGCTGGTCGTGTCCCGTGAGGGGGTCCCGGCTTCGGAAGTGGCCGATCCCGCTCGCCTCGCTCGGCACGGCCATCCCCGCTGAACAGCGGAAATCCCGACGGAATAGGATCGCGGAGGGGTTCTTGGCGGCCCGTTGAGACAGCGGCGGCCGCCGGCGGCGGTATCCGTCGCCGCAGATGATCGCGCTGAATGTTGTGGAATCCCTACATGTCGGCGCACGGCGGTTCTGGTGTGAGATCAAGCCCATGAAGGATGAAGGCAAGCGACGCAGGTTCCCCACGGGTGACCTGGCAAGGGTGGCGGTGTTCGCCGCGCTCATCGCGGTGCTCGGACTGCCGGGCTCGCTGAACGTGCTCGGCAACGCGGTCCCGATCACGCTGCAGACGCTGGGCGTGATGCTGGCGGGCGCGATCCTCGGCACGTGGCGGGCCGCGCTGGCCGTCGCGGTGCTGCTCGTGCTGGTGGCCGCCGGCCTGCCGTTGCTGTCGGGTGGGCGCGGCGGGCTGGGGGTGCTGGTGGGGCCGTCGGCGGGGTTCCTGCTCGGCTGGGTTCCCGGCGCGGCGGTGACCGGCTGGCTGGTCGAGCGGGCGGGCCGCGATCCGGGGCTCGTCCGGCTCGTGGTGGCGTGCGTGGTGGGCGGCATCGGGGTGATCTATCTGGTCGGCATCCCCGTACAGGCCGCGGTGACCGGGGTGTCCCTGGGCAAGACGGCGCTGCTCAGCATGGTCTTCCTGCCCGGTGACGCGATCAAGGCGGTGCTGGCGTCCCTCGTGGCCCGGGGTACGCAGCGGGCCTACCCGGACGCGGTGCCCGCCGTGCACCAGGAGCGGTTGCGCGCCGGCGGGGAGCGTTGAGCGCGCGATGCCGATAGCGGAACACGTGATGCGGCACGCCGCCGAACGGCCCCGGCGGGTGGCGGTGCGCGGCCCGGCGGGCGATCTGACCTATGCCGGGCTCGCCGCGAACATCCACGGCGCCGCCCGCCACCTGCTCGGCCTGGGTGCCGGACCCGGCGCGCTGGTCGGGGCGGGCCTGGCGGACCCGGTCGCGCTGCTCACCGCCGTGCTCGCCGCCGATCTGGCCGGGGCGACGCCGCTGGTGGGCGAGCCCGCCTGGGACCGCGCCCGCTGGACCGCGGCGGCGGGCCCGGTGGACGTGCTCGTGAACACGCCCCTGCCCTCCGCGTCGGCGGGCCCGGCGGTGCGGTACGAGCCGCGGCCGGACGACCGGGCATGGGCCTGCTTCAGCTCCGGCAGCACCGGCAGACCCCGCGCCGTGGTCCGAAGCCGGGCCTCCTGGACGGCCTCCTTCCCGCACCTCAGCGGCCTGACCGGGATCGGCCCCGACGACACCGTCCTGATCCCGGGCCCGCTGGTCTCCTCCCTGTACGCCTTCGCCGCCGTACACACGCTGGCCGTCGGCGCGACCGCGCTGCTGCCCGGCCGCTGGCCCGCCGGCTCCCTGGCGGCCCACCTCGGCCAGGCCACCGTCGTGCACCTGGTCCCGCACCGGCTGCCCGACGTGCTCGACCGGCCGGGGAGGCTGCGCACGGCCGTCGTCGGCGGCGCGGCGCTGGCCCCGGACGCGCGGGCGACGGCGGCGCGGGCGGGGGTGGACGTCGTGGCGTACTACGGCGCCACCGAGCTGTCGTTCGTGGCCGTGGACGTGGACGGGAGCGGCCTGCGGCCGTTCCCCGGTGTGGAGGTCGAGGTCAGGGAGTGCGGCGGGCCGGCCGGCCTCGGCGAGGTGTGGGCGCGCTCGCCGTGGCTGTCCGAGGGCTACCTGGGGGAGGCGGCCGGGCCGCTGCGGCGGGACGACGCCGGCTGGATGACGGTGGGGGACGTGGCCGAGCCGTACCGGGCGGGGGAGGTGCTGCGGTTGCGCGGCCGGGGCGGCGGCGCGATCCAGACCGGCGGTTCCACCGTCGTGCCCGAGGACGTCGAGGAGGTGCTCAGGAAGGTGCCCGGCGTCGGGGACATCGTGGTCGTGGGCTCGCCGCATCCGCGGCTCGGCTCGGTGGTGACGGCGATCGTCGAGTCCACCTCGCCACCGCCGCGCTCCTTGCTGGAGGCGGTCGCCCGCGGCGGGCTGGACGTGGCACAGCGCCCGCGCCGCTGGTACGCGGTGCCGAACCTGCCGCGTACCCAGACGGGCAAACCCGCGCGCGCCCTGGTGGCGGCCCTGCTGGCGGACGGCGCCCCGGACATCCGGCGGCTGGCCTGACATGACAGGACTGGAACCGGTCGTCGTGGCGGCCCGGCGGACGCCCATCGGGACGGCCGGGCACGCGTTCAAGGACGTGAGCGTCGATCGGCTGGCCGCGCGGGTGATCCAGGCGGTGGCCCGCGACGTGGCCGGACGGCCGGTCGAGGACGTGGTGCTGGGCAACTGCATGGGCCCCGGCGGGAACGTGGCCAGGGTGTCCGCGCTGGCGGCGGGCCTGGGGCACGAGGTGCCGGGCCTCACCGTGGACCGGCAGTGCGGCAGCGGGCTGGCCGCGATCCTGCTGGCCGGGCAGGCGGTGCGCGCGGGGGAGATGGACCTGGTGATCGCCGGAGGGGCGGAGAGCGCCTCGACGGCGCCGCTGCGTACGCACCGGCGGGCGGCGGAGCCGTACGGGAGGGCGGCCTTCGCGCCGGACGGGCATCCCGACCCGGACATGGGGCCCGCCGCCGAGGCGCTGGCGGCGGCGCGCGGCATCAGCCGGGAGCGGCAGGACGCCTACGCCTGCCGCAGCCACGCCGGAGCGCTGGCGGCCCGTGACGGCGGCCGGTTCGCGGCGGAGATCGTGGCGGTCGGCGGGCGGGCCCAGGACCAGCGGCCGCGGCCGCTGCGGGCCGCGTCGCTGGCCCGGCTGCCCGCGGCGTTCGTGCCCGGCGGTACGGTGACGGCCGCCAACTCCTCCCCGGTGAGCGACGGCGCGGCGGCGGTGGCCCTCGTGCCGGAACGGCTGCGCGCCGGGCTCCCGGGAATGCGGCTGGTGGCCGGGGCGGTCGTCGGGTGCGACCCGGCGCTGCCCGGGTGGGGGCCGGTGCCGGCCGTGCGGCGGGTGCTCGCGCGGGCGGGGGTGGACCTGGGGCGGGTCGCGGCCGTGGAGATCGTGGAGGCGTTCGCGGCGCAGGTGCTGGCGGTGACCGACGCACTCGGGCTCGACCCGCTGGGCGCCGACGGGGAGCGGGTGTCCCCGGACGGCGGCGCGCTGGCGCTGGGCCATCCGTGGGGCGCCACCGGCGCGGTCGTGGTCACCAGGCTGTTCACCAGGCTGGTACGGGCGGGCGCGCCGCCGGGAACGCTCGGCCTGGCAGCGGCCGCGGTGGGCGGCGGCCTGGGTGTGGCGGCACTGTTCGAGGTGGTGAAGTGATCGAGTTCGCCGGCGTGCACGTGACGCTCGGGCAGCGTGACGTGCTGCGCGGCATCACCGTCTCGCTGCCCGAGCGCCGCATCGGCGTGGTCGGCGCCAACGGCTCGGGAAAGAGCACGCTCGCCCGCCTGGTCAACGGGCTGGCGTTGCCCACCGCGGGCAGCGTGACCGTGCTGGGCCTGGACACCCGCCGGCACGCGGCCAGGGTCAGGCGCGGGGTCGGTTTCCTGTTCACCGACCCGGACGCGCAGATCGTGATGCCGACGGTGGCCGAGGACGTGGCCTTCTCGCTGCGCCGCAGGGGGCTGGCGCGGGAGGAGGTCGAGCGGCGCGTGGGCGAGGTGCTGGACCGGTACGGCCTGGGCGGCCACGCCGACCACCCCGCCCACCACCTGTCGGGCGGCCAGAAGCAGTTGCTGGCCCTGTGCTCGGTGATGGTGCTGGAGCCGGACATCCTGGTCATGGACGAGCCGACCACGCTGCTGGACCTGCGCCATTCCCGCCAGGTCGCCGCCCTGCTGCGGGAGATGCCGCAGCAGGTCCTGGTGGTCACCCACGACCTGCCGCTGCTGGCGGACTTCGACCGGGTCCTGGTGCTGGACGAGGGCCGGATCGTGGCCGACGCGGCCCCGGCCGAGGCCATCGGGCACTACCGGAGGCTGATGGCGTGAACGGCCTCAACGGCGTCTACGTCCCCGGCACCTCGCCGCTGCACCGGCTGCCGGCCGGCGCCAAGCTGGCCGGGCTGGCCGTGGCGTGCACGGTGCTGGTGCTGGTGGGCTCGCCGGTGGCGCTGGCCGGGGCGGCGGTCGTGGTGGCCGCGCTGTACGCGCTGTCGCGGGTGGGGATGGCGGCGGCCTGGGCACAGGTCAGGCCGGTGCGCTGGCTGGCGGTGGCGCTGTTCGCGATGCAGTGGGCGTTCGTGGATCTGCCGGGGGCGGCGGCCACGACGTTGCGCGTGGTGCTGGCCGTGGCGCTGGCCGGGCTGGTGACGCTCACCACCCGTACCTCGGCCATGATGGCGACGCTGGAGCGTTGTCTTGGGCCGGCCAGGTTCGTCGGGCTGGACCCGTTCCGGCTGTCGCTGCTGCTGTCGCTGACCGTGCGCAGCGTGCCGGTGATGGCGGCGCTGGCCGGCCGGGTCAGGGAGGCGCAGCGGGCCAGGGGCGTCGAGCGCAGCCTGCGCGCCTTCGCGGTTCCGCTGGTGGTGGCCGCGCTCCGGCACGCTGACGCGCTGGGCGAGGCGCTCAGCGCCCGCGGCGTCGACGACTGACTATCCCAGGATTGACTTATATAAGCGTTACCTGAAAGAGTGTGATACGTGCACGCATTCGACGTTCTCGGCGACCCGGTCCGGCGGCGGATCCTGGAGCTGCTGGCCGGTGGCGAGCAGAGCTCCGGCGAGGTCACCGCCGTCATCCAGCGCGAGTTCGGGATCTCCCAACCGGCCGTCTCGCAACACCTGCGGGTGCTGCGAGACAACGGGTTCGCCAGCGTGCGGGCCCAGGGCACCCGCCGGCTCTACGCGGTGGAGGCGGCGCCGTTGCGGGAGGTCGACGAGTGGCTGGAGCGCTTCCGCGGCTTCTGGACCCAGCGGCTGGACGCGCTGGCCACCGAGCTGGCCCGGGGCAGGCGCGAGCGCCGTGCGCAGGACGACCCGACAGACGACCCGAAGGGCACTTGATGGACATACTCGACGAGATCGCGCGGGCGCGGCGTGAGCTGTCCGGCGACAGGCGCAAGCACCTGGTGCTGAGCCGCCGCTACGACGCCGAGATCGAGGACGTGTGGCAGGCCTGCACCGACGCCGAGCGGCTGGCCCGCTGGTTCCTGCCGGTCAGCGGCGACCTCAAGGTCGGCGGGAAATACCAGCTTGAGGGCAACGCCGGCGGCGAGATCCTGCAGTGCGAGCCGCCGGAGCTGCTCCGCGTCACGTGGCTGTTCGGCGCGGACCCCGGCTTCTCCGAGGTGGAGGTGCGCCTGTCCGCCGACGGCGATGGCACCCTGCTCGAGCTGAGCCACACCGCCGACGTCCCGGAGGAGATGTGGTCGCAGTTCGGCCCCGGCGCGACCGGGGTGGGCTGGGACCTGGCCCTGCTGGGCCTGGGCGTGCACCTGTCGGGCAGCGCGCCGATCGACGAGAACACCTTCCACGAGACCGAGGAGGGCCGGGCGTTCATCACGGCCAGCAGCCGCGCCTGGGGCGAGGCGCACCAGGCCGCGGGCGGCGCGCCGGACGAGGTCGCCGCCGCCGTCGCCCGGACCACCGCCTTCTACGCCCCCGAATAGGAGCCCGCCATGGCCCAGAAAGTCTCGACGTTCCTCATGTTCCAGAACGGCGACGCCGAGGAGGCGATGACGTTCTACGTGTCGCTGCTCGACGAGGCCAAGATCGTGAGCCTGACCCGCTTCGGCCCGGGGGAGGACGGAGTGGAGGGCAAGGTCAAGCAGGCCGTGTTCCTGCTGGCGGGCCAGGAGTACATGTGCTTCGACAGCGACCCCCGCCACTCCTTCACGTTCACCCCGTCGATGTCGCTGTTCGTCACGTGCGACACGGAGGCCGACATCGACCGCCTGTACGCGGCCCTGTCCGAGGGCGGCGGGGAGCTGATGCCGCTCGGCTCGTACGGGTTCAGCACGAAGTTCGGCTGGGTCACCGACCGGTTCGGCGTGTCCTGGCAGCTCAACCTGCCTTGAGCGGTGCGGCCCCGCAGAGCACAACGATGGGCGCCGGCCTGGCGTGGCCGGCGCCCATCACCGTATCCGGCCAAGACGCCGTCTTCGCCGGCAGACCCTAATGGTCCAAGCATCACGCCTTGGTGCTGCTGACCTTGGTCAGGCACTCGGAGGCGCCGGGCGACAGGATCGGGACGTTGGCCGAGACCACGTCCGTCAGAACGTTGGCGTTGCAGCCGGCCATGACAGCCGTCTGGGCGCTGGCGGCGGGGCCCGCCAGCACCAGCCCGGCGGAGGCGGCCAGGACGAGGGCCTTGAGGGTGTTGTTCATGGAGTCCTTTTTCCTTTCGGTGGATGGCTACCGGGCTCCATTATTACTTTGAGTAGTCATTCGATTACAGTGCGTACTTAACTGATGATCCAGACAGGGTATTGGACCCCTCCGGATCGGTTAGGGCCGCGGGGTCGCGTTCGGGCGGGCCGGCCGGCCACCAGCGACCGTCGCGCTTGGTGAAGGGATACCAGCGGCCGTCCCTGCCGTAGCGGAGCTGGAGGGCGCCGAGGGTCCAGCGGTTGCGCCAGGCTTCCACCGTGAGCGGCGCCTCGCCCTCCCAACCGGCTTCGAGCAGGGCGCGCGCCCTGGCCAGGTCCTGGCGGGGCGGGGTCCAGGCGGCCTCCAGGACGTCCAGACCGGCGGCGCCGCCGTACCGCCAGGCCTGGACGGCGGCGTCGAGGCCCGGCTCGCCGCCGGCATCGAGGTCGTGGTCGGCGGCCAGCCGCACCCGGTCCTGGTGCTCGGTCAGCTCCGGCAGCCGCCCGCGCAGCAGCAGCTCGCGGGCGCGCCAGGCGGCGGAGGCCGCCAGCACGCCCAGGGCGGCAACGTTCACCAGGCCCGCCTCGGGGTCCGGGCCCAGGGCCGGCGGGGTGAAGGGCACATCGAACGGCGGCGGCTGGGGCAGCGGCGGCACCCCGGCCGCGAACGCCTCCCTGGCGGGCACCCCCGCGGCGACGACGGTGGAGGCGGCGGTGGAGGCGGCGGGACCGTCGCGGAGCTGCAGCGCCTCGATCAGCTCCCGCTCGCCGCGCCCGCGCATCAGCAGCAGCACGAACGGGTCGGCGTCCAGCAGCCACGAGACCTGGTAGCACAGGGCGGCGGCGTGCTTGCAGGGGTGGCCCCAGTCGGGGCAGGAGCATTCCGGCTCCAGGTCGCCGACGGCGGGCAACAGCGGCACGGCCGCGTCCTCGGCGGCCTCGACCAGGTCGTGCGGCATGTCGCCCTCCAGCAGCGCGGCGATGTGCCCGGCCTTGGCGGCGACCTGGTCGAGGAAGCGTTCCCAGGCGTCGTCGGTGAGCTGCTCGACCCGGACGACGGTGTCGTACTCGCTCTCGGCGACGGCGGCGATCCGGCCGGGGCTGACGGTGATCGGCCCGACCTGGCCGGTCTTGGCGTACGCGCGGCCCTTGCGCAGCAGGCCGTGGTCCAGCGAGGTGTCCTCCATGGCCTTGACCCAGGCGCCACCCCACCAGGAGGTGGCGAAGCGGGCGCCGGCGCGTTGCGGGGGGAAGGCGGGGAAGCCGCGGGCGGCGGTCATCGGAGCTCCACGAGGGCGGCGAGTTCGGCGTCGGTCAGCTCGGTGAGTGCGGCCTCGCCGCCGGCGAGCACGGCGTCGGCGAGCGTGCGCTTGGCGGCCAGCATGCCGGCGATGCGGTCCTCGATCGTGCCCTCGGTGATCAGGCGGTGCACCTGGACGGGCCTGGTCTGGCCGATGCGGTAGGCGCGGTCGGTGGCCTGGTCCTCGACGGCGGGGTTCCACCAGCGGTCGTAGTGGATGACGTGGTCGGCCCGGGTGAGGTTCAGGCCGGTGCCGGCGGCCTTGAGCGAGAGCAGGAACACCGGCGCCCGCCCGTCCTGGAAGCGCCGGACCATCTCCTCGCGGCGGGCGACCGGCGTGCCTCCGTGCAACAACTGGGCGGCCACGCCCCGGGCGGACAGGTGGCGTTCCAGCAGCCGGGCCATGGCGACGTACTGGGTGAAGACCAGCACCGCGCCGTCCTCGGCGAGGATCGTGTCGACGAGCTCGTCGAGCAGCTCCAGCTTGCCCGAGCGGCCGGGCAGGCGGGGGATGCTCTCGTGCAGGTACTGGGCGGGGTGGTTGCAGATCTGCTTGAGCCCGGTGAGCAGCTTGACGATGAGGCCACGCCTGGCCATGCCGTGGGCGCCGGCGATCTGGGCCATGATCTCGCGCACGACGGCCTCGTACAGTCCGGCCTGCTCGGTGGTGAGCGCGACCGGCCGGTCGGTCTCGGTCTTGGGCGGCAGCTCGGGCGCGATGCCGGGGTCGCTCTTACGGCGGCGCAGCAGGAACGGCCCCACCAGCCGGGCCAGCCGCTCGGCCGCCTGGCTGTCGCCGGATTCGACGGGTTTGGCCCAGCGTGCCCTGAACCTGGGGAGCGGGCCCAGCAGACCGGGCGTGGTCCAGTCGAGGATGGCCCACAGCTCTGACAGGTTGTTCTCCACGGGGGTGCCGGTCAGGGCGACCCGGGCGGCGGCGGGGATGTCGCGCAGGGCCTTGGCGGTGCCGGAGGCGGGGTTCTTGACGTGCTGGGCCTCGTCGGCCACCAGCAGGCCCCACGGGTGGCCGGCCAGCCGGGCCGCGTCCAGCCGCATGGTGCCGTACGTGGTGAGCACGAACCCCTCCTCCCCGTCGGGCAGGGCGCGGCCGGTCCCGTGGTAGCGGCTCACGGGTACGCCGGGCGCGAACCGGGTGATCTCGCGCTCCCAGTTGCCCAGCAGCGAGGCCGGGCACACCACCAGCGTCGGGCCCGTGCCGGTGCGGTGCAGGTGCAGCGCGATGAGCGTGATCGTCTTGCCCAGGCCCATGTCGTCGGCCAGGCAGCCGCCGAGTCCGAGCGAGGTCATCCGGGCCAGCCAGCGCAGCCCGGCCAGCTGGTAGTCGCGCAGCGTGGCGGCCAGGCCCGGCGGCGGGGCGACGTCCTCGGGGTCGGTCAGGCGCTCGCGCAGGTCGCGCAGCCAGTCGGTGGGCTCGGCGGCGATCTGCTCGCCGTCGACCTCGACCGTGCCGGTCAGGGCGGCGCCCAGGGCTTCGAGCCCGGTCAGGGGCTTGAGGTCCCGCTGGCGGGCCTTGCGGGCCAGGTCGGGGTCGATGAGCACCCACTGGTCGCGCAGCCGGACGACGGGGCGGTGGGCCTCGGCGAGCCGGTCCATCTCGGCGGCGGTCAGGCGCTCGCCGCCGAGGGCGAGCTGCCAGTCGAAGCTGGTCAGGTGGTGGCCGCCGAGGAATCTGGGCAGGTCGGAGGGGGCGCTGTCGCGCTCGCCGATGACGGCCCGGGCAGTAAGGCCGCGGACCAGCGCCTTGGGCCAGTGCACCTCGACGCCGGCGGCCGCCAGACGCTCGGCGGCGCCGGCGAGGAGGTCTTCGACGTCGCCGTCGGTGAGGGCGAGCTCGTCCGGCACGGCACTGTCGAGCAGCCGCTCCAGGCCGGGCCAGGCGCGGGCGGCGCGGCGCACGGCCAGCGTCGCCTCGATCCTGGCGCGGGCGCCGAAACCGGGGTCGTGCCCGCGCCACAGATCGGCGGCGTCGACCACGAGGGAGGGGTCGGCCAGGCTGTGGAGCTGGACGATCGCCCGGAAGTCGGCGGCGGCCAGGTCGTCGGCCTCCAGGCGGAGCGACAGCCGTACGCCGGAGTCGAGGCCGGCCGACACCTCCTCGGCCCAGCGGCGCAGGTGCGGCACCTTGACGGGCCTGGCGGCGGCGTAGGCGGTGCTGCCGGTGGCGCGCACGGCGCCGGGGGAGCGCGGCATGGCGTCGGCGACGGCGTCGAGGAAGGCCCGCACGAGCGGCTCGGCGTCGGGCAGCCGCACCTGCCCGTCCGGCGCCGCCCCGGAGGGGTTGAGCGGGACGGCGCCGGCCGTGGCGGGGTCGAGCGGGACGGCACGGGCCGTGGCGGGCATGGCGTCGGCCAGGTCGCGTACGCGCTGGACGTCGGCGGCGTCCAGCGGCCCGGCCCGCCACGCGTCGTGCTCACCCGCCGTCACCCCGGGCAGCACCCGCCCCCGGGTGACGAGCTGCAGCGCCACGAGGGCCACCGCGCCCCAGAAACGCGCCGCCGGATGGGCGGCGGCGTCGGTGCGCGCCCGGGCCAGCGCCGCCACCGCCTCGCCCACCGGGACAAGGGTGGCCGCGGCCTCGCGGGTGCCCTCGTCCTCGGTGGCCACCGTCACGACGGCCTCGCCCTCGGGGTCGAGGAAGGCCACGCGCCCGGACCGGGGCGGGTCGCCGGGTTGGAAGACTGCCGGGTGCCGGGCCAGATCCGTGGTGAGCCTCACGGCCGTACAGTGTACGGTACGCGGAGGGTGTGGTTTACCTCAGCACCGATCGGGCAGCCGCCTCATTCACGCGTACTGCCGATCTTCCATAGCCTGGGACCCATGACTGACTGGCTCATCGGACTGATGGAGACCCTCGGGGCCCTCGGGGCGGGTCTCGCGATCGCGTTAGAAAACCTGTTCCCGCCCCTGCCGAGCGAGGTGATCCTGCCCCTGGCCGGCTTCACGGCCAGCCAGGGCGAGATGGACCTGCTGGATGTGCTGGTCTGCACGACGCTCGGCTCGGTCGTCGGCGCGCTGGCGCTGTACTGGGTGGGCGCGCTGCTCGGCCGGGAGCGCACCCTGGCCATCGCGGCCAAGCTCCCCCTGGTCAAGGTCGCCGACATCGAGAAGACCGAGGCCTGGTTCCAGCGCCACGGCCGTAAGACCGTCTTCTTCGGCCGGATGATCCCCATCTTCCGCAGCCTCATCTCCGTCCCGGCAGGCGTGGAACGCATGCCGCTGCTCTCGTTCACGCTCCTGACCACGGCCGGCAGTCTGGTCTGGAACACCCTTTTCGTGATGGCCGGGTACTTTCTCGGGGAGAACTACAAGCTGGTGGAGGGCTACGTCGGCATCGGCACCAACGTCGTGATCGGCCTGGTGGTGCTGGCGGTCCTGGTGTTCGTCGGCGTCCGGCTGGCGGAAAAGCGCAAGGGGAGGCATGCGGCTCGCCGCTGAGGGGTTGCGCCTGCTGGGCGCGGTGGCGTTCGGCGCGCTCACGGCGCTCGCCGAGCTGGCGTTCCTGCTGCTGACGCTGCCGTTCCTCGGCAATCCGAACGTCGGCGCGACCGCCCGGCGGCTGGCCCGGCTGGAGGCCCGCCGCCTGCGCCTGGACCGCGCCGCCCTCGATGCCCTGGACGGTGCGGGCAACCGGCCGCTCGGCTATCTGGCCGCACGCGCCGGCCTGGGCGTGCTCGGCGGGCTGGTGATCGTGCTGCTCGTGTTCGGAGTGGGCGCCGGGGTGCTGCTGGTCGCGGCGTGGGTGCGGGGCGAGCCGTTCGACGGGATGGTGCCGACGGTCCCCTTGGTGGCCTACGCCCTCCTCTCGGGAATCGTCCTGCTTTTTCTTGATTTGTCGGGCGTGGCGGGGGTGCATGCCCTGGAACGCCGCCTCGCCGCGCACATGCTCGGCCCCGACCCGACCGAGGCGCTGCGACGCCGGATCACCGAACTGGCCGAGAGCCGGGCCGGCGTCGTGACCGCGGTGGACGCCGAACGCCGCAGGATCGAACGCGACCTGCACGACGGGCTGCAGCAACGCCTGGTGGCGCTCTCGATGCTGGTCGGCCGGGCCAGGCGGGGCCGGCCCGAGCTGCTGGAGCAGGCCCACCAGGAGGCGCAGCAGGCGCTGGCCGAGCTGCGCGAGGTGGCCTGGCGCGTCTACCCGAGCGGGCTGGACTCCCTCGGTCTCGGCGAGGCCCTGGCCGGGGTGGCCGAGCGCGCCGGCGTGCCGGTCAAGGTGACCTGCGACCTGCCGCGCCGGCCGCCGATGGCGGTGGAGACGGCGGCGTACTTCGTGGTGTGCGAGGCGGTCACCAACGCCGCCAAGCACGCCGGCGCCGGCCTCGTCACCGTCGACGTGCGCGAGCGGGACGGCGCGGTGGCCGTCCGGGTGCGCGACGACGGCACCGGCGGCGCCGACGCCACCGGTGGCGGCCTGTCCGGGCTGGCCAGGAGGGTGGCCGCACTGGACGGCCGGTTCGAGATGGACAGCCCGGCGGGCGGGCCGACGACGATCACGGCGGTGCTGCCGTGCGGGTGATTCTGGCCGAGGACTCCACGCTGCTGCGCGAGGGCCTGGTGCGGCTGCTGCTGGAGGAGGGCCACGAGGTGCCGGCCGCGGTCGGCGACGCCGAGGCGCTGGTGTCGGCGGTGGCCGCGCACGAGCCGGACATCGTCGTGGTCGACGTACGCATGCCGCCGACCCACACCGACGAAGGGCTGCGCGCCGCGCTGGAGATCCGGCGGCACCGGCCCGCGGTCAAGGTGCTGGTGCTGTCGCAGTACGTGGAGAAGCGCTACGCCGCCGAGCTGATGAGCGCCGACATCGAAGGCGTCGGCTACCTGCTGAAGGACCGGGTGGCGCAGGTCGGCGACTTCCTGGACGCGCTGGAGCGGGTGGGCGCCGGGGGCGCGGCGTTCGACCCCGAGGTGGTGCGCCAGCTCCTGGACCGTACCAGCCAGGTGGACCCGCTGGCCCGGCTGACCGTACGCGAGCGGGAGGTGCTGGAGCGGATGGCGCAGGGCCTGACCAACGCCTCGATCGCGCAGGATCTGCACGTGTCGCAGAGCGCCGTGGAGAAACACGTCAACTCGCTGTTCGACAAACTGGGCCTGTCCCACGCCACCGGCTACAGCCGCCGCGTCCTGGCCGTCCTGCGCTTCCTGGAGACCTGACGTCCGGGGTATCACCAGTCCGTAGCCGGCAGATCGGAGGTCATCTGGTGAAACCCGTCTACGCGGCCGCGGCCGTGCACGTCCCGGCACCACCGGAGCAGGTGTTCGCGCTCATCACCGACTGGCCCCGGCACCGGGAGTGGATGTTCCTGACCACCGCCCGGCAGGTGGGGCCTGACGGCGTCGAGGCCTACACCGGCGTGGGGCCGCTCGGCTTCCTGGACACCATGAAGATCACCCGCTGGGAGCCGCCGGCCCTCGTGTGCGTCACCCACACCGGCCGCGTCGTGCGCGGCCGTGGCGCCATCCGGGTGAGCCCGCAGCACGGCGGCAGCCGGGTCGTGTGGGCGGAGGAGCTGTTCCTGCCGTTCGGGCCGCTGGGCCGGGCGGCGTGGACGCTCGCCCGCCCGGCGGGCCTGGCCCTGCTGCGCCACTCGCTGCGCAGGCTGGCCGCCCTCGCGCGCACGCCGGATCGCCCGGGAGGACGCACGCCAGGCGGCTGGGCGGGTCAGCCCGGTGCCTGCCGGCTGAGGCTCTCCCAAGGCCTGGTACTCCTGCGTGCGGACCTGGTCCATCTGCTGGACCAGGTCGTAGGCGGCGCTGGGCCCTGGCCGCCGCCGTGACGGGATTCGCGGCCCGCGGCGGCCGAGGCCCTGCGAGGCCCTACTGCAGCACGCCGGTCAGCCGGTCGTAGCGGTAGACGCGCGTGCTGGACTCGGCGCGGTCGCGCAGCCCCCTGGTCCGGACGACGAGCACACCATGGCGTACGCGGTCCTCGGTCGTGATCCGGAGCCACGGTTCGCCGTCACGCAGCGCCGTGACCTCCTCGACGAGATCGCCGTTCCGCCCGGCCGCGATCGCGTACCCGGGACCCTGCGGCGGCTGGATGTCGATGCCGCCGTCCTCGCGCAGGGTGAAGGTGACGACGAGGTTCCCGCGGCCGCCGTTCGCGTCGCCCACGAAGTCGTAGAGCGGTGCCGGGTCACCCACGTAGTACTTCAGGCGGTCCATGCCGGTGACGTCCATGCCGTTGTAGAAGTTGCGGCCCGCCGAGTCGAGCCAGAAGTGCGGGTTGTGGGTCTTCGCATTGAAGTCGGGACCCGAGTTGTAGGAAATGTGCCAGTGCGGCGGGTTGTCGGCGTGCAGGGTGTTGTTGGTCTCGAAGCCCATCAGCACGAACCGGTGGCCCTTCGCCGCGGCCACCTCGACCATGCCGGAGTCGCGCAGGATCGCGTGCGCGGCGACGAGCTGGTGGACCACCGACTTGACCGGCCCGGCCGGCCACGGCACCGTCGTCCACGGCCCGGCGACGCGGTCGGGGTCGTTGTGCTCGATCCGCCAGTTCATTCCCGGTGAGACGTCGGGGAAGCTCCAGACCTGGAGCGTCGGCTGGTTCGCGTCGGCCGTGGCCTGCGTCATCGGCAGCGTGAAGGTGAAGCCGTGCCGCTCGCGGGGGATGTCGCGCAGCGCCAGCCGCGTTTCCTGGTGGATGACGGTCTCTACGCGGGTGTCCGGCCAGCGGACGGTGATCTCGATGCCCTCGGGGTTCCGCGGGCCCCGGACGAAGGTGTAGTACTCCGCGCGGGAGGCCACGGAGTAGTTCGCGCCCGGCAGGATCTCATAGCCGGTGGGCAGCACGATCTCGGGCCGGCCCGGCTCGCCGGGCCGGCGGCGTACGACGCGGAACGCCGCGTGGACCGGAGTGTCGGCGCTTGCGACGCCGGGCAGCGCGGCCGCCAGGCCGAGTGCGGGCACGCCGGCGAGCAGGGCTCGCCGGGATAAGGATCCGGACATAGGCGTTTCCTCTCGAAAGTGCTTCTGCAGGGTTCCTGCCGGGTGAACAGGGGCTCGTGCGCCTTCCATGATCCGTCCCGGGTTTACCGCTGAACATCCCATCTCGAAACGCGGGGTAAAGACGAACCGTCCTTTCCACACTCCTGACGTCAGGTCGTCCACGCGGTGAGCGATCACCTGCGGGTCGGCCCCCATATGACCGGCGTTCTCCCGCGCAGGGGCCGGGGTCCGCTCTGCCGGGGCCTGCTGCTGCACGCCGACCATGAACCACAGAGCCCAACCGCGCTGCGCTCCTTCACCCTGGACGGCACCGACCACGCCAGCCATAAGCAGCAGGGCAGCATGATCCGCCGGTACATCAGCTGCCGGAACAGGCACGCCGCCGACGAACGGCTCCGCGAGATCGTGAACAGGGCGAACGTCGCCTGATGCGGCACAACTAGCGCCAAGGATCGAGGGCGTGCTTGCCGCAGGTCTGGCCCGCTTCAAGTTGCCGCAGCACCCTCGCCCCCGCGGCCAGGGGGTGAACCTGGGGGGTACCGGGCGTGTACACGCCGTGGGCGATGAGAGCCTCGATCTCGACGAACAACGACCGATAGATCGACGGAGCCGCGGTCGCCAGTGCACCGATGTGCAGGCCCTTGACTTGAACCTGGTGGCTGAAGACCAGGTCGTGCGTGGTCAGGGTGGCATCGCCGGAAGCGGCGCCGAACACGACGATGCGCCCGATGAAGGGTTTGGTGACCGACAGGCTGGTCTTGAACGTGGCCTGCCCCACTGATTCCAGGACCAGGTCGACCCCGCCGGTCAGGCGGATGATCGTCTCAGCCAGATCGGGACGTCGGCTGTCGAGGATCTCGTCGGCGCCGAGCGCTTCGACGGTGTTGTGCTTCGCAGGTGACGCCGTGGCGATCACGCGCGCACCATAGTGGCGGGCGAGACGAACGGCGGCCTGTCCCACGCCTCCGGCCGCGGCATGAACGAGCACCACGTCACCCGTCTTGATCTCTCCCAGCGGCTTCAGTGCCGCCAAGGCGGTAGCCCAGTTCAGCACCAGGCCGAGAGCTTCAGCATCGTTCCAGCCGGAAGGCACGGGAAGCACACCCGCAGCCGGCATCGTCATGTACTGCGAGAATGCGCCGGGGCCGGCTCCGACGACGTGGGTGCCGAGCTGCAGTGGCCTCTCGACGTTCGGGCCAACACCCACGATCTCCCCGGCGGCCTCGAAACCCGCCACATAGGGCGCCTGTGGACCTCCTCCGTAAGTTCCACGGGTCTGCATGACGTCGGCGAAGTTGACCCCGGCGGCGCCCACGCGGATCAGGTACTCGCCGGACCCTGGGGTGGGGCGGCGATGATCGGCCGTGAGGGTCAGATCCTTCGGTCCCCGGTGCGACCGCTGGACCAGCGCTCGTACCCACTGCTCAGCGGTGTGCTGCTCGTTGATCTCCATGCGCCGAACGTAGGAGCCTTACACTTACGTCAGGGTCAAGTAGCTGTCAGAGATCAGTGCGGCAGGCTTCTCGGAGGTAGGCGTCGAGTGCCGCCTGCTGATCGCTGAGAATCGCGATGCGTGCGGCGAGCCGATCGCGATAGCCCTGCACCTCGTGCAGGAACTCCGCGCACGCCACGTCGGCACCGGCATCGGATCCGTCGGTGAGGCGGGGCAGGACTTCCCTGATCAACCGCACGGGCAGCCCGGACTCCAGCAGCGAGCGGATGATGAGCACCCGGTCGATCGTGGACTGGCAGTAGTCGCGGAACCCATTGCTGAATCGGCCAGGGACGATCAAGCCCTCATCCTCGTAGTGCCGCAGCGATCTCACACTCACACCGCTGACCCTGGAAGCTTCGCCGATCTTCATACCCGGAGGCAACGCCTAGAAGCACCGCGATCTTCCGGCACTCATCACTACGACGCAGTGAACCACGCCGGGATCAGTGGACGTGCAGTAGTGGCGCCACCACGGCGGAATCCGCCGTGTCGCCCTCCATCATCCGCCGGGTTGCCAGATAACAAGTGTTATCCCGCAATCGGATCAGAGCCGGATCGTGGCGGGGTGGTGCGGCGTTTGCGGGGTGCGGCGGAGCGGGGCGGCAGGGTGCGCATGTGGTCGCGGACGCGGGTCATGATGTCGCCGAGGTGGTGGACGTCCTGGTCGGCGAGGGGGTCGAACAGGAGGGTGCGGGAGAGCTGGACGTGGCCGGGCAGGACGCGGTGGAATAGGTCGCTGCCGGCCTGAGTGAGGGTGACGAGGGTGGCGCGGTCGTCGTCGGGGCAGGGGCCGCGGGTGATGAGGCCGGCCTTCTCCAGCAGGCCGGCCTGGTAGGTGAGGCCGCTGCGGCTGTAGACGACGCCGTCGGCGAGCTGGGTCATGGTGAGCGGACCAGGGGCGTGGACGAGGCGTGCCAGGAGCTGGAACTGCACGTAGCTGATGTCGCCTTCGGCGCGTAGATGCTGTTCGACCTGGTGCTGGAGCAGGCTGACGGCTTCCAGGAGCGCGAAGTAGGCCTCCATCTGTTCGGGGTCGAGCGGCTGGACGTCGCCGGTGTCGGCGTTCACGGGCGGGGGGTGCGGTGGTCGTTCATTCCCCTATCGTACATGTTTCGAATTCAAATCACTGTGTCGATCGTCACAGACCTCAGGGGTATTGCTTCGAGCTCGAAGCAGGGTATGGTCTCCACGTGCTTCAACTTCGAAGCAAGTGAGTGGAGGAGAGAGCGATGAAGGCAGTGCGGTACCACGCCCACGGCGACAGCGACGTCCTGGCCTACGAGGACGCCGAGCGTCCCGTCGCGGGGCCGGGGCAGGTGGTGGTGAAGGTCGCCGGGACCTCGTTCAACCCGGTCGACGTGGCGATCCGGGCCGGTTACCTGCAGCAGGTGTTCCCCCTGTCCTTCCCGCACATCCCGGGAGTCGACGTGGCCGGGACGGTCACGGAGATCGGAGAGGGCGTCACCGGCCAGCGGACAGGTGAGCCGGTCGTGGCGTTCCTGCCGATGAACGCCCCCGGTGCGGCGGCGGAGTACGTGGCCGTTCCGGCCGGGGTGCTGGCCGCCGCACCCCGGGCGGTGGACCTGGCCGACGCCGCCGCTCTGCCGGCGGCGGGGTTGACGGCATGGCAGGCGCTGGTCGAGCACGCGGGCCTGCAGCCCGGGCAGAGCGTCCTGGTGAACGGGGCGGGCGGTGCGGTCGGCGGGTACGCCGTCCAGCTCGCCGCCCGGACGGGCGCCGCAGTGACCGCGACCGCGAGCCCCCGTAGCGTCGAACGGGTCCGTTCCTACGGCGCCCAGACGATCATCGATTACACGCTTACGCCGGTCACCGAGACCGGTGAGCGGTTCGACGTCGTCCTCAACCTGGTGACCACCTCTGCGGAGGAGACCGAGGCGCTGGTCGGCCTCGCCGCCGACGGCGGGGTGTTCGTCAGCACCACCACACCCGGCCGCGACGACGCCGCCCGGGGCGTGCGGGCGGTGCGGATGTTCGCCCGCAGCGACGCCGCCCAGCTCGCCGAGCTCGTCAACCGGATGGACGCCGGCGCGCTGGCGATCGACGTCGCCGCCCGCCGCCCCCTGGCCGATCTGGCCGCCGTCCACGACGAGGCCGTCACCGGACGCCTGCCCGGCAAGACCGTCCTCATCCCCTGACCGGCCCGCCTCGCCGCCTCCGCACCCCCCTTTTATTGATCACGAACGTCTTCAGGAGCACGCCATGTCCCTCACGCTCGACCCCGAAGTCGCCCAGGCCCTCGCGCCGATGGTCGCCGCCCTCGCCGACTCCACCCCGCCGCCGGTCGGCGACGTGGCCACCCGCCGCGCCGTCCTGGAGGGCGTCATCGCCCACGCCGGCGCCGCCCAGCCGATGCCCGCCGACGTCACCGTCACCGACCACCACGCCACCGCCGCCGACGGCACGCAGATCCTGCTGCGCTGGTACGCCAAGGACGGCTCGGCTCCCGGCTCGGCCGCAGTGTTCCTGCACGGCGGCGGCATGATCCTCGGCACCATCGACCTGTTCGACGGACCCGTCGCCCGGTACGTGTCGGCCAGCGGCACGCCGATCCTGTCGGTCGGCTACCGGCGCGCCCCCGAACACCCCCACCCCATCCCGGTCGAGGACGCCTACACCGGCCTGGCCTGGCTACACGAGCACGCCGCCGAGCTGGACGTCGACCCCGCCCGGATCGCGGTCATGGGCGACAGCGCCGGCGGCGGCCTGGCCGCAGCCCTGGCGATCCTGTCCCGCGACCGCGGCGGCCCCGCCATCGCCCGGCAGATCCTCATCATGCCGATGCTCGACGACCGCACCACCACCCCCGACCCGCACATCACCCCGTACGCGCTGTGGACCTACGACGACAACGCCACCGGCTGGGGCGCGCTCCTGGGCGATGCAGCCGGCGGACCGGGCGTGCCCGCCACCGCCGCGCCCGCCCGCGTCACCGACCCGGCAGGACTGCCGCCCGCCTACATCGAGGTCGGCCAGCTCGACATCTTCCGCGACGAGGACCTCACCTACGCGCTGCGGCTCGCCCGAGCGGGAGTCGAGGTCGAGTTCCACCTGCACCCGGGCGTCCCGCACGAGTTCGAGTCCATCGCCCACACCTCCGGCATCGCCCGCCGCGCCACCGCCGACCGCATCCGCGTCCTGGCCTCACTGTGACCAGGCCGGCCGCCACCAGACCACCTTCAACAGACCCAAGAGCCGCTGACATGACCACCGCCTTCGACATCACCGACCTGGCCGGCACCCCGCTGGACAACCGGATCGCCATGCCCCCGATGACCCGCAGCCGCGCCTGCGCTCCCGCGGCCACCCGCCCCGGGAGCGGGCTTCGGCTTTTCCGCCTCACTGTCTCGGGCGGCCGACCAGCAGCTGCACGCCGTCGAGGATGCAGCGCAGGCCGAAGTCGAACGCGTTGTCCTCGCCGCCCTTGTCGGCCATGGCGGCGGTCAGGGTGGGGAACCGGTCCTCGCGGCCGGCCAGCAGTCCGCCGACGGTCTCGCCCAGCACCTGCTCGGGGGCGCCGCTCGGGGCGGCCGCCACCTGCTGCGCGATCAACCGGACGTGCCCGGTGAGGGTGGCGGCCGTGTCGAGGATCTCTGGTCCGGCCAGCCCGGTGCCGGTCAGTGCGGCGGTGGCCGCTTCCATCCAGCCGAGCTCGTTGGGCCCGATCGCGCGGTGGCCGACGGTGGTCTCCAGCGCCCACGGATGCGCCAGGAACCGGTCGAACATCTGCCGCGCCCAGGCGTCGAGTTTCGGCCGCCAGCCGGTGGTGGTCGCGTCCGGGCGCGGCGGTTCGCCGATGGCGAGGTCGGTCATCAGCGCGACCAGCTCGACCTTGCCCGGCACGTAGCGGTAGAGGGCCATCTTCGTGACGTCGAGCCGCTCGGCGACCTGCTGCATCGTCACGGCCGCGAGCCCGCCGGCGTCGGCGATCTCGACGCCGGCGGCCGCGATCGCGTCCAGGCTCAGCGTCGGTTTGGGCCCGCGCTTCGGTGCGGTGCGCTGCTCCCACAGCAGTGTGATCGCCGTCTTCGCCGCCATCGGCGCTCCCTTGTGTTCATCCAAATCTGTGTCTATCGTACACTGTGTCCTA
The DNA here is from genome assembly GCF_039871825.1 of Nonomuraea sp. B12E4. Lineage (NCBI taxonomy): Bacteria > Bacillati > Actinomycetota > Actinomycetes > Streptosporangiales > Streptosporangiaceae > Nonomuraea > Nonomuraea sp. B12E4. The sequence goes on along the minus strand of NZ_JBDPME010000001.1, from coordinate 1,199,517 downwards.
CGGAAACAGTTTTGGAACAGGGGAGTGACATGGACCATTCCGAGCCGAGCGGCCCGCGGGTGCTGATCTCAGGGGCGAGCATCGCGGGCCCGTCGCTGGCCTACTGGCTGGACCGGCACGGGTTCGACGTGACCGTCGTCGAGCGGGCGCCGGGGATCAGGCCCGGCGGGCACGCGATCGACGTGCGCGGCCCGGCCCTGGAGGTGGCCGAGCGGATGGGCATCCTGCACGAGCTGCGGGCCCAGACCGTCGGGATGCGTGGCATGTCCGTGGTGGACGGTGACGGCGCCGAGCTCTACCGCAGCACCGAACGCACGGTGAGCGGCGGCGACCTGGCCAGCGCCGATGTCGAGATCCTCCGCGACGACCTGGCGCGGATCATCGTCGCGGCCGGCGGCAAGGCGATCGAATATCTCTTCGACGACTCCATCGCCGCGCTGGAGCAGGACGAGGACGAGGTCAGGGTCACCTTCGAGAGCGGCCTGCGCCGCTCCTTCGACCTCGTGGTCGGGGCGGACGGGCTGCACTCCCACACCCGGCGTCTGGTCTTCGGCCCGCCCGAGGCGTTCATCCGGCGCCTGGGGACCTGCATGGCGGTCTACACGGTCCCCAACTTCCTGGGCCTGGACCGCTGGCAGGTCATGTACGGGATACCGGGCGACGGGATGCGCGGCGGCATGGTCATGAGCGCGCGTGACAACACCGAGGCCCGCGCCTACCTGATGTTCGACCCCGCCGAGCCGATCGCCGGCGACTACCGCGACATCGACGGGCAGAAGGAGCTCGTGGCCCGGGAGCTGGCGGGAGGCGGCTGGCACATGCCGCGCCTGCTGGAGCTGATGCGCGCGGCCGCCGACTTCCACTTCGACTCGGCCTCCCAGATCCACCTGGACTCCTGGTCCAAGGGCCGGGTGGCGCTGCTGGGCGACGCCGGTTACTGCGGCTCGCCACTGTCGGGCCAGGGCACCACCATGGCCATGGTCGGCGCGTACGTGCTGGCCGGCGAGCTCAAGGCGGCCGGCGGCGACCACGCCGCGGCCTTCACCGCCTACGAGCGGGAGCTGCGCACCTACGTCCGCGCCAACCAGGAGGTCGCGATCACCAATCTGCGGCAGCGCCGCGCCCAGGTCGAGCGGGAGATGAGCGGTTCCGGCCCCGAGGCCGCCGACGCCCTGGCCGAGGCGGACGCCGCGTCGTTCGCCGAGGTCGTCGGCTCCTACGCGGTCAAGGACTACTGATCACCGGCCCGTCGCGCGGGAAGGCGGGAGATCGCCCAGGTGACCGCCAGCGCGGCGGCGCACATGCCGGACAGGGCCCACAGGCCGGCGTCGAAGGAACCGGTGGCGTCCTTCACGGCGCCCAGCCCGTAGGAGAAGGTCACGCCTCCCAGGTTGGCGCAGAAGTTGCCGAATCCCGTGACCAGGCCGGTGTTGGCGGTGCCGACGTACCGCAGGGGAACCGCGAACAGCGGGCCGAAGTAGAGCTGCAGGAAGATCGAGTTGACCGCGATCACCGCGATCAGCGCCGGCAGCGCGTCCATGAACGGGATGAGGAAGATCGTGACGGCCAGCACGGCCAGCGAGGTCCCGACGACGACCAGCGGCCGTCCGAGGCGGTCGGACACCCAGCCGCCCAGGAAGTTCGACGGGGCGGTGACCGCCGCGCCGATGGCCACGACCGCCCCCGCCACGCCGAGTGGGAACCCCTTGTCCTCGACGATGAGGCTGGGCAGCCAGAACGCCATCCCGGTCACCACGGCGAGCCGGACGAACTGGACGAACCCGGCCAGCCACACGGCCCGGTGGGACAGGATCTCGCGGGCGTCGGCCCAGGTCGGCGGCCTGGTGTCGGCCGCACGCGGGGCCGGGTCGCCCAGCCGGGCGAAGGCCAGCAGGACGATCACCCCGCTGGCGGCGAACAGGATCATCAGCCAGCGCCAGCCCAGGGGGCCGACCAGCAGCGGGCCGATCGCGTTCAGCAGGATGTTGGAGGAGAAGCCGCCGGCCACGTACAGGCCCATGGCGGTGGCCCGGCGGTCCGCCCGGAACTGCCGGCTGATCAGCAGCAGGCCCGGCGCGAACACCAGCGCCCGGAAGACGCCGGAGACCGCCTGGTTGGCGACGAGCCAGCCGTAGGAGTCCAGCACGGCGAAGCTGAGCGAGAGCGCGTTGGTGCCGAGCAGCCCGATCACGAACAGGCGCTTGGGGTCGAAGCGGTCCGACAGGTAGCCCGAGGGGATCTGCATGAGCGCGTAGGTGAACGTGCCGCCGGCCGCCAGCAGGCCGGCCTGTGACGGGCTGATCCCGAGGTCCTGCCGGATGAGCGGTAGGAACAACGCGATGCCGCCGAAGGCCAGCGCCTGCATGCTCTGGCACACGACGATCAGCGTGGTGTTGAGCGCCCGCCGGCGGCCGCGTACGGGTGAGGGGAGGGTCTCGGCGGCCATCAGGCGCGCATCGAATGAGAACGCATGATCGACATCGTACGACCGCCGCCTCCGGACGAACCTCGGGGGTGTGACCCGTCCGGCGGCTCACGTCCCGGTGGTGCGGCCCGGAATGACGATCTGGTCGGGGTGACCGCGGTCCGGACCGCGGGCCGCGGCGAGGTCGGCGGCGAGGTCGGCGGCCACCGCGCGCAGATGGTCGATCATGACCGGTACGGCCGGCAGCCGGTACGGGGCGGCCGGTGTCGCGGTCATGACGGTCCTGGTGAGCGAGGGCTCGGCGAGCGGCCGGACGACCAGGCCGGAGGGGGTGGCGGGCAGGGTGAGCCAGGGGGCGAGCGCGACTCCCAGCCCGGCGGCCACCAGGCCGCGCACGGTCATCTGGTCGTCGGTGCGGAAGGCGATGCGCGGCTCGAAGCCCGCCTGGCGGCAGGCCCGGGGCAGCACGTCCAGCGTGGAGCCATGGTGCACCCCCTGGGCCGTGCGCGATCGCCGCCACGGCGGCCTCGGCCGCGCGCAGCTCGGACATGATGGCGGCGGTGTGCCGGACCAGCGCCCGGCCGGCCTCGGTGAGCCGCACGCCGCGGGCATGCCGTTCGAGCAGCCGGGTGCCCGCCTCCCGCTCCAGCACGGTGATCTGCTGCGAGACGGCGGAGGTGGTGTAGGAGAGGGCTTCGGCGGCGCGGGTGAGCGACCCCTGCCGGGCGACCTCGTCGAGCACGCGGAGCCGCGCGATGTCAAGCATACGGAAATGCTAAACGGTGACTTAAGAAGCTTCCGATTGTGCTTAAACGAAGGGCTTGCTTACCGTCTCCGTGCGGGCGAAATCGGAGAAGGTCGAGGTCGACTCATGAGCCAACAGGTGGCGACCGCCACACCCGGTGACCTGTCGTTCGGCGAGCCGTACCGATGGGTCTTCGTCGACGGTGACTTCGTGCCGTCGGAGGAGGCGCGGCTGAGCGTCCTGGCGAACGTGGTCTCATACGGGACCGGGACATTCGAGGGCATCAGGGCCACCTGGCACGAGGCCCGGCAGCAGCTCTACCTGCTCGAAGCCGAGGCGCACTACGAGCGGCTGGGGCGTTCGGCCCGGATCCTGGGGCTGGACCTGCCTCATTCCACCGCGGACCTGGTGGCCCTGACCGGCGAGCTGCTGCGCAGGAACCAGGTGCGCGCCAACGCCTACGTCCGCCCGCTGCTGCTGCTCGCCGGCGAGCAGCTCGCGGTGCGCATGCACGACTCGGGGAGCCGGTTGTGCGTCGCGGCGACGCCGATGCCCGGTGACTACATCAACCCGGACGGCGTCCGCTGCATGGTGAGCGCCTGGCGGCGCAGCCGTGACACCGCCGTGCCCAACCGGGCCAAGGTGATCGGGAGTTACGTCGGCCCCGCCCTGGCCAAGACGGAGGCGGTCAGGAACGGGTTCGACGAGGCGTTGCTGCTGACCGACGACGGTTACGTGGCCGAGGCCACCACGTCGAACATCCTCGTACGCGCCGGTGCGCAGTGGGCCACGCCGCCGGCCACCGAGGACATCCTTGAGGGCATCACCCGCCGCCAGATCATGGGCCTGCTGGCCGAGGACTTCGGCGTCACCGTCACGCAGCGCCGCATCCACCGCTCCGAGCTGTACGCCTGCGACGAGGCGCTGCTGTGCGGCACGGCCGCGATCGCCGCCCCGGTCACCGAGGTGGACTTCCGCCCGGTCGGGGACGGCCGCCCCGGCGGGACGACCCTCGCCGTGCGACGCGCCCTGAAGGCCATCGCCCGGCGCGACGACGGACGACATCACGAATGGACCACACCCGTCTACGACGAGAAGGAGATGCCATGAGCGAGCCAGGGCGGCGTCTGGAGAGCACGGCGAGCGCGTTCGGCGACCTGGGTTCCCTCCGGCCGCTGCGGATCTGGAAGGACGTGACCGCCAGGGTCGTCCAGAGCGAGTTGATCACGATGTCGGTGGTGGAGCTGCCGCCCGGCGGCCACGTGCCGGAGCACCGGCACGTGAACGAGCAGCTCGGGCTCTGCCTCATGGGCTCGCTGACCTTCCGGGTGGGGGCCGAGACGGGCGAGGTCGGTCCCGGCGGCACGTGGCGGATCCTCGCCGACGTCCCGCACGAGGTCCGCGCGGGAGCCGGGGGAGCGGTCGTCGTGGAGGTCTTCTCACCCGTCCGCGACGACTGGGCCGGCCTTGAGGAGGCGCCGGACGTGCCGCCGCGCTGGCCGGCCGCCACATGAGAGCTCTGGCGGGTCAGTCGTGCCAGCCGGTCACCCCGCCCGGGACGGGGGTGCCCGGCTCGTACGGCTCGCGGGTGAAGATGAACGTGTTGAGGTCCAGATGGTCGGCGGCCGGCTTCAGCGTCTCCCCGGCGTAGTAGCCGTCGAGCCCCAGCCACGTCCCATCCTCCTGGGGCACGAACCGGGAGGACCGCCCGGGGCCGCCGACCGGCTCCAGCGACAACTGCCGCCCGGGCAGCAGCCGCAGCGCGTACGGCTTGGGCCCCCAGTGCCACAACCCGGTCAGCGCCAGCAGGTCGGGGTCGGCCGGGGCGGGCTGCCACTCCTCGGGCAGGCGCGGCTCGTGCTCCTCCAGGATGTCGAGCAGGTCGGTCAGCAGGGCGCCGCCGAGCCCGGTCGTGGTGTTGGCCATGAACAGCACCCCGACGCCCTCGCCGGGATCGGTCCACACGGTGGCCAGGAAGCCGGGCATCGATCCGGTGTGCCCGGCCAGGCGGCGCCCGCCGGTCCGCGCCAGTTGCAGGCCGAGCCCGAACCCGCTGGTCCAGGCGTCGCCGTCGTCGACCCCCGCCGGTTCGCGCATCTCGGCCAGCGTGTCGGGGCTCAGCACGCCGCCGGTGTCGCCGCCGAGGAAGGCGGCCCAGCGGGCCAGGTCGGCCGGCGAGGACCAGAGCTGGCCGGCGGGGCCCATGGCGTCGGCGTCGTGTTCTGGCTCTTCGAGCACGACGTCGGCCCACGGGTGCACGGCGTAGCCGGTGGCGTGCGGCGGGCGGGGGCGTGGGGTGGTGGCGTTCATGCCGAGCGGGTCGAGCACCTCGGCGGTGAGCGCTTTGAGCCAGGTGGTGCCGCGCAACCGGCCGACGAGCTCGCCGAGCAGCGCGAACCCGACGTTGGAGTAGTGGAAGCGCCGGCCCGGCCGGTGTTTCAGCTCGGCCGGGCCGAGCCGCTCCAGCAGGTCGGCGGCGGGAATGCCGGCAGTGCGCTCCCACCAGGCGGTGGGCGGCTCCGCGGTCAGCCCGGCCGTGTGCGAGAGCAACTGGGCGATGGTGAGGTGCCCGAGCGGCGCTTCGGGCAGGTGTTCGCGCAGCGGGTCGGCCAGGTCGAGCGCGCCCTCGTCGCGCAGCCGCATGACGACGACGGCGACCATGCTCTTGGTGATCGACCCGATGCGATACTGGGTGGCGGCGGTCGGCGGCGCGCCGTCCACGCGGCCGCGGCCGCCGAACCACGCCATGCGCCCGTCGCGCACGATCGCCGCCGTCAGCGACGGCACCCTGCATTCGGCTTGTTCGACGGCCAGCCGGCGCAGCAGTGCGCGGGCCGTCGCGTGTCCCACCTGGCTCATGAGCGACAAGACTAGCCGCTGGATCGGTGCGAGCCGTGGCCCGATCAGCCCTGCCCGGGGTGGCTGCGGATGGGCCGGGGCGTGGCCGTGGTGGCCGGCCGCCGGTTCCCCTCCTCGAAGACGTGCCCGGGGGCGCGGGGCGGTGAAAGCCCAAGCTGTCCCTGCGGGTGCGTACGTTCGCCCGCCCCTCGTGCGGGCCGGTCATGGATCGCCAGCGTCAACTCCGGGACGCCGGGCAAGACGGGGACCTTCGTCCAGTGGTGGGCCCATCACTGGGAACACGTGAACCTCAGGGAACGGTGTGGTCGAAGGCGTCGAGGATGAGGTCGGTGGCGTCCAGGTCGCGGACGGTGGTGCCGAGCCGGGGCACCTCGATGGGGCCCGGCCAGGTGTGGCCGCCGCCGGTGATCGTGTACAGGCGCAGTGTGATCCCGCCGGCGCAGGATTTCCAGCCGCGCACTCGTACCTGCTGGGTGGGGCGGGTGGTGGCCGGGCCGGTGCAGCCGAGCACGCGGGCCCAGCCGTCGGCGATGCCCGGCACGGCCGGCAGCACCACCAGGTCGGCGAGCTTGCGCAGGTCGCCGGTGGCGTCGCGGAAGGGGTGGCCGCCGCCGTAGGGGACGATCCGGTCGGCGGTGCCGTGGAAGGCGACGATCGTGGTGGGGGCGGGGTCGGCGCAGGGGCGGGTGATGTTGAGCCCGGCCACGGCCGCGACGCCGGCCAGGCGGCCGTGCATGGCGCACACGAGCGCGGCGGCCATGCCGGCGCCGTAGGACAGGCCGGCGGCGAACTCGCGGTGGGTGTCGAGGCACAGGCCGCGTTCGAGGTGGTCGAGCAGCGCGGTCAGGAAGGCGGTGTCGTCGGGGCCGGCGGTGTGCGGCAGCGTCCACCCTATGCGTCCGTCGGCGGCCTGCGGGGTGGCCACGACGTAGCCGCGGCGGGTGCCGAGCTCGGGCAGGCGGCTGTAGGCGGCCTGCTCGGTGGCGTTGGAGCCGAGGCCGTGCAGGTTGAGCACGACGGGGTGGGGGCCGCGCCCGCGGGGGAGCGCCAGCAGGAACTGGCGGCGCAGTCCGCCGGACTCCAGTGTGTGCCGGCCGGGCTGGAGTTGCCGCGGGGTCGCGCAGCCGCTGGTGGGGGTGGCCTGGGCGGGCGGCTTCGGCGGGGACGGAGGCGCGGCACCGCAGCGGACGGCCAGCAGCGCCGCCGCCATCAAGGTGATCACGACTCTGGTCATGGTGCCTCCCCGCAGGACGCCGGTACATCACAGTCTGCTGGATGCGGGCGCGCCGGGCGGCCGGCGGCGGCAGCCCGGCCGGCTCCCGGCTGCGGGCGGGCCTGCCGTAGGCGAGCAGTGACGGCGGGGATCTCGGGGCGGCGCGGCCGCCGTGCCGGCCGCGCTGAGCGACCCCGTACGGCCGGCCATCGTCACCCGCCGCGCCGAAGTCGAGGCCAGGGCCAGGGCCACCGCCTCGGGCGGCGAGCCGGCGTGCGCGAGGCGGGGCTCAGCCCAGCATGCGCTCGATGAGGTCGGCGGCCCGCCCGGTGCCGCCTTCGGCCCGGGCCTCGGTCTGGAGCCGCGCCGAGCGGCGGGCCACCTCCGGGTCGGCGACCAGTTCGTTCAGGGCGGTCCGCAGGGCCGCGGCGGTGGCGTCGGCGGTGTCGATGCGGCGGGCGACGCCCAGCTCCACGAGGCGGTCGGCGTTGACGAACTGCTCGGCCGCCTGCGGAACGGCGATCATCGGGACTCCGGCCTGCAGCCCCTCGCCGCAGCCGCCCATCCCGGCATGGGTGACGAAGGCGTCGGCCTGTTCCAGGATCGCCCGCTGGGGGACCCAGGAATGCACTTCGACGTTGGCCGGGATGTCGCCCAGCTCCCGCGCGTCGGTGTACTTGCCGATCTGCAGGACGACGTGCCAGCCGGGCAGGTCGCCGAAGGCCGCCAGGCACTGGCGGTAGAACTCCGGCCGGCGGGTGTAGGCCGAGCCCAGGGAGATCAGCAGCACGTTCTCGGCTCCGGCGGGACGGGTCCAGCGGTCCTGGATCGCGGGCGGGCCGTAGCAGGGGCCGACGAAGGTGACGGTGCCGGTGTCGACCTCGTCGGCGTGTGGTTGCATCGCGCGCGGGATCAGGGCCAGGGCGCGTGGCGGCAGGCCGGAGAAGGTGTCCACGTCGGTGGTGGTGGCCCCGGAGTCGGTGAGCCACCGCGCGAACTTCGCCCGGTAGGCCTCGGCGCCCGGCAGTTGCCACAGGTGGGCCGCCACGTCGTGCTCGTAGCTCTTCCAGGCCACGTACGTGGGGGACAACTGCAGGAGGGGGCGGTCCTGCGTCTCGGCGAGGGCGCGGGCGGCGTAGGCGCCGATGTCGTACAGGTAGAGGTCGGCGCGGTCGTGGTCGTAGGCGGCGCGCAACTTTGGGAGGGCCTGGACGGCGTTGTCGAGGAAGAGGCCCATGGCGGCGATGGGGTCGTCGGGCCAGTTGTTGTCGGCGACCGGCAGCACGGAGGCGCAGGGGACGAGCTCGGCGCCGGTGGCGGTGATCAGGTCGGTGACCGCCGGGTCGTTGGCGTAGGTCACCCGGTGGCCGCGCGTCACCAGCTCGCGGATGACCTCAAGGCTGGGCAGGACGTGGCTGACGGCGGGGATGCCGACCATGGCGATGTGGGCACGGCGCTGGGACAAGAAGGATCACTCATTTCGGGTTCCATGGTGAAAGGGACGCGTCACATGCGGCGGGCGTGCTTGGCGGCGGCCTCCAGGCCGGCGACGCTGCCCGGCATGATCGTCCGTCGGACGCTCCGCTCGTTGGCCGCCACTAACGCGACAGTTTTCTACATTAAGATGCTGTCATGACGCTGCCCCCTGAGCAAACGGATTCGGTGCCGCGGCCGGAGGGCATGCCGCCGACCCGGCGCCGCCCGGGTGGGCGTACCAGCCGCATCCGTACGCAGGTGCTCGACGCGATCCGCGCAGAGCTGGGGGAGCGCGGCTACGACGAGCTCACGCTGGATGGTGTCGCGGCCCGTGCGGGCGTCCATCGCGCAACGGTGTACCGGCGCTGGCGGAATGTCGGTGGCCTGCTCGCCGACCTCTTCGAGGCGACCAGCGACGATGACTGGCAGCCCCAGGACACCGGCTCCCTGCAGGGCGACCTGGCGGCGCTGAACCACGAGAACCAGGCGGTCCTGACCGCGCGGCCGTCGATCGCCGCGGCCCTGATCGCCGCCTCCTTCCGCTCCGAGGAGGCCGCCCGCGGGCTGCGGCGGCTCTGGGAGGACCGTTACGCCCGCTGCGAGGTCATCGTCGGCCGGGCCGTGCGGCGCGGCGAGCTCCCGCCGCACACCGACGCGCGGCGGCTGCTCATCGCCGCCACCGCGCCGCTGTACCACCAGTTGATGATCCTCCGCCTGCCACCCGACCCGGACCTGCCCGGCGAGGCGGCCAGAACCACCGTCCTCGCCGCATCCGCGGGCGCCTTCCTCCGGCCCCCACCGGCCGGCGCCACCTGAACCGGCGCCGAGCCGGTCGGCCTGCGGGCCGCCGGGGCGGGAGCGCCCGCGGGCGAGTGCGGCGGCTGGCTCGATTCGGCCGGCGTCACCGGCGGCGGTCGATCGCCGGGGTCGCGAGCCGCGGGCTGACGTCGGGGAAGGAGCCGTCGCCGAACAGGACGCGTGCCGCCAGGGCTCGACCGGCGCCGCTCCGGAGGAGGGTCACGGCCGCCTCCGCGGCGGCGGGGGATCGCAGGCCGGCGAACACGCGGCGCAGCAGCAGCCGGCCCCGGAACCGGGTCCGCAGCGCGCTCCCGTCATAGCGGCTCAGGACCCGCTGGTCGCCGGTACGCAGGTAGTCGGCGGTGACCGCGGCGGCCAGTTCGGACATGCGCAGGCAGGGGTCCAGCCCGCCGGCCGTCAGTGGTGACACCGCGCCCGCCGCGTCCCCGACGAGCAGCCCGCCGGGGCAGGCCAGCCGTCGCAGGACGCCGCCCACCGGGATCGGGCCGCCCCGGCGCTCGACCGGACCGGCGGGCACCGCGCGGCCGGGCGCGTCGGCGGCGAAGGCGTCCAGCAGGTGGCGGATGCCGGTGCGCATCGCGTGCGGATATCCGGCGACGCCGATGTGCGCATGCCGGCCGTCGTCGATGACCCACCCCAGGTAGCCCGGCGCGACCCGGGGGTCCAGCACGCAGTGGAACGCCGGGCTGGCCGTGCCCGGCGCGATCGGATGAACGATCTCGGCACCGACCAGCAGGTGCCGGTTGACGTCCAGGCCGAGGTCACGGGCCACCCGGGACCGGGCACCGTCGGCACCGACGACGAACCGGGCGATCACCGGTCCCGCCCCCGCGAACCGGGCGATCACCGGTCCCGCCCCCGGGAGCCGGCCGGTCGCCGGTTCCGCGCCCACGGAGCGGCTGGTGTTCTTCGACGTCCCGAGATACCGCGCGCCGAGCAGGACCCGCGCCCCGGCGGACTCCGCCGCGCGGTGCGCGTCCTGGTAGAGGGCCGCCATGTCGGCCACGCGATACTCGTCCCGGTCGCTGGTGAGCCGGATCGGTGCCCGCCGCGACGGCGGGTACAGCAGCACGTCCCGGATGCCGGGCCCGAGCAGGTGGTCGGGCAGGTCGAAGTCGTCCAGCGTGCGCCGTACGAAGATCCCGGTGGTGCGGATGCCCGCCGACAGCGACCTGCGGCGGTCGGCCACCATCACGTTCAGTCCCCGCCGCGCGAGCAGGCGGGCGGTGTGCAGGCCGGCCAGCCCCGCGCCCACGACCAGTACGTCCACGGTCCGCATATCCCACGACGGTAGGTTGGGTTTCGCCGCAATACGCCCGTCTGCACGTTACCCATCCCATATCTCTACACGGCCGCCACACCTGGCCCCTCGTCGGGGCGCACCGGTCATTCCTCGGCCAGGGGGCCCTCCCCGACCAGCGCGCGGAGGGTGTCGTTGGCCTGTTCGAGGGCGTCCAGCACGATCGCCCGCCGCTCCTCGCCCACCTGGCCCATCGCCTGGCCGGCGAGCTCCGCCCAGGCCTGCTCGATCCGCGGGACCAGCCGGTGGCCGGCGTCGGTGACCACGATGCGCACCTGGCGGCGGTCGGTGGGGACCGGCTCGCGCCGGAACCAGCCGCCGTCCCCCAGCCGGGCCAGGCTGCGGGTGGCGGTCGGCTGCTCGACGCCGAGCCGGGCGGCGAGCTGGGAGACCGTCATGCCGTCACGCTCCTGGGCCAGCACCCACAGCAGCACGTCCTGGCCGGGATGCAGGCCGAGCGCCGCGAGCTTGCGCGCCTTGGCGGCGCGGTAGAGCTTGCTCATCTTGTTCAGCGCCCGGTTGACGCGCATCGCCTCACTTGCATCCACGGCCTCAGCCTACTATATCTATAGTCGGCTATTAGATAGTCGGCTATAGATAGGAGAGACGATGGACCTCGGACTGAGCGGACGAGCCGCCCTGGTCACCGGCGCCTCCGGCGACATCGGCGGCGCGATCGCCACGGCACTGGCGCACGAGGGAGCGCTGGTCGCCGCGGCCTGGCACAGCAACGAAGGGCAGGCCCGCGACCTCGTCGACACGATCACCCGGACGGGCGGGAAGGCCATCGCGGTCCGGATCGACCAGCGTGAGGAGGAGTCGATCCGGTCGGCCGTCCGCCAGGTGGAGAGCGAACTCGGCGACATCGCGGTCCTGGTCGCCAACGCGGTGTCCTGGCCGGCCCGGACGCCCGAGACGCGGGAGACCCTGACCGACACCTTCACCGCCAACGTGATCGGGACACTGGCCGTGATCGACGCCGCCCTGCCCGGCATGAGAACGGCGGGATGGGGGCGGGTGGTCGTGATCTCGTCGGGCGTGGTCAGCCAGCCGATGCCGGCGGGGGTGGCCTACCCCGCCGCCAAGGGCGCGCTGGAGACGGCCGTCAACGTGCTGGCATCCCGGGAGGCCCGGCACGGCATCCTCACGAACGTCGTCAGGCCGGGCTTCACCCTGACGGAACGGGCCCTGACCTACCCGGGGTTCGGACAGGAGGTCGTCGACGCCGAGGCCGCCAGGACGCCCACGCGCCGCATCTGCACTCCCGAGGACGTGGCCTCCGCCGTCGCCTACCTCGGCTCGGCGGCCAACGGGCACGTCAACGGAGAGATCGTCTCCGTCACGGGTGGACGCCACCTCACTCTTTGAGGCCCGGGCGGGCGGGACCCGATCGCGACGCCAGGGATATCCCCAGGCAAATCCCTGCGGCTCCCCAAGGTGGCGGCGTCGACGTTGAAGAGCGGGAATCCCTCCTTGCGCCGGTCGGAGGAGAAGCGGCCGTCGGCGAGAACGGCACGACCCTCCTCATGCCCGGACACCCACCACACCTGGGGACCATGATGAGGCCGTGGTCACCAGGCAACGGGACCAAGCCGATCGGTGAAGGTCCCGGTCGGTCCGCCGGCGTCGCTCAGCGCGAGTTCGACGATCGGATCGGTGCCCTCGGTGACCGTCAGCTGGCCGGTGTGGTTGTTCATGTCGGTGGCGGTGAATTTGTGGTTGGCGACTTCTCCGGGAGTGATGCAGTTGAACCTGACCTGCGGGATCGCCTGGGCGTACCGGATGGTGATCATGTTCAGCGCCGCTTTGGACGAGGTGTAGGCGAGCTCGTGCATCTTCGAGACGGCCTGCCGTGGATCGGTCACGACCGCGAAGGAACCGGCCGCGCTGGACACCATCACCACCCGCGGATGGTCCGCCGCCTGCAGCAGGGGAAGGAACGCGTGCGTGACCCTGACCGGTCCGTACACGTTGGTGTCGTAGACGGAATGAATTTCGTCAACCGTCGTGTCAACGGGCGCGGTGACCTTTCCCGGCGCACCGGCGTTGTTGATCAACACATCCAGCCGATCGGTGTGCTCCCGGACGAGCCGGACGGCGTCGGTCACGGACTCGTCCGAGGTCACGTCCAGCGGGACCATGACCACGTTCGCGCCGCCGTCGGCCAGCTTGTCGGCAGCCGCCCGTCCTCGCCCTTCGTCGCGCGAGCCGAGAAAGATCGTCCAGCCCTGTTCGCCGAGCCGCCGGGCCGTTTCCAGGCCGAGTCCTTTGTTGCCGCCGGTGATCAACACCGAGGTCTGTTCCGAGTTCGTCATGCCCTCTAAGACGAGATGCCCCGATCGGCTGTGACACGGTGTGAGCGGCCTCACAGCCGAGAGCGGCAGCTGCTGGCCCTGCTGAACGTGATCTCCCTCGCGGTTGCGGCGTTCATCGCGTGGGACCGCGATGTCCGGTATCAACAAGACAGGCGCATGCCGGTCCCCGACCATCGACTCATGGCGCCCCATCCGGAGGGCGCCGTCGTGAGCACGAGAAGGGATCTCGCACGTGGCCTCCGAACATCGCACCCCGGACACCGGCTCGGACCTGACCGAGCTGGTCAACGTCGGCGCCGCCGTCGCGCGCTACTTCGCCCGCGTCGGCATCACCCACGTCAGCCGGCTCGCCGGGAAGGACCCTGTCGACCTCTACGACGAGATGTGCGCGGTCGACGGCCGGCGCCATGACCCGTGCCTGCTCGACACCGTGATGTCCGCCGTGGACCAGGCGGAGGGGCATCCCGCCCGCCCCTGGTGGCACTACACCGCCCAACGCAAGCGGCTCCTTCGGAGGCCGGCCCCGCCGTCACAGGCCCGGTGAAAGACCGGGATCGCCCCCCAGGCGCCGTACAGTGGCCGGAGGCTCTCGCTGTTGGGTGAGCATTCGGCGTACAGTGGCGAGCTTGTCCGGGTCGCGGAAAACCAGCTTCACGGACCACACCACCCAGATCCCCTGAAGCCGCACCCGACCGCCCTGGAGAACCCTCCGATGACCATGGCCGAGAGCCTCACGACCTGGCGCGACGCCCGCTTCGACATGCCCGTCGGCCGGCAACTGCAGCGATACGACGAGCTGGCCGCCAAGCAGGCGTCGGCTCGCGCTCGGACCGAGCTGGTGGAGCGGGGCCTCTACGACCCCGCCCGGCATGGGACCGACGACCGCCCGGCGCTCACCCGGGCCGAGCACATCGAGCTGCTGGCGCTGGCGGAGTGCATCGCGCGCACCGTACGGCATCCGTCCAACATCCACCACGCGCTGCAGGCCGGGGTCACCTGGGCCGAGATCGCCCACGTCATCGACTCCGACGAGCGCACCGTCCGGCGGGAATACCAGCAGTGGGCCGACGACCAGTACGACCTCCACCGGCGCTATCGCGACCGCGGCATGACCGCCGACGAGCACGCCGCCGCGACCGCCGAGGCCGCCGAGGCCGCCGAGGCCGCGCCGCCCGCGCAGGCAGCCGATCGCGGGTAGCGCCCTCGGGCGGGTCCGTGGCTTGCGGTTCCAGCGGGTGGAAGGTGCAGATTTCGTGTCATGAGCCATCAAGGGACAACCAGGCCGACTCTGCTCCACATCGATTGCAGCATCCGCCAGAACGGTTCGGTGACCAGGGAGATCACCGCGATCTTCGCCGCGGAATGGCGCCGGGCCCATCCCGGGGGCACCTATGTCTACCGGGATCTGGGCAGCTCGCCGATCCCGCACGTCGACGAGGCGGCGGTGGCCGCGGGGCTGCACGCTCGGGAGGCGCTGGAGGAGAATCAGCGCGCGGCCTGGGCCGTGTCCGAGCCGCTGATCAACGAAGTACGCCAGGCGGGCACGATCCTGCTCGGGGTCCCCATGTACAACTATTCGATCCCCTCGGCGTTGAAGGCGTGGTTCGACCGCGTCACCGTCAAGGAGCACATGGTCGGGGATCCCGGGGGTGAGGGCCTGCTGACCGGCAAGCGGACGATCGTCGTGACCGCCCAGGGCGGCTCCTACGGTCCCGGCACTCCTCGCGAGCGTTACGACTTCCAGCAGCCCTACCTGCGGGCGCTGCTGGAGCAGATCGGGCTGGGCCGCGACGTGGAGTTCGTGCGCTCGGAGATGACGCTCGCCCACTCCGTCCCCGCGCTGGAGCCGTTCAGGCCGATGGCCGAGGCCTCCCGCGAGGAGGCCGTCCAGGCTGTGCGCAGGCTGGCCGTCACCTCGTGAATCCCGCGGCGTGACGATCGCGGACGCCCGTGGCGGCCGGTGTCCGGCGCGGCCGGGTGCCGGCCCGCCCGCCACGGGTGGGAGCATCCGGCTCATGGCCGGGACCTCCAAGGCGTCCTTGGTCGCGGGATCGGAATCCCTGAGCCGGCGGCAGCCCCCGAAGAGGCGAGGATCCTCGCGCGGCCCGCCGTGGTCACAGGTGCTTGCCGAGGTCGTCCACATCGAGCAGCGGCAGGCCCCAGCGCAGCGCGGCCACCTCCAGGTCGGCGGCCTTGGCCATGGTCCCGCACGCTGCGACGGCACCATCGAGGTCCCCCTCCATTGGGCGGACCCCTCCTCCGAACGCTCGGCCGCGGCCGCCGGCTGTTCGACGTCCTGCCGGCCGAGGTCGAGCTGGACATCGTCCGGGTGATCGACACGCCGATGGCGACCCACCTCCGCTACCGCGTCCGCCGTTGAGGGTCCGCCGTTGAGGGTGCCGGGGCCGCCCGTGGCCCCGGCCGTCAGGCGGAAGCCGGCGGCGGAGCGGACCGCCTGTCATCCGCGATCCGCTGGTACCGCTGCAGGAGTTGCTCCGTGGTCCGCCCGATCTGGCCGAGGTCGGCTTCGAGCTTGACCAGCGCCTGGGCGGCCACACTCTCGTGATCGCGAAGGAGCCCGAACAGGATGTGCTCGGTGCCGACGTAGGTGAGGCCGCGCTGCGAGGACTCCTGGTTCGCCGCCTGGAGGACCTGGGCGCCCGACGGGGTGAACGGAAGGTGTCCCGACGTGGCCGTCCGGCCCTGGCCGACGAGTTCCGTCACCTGCCGGCGCAGGTCCTCAAGGCTCAGGCCCACGCTCCTGAGAGCCGTGGCGGCCACGGCCTCACCCTCACGGATCAACGCGAGGAGAATGTGCTCAGGGCCGATGTGGTCGTGATTGAGCATTCTGGCCTCCTCCTGGGACAGGATGACAACACGCCGCGCTCGGTCGGTGAACTTCTCATACATCTCGCCGCTCCTCACCACACGTCAACCGGGTTCGGCCATGCTAGTGGGCCGGGGCCCGCACCCTTGATCCGCGCGTCACAGGGCGCCCGCCGGGCTGCAACAAGGGAAAACACGCACATGCTGATTCGCCAGGCGCTCGCCGCTGTGACCATCGCCGGGGCCGCGTCCCTGGCCGTGCTCGTGCCGCCGGCGGCGCAGGCGGCCGCGCCGCCGCACGTCCTGTGGACCAAACCGTGGGGCTATTACCCCTATTCGCCGCTTTGCGAGCAGGCGGGTGCCACCTTGATGCGCCAGGGACGCGTCAACGACTGGTCCTGCATCGACGAGGGCAGCAAGGGCTGGGGTCTGCACGACACCTGACCTCGGCCCGTCCCTCCTACGCCCGATGGCCACGACGTCCCGTCACCTGGCGGGACGTCGTGGCCCAGGTGGCTGGGCACCCCCTCCCACAGCCGCAACCACCCGGCACATTTATATGGGTAAACAATTGATTACTGAGCGTTAATCATCATCGGTGGTTCCAACCTGTGCGGCAAGCGCCCTACCCGCCGCCGGCCGGCGTGACCCCATGAGGAGGAACGGGTGGCGATCGACGTCCCCGCAGGCGTACGCCCCGACCTCCCGCCTGTCGGGATCGCCGGCCCGCGGGGGAAGGTGGCGCCCGAGTGTGGAAGGCCGGCTGCAGGGCGGCCGAGGTCAACGGCCGGGCGTTGACCGGACATTCCACGCTTGGCGGCCCGTCCTCCGGTCACGGCCGGGTGTCCTCACACCCAGGTGTAGTTCGCGTCGGTGACCGGGAGGAGCAGACGATCGCCGGGTGGCGCGCCCGGAGCCGGCAGCGCGCTGATGGCGGACCCGATGAGGGGGAACAGCGGCAGGTCCTCGGCGTCGCGGTAGTGCACCCACTCGATGACGCCCGGCTCGCTCGTGCCGTCCGGGTTGCCGCCGGGCGGCGTGTCGTGCGAGCCGGCCGGCCGGTCACGGCGGATCAGCGCGACGTCGGCGCCGCAGAACACCAGGGCCCCGGTGCGGATCTTCACCCGGGCGAAGGGCGTGGTGGGGTCCGTCATGCGGGTGGTGGTACCCCGCGCGGGCCCGGTCATCGGCGAACGGCCGGACCCGCGCCGGGGCGAGCGGTTCAGGCCACCGCGAGCAGGCCCGGCATGGCCAGGCCGGAGCGGCCCTCATCGAGGGTGAGGTGTTCCAGATCGACCCCGGTCACCGTGTACCGGCGCAGCCGGGTGCGGGTGCCGCGCACGATGGGGCGCAGGTGGCACGGGTCGAGTTCCTCGACGACGAGCGTGGGCCGGTCGGCGGTGCCGTTCTTGCCGCCCGCGACGGCCGGGGGCAGGTGCCCGCCCGGGGTGAACGGGACGGGGGCGATGCGCCAGATGGGCCCGCGCACGGTGGACAGGCCGGCCTGGCCGAACCCCCGCTCCTCCCGGGGCGTCATCGGTTCGTCGAGGGAGACCAGGCCGCGGAACAGGCTCATGGCCCGGCCCTGGTTGACGATCTGCCCGGTGTCGACGGTGAAGTCCCGGGAGAAGAACGCCGACGGCGGGTAGCCGGCGAGTTCCAGCGCCTCGGCGTAGCCGCGGACCAGCGGGATCACGGTGTCGGTCAGGTGGGCGGCGGCGCGCCGGTCGATACCCCGGCCCAGTTCGGCCGCGGTGGCGTCCATGCGCGCCAGGACGGCGGTGATGTTGGCGCGCCTGGCTTCGGGGAACGGGTCGCGGCGGCCGATCCCGCGGGCCGCCTTGTAGGCCAGCAGCGTGTTCAGGAAGTAACGGGTGGCGTCGTTGTAGCCGGAACTGCGGCGGGTCCCGGTGGCCGGGTAGAGGTGCAGCGCGGTGAAGGTGCCGTCGCCGCGGAAGGTCGGGCCGGCGGCGTAGTAGTCGCCGTCGGCGTTGGCGAACCGGTACAGCCGCACCGTGCGTGAGCGGTGCGGCGCCTTGACGTCGCCGGCCAGGATCGCGCGCACCGTGGCCTCGTCGGCGGTGAGCCGGTCGCTGGTCAGCTCCAGGTAGCGGCGGCCGGGGGTGGAGAAGACCGGCTGCGTGTGCTCGTCGAGCCGCTCGACCACCGTCAGCGGCAGGGCGTCGTCGTGCTCGTCCATGGAGATGAGCAGGTGCGGGCCGCAGGCGAGCACGTGGCGGCCGTCGACCACCGTGTCGGTCAGGTCGCTGATGCCGAGCAGCGGCGACAGGCGCATCTCGACCGCGGCGGTGGCCGGGCCGTGGCCGAGCCGGTCGAAGACGGGCCGGTAGGTGGCCAGGGCGTGGGCGAAGTCGCGGACGTACTGGGCGCGGCTGGTCGCCGGATCGGCTCCGGTCCAGCCGATCGTGTACGGGGTGAGCGACAGGCGGATGCCGTCGAACACCTCGCCGTGGCGGGCGGCGATGCGCTGGTGCATCGCGGCCAGACGCGGATTGAGGCTGGAGTAGCCGACGGTGGACACCCGCAGCCGCACGCCCAGAACATCGCGCGCCAGTTCGCACAGAATGTCCAGGTACGGGTAGGAGAACACGTCGTTGTCCAAGTACGGGAACAGCACGTGCGGCCGGTAAACGCGGCCACCGGCGATCCGCAGATCGCGTTCGGCGGCGACCCGCGCGAAGGCGCGGACGAACCCGTCGAGGCCGGCCGGGGTGAACTGCCATACGTCGAGGCCGGCCTGCTGGCTGCAGAAGGCGCACCGGTTGAAGCATCCGGTGGCGGGGCTGAGGTATTGCAGGCGGGTGAACGCCTCGTCCGGCAGAGCGCGGAGCTGGTCGAGCAGGGAGGCGGAGGTGGTCAGGACGGACATCAGTGATCCTCTTCGGCCGGAGAACAGGGGCGGAACAGGCGGTGCAGAGCGGTGTGGACCCGCACGGTGAAGCCCGAGGCGCTGCGGGGGCCGTCGAAGGGGGAGTGGCCGCCGCCGGTGAGGCCCTCGATGGTGGCGATCTCGGCGCCCGGGCGGCACACCACGTCCGGGCCGGGAAGGTCGGCGAGCAGGATCTCGCCGCGGTCGCTGTCGGCCTCGGCCGGATGCGCGCCGGGGCGGACATGGCGGAGACGGCCGTCACGGTCGAGCCGGTAGATGCCCGGCGGGTGGCCGGGGTCGATGCGGGAGGGAGCCCGGTGGGTGAGGCGGGCCTTGACGGAGAACGGGCCGCCCGTCCTGCCGGACCGGGCGATGGTGCCCTGGTTGAACTCGTCCGGATCGCCCAGCCAGGTCACCTGCCCGCCGAGCATCACGGCCAGGTGGGCCAGGATGAAGGGCGGCAGGCCGCGCAGCTGCTGGTTGACGGCGGACACTTCGGTCGTGTCCTGGGCGCGCCAGTTGATCGCGTTCAGGTAGACCCGCTCGTCGGGGGTCACGATGGCCTCCAGGCCGAACATCCCGGCGATGCGGTAGCGCCGCCAGGCCCAGTCGGCGATGCGCTCGGCGCACGCGATGATCAGCGCGGACACGCCGGCGGGCCATGGCCGCGACCAGTCCTCGCCCGCGCTCCTGGCCGGGCCGATGCCGAGCTCGGCGACGCCGGCCGACGTGTGGGAGGGCCGGTCCACGTACACGCGGACGCCGTTGTCGGCCGGGACGCTGAGCACGGTGACGCTGGAGGACCAGCCGTCGACGAACGCGGCCACCCGGTAGGGGCCGAGCAACCGGGCGGCGCGGGGGAGGTCGTCCTCGCCGGCGACGATCACGGTTCCGGGGCCGGGCGAGGTCACTCCGGCCTGGACGACCACCGTGGTGGTGCCGACGGCGCCGCGGAGTTCGGCCAGGCCGGGCAGGCGCTCGGCGTGCACGCAGGGGATGCGCACGGAGGCGGGGACGCCCGCGGCGCGCAGGAGGTCGTCGAAGACGTGCTTGGCCTCGATCGCGTCCCGCAGGCCGCCGTCGATGGCCGTGATGGTGCTGTGGGCGCCGGCGAGTTCCCGCAGGTGCGTGGTCGTGTGCCAGGCCGTGATGACGGGCGGCTGATCCAGCGCCAGAAGGTGGCGTGCCGCGTCGTGGCGTACCCTGGCCAGCCATCCGTGCCGCTCGGGCGTGGACCTCACGCGGGTGCGGTCCTCGGCGGCGAGGACGACGCCCGGCCTGGCCGGGGTCCAGGCCGGGTAGCAGCCGATGCTCAGCGCGGGGCGCAGCGACTCGAGGGCGGCCGGGCCGGTGTAGCAGGTCCGCAGCGCGGTGGTGAACCGCCCGGCGGTGACCAGTGGCCGGCCGGCCAGCACCTGTTGCAGCTCCTTGGCGGCCGCGTCCAGGCGTCCGGTGTCCAGGCAGGGGAAGGTCATCACGCGGCCCGCCGGAAAGGCACCCGGACGGCGGGCGCGGCCGGGCCGGCGACCCGCGGAGCGACCAGGTGGCGGTGCGCCCGTGTCCCCGGGTGGCATCGGGTGGGCAGGTCCCGCGCGTCGGGGACGCGGGTGAGCTCCCCGGCCGGCGTGGCCGTGCCGGTGAGGTCGAGTCCGCCGGCCAGGATGCGCATGGTTCCTCCCACATGCTTTGCGATCTGCTCCATATGGTTACGGTTTGCGCTATTGACGGTGCGCTGAGTGCGGCGCATCGTCGAGGGGAACGCGATGTGAAGCGATGTGAAGATGGCCCCCCGACGCACGCGCCCCATCGCCAACCGGGCCCTGGCCGCGGTGATCGAGCAGGCCGGTTGGACACACGCCGCTACCGCGGAGCACGTCAACGCGGTCGCCGCCGAGACGCCCCAACCCGTGCGCTACGACCGTTCGGCGATCGGGCATTGGCTGAACGGGACCATCCCGCGCGCGGAGGGTATGGATGCGGCTGTCGAGGCGTTTCGCCGTCGCTTCAACCGACCGGACCTGACTCCAGGAGACCTGGGATGGCCCGATACCTCCATCGCCTGTCCCGCCGATGACCCCTGGCAGGGCGATCCGGTCGCTCGGCTGGCCGCGCTGGGGGAGGATGACATGCTCAATCGCCGGGCAGTGCTGACCGCGAGCGCTTTCACACTCGCGGCACTGACCGGCCTGGCGGCCAGAGGCGACGAGCCGCCGCCGCGGACCCGGCGGGCGGGCGCCGCCGACGTCGACCGCATCCGCTGCACCACGCGCGCCTTCGCCGACCTGGACGATCAGTACGGCGGGGGACACGCGCGTCCCGCCGTCGCCGCCTACCTGGCCCGCGACGTCACCTCGCTGTTACACGGCACCAACGGCCGAGCCCGCCCCGACCTGTTCCGCGCCGCCGCCGAACTGTCCTACCTCGCCGCGTACATGGCGATGGACGCCGGCCAGAACGCGCTGGCCCAGCGCTACTACATCAGCTCCGTACGCCTGGCCGACGAGGCGGGCGACCTCGCGTTACGCGCCACCGGGCTGCGCAGCATGGCCGTGCAGGCGACAGAGCTCGGCCACGACAGCGAGGCGCTGGCGCTCGCCGAAGCCGCCGCCTCCTCGCTGCGCGGGCACGGCCCCCTCCGCACGCTGGCCTGGGTCACCGGGATGCAGGCCGAAGCGCAGGCGGCGAACGGCAGCCGGTGGGACGCCTTCACCCTGCTCCGCCGTACCGAGAAGCATCTCCAACGCGCCGACTCCCTCCCCGAATCGGAGTGGACCGGCAACTACCGGCAGGAAAGCTTCGAACACCAGACCGGGCTGGCCCTCACCCAGCTCGGCGACCATGCCACCGCCGCCCGTCACTATGCCGCCTCCATGGAGGCACGACGCCCCGTCGAGCGCCGTTCACGCGCGTTGATCGGCCTGCGCGCGGCCCACGCCTATGTCCTCGCCAAGGACATCGAGCAGGCCGCCGTCACCGTCTTGAACCTCGGCGCCGACATCGCCGCCATCTCCTCGGCGCGCGTGCGCAACCAGCTCCGTCAGCTGCGAGCCGACTGGCAGCCCTACCGCGCGAACAAGCTGATCGCCAAAGCCGATCGCCTGCTCGTCGCCGGCTGGTCCCGCCCCGGCCGGCGAGCCGGACCGCTCCGCGAGCCACGCACACGGGCGTGAACCGGGTCCGAGCCGCGTCCCGGATTCGGGGCCGGGCATGCCCGCAGACCGGGGGAGGGCGCGGGTCAGCGCGTGGACAGGCGGTGGGTGAGGCCGGTGTGCCGCCGTCCGGCGCCCTTGGTCCGTACGGCCTGGGCCAGCGCCCGCCGCGACCCGACGATCACCACGAGTCTCTTGGCCCGGGTGATGGCGGTGTAGAGGAGGTTGCGCTGCAGCATCATCCAGGCGCTGGTGGCCAGCGGGACGACGACGGCGGGATATTCGCTGCCCTGGGAGCGGTGAATGGACACGGCGTAGGCGTGGGCGAGCTCGTCGAGCTCGTCGAAGGCGTAGTCGACCGATTCGTCCTCGTCGGTCAGGACGGTGAGCTTGTGCTCGTCGGGCCGGATGTCGGTGACGATCCCGACGGTGCCGTTGAACACCCCGGCGGCGCCTTTGTCATAGTTATTGCGTAGTTGGGTGACTTTGTCGCCGACGCGGAAGACACGCCCGCCGTAGCGGCGTTCGGGCATGCCCTCGCGGGCGGGCGTGAGGGCCTCCTGCAGGGCGGTGTTGAGGGCGCCGGCACCGGCGGCGCCGCGGTGCATGGGGGCCAGCACCTGGATGTCGCGGCGCGGATCGAGCCGGAACCTGCCGGGGATGCGGCGGGCCACGACATCGACGGTCAGGGAGGCGATCTCCTCGGGCTCCTCGCAGGGGAACAGGAAGAAATCCTTCATGCCCTCCAGGACGGGATGGCGGCCGGTGTTGACGCGGTGGGCGTTGACGACGACACCGGACTCCTGCGCCTGGCGGAAGATCTGCGTCAGCCGGACCCGGGGGATGTCCTCGGCGGCCAGCAGGTCCTTGAGCACCTCGCCGGCGCCGACGGAGGGGAGCTGGTCGACGTCCCCGACGAACAGCAGGTGCGCGCCGGGGGCGACGGCCTTGACGAGCTTGTTGGCCAGCAGCAGGTCGAGCATGGAGGCCTCGTCGACCACGACCAGGTCGGCGTCCAGGGGGTTGTCGCGGTCGAAGGTGGCCTCCCCGCCGGGCCGCAGCTGCAGCAGCCGGTGGACGGTGGTGGCCTCGTGGCCGGTCAGCTCGGCCAGGCGTTTGGCGGCGCGGCCGGTGGGGGCCGCCAGGATGACACGGGCGCGTTTGGCGCGGGCCAGGGTCACGATCGACCGCACGGTGAAGCTCTTGCCGCAGCCGGGGCCGCCGGTGAGGACCGCGACCTTCTCCGTCAGCGCCAGCCGGACCGCCTGGCGCTGCTCGGCGGCGAGTTCGGCGCCGGTCTGGCCGCGCAGCCAGGTCTCGGCCCTGGCCCAGTCGACGTCGGCGAAGGTCTTCAGCCGGTCGTGCGGGGAACGCAGCAGCGACAGCAGGCCGGAGGCGAGCGACCGCTCGGCACGATGGAAGGGCGGCAGGTAGACCGCCGGCAGGAGGGTGTCGCCGGCGGGGACCTGCTCGCGTACGACGCCCTCCTCGGCGACGAGCTCCTCCAGGCAGGTGGTGACGAGCTCGGCCGGCACCTGAAGGATCTTGACGGCGTCGCCGGCCAGGTTGGGCGCGGGCAGGTAGCAGTGACCGTCGTCGGCGGCCTGGGACAGGGTGTAGCGCAGGCCGGCTTTGACGCGTTCGGGGCTGTCGTACGGGATGCCGACGGCCTGGGCGATGGTATCGGCCGTTTTGAACCCGATCCCCCACACGTCGTCGGCCAGCCGGTACGGGGTGGTCCGGACGACGTCGACGGAGGACTCGCCGTACTGCTTGAAGATGCGTACCGCGATGGAGGTGGACACCCCGACCCCCTGCAGGAAGATCATCACCTCTTTGATGATCTTCTGTTCCTCCCAGGCGGCGGCGATCATCTTGGTCCGCTTGGGGCCCAGCCCCGGCACCTCGACGAGCCGTTCGGGCCGCTGCTCGATCACGTCGAGGGTGTCGGTGCCGAAGTGGTCGACGATGCGCTCGGCCATCTTGGGCCCGATGCCCTTGATGAGGCCGGAGCCGAGGTAGCGGCGGATGCCCTGCACGGTGGCGGGCAGCACCGTGGTGTAGGACCACACCTCGAACTGGCGGCCGTAACGGGGGTGGGAGGTCCACCGGCCCCGCAGCCGCAGCGACTCGCCGACCTGCGCGCCGAGCAGCGGCCCGACGACGGTCAGCAGATCGGAGCCGGTACGTTCGGTGGCCACCCGGGCGATCGTGTAGCCGGTCTCCTCATTGGCATAGGTGACGCGTTCCAGCACACCGTCGATCTGCGCACCGGGTGCACCGTCCGGGCCAGGCTTCACGCATACCTCTTTTCCGACCGCCTCGGGCAAGAGTAAAGCAGCCGGGACCGGCCCCCGGGCGATCAGCCGCCCCCCGGCGCGCGCGGCGCCGGACGGACAGCCGTTCACCGGCGTGCGCGACCGGCGACGCACCCCCGGCCGCGACGCGCGAGGGCGGCGATCCGCCGGCCGTCGGAGGGCTGCCGCGCCCGTTGACGATGGGCACCGCCGGGCGGCGTCCGACCCGCACGGCAGGCAGGCTCCCGGACACCCGCCCGGGTGCTGGCGCGGTCCAGCCCCGGATCGGTGTTGTCCCTGGCCCGCTTGATCCGCGGGAACCGGCCGAATGCGGGCTCCCTTTCCCAGCCACAAGTGATTGAAATGTGACCGAACAAGCGCAAAGGATCCCTCGTCTTACATGCAGGAGCATTAAGGTTTTTGGGGTGTGTTCTGGTGCCCTGGGGGAAAGGACAGCTTTGAACGTTGTGCCCGCTTGGCGAAAGCCCGCCACCGCAGCCGCACTCCTCGCCGCTGCCTCCCTGACGGCCTCCTGCTCCAGCGGCCCCACCACCGATGAAGCGGGCGCGCCCACCACTACCACCAGCGCCACCCCGGCGGCCCCCACGGTCGACATCACCCCCGCCGAAGGCACCACCAAAGTCAGCCCCGAGAAAAAGGTCGTCGTCACGGCCGCCGGCGGCACCCTCGACGAGGTGAACGTCACCGCCGACGACGAACAACTCGACGGCACCTTCAACACCGACCGCACCCGCTGGGTGTCCAAAACCCCGCTCAAACCCTCCACCAGCTACGACGTCAGCGCCAAGGCCGGTGCCACCGCCGTCACGGCCACCTTCACCACCGCCAAACCGCAACGCGCCCTCCAGGTCGCCGACGTGACCCCCAACGCCAAAGGCGAAACGCTCGGCGTCGGCGCCCCCATCATCGTCACCTTCAACCAGCCGGTCACCAACAAGGCCACCATCGAACGCGCGTTAGACGTCGAAGCCGAAAAACCCGTCGACGGCGCCTGGCGCTGGATCAGCGACACCGTCGTCATCTACCGCACCGCCACATACTGGCCCGCCCACCAGAAGGTCACCTTCAACGCCAACATCACCGGCATCAAGGGCGGCAAAGGCCTGTACGGCGTCAAGGACTACACCGCCACCCTCGACATCGGCGCCAAACAGATCAGCAAGGTCAACGCCGCCAAACACATGATGTACGTCTACCGCGACGGCAAACGCGTCCAGACCATGCGCATCAGCGCCGGCATGGCCACCACCCGCGAATACACCACCACCTCCGGCGTCCACCTGACCATGGAACGCGGCAACCCGGTCCGCATGATCTCCCCCGGCCGGAAAAAAGGCGACCCCGGCTACTACGACGTCATGATCGACCACGCGGTCCGCATCTCCAGCAGCGGCGAATACGTCCACGCCAAGGACAACGTCTGGGCCCAAGGCGTCCGCAACGTCAGCCACGGCTGCATCAACGCCCGCCCCGACCAGGCCAAATGGTTCTACGACCACTTCCAGCGCGGCGACATCGTCGACGTCACCGGCACCGACCGCGAACTGGAATGGAACAACGGCTGGGGCTTTTGGCAATTGTCATTCTCCCAATGGAAGAAAGGCAGCGCCCTGAAGACGAAAGCCTGACCGCCACGGCGGCGGCCGCACCCACCACCGGCCGCACCCACCACCGGCCGCACCCACCACCGGCCGCCGCCCCACCGATCAGCGCGGAAACGACGGCACGGCCACGCCCAGCGCCGCCGCCACGTCCATCGTCCGGCGCGGGGTCGAACACCGCCGCGCCAGACCGGCCTCGCCGAGCCGGCCCTCACGCGCCTGGAACAACAGCCCCGCGGCCGGATGCGCCCGCAACCCGGCCGTGGTGAGCTCCCCGGCCAGCCGCTCCGCCGCCGCCGCCACGGCGGGCAGCAGCGCCCGCACCCGCGCGGCCCACGCGCCGACCTGCTCCAGCCACTCCCGCGTGCCGGCGCCGGACCTCGCCGACAGCCGCTCGACCGCCGCCTCGAGCTCCGGCCAGGTCAGGTCGGGCCAGGGCCTGGCCTTGGCGACCGGCAACTGCCATCGCCGCCTGGTGACCGACCAGTGGTCGGCGCGCGCCCGCACCGCGTGAACCGTGAAGCCCGGCACGCACAACGCGGTCAGGTTCCCGCCGTGGCAGGCACCGGTGTCCAGCCCGAACACCCGCCCGCCTCGGATCATCGGCTCCGGCCCGGTCACATGATGGCCGAACACCACCGGCTTGTCCTCGCTGTAGCGGTCATGCCAGAAACCATCCGGGAACAGCCTGGCGAGCTCCCGCTCACCGCTGGTCGAACCGCACAGGACGTCCTGCCGCTGCTCGGCCAGCGCCACCCCCGGCACCATCGCGGCGTGCACAACCCGGACCTGCTCGTTCTCGAAGAAGTACGGCAGCGTCCCCATCCACGCGACCGCCTCGGCATACCCCTCACCCAGCTGCAGGCGCGTGATCTCCTGGGCGTAGGAGAAGATCCCGCGTACGTGCTTGCGTTCGTGATTGCCCATCACCACGACCGAGTTCGGCCGCTCGCGGAAGAACCTGACCACCTCACCGGGCGCCGGACCGCGATCGACCAGATCACCGACGCTGACCAGCACGTCCCCGGGACACAGGCCGACGCGCTCCAGCAGATCGAGCAACTCCTCGAAACACCCGTGAACGTCCCCGACGATGATCGTACGCTGCACCCCGCAGAGCCTAGACACCCACCACCCCGGCGGACAAAGCAATTTCCCGGCCCTCCGCCAGAAGACCGGTCCGCGTCACCCGAACCGTCCCCAGCAGCCGCGGAAAGGGTCACACCCCTGGGGGCCTCACACCAGCGCGAGCTGCGCGGCAGCCGGTTCACGCCGCTCGACCGGCGCCGGCCCGAACCCCATCCCGTACACCTCGCACAACTGGGCGATCTGCCCGGTGATGCGCTGCTCGTAACCGGCCGAGGGCAGCCCCGCCCGGTCATACAGCTCCTCATAACGCTCCACCAGATGCGGATGCGCCTGCGCCAGCCACTCCTCATACCACTGCCGGGTCCCCGGCGGCAGCCGCAACACCACCGGCTCGACCGCCTGCGCCCCCGCCGCCGCCACCCGCCGCACGGTCGCGGCCAACTGGTCGGCGGCGTCGCTGAGCAGCGGCAGCACCGGCGCCATCAGCACCCGGCACTCCACACCCGCCTCCACCAGCGCCGACACCAGCTCCAGCCGCGCCTGCGCGCCCGGCGCCCCGGGCTCCACAGCGCGCCGGATCCGCTCGTCCACGAACGCGATCGACACCGCCACCCGCGCCCCCGCCCGCGCCAGCACCCCGGCATCACGCAGCACCAGCGCGCTCTTGGTATAGACCGTGAACGGCACCGCCGCCTCACCCAGCGCCGCGATCACCCCCGGCATCAGCCGGTAGGTCCCCTCCGCCGCCTGATAACAGTCGCCGCCGACCCCCACGGCCAGCTCCCGGCCGTCCCAGCGCGCCAGCTCCGCCCGCAACCGCTCCACCACGTTGGGCCTGACCACGATCCGCGTGTCGAAATCACGCCCCGCGTCCAGCCCCAGCCGCCGATGACCCGCACGGGCGCCACACCCACGGCAGGCATGAGCACAGCCACGGTAGGGGGACACCGCCCACTGCTGGGCGATGCCCGCGACCTGCGGCACCCGCTCGATCACCGTGCGGGCCTGCAGCTCGTAGAAACCGTCACGCACCACCGCACGCCGCTCGATCAGCGGTCGATCGTCGGCGGCGTCGACGAGCGAAAGCGCGTCCCAACCCACACCACCCAATGGAACACGCATTCGACACCCTTTTCAAGCCGTTCCCACCACCCCGGCCAAACATCACCCACCGTACGGGATCGGCACCCGGCACGAGGCCCCCACTCGGCGTCCGGATCACCTCCGCACGGCTGAACGCTCCAGAAACCACAGCAGACGGCCCCCAGGGAAGAACACCCGTGGGGGAGCGGCCCCCCAGCTAAAATGGCACGACCGTACCACTTTGCCCTGGGGGACCCATGCCCTGGCTCCTGCTCACCCTCGCCATCACCACCGAAATCCTCGCCACCTCCGCCCTCAAACTCAGCAACGGCCTCACCCACCCCGGCTGGACCATCGCCGTCGCCACCGGCTACCTCACCAGCTTCGCCCTCCTCGCCCAAGCCCTCAAACTCCACCTCGACATGGGCACCGCCTACGCCATCTGGTCCGGCGCCGGCACCGCCGCCATCGCCCTCATCGGCGCCGCCTTCATGGGGGAGACCCTCACCCCCCTCAAGATCGGCGGTATCCTGCTCATCATCGGCGGCGTCGTCGTCCTCAACCTCGCAGGTGGCCATTGAACCCGCACCCGGACCCCACCCACCCAGCCCCCGAACGACAACACCCCACCCTCACCCCGCCACCCGCCCAAGCACGCGGCCGCCGCCGCCGCGCCACCCTCCTCAACGCCGCCGTCGACCTGCTCACCGACGGCGGATTCGCCGCCGTCACCCACCGCGCCGTCGCCCAGCGAGCCCACCTGCCCCTGGCCGCCACCACCTACTACTTCACCTCACGCGACCAGCTCCTCGCCGAAGCCTTCGCCCAGCTCGTCGAAACCGAACTCGCCACCACCCGCACCTGGATCACCCAGCACGGCCTCGCCGCCCTGCCCGACCAGCTCGCCACCACCGACCGCACCCGCCAACTCGGCCTGTGGGAGCTCTACGTCCACGCCGGCCGCGACCCCGTCCTCCAGCACATCGCCCGCCGCTGGACCGACGGCTGCACCCGCATCATCGCCGACACCCTCCACCTGCCCGAAACCGACACCCGCACCCGCCTCCTCTACACCACCATCTCCACCCTCTGGCTCGAACAGATCGTCGAACAACGCCCCACCAGCGAAGCCCGCACCCTCCTCACCACCGCCATCGACCACACACTCAACCCCCCCCATGACCACCCCCAACACCGCCCCCGCGCCCAAACCCCGCCACCCGGCCACCCGGCCACCCGGCCAGCGCCCCCACCCGCACCACCGGCCACCTCGACGACACCGAACGGACACCATGACCGTCCACCACCTCGCCCTACGCACCGACTGGGAAGCCGCCCAGCCCACCGGCGAATACCGCATCTCCACCCTCGGCCGCACCCTCGACGAGGAAGGCTTCATCCACCTCAGCCGCGACCTCACCCAACTCCACCGCGTCCACACCGCCTACTACCAGGCCGTCACCCAACCCCTGCTCATCCTCGACATCGACCCCACCGGCCTGGACATCCGCCTCGAAAACGACTACCCCCACCTGTACGGGCCCCTGCCCACCAACGCCGTCACCGCCGTACACCCCTACACCCGATAACCGACGCACAACCCTCACGAACAGGGGAGCGGGGGAGCGGGGGAGAACCCACCACCAGCCACCCACCCGGCCGACACCCAACAGCGCGAACCCCGCGCAACCCCCACCCGCACACCACCACAATGGTCCCCATGGACACCCGAACAGCCGCCCAACGCTTCGCCGACACCTGGCAACACGGCTGGACCCACCACGACACCGCCGCCATCACCGCCCTCTACCGCGACGACGCCGTCCACACCAGCATGCCGTTCCGCCCCCCGCACCACGGCAAACAAGCCATCACCGACTACATCACCTGGTCATTCGCCGGCGAAACCCAGCCCCGCGTCACCTTCGCCACCCCGATCGTCGACGGCGACCAGGCCGCCATCGAATTCCGGGTCCACGCCCTCGACAACGGCCGGCCCATCACCCTCGCAGGCTGCGTCTTCGCCCGCTTCGACACCGACGGCCTCGCCGTACAAACCCGCGACTACTGGCACACCGCCGACGGCCACCAATAACCCACCCGAACACCCAACCCCGAACCCCACCCGCCGGACCCCGGCGGACAGATCAGCGCACCACCCGCAACGGCGCCGGCCCACGACCAGGAGGCCCCACCGGTACCGGAGCCGGCTGCGGCACCGACCCGGGACGCGCCGTCTGCTGCGTCACCTGCTGCTGCGCCGGCCGCTGCACCTGCTGAGTCCGCTCAGCCTGATCCACAACCTCCGCACCCCGCTCGGCGCACCCACCCGCGCAGTAACCGTTCGTCACGATCAGCCGCCCACGCGACTGCGTGTACGCCTCCCTACCGGAAGCGGGCAGAACACCCTGACACACCGGGCATAACACCGACTGGGTCCCCACGTGCTGCTCCTCTCGCGGCGCGAATGGCAGGAGCTCCACCCTAAAACCACAGATCCCGCCAAGGACAGCGAATCAACATAACGTCAAGCAGCCCGTCAAGCCCGCCGGGGGAGCCGCCCGCCATCACGCTCAGCGACGAAACCCCCGCTCAACACCCCCGAACCGGCCCCGCCGGACCCGCGATCAAAGCCACCCGGCCCGCCAAAAAATCTTCCCGCACACCCCAGCGGCCACACCCGCGCAGGGGAGCCCCGCCCCGCTCCGGAAGCGGTCTACTTGACATAATGTTCATTATCAAGCAAACAAGGATGTACCGCATAAGGCACCCGCTCCAGGGCAGACGCGAACGCATGCCCACCCTGGAGATCGCCAATCCCAGCATCATCGCGCTCACCGCCGTCGTCACCGCCGCCGCCATCTGGACGATCATCCTGGCCGCCAGGCTGACCCGGCGCCCACGCAACCGGCTCGCCCCGAGCGTCGACCTCGTGGACCAGGCCCGGGAGCTCAAAGCCCACGGGCAGATCCAGGAAGCCGTCTTCCTCGTACGCGGCGAGACCGGCATGAGTCAGCGCGCGGCCGCCCGCTTCGTCAACCGGCTCTGACCCCCTCTCGACCCAAAACCGACATTCCATCTCATACCAGACAGAATGTGGGTTCTGTTGGGTATGAGATCTCGCCGGCACGCCGGACCGCTCCGCGCAGGCGTGCCGCCCGGTCCCACCCGGGCTCGTTCGACGGTTCGCGCCGATCGGAGTCGCGGCGGCGGACGAGGCGGCGCTCGCCGGTACTCCCCCGGCCGTGCCGCTCCCTTATTCGTACAGTCGCCCGAGAAACGGCATAAAGCGGGCGTAACGGGCAGTTATGAGGACCCGCGCCAGGTGAGGCGTGGCGCGAGGGGCCTTTCCCTTTCGGGGCCGCCTCTCCCCTGCCCCGGGTGGTGGGTTTCGGTTCGACGTGCGCAGTGGGATGTTTTCGGGCAAATCGGGTCAATTTGGGCTGGTCAGAGTGGGTTTTTGCTCGAAATCGTCAGCATGGGTGGAAGATTCATGTCAGCATCAACGGCATGTTTAGGTCATATGGGACCGCCTTAAATGCCGGTGGCCGGTGGGATCGCCCGTCCGCCTGAGCTGTCCCGTTCCTGACCACCCGTTCCCCCTGCCCGGAAAGAAGTGTCCGCGTGCGTATCTTGCTGCTCTGTTCCGCGTTCAACGGCCTGACCCAGCGTTGCTGGCTGGAGTTGCGGCGGGCCGGTCATGACGTGACGGTCGAGCTGGCCGTGTCGGAGCAGGTGATGGTGGAGGCGGCCGAGCTGGCCAAGCCGGATCTGGTGATCTGCCCGTTCCTGAAGGATCGGGTGCCGGAGGGGTTGTGGCGGGCGCACCGTACGGTGATCATCCATCCGGGTCCGCCCGGGGACCGGGGGCCGTCGTCGCTGGACTGGGCGATCGTGGAGGCGGAGCCGGAGTGGGGGGTGACGGCGTTGCAGGCGGTGGAGGAGATGGACGCGGGCCCGATCTGGGGGTTCCGGAGGTTCGTGATGCCGGCGGAGGCGCCGCGTAAGTCGGCGTTGTACAACGGGCCGGTGGCCGATGCGGCGGTGGAGCTGGTGGCGGAGGTGGTGGCCAGGGCGGGTGACGCGTCGTTCGTGCCGGAGCCGCTGGATTACCGTTCGCCGGAGGTGCGGGGGCGGTTGCGGCGGGCGATGCGGCACGCTGACCGGGAGTTCTCCTGGGAGGAGCCGACGGAGGACATCGTGCGGCGGGTCCGGGCGGCTGATGGGTCGCCGGGTGGGCGGGCGCGGTTGTGTGAGGTGCCGGTGCGGGTGTTCGACGTGTATCGGGGGCCGCAGGCGTCGGGGGCGCCGGGGCAGGTGGTGGCGCGGCGTGAGGGTGCGGTGCTGGTGGGCACGGGGGACGGCTCGGTGTGGGTGGGGCATCTGCGGGTGGAGCAGGAGGGTGCGGTCAAGTTGCCGGCGGCGCTGGCGCTGGGTGAGCGGGTGGCGGGCGTGGCGCAGCGGAGCGGGTACAGCGAGATCACCTATGACCGTAGTGACGCGGTGGGGGTGGTGAGTTTCGATTTCTACAACGGGGCGATGTCGACGGAGCAGTGCCGGCGGCTGGCGGCGGCGTTGAAGTACGCGGTGGCGCAGGATACGCGGGTGCTGGTGCTGCGGGGCGGTGAGGTGTTCTCCAACGGGATTCATCTGAACGTGATCGAGGCTTCGCGTCATGCGGAGCTGGAGGCGTGGATGAACATCAATGCGATCAACGCGGTGTGCCGTGAGGTGATCGGGTGTGGGTCGCAGCTGGTGGTGACGTCGATGGGCGGGAACGCCGGTGCGGGCGGGGTGATGATGGGGCTGGGTGCGGATCAGGTGATCGTGCGGGATGGGGTGGTGCTGAATCCGCATTACCGGACGATGGGGTTGTTCGGGAGTGAGTATTGGACGTATGTGCTGCCGCGGCGGGTGGGGGCCGAGCAGGCGCGCCGGTTGACGCAGGAGGCGTTGCCGATCGGTGCGGTGCAGGCGGTGGAGTTGGGGCTGGCCGACAAGGTGCTGGGCGGGGTGCGGCTGGATTTCGAGCGGCGGGTGCTGGAGTATGCGGAGCGGCTGGCGGTGGATCCCGGTTATGATCGGATGTTGTCGGGCCGTCGGCAGGTGCGTGAGGTGGATGAGCGGCGTAAGCCGTTGGACGCTTTTCGTGCTGAGGAGCTGGCGGAGATGAGCCGGGACATGTTCGAGGATCGTCATGAGTTCCGGGCGGCGCGGCGGGCGTTCGTGCGGAAGGCGAAGGCGGGGGCGACTCCGGAGCATCTGGCGCGTCATCGGGAGTTGTCCGGCGCGTCGGCCCCTGCTGGCGCGGGAGCATCTCATATGTGAGATATGGTCTCGTGTTGTGGCAGACGATTACCTAGTGCGGATCGGTCGGCTGATCCGGGACGCGCGACAGCATCGTGGTTGGACGCAGCTGCAACTGGCGGATGCGTTGGCGACGAGTCAGAGCGCGGTCAACCGGATCGAGCGCGGCAACCAGAACATCAGTCTTGAGATGATCGCCCGGATCGGTGAGGCGCTCGACAGTGAGATCGTGTCGCTGGGGTATGCCGGGCCGATGCATCTGCGGGTGGTCGGCGGGCGGCGGTTGTCGGGCAGCATCGATGTGAAGACCTCGAAGAACGCGTGCGTGGCGCTGCTGTGCGCGGCGTTGCTGAATTCGGGCCGCACGATCTTGCGCAAGGTGGCGCGGATCGAGGAGGTGTACCGGATCCTGGAGGTGCTCGCGTCGATCGGGGTGCGGGCGCGGTGGATCAACGAGGGCAGCGATCTGGAGATCGTGCCTCCGGCTCGGCTGGAGCTGGAGGCGATGGACACCGAGGCGGCCCGCCGTACCAGGAGTGTGATCATGTTCCTGGGGCCGTTGATGCATCGGACGGAGCAGTTTCAGATTCCGTACGCGGGCGGGTGTGACCTGGGGACGCGTACGGTGCAGCCGCACATGTCGGCGCTGAAGCACTTCGGGCTGGACATCACCGCGACGGGTGGTTTCTATCACGCGCGGGTGGATCGGGGGGTGGCGCCGTCCCGGCCGATCGTGCTGACCGAGCGGGGCGACACCGTCACGGAGAACGCGTTGCTGGCGGCGGCGCGGCATGACGGGGTGTCGGTGATCCGCAACGCGTCGTCGAACTACATGGTGCAGGACCTGTGCTTCTTCCTGGAGCAGCTCGGGGTGCGGGTGGAGGGGGTGGGGACGACGACGCTGACGGTGCATGGGGTGCCGTTCATCGAGCGGGATGTGGACTACTCCCCCTCCGAGGATCCGGTGGAGGCGATGAGCCTGCTGGCGGCGGCGGTGGTGACGTCGTCGGAGCTGACGATCTGCCGGGTGCCGGTGGAGTTCCTGGAGATCGAGCTGGCGGTGCTGGAGGAGATGGGCCTCGATCATGATCGGGGGCGGGAGTACGCGGCGGCGAACGGGCGTACGCGGCTGGTGGATCTGACGGTCCGGCCTTCGAAGCTGGTCTCCCCCATCGACAAGATCCATCCGATGCCGTTCCCGGGGCTGAACATCGACAATGTGCCGTTCTTCGCGGCGATCGCGGCCTCGGCGCAGGGGTCGACGCTGATCCACGACTGGGTGTACGACAACCGGGCGATCTATCTGACGGAGCTGACGCGGCTGGGGGCGTCGGTGAAGCTGCTGGACCCGCATCGGGTGCTGGTGGAGGGGCCGACGCGGTGGCGCAGTGCGGAGATGATGTGCCCGCCGGCGTTGCGGCCGGCGGTGGTGGTGTTGCTGGCGATGATGGCGGCCGAGGGTACGTCGGTGCTGCGGAACGTGTATGTGATCAACCGGGGGTATGAGGATCTGGCCGAGCGGCTGAACGCGCTGGGAGCGCGCATCGAGACCTTCCGCGACATCTGACTTTCTGTCGGTGCGGGCCGCTACCGTCGTGCTTGCCGGTGATCGTATGCGTGGCGGAGGAGGTGGCGCGGGTGCGGCCTGCGGAGCTCGAGCGGTTGACGGTGGCCGAGGCGGCTGACCGTTATGTGGAGCTGGTGCGGGCCAGGACGTCGACGGGGGCGTTGTCGTCCTCGACGGCGGAGGTCTATGCGCGGGATGTGGCGACGCTGGTGGCGCTGGCGGGTGAGCGGGCGGTGCTGGACGATCTGACGGGTGAGGACGTCGATGCGATCCTGCTGGCGTTCGCCCGCAAGCCGGATGGCCGCCGGGCGGGGGGTGCGGACGGGGGCGGGCAGTCGGCGTCGTCGCAGGCGCGGTTCCGCCGGTCGATCTCGGCGTTGTTCAAGCATGCGACGCTGGCGGGGTGGGTGCAGGTCAACCCGATGACGGCTTCGACGGTGACGGCCAAGCAGCGGGGTGGGCTGCGGCCGGAGCGGCGGGCGTTGACGCGGGAGCAGGCGCAGGGGCTGATCGGGGCGGCGCGGGCGTTGCAGGAGGTGCCGGAGGAGGGCAAGCGGCGTGATCAGCGTATGGAGTTGCGTGACGCGGTGATCGTGTTGCTGCTGGCGACGGTGGGGCCGCGGGTGTCGGAGCTGGTGCGCGCCAATGTGGAGGATTTCTTCACCAACGACGGGGTGCGTTACTGGCGGATCTTCGGTAAGGGCGGGCGGACGCGGGATGTGCCGTTGCCGGATGACGTGGCGGCGGTGTTGCAGGCGTATCTGGCGCGGGGGCGGGCGGCAGTGCAGGACAAGGCGTTGCTGTTGTCATGGCGGGGGCGCCGGTTGGCGCGGGGTGATGTGCAGGGGGTGATCGACCGGGTGTTGCGGCGGGTGGATCCGGAGCGGCGGCGGTCGGTGACGCCGCATGGGTTGCGGCACACGACGGCGACGCATCTGCTGGCGGACGCGGTGGACATGGATGCGGTGCGGCGGGTGCTGGGGCACAGTGATCTGTCGACGCTGGGGCGTTACCGGGATGATCTGCCGGGTGAGCTGGAGGTGGCGATGCGGGCGCATCCGTTGTTGCGGGGCAAGCCGGATGCGTGAGCGGTTGGTGCTCCGGCGGGCCTGGGGTGTGCGGGGTTGGCCCTGACGCGGGGTCGATGCGGCAGCATGGGGGCATGGCCACGAGGAGCACGGCGGTCGAGGTCGCGGCGCTGTGCGGCGCGTATGGCGGCCCAGGGGGTCTGTGTCCGGCGCCTGGAGGAGGTCGGTCAGCCGGGGCCGTGCCGGGTGCCAGGAGACTGGGTCGATGTTGACCATCGGTGAGCTGGCGTCGTACGCCGGGGTGACGGTACGTGCGGTGCGGCACTATCACGCCAAGGGGCTGCTGCCGGAGCCGGAGCGGGACCGCTCCGGTTACCGCCGGTATGGCGCCGGTGCCGTGGTGGAGCTGATCAGGATCCGGACCCTCGCCGAGGCCGGGGTGCCGCTGGCGCGGGTGCGGGAGCTGCTGCAGGCCGGGGAGGAGGCGTTCGCCGCGGCGGTCGCGGACATCGACCGGCGGCTGCGGGCGGAGATCCGGGAGCGGCGGCGGCACCGGGCGCGGATCGCCCGGCTGGTCTCCGGGGACGGCGTGGCGTTGCCTCCGGAGGTGGCCGGGTTTCTCGACCGGTTGCGGGCGCTGGGGGTGGAGGACCGGGTCGTCCAGGCTGAACGCGACGGCTGGATCCTGCTGGCCGCGCATTCGCCCGAGCGGGTTCCGGAGTGGATGGCGCGTAAGTGGGAGCAGCTCGCCGATCCGCGGTTCGTCGACTTCTATCTCGTTCTGGGCCAGGCCCTGGATCGGGCCGGTGGGGATCGGCGGCTGGTGGGGCTGGCCGATGAGCTGGCCGCCTACATCACGCAGATGGCCGAGGAGCGGGGCGAGGACTACATCGACGATGCCGGCATCGAGCCGTCGCTGGTCGCGCTGATGGACGCGCTGGCGTTCGACACGGCGCCGCCGGCTCGTCGCCTGGTCGAGTTGCTGAAGCAGCGGGGCTGGACCGGCTGGACCAAGCTTGAGCGTGTGGGGCGGTCAGCAGGCGCTGGTGTTGCGGGGTTGGGGCGTCCAGGGGGTCAGGCCGATATCGCCGCCTCGTGGAGGCGGTGATTGCCGTACCTGGGGCCCGTGGGTGTTGTCCTGCGGCCCCCCGGAGGTGTTGGGGCCGGGTAAGGCCCGGGTGCGGGGCGGTCGGTGGGGTCAGGTGGGGGCGGGGGTGGAGCGGACGGCGAGGTGGTCCAGGGAGATGTCCAGGACGTCGGCCAGGGCGGCGATGGTGAAGAACGCCGGGGTGGCGATGCGGCCTGTCTCGATCTTGCGGAGTGTTTCGGCGGACATGCCGGCGGCTGCGGCGACCTCGACGATGCTGCGCTCGCCGCGGGCTTGGCGCAGGGTGTGGCCGAGTTGTTCGCCGCGGAGGCGTTCTTCGGGGGTCAGTGGAGGTCGCACCATGGCCACAACTCTATACCCGGATACAAATACCGTTATAGTTATGCGGGCCGCCCGTCCGGGAGACAGGCTGTCTTGGCGGGAGCGGCTGCGGGCCGCCCTGCTGGCCCGCTGCCTGCTGCGGTTCACTCCTGGCCCGTGCCGGTGGCGGGTGGATCGGCCCGGATCTGCGGTGCGGGGTGCGGGGCCGGTGGGGTGAAGCGGCGCAGCCGGTTGGCGTTGCCGACGACCGACAGCGAGGAGGCGGCCATCGCGGCGGCCGCGATGATGGGTGACAGCCGTAGTCCCAGGAGCGGATACAGGACGCCGGCCGCGATGGGAATGCCGATCATGTTGTAGACGAAGGCCAGGAACAGGTTCTGCCGGATGTTGCGCATGGTGGCCCGTGACAGCTGTACCGCGGTCACCACCCCGGACAGCGCTCCGGAGATGAGCGTGATGTCGGAGGCCTCGATGGCCACGTCGGTGCCGGTGCCGATGGCGAAGCCGATGTCGGCCTGCGCCAGCGCCGGGGCGTCGTTGACGCCGTCGCCGACCATGCCCACCTTCCCGCCCTGGTCCTGGAGGCGGGCGATCTCGGCGGCCTTTCGGTCGGGTAGCACCTCGGCGAGCACGGTGGTGATGCCGACCTGGCGGGCGATGGCCTCGGCGGTGCGCCGGTTGTCACCGGTGATCATCACGAGGTTCAGGCCGAGCTGCTGGAGCGCGGCGACGGCGGCGGCCGAGTCGTCCTTGACGGTGTCGGCCACGCCCAGCACGCCGGCGGGCCGGCCGTCCACGGCGATCAGGATCGGCGTGCGGCCGGTGCGGGCCAGCCGGTCGGCCGCGGGTGCGAGCACGCTTGCGTCGACGCCCTGGCCGGTCAGCAGGCGGGCGCCGCCTACCAGCACGCGATGGCCGTTCACGGTGGCCTGGATGCCCTGTCCGGTGACCGATTGGAAGTCGGCGGGGTCACCGAGTGGCAGGCCGTGTCCGGTGGCCCCGTCCACAATCGCGCGTGCGAGGGGATGTTCCGAGACGCGCTCGGCCGTTGCGGTCAGGTGCAGTATCTCCTGCGCCGTCCAAGCACCGTCCAAGCACCGTGCGGGCCGGCGTGCGGCTCGACGTCGGTGAGGGCGGGCCGGCCGCGGGTGATGGTGCCGGTCTTGTCCAGCACGATCGTGTCCAGCTTGCAGGCGGTCTCCAGGGCTTGCGCGTCACGGATGAGGATGCCGGCCTGGGCGCCCTTGCCGGTGCCCACCATGATGGACAGCGGGGTGGCCAGGCCGAGCGCGCACGGGCAGGCGATGATCAGCACGGCGACCGCCGCCACCAGCGCCAGCGTCAGCGCAGGCTGGGGTCCGGCCACGAACCATGCGGCGAACGTCACGACGGCGATGGCGATGACCGCCGGGACGAAGTATCCCGACACCAGATCGGCCAGGCGCTGGATGGGCGCGCGGGAGGCTTGGGCGGCCTGGACCAGCCGGATGATCTGCGCCAGCATCGTGGCGGCGCCGACCTTGTCGGCGCGGAAGGTGAAGGCGCCGGTCTGGTTGACGGTGGCGCCCACCACTTCGTCCCCGGGCCCCTTGTCGATGGGGATGGACTCGCCGGTGACCATGGACTCGTCCAGTGTCGAGCGGCCGGTCAGGATCACCCCGTCGGCTGGGACCTTCTCACCCGGCCGTACGATGACCACGTCGCCGGGCAGCACCTGGTCGAGGCCGATCTCGGCTTCGCCGCCGTCGCGGCGGACCCGGGCGGTGCGTGCCTGCAGGCCGATCAGCTTGCGGATGGCTTCGCCGGTGCCCGCCTTGGCCCGTGTTTCCAGCAGCCGGCCGAGCAGGATCAGCGTGAGGATGACGCCGACCGCCTCGAAGTAGACCTCGCGTGCCTGCTCGGGCAGCGCGTCCGGGACGAGGGTGACCAGCAGGCTGTAGCCGTAGGCGGCGCTCGTGCCGAGCGTGATCAGGCTGTTCATCTCCGCCGAGCGATGGCGCAGGGCCAGCCAGCCGACCGTGTGGATCGGCCGGCCGGTGAAGAACATCACCGGGGTGATCAGGGCGAGTTGCGCCCACCGGTTCAGCAGCAGGCCCGGCAGCCAGGTCGCGGCGAAAAGCTCGTGCGCCATGACCGCGAAGGCCACCGGCACGGTGAGCACCGCACCGACCAGCACGCGCCTGGACAGGTCACGGATCTCGGCACGCCGCTGGGCCGCCTCGGTGTCCTGTGGCGCGTGCCCGGACGGGGAAGCCGCCTGGGCAGGCGGGGCCGGCGGTGGCGCGGGCTCAGCCGTCCAGGACGGCTCCTGGGGAGACCGGGGCGGCTGGGGCGAGGTGGGCGGGCGATGGTGGTCGTCCGGTTCGACGATCAACCGGCCGTGCACCATGTTCTCGCCGCAGGCGAAGCGGTACTCCCCGGCCTGCCGCGGGTCCAGTTCCACGACGCTCCGGGCGAAGGCCGGCAGCGAGCGGCTGACGCCGAAGTCGGGGAAGACCACCTGGGAGGTGCACTCGCCGCTCTCACGCCGGTCGAAGGCCAGCCGCAGCGGGATGCCCTGCCGCACCCGGAGCACATCCGGGCAGTAGCCGCCCCGCACCACGATCTCGGCTTCTTGCACCCCCTCGCGCAGTTCCGCCAGGCGGCTGGCGCGCGGCCCGAAGAAGTACCAGGCCAGGAATGCCAGCAGCGCGCCGGACAG
Organism: Nonomuraea sp. B12E4; assembly: GCF_039871825.1. Classification (NCBI taxonomy): domain Bacteria; kingdom Bacillati; phylum Actinomycetota; class Actinomycetes; order Streptosporangiales; family Streptosporangiaceae; genus Nonomuraea; species Nonomuraea sp. B12E4. The sequence goes on along the minus strand of NZ_JBDPME010000001.1, from coordinate 1,159,377 downwards.
CAGCACCACGGCCCAGTCGATGCCGCTCATGAGACACCTCTGCGGTCGCCGGGGTTCCGATCTTCACGGTCCGGCCTGCGCCGATCGGTGGTGTCGTGGCCGCCCATGCCGCGCATCATCATGAGCGTCATCACCGGGCAGGCCGGCAGTCTGAGCACGATCAGGACCGTGTTCGCGGGAGCTCCGGCCGCGATCGCCCCCGGCGCCACCACGGCGGCGATTCCCGCCGGCACCAGATGTTGCTTCATCACGGCTCCTCCTTGAGGCTGAGCGCCGCGTGCGGAGGCGACCCGGCCGTGCCCCGCCCGGAGCGCCGTCGCCCGCACCGGGTGTACTACCCGTGACCAGCGCAATCACCAGCATCCCTGGGCCCACCTGGCCGGCGCTCTGCCGCGGACGCTCGATGCCCTGCCCGCCGGCGGCCTCTCTGCGAGTGCCGGGTGTCCGCTGAGTTCAGGTGCCCGTGGGCGTCGGCCGGTCGGGTGCTCCCGGGATGCGCGGCCCCGGCGCCATGCCTGGCATACCAGGCATATCAGGCATGCCGGGAACGTGCGGGGTGCAGGGCATCCTCTGCTCCCCGAACCACTGGAGCAGGTATCGCCGCATCGTGCGGACCTCCGCCCACTGGTCGTCGCGTACCGTGCGGGCGAAGTCGGCGACCTCGGAATGCTGGACCTGGTCTCCCCTGAGGAGCTGCTGCGACATCATGATCGCCATCATGTGGTGCGGGATCATGTGCTGCAGGAACGTCTTGCCGAGCTGATCCCCGGAAAGCCCCGACAGGCCGGGCATCGTGCTCTGGCTCGCGCTCGGCGCAGGGCTCTGCCGGTACCACTGCTCCAGCCAGCCCCGCATCTTGCCGACCTCGGCCGTCTGCGTCGTGACGATCGCCTGCCCGAGCCGCCGCATCTCGGCCCGCTCGGAGCGCTGTAGCTGCCGTGCCGCGGTGATGGCCTCCTGGTGGTGCGGCACCATCTGCGACAGGTAGGCGTACTCACTGGTGATGGGATGCATCCGCCCCATGCCCGGGCACGCCGGCTGCGTACCCGCCGGAGAAGGACTCGGGGACGGCGTCGCCGGAGATCCCATGGCTCCCGTGGCGACCGCCGCGGAGACCTCCGAGCCTGCGGTGATAGCGGCCAGGAAAACCCCAGCGGCGATTGCGGTCCTCAGAGAGTGTCGCTTCATGTGTCCCCCCAGCACCGAGCCGACACCTACCTCCACGTTAACCTCATCGCTCTGACCAGCGGACGGGAGGCCACGGCGGGCGCACCGACGACCTGCTCACGCGCGGATCCGAGCGGGGCCGTGCGGAGGGGCGGCGGCGTGGTCTTCTCCGCCGCCTGTTCAGGCGGCTACCTAAACCTGGCGAACCAATAAATAGGTACCTATACGGGGATAAATCCCGTCCTTCTATCGGAGGGCCTCTCGCATCCTGGACACGTGGACAGGTCACCGAGGGAGACGATCGACGTGTACGCCATATGCGAGCCCCGAGCCACACACGGGGACCTCCCGCGACGGCCCACCATCCTGGGGCTCCCCATCTGGAACGCCGTCTCCGCCGCCCGCGAAAGATCCCCCCTGCCGCCACAGCTCAAACACCCAGCGCCATCATCGCGTACGCCCGATGCCAGCCCTCCCCCACCGCATCGCTCACCGCCAGCGCTTCCTCCCCCGCGGCCACCGCCCGCCCGGACTCCCCCGCGAACGAGTGCGCCGGCGACAACCGCACCAACGCCAGGGGCAACCCCGCGGGATCCCCCGTACCGCGATGCCTGGCCAGCGCCTCCTCGTAGCACTCCACCGCCTCCCCGACCCGCCCGCCGAACATGGCGATCATGCCGGAGCACAACGCCCCGTACCCCAGCACCGACGCATCCCCCAGCCGCTCCCCCCACCGGCACGCCTCCCGCGTCATGCCGGTCGCAGCCGTCACATCCCCCTGAATGATCGTCAGCCACCCGCCCGCCCACAACGCGCGGGCGCGCGCCTCCCGCGGACCGGCCCCGCCGGCCAGCCCGCGCTCCACCCAGTTACGCCCCTCCCCCAGGTAATAACTGGTGATCCAGTGATAGAGCAGGTCCGTGGCCAGGCTCAGCCCGGCGCCCGGCTCGCTCCGCACGGCAAAGCACGTGTCCAGCGCCGCCCGCAGGTTGGCGTGCTCCACCTGCAACCGGGTGAACCACCCGACCTGCGCGGCCCCGAACACCTGCGCACGCGCCCGCTCCGCCAGCTCGCGGTAATAACCGGCGTGCCGCCGCCGCAACACCTCCTCCCGGCCGGAGGCGACCAGCCGCTCGCGGCCGTACTCGCGCAGCGTCTCCAGCATCCGGTAGCGCACCCCGCCCCGGTGGTCCTCCCGAACCAGGACGGACTTTTCCACCAGGCCGATCACCAGCTCGACCACGTCCTGCCGGGCGATCCCGTCCCCGGAGCAGACGGCCTCGGCCGCCTCCAGGTCCAGCCCCCCGGCGAACACCGACACCCGCTCCCACAGCAACCACTCCTTGTCCGAACACAGCGCATAACTCCAGTCGATCAATGCCCGCAGCGTCTGATGCCGGGGCAACACCGTCTTCGATCCACACCTCAGCAGGCGGAACCGATCCTCCAGCCGATCCAGCACCTGCCGAGCCGACAACGCCCGCAGCCGCACCGCCTCGCCCTGCGCCAGCGCCTCCAGCGACGGGCCCGGCGCCCGCAGCTCCGGCAGCGTCAGCGGCGGCACCGGGACCACGTGCTCGCCCCCGATCCCCATCGGCTCCCGGCTGGTGGCCAGGATGCGCAGCTCACCGGAGGCCCGCAGCAACGTCTCGGCCAGCACCGCGCAGTCCCCGACCAGGTGCTCACAGTTGTCCAGGATCACCAGCGGCTGCTTGCCCCGCAGCTGCTCCGTCAACGCCGCCAGCGGCGCCGCGCTCCTCAGATCCCGGATCTCCAGCACCTCGGCCACCACCTCGGCCAGCAGCTCCGGGCACTGCAACGCGGCCAGCTCCACCAGCCACACCCCGTCACGGAACGCCCGCCGAACCTCCAGCCCCACCCGCAGCGCCAGCCGGGTCTTGCCGACCCCGCCCACCCCCGTCAACGTCACCGCCCTGGACGCGGACAGCAGCTGCTTGACCTCGGCAATCTCGTGCCGACGCCCCACGAAACTCGTCACCTCGGCAGGGAGCCGGCACAGCTGCCGGCTCCGGGAGGTGCTGGTCATCACCGCTGTCATGGCGCCTCAACCGACGGGCGCGGCCGGCGGGGCCACCACCGCGCCGCAACCTCCTCATCGGCACCAGATTATGCGCAGCCCGCAATCTGGGGGAGCGTGTCCGAAAAGCCACGCCAACTCTTGGCCAACGCATGGGACGACCGCGCCCCGCCCTTGACCGCACCAAGCCCGCCGCGCTCACCCTCAAACCGATACATGCACTTGCGGGAATATACTCGTGTCGGTATATTCACCGCATGCGCTTCGACGTGCTCGCGGAACCCGCACGACGCGACATCCTCGACCTCCTCCTCCAACGCCCCCACCTCGTCGGCGAACTCAGCCACCACCTCGGCCTCACCCAACCCGGCACCAGCAAACACCTGCGCGCCCTCCGCGAAGCCGGGCTCGTCACCGTCCGCAAAGACGCCCAACGCCGCTGGTACGAACTCCGCCCCCAACCCCTGGCCGACATCGACGCCTGGCTCACCCCCTACCGCAAACTCTGGAACCAGACCCTCGACCGCCTCGAACACCACCTCGACACCATGGAAGACGACACCCCATGAACGACAACCTCACCCTCCACCCCGACGGCCGCACCACCCTCACCATGCAACGCCGCCTCCCCCACCCACCCGCCAAAGTCTGGCGCGCCATCACCCAATCCCAGCACCTCGCCCACTGGTTCCCCGCCCAGGTCACCATCGACGGCGACCGCATCACCTACGGCTTCGGCCCCGACGGCCGCATCACCGAGAACAACCCACCCCACGCCTTCGCCCACACCTGGGGCGAGGACGAACTGCGCTGGGAACTCCACCCCGACGGCCCCGGCACCCTCCTCACCTTCACCCACACCTTCACCGACCGCCACGGCGCCGCCAGCTTCGCCTCCGGCTGGCACACCTGCATCATGGCCCTGCTCGCCACCCTCGACGAACGCCCCTTCCACGCACCCGCCGGCACCGCCCGCCTGCACGAGGACTACATCGCCATCCTCGGCCTCGACCCCGTCACCGCCGACGACCACACCACCCGCGCCGAACGCCAGCTCACCCGCCCCGCCGAGCACGTCTGGCAGACCCTGGGCGGCCCCGACGCCACCGTCGGCGCCCCGCCACCGGCCCCGTTCACCGCCGCCGGCCTGCAGGCCGGCCCCGTCACCCGGGCCGAGACGGACAAACTCCTGGAGTACGACACCGCGGGCGGCAGCGTGCGCTGGGAGCTGACCGCGGGGACCGGCCACGGCGCCCGCCTCATCATCACCCACACCGGCGATCCCGCCGCCGCGGCGTGGCGCAGGCGTATCGAAGAACTGGCCGCCGACCTCGCCGGCTAGGGGTTGATTGGGATGTGGGTATGATTTTCTCAGCCCACACCCTTTACAATGTAGATCATTATGCGCCGAGTCCCAGCACCGCCGCCGTCACCGCCCGCGCCCGCCCCGGCGCCATCAGCAGATCCGTCGAATCCGCCAGCTGATCCACACACCCCACCACCGGCAACCCCCTGATCACCGGATCCGACACCGCCGCCAGCAACGCCTGCGCGAACCGGTCCCCGCCGATCACCTCGAACGGCCGGTCGTGGAACCCCCGCACCCGCTCATCCAGCCGCTCGGCCAGCGCCACCCGGTTCTGCAGCGCCGCCACCCGCCCGTACGCCGCCGACAACCCCTCCTGCCGCTCCCGCCAGGACCGGGCCGCCACCACGACCCCCAGCGACTCTCCCAGCTCCGTGGAGCCCGGCATCCGCGCCAGCGCACTGCCCAGCCATTTCGCGTACGGCGGGTAACGCCGCCGCAGCAGCAACGCCAGCCGCATCACCTCCCGCGCCAGCCGCGCCCCCACGACCGCCGACCCCAGCTCGTCACCGACCTCCCCGCACCGGCCGGGGAACGGCTCCTCCTGCGCGATCCGCCGCCACTGACACGCCAGTACATACCGCCACACATCCTCGGGATACCAGCGCAACGCCGCCCTGACCGCCGCCAAACCGCCGCCCGCCAGCCCGTCGTGGAACACCTCCCCGCACGTCACCTCCGCCAGCCGCTGCCACGGCACCGACAACCAGTCCAGCAGCGACACCCCCGCCCGCGGATCGAACCCGAGCCGCCCCACCAGCCACCCGCTCAAATCCGTCACCGTCACCCCGGGCCGCACCTGCCCGTGATAGGCGAACACGGTCGGATAGCCCCGGAAACGCTCCGGCAGCCCCGCCGCCACCTTCGCCCGCACCTCGGCCACCGACCCCGCCGGCACGAACACCAGCACCCGCGGACCCCAGTCATGATCGGCCGAGCGGGCCGTGTCGAAAGCCAGCACCTCGGAACCGGGCCCGACCAGCGCGGCACTGTGCGCCACACCGGGCACCAGCGGCGCCACCACCTCGTGGTAGAAGGCTCGTGACAACTCGATACCAGGTACAAAATCGGACATCACTCCGTCAACTCTGCCCCAGCGCCGCCCGAACCTCACCCGATTTTCCCCGCACCCCGACCGCGCCGGCCGGGCTGGCCGCTCCCCATGCCGCCGAGGGCCCCGGACGGCTCGGCCCACGGCCGGACCGCCGCGAGCCCAGCCGCCAACATGCCGCGCCCTCAGGGTCCCGTGCCGTCAGGACACCACACCTCAGCCGCCCGCCACCACCGCCTCACCCAGCGCCCACGCCCGCGCCCCGCCCGCCAGGCCCTGCGCCGCCCACATGAGCAGATCGTCGTCCCCGCACGCCGACCGCACCTCATCCGCGGTACGCAGCTCGCGAATCACAGAATCGCACCCGGACGGTAGGCGGCCGCCGCCGGATGGGCCGCCACGATCTCTCCCACCTGCCGCGAGACCGCCGCCACCTGATCGGCCGCGGCCCCGGTGAACGACACCCGGTCGGCCAGCAGCTCCTGCAACCCCGCCCGGTCCAGCGGGAACCGCTCATCGGCGGCCAGCCGGTCGAGCAGCTCGTTGGCGGCCCCCCGCGAGCGCATCGCCAGCGCCGCCGCCACCGCGTGCTCCTTGATCAGCTCGTGTGCCTGCTCCCGGCCCAGCCCCGCCCGTACGGCCGCCATCAGCATCTTCGTCGTGGCCAGGAAGGGCAGGTAGCGGTCCAGCTCGGCCGAGATCACCGCCGGGAACGCGCCGAACTCGTCCAGCACCGTCAGCATCGTCTCCACCAGGCCGTCGAAGGCGAAGAACGCGTCCGGCAGCGCCACCCGGCGCACCACCGAGCAGGACACGTCACCCTCGTTCCACTGGTCGCCGGCCAGCTCCCCCACCATCGAGGCGTAACCGCGCAGCACCACGGCCAGGCCGTTGACCCTCTCGCATGAGCGGGTGTTCATCTTGTGCGGCATCGCCGACGAGCCGACCTGCCCCTCCTTGAACCCCTCGGTGACCAGCTCGTGCCCGGCCATCAGCCGGATCGTCTTGGCCAGCGACGACGGTGCCGCCGCCAGCTGCACCAGCGCCGTCACCACCTCGAAGTCGAGCGACCGCGGATAGACCTGCCCCACGCTCGTGAACCGGTGCGCGAACCCCAGATGGGCCGCCACCCGCCCCTCCAGCTCGGCCAGCTTGCCCCGATCACCGCCCAGCAGGTCCAGCATGTCCTGGGCGGTGCCGACCGGGCCCTTGATCCCGCGCAGCGGGTAACGGGCGATCAGCTCCTCCAGCCGCCGATGGGCCACCAGCAGCTCGTCGGCGGCCGTCGCGAAACGCTTGCCCAGCGTCGTGGCCTGCGCCGCCACGTTGTGCGAGCGACCGGCCACCACCGTCGCCCGATGCTCCTCGGCCAGGCTCGCCAGCCGCGCCAGCAACGCCACCACCCGGTCGCGCACCAGCAGCAGACTGTCGCGCACCTGCAACTGCTCGACGTTCTCCGTCAGGTCGCGCGAGGTCATGCCCTTGTGCACCTGCTCGTGCCCGGCCAGCGCGTTGAACTCCTCGATGCGGGCCTTCACGTCGTGGCGGGTGACCCGCTCGCGTGCCGCGATCGAGTCCAGATCGACCTGCTCGATCACCTTGTCGTAGTCGTCGATCGCACCATCCGGCACCGCCACCCCCAGCCCGGCCTGGGCCCGCAGCACCGCCAGCCACAACCGCCGCTCCGCGACGATCTTGTACTCGGGAGACCACAGGCGGGCCAGCTCCGGCGAGGCGTAACGAGCGGCCAGGACATCGGGGATACGCGGCTTGGAAGTCACGTTCGACTAGTGTATTCACCCCGCCGCACCCGCACGGACCCCACCGCGCCCCGGCGGAGTGGCCGGTCAGGGGGCATGGACGGCCCGGCACTCGCGCGGCCTGGTGGTTCCCGCGGAAATGATCGCCCGTCGTCGTGGGGGTCGGGGTGTCGCCTGGCTGGAATTGTCCCGACGCTCTCGGCCCTGGAGGCCCGGGGCCGCTCCCGGACCGCCGTGACCCGCGCCCGCGAGGCGAGCTTGCGGCCGGCGGCGGGCGTCCCTCCGAGCACCTCCGCGATCCGGTCGAACGGGAAGCCGAAGACGTCGTGCAGCACCAGCGCGACCCGCTCGGCGGGCGAGAGCGTCTCCATGACCACCAGCATCGCGGTGCTCACCGACTCGTCCATGAGCACCCGGACGGCGGCGTCGGGCCCGGTCAGCAGGGGTTCGGGCAGCCAGGGGCCGACATAGGACTCCCGCCGGACGCGCGCCGACTTCAGCACGTTGTACGACGTCCGGACGGCCAAGGTCACCAGCCAGGCCCGCAGGTCCCGCACCCCGGACAGGTCGGCGGCGGCGGCACGCAACCAGACCTCCTGGGTCACGTCCTCGGCCTCGGCCACGGCGCCGAGGATCCGGTAGGCCGCCCCGAACACCGCGGGACGATGCGCTTCCCAGCCGGCCTCCCCCAACGCACCGGTCAGCTCCACCCCTCGGCCCCCTCCGGCTCAGCGATCGCCCACCGATCCCAGGCCGACCCCCGGTGGGCGCTTGTGGTGGGTTCGGCATCGGCCGTGCGGCACCACCGACCGAGCGCCTTTACAATGTAGATCACTATATGCTCACGGTTGCCGGTCCGCGGCGGGCGGGCCTGCCCGGTGTTCGGCGAGTTCGAGGGCGATGAAGGCGCCGATCATGGCGCGCCACACGGCCTCGGCCACCTCCGGGGACAGCCCGGCGTGGGCGGCGCGCTCGCGGGCGGCGGCCACGACACGCTCGGCGCGGCCGGGAGCGCGTACGGCCTGTTCGTCGGTCTTGAACGCGGCCGCGCGCCGGACCAGGGCCTGCCGGTCGGCCAGCAGCCGGACCAGTTCGCCGTCGATGTCGTCGATCCGGGCGCGGACCTCGGCCAGGGAAGAGGGCTGAGTCGTCACGTGCGGAGAACCTAGCATCGCCGGGCCCCGCCGCGCGCTCATCGGACCGGATGGACCCGCGCCGCGAACGTGCCGTACGGTCCCGGCGGCGGCCAGCGTGCGCGGCCGCGTCCCCGATGCCGGCTGAACGGGCCGGGAAGGCCGGCCGGCCTCACTCCCGGGGCTCGGCCGGGGAGGCGAGCCTGCGGGCGACGTCGATCACGGTCTCGCGGCGGCGGGCGAAGGCGGCCTGCTCGGTCTCCTCGTCCAGGATGGCGCGGCACGTCCTGGGCACCGCGAAGTTCCAGGCGACCAGGCTCATGATGGTGAACACCAGGTCCTGAGCGGCGCGGAGGCGTGCGCCCTCGGGAAGGTGCCGGGCCACGCCCCCGTCCACGAGCACGCCGGCCTTCGCCCGGAAACCGTCACGGAGCCCCCGCTCGTACGCGTCGGGTTGACCGCCCCCCTCCAGCGCCTCCCACAGCACCAGCCGGATCAGCTCCGGATGCTCCCGGTACCAGTCGAAGATCTGCCCGACCGACTCGGCCACCGCGTCGGGATCGATGGTGACGCAGCGGCCGACCTCCTCCAGCTTGGCCCCCAGGATGGCGGCGAAGAGCTTTTCCTTGCTCCCGTAATAGAGGTAGAGGGCCTGCTTGTTGGCCTTGGCGGCGGCCGCGATCCGGTCGACCCTGGCCCCCGCCAGCCCGTGCTCGGCGAACTCGATGGCGGCGGCGTCGAAGATCCGCCGCTTGGTGTCCTCCGCGTCATAGGCCATGGACAAATTAAACCATCCAGTTGACTCCGCGCCGTTCACACTGCAGGATCAGCGGGGACAGCTAAACAAACCAGTTGGTTTATTTCCTGGAAGGCTCTTCCCATGAGCACTGCGACTCCCATCCCCGTGCGTTCGCCGCTGCCCGGCGCCCTTTCCGGCGCGACCGCCGTCCTCGTCGGCGGCAGCTCGGGCATCGGGCTGGCGGCGGGCGTCCTGCTGCGTTCGGTCGGCGCCCGCGTCGTGCTGATCGGCCGCGACCCCGACCGGCTGAAGGCCGCCGCCGCCCGGGTACGCGCCGCGGGCCCGGCCGGGGACCCCGGCGACGCCGTCCTGGAGGTTCCCGGCGACGGCGGGGACGAGCAGACCCTCGCCGCGGCCTTCGACCGGGCCGGGCACGCCGATCACGTGCTCGTCACCGCGGGCGGCATCACCGGCGCCGGCCCGCTGACCGCGCTGTCGGCCGACGACATCCGCGCGGCCCTGGACTCGCGCCTCTGGGGGGCCTTCGCCGCCGCCCGCGCCGCGGCGGCCCGGCTTCCCGCCGGAGGCTCGCTCACGTTCAGCTCGGGGATCCTCGTGGCCCGCCCCGCTCCCGGGATGTCGGCCCCGCTGTCGGCCGTCGGCGCCGTGGAGACCCTCACCAGGGCCCTGGCCGTGGAGCTCGCCCCCGCCCGGCTACGGGTCAACGCCATCCGCTTCGGCCGGATCGACACCCCGCTCCTGCGCTCGGCGGCGGGGACGGACTCCGACGACGCGATCGCCGCCGCCGGATCGGCCGTCCCCCTCGGCCGTTTCGGCACCGCCGAGGAGGCCGCCGCCTCGGCTCTCTTCCTCATGGCCAACAACTACGTCACCGGTCAGGTCATCACCGTCGACGGCGGCGAGACCCTCACCTGACGCGGCCCTCGCGGCCCTTCGCGGGCTGAGGCCGCTAGTCCATGTCGATGTCGTCGAGGTGGCGCAGCAGGCGTGAGAGCACGCGGAGGCAGGCGGTGATCTCGGCGTCGGTCAGGTCACCGCCGATCCGGCGCAGCACCGCGCGCTCGCGGTCGATCACGGCGTCGATGGCGGCCCGGCCCTCCTCGGTGAGCCGGATGAGCGAGGAGCGTTTGTGCGCCGGGTTGGGGACGGACTCGACCAGGTGGCGCGCGGCCGCGTCATTGATCATGCGCTGGACGAACTGGCGGCTCAGCGCCTGGGCACGGCCCATCTGGGGGACGGTCATGGGCCCGTGCTCGCGGAGCATGTTCAGCACGGCCCGGACGCCCACCGGCAGTCCCTCGATGGGCGCGTCCTGCTCCACCTTGCGGTAGGCCCGCCGATACAGCGGTCCCACCAGGTCGAACACCTCGCCGAGCCGGTCGGTCGGCGCTCCGGGCGCCGGGTCGCGGCCTGTCTCGCTCACCCCACCATCATGACACCTGTGTTGTCATTTCGCGCCAATAATGACACCTTGGTTGTCATGACTGACCTGTTCTGGCTCGACGCCGGCGCCGGCCGGCCCCTCGTCCTGCTGCACGGCGGCTTCCTGGACCACGGCATGTGGGAGGACCAGATACCGGGCCTCGCCGCCCGGCACCGTGTCATCGCCCCCGACGCCCGCGGCCACGGCCGCTCCCCCAACGCCACCGGCCCGTACCGGCTGACCGACGACCTCGCCGCGCTGCTGCGCCACCTGGACACCGGGCCGGCGGTGCTGGTGGGCCTCTCCATGGGGGCGAGCCTGGCGGTCGACACCGCCCTGGAGCACCCCGACCTCGTCAGCGCCGTGGTCGTCAGCGGCGCCGGGACCAGCGAGCCGTACTTCACCGATCCCTGGACCACCCGGAGCATGGCCACCTGGCACGCGGCGATGGCCGCCGGGGACCTGGACGCCTCGGTCGAGGGGTTCATGGCCTTCGCCGCGGGACCGTACCGCACCCTCGACGACCTCGACCCCCGGGTCGTGCACCGGTTGCGGCGGACGGCCCGGGCCACCATGGCCAAGCACACCCGCGACGAGCCCCACCACCTCGTCGGCGTGCGCGAGACCTGGGAGCGCGTGCCCACGATCGGCGTGCCCGTGCTGGCCGTCCACGGCGCCCTCGACTCCCCCGACCACATCGGCATGGCCGAACGCCTCGCCGGCGCCGTCGCCGACGGCCGCGCGACCTCGATCGACGGGACCGCGCACTACCCCAACGTGGAACGCCCGGACGTGTACAACAAGATCCTCGAAGAGTTCCTCCGCGGCCTGTGACCGGGACCGCCGGTGGCCGTACCGCTCAGTGACGCCGTTCCCCCCGGTCCTTGAGCGCCTGGTGGAGCGCGGCGCAGCAGCCCCACGGCCGCCTGCGCGCGGCCTTCCTGCACCAAGCTCAGGCCGGCGTTGAACGCCAGCACCACGGCGACTACGGCGGCCTCCAGCCACTTGCCCAACGCCACTTCCAGCGCGATCGTGATCTCCAGCATCCACGGCACCGGCGCCCACAGCTTCGCGGCAATACGGGCGGCCAGTCGAGGCCGCTGCTCCGGCACCATGTTCGGACCGACCTGCGCGAGCAGGTCCCGGGCTCTGGCCGAGGACAGGCCCCTGGGCGAGGCTGCGTCGCTCACGATCCCCCCCTTGCTCTGCCCCGTCGGCGGCCGGGGCGGCTGTTCACTGGATGAGCAGGCTGGCTCCCGTCAGGATGGCCACGGTGAGGGCGAGCACCGCGGTCAGCAGGAAGAAGCGTGGGTCGGGTGCGGCCAGGTGGCGGGGTGGTGATCCCCCGTGCGCCTGGTAGCGGTGGCGGTAGGCGTACGCGCCGAGCAGCACGGCGATGGCCAGGCTGAGCGCCCCCGCCGCCAGCAGGACGTCATTGCGGCCGACCGTCAGCATCACCAGTCCGGCCACCAGCGCGGTGGCGGCCGCCAGGCACCGGTTCTGGGTCGCCTGGCGTGCTCGGTTCTGAGGGTCATCGGCCGGCAGCCATGGTGTTGTCATCATCAGCCTCCCTGATGAAGGGCGGAGCGTCCGCGAGCGTGTCGATGGCGCGGGTCAGCGCGTCCAGCGCGGGTATCGCCTCGGCCAGTACGCGCTGGTGGTTCTCCTCGAGCCCGGTCAGTGCGGTGTGGACGAGGACGGCATTGGTACGCCTCCAGCGCGCCAGCACGCTCTGTCCGTCGGCGGTGAGAGACAGCGCGAACGCGCGTGCGTCAACCGCCGCCCGCGACCGCGTGACCAGGCCACGTGCGTGCAAGGCGTTCACCAGCGTGGTGACCGAGTTCGGGGAGAGCCTCAGATGGCGAGCCAGTTGGCTGGGACGGGCACCCGGTGCTGCTGCCAGGCAGGACAGCACCTCAAGCTGCGCGACCGTCAACGGGCAGTCGGGATCGGCGGCGCGGGCGGCGCGGCGCATCGCCCGCCGTAGCCGGGCGACGGTGTCGGCCAGCACCAGCCCGGCTGAAGCCGCCGACCCGGCGAGACTGTGCGGTGTCAAGCTCGTCGCCATCGTGTTCCTCCCCTCGCAGTCGTCAAAGCTCAGGGGCTGTGCCGTGGTGATCGTGGCCGGGCGGCGCGCCGAACGCGGTGAACGCGGCCAGTACGGCGACCGCCGCGAGCACGACCAGCGCGGCCCGTGCCCCCACCAGGTAGGAGGCGCCGGCCAGATGCAGCGCCAAGGTCACCGCCGCGATGCCGAACGCCGTCCCGATGCCGCGGGCCATGTTCACCATGCCTCCGGCCGTGCCCGACACCTGTTCCGGAGCCGCGACCATGACGACGCTGTTGTTGGCAGGAATGAACGTGCCCAGTCCAGTACCCATCACCAGCAGACAAGCCACCAGGAGTCCTACCTGGCCCGGCGACAGGGCCAGCAGCCCAGCCCCTACCGCGGCCAGCACGGCACCCGTCGCGCACCGCAGCCGATTGCTCCATCGCGCGGGCAGCACCTGCTCCGCGCCCAACGCGGCCAGCGCGAATCCGGTGGGCAACGCCGTCAGGATCAGGCCGGCGCTCAGCTCACCCATGCCGCCGGCCACCAGCACCTGGGGGACCAGCACCAGCGGGCCGAACAGCACCAGATAGCCGCCCAACGCACCCGCCAGCCCAGCCGCCACCGCCCGGCTGCGCAACAATCCAACGTCGATCAGCGCGGACGGCGCCCGCCGCTCCCACAGCCAGAAGGCGACCCCGCACGCGGCGGCAACAGTCAGCAGGACGGGCAACGACCACAGCGGCAAAGCCAGGCCGGAGATCACCGAGGCCGCCAGCAGCAGACAGGTGGTCGCGATGGCGAGCAGAGCCAGCCCAGCCAGGTCGAACCGGCGTACCCGCCGGCGCCGGCGGGTACGCGGCAGCAGGTAATGACCCGCGACGATGGCGGCCAGGCCGACCGGCACGTTGATCCAGAACACCCATCGCCAGCCGAGCGTCCCCACCACCAGCCCGCCCAGCGCCGGCCCCAAGGCCAGGCCGAGCGCCTGAGCCGCCGCCTGCAACCCCAGCCCCGCCCGCGCCCGCGCCCGTGGCAGGCTGGAGACCACCAGCGCCACGCTGTTGGCCTGAAGCATCGCGGCCCCGACCGCCTGCACCAGGCGGAAACCCACCAGCGCCGCCAGCGATGGCGCCAGCCCGCAGGCAGCGGACGCCGCCGTGAACACCACAAAGCCGTACAGATAGATCAGCTTGCGGCCCGCCGTATCGGCTACCCTGCCCGCCCCGGCCAGCAAGGCCACAAGCGTGAGCAGGTATCCCAGCGACACCCACTGCACCGCCGCCAGCGAGGCAGCGAACTCTCGTTGCAGCGCAGGGAACGCCAGCGTGACGATGCTGGCGTCCAACTGGCCCATGAACGCGCCGATGCACACCGCTCCCACAGCGAACCACGCCGCGTTGGGGTGCTCACGCACCCGCAGCGGCCGGCGGGACTCCCCGAGCAGATCAGGCAGCCCGCGACGGCTCCGCGCGTTCATCACTCAACCCGCAACTGGCGAACCAACCAGCCGAAACAACCAAGCCGATGCCGTACTCTCCTACGGTCGGCCCGCGAAAGCCTCGTCCCCAACCGCCAGAGCGCAGCCCCCGACCGCTTCCGAACAGCACATCCCCGTCGGTGGCACATTCATGATCCCCCCGGACTCCTTCTGTGCCAGAACCACTTTTTAGCCTACTCCCGACCATTCCGGCCGCCCGTGGCCACCCCTACACAGCAGGTCAACCACCAGCCGGGCACGCCCGACGACCGCGGGCACGTAGGCGTCCCTGCCGAGCCCGCCGGCGTTCCACGGCACCGGCAGCAGGACGACGGCCAGGAGGAGGTGCGGGGCGGTGAGCGAGTCCAGCCACACCGCGCCCGCGAACGGGGCCAGCGTCACGGCGCTCATCAGGGCCGCGACCGTCAGCGCCGGACCGCGCCGCGCCCGGTCGAGCAGGACGCCGACCGGCAGGGCCAGCAGCCACGCCAGCAGCAGGGAGATCAGGGAGGCCAGTCCGTTCTCGCCGTACGACCGCTGGGCGTGCATATGAAGGACGAAGACGATCGTGGCCGGAGCGGCGAGCATGCCGGCCTGCTGGCTGATCCCGCCGGAGAGGAACCATGAGCATCGACGAAGCGGGCTGGGGGTGATCATGCCGGCATCCTGCCCGGAAGTCGCTCAGCTCCTCGAATCCTTCGAGCCGCAGGCCGGCCGGGCGGGTCAGAAGGTGAAACCGCCGGGGCGGGCGTTGCGGTCGGCGATCAGGCCGGCCAGGGTGGCGACGGCGATCTCCGGAGGGGTCTGCGAGCCGATGTTGAGCCCGATCGGCCGGTGCACCCGGGCGATCTCCTCCGCCGGGACGCCGAGGTCGGCCAGCGCCCGCACGTGTGGCCCGGTGTGGCGGGGGCTGCCCATGATGCCGATCCACCGGGCAGGCGACTTGAGCAGGTCGCGCAGGATCGGGCCGATCTCCTCCCGGTGATGGTCGGTGAGCACCACGTCGGCCGTCGCGTCCAGGTAGTCGCCGAGCTCGTTCACCGCCGTGAACCCGGGCAGGTGACGCTCCGGGTCGGGCTCCAGGAGGATCGGGCGGAAGCCGAGCTCGGTGCCGAACCTCAGCAGGCAGCCGGCCACCGGGGACGCGAAGACCGCCACCAGCGTCCGCCCGGTCCCCTCGGCGGGCGTCCTGCCGTGGGCCGCCTCACACGCCGGGTCTTCACCATGGGTGTGGGTCATACTCGCAGTCTGTCACGAGGGACCGGATTCCCGCCCGAACCGCCCGCCGGCGTCTCCGGCCGTCCCCACCTGCCGGCCCGCGACGCCGGCGCCGCCGTCACCCGAGGCCCCGCGCTGCAGCGCGGCTCGCACAGCCTCGTCGGAGCAGCCTGCATGACTCCCAGGACGGCCGGACCTGGACCATCCTGGAGCCTCCCCCAGCCGCTGGCCTCCGACGTCATTCCCGCGGCGCCAGACCGACGTCGAACCGCACCTCCACCTCGTCGTTGAGTTTGAGCGCGCCCAGCAGCGCCGAGTAGGGCCGGATCCCCCACCGGCTCTGCACGATGACCGCCGAACCGCGCACCCGGCCCTCCGCCAGCGTGCCCTGCACGGTGAGGGGCCGGGTGGCCCCGGCGAGGGTGAGCTCGCCCTCGACGCGGAACGACTCCGCGGTCCCCTCGACCCGGGTGGACCGGAACGTGATCTCCCGGTGGCGCTCGGTGTGCAGGACCTTGCGGCGGATGTTCTGCTCGATCTCCCGGCGGTCGCCGTCCGTGAGCGGCTTGACGCCGCCGGTCCCCTCCAGGACCTCGAACGCGTCGGCGTCGACCGTGACGGTCACCGAGGAGCCGGCCGGGGCGGCGGGGTCCACCATGGCCACGCCGCTCCAGCGGGTGGCCTCGATGGTCAGGTCGTGGCCGGCCTTCGCGCCCAGCCCGGTGCGGGTCGTGTGGACCAGGAGCCGGCCGGACTCCGGGCCCAGCGGGAAGCTGCCAGCGATCATGCTCACCTCGCCAGGCTAACCTCGGCCGGAGAGCCCGGGACGGCACGACACGACCTGGATTCCGCCGGTGGCATGCGGCACCGTCTCCTGCGACGAAACGACGATCACGGCCGACCGATGGAGCAGAGGTCGTTCCCGCCCCCGGCGGCGACCCTCAGGCCGCGGATCTCGTAGCCGCCGATGTCGTTGACGAAGGTCACCCGGGGTGCCGCCGCCATCCGCACGCCGTCCATGGCGAACAACCGGCTGAGGAAGACGTCGGTCTCCAGCATGGCGATGCCCGCTCCAGGGCAGCGGTGCGGGCCGTCGCCGAAGGACAGCGCCGCGGCGCCGACGCCTCCGTCGATGGCGCGGCCCGGGCACATCGACAGCGGCTCGGCGCCCACGGCTCGGGCGTCGGTGTTGGCCGCGTCGACGTACACCTCGATCAGCGCGCCCGGGGGCACCGTGACCGGCCCGCCGGCGCCGTCCAGTTCGAGGGCCGCTGTGGTGCGCCGGCGCAGCCTGGCCACCACCGGTTCCAGCCGCAGGATCTCGTGCAGGACGGCGAGGCGGGCGGGCTCGTCGGCCGCGCGATAGCGCTCCAGCAGCGCCTCGTCGGTGAACAGGTGCCAGGCGGCGGCACAGATGAACTCCCGGGTGGTCACCATGCCGGCCGCGGCGAAGGTCAGGCACTCGCCGAGGATCTCGGCATCGGAGCACCCCTGGTCGATCAGGTGCGTGATGAGGTCGTCGCGCGGCTCGCGGCGGTGGTCGCGGATCGCCGGGCGGACGTCGGCCAGGTAGACGCGCAGCCAGTTGACGTTCTGCCTGACCATCCAGTAGATCCCGTGCGGGCTGGTCAGGCCGGGCCTGCCGAACTTCTCCGGGAAGAAGCGTTCCAGCCTGCCGCGGATCCCCGGCCGGCTGGAGGTGAGGCCGATGATCGCGCTCGCCACCTGGATCGCCATGCCGAAGCTCAGCTCCGGCAGCGCCGCCTCGCCCGCCGCTCGCAGCTCGGCCAGCCGGTCCTCGGCGACCCGTGCCATCAGGTCGCGGTACTGCTCGTCCACGCGGCGGGGCGTGAAGTACTTCGCCGTCTGCCGGCGGTCCTCACGGTGCTCGGGCCCGTCCCGGTAGAGAACGGGGCGGCGGACCCCGGCGGGCAGCTTCTCCACGGTCTCGATGCCCAGCCCGGCCTGGACGGTGACGTCGCTGCGGAGCACGGTGCGGGCCTGCGCGTGGCCGCGAACCTGCCACGTGCCGTCGCCGGCGCGCCGGACCGGGCCGGCCCCGGGTTCGGTGGGGCGCCGGATCTTGCGCGCGTCCTCGCTGTGGTCGTTCACGCCGAACGTCTCCCTGTCGTCGCCCCGGCTTTCCGACCATGCTTGCCCCCGCGAGGCGGCAGATCAAGAACCTGTAGCCTGTCTACTGGTCGGGGTGTGCCCCCGCCGGGAAGGGGCCTTGTGCCATGAGCGACAACCACGCCGAGGGAGCGGACCACACCCAAGTGCCGGGCTGGCAGGAGGGCCGGCTCGTGCTGCTCATCGTCCTGGGCATGATCGTCGCCAATGTGCTCGTCACCCTGCTGACCAGCCGGAGTCAGGGCATGGGCCTCGGCGAGCTGCTCGCCTTCGGCGGGGGCGCGGTGCTGGGGCTTCTGGTCGAGTTCGGGATCTTCCGCAGAGCCGGGCGCTGACGCGGGGCCGGACCCTGAAGGCAGGGCCGGGCTCGCCCTGGGCGTCAGCGGACCAGCCGCGTACGATCACCCGGCTGGGGTGGTCCAGGACATCCGGGTGGCGGCGCGGGCCGGCATCGACGGCGAAGTCCACGGGCGCGCCCTCATCTATCCGGGCAGCCCGGGCCAGGAGCGGGTCCGTCAGCCAATGGACGACGCCGAGACCTCGCCCTGGTCGCTAACAACCGTTACCCGCACAACCCGCTTGTTGGGGGCGCGCCAGAGCCGGCACTCGAACTGGTTGCCTACCTCGACCACGATGGAAGCAGGGCAGGTCAGCTGGCTACCGGGCTCTCCGACCTGGTCAATCACCTGCCGCTCCAATGCCTCTTGGTCCAGCACCCTTTGCACCGGGACGACGTCCGTGTTCATCGCCTTGATCGTCACCGCCACCGCGCAAGCGGCGACCACGACCGAGGAGACCGCCACGACGATACGCGCAAAGTTCCGTTGATCAGCCACACGGACAGTCCTATCGGTCAGGTCCGCGGACTGACAAGACCGCTCCTGGCGGGGGCAAGCGGTCGAATGAAGCACGGTCAGCATGACCCCGTGAGGCGGTGGGACACGGAGCCGGACATGGTGGGGCGCGACCGCGGATCGGTGGGAGGCACCCGTTGACGAAATCACGAAATGTCGTTATTCGATCTCTATACTCCCGCCTATGTCAGGATCACCCACGTCAGTCGACATCGCCTTCGGCCTGCTGCAGGAGGGCCGGCTGATCGACGCCGAACAGCTCCTGTCGCGGGAGCTGCGGGCCGTCGAGCAGAGACACGGCCACGGAAGCGCGGAATGGGCCTCCGCCCAGTGCGACCTCGGCAACCTCCTGTTCAGCTCAGGGCAGCTCGACCGGGCCGTGGGCCACTTCCGCAGCGCGTGCTCCAACCCGCCCATGGGCGATCAGGAGAGGTACCGGGACCACCTGACGTACCGCCTTAATCTGGGCACCGCGCTGGCCGCCGCCGGCCGGTTCGACGAGGCCGAGGCCGAGCTGCGCCACAACCTGCGGGAGCGGCAGGACTTCTACGGCCGCGAGCATCCCGGCTACGCCTTCGGCCTGGAGCCGCTGGCCGATGTCCTGCTCCGGCGCGGCCACGCCGCCCAGGCCCGCCAGGTCATCGAGGAGACGATCGGCATCTTCTGGCGCGCCGGCCACGAGCGGGTCGCCACCGCGCTGGCGGCGAAGGCGGAGATCGTCATGGCCGCGGGCGGCGGCGAACCGGCCTTCTCCGACCTGGAGCGGCTTCCGGACGGGGTCGTCGAGCAGATCGCGCTCGCCGTGACGGGCCGGACCGGTCACGATCCCGTGGCCGGCAAGGCGCTTCTCACCCACCTGGTCACGGCCATGGAGACGCGGTTCGGCCCCGACCACCACGCGACGCTCAACGCCCTGTCCCACCTGGCCAACATCAGTCACGACGCCGGGGACGAGACGGGGCGGGTGGCGGCGATCGGCAAGGTGCTCGGCTCCTACGACCGGCAGGGCCGGGCGGAGGACGCCCTCATGGCGACACTCGGACTGGCCCTGGCCCAGGAGAACGCCGGTGATCTGGAGGGGGCGCTGCGGACGTACGAGCAGGCGCGGGCCCGGGCGGGGCGCATCGGCCGCCCCGAGCTCAGCGCCCAGGTGCTGCGCAACTGGGGGCTGGCGCTGTCGGCCGCCGGCCGGCCGGCCGAGGCGGAGCCGCAGCTGCGCGAGGCCGTGGCCGCGGCCGAGCTCGGCAGCGACCCCGAGATGCTCGGCCGCTCCCGCGTCGCGCTCGGGCTGTTCCTGCAGCACGAGGAACGGCTGTCCGAGGCGCGGCACGTGGTGGCGGCGGGGCTGTCGATGCTGGACGTCGCGCACCCCGACGCGATCACGGGGCGCAGCCATCTCGGCGCCATCGTGGAGGGCCGCTCGTGCGGGTGCGGCAACGTCCAGGACGCGGTCGCGGCGGCGTTCCGGGAGTTCGTGCTCGACCGGCTGCCGCGCGATCTCCTCGAGGCACTCGACGTGACCATCGAGAACGACGACTTCGCGATCCAGGTCAAGCTGCGCCGCGAGCCGACCGAGGACGAGCTGGAGCACCTGAACCGGCTGGTCCAGAGCGCGACCGCCGAGTTCCGCGGCCGCCTGACCGCCCGGTAGCGGCCGCACCCGGGAGATCCGTGGTTGTCGCCGCGTGAGAAGCCGCCGCGGTAGAAGAAGGACACGGCCGCGCCGCTGTCCAGCGTCCCCGTGACGGACAACTGGTCGGCCGTCGTCACCGGGATCGTGGTCCCCTCATCCACCACCCGAACCTCCTTGCGGCCGTTGACGAGGTTGGCCGAGACTCCGGTGAAGTCCCCCAACGCGAAGTTCACCGCCTCGAGGGCGTGCATGCCCGCTGCGGTCAGGAGCGTCGCTCCGTTGGCCGCGTCGAAGATGTAGGCGTGGGCGCTGCCGGTCTCCGCTCCCCAAGAGAGACCCGACCCGATCAGCGTGGTGCCGAGCACCTGGCCGACGTAGCCGTTCGCGACCAGATCGCGGACGTGACGGACCACCGGGTGCTCAAATACGCAGAAACGTGCAGAAAGGGCGGGACGCGGGGGTCCGCCTGTACGGCCGGCGGGCGGTCTCAGAACTCGATGACCAGGCGTCCCCGGACGCCGCCGGCTTCAAGGAGGCGGTGGGCCTCGTGCGCCCGGTCGGGCGGGAAGACGCCCGCCACCCGCAAGGTCACCGCGCGGGTATCCGCCAGGTGTCGCAATTGATCAAGCTTGTCCGCATGGCCGCGGTAGTCAGGGACGTACTCGGTGTGAAAGGCGATGCCGCGCTCAGGTGTGCCGAAAGCTCCGGTGCCGCGCAGCGTGGCGACGCCTCCGCCGTCACGCACCGCTGCCACCACGGACCTCTCGATGAGAGCGCCGTCGGCCAGTCCGTCCACACCCTCGGGTACGGCCTGGCGGATGCGGGCTCCGACGTCGTCGCCCCTCGCGACGACGAGGTCCGCGCCCAGAGACCGGACGAGGTCCTCGTCGGCCGGCGAGGCGTCGGCGACGACGCGCAACCCTTCCGCCTTGGCCACCTGGACCGCGAAGCCGCCGAACGCTCACACATCGGGAATGCCTCCTTCGAAGGGGTCGATCCGCAGACGGGTCAATCTCGTGGTGTGGATGCGCCAGCGGCCGTCCACCCGCACGTATCGCTCGTGGTAGCGCCCGTAGCCGTGCATGCCCCTCGGGGCGCCGCCGTCGTCGGGGAAGGCGACGTAGTCGTGCATGCTCCAGATCCCGGTGGCCTCTTCAGGGCCGGTGATCTCGATGACGGCCCTTGGCGCCGCCACCCAAAAATCTTGAATGATCATTACAGAATTTGGGCGTGAAAAATCAATCGAGGCAGCCCAGGGCCACCTCCGCGATGTTCGTCAGGGAGCTCCGGTCGGGATTGATCGCGCCCATGATGCGCAGCCCGTGGACGCTCGTCAGAAGGAATCGCGCCAGGTCTGTCGCCTCGCGAGCACTGGTGACCTGACCGCTCGCCTGGGCCTTGCGGATCAGCTCGGTCAGCGCGTCCTCCAGCGACGAGGTCGTCGCCCGTACGCGCTTGGCGACATCGGGGTCATGAGGCAGCCGCTCCGTCGTGGCGCTGACGATGAGACAGGACAACCGCTCTCCGTCGCCGACGATCTCGTCCACCACGCCGACCAGCACGGCCCGGATCAGATCCCGTGCGGGTGCGCCGCTGTCGAGGAGTTCGACCAGCGGAACCGCGTACTGCTCGCGGTAGCGGTCCATGACCGCCAGGTACAGGCCCTCCTTGCTGCCGAACGCCGCGTACAACGATCCGCGCCCGATTCCCGTGGCATCGACCAGGTCCTGCACCGAGGTCCCCTCGTATCCCCTCCGGCGGAAGGCGGACATGGCCGCCTCCAGTGCGGCCTCGGTGTCGAACTCCCTGACACGAGCCATGAGAACACGCTATGGCTATCTGGAATGATCGGTCAAGTATCCGTGATGACGGTCACGGAGGAGAACGTCGGCACCGCGCCGTTTCTCGCGACGACGGCGAGGCGGGGCGCCCTGGAGACTCCGCCCGGCTGGAACAACAACTGCTCGCCGATCCCGAGAAGGCCCCGCCGCCGTCGCCCTGCTCGCCGTCACAGACCCCGACGTCGCCGACCTCGGCCGGCTCGCCGAGGCCGTCCTTCACTCCGCTGAAACCGGAGGGGCGGACGAACAGTGGATCGCCGCCCCGGTCCCCCGGATGGCGTGATGCCGGATGAATCCGATCGAAGCCGTTGCCGCTGGGGACGCAGGTCGTGCCGGAGCCCGGCGGCATGGCGGTCGTGATGACAGGTCACCATGCCGCCGGGTCCGGCAGGACTTTGACGCCCTGGGGCGCACCTACCGATCGGTGATCTCCTGATCGTCGCCGGGGGCGACCTGCTTGTCGCCTTCTTGAAGCCGCTTGAGGTGCTTCAGAGCGATGATCGAGCCGGGGAGGCTGAGAAGCACTCCGAACACACCGGCAATGTCTCCAGCTACCTCGATGAACGCGTGCACGAAGCGAGGGTCCTTTCCCGCCGGCCTGCCTAAGCCAGTGGGCTCCTGCCATCTCCAAGGAGGACCTCCGGCCTTGGCACGCATGCCAAATAAGCCGGAGGTCTCGGTCGCCCTGCACCTGAGCCAGGCTCAGGAGATCAGGACCGGCAGCCCCGGGGGCCCCTTGGAGCGGGGCTGCACCGTGATGACGAGGCTGTCGCGAAGGCCTACTCCCCTCACTGCGACCCATGCTAATGCCCGGGCCTCTGTCCCGCCGGTCAGCTTGGGGGATCGGGCCGGTGAGGAGGTTCTCACTCCGGAGGCGACACGAGGATCCAGCGAAGAGCCGGTTGACGGAGAGGCTGTAGTCGGTGACCCCGACGACACAGGCAGCCTGCCGGATCGAGCCCATACCAGCGCGCCGAGTGGGCCGGCGCGGAACCGGTCCTTCCTATCGGAAGCGGCAAGATCGCCATGAGGGCGCGCGAATGGGAGCTGCGACCTCCGGCACGCCTGGCAGCAGAGCGGCAAACCTCGCGGCAGGTGGCGAGATGAGCTCTCGCCGGGGTCCTCGCCCCCGGACGCAGGTCACGCCAGTGGCACTGGGGCGTCGAGTTCGACGTCCAATCATGATCGCATTCAGAGGCCGAGCCGGCCATTCCCGTCACGTGCATGCTCGTGACGGGAAGCCGGCTGCCGAGATCGGCGGCGGGCTGGTGCGGCGTTCCGGCGCATGTCAGGAGGCCAAGAAGGTGATGACGCGGCCCCCCGGGTGGCGCCGGTGGTCAACAAGGGCTTTCCGCGCCGGAGCCGGGGCTACTCGGGGGCTGCGCTTCCGGGCGCAGGTCTTGGGCGAAGATTCGCCCGGCGCGGCCCGGGCACCCCGCGGGGGACCGGTCCCGGGCCGCCCGTGGTCCGATGTGGCTCCCCGAGACGCGCGCTCGCCCGGGCCGGCGGCGCGCCCAGCCACGGACTGCGGAGAACCGAATGAGATGTCCCGTACGTGCAGGTGTCGTCGTTCTGGCCGCAACGGTCCTGGTGGCATGCGCGGGCACCGGCGGCGATCCCGAACCTTCGGCCACCCCCCGGGCCGAACGCCCTGCGGAGGTCCTCGACCTCGTCGGCGATCCGAACGCTCCGGCGCCCCTGGCGTTCGAGCCCGAGGCGGCGCACGTCATCCCGACCGGTCGCGTGGACTTCCCCACCATCACCCTGAACGGGCGCGCCGCCTGGTTCTCGCACGCGTCCGGGGTGACGGTGTACGACCTGGCCACGGGCAGACCGGTCACCGAGATCAGGGTCCAGAACACCCCCACCTACGAGGTGCCGGCGCCGGGCGAGCTGACCCGCAAGCAGGCCGGGCTGCTGCGCGATCGCGTCACGGAGCCGGAGCCGGTGCGGGTCGGCGGCGTGCCTGCCATGTTCACCGTCGTGCCGGTCCAGATCGGTCAGGACGGCGGAGCGGCGCAGGCGGGGTTCGAGGTGATCGTGGCGCGGGCGGACAACGGCAAGGTGATCTGGCGGCTGCCGGTCGACATCTACGGTGACCCGGCGGGTGAGCTCGGCGCGCTCCTGGTGTCGGCCGACGCCGACAAGGTGGCCGTCACCTGGACGGAGGACGGCGCTCCGAGGGGCGCCTTCGCGGTCGCGCTGGACGAGCCGCGCGTGTTGTGGCAGCGGCCGGGCTTCTGGCTGGTCGACGGGCACGACGAGGCGCTGCTCGGCTTCCGGGTGGAGCCGGATCAGACGTATTCGCTGGCCGGGGTCGGCATCGCCGACGGACGCGACCTGTGGCACAAGAAGGTGCCGGCCGGCGTCACCTGGGCGACCAAGGAGACCGGCGGGCCGCTGGCCGAGCTGGAGGACGACAGCAAGCAGGCGCGGCTGATCGAGATCGCGACCGGTGACTTCGCGCTGTCCAAGGACGACGGCCTCACCAAGCGGATGTACTGCGGTCACGGCGCGGGCGGAAGCGTCGTGCTGTGCGCCTCGAAGCAGGACGGGATGATCGCGGTGAGCGACACCGGCGAGATCCTGTGGCGCCGGGCGGCCGGTGACGGCCCGGACTGGAAGGCGGAGGTCGAGGCTGTTTTCCGGGACGTGGCCTACGCGGTCGGCGAGGGCGGGACGTTCGTGCTCGACGCCCGTACCGGGCGGAAGCTCGGCGGCGACCCGGGGGTCGTCCCCGATCGGGTCGGTGCCCACGCCGCGCTGGTCTTCACCGGCGCCGGGACCGAGGTGCACCTGCCCCGGCGCTGACGGCTCGCCGGGCGAGGCTTGCAAACATCGTCTCTATACGAGACTATGTTTATGCGCTCGCGGGAGCGCGCCGTCGGAAGTGGTAGGACTGGAGATCCGCGAAGGAGGCCCGGACAGACAGGCAGGTGCGCCCATGCCCGAAAGCTATCTCGGTGTGCTTGGCATAGCCGAGGCGCTGGGCGTGAGCAGACACGCGGTGCACAAGTGGCGCACCCGCTATCCCGACGGCTCCGACCACCCGTTCCCCGAGCCGGACGTCGAGGTCGACGGCGCTCCCGGCTGGCGGCCCGACCGGCTCGGCGACATCGTGCGCTGGCGCGACAGCCTGCCCGGCCGGGGCGCAGGCGGTGGCCGGCCCTCGCTGGCGCGCCAGGAATACCTCAAGGAAGCGATGGCCCGCGGCCTCGACCGCGACGAGGCGATGCGGGCGCTCGCCACGTTCGCCATCGAATTTCCTGAGATGACCGAGCAGGAGCTCTGCGCCTGGCTCGTGGGGAAATGGCGCCGCTGAGCGCCGCCCTCCCCGTTCACCGACCCACCTCACGAACCAGAAGGCGATGACGCATGCCCGAAATCGGCGGGACCACCGCACCGGGATTCGAAGCAGTACGCGAGGCGTTCGCGGCCAACCTGGCCGGCGGCCAGGAGACAGGCGCGGCGGTCAGCGTCTATGTGCACGGCCACCAGGTCGTCGACCTGTGGGGCGGCATCGCCGACCCCGACACCGGCCGCGCGTGGGAACGCGACACTTTACAGGTCGTCTACTCCACCACCAAGGCCGTCACGGCGGCCTGCGCCCACCTGCTGGCCCAGCGGGGCGAGCTGGACCTGGACGCGCCCGTGGCCCATTACTGGCCCGAGTTCGCGGCGGGCGGCAAGGAGGGCATCCCGGTCCGGTGGCTGCTCACCCACCAGGCCGGGCTGCCCGTCATCGACCATCCGATCACCCCGGCCGAGGCCATCGCCTGGGAACCCATGGTGACCGCCCTGGCCGCCCAGCGCCCGAGCTGGGAGCCGGGCACGGCGCACGGCTACCACGGGATCACCTACGGCTGGCTCGTCGGCGAGGTCGTCCGCCGGGTGAGCGGCCGCAGCATCGGCACGTACCTCGCCGAGGAGATCGCCGCGCCGCTCGGCCTGGACCTGTGGATCGGGCTGCCCAAGGCCGAGCGGCACCGGGTCAGCCGGATCATCGCCACCCCGCCCGACTTCGCCGCGCTGGCCGAGATCGACCTGGACGGCCTGCCGGCGCCCGCCCGCGAGGTCATGGCCGCCTACGCCGACCCGACGTCGCTGACCGTACGCGCATTCACCGTCGTCACTCCCCCGCTGGACCACAACGACCCCGACGAGCAGGCCGCCGAAATGCCCTCCACCAACGGCATCTGCACGGCCCGTGCGCTGGCCCGCTTCTACGCCGCGCTCATCGGCGACGTCGACGGGCACCGCATCCTCACGCCCGCCACCCTGGCCGCCGCCGTCGCGGAGCAGGTCGCCGGCCTCGACCGGGTCCTGCGCGTGCCGGTACGGGTGGGCACCGGCTTCGGCCTTCCGACACCGGACGCGTTCTGGTACTCCCCCACCGCCTTCGGGTTCCCCGGCTACGGCGGTTCGATCGGGTTCGCCGACCCGGAGACCGGCCTCGCCTTCGGCTATGTCATGAACCGCATCCAGTCGAACGCGCCGGACCCGAGGGCCGCGACCCTGGTGGCCGCCGTCCGGAACGCGCTCGGCAGCCTGCCTGCCCGCTAGCCTCCAGGGCCGGCGGGGCCGGGCACCTCGCGGCTGTGTGGCACCCTGGTGGCAGCCGCGTCCCTGCTCAACGCATCGCCCTCTCCCCGGTCTTGGAGGGTGGCCTGGTGCCCGAGCGGATGGAACATTCCCCCGCCTGCCCGTCTGATGAAAGTGAAGGGACACGCTCCAGCCGGGGATGCCCCGCGTGCCGGTCTTCTCCCGGGGGAACGATCGCCTCGACGAACCATCCGCGCAGCCCTCCGGTGGGGGTCACGCCCCGGCTCCGCGCCGGGGAGCCGGTGGGCTCCGTACCCCGGGAGGTCCCCGAGGCGGCGGAGCGCATTCCCGGCGGGACTGTGGCATGACAGGAGTGGTCGCCTCGGGCGTGGTCATCGAGGTTCTGGGCTGGGGCACATGACGCGGCTGGTGCACGTGCCCCGCCGGTCGCACGTGGCCTGGCTGTCGCACCTGGCCTCGTCATGGGTTGGTGGTGACCGCCGGTCGCCGTCGGAGGCGTCGGCCATGGGTGTCCTGGTGAGTGACAGCCCCACGTCAGCCCAGGCGAGCGACGGCCCCGAGTCGCCGGTGAGGGGGCGGCTGGTTGACTCGCCTGCGGGTGCCCGAGAGTGCGGCTCACTCGCGAGTGCCCGGGCGGACGACTTGCCCTGGGGCCTCAGGGTCAACGACTTGCCTGCGGGCACCTGGGCGGGCGAGCTGCGTGCGAGTGCGGGGGTGGACGACTCGTGCGCGGGGGGCCGGGCCGGCGAGTCGCTCGTGTTCGGCGGATCGCCCATGGGGCGGTCGTTGCCCGCGAACGTACGTTCTGCTCCCGTGATCCAACTCGCGTCCGCCGTCCAGCCCGCCTCGGCGGTCCAAGTCGCCTCCGTCGTCCACGTCACCTCCGGGATCCGGTCGGCCTTCTGCTCGGCCGAGGTCGGATGCGGGACCGCGAGCGACCGCTCCACCACCAGATCGGCCCGTCGGGCCCGCCCAGCCGGAGCCGTGCGATCAAGGAACGTGGCGGCCTCATCGGCGGGCGTCGTCGAGGGCACCCGCCGAGCCCGTGCGGGCGCTCCGTCCGTGGTCCGGCTCCGCCCTCCATGCTGGCCCCGCCCGCCGCGCTGGCCCGGCCCTCCGCGCTGACTTCGCCCTCCGCGCCCACCCGACCAGGGGTCCGATGGTCGTGGCTCCTCTCCGTGCGAAAGCGCTACACCGGCGGGGAACCATGGCGAAAGGCCGCCCTGGGTTGATGCCGGCGCCTGCGGGGCCTGTGCGGGGTCACGCCCCGGGGTGGACCCGGACCGATGTGGGGTGGCAGGGGGTGGCATCGGCTCAGGACGCTCGACGAAGCCCCAGCGTAACGGCGGGCGGAAGGATCTGGCGGCCACCCTGGAGAGGGCGTCCTGCGGCAGGTCCTGGCCATGGTCATGACGGATACGATCATGCTCGTGGTCGCCGTGGCCACGGTCGTGGTCGCCGTGACGATCATGGTCGCGGTCACGGTGGTGGTCGCGGGTGTGGTCGTGGGTGCGGTCGTGGGTGCGGTCGTGGGTGGCCATGTGTCTGCGCTCCCTTCAGCAGCCGTACGCGTCCGTTCAAAGAGCTTTCAGCGCCGGTCGTCGGCGGCCAGGGCCGCGAGGCGGCGGCGGCGGGCGCGTGGGAGCGCCTCGATCGTGGCGAGGTCCCAGCGGTAGGCGGAGGCCAGCAGGTGGACCTCCAGGTCGAACTCGTCCAGCAGCCGCACCAGCGCCCGCAACACCACGGTCTGCACGTCGATCCCCTGCTCCACCTCGGCCCCGCACTCCGGGCAGCCGAACAGCAACGGACCGGTCAGCGAGTCGTCCACCAGCTCGAAATCCGCGTCCGTGGGGGCCCGGGACGGGCTGCCGACCACGCAGCGGCGCAGCAGCTCCGCGGGCCCCTCGCCCCCGGCGGGCAGCCCCAGCAGGTCGCCGTAGGTGGGCTGGCGCAGCCCGCCTCCCTGGCCGAGCAGCGCGGTGCGCGGCCGGATGGGAGGCACGGTGTCCGGCGCCAGCCGGACCGAGCTCACCTCGGCGCAGGCGTGGCATCGCAGGGCCAGTTCGAGGTCCTGGCCGGTGAGCGCCTGGTGTGCCCGCAGCAGCACGCGGTCGCCGTCGGCCACGTCCACCGACGGCGGATCCAGGCCGCACGCGGCCAGCACCGCCATGCACTGCTCCAGCTCGCCGGCCTCCTCACGCAGCCCGCTCAGCGCGGCCTCCCGCAGCGCGGCCAGCGAGTCCTGTCCCGCGAGCGTGACCTGCCCCGGCATGCGCTACATCCCCGCGTGAACCACGTGCGGCGTGTCCCGTTCCCAGCCTTCCAGCTCCACCTTCAGCATCTCGATGGCCACCGCCGCGCCGGCCGCGTCAAGCTGGGGCAGCGTCTGGAACTCCGACACCCAGCACCGGTTCAGCCGGTACGAGAGCACCTGCTGCCCGCCCTCGTTGAACACGTCCACGATGAGGTCCTTGCGGAGCCTGCTGAGCGCGATCGGGCTGCCCGGCGCATGCACCAGACTCGCCCACTCCTCGAACCGCGTGTCCAGCGTGATCCCCCGTTGCAGCGTCACCGCCTCGTACCTGGTGACCCCGGGACTCTTGCGGTCCCGCGACGGGTCGGCGCCGTTCCGGTGCCGCACCGCCGTGGTGGTACGCCGCAGGGCACTCATCTTGGACACCCCGGCGACGTAGGTCAGGTCCCACCGCACCCGGAACATGAAGCTCTTGTACGGGTCGTACCGGCCCACGCCGCCGACCTTGAACACCGCCACGTCACGCCTCCAGCCCGGAAACCGGGGCCCGGCTGCCCGCTTTGCGCCAGCTTCCCCCTGCTCCGTCACGGCCTCGTCACCCTCGTGTCACGCCGGGCCATGGGGTGACGGCGGCGGTCAGCGGGGGGGCCGGAGGGCCGGGGGCGAGTGATCCGTCCGGAGCGACGGGGTCGAAGATCTGCTGGATGAGGGTCAGGACGTGCGGGTCGTCAAGAGCTGGTGTCCGGGTCGCCCGAGTTCATCATCGCCATCCTGTTCGCGGTACGCGGCCGGGGCGACGACGCGATCGGCGCCCTGATCTCCAGCGAGGTCGACCAGTGGACCCTGCTCGTCGGCAGCCTGCCCATCGCCTACCTGATCGGCGGGGGCGGCGCCGGCGGCCTGACGCTGGACGCCCGGCAGGTCGAGGAGCTCCTCCTCACCGCCACCCCGACGCTGCTCGGCGTCGCGGCCCTGCTCGCCCCTTCCGTCCCGCTCCGGAGGCCGAACGCGCGCGACCGAGGGCTCACGCGGTCAGTGCCGGGTGGGGCTGGACGGACGACAGCAGGTCGCGGATCGCCGTGGCGGGCTCCAGGCCCAGCTCCTCCCGGAGCAGCCGCCGATAGCGCTCGTACTGGCGGATGGCCTCACACCGGTTGTCGGCGGCCAGGTGGGCATGGATGACGACCCGGTGAGCGCTCTCCCGCAGCGGCTCGGCCTGGACGGCGGCCAGGCCGGCCACCACGGCCTCGCCGTGCCTGCCCGCCACCGTGAGCCGTTCGCAGAGGGCCTCCAGGGCGTGCAGCCTCAGCTGGTGGTGGTGGTCGCGCTCGACGAGGACCCAGTCGTCGTCGTACCAGTCGGGTAGCAGGTCGGCCGACAGCTCGTCGCGCGTCCCGCCGTTCAGGAGGTCCTCGCAGCCGTTGCGCCGGTCCAGCAGCCGCTGCGCGTTGACCCGCACGGCTCTCAGGTCCACCGCCACGACGGGGGCGAGGGCCACCTGCTGGGACGAGGTGGTGATCACCTGTTTGCAGGCGCGCTGCGTGCGCCAGAGCGAGGTCCGCAGATTGGCCCTGGCCTTCTCCGTGGTGCTCTCCGGCCACAGCACGCAGGCCACGTAGGTCCGCGTGAGCGGCCGGGCCTTCAACGCCAGGAATGCCAGCAGCCGCTGCGCTCCCCAGGCGATCGCCACGGGCCTCTCATCGACGGTGAGTTCGAATCCCCGTAACAGGCTCAGCGTGAGGCTTCGGCTCATCAGGTAACCCCCCTGGGGACAAACCCCTCACCTGAACATAAAGTCCCGGGCGTCTCCGCGCAGTCACGCGCGCGTCACACTAGCCGCACTCCAGGATCAGCTCTTCCAACCAGTGCCGCACGGTCTCGCAGGCCTCATCGACGGTCGCGACGGCGGTGACCGGCCGCTCGGTACGGCCGATCACCTGGGTGACCGGCCGCTCGGTACGGCCGATCACCTGGGTGATCCGCACGCGCAGGACCTCGCCTTCCACCCAGGACCGCAGGATCAGGATCCCGCCGGAACTCTCGGACGTGTCGCCGCTCACACCCCTCAGCATCGCCCTGCGCCATCACCCGTCTGTCACCGCGGCTCCCGCGGGATGCCGATCATGAGCGGAATGCCGATCAAGAACAGGAATCCGCTCCTTCCCCATGGGTAGCCGGACAGGAATGCGTATCAGAGGAGGACGGCGGTGGCTGAGGGGCCGCGTCGATCGTGACCACGGCCTGGGGTTGCGGCTGACGCTCGCCTGCCTGGCCGCGGCGCTCGTCATGATCCCGTTCAGTCTGCTGCTCGTCGTGGCCAAGATGCCGCTCAACTGGCTGGACGCGCGCGTCGCCGGGGAACTGCACGCGTACGCGCTGGCCCATCCCCTCGTGACCAGGGCGCTCATCGTGTGGACGGACGTGTTCGGACCGTGGCCGTGGCGGATCGCGGTCATCGTCTACGCCGCCTGGCTGTTCTGCCGGGGCACGCGGCGGGCGGCCGTCTGGGCGGTCACCACCGTGACGGTGGGCGGGCTGCTGGGCCTGGCACTCAAGATCATCGTGGCCCGGGCCAGGCCGCGCCTCCCGGACCCCGTGGCGCTCGCGCCGGGCGACTCCTTCCCGTCGGGTCACGCGGTCAACGCGACGCTGGGCGCGGGAGTGCTCGTCCTGCTCCTCCTGCCCGTGCTCCCCCGGTGGGGGCGGCGGGTGGCCTGGGCCGTCGCCTGCTTCCTGGCGCTGTCGGTCGGTTACACCAGGATCGCGCTCGGCGTGCACTGGGTGAGCGACGTGGTGGCCGGCATCGTACTGGGCGCGGCCGTGGTCGCCGCCACCACGGCGGCGTTCGAGACGTGGCGGCGCGAGCATGGCCGCAGGCCCGCATCGCCGGTGGAGGAGGGCGTGGAGCCGGAGTCGGCGCGGGTGGTCCGTGACCGGGAGTGAGCGCGGGGACGGCGTTTCCGGCGGAAAGGGGACCTGTGCGGCCGGTGAGCACGACGTGGCGGGCGAGGTAGCAGGTGGTCGCCCGCGGGTCATGCCGATCATCCGGCGGCGGGCGGCGACGCGCTGGTCAAGCGCGTGACGGGGCCCTGGCGGCGTCCGATGACACAAGTCATCGGACGACAGGAGTCTTCAAGGCCCGGATCTGACCCCACTACCATCGGACCTGTGCCCGCCTCGGGCGCGCGCTGACATGACGAGAGGTAAACGGTGCAGCACGTCGAACCGGCCACGGACGGACCCGTCAAGCTGACCTCGGCCTTCTTCCAGGACCCGCACCCGGCCTACCACCGCCTTCGCGCGTCCGGCCCGGTGCAGCCCGTGATCCTTTATCGGCAGCTACGGGTCTGGCTGGTCACCGGATACGCCGAGGCCAGGGAGTTGCTCAACGACCCGCGGCTGGGGAAGGACAGCGCCCGGGCGGTCTCGCTGTTCCCGCCGGGCACCGCCGGCCCGTACGCGTTGTCGCTTTCTGCCCACATGCTCAACTCCGACCCACCCGATCACACGCGGCTGCGCAAGCTCGTGAACAAGGCGTTCACCGCCCGGACGGTGGCGCGGCTGCGCCCGCGCATCGAGCAGATCACCGACGAACTGCTCGACGACATGGCGGCGGCCGGAAAGGTCGACCTGGTGGAGGCGTTCGCGTTCCCGCTGCCGATCGCCGTCATCTGCGAATTGCTCGGCGTGCCGGCCTCCGACCGCGAGGAGTTCCGGACCTGGACGGCGCCGTTCGTCGCGGCCGCGTCGGGGGAGGAGATGCGCGAGGCGCACGAGTGGATGCTGACCTACCTGACCGGGCTCGTCGCCGCGAAGCGGACGGCGCCCGGCGAGGACCTGCTCTCCCAGCTCGTGCACATCTCCGACGAGGGAGACCGGCTGTCGCAGGACGAAGTGGTGTCGATGGCCTTCCTGCTGCTCGTGGCGGGCCATGAGACCACGGTCAACCTGATCACCAACAGCGTGCTGGCCCTGATCGACAACCCCGACCAGCTGGCCGCGCTGCGGGCCGACCCCGCCCTGCTGCCGGACGCGGTGGAGGAGTTCCTGCGCTTCGACGGCCCGATCAACATCGCGACGCTGCGCTTCACCGCCGAGCCGATCCGGGTCGGCGACGTCGAGATCCCCGCCGACGAGTTCGTCTTCGTATCGCCGCTGGCAGCCAACCGGGACGGTGAACGCTACCCGGATCCGGACAAGCTGGACTTCACCCGTTCCGGTGGCGGCCACCTGGCCTTCGGCCACGGCATCCACTACTGCGTGGGCGCGCCGCTGGCCAGGCTGGAGGCGGAGATCGCCCTCGGCAGGCTGCTCGACCGGTTCCCCATCCTGGAGCTCGACTCGCCCGTGCTGCGGTGGCGGACCAGCACCCTCATCCGCGGGCTGCACACCCTGCCCGTCCGGCTGCGCTGAGCCGAGTGGGCGACGTCCGCGACGCGTGATGGGGCTGTCAGCGTGGTTCGGCGCAGAACGTCCGGCGGTAGGCGCCGGGGGTTGTGCCCAGGGCGTTGTGGAAGCGCCTGCGCAGGTTGGTGGCCGAGGAGAGCCCGACGCGGTGAGCGATGGCGTCCAACGGCAGGTCGGTGGCCTCCAGCAGGTCCTGGGCCGTGGCGATCCGCTGGGCGAGCAGCCACTGCCCTGGGCTGGTGCCGAGTTGGTCGGCGAACTGCCGGGCGAGGGTACGCGTTGAGACGCCCGCGTGCGCGGCCATGTTGTCGACGGTGACCGGTTCGCCGAGTCTCCCGATGATCCACTCCAGCAGTGGCGCGAGCGTGCCGTCCATCTGTGCGGGATGCGGCGGCGCCGCGTACTGCAACTGCCCGCCCTCGCGGTGCGGCGGCATCACCATGGTTCGTGCGACATGCGCGGCGTATCCGGCGCCCTGGTCCTTGCGGATCAGGTGCATGCACAGGTCGAAGCCGGCCCCGGCGCCGGCGCTGGTGGCCACGTCACCGTGGTCCACGTACAGCACGTCCGAGTCGATGCGAAGGTGCGGGAAGCGCGCTGAGAGCTCGTCCGTCAGCGCCCAGTGGGTGGTCGCCCTCCGTCCGTCCAGCAGCCCGGCGTGCGCCAGCGCGAAGGCGCCGGAACAGATGCTGACCACCCGCGCTCCGCGGGCGTGCGCACCGCGCAGCGCCCGGACGACCGCGGTGGAGGGCGGCTCCCCGGCCGGCAACCAGCCGGGGACGACCACGGTGTCCGTCCGGTCGAGTGCGTCCAGCCCGTCGGTCACGAGCATGTCGTACCCGGCGTACGTCGCGACCGGCCCGGGCTGCTCCGTGCACACGCTGAAGGCGTACCGCGTCGGAAGCCCCGGCCGCTCGATCCCGAACACCTGGGCCGCGCAGGCGAGTTCGAAGGTCGATTGCGGGGGACGGATGAGGGCCACTACGCGATGCATGTCAGAAAAGTACCGTTTGATGTCTTTCCTGTCACTCGGCTTGGTAGGCGGTCAGCCGCCAGGCTGGCCCCATGACGCTGTTCGCCTCCATGTGGCCTGCCGTCCTGAACGGCGCTGAGAAGACCGCCAACCGGTTCGGGGGTCGCGGCTAGATGTCCAAAGATGAAAAGGCGCCGGGCGAGCCCGCATGGCGTGTCCAGGCTGCGGTTCTGACCTTGGGAACATTCGTCGTCGGAACCGACGGGTTCATCATCGTGGGCCTCCTTCCCCAGATTCAGAAAACGCTGCACGTCGGCCCTGCCGCAGCGGGTCAGATGGTGAGTGTGTTCGCCATCGCCTACGCGCTGCTGGGCCCCATCTTCGCCGCGTTCACGGGCAGGTGGCCCAGGCGCCGGGTCCTCGTGACCGGGATCGCGCTGCTCGCGCTGGGAAACGCCGTGACGGCGTCGGCTCACGGTCACGGGCTGGTCCTCGCGTCCCGCGTCCTGGCCGGGTCCGGCGCGGCGCTGTTCGTCGCGAGCGCTGTGGCCACGGCCGCACACCTCGCCGGCGATCAGCGGCGGGGGAAGGCCATCGCCATGGTGACCGCCGGGGCGACGCTCTCGCTGGTGCTGGGTGCTCCGCTGGGCACTCTCATCGGCGGTGCATGGGGCTGGCAGATGGCCATGTGGTTCGTCGCCGCGGTCGCCGCTGTCGTTGCGGCCGTCATCGCCGTGCTGCTGCCGCCCATCAGACTCGATCAAGGCGCGACCATGCGGCAGCGCATCGCGCCGCTGACCGACCAACGGGTCCTGCGGGTCCTGATCGTCACACTGCCGGCGTTCATCGGCATCTTTCTTCCCTTCACGTATATGAGTGCGGTCTTCGCGCCGGCGATCGGTGGCGAGCAAGCCAGACTCGCGCTCCTGCTGCTGGTGTTCGGAGTGGCGGCCACGGCGGGCAATCTGACGGCCGGCTCGTTGGCCGATCGGTACGGCTCACGGCGCGTCGTCATCGGCGCCACTGTGGGCGTCGCCGCGGTGTGCATGGTCATGCTCCCGGTTCGGGAGGTCGTCATTCTCGCGGCGATCGCCCAAGCTCTCAGCGGCGTCGTGTCGTACTCGGTCATGGGACCTCAGCAGCATCGGATCATCGCCCACGCGACTGCTGAGAGCGCGTCGCTCGTGACCTCGCTGAACACCTCTGCCGCCTACCTCGGCAACTTCATGGCCGGCGGCATCGGAGCGGTCATCCTCACCACCACCGGCTCCGCGGCCCTTCTCCTGCCCATCGCTGCGGCCTTCGCCGCGTTCGCGGCGTTCCTCGCCTGGCGGCTACCGAGCGGGGGGAAGCCGTCGACGGGACCGGCAAGGCGACCACCACACCGCCGCGACAGGCACCTTCGACACGATGAGCCGGAAGAAGCCTACGTTGAGCACGTTGCGTAGCGAGCACGAGCGGACGCCGGCCGCCCGGTCTCCCGACCCGCGCTCATGCTCCCGAGTGCAGGAACGCCGCCCAGGCCGAGGGCCGTCCCGGCATGGCCGCACGCATGCGGCGGGTGGCCGTGTGCAGGGCGAGCGCGCCGGGGATCCGGGCCGGGTCACCGAGCGCCCCGCCCAGCTCGCGGTGGAAGTCCGCGGCCATCGTCGCCGCGGTGTGGTCGCCGATCTCCCACAGCGTGGCGACGGCCTGGGCGTACCCGGCCAACTGGAAGGCGGAGGCCAGGTGCATCGCCTCGTCGGCGAGCCTGGCGCCGCCGCGGGCGGTCGCGCAGGCCGACAGGTAGGCGAGTTCGGCGTCGTCGAGGTGGAGCCGGCTGATCTCGGTGACGCTCAGGGTTCCGTCGTGGAGCAGCAAGTGGCTCGCCGACGGGTCGTACGGGTCGCTGCCGGCGTGGCAGGCGAAGTGCGCGACGCTCGCACCGGGCAACGCGGCCAGTACGGCGGCGCGGGACGCCCGCGGCCCGACCAGCACCTGACCCTGGATCCGGGCGGTGACCTCGACCGCCTCGCGCGCGGTCTCCGGCAGCGCGGCGTGGCCGGGGGTGGCCGGCATGGCGACGGTCAGGCCGGCGCGGCGCGCCGGCACGGGGCGGGCCCGGCTGTGCAGCAGCGCGCGCACGGTGGGTGTGTACGAGGAGACCGCACGATCGAGCACGGATGCGCCCGCGACCGTGTGATGCCCGGCGGCGTGCAGCGGCAGGGAGTTGAGCGGCCCGGTCGGTGACCACCACAGCCGCGGCCACACCCCGTCCTGCGGCGGCCCGGTGATGCCCAGTGCTGTCCGCCCGCCGCCGTCTCCTTCCAGCGCGGTCACCGTCACCCCGCAGCGCAGGTCCGCGCCGTGCTCGCGCTGGAGGTCCCCGGCGATCGAGCCGATCACCTCGCCCAGCGCCCCGACCAGCGCGCCGGGCCCCGTTCCGCGACGGTCACGTCCCAGGCCGAGCTCCCGGCAGGCCGAGGCGATCTCCGAGCCGGTGAAGCCGGCGCCGATCACCAGCACCCGCCCGGCGCCGTCCCGCAGCCGTTTCCGCAGCAGGGCCGCGTCGGCGCGGCCGCGCAGCACGAACACCCCGTCCCGGGCGGCCTCCGCCGGGTCCGGCCACGGCCGGGCGCGTACTCCGGTGGCGATGAGCAGGCGGCCGAACCCGACGTCCCGGCCGCCGGCCGGCAGCACCCGCTTGCCGCGAGGTCCAGCCCGGCCGCGGCGGTGCCCAGCAGCCAGTCGGCGTCGAGTTCGGCCCGCTTGGGCAGGATGGTGGCCTCCGCGGGGTCTCACCGCTCAGGACCTGCTCGGACAGCGGCGGCCGGTCGTAGGGCTCGCACGACTCGTCGCCGATCACGGTCAGCGACCCCCGGTAACCCTCGGTACGCAGTGTCGCCGCCGCCCGCAGCCCGGCCAGCGAGGCGCCGACGATGACGATGCGCCCGATCCCGTCGGGCGTGCTCACCGTGCCGGGCGCGGTCCTGGCGGCCTTTCTGGGCCGGCCGAGGGTGCCCAGCTCATCGATCACCATGGCCTGGACCGGGCAGGCGGCGGCGGCTCGCAGGACCTGCTCGCGTTTGGCGTCATCCGGGTTCAGCTCGTACATCAGCGCTTCGGCCCGGCTCATCCGGAACACGTCCGGCGCGGCGAAGGCGCACTGCCCGTATCCCTGGCAGCGGGTGAGATCGACGACGACTCGCACGGTGACCGTCCCCCTCCGAACAGGACGATCGCGATGCGATCCGGGGAAGCCCCCCGGCTCCCGGATCTCGAGCCCTTTCGGACGCAATCGCCCTGGTGAGCCTCATTTCAGCCTAGCGACCTTCGCCAGATCGCCAGGAACTCACGGGTTACCGCGGCTCGTTCACGTCAATGAAGGGAAGAGGAGGCACAACGTTCACCCCGCGCATCCCTTCAGGCAACCCTCAGGTAAGGCAGGTAACGTCCCCCGGATGAAATGGCAGCGCACAATCAATGGAGCGCTGGCCAGGTACGCAGGATTCCAAATCAACCGAGTAGGAAAAACCGAAAAAGCGGCGCCAGTTCCCGTGAAGCGGGACGACACGCCCATCAGACCACCCGCGGATCCGGG
Source organism: Nonomuraea sp. B12E4 (assembly GCF_039871825.1). NCBI lineage: Bacteria > Bacillati > Actinomycetota > Actinomycetes > Streptosporangiales > Streptosporangiaceae > Nonomuraea > Nonomuraea sp. B12E4. Next base: position 1,121,696 of record NZ_JBDPME010000001.1, on the reverse strand, counting down.
CACCGATCGGCTGCTGACAGCCCCGGTGTTCATCATCTCGCCGGTCAGGTCGGGGTCGACGCTGCTGCGGGCGATGCTCAACGCCCATCCGGACCTTCATGCTCCGCACGAGCTCCATGTGCGCCGGTTGCGTGTGGAATTCGATACCTCGCTGGCTGAGAAAGCGATGGCGGCACTGGGACACAACCGGGCCGACCTGGAACATCTGCTGTGGGACCGGGTGCTGCACCGCGAGCTGGTGCGCAGCGGAAAGCGCTTCATCGTGGAGAAGACCCCGGCGAACGCTTTCGTCTTCGACCGCCTGGCCACCTGCTGGCCGGATGCCCGGTTCGTGTTCCTGCTGCGCCACCCGGCCTCGATCGCGTCCTCCTGGCACGAGGCCAGCCCGGACAAGCGCACAGCCGAGGAGGCCGCCAAGGACGCGCTGCGGTACATGAAGGCGGTGCAGCGGGCCCGCGCCGCGCTGCCCGGACTCACCGTGCGCTACGAGGAGCTGACCGCCGAACCGGAGAAGATCGGCCACGCCATCTGCGACTTTCTCGGCGTGCCATGGTCACCCGCGCTGCTCTCGTACGGCACACCGGACGTGGTGAGCAAGGGGCTCGGCGACTGGAAGGACAAGATCCGCTCCGGCAGCGTGCAGCCGGGGCGTTCCCTGCCCCGGCCCGAGGAGATTCCCGACGTGCTGCAGGACATGTGCCGGACCTGGGAGTACCTGCCGTGAAGATCCGCTACATGCTGCTGCACGCCTACGGCATGGGCGGCACCATCCGCACGGTGATCAACCAGGCCAACGCGATGGCGGAGGCGGGGCACGACGTCGAGATCGTCAGCACGGTGCGGCGGCGCAAGAGCCCCCAGTTCGACATCGACCCGCGGGTCCGCGTGTCCGCGCTGGTGGACCAGCGCGACGGGGTCGCCGCCGACTCGCTGGCCCGCAAGGTGTGGCGCCGCGCCCGTGGCAAGATCGTCCCGTACGGGGAGTTCGCCGCCGAATACTTCACCGAGCGGGTGGAGGCGGCGGTCATCGACTACGTCTCCTCCCTCGACGACGGCATCCTCGTCACCACCCGCCCGGCCCTGAACCTCATCTCCGCCCGCCGCGGATCCGGCAAGATCATCCGCGTCGCCCAGGAGCACATGAACCTGGCCTCCTACCACGAGGCCGTACGGGAGCAGATCGCCCGCCACTACGGCCGCTTCGACACGGTGGCGGTGCTCACCGAGACCAGCCGCGCCGAATACCGCGGCCTGCTGCCGGACACGCCCGTGGTGGTCATCCCCAACGCGGTCCACATGGACAACCGCGAGCACTCCGACCAGACCAACCCGGTGGTGATCGCCGCCGGGCGGCTGGTGCCGCAAAAGGGCTTCGACATGCTCATCACCGCCTTCGCTCTGGTCGCGGGCGACCACCCCGAGTGGCGGCTGCGCATCTTCGGCACCGGCCCGTCGCAGGAGCGGCTGCAGGCCCGCATCGACGAGGCCGGACTGGGCGACCGGATCCGGCTGATGGGGCGCAGCAACCGCATCCACGACGAGCTCGCCCAGGCGTCGATCTACGCGCTGAGCTCCCGGATGGAGGGGCTGCCCATGGCGATGATCGAGGCCATGGGCCACGCGCTGCCGGTCGCCGCCTTCGACTGCCCGACGGGTCCGGCCGACGTGCTGACCCCAGGGGTGGACGGGGTGCTGGTGCCGGCGCGTGACGTGGAGGCGCTGGGAAGGGCGCTGGGGCAACTGATGGGCGACCGCGAGTCGCGCCTGCGCATCGGCGCCGCCGCCGCGCGAAAGGCTCAGAGCTACACCCCGGGGGTGGTGATGCCGCAATGGGAGAAGCTGTTCTCCAGCCTGTCCAGCGGCAGGCCGGTGGCCACCAACCCAGGGACGACCGGCTGAGTACGCCCGCCGCGACCTGCCGGCGGGCCCTCGGTTGACGGGGCCCTCGGCCGGGGTGGGCCCCGTTTGATGGGGCCCACTCAGCCGGTGGGCCCCGATGCCGCCGTCAGCAGCAGGTGTGCGCGGGTGCGAGGGTCATGGCCGCGGGACGGGTGGTGGGCTTGTTCGCCTCCAGGTCCGTGGCTATGCGGCCGCGCATCATGAGCTCCATGACCTGCATGAAGCGCTGCGCCCGGGCGCTGCCGATGACGAACGGGTTCGCGCCTTTCGCAGGCCCGTTCCGCAGCTCCTCCATGCGTACCAGGCCCTGGTCACAGGCCCCGTGGTTGTTGAGCTCGACGTCCACACCGGCCCGCTTCATCTGGGCGGCGAAGGAGAGCACGGAAGCGAGGTAGGTCCGCTTGTCCGCGGTCGCGGCGGGCGGCTGGGTGCCACCCCACAGCATCGCGGTGTGCCGCCGGCCCTTCCACCGCACCGGGAAGATCGGTGAGACGTTGCCCGGCGTGTGCCCGGGCGTGCGGTGAAGCGTGACCGTCATGTCGCCGAGGGTCAGCCGCTGCCCGTCGGTGATCACCAGGTCTCGTTTGGGCGCGTCGGGCTGGGGGTCGGCGGCGAGGAGGTCCCAGTCGGCCGCGGTCATCATGACGCGGGCCTTGTACCGGTCGGCGAGATACTGGGCGCCGCCGAAGTGGTCGCTGTGGCCGTGGGCGACCACCACGTACTTGATCTGCGCCGGGTCGACCCCGACGGCGCGCAGGTCGGGAACGATGACCTCCTCGGCCTCGGCCGGCGAGCCCAGCGCGTCGATGAGAATCACGCCCTTGGACGTGAGGAGCGCCGTGGCCGAGACGAAGCCGGTGCTCACCACCGCCACGTTGTCGAAGATCCGCAGCGGCTTCGGGGCCTTGGGCGACGGCACCGAGACGCCCGGGGTGAGCGCCTTGACGATGTTCTGCAGGATCGGGTCGCGGCCCGCGACCTTGGCCGCGCGGTCATAGTACGCCTGCGCGGTCGTGGGCGCCCCGGCTCTTCCAGCCGATGCCTCGGCCCTCCCCGCCACCGCCGACAGCGGGAGAACGGCTGCGGCTGCCAGCAGGGCACGGCGGGACATGCCGGACTGCTCAAAGGACATTCAGGAGTACCTGCTTTCATGGGCCCCGGGGCGTCACGCGATCGCGGCCCCCGGGGTGGAGACGTCGATGCCGCCCTAGCAGACCAAAGCCGATCATCTGATGTCCAATATTGACAGCGCCCGCGCGTCGATCATGAAACGGATATCGAAGCAAGTCAGGGCATGAGGGCTCGGGGCGCGGCCGGCGTCCCGGACCCTGGTGGGAAACGTCCCGGGCCGTCCTGGCCGCCCGGAAGGCCGGGGCGGTCCAGACCGGCGGCGGGAGGCCGACGCGTTCGGCGATCGCCTCGGCGAGGGCCTTCTCCTGGGCGGCGAGCACGGCGAGCTGCTGCGGCACCAGCGAGGGCCGAGCTCGCCCTGCACCTGAGCGACCGGTAGCCCGGCCCCGGTCACCGCAACGCTTCGGGCACGGTGCTGCCCCGCTGCCGGTGCCAGGAGTCGTCGGCGTCGTCGTGGTCGGTGGACCTGCTGAGCTCCTCCCAGCGCTTGTCGACCTCCAGCCGCCCGCCCCAGAACTCGCGCCCGAGCTCGAATGCGTCGCTGCCGGCCAGCAGCCGCAGCGGCGGCTCCGACAGCGACGCCACGGTGAGCACGAGCCGGGCGACCTTGGCCGGGTCGCTCTTCGCGACGTGCTCGAACCCGGCCATGGCGCGGGCCGCCGCGCCGACCGTCGCCTCGTAGGGCGGGCTCACCGGCGGAATCGTCATGGACGCGCCCGCCCAGCCGGTACGCATGCCGCCCGGTTCGAGGACCGTGACCTTGATGTTCAGGGGTGCCACCTCGACCGACAGCGCCTCGCTGAAACCGCCGACGGCCCACTTCGCCGACTGGTACGCCGTCATGCCGGGACTGCCCATGCGCCCCCCGATCGAGGAGACCTGGATGATCCGCCCGCCGCCCTGCTCGCGCATGATCGGCACGACCGCCTTGGTGACGTGGACCGTACCGAGGAAGTTGGTCTCGACCTGGCGGCGGAACACCTCGAGGGTGGTGTCCTCCAGGGACACCATGTCGCCCTGGCCGGCGTTGTTGACCACGACGTCGATACGCCCGAACGCCTCGTGCGCGGCCGCGACCGCCGCCTGGGCCGCCGCCGGATCGGTGACGTCGAGGCGGAGGGCGCGCACGCGGTCGGCGCCGTACCGCGACACTAGGTCGTCCAGGGCCTTGGGATCGCGCGCGGTGGCGGCCACCCGGTGACCGGCGTCGAGCGCCGCCTGGACGATGGCCCGCCCCAGCCCTCGCGAGGCACCGGTGACGAAGAACACTGAAGACACGTGCGGATTCCTCTCCAGAGGGGAGTTAACACAAGTTGATTGCGTTATCTCACGCTACACCTGTCCGCGAGTTAAAGCAAAAGCGTTGCGTTATCTCGCCGTCCGGGCCCGCGGCGGGGCCGGACGGCACGCGCGGGAATGTTAATTTGATGTTTGCCCGCGACTGGCCGGCCACGTTGCGGCCGACCGCGACGAGAGAGACCCCTGGACACGATGACCACCCGGCCCATCCGCGCCCGCTCGGCCCGGGACAAGCTGCAGCGCAGCCGCGACCTGCTCGATGCCGCCCGCAGGCTGGCCCTGGCGCACGGAGTCAAGGCGGTGACGCTGACCAAGGTCACGCAGGAGGCCGGGCTGCACCCGTCGGCACTGCGCCGCTACTTCGACTCGACCGAGGAGCTCCTCCTGGAGCTGGCCGAGGAGGCCTGGCAGGGCTGGGAGGACGACGTGGCCGGGGCGCTCAGCGGCCGGCACGACCTGCCCGCGGGCGAGGTGGCGGCCGTCCTGGCCGAGTCACTGCAGCGCAACCCGCTGTTCTCCGACCTGCTCACGCACGTCGCGCTGAGCCTGGAGGACAGCGTCGACCTCGAACGCGCGCGCCGGTACAAGAGCAGGTCCTTCCAGGCCTACGACCGGCTGGCCGCCGCGCTGGTGGCCGCCTCGGCGGACCTCGACCTTCCGGCCGCCCGTGACGTGCTGACCACGACGCTGGCCGCCGCCGCCTACCTCTGGCAGGTGTCGCACCCCTCGAAGACGCTCGCGACCCTGTACGAGCAGGAGCCCCGCTGGGGGCACGCCGCCATGAGCTTCGTGCCCACCATGACCCGGCTGGTGGAAGCGCAGATCCGCGGCGCCCGGCACCCCTGAGGGACGCCCCGGGGGTTCACTTCTCCTCCTCGCCCGCCAGTTCCCGTCTGCGGCGCAGCAGGGCGGCGCGGCGGACGTGAGCCCGTACGACCAGCACGAGCGCCGCCCCCACGCACACCACCGCGACCGCCAGGGCTGGCAGCAGGCCGCCGCCCCGCTGCACGGCCACGGCCGTCACGAGCACGGCTGTCACGGCCGAGGCGGCCACGGAGAGCCACCCGGCGACCACCCGGTCGGTCGCGAACAGCGGCACCCGGCGCGTCAGCGACCACCCTCCATAGGCCGCCCAGGCCAGGCAGAACGCGGTGAACAGCGCGAACGCCGCGTGCGTCCGGCCCGGCAGCGGCCCCGGCTCGCTCCACCACAGGGCGCTGACGAACACCGTGCCGGTCAGCCCGGCCAGCAGGGCCGCCACCGCCCGCGCCCGCGCCCACGGCGAGAGCACAGGCCCGAGCCGTTCGATCAGATGCCGCGCCGGCAGGCGCGGCTCCTCCTCCGTCATGGCTGCCATCCCTTCTCCGTCAGATGCTCGCGCAGCAGGCGGCGGGCCCGGCTGAGCCGGGACTTGACCGTGCCCACCGGAACCCGGCAGACCTGCGCGCACTCCTCCACCGACAGGTCCTCCAGGTAGAACAGGACGAGGACCTCCCGCTCCAGCACCGGCAGCCCGGACAGCACGGCCGCCAGTTCGGCCCGCTCCACCGTCGCCTCGGCCGGGTCGTCGGCGACCGCCTCCACCTCCGCGAACGCCTCAGCCCTGGCATACTCGGCGCGCAGCCGGTCGGTGACCGACCGGCGCGCGATGGTGAACAGCCAGGGCGCCCACCGTTCCGGCTCCCTGAGCCGCGGCAGGCCGCGGACCACGGCCAGCCAGATCTCCTGCGCCACGTCGTCGGCCCGCTCGGCGTCCAGCATGCGCCGCACGTACGTCCACACCGGCATCCGCCACCGGAGCACCAGCTCGGCCAGCGCCGCCCGCTCGCCCAGCTGCGCCCGCACCACGAGCAGCTCATCGGTCATCTCGTCCTCCTGTCACCCTGCACAGTCGGAGGAGACGGCCGCCGGGTTCACGCCACCGGCGGATTTCTCACCCGGCCGCGTCCCGGCCAAGCAGGTGACGACGGTGCCGGGCCGGTCGGCGACTCCCGCAGCCCGCGCCCGGCCGGCCGGATCGAGGTCCTGCCCGCGCGAGTGAGCGTCAGGCGTCCGCCGCCCCGCCGCGCAGGTAGGCGACCACCATCTCGCCGACCATCCGCCGCAACCGGTGGTGGCACGCCACCCCTTGGGGCGGGCGACCCCGAGGCCCGGTGTCACCCGGGGTAGACAGGCGGCCTCGGGGGTCATCCGAGGACGAACGGGAGCCTCTCGGCCAGTTCGCCCAGTTCGGTCTTCTCCGCGCCGGTCGGGGCCCGCCGTCCGGTGCCGACCAGCAGCGCGTCCCTGTCGGAGAACGACGCGGGGAACTCGGTCCCGGCGATCTTCTCCAGCATCTCGCGGGACCGGGCGAGCCCCTCCGCGGGCGGTTCCGCCGCGTCCGGGAGGTGGGCGATCAGGTCGAGGTGGTGCAGCGTCCACTCCATGACGTACGCGGAGAGGTAGTCGGCCACGGTGAGGACCTCGCCGCGGGTGCCGACCCGCAGGCCCGGGTCGGCGAGCTCGGCGGCCCGACCGGCGGCGGAGCCGACGTCGTCGAGGTGGAACTTGAGCAGCCGCGGCTCCTGGTAGGCGGCGGCCAGCCGCACGACCAGCGCGTCCAGCGGGTCGTCACCGGTCGGCGGCGCTTGCGAGACCTCCCAGTAGGTCACCGCGTCCCGGGTCGCTTCCGTCTCGGCGGGGGTCACAAGAGTGATCAGTACGTCCTGGGCGTCGATGACCAGGTGGCTCACCAGGTCCCGAACGAGCCAGCCGGCACAACCGGACGGCCGTGCGAAGTCCTCCTCGGGAAGGTCGGCAACGGCCGCCCGCAGCGCCGCCCAGGAGAGTGAGAAGAGATCCACATCGGCACGGTAGTGCGGCACCGCGACGGCGGACAAGCGCATTCCCCACGGCCGGCTCGCGCACCCTCAGGTCCTTGACGGTCGCGGCGGGCGGTGAGTCGCCGGTGCGGGCCAGTGCCGAGCCTCCCGCTCCCCGTCAGGTCAGCGCGGGAACGCGGAGGGCAGGAACGTGGTCAGGGGGCGGCGAGGGCGGCCTCGGTCGCGTACGCACCGCCCATCGAGCTGCCGGCCAGGGCCGCCCGCTCGACCTTCAGCGCGTCCATGACGGCGAGGAGATCCTGGTGGTGGCACATCTCGCCGGCCGCGTCACCCGAACGGCCGCTGCCGCGTACCTCGTGGTGCAGGGTGGCGCCGTCCACGGGTAGGCGGCCGATGGCTGGGCTGGTCATGCGGGTTCTCCTTCGGGTTGTGCGGGCCAGCGCTCCAGGAGGGTGTGCAGGGCGTCGAGGCAGCGGACCCAGGTGTCCTGTGCCGGGCGCGCGTGCGCGAACCCGCCCGCGGCCTCCAGGCTGACGAAGCCGTGGAGCGTGCTGCGCATCAGCCGGACCGCATCGGTCAGGTCGGGCTCGTCGAGCGCGTAGGCGCGCAGCATGCTGTAGGTCAGCTCGATCGCCCGTCGCGGACCGGGTGCCCGGGCCGCGAGCTCGGCATCGATCTCCATCGGGAGCTGCGTCGCGGTGTACCGGCCGGGGTGGTCGTGGGCGTAGCTCCGCCAGGCGTTCGCGTACGCGACCAGCGCGTCCTTCCCGGCCCGGCCGGCGGTGGCCTCCGCGATGCGGATGGTCTTCTCGTCCGCTCCCAGCAGGGCGATCCGCCCGCGCAGGTCCTCCAGGTTGCGGACGTGCGCGTAGAGGCTGGCGTCCTTCACCCCGAGCCGCCGCGCCACCGCGGACATGGTCACGTGCTCGAGCCCCACCTCGTCGGCCAGTTCGGCACCGACGAGCGTCACCCGCTCAGCCGTCAGTCCGGCCCGTACCATGCAGACACCTCCCTAGGAATGCTCGCCACAATCTAACTCTATTAACTTACACCTAGGATTCCTAGGCTAGGTACATCCAGCGGTCTGCCATGCCGTCGTCGTGAGCGATGTGGATCTCGCCGTACGAGTTCGCGCCTGTTGCCGGCTGAGTGGCCGGTTCGTACTGCGTTCGGGGTCGGGATCAGTGATGGGCCGGCCGAGCTGCCGGTGAGTGGCCAGAGGCGATTGCCGAGTTCACGAGCCTGCTCGCGCCTGGCGGCGGCAATCGCCGAGCCGCGTTCCTTGATCCTTCTCGGCGGCGACGGCGGAGGCGGACAGGAGCGTCGCGCCGGCGAGGCTGCCCCAGAGGGCTACCGAGCCGTGGGAGGCGAGAGCGGTGATGACCGCCGGGGAGAGGGCGAGGCCGAAGCCCGTGGAGAGCTGGAAGCGGGCGAGGGCGCGTCCCAGGAGATGGGCCGGGGCGAGCGCGGTGACGAGCGCGGTGGCGCTGCCGGCATAGACGATCTCGCCGATGGTGCAGACCACGGACACCATGGCGACGGCCGGGGCACCCCAGCCGTGACCCAGTGAGGTGGTCGCGAGGAAGCCGAGGTAGGACGCGGCGAGCACCACGCCGGCGAGAGCCAGCACGGTCCGCCGGGAGAAGCGGGACATCAGCACCGTGACCGGAACCTGCAGGGTGACCACCAGCACCGTGTTGACCACGAAGATGGCTGCCGACCACACCGGGGAGGCGTGCATCTGTGTCACCAGGACCAGAGGGAGCGCGATTTCGGGAACGTTGAGGCAGAAGACGTAGATCACGTTGGCGGCCAGCAGCGCACGCATCCGGGGTGCGGGCTCGTCGTCCCTGTCCTTGGCCGCGGCAGCAGCCGGATGAGCGTGCACGTGGACCGACCACGCCAAGGCCGCCGCGGCGAGATAGGCGAGCCCGGTGACAGCTGCCAGCGCCTGCAATGCGGTGGTGCCGCCCGCCAGGCATGCGGTGGCGAGCAGCGCGCCCGCGCCCAGGCCGGCGTTGCGCAGGGCGCGGCCTCCCGCGAGGGCGGCGTCGCGTTCCCGGCCGTGGGAGACCGTGGCCACGAGGGCAGCGTGGGCGGCCGGCCATGCCTGGTTGCCGATGCCGAGGAAGAGTGCCGCTGCCGCGAACAGCCAGCCGTTCCCCGCCGGGGTGGCCAGCAGCAGCGCCACGCCCAGCACCCGCACCAGCATCGACGCTGCCACGACCGTGCTGCGTGCGCCCCGGTCCAGCCATCGGCCGACCGCGGGCATGCACACCAGACCCATGACGACGCCGACCGTCATGGCGGTGCCGGTGGCCGGCGCGGACAGCCTCAGCACCATCACGCCGTAGAGCAGCAGGAAGGGCCGCAACAGGCCGGTGCCGAGCGCGTCCACGGCCAGGGCGACGGCATAACGTGGGCCTCCGGAGGCACGGACGAGGGCGCGGGGCCGGATCTTGGTGGTGGTTGCCATGGCCTCAACAGTGCGTTCGGCTGCCGGGCCGGCTGTCTCGATTGACGGACACCGTCAATCGACGCGATCGTCGGCCATCCGACCAGCGAGGATGAGGGGATGACGTTGAGGATCGACATCGGTGGCCTGCCGCCGGGGCGAGTACGGTTCGCCGCCTCCCCGCTGGCCGAGTTGACCGCGATGCTGCACGTGCTGGCCGAACCCGGGCATCACCCGCAGCTCGCCGGCTGGGCCGGGGACGTCTGGGCCGGGCTGCGGCCGGAGCTGGCAGAGCGGCTGCGGGAGGCGGAGTTCCTCTGGCGGTCCTCACGAGCCGATTTCCTGGTCCCCGCTCGTCCTCGGCTGACCCTCGCCGAGGAGCTGGACGATGTAGACCGGATCGACGATGAAACCTATGTGACCGCCGCGCTCATCACCACGTGCGGCAGCAACCGGGTCCACTTCTCCGCGCCGTCGCCACTCACCGACGCTACGGCGCGCGAGCGGGCCCTGGACCTGGCCCAGGCCCGCGGCGCGCTTCAGGAGACCTTCGCGGAACGGCTGCTCGCGGACCCGGCCGCTGTGCGGGCGCGGGTGCGTCACACCCTCGAGCAGTGCGCCGAGGCGTTCTTCGACGCCGCCTGGGCGGGCGTCGCCGTGCGGCTCGCCACCGACCTGCGCCTGAAGAACGACCTGCTGAAGCGCCAGGGCATCGGGGCGGCACTCGCGTCGGTCTCCGGCGCGATCACCCTGGCGCCGGACGGCAACAGCATCATCGTGGACAAGCTGCAGGACAAGGCGACCGCCGCCCACAGCACCGGGGTCACCTTCCTTCCCAGCGTCTTCGGCCGCCCGCACCTCGTGGTGGTCCACGCGCCCGGGTGGCAGCCGGTGGTGCAGTACCCCGTGACCGAGGCAAGTCCATCGGAGCCGGTATCGCTGGAAACGGTCACGCTACGGCTGGAGGCACTCGCGCATCCGGTACGGCTGCGGCTGCTGCGCACCCTTGCCCGCGGCCCGCACACCACCGGTGAGCTGGCCCATGCGTGGGAACTTTCACCCCCGGAGGTTTCCCGCCACCTCGCCGTCTTGCGCCGCGCGGGCCTGCTCACGGCCCGGCGGCACGGTCGTTACGTCCGTTACACCGTCAATCTGCCCGATCTGACGGCGCTGGGCGCCGACCTGCTGACAGCCGTACTGCGCTGAGTGGCTTCGGTCCGTCGGGTGGCCGCCGCCTTCGCAGCATCGTCTCCAGCCGGGAAGGCTTCTTGGCCCGGAGCACGGCGAGGGAGCCGACGAACGGCTCGACGTAGTGCATGTGCTCGGGCAGCAGCATCGTGGCGCTCTGCTCCGCGAGCCGGACTTGCCGCCGTAATGGCCGAGGGCTGACTCGCAGCGCGGGGACGACCCTGCCGAAGCCCGCAACCAAGTTGCAGGTATTCTTCGACCACGCCGACGACCAGATCCACCAGGTTCGCGGCGCCGGCCGCAAGGGCTGGACCCCGGCCTTCCGCGACGCGACCCTGTTCAAAACCGTTTACACCTACGGGCTGCGTCGCCGCGAGGCCCGGATGCTCGACCTGGTCGGCTTCGGGCGCAACCCACACGCCCGGCAGTTCGGCGAGTTCGGCGTCTGCTATGTGCGCTGGGGCGAGGCGATGAAAGGCTCACCGCCCAAACGCCGCAGGCGTGCGTGCATGATCAGCGAATACCACCACGCCGCTTAACCGAGCCCCAAATCATAGACTGATCTTCGAGTGGTACACGGCATTTCTGCACGTTACGCTCTGGATCCATGGGTGTTCGTGGAATATGGCTGCGCTGGTTCGGGGCCGGTTTGTCGCTGTCAGGAGCGTTAGTGGCCGGTCTAGGCTATTTCTCCTGGTTGTCATTGCCTGGCGGCGCGGCGGGCCCGTCAGTCCTCGTGACTGCCGCGCTTGTCGTGCTGGTGACGCTGGCCGGGCTTGTGGTCGTCGCCCACACTCAAGCGTTACGACGGGCCTCGGCGCTCGCCCGCGAGGACGGCCGGATGGCGGAACTCTGGGAGAATTGGCTGAAGGAGGCCGTTACGGCTGCGCGGCGGAGGGCGTGGGCGTGCGCGGCGGTGTCCGGCGGGCTGGCCGTCCATGGCTGGATGGGGGTACGACAAGCCTTCGCCGAGGGGGTCCCCGACTTCGGCGAGGCCGTCTTCGGCCCTGGTTCGACTGTCATGGCGATCGGTTTCGTGTTGCTCGGCGCGGCGATGCCCGATCTGCGCGCAGGGCCGTGGGCCGGCCGGGTCGCAGGCGTGGCCAGCGGTGTCGGCGTCGCCGGGGTGGTGGCGCTGGCGACGTTCCTCGCCGTCACCATACTTCCCGTTGAGGCCATCACCACGGCGAGGAAGGATCGGCAGGCGCCGGTTCCCGGATCGGTTGACAGGATCAAGTGGCGGTGGAAGACGCCGGACGGCGAGGCCGTACGCGATGTCGCCCTGGCCGGTGGCGGAGCGGTGGTGCGGATCCGTGACGGTGTCATGGCACTAGACACCGAGACCGGTGACGAACGCTGGCACTACCGCAGGCCCGGGGCAGAGACCCTCAGCCTGGTCGCCTCCCCGGACGGTAGCACGGTGATGGCTGTCTACGCCGGGGGCAGAAGGGTCGTGCTGGACGCACACACGGGCAGGGTCCGCTCCGATCAGGTCTGGAGGGATTCCGAGCAGGACCCGGCCAGAAAGTGGCGTCGGAAGCAGACCGCGTTGAGCTCGGACGGTTACGTGGCGCGAAGCCTCGCCTTCAGCGCAGGAGTGGGCGACCGGACAAGCGAGCAGGAGGTCAGGGGGTACGATCTGGAAACGTCACAGACCCGATGGACGTACTCCGCGCCCGACGGCTGCCTCATGCTCAAGGAGTCGTACGGAGCGCTACGCGACGTGTTCCCGGTGGTGCTCTACTGCGCGGAGGGCATAGAGGAAAAGGCCGGTGATCCTCATTGGGACCGGGAGGTGACCACGGTCACGATCGTGGTGCTCGGTCTGAATCCTCAGAACGGTTCCCACGTGTGGCGGCACAAGCGGACGGTGACCACGGCCCTGAGCTACGTCGGGGCGTACGCCTCCGCCGATGGCGGCGTTCTGGCGGTGACCCTCAATGAAGGCCGGGGGGAAACGACGGAGGGTGTGGTTCTGGCCCAGGACGACGGACGCGTCATAGCGGATCGCCTGGAGGGATTCGACGACGGCGTGGCGAGTGTCTGGCCAAGGCATTACTTCAACGGCCTCAGCGCCGGCGGATACCTGATCCCGCAGGAATATCCCAGGGATGCCAACGCCACGGCGGAGGGTTTTCGTTGGGTCTCGTTCACGGGCGACACGAAGCAGGCTTCGGTGTCATGGCCGAGGTCCGACTTCAGGCCGCGCGGTGCCCTTCCGCTGAGCCGCGCGCTGGTCACGGCGAGCCATTCGTACAGCGACGACGACAAACAAAAGCTCATGACGGTACTCGTGACGCCTTGGGACACTGGTAAGACGGTGAGGATCCCAGTGACGCTGGAGTTCTTCAAGTCTTCCGACACCTTGCCGTTCGACGTGGTGCCAGTCCTTCCTGCACCGGGGTCGGTCATGCTCGTCTCCAGTGGCACGCCGTTGATCATCGGTCTGGTCTGACGCGCGCGTCCCCGATGAGGGTGGCGGGAGCAATGCTTGAAACCTGTGGATCTTCTGGAAAGTGGCAGACGGTCACCGCCAGCCCGGTCTCAGCGGCGAAGTCGGCCAGCTCGACCTTCACACCACTGGACATGCGGGCCCGCATCCGGCGCTTCGTCAAGCCGTTGTTCTGAGCCGTTGCCAGGTCTGGTGCAGAACCTTCAAGGTTGTCCCAGTGAGCGTTGCGCAGGGCCCGGGAAAGGACGGCCGACCCGGCGATCGGCCAGTACCCCTTGCTGCCGGCGGCCCACTCCCCAGGCCCACTCCCGAGCTTTATCATCGGGGATGCCCAACCGGCGCAGGTTCTGATGTCTGGCCGAGAAGCGTTTCCATTCCTTCCAGCGGATCTGCCGCATCCGGCGGCGGAACCACTTATCAAGGTCGCGGAACACCCGGGGAACTGCTCGACCACGGTCGTGACCGAGGCGAGCACCCGTTGGACGGCCCGCTTGCTGCGCACGAACACCCGAACATCTTCGGCGGAGCGCACGAACCGATGACCGCGCCGCCACAACTCCCGGTCCAGATCGCACGCCACCCAGCGCATGGCGTCCCCACCGGGGACATGCGGGCTGTACCCGTCGACCACCGGCTTGTGGCCGCGCAGGCGGCACCACAGCATGAGCCGGGGCACGTCATGCAGCCAGAATCTGCGGTGGACGAGCATCCCGCGCTGGCTACCGTCCCGCTTCCGGTACTCGATCGAATTCCACCACATCAGGCATCACCGCTGGCCGGAGCGACAGCGGTACGCGGCGGCCAGTGCCACGTTCCGAGCTGGTCGCCCTCGACCCGGCCGGTGGACCCAGTGGGTGTCGTTGCCGTCCAGCTGGACCTGGAGGTTGACGTGACCGGCGCCGGACATGCACACGACCATGGCCGGGAACGTGTCGCCTGCCATCGCGCGGTTTCCGACGTGAGCGACGTGACCGTCCCAGCCGAGCTGACCGGGACGCGCAGGGTTGCGGCCACGCTGAAATGCCTCGTAGTCGTCACGCCGCCGGTTGATGGCGTCGGCGTCTTCGTCGGTGAGCCGGTAGTGGACGATACGGCCGATGGACGGCTGGCTCATGAGGGGGCCTCCGGTGCTGGTGAGGGCATGCGAAAGGCCAGGCTCCAGGGGCCTAGTTCGTGATCAAGAATCTGAGACGTGATCGTTTCAGGGGGTACCCTGTCCGGCGAAAAGTGCGGCCCCACTTGCTAAGATACAAGCACAGACGAGGCGGCCCCGCTCTCACTGTCGAAGCTGGAGAACGAGGCCGTTCGCCTAGCATCCTCTTCGGATCAAGGGGATGAGGTTGCCGGCCCCGGGCGCACATACCCAAAGTATTCACCGCCGATGGGTGGCAGCCCGCGCGCCAGCCGGTTCTGATAGGCCTCTGCCCACTGCTCGCCCGCCCTGTCGCTCTCGAAAGCAGCAAGTCCCATCAACATGCCTCGGGTGAACTTGCCGACCGCGGTGGTGGAGTCGACCTCTTCCGTAGCCGACACCAGCTCGCCGCCCGCCGCCTCTAACCTGGCGAGATTGAGCTGGTTGCCCATCCGGTTACGCCCGAACCGGGAGTACTTCCACACGAGAATCGCTTTGGCCGCGCCCTTTTCCACCTGGGCGATGGCCGCCGTGATCGTCCGCTGGAAGTCCCTCCCGGACACATCGAGATCTTCTGTCCAGCCGCCCTGCGGCCACCTGCCCGGCGGGATGTCATAACCCCGCCGGGCGGCCGACGCCCCAATGGCATCACGCTGGATGGCCGGCGAGATCTTCTCTTCCAGCGTCATCGGCACTCTCACGTACGCGATGGCTGGGATGAGGGGAGCGCGGTCCTCGATCACGCTTCCGGGTCACAGCGACGACAAGGGTGGGCACGAGCACCAGCGTGAGCAGCGTCGAGGAGATCAGGCCGCCGATCACCACGATCGCCAGCGGCTGCGCGATGAACCCGCCCGACCCCGTCACCCCGAGCGCCATCGGCGTCAGGGCGCAGATCGTGGCCACCGCCGTCATCAGGATCGGCCGCAACCGCCGCCGGCCGCCCTCGATCACCGCCTCCACCACACCCATGCCCTGGTCGCGGTACTGGTTGATGAGGTCGATCAGCACGATCGCGTTCGTCACCACGATCCCGATCAGCATCAGCATGCCGATCAGCGCCGGCACCCCCAGCGCCGTGTCGGTCGCCACCAGCAGCCCCACCGCGCCCGTGGCCGCGAACGGGATCGACACCAGCAGGATCACCGGCTGGATGAAGCTGCGGAACGTCGCCACCATGATCATGAACACGATCGCGATCGCCGCCAGCATCGCCATCCCCAGATCGGCGAACGCCTCGTCCTGCTGGGCCGACACGCCGCCGATCTCATAGGAGGCACCGGCGCCCAGCGACAGGGAGTCCAGCTTCGTCGTCAGCGCCTGCGTCACGCTGCCCAGGTCGCTGGCCGTCGCCTTGGCCGACACCGTGGCCGAGCGCTCGCCGTCGATCCGCGACACCTGCGTCGGCCCGGCCACCTGCCGCACGTCCGCCACCGTCGACAGCTTCACCGTGCCCGCCGCCGTCGGCAGCTTCAGGTCCTCGATCGCCTTGACATCGTCCGGCGCGTCCGCGCCGCGCAGCACCAGGTCACTCGTACGGCCGTCCAGCGTGATCTGCCCCAGCGGCGCGCCCCGGAACGCCTGCGCCACCGCCTGCCCGACCTGTGCCTCCGTCAGCCCGCGCTCGGCGGCCTCCTCCCGGTCGACCACGACGTCGACCCGCGGCGCGCTCGCCTCCAGGTTGGAGGACACGTCACGCAGCCCCGACACCTCACCCATCGCGGTCTTGACCGTGGCGGCCGCCGACCGCAGCGCGTCGGTGTCAGGCGCCTGCACGATCACGTCGATGGAGTCGGAGTTGAACCCGGCGCCGCCGGTGCCGCCCACCGTCACCTCGCCGACCCCCGACAGGCCCGAGACCTTGTCACGCAGGTCCTGCTCGATCTTCGCCGTGTCGGCGTCGTCGGCCAGCGTCACCGAGTACGACGCCTGGTCCGCGCTCCCCCCGCGGCCGCCGCCCTGCAGGCCACCGCCGCCGCCACCCACGTTCACCTGGTACGACTCCACCCCGTCCAGGTCGGCCAGCACGGCCTCGACCTTCTTGGCGGCCTCGTCGGTGGTGGCCAGGCCGGTGCCCACCGGCATGCGCTGCGACACCGACAGCGTGTTCTGCCCCGAGGAGTCCAGGAAGTTCGTCTGCAACCGGCCGGCCAGACCCATCGTGCCGATGAACACCGCCACCCCGATCAGCACCGTCACCAGCTTGTACCGCGTCGCGAACCGCAATACCGGCAGGTAGGCCCGCTGCAACGGCGAGCGCAGCTCCTTGGCCTCGGCCTCCTCACGCTGCTTGCGGGCCTGCTCCGGCGTCAGCTCCGGCGCCTTCAGGAACCAGTACGCCAGCACCGGCACCACCGTCAGCGACACCACCAGCGACGCCAGCAGCGCCACCGCCACCGTGACCGCGAACGGGCTGAACAGCTCGCCCACCATGCCGCCCACGACCGCGATCGGCGCGAACACCGCCACCGTGGTCAGCGTCGAGGCCGTCACCGCGCCCGACACCTCGCGCACCGCCGTCAGGATCGCCTGCAGCTTCGCCTCGCCGTAGCCGAGATGCCGCTTGATGTTCTCCAGCACCACGATCGAGTCGTCCACGACCCGGCCCACCGCGATCGTCAGCGCGCCCAGCGTCAGCATGTTCAGCGAGTAGTCGCCCACGTACAGCACGATCAGCGCGATCACCACCGACAGCGGGATCGACACCGCCGTCACCAGCGTCGAACGCACCGACAGCAGGAACACCAGGATGACCAGCACCGCGAACGCCAGCCCCAGCAGGCCCTCCGTGGTGAGGTTCTCGATCGACTCCTCCACGTACGGCGCCTGGTCGAACACCACCGACACCGCCGTCTCCGAGGAGTCGCCCAGCGCCTTGGTCAGGTCCGGCAGCTTCTCCGCGACGTCGTGCGAGATCGCCACCGCGTTGCCGTCGGGCACCATCGTGATCGACATGCCCAGGCTCGACTTGCCGTTCGTCCTGGTGATCGTCGTCGCGTCGGCCAGCCCGCGCGTCACCTTCGCCACGTCGCCCAGCTTCACCGGCTTCAGCGGCTTGACCTGCGGCGGACCCCCCTGCGGCTGGCCCGCCTGCGGCCGCCCCGGCATCTGCGCCTGACCCTGCGGCCGCCCCTGGACAGGGGCCTGAGCCTGCGGCTGGGCCGGCGTCAGGTACAGGTCCTTCAGCTTCTCCACCGAGTCGACCCGCGACCCCACCTGCACCGTCAGCGACTTGCCGTCGGAGGTCAGCGTGCCCGCCGGGATCGGCGTGCCGTTCGCCCGCAGCACGTCCGGGATCTGCGCCGCCGACACCCCCGCCCGCGTCATCTTCTCGGTGTCCGGCTCGATCGTCACGACCTCGTCGCGGGTGCCGGTGACCGCCGCCTCCCGTACGCCCTCAATGCCCTGCAACTCCGGCACCGCGATCCGGCGCAGCTTGTCGGCCATCGCCCGCTCGTCGCCACCGTCTCCCACCGCCAGCACCATCACCGGGATGTCGTCGGTGTTGCCCGCGACCACCTGCGGCTCCACGCCGTCCGGCAGCGTCACCTGGTCGATCGCCTGCTGCATCTTGTTCAGCGACGACTCGATGTCGGTGCCGAACTCGAAGGCCACCTGGATCTGCGCCATCCCCTCCCGCGAGGTCGAGGTCATCTGCTCCATCCCGGCCAGCCCCTGGAAGGAGTCCTCGATCGGCTTGGTGACCTGCTCCTCGACGATCTCCGGCGCCGCGCCGGGGAAGGGCGCCACCACGAATGCGCCGGGAAACTCCAAAGACGGCAGCAACTGCTGTTTCAACTGCGGGATCGTGAAGGCGCCGAACGCGCTGAGCACGACCGCCACCAAGATCACTAGGCTGCGGTTGACCAGGCTCAACCGGGCGAAAGCGGTCATAGGGTCCCCTCCAAGAGTTCGCCCCAGACTAACACTTCGCCCTATGCGAATATTTAGACCGATTCAGCTTTCCTGATAACCTTCTCAGGAAGCGAGAGGTGAGCGTGAAAGACGAACGCGAGGACCTGATCCGCCGGATCACCGAAACCCAGCGTGGCCTCGGGCGGCTGTTCGCCCAGCACCACTCCCCCCTGTTCACCTCCAACCTCACCATGAGGCAGCTCAAGGTCGTCATGCTGGTGGCCGTCAACGGCTCCGCCTCCGGCCAGGACCTCGCCCAGGACCTCGGGGTCGGCCTCGGCACCGTCACCGGCATCGTCGACCGCCTCGTGGCCCACGGCCTGGTCAGCCGCCACGAAGACCCCCACGACCGGCGCGTACGCCGGGTCGAGCTCACCCCCGCCGGCGCCGCCCTGATCGAGGAGATCAACAACGCCGGCCTGCGGCACTACCGCCGCATCATGGACCACCTCGACACCGACACCCTGCGCGCCCTCGACCACGTCACCCGGGCCATCAGGGACGTCGCCGACAAGCTCATCCACGACGGCAACGCCTGAAAGACCCGCCTGGTTTCGCCGAAAGGGGGTTGGAGGCGGTGAGCTCGGTCACACCGGTCCGCCGCCTTTACAATGTAGATTTCTAGGCCAGGCGGGACAGCGACTCCGGCAGGTCGCCCTCGTACACCACCGTCAGCCGCCGCGTCGCCCGCGTCACCGCCACGTACAGGTCCTGGCCGCCCATCGGCGACTGGGCCACGATGCCGGCCGGATCCACCACCACGACCGCGTCGAACTCCAGCCCTTTGGCCTGCCCCACCGTCAGCACCACCACCGGCGCGTCCAGATCACCGCCCGGGAACCGCGCCGCGGTCTCCGCGTGCCGGGCGTCCGGCGTCACCACCCCCACCCGGCCCTCGCCGATCGCCGCCAGCTCGTCCGCCACCAGCGCGGGCAGCCCCGCCACCGGCAGCCGCACGGCCCGCGGCTCGGCCTCGCCGTCACGCACCGACTCCGGCGCCTTCTGCCCCGGCGCGAAGGCGTGCAGCACATCCGCGGCGACCCGCATGATCTCTACCGGCGTACGGTAGTTGACGAGCAGCCGCTCCTCCCGCCACCGCCCCTCCAGGTACGGGTCCAGCACCTCGCCCCACGAGCGCGCGCCCGCCGCCGAGCCCGTCTGCGCCAGATCGCCCACCACGGTCAGCGACTTGGCCGGCACCCGCCGCATGATCATCCGCCAGGCCATCGCGGACAGCTCCTGGGCCTCGTCCACGATCACGTGCCCGTAGGCCCAGGTGCGGTCGGCCGCCGCCCGGTCGGCCGTCGTCAGCCCCAGCCCGTCGTCGGCGTGCCGCTCGGCCAGCACGTCGGCCCGCGCGAAGACGCCCTGCTCCGCCACGCCCGTCGACTGCAGCACCTCCCACGCGTACAGCTCCTGCTCGGCCTGCTCCTCCCCCGCCTGCCGGGCCTCCGCCCGGCGGGCCGAGTCGTCCTCGCCCAGCAGCTCGGCCGCCTCGTCCAGCAGCGGCACGTCCCCGATCGTCCACTCCGCGTCCACCGGGCGCACCAGCTCGCGCCAGTCCAGCCCGGGCGGCGCCACCGACCACAGCGTCTCCGGCGAGGACAGCAGCTCGGCGATCAGCCGCTGCGGCGTCAGCTCGGGCCACAGCCCGTCGACCGCGCGCCGCACCTGCGGCTCGCCCCACAACCGCTGCGAGGCCAGCCGCAGGTCCACCTCGTCCAGGTCGCCCTCCAGGTCCAGCGGCTGCGACAGCTCCGGCTCGCCCTCCACCACCAGCTCCTCGATGTGCAGCGACTCCTCCAGCGCCCGCGCCTCGGCCTTGGCCAGCTCTTTCAGCAGCTCGGTGACGTACAGTTTGCGCGCCATGTTGTGCGACAGCCGTCCCGCGCCGGACCCGGCCAGGGTCGAGACGGCGCGGGCCCGGTCGCGCAGGCGCAGGCACACCTCGCGCGGCACCCGCAGCACCAAGCCGTCCAGCTCCACCTCCAGGTCCTCGTCCGGCACCGTCTGGCGCAGCTCCAGCGCGCGGGCCACCACCTCGGCCATCCGCGGGTCGCCCTTGACCACCGCCGCCGCCGGCGCGTCCGCCCCGGTCGCCCGCACCCCGGGGAACATCTCCCCCACCGTGGACATCACCACCTGCGTCTCCCCCAGCGCGGGCAGCACCTGGCTGATGTAGCGCAGGAACATCGGGTTGGGCCCCACCACCAGCACGCCGCGCCGCTCCAGCGTGTCGCGGTGGGTGTAGAGCAGGTACGCGGCCCGGTGCAGCGCCGCCACCGTCTTGCCGGTGCCCGGTCCGCCCTGCACCACCAGCGCTCCCTGCAGCCCGGCACGGATCACCCGGTCCTGCTCGGTCTGGATGGTGGCCACCACGTCGCTCATCCGGCCGGTCCGGCCCCGCCGCAGGGCCGCCAGCAGCGCCGCCTCGCCGACCAGCGTGCGCCGGTCCCCCTCGGCCATCCCCTCCAGGTCGAACACCTCGTCGTCGATGCCGACCACCGTACGGTCCCGTAGATGCAGATGCCTGCGCCGCACCAGCCCGCCCGGGTCGGTGGCCGTGGCCACGTAGAACGGCCGCGCCGCCGGTGCCCGCCAGTCGATCAGCACCGACTCGTGGTTCTCGTCCCGCAGCCCGATCCGGCCGACATAGGTGCGCTCCCCCGAGCGCTCGTCGATGCGGCCGAAGCACAGTCCCCGTTCCACCGCGTTGAGCTGCGCCAACCGGCGGGCCTGCTCCGAGGCCAGCACCTCGCGCTCGACCATCGCCTGGCGCGTGCCCAGGGCGCCGCCCCTGCCGTACTCCTCGAGCAGCGCCGCCTGCGCCCGCTCCCTGGTGGCGTCGAGCCGGTCGTACAACCGCGACACGGTGCGCTGCTCGGTGTCAAGGGCTTCCGCAAGACCATCTTGACGACTAGTCATCGCGTGGTATACTCCTAACGGGAAGTCTGTGAAGCTCGTATATTAATGCGCAGTGTTCGAGCTTAACCTCCGCGTTGCCGCGCACGCAACCGCCCGCGGGGTCATCCGTGTTCGCGCAGCGTATCCGCCGGAGCCGGGATCGCCGGGAACAGATTGTCCGGCAGTAAGATCACCCTCCGCGCCCGCCCCTCACGTGACGCCGCCTCCAGGTGCAGCAGCGCCGCGCCGATGCCCGCCGCGCCCGCCAGATAGCCGGTGTCCGCGCTCACCTCGCCCAGCCGCTGATAGGCCTGATACCAGCGCAGCCCCCCGCCGCCGCGCGCCCGCGCCACCAGATGCCGCCCCAGCCGCCCGGCGAAGTCCAGGTAGGTCCGGCGGGGCGCCCGGTCACCGCCCACAACCCGGTGAACAGCTCCACCAGCCCCGCCACACCGCAGCACTGGCAGGCCGTGTCCCACAGCCCCGGCACCCGCCGGTCCGGCACCCCGCTGCCCGCGATCCCGGCCGCCAGCCGCTCGGCCCAGTCGAGGTCGGCCGGGTCGCCCGCCACCCGGTAGAGCTCGTAGAACATCCGCGCCACCCCGGCCGAGCCCGAGCAGAACCCCAGGTAGTGCAGGCCCCGCCCCTGCGGCAGGTGGTGCGGCACCAGCGCGCGCGGGCCGTCCACGACGCTGACCGCGCGGACGAACCCCGCGCCCCGGCGCGCCGCCGCCAGGAACCGGGTCTCGCCCGTGACCCCGTACAGGCGGGACAGCAGGAACGCCGTCCCCGATGTGCCGGCCAGGAATCCCGGCGTGACGGCGTCGCGAGGCAGGCCCGGGCAGTCGCCGAAGCGGTGCCCCGGCACCGCCAGCCGCGCCACCCGCTCACCCGCCTCCGCCGCCAGCTCCCCGTATCTCGGCAGGCCCAGCATCGAGGCGGCGTGCAGCAGCGCCAGCACCACGCCGCCGTCGCCGCGCTGCGCCGGATCACCCGACCAGCCGGGACCGGACTCCATCGGGCGCGCCGCCCGGACCACCCGGTCCAGCGCGCCCACCGCCGCCTCCTCCGGGCCGCCGTCGCCCAGCACCCACCCGGCCTCGCAGAGCGCCACCGCGATGCCGCTCAGCCCGTGGTGCAGGCTCACGTCGCCGGCCTCGGGCCACGCCCGCGCCAGGTAGGCGGTGCCGGCCCGGGCGTCCTCCAGGTATCCGTCGTCACCCGTCGCCGCGGCCAGCTCCAGGAAGAACAGCACGATCCCCGCGGCCCCGGCGGCGAGCGAGGCGGGCTCGGGCGCCAGCGCCGACCTGCCGCTCGGGTCGGGGTTGGCCCGCCAGTGCCGCACCGGGCCGTCGCCGCTGGCCGCGGCCCTGATCCAGCGTGCCGCCCCGATCGCGGCGCTCAGCGGCGTGTCCGCATGCGCGCCGGGCGGGCGGGTCGCATCCAGGCTCATGGCGCACCCGGGCTCCTCCTGGTCGCCGGTCGGGACCTCACATTCTCCCCCACGCGCCCGCCGTCGGGCACGCCGGCCGCTGACCGGGTGTCTCCTGCGGCAGGCGGGTTCAGAGTCGCCAATGGACGACTTGTACACTCATCACCGTTTGTTCGGGGATACGGGGGATTGCGTGCCGCTGGATCAGGTCCTGGTGTTGCTGGCCGCGGCGGCGGGCGCCGGCTGGGTGGACGCCGTCGTGGGCGGCGGCGGGTTGCTGCAGCTTCCCGCCACCCTGATGACCGGGATGCCCACCGTGGAGGCGATGGCGACCAACAAGGTGTCCTCGATGTTCGGCACCGCCTCCGCGGCCGTGGCGTACGCGCGCTCCACCAAGATCGATCGCCAGGTGGCGCTGCCCGCGACGGGCCTGGCCGTGATGTGCGCCGGGCTGGGGGCGTGGGCGGCGGCCTCGATCTCGGCCGAGGTGCTGCGGCCGGCCGTCATGGTGGTGCTGCTGGCGGTGGCGGCGTTCGTGACGCTGCGGCCGGGGTTCGGGGCCGTACCGGAGCCTCGCCTGCGCGCCCGGGGGCGGGTGCTGGCCGCCGTGGCGACGGCCGGGATGGTGATCGCGTTCTACGACGGGATCATGGGGCCGGGCACCGGAACGTTCCTGATCATCGCGTTCACCACCATCCTCGGGCTGGACTTCGTGTCGGCGTCCGCCTCGGCGAAGATCATCAACATCGGGACGAACCTCGGAGCGCTGGCGGTGTTCGCGGTGCAGGGGCACGTGCACTGGGGGCTGGGGCTGGGCATGGCGGTGTGCAACGTGGCCGGCGCCCAGATCGGGGCCCGCATGGCGCTGCGCCGGGGCGCCGCCTTCGTCCGGATCGTACTGTTGTGCGTGGTGGTGGCGATGGTGATCAGGCTGGGCTGGCAGCAGTTCGCCTGACCGCCTCCTTCGGCACTCCGCCGTGCCGAAGGTGCCGCGCCGTGCCGAAGGTGCCGCCACCGGGCTCCAGGCGTTCGTGCGGGCGCTTCCCGCCGGCTCCCTACAATGGGCGCCATGCGTGCCAGCCGCCTGCTCTCGCTGCTCCTGCTCCTGCAGACGCGCGGCCGCATGACCGCGCCCGAGCTGGCCGGGGAGCTGGAGGTGTCGGTCCGTACGGTCTACCGCGACGTGGAGGCGCTGTCGGCGGCCGGTGTGCCGGTCTACGCCGACCGCGGCCCTGCGGGCGGCTACCAGCTCCTCGACGGCTACCGCACCAGGCTCAACGGGCTGACGGCCGAGGAGGCCTCGTCGCTGTTCCTGGCGGGGCTGCCGGGTCCGGCGGCGGAGCTGGGGCTGGCCGAGGTGGCGGCGGCCGCCGAGCTGAAGCTGCTGGCCGCGCTGCCGCCCGAGCCGCGCTCGCACGCAGCGCGCATGCGTGAGCGGTTCCTGCTGGACGTGCCGGGGTGGTATCGCGCGAGCGACGACGTGCCGCACCTCAGCGCGGTGGCCGCGGCGGTGTGGGATCAGCGGCCGCTGCACATGACCTACCGGCGCTGGGGCCGTAAGGAGGTGGACCGGGTGATCCATCCGTACGGGCTGGTGCTGAAGGGCGGGTCGTGGTACATGGTGGCCGCGCCGCCCGGTGGCACCCCGCGCACCTACCGGGTGGCGCGCGTGCTGACGCTTGAGACGCTGCCCGGGCGGTTCACCTGGCCGGAGGGGTTCGAGCTGGCGGAGTTCTGGCACGGCTACACCGAGGAGTTCCGCGAGCGGATGTACACCGGGCATGCCGTCATCAAGCTCGCCCCCGGGCGTGGCGACCTGCTGGCGTACACGATGGGCGCGGACGTCGTCACCGCCGCCCTGGCCGCGGCCGGCGAGCCCGACCCCGAGGGGTGGCTGACCCTGACCGTGCCCGTGGAGTCGCTGACGCACGCGCGCTGGCTGCTGCTGCGTATGGGGACCGACGTCGAGGTGCTGGGGCCGCCGGAGCTGCGGGCCATGATGGCCGAGACGGTCGCGGCACTGGGCAAGGTCTACCCGTGAAGGCGCTGAGGACCTCCCACAAGACCTCCGGCGAAACGGACCTCCGGTAAATCAGGCGAGATTCCGGCGCGGTTCTGTCACGATGCCGCGCATGTATCTCTTTGCGTTCATGGGCGCGTGCGTGCTGGTGGCCATGGTGCCCGGCGTCAGCACCGCCATCATCCTGCGCCAGACCCTGCGCGCCGGCCGGGGTTCGGGCCTGGCCGCCACGCTGGGCAACGAGACCGGGATCCTGGCGTGGGGGCTGGCGGCGGCGTTCGGCCTGTCGGCGTTGCTGGTGGCCTCGGAGCTGGCCTACGACGTCATGCGCGTCGCGGGCGCCGTCGTGCTGGTGGTGATGGGGGCACAGTCGTTGTGGCAGGCGCGCAAGGGGGCGCCGCAGCCGCCCGAGGGCGAGGCGGTGGCGGGCTGGCGCGGGCCGTACCTGGCGGGTGTCGGGACGTGCCTGGCCAACCCGAAGGCGGGGGTGTTCGCGATGTCGTTCCTGCCGCAGTTCGTCCCGCCGGGGCAGAGCGTGCCGCTGACGCTGGTGACGCTGGCCCTGGTGTGGGTGCTGGTGGACCTGCTCTGGTACGGGCTGCTCATCTGGGCGGTCGCCAGGGCCAAGGCGTGGCTCGGCCGGCCGGCGGTCCGGCGGCGGCTGGAGCAGATCTCGGGCGTGGTGCTGATCGGGCTGGGCGTACGGCTGGTGGTGGATTCGAAATGACGATCTGGCACGCCGAGCGGGGCACGGGTGAGCCGGTGGTGCTGCTGCACTCGTCGGCGGCCGACTCCGGCATGTGGGACGCGCAGTGGGACGCCCTGGCCGGGCGCTTCCGGGTGATCAAAGTGGATTTCCGCGGATACGGGCGCACGCCGTTCCAGGCGGACGGCCCGTACAGCGACGCGGGTGACGTGGCCGAGGTGCTGGCCGGGCTGGGCGTGAGCCGGGCGGCCGTGGTGGCGTCGTCGGGCGCCGGCCAGGCCGCGCTGGAGCTGGCCGCCGACGGGCTCGCCGACCGCCTGGTGCTGCTCAACCCGGTCTCCGCGCTGGAGCCGACGGCGGATGTGCGGGCGTACTGGAAGGAGGAGGCGCGGCTGCTCGAACTGGGCGACATCCAGGGGGCCGCCGAGCTGAACGCGCGCACCCTGCTCGGCCCCGAGGCGTCCCGGGCGGCCTGGGAGCGGCTGGTGGCCATGCAGCGGCACGCGTTCGAGGTGCAGCTCGCCGCGGATCCGGAGCCCGAGCGGGTCGAGCGGGAGCCGCCGGCGATCGACGTGCCCGCGCTGGTGGTGGCCGGGGCGCACGACCTGTTCTCCTTCGTGGCCAGTGCCCGGCATCTGGCCGGCACGCTGCCGCGCGCCCGGCTGGTGGAGCTGGACTGGGCCGGGCACCTGCCCGCCCTCGAACGCCCGGAGGAGGTCAACGCCCTGCTGCTGGACTACCTTTAGGGCATGACGAACGACCTGGCGACCCTGATGAGGCAGGCGCAGGACGACGATCCGCTGCTGGCACTGCACGCCACCACCGCGTTGCGCCACGAGATCGAGCGCCTGGAGGCGGTCCAGGTGCGGCGGGCCCGGGTGGCCGGGCTCGCCTGGGCGCAGATCGCCAACGCGATCGGGGTGAGCAAGCAGGCCGTGCACAAGAAATACGGCCGCCGCTAGACCCGTTCCCGCCACTGGTCCGCGAACCAGCCGAGGACGATGTTCCAGGAGTAGCCGCGCCGGATCCGCGCGGCCACGTCCGGCGGCAGCGTGTCCAGGCCGCGATGCTCCAGCAGCACCTCGGTGCCGCCCTCGACCGGGCTGAAGGCGACCTCGATCTCCATCCGGCCGGTGCGGTTGAGCAGGTCGGCCCAGACGAGGCGGTGCGGGGGCTCCCAGACGACGACCCTGCCGGTGTCGACGTGGCCGCCGTCGGACCACACCTCGCGCAGGTAGCCGTCCTCGAACCGGATGCCCACGGCGCGGTCCGGGTCAACCCAGCTGTGACGGCCGCGGACGTACCAGTGGTCGATCTCGTCGGTGAAGATCCGGAACGCGGTCGCGGGATCGACCGGCACGGTGACGCTGGCCTGCACGGAGCTCATTGCCGGGCTCATGGCCGGGCTCATGGCCGGCGCTCCACGTGCTCCTTGAACGAGCCGAGCTGCTCGGCCCAGAACGCCTGCACCTGGTCCAGCCACGCCTGCAGGGCGGTGAACGGCTCCTGGCGCAGCGTGTACAGGCGCAGGCGGGCGTCGGCCCCGCCGGCCTCGGCCTGCACGAGGCCGCCCGCCCGCAGCACCCGCAGGTGCCTGCTGAGGGCGGGCGCGCTCATCTGCACCGCCTGCGCCAGCTCCCCGGCCGGGCGGGGTCCTTCGCGCAGCAGGTCGATCACCTTGCGCCGGGTCGGATCGGCGAGCGCGGCCAGCGTCGCGTCCAGGTCATTAACGCTATTGTTAATATTTGCCTGCTTCCGTTAGGGTGTTAATCCTTAACGATAGCGTCAATTATTGCGGAGGTACGCTCATGCCGGTCGAGCTGCACTACTTCACCCTGTCCGTGGCGGACCTGGACCGGGCAGCCGCCTTCTATGGAGGGCTGTTCGGCTGGGAGTTCGACCGGAAGCACGCGACCTACCTGCATGTCACCAACACGTCCGTGCCCATGGGCTTCACCTCCGACGGCCCCTCCTCCCAGCCGAACCTGTATTTCGGCGTCCCCGACGTCGACACCGCGGCCGAGCGGGTGCGCGAGCTCGGCGGCAGCGCCGGCGACATGTACGAGAGCGCCTCGGGCCGCGGCTGCGCCTGCACCGACGACCAGGG
This sequence comes from Nonomuraea sp. B12E4, assembly GCF_039871825.1. Lineage (NCBI taxonomy): Bacteria > Bacillati > Actinomycetota > Actinomycetes > Streptosporangiales > Streptosporangiaceae > Nonomuraea > Nonomuraea sp. B12E4. Next base: position 1,094,234 of record NZ_JBDPME010000001.1, on the reverse strand, counting down.
CACCCGCATCAGCCTCTGGCAGCCCACCACCGCCCGGTGACCGGCTCCCCAGGGCCTGAGTTGCCCGCCGGAACCGCCGTCGAGCCGCAAGGCTAATCGGGGGCCTTGACGGTGGCGATGCCGAGGGTGCTCGTCATCGGCAGCATCCCGGCCTCGAAGATCGCACCGAGCAGGGGGGACCCGAGCCGGGCCAGCCGCTCCTCCCCGAGGCTGGGTCCTGGAACGCGCTCACCACCGCCGACGCCGACCGGCTCGCAGACGTGGCCGCCGCGTTGCGCCCCGCCTTCACCGGGGCCCAGGACGCGACCGCCACGCTCAACCGGGCCCTGGCATGTCACCAAGCCGTCCCCAACCTGCGGGGCGACCCGCCCATCCTGGCCTTCCACCGGCCGGGCTCGGACCTCCTGGACGCCTGGGCCGCCGACGCCGCCACGGCGCTGGCCATGGTGATCGGCGTCGGGCAGGGACAACGGCTGCGGGCGTGCGAGGCGGGCGCGTGCGACCTCGTCTTCTTCGACGTCACCCGCAACGCCTCCCGCCGCTTCTGCGGCCTGTCCTGCCAAAACCGCGCCAAAGCCAGCGCCTACCGCGCCCGCCGCCGCCCATGACCTCGACCCCACCCGCCGCCGCACGCGACCCTGGGCCGCACCCGCCGCCGCACACGGCCCCAATCCACACCCCGGCGGGCCGGGGCGACGCGGCAGGGCCGGAGGGCCGGGTCAGCGGGTCGGGGTGAGGGTGCGTTTTCTGGAGGCGTAGACGTCGTCGATCAGGTGGTAGGTCCGCGCCTGCTCGGCCGTGAAAACGCGATCCCGCTCGATGTCCTTCCTGATCTCCAGCACCCCCCGCCCCGTGTGCCGGGACAGGATCTCCTCCTGCTGGTCCCGCATCCGCAGGATCTCCCGCGCGTGGATCTCCAGGTCGCTCGACTGCCCGCGCCCGCCCTCCGTGTGCGGCTGGTGGAGCAGGACCCGGGCGCGCGGGAGGGCGGCCCGCTTGCCGGGGGAGCCCGCGGCCAGCAGGACGGCCGCCGCCGAGGCCGCCTCACCGATGCAGACCGTGTGGATCTCCGGCCGGACGAACTGCATCGTGTCGTAGATGGCGGTCATCGAGGTGAACGACCCGCCGGGCGAGTTGATGTAGAGGTGGATGTCCTGGTCGGGGTCGAGCGACTCCAGCGTGAGCAACTGCGCCATCACGTCGCTGGCCACGGTGTCGTCGATCGGCGTGCCCAGGAAGACCACCCGGTCCTCGAACAATTTGTTGTACGGGGTCGTCTCCTTCATCCCGTACGAGGTCCGCTCGGTGAAGGACGGCAGCACGTAACGTCCGGGCATGTCAGTTGACCCTCTCGGAGATGTGGTCGACGATCCCGTATTCCTTGGCCTCCAGGGCGGTGAACCAGCGGTCGCGATCGGAGTCCTCCTGGATGCGCTCCAGCGGCTGGCCCGTGTTGTGGGCGATGATCTCGGCGATCCTGCGCTTGGTGTAGAGCATGTTCTCGGCCTGGATCGCGATGTCGCTGGCCGAGCCGCCGATGCCGCCGAGCGGCTGGTGCATCACGATGCGCGCGTTGGGCAGGGCGTGGCGCTTGCCCTTGGCACCCGCCGACAGCAGCACCTGCCCCATGGAGGCGGCGAACCCCATCGCCACCGTCGCCACGTCACACGGAATGAAGTTCATCATGTCGTAGAGCGCCATCCCCGCGTGCACGCTGCCGCCCGGGGAATTGATGTAGAGCGTTATGTCGCGCTTGGAATCCTCGGCCGCCAGCAATAGGAGCTCTCCGCAGAGCCGGTTGCAAATCTCGTCGTCGACCTCCTGTCCGAGGACGACGATGCGCTCCCTGAGCAGGCGCTGGCTGAGCTGGTCTGGCCAGGCAGCGTGCTTGTTGTCCGCCATGACGGCCGCCTTTCTGTACCGGGTATATCCGCGAAAAACGCTAGACCCGCAAGGCGCGAATTACTGAACCTTTTCGCTGGCGGCGCATTTCTCTAAGGGCGCATTCCACCGAGAGCGAATGGCCCTCGACAGGCGATCGCGAATATGAGAGTGGACCCCCGGCCTCCGACACGCCGGTGGGCGGGAACGGCCCCCGTTCCCGCCCATGCCCCCGCGCCTCCCTAAGCGCCGGGCCAGGTCTCCCCCTGCCTGGCCTCGTCCGCACGCCGCATCAGCTCCGCCGCCGGCAGCAGCGTCGCCTCCTCCACCGACAGCCCGGTGGCGGCCAGCACGCGATCCACGAGCCGCAGCCCCACTCCGTATCCCGCCATGTCGGGAATGCCGCGCGGCTCCTGCCCGAAGTTGCGCATCGCGGTGTCCCCCAGCACGTACGCCGACGTGTGCTGCATCCCTACCAGGCCGAAGGCGTCCATGATCAGCCGGTGGGCCTCCTCCAGGGCCTCCCCCGTCACCATCGACGACCACGGCCCCATCGCCTCAGGTCCCGACAGCTCCCGCACGAACGCCTCGGCCAGCCCCTCGGACACCACGTGCTCCCCCACGGACCAGGTCGCCGGGTTCCACTCCACGTTGGTGTAGCGCACGTTGTGGTGGAACTCGTGCACCGCGCAGTGCGCGATCCGGCCGATCACCTCGTCGGACGGCCACGCCAGCACGTAGAGCCAGCCCGGCGAGGTGCCCATCCCGTAGTAGCCGCCGCCCACCTTCATCAGGTGCTCGCTGTCCGGGTTGCCGAGCACGAACATGACCCGCAGCGAGTCCTGCTGCTTGGCCCCGCTCAGCGCCTCGGAGGCGCGGGTCAGCTCCCGCCGCACCTGCCCCAGCACGTCGGCGTCGATCATGCGCTGGACGGCGGGCAGGTAACGCGGGTCCTCGGCGTCGACCCGGAAGCCGCCACCGCCGTGGTGCATGTCGATGAGGTCGCCGGGCATCGGGATCGCCGGCCGCATCGGCTCCAGCATCTCCCGCAGCGCGCCGGGCCGCCGGTCGAGCGGTTGGGCGAGCAGCCCGGCCATCGCCGTGAGCGTGTCGTGAACGATGAACTCCATGCCGCGAAGGCTAAAGTCTCCAGCAAGGGGAGACTCAAATCGAACAACCTCGTCAGAGCTGAGGCTCCTGGCCCGGGTCGTCCCCCGGCGACCGGCCCGGCGATCCCGGCCCGGACTCGCTGGGCGACGGCGAGTCCGACGGCGACGGCACCGGAGTCTGCGGCGTCGGCGGCGGCGTCGGCACGAACACCGTCGGCGGCAGTTGCACGGGCTGCGGCTGGCTGTCGCTCCGGCCCAGCAACAGCAGCAGCAGGATCGCCGTCACCAGGGCCAGCAGCAGCGCCAGCGCCAGCGCGGCCAGCAGCACCCGCCGGCGCGTCTCGGTGAGCGGCGGGCGCCGGCGCGCCGGTCTGGGCAGGGCCGGCGCGCGGTCGGTCAGCCAGTACGGCACGAAGTCCGGCCCGTGCACCTCCCCGATCAGCGTCCCGCCCACCATCACCTGCTCCAGGAACCACTCGGCTCCCGGCCGGCCCGGCACGTACGGGACCGCCACCCACGGCGCGTGCCCGGCGTCGTGCCCCAGCACCTCGGGCGTGCCGTCCAGCACCGCGCCCCGGGGCCGGCCGCCGCGGCCCAGCCAGCCGCGCATCCTGGACCGCTCGTCCGGGGCGGCCTCCTTGATCGCGGCGACGAAACGCTCGCGCGCCGCGGCGTCGAAGGCGGCCCCGCGCGTCAGCAGGCCCAGGGACACCGCGCGCCCGTCGGGCCCCTGGCCCAGGTACACGAACCCGGCCGGCGCCGACCGCAGGCGCGCTTGCACCACGTAGGGCCCCAACCGGGGCGGATCGCCGAACTGCAGGGGACTTGCCACGTTTGCCATGAAAGCACAGACGTGGCGTCGTGCACGTTTGCGGCACGTTTGGTGGAATGGCGTCATGAGCGTCGCCGAAGAGTTGCCAGGGGGGAACGACGCAGCCCTGCTGCGTCAGAGTCTCGACGAGGTCCGGCGGGTCATCGTCGGCCAGGACCACATGGTCGAACGGCTGGTCGTGGCCTTGCTGGCGCGCGGGCACTGCCTGCTCGAAGGAGTCCCGGGCGTCGCCAAGACCCTCGCCGCCGCCACCCTGGCCACCGTCGTGGGCGGTACGTTCGCCCGCATCCAGTTCACCCCCGACCTCGTGCCGAGTGACATCGTCGGCACCCGGGTCTTCCACCCCTCCAACGAGAAGTTCGATGTCGAGCTCGGCCCCGTGTTCGTCAACTTCCTGCTGGCCGACGAGATCAACCGCGCCCCCGCCAAGGTCCAGTCCGCCCTGCTGGAGGTGATGGCCGAGCGCCAGGTCACCCTCGCCGGGGTCACCCATCCGCTGCCCAAGCCGTTCATCGTGCTCGCCACGCAGAACCCGATCGAGTCGGAAGGCGTCTACCCGCTGCCCGAGGTGCAACGCGACCGCTTCCTGTTCCGGGTCCGCGTGCCGCACCCCACCGCGCACGAGGAACTGGAGATCCTGCACCGGATGAGCGTCACCCCGCCGGTGCCCGACCGGGTGCTCGACCCCGGCAAGCTGCTGGCGCTGCAGCAGGCGGCCGAGCAGGTCTCGGTGCACCAGCTCGTCGCCGACTACGTGGTACGGCTGGTCATGGCCACCCGCGCCCCCGCCGAGTACGGCATCCCCGACCTCGTCGAAACCGTCGAGATCGGCGTCAGCCCGCGGGCCACGCTCGGCCTGGTGGCCGCCGGCCGGGCGCTGGCCCTGCTGCGCGGACGCGACTACCTGCTGCCCGACGACGTACGCGACGTGGCCGTGGACGTCATGTCGCACCGGCTGATGCTCACCTTCGACGCCCTGGCCGACGGCGTCGACCCCGAGCAGGTCGTCCGCCAGATCCTGCACGCCGTACCCCCGCCCCTCGTCGTCTGGAACCAGAACCGTTGACCACACTGAACGAACCCGGCGTCGCGAGCGGAATGCCAGCGCCGGGGCCGAGCACCACCACATGGCCGGGGAAGGGCGGTGACCAGCAGATGAGCACAGCCGAACAGGCTCTGCGCCGGTTGGAGCTGACCGTCACCCGGCGGCTGGACGGGCTGCTGCACGGCGTGCACCAGGGGCTCCTGCCCGGCCCCGGGAGCGAGACCGGCGACAGCCGCGTCTACGTGCCCGGGGAGGACGACGTGCGCCGCATGGACTGGGCCGTCACCGCGCGCACCACCGTCCCCCACGTCCGCGACCTGATCGCCGACCGCGAACTGGAGACCTGGGCGCTGGCCGACCTGTCGCCCAGCATGGACTTCGGCACCGCCGACACCGACAAGCGCGACCTGGTGGTGGCCGCCGTGGGCGCGATCGGGTTCCTGTCGAGCCGGATGGGCGACAAGTTCGGCGCGCTGGTGCTGCACGACGAGTTCATCCACCGCATGCCCGCCCGTACCGGCCGCCCCGCCCTCTTCGGCCTGCTGCACTCCCTCATGGACGCCCCGCGCGGCCGGATCGTCCCCGACGCCCCCGACCTGGCCGAGGGCATCGAGGTCCTGTCGGCCAGCCGGCGGCGGCGCGGCATGCGGCTGGTCGTCTCCGACTTCCTCGACGCCCACCCCGATCTCGACCCCGAGGCCGAACGCCCCTGGGAACGCCCCATCAGGCGGCTGGCCGCCCGCCACCAGGTGCTGGCGGTCGAGGTGATCGACCCCCGCGAGCTCGAACTGCCGGACGTCGGCCGGGTCGCGTTCGCCGATCCCGAGACCGGGAAAGTACGCGAAGTGCATCTTTCACCCAAAGTCCGGCACGCATACGCGGAGGCGGCCGCGGCACAACGCGAGGGCACCCGCCGGGCCCTGCGCCGCGCCGGGATCGCCCACCTGGTGCTGCGCACCGACCGGGACTGGGTGTTCGACGTGGCGCAGTTCGTGCTGCGCATGCGCCGCATGAGCCACCTCGCCCAGCGGAGAGCCACATGACGTTCCTTTCCCCCGGCTGGTTGTGGCTGTTCGTGCTCATGCTGCTGCTCGTGGCGGGCTACATCGTGGCCATGTTCGCGCGCCGCCGCTACACCGTGCGCTTCACCAACCTGGCGCTGCTCGACCTGGTCGCCCCCGCCGGCCCCGGCTGGCGCCGGCACGTCGCGCCGGGCCTGTTCCTCCTCATGATGTCGCTGCTGGTCGTCGGCGCCGCCAAGCCCGCCAGCGAGGTACGCGTCCCCCGCGACCGCGCCACCATCATGATCGCCCTGGACGTGTCCCTGTCCATGGACGCCGACGACGTGCAGCCCGACCGCATCAGCGCCGCCAAGGCCGCCGCGCAGGCGTTCGCCAAGGAGCTGCCCGACCGCTTCAACGTCGGCGTGGTCTCCTTCGCCCGCTCCGCCAACGTGGTCATCTCCCCCACCACCGACCACCAGGCCGTGGTGACCGCCATCGGCAACCTCACCACCCGCCCCGGCACGGCGATCGGCGAGGCCGTCTTCAACTCGCTCGACTCGCTGCGCTCGTTCGACCAGCAGGCCGCCACCGACCCGCCGCCGGCCGCCATCGTGCTGCTGTCCGACGGCGACAACACCTCCGGCAGGTCGGTGAACGAGGCCATCGAGGCCGCCCAGCAGGCCCGCGTACCGGTCTCCACCATCGCGTACGGCACCCAGGAGGGCACTGTCAGCATCGACGGCAGGCCGGTGAACGTGCCGGTCAACAAGCAGACCCTGCAGTCGCTGTCCGACGGCACCAGCGGCCGGGCCTACTCCGCCGAATCCGGCAGCGAGTTGCGCGAGGTCTACGAGCAGATCGGCACGTCGCTCGGCTACAAGCTGGTCAACCAGGAGATCACCCAGTGGTTCATCGTGGCCGCGATCCTGGCGGGGCTGCTGGTGGCGGGCGCCGCGGTCATGTTCGGTTCCCGCATCCCGTAACGTTTGGCGACGTGGCCCACTACTTCTCCGAGCAGCCGAAGACCGCGAGCAGGCCGGGTTCGGTCGACCTGGTCCTGCCCGACCTGCACCTGCGGCTGGAGACCGACAGCGGGGTGTTCTCGCCGGAGCGGGTCGACGTGGGCACGCGCGTCCTGCTGGAGAGCGTCCCGCCGCCGCCGCAGGAGGGCGACCTGCTCGACCTCGGCTGCGGCTACGGGCCGATCGCGCTGACCATGGCCACCCGGGCGCCCGGGGCGACGGTGTGGGCCGTCGACGTCAACCGGCGCAGCCTGGAGCTGACCGCGCGGAACGCCCAGGCCGCCCGCCTTGACAAAGTAAGGTCAGTGCATGTCGATGAAGTGCCAGATGAAGTGAAATTTCGGGCCATCTGGTCTAATCCTGCGATCCGCATTGGGAAGCAGGCTCTGCACGAGATGCTCACCAGGTGGCTCACGCGGCTGGCCCCCGACGGCGTCGCCTACCTGGTCGTCCAGAAACACCTCGGCTCGGACTCCCTGCAGCGCTGGCTCGGCGAGCAGGGCTGGCAGGCCTCCCGCGAGGCCAGCCGGGCCGCCTACCGCATCCTGAAGGTGACCCGATGAGAAGGCAGCTTCGCCCCACCGACGTCAAGCGGCTCAACCGCACCTGGCGCAGGAACACCGGAAACCGCCTCGGCCTGATCATCGAGTCGGTCACCGGCCCGTTCAACATCGGCTCGATCTTCCGCAGCGCGGCCGCGTTCGGCGTGGACGAGATCTGGCTGGCCGGCAACGCCACCCCGCCGACCAATCCCAAGGCGGGCAAGACCGCGCTGGGCACCGAGCGGCTGGTCACCTGGCACGAGCCGGTGCCGGCCGTCGAGGCGGTCAAGGCCGCCAGGGAGGGCGGCTACACGGTCCTGGCCATCGAGCTGACCGCCGGGTCCGTGCCGCTGCACCGGGCCGGCCTGGGCCGCGACGTGTGCCTGGTGGTGGGCAGCGAGGACCACGGCTGCTCCCCCGCGCTGCTCGACGCCGTGGACGGGGCCTGTTACATCCCGCAGGTCGGGCGGGTCGGCTCGTTCAACGTGGCGGTGGCCGCGGCCATCGCGCTGGCCGAGACGCGCCGCCAGGAGTGGCAGAATCTCCCCGATTCGTAACCGCAGCGTTCACCCACGAAGGGCATACTTCAGGACGTGCTGAGCCGCCGATTCGCCTTTCTCGATCACCCGGGCCCGCTGGCCTTCGCCCACCGGGGAGGCGCCGCCGAGGGCGCGGAGAATTCCGCGGCGGCGTTCGAGCGCGCGGTCCGGCTCGGCTACACCTATCTGGAGACCGACGCGCACGCCACCGCCGACGGCGTGCTGCTCGCCTTCCACGACCACACCCTCGACCGCGTCACCGACCGGCGGGGCCGCATCTCCGAGCTGCCCTACCGGGCGGTGCGGGATGCCCGGATCGGCGGCGTGCACGAGATTCCGCTGCTGGAGGACCTGCTCGGCACCTGGCCGGAGATCCGCTTCAACATCGACGTCAAGGAGGCGGCGGCCATCGCCCCGCTGGCCGAGGTGATCAGGCGTACCGGCGCCTACGACCGCGTCTGCCTGACCTCCTTCTCCGACGAGCGGCTCGTGCTGGCCAGGGCGGCGCTGGGCCGGGAGGTGTGCTCGGCGCTCGGGCCGCGCGGCGTGGCCGCCCTGCGCGCCGCCGCGACCACCTCCGGCTACGGCCGCCTGCTGGCCCGCCTGTCGCGCTCGGGCGTCCCGTGCGCGCAGGTGCCGGTGGGCTTCCGCGGCCTGCGCGTGGCCACCGGCCGCCTCATCCGTACGGCGCACGCCATCGGCATGCAGGTGCACGTGTGGACCATCAACGACCCCGTCCGCATGGAGCGCCTGCTCGACCTGGGCGTGGACGGTGTCATGACCGACAACGTCACCGGCCTGCGCGAGGTGCTGACGCGCCGCGACCAGTGGCACCCCGGCCGGATGGCCGCGTAGCAGCGACCCCCCAGGACACGGCCGCAGGGCCGTACCGAGATCACGGCCGCACGGCCGTACAGGAGCGACACGACATCATGCCGGTAACCGCACCCCCCGCGGCCCTCGACGACTCGCCCTCGGCCCGCCGGCGCGAGCAGCGCGGCTGGTACTTCTACGACTGGGCCAACTCCGCCTTCTACACCACGATCATCTCGGTCTTCCTGGGCCCGTACCTCATCCCGGTCGCCAAGACCGCCTCCTGCGCCCAGGACTTCCCGGGGATGGCCGCCGACCGGTGCGTGGCCGACTTCGACCGGCTGGTCGCCGACAACCCCGGGCTCGGGTACGTGGACGTGCTGGGCGCCGACATCAGGCCGGTCGCGTACTTCGGGCTGATCACGACGGTCGCGGTGCTGCTGCAGATCGTGATCCTGCCGATCGTGGGGGCGCTGGCCGACCACACCGGCCGCAAGCGGGAGCTGCTCGGCGGCTTCGCCTATGTCGGCGCGCTGGCCGCGATGGCGCTGTTCTTCGTCGAGGGCGACCGCTACCTGCTGGGCGGCGTCCTGTTCGTCGTGGCCAACCTGGCCTACGGCTCCTCGATCGTGGTCTACGATTCGTTCCTGCCGCAGATCTCCACCCCGCGGGAGCGCGATGACGTGTCCTCGCGCGGCTGGGCCATCGGCTATCTCGGCGGCGGCCTGCTGCTGGCCCTCAACCTCGTGCTCTTCCTGCAGCACGAGAGCCTGGGGCTGACCGAGAGCATGGCGGTGCGGATCTGCATGATGTCGGCGGGTCTGTGGTGGGCGACGTTCACGATCGTCCCGCTGCTGCGGCTCCGCAACCGGCCCGTGCCGGCGCACGAGACGACGGCGTTGCGGTCGGTCGGAGGCAGTTTCCGCCAGCTCGGCCGTACGCTGGCCGAGTTGCGGCGCTATCCGCTGACGTTGCTGTTCCTGGTGGCGTACCTGGTCTACAACGACGGGGTGCAGACGGTCATCGGCAACAGCGCGGCCTTCGCCTCCGAGGCGCTCAAGCTCGACCAGACCGTGCAGATCGGCGCGATCCTGATGGTGCAGTTCGTGGCGTTCTTCGGGGCGCTGGCGCTCGGGCGGCTGGCGCGTAGCTTCGGGACGAAGCGTACGGTGCTGGCGAGCCTGGTGCTGTGGACGGGGATCGTGACGACGGCCCTGTTCGTCGCCGAGGGGCAGGCGCTGCAGTTCTACCTGATGGCGTTCGCGATCGCGATCGTGCTGGGCGGCACGCAGGCGCTGTCACGGTCGCTGTTCTCGCAGGTGATCCCGAAGGGGCGGGAGGCCGAGTACTTCAGCCTGCTCCAGATCAGCGACAAGGGGTCGGCGTTCATCGGCTCGCTGACGGTCACGATCGCGCTGCAGCTCACCAACAGCTACCGGCTGGCCATCGTCTCCATGGTCATCTTCTTCGTCATCGGCTTCGTCCTGCTGGCCCTGACGAACCTGCCGCGGGCCATCCGGGCGGCCGGCAACGAGGTGCCGGAACGGATCTGACCGATCCGGCGGATCCGGCCGCGGGTTTGATCACCCCGCCGGGGGCTCCGCCGCCGCGGCGAGGACCATCGTGCCGGGGCCCTGGGCCGCGCCGGGGCCCCGGACGGCCGTCACCGTGTCCGCGGTGGCCTCCCCGCCGCAGTGCGGGCAGGTCACGACCGGGGTGAAGAGCTCACCGCAGGAGTGCACCAGGAGCGCGGGCGGGCCGCCCGGCGGCGTGGACCAGCGGTCGCCCCAGGCCATCAGGGTGATCAGTGCGGGCACGACGTCGCGGCCCGCCTCGGAGAGCACGTATGCGTGGCGGACCGGGCGCTCCTGGTAGGGCCGCTTTTCCACCACCCCGGCCGCGACCAGGTGCTCCAGGCGGCGGGCCAGCAGGTTGCGCGAGATCCCGAGGTCCTGCGCCAGGTCGTCGAACCTGCGCACGCCCAGGAACAGGTCGCGCAGGATCAGCGGGGTCCACGGCTCGGCGAGGATGCCGACGGCCTGGGCGATGGAGCAGTGCATCTCACCGAACCTGTTCATGGACCCAGGATAGTGGGTTGCTAAAGTGAACTCATGACGGTTCACATTCAGGACTCACCTACCCTGGCGTACCGGCAGGCGGGCGAGGCCCATGACCTCGACGCCCTCATCGCCACGCTCTCCGACGACGTGACCTTCCACTCCCCCCTCAGCGGCACGGCCTCCTTCCAAGGCAAGGAGCAGGTCCGGGAACTGTTCGCGAGCGTGTTCCGCGTCCTGTCCCGGATGCGCTACCAGACCGATGTCGGCGACGACCGCACGCGGGCGCTGACGGCCACCGCGCTGCTGGGCCGGATGGAGCTCCACGAGGCGGCGCTCGTTCACCTGGACGACGACGGGCTGATCAGGGACATCACCATGTGGATCCGGCCGCTGCCCGCGCTGACCGCGATGATGGCCGCACTCGGCCCCGACCTCGCCCGGGCGACCGGCAAGCCGGGCCTCCCCCTGCTGGTCGGCGCCGCCGTCAAGCCACTGGCGGCGATGACCAGGCTCGGCGACAGGACCCTGGTCCCCCTCCTGTCCCTCCGCCGCCCTCACTAGCGCCTGCAACACCTCCCACGCCACCCACGACCGGGCAAGCCGGCCTCGGCTGTGGGTGGCGGCACGCGCGGCCACCAGCGCGCGACTGAGGCGCATCCCGGACCGGCCCGGACGCGTTCGCCCGGACACCCGGGCGAGGCCGGCTACGAGAGGAGGCGCCGGAGCGGGAACGGGCCACGCGGCGGCCCACCGGCGTCGAACGGGCCGCCGCCGAGGCTGGGCGCGATCGTCGTTCCAAAGCGAGAGCGGCGCTCTTGACATGAGGCACACCATGGCGAGAGCATTGCTCACATAACGGAGCGACGCCCTCTCCAAGGAGCACCGATGCCTAAACTACCAGCCCCCACGGCCCCCTCACGGCCGGCAGCCGCGGCCTTCGCCGCGAGCGGGGTCCTCTTCCTCGCCTACCCCGCCATCCGCCCCTCCGGTGACGACGCCGTCGCCATGGCCTCCCCCGGCTGGGTCGCCGGGCACGCCGCCGCGATGCTCGGCTTCGTCCTGCTCGGCCTGGCGGTGCTCGGCCTGCACCAGGTGCTCGGCGACCGCCTGTCGCTGCGCGCCGCCGTCGTGACCTGGGCCGGGACGGGTCTGATCCTGCCGTTCTACGGCGCCGAGGACTTCGGCCTGAACGTGATCGCCCGGCGTTCCCTGAGCGACCAGGCTCCCGCGCTGATGGAGATGGTCCAGGACGTCAGGTACGGTCCCGTCGCGATCACCATGTTCGGCGTCGGCCTCGTCCTGCTCGCCGCCGGACCGGTCATGGCCGCGATCTCCATCTGGCGCACCGGCATCCTGCCCAGGAGCAGCGGGACGATCGCGGCCCTGGGATTCCTGCTCTACATCCCGCAGTTCTTCGGCCCGTACCCGCTCCGGATCGTCCACGGCGGCCTCGTACTGATCGGCTGCCTCTGGCTGGCGGTGGTTCTGCCGGCGGCGAAACGCCGCGGAAATCCGGCCATGGCGAATCTCTGAGGAGTGTCGGCGCCGGCCGCGCGGATCTCTTGGACCGCGTTACCGCAGGACCGTGCGCCATTCGGAGGGCGCCCGAAGAACCGACGGCCCAAGCGCGATTGGATCACCCCGCGGGTGGGAATCCCATCACGGTACCAAGCGTTAGACACCGTGGGAGACAGACCCCCCACGCAAGGGGGCCCTGTAGGAGGCATTTAGACATGGGCGAGCGCGCGCTTCGTGGCACCCGGCTCGGGGCAACCAGCTACGAGAATGACCGTAACACGGATCTGGCCCCGCGCCAGGAGGTGTCCTACACCTGTCCCAAGGGCCATCACTTCGAGGTTCCGCTTGCCGCCGAGGCTGAGATCCCCGCCACCTGGGAGTGCCGCATGTGCGGCGCGACAGCGGTGCGCGTGGACGGCGAGCAGCCGGAGTCCAAGAAGACGAAACCGCCGCGGACACACTGGGACATGCTCCTGGAGCGGCGGTCGATCGAAGACCTTGAGGAGGTGCTCAACGAGCGGCTCGCGGTGTTGCGGGCTCAGCGTCGTAAGAGCGCCTGACATCTCGCACGGTGAAAACCCCCGGGCTCGCGCCCGGGGGTTTTGCTCTGCCCGCGAGGCCCGCCCTCCATGGGCGCGCCGGACTGATCAGGCACCCACAACGTGGGTCAGGGCTCGCGGTCCTCGCGGATGACCTCGCCGTGCACCACACGACCGCCCTGACCAGGATGACCGGCGTGAGCGTCGACGGTGTCGTCCGGCCGCGGCGGGAACAGGTTCGCGTACGGTGAGGCCGCCGCCATCTTCTTGACCCTGCGGTCGAAGAACCACGCCCCCAGCCGCCGCATCAACGGCCGGGTGAACGGCAGCACGCACAGGAACCCGAACACGTCGGTGAAGAACCCCGGTGTCAGCAGCAGCGCGCCGCCCACCAGCACCAGACCGCCGTCGGCCAGCTCGCGGTCGGGCATCCGGCCGGACTGCAAGGCCTCCTGGAGCGCCCGCCACGCCCGGCGTCCCTCCCGGCGGACCAACCAGGCGCCCAGCACGCTGTCGGCGATGAGCAGGGCCACGGTCAGAGGCCCGCCGATCACCGAGCCGATCTGGATCAGCAGCCAGATCTCCAGGACGGGCACGACCAGAAAGGCCAGGAAGAGCAGGAGCCGCATCGTTTCCCTCGATTCCGCACACGCGCGTTACAGCAGGAACAACGCCCGGCGACCGTCAAGCGTTCCGCCGGACACCGAACCCCCGGGGCCACTCCCCGGGCCGGCGGAGATCATCGCGCCCGGAGCTGATCCACCGCGGCGCTCCCACGCGACAGGAGCCGGCGCCCGAGGCTGGTCGCAACCGCCGCCGCGCAGGCGCAGCCGGGCGGGCTCGGCCGCCATCGCGTCGGCGCCGGCGCCCGAGGCTCCTCGCGGCCCCCACCGCGCAGACCCGGGCGGGGGCGGGTCAGTCGCGGCCGCCGCCGCGCAGGCGCTTGGGCAGGCCCGTAACGCCCCACATGCCGATCCGCCACAGCGCCTCGGACATGACCTTGCCGCTCATCTTGCTCTTGCCCACCGTACGTTCGACGAACGTGATCGGCACCTCCACCACCCGCAACCCGTGTCTGGACGTGCGCAGGGTGAGGTCGACCTGGAAGCAGTAGCCCTGCGACTCCACCCCCGACAGCCCCACCTTCTCCAGCGTGGCGGCCCGGTAGGCACGGAACCCGGCGGTCGCGTCGCGCACCGGGAGCCCGAGCATGACCCGGGTGTAGATGTTGGCGCCCTTGGACAGCAGCTCGCGCCGGTGCGGCCAGTTGACGACCTTGCCGCCGGGCACGTAGCGGGAGCCGATCGCCAGGTCGGCGCCGTCGGCCAGCGCCTCCAGCAGCTTGGGCAGCTCCTCGGGCTGGTGGGAGCCGTCGGCGTCCATCTCGACCAGCACGTCGTAGCCCTCCTCCAGCCCCCACCGGAACCCCGCGATGTAGGCGGCCCCGAGCCCCTGCTTGCCCGGCCGGTGCAGGACGTGGACGTGGTCGTCGGCGGCGAGCTCGTCGGCGACCTGGCCGGTGCCGTCGGGGCTGTCGTCGTCGGCCACGAGGATGTGGGCCTCGGGCACGGCGGCGCGGATCCGCTCGACGATCATGGGCAGATTGTCCCGCTCGTTGTAGGTGGGCACGACGACGAGCACCCGGCCGAGAGTCTCCATCATCAGTCGTTCCTCATCCGGTCGCCTCGCCGCCTGCCACGCCACACGGCGACTCCTACCGCCGCCGCTCCCATCATCATCAATGCCCACTCAGGAAGCGCGCCCACCCTCGTGGCGATCGTTTCCTGAGTGCGTACGGGCACCTTGACCACGTTCATGTCGGCCACGAGTTCGCGGGTCTGCCAGGAGACCTTACCGTCAGGTGTGACATATGCGGAGATTCCCGTGGTGGCGGCGGTGACGACGGCCCTGTTGTGCTCGACGGCGCGGATCTGGGACATGGCCAGTTGCTGCGGCGGCAGATTGGACTCGGCGTAGGTGGCGTTGTTGGTCTGCACCACCAGCGGCGTGCCCCCGGCCCGCACGGTGTCGCGCACCGTGTCGTCGTAGGCCACCTCATAGCAGTTGACCGCGCCGATCGTGACGGGCCCCATCTTCAGGTCGCCCGGCTTGTCGCCGGGCACCGACTGCCTGCCGACCAGGCCGGCCCGCTCCCACAGCGCCAGCACGATGTCCTTGAACGGCGTGTACTCCCCGAACGGCACCAGGCGCTGCTTGTCGTAATAGGCGCCCGGCCCGCTCACCGGGTCCCACACGAGGCTGCGGGTGGCGCGCCGGTCGGTGCCGATCGCCACCACGGCCCCGACGAGCGTCGGCACGCCCACGTCCCGGACGGAGTCGGAGATGACCTGGCTGGCGTACTCGTCGCGGTAGGGGTCGATGTCGGTCGAGTTCTCCGGCAGGACGACGATGTCGGGCTTGGGGAGCTTGCCCTCGCGTACGGCCTGGGCCAGCCGTTTCGTCTCGTTGGCATGGTTTCGCAGGACGACGGCGGGCTCGTCGCCCAGGACGTACATGCCCCGGCCGGGGACGTTCCCCTGCACGATGCCGACGTTGATCGTCCGCCCCTCGTCGCCCGGCCTGGGGACCGTCAGGCCCAGCACCGGGATGGCCAGGGCCAGCGCCACGGGGACCGCCCTGCGCACCACGGCGGAGGCGACACCGGCCGGCCCGGCCTCGCTCTCCGATGCGGTGGCACGTGATGCGGTCCGGCGGCGCAGGACGGCACAGGCCATCAGGGCGCCGCACAGGACGACGGCGAACGACACCAGCGGCGCGCCGCCGAGCGCCGCATATGAGGTGAACAGCGTCTCGCCCTGGCTGAAGGCCACCCTCGCCCAGGGGAACCCGCCGATGGGCACCAGGCCCCGGGCCCACTCCATGGCCACCCACAGCCCGCCGAACCACACCGGCCAGGCGGGCAGCCTGAACACCAGGGCCGCCAGCGCGGCCATGGCGGCGTAGAAGAGACTTTCCACGCCGACCAACATGAGCCAGACGTCGTCGCCGATCGTCCGCACCCAGGCGACGGTCGGCAGCAGGAACGCCACGGCGCTCAGGTAGCCGAGCCAGGCGGCCCGCCTGGGGCGGGTGCCGTACAGGGACGCGACGATCAGGGCGATGCCGAGCGGCGCGCACGACCACCAGCCGAGCGGCGGGAACGCGGTGTAAAGGACCACCCCGCCGGCGACCCCCGCCACCATCCGGGCCGGCAGCACCCACCGTGACTCCTGCGGCGCCCCGGACCCGGAAGCGCCCGCCGTTCCCCTCCCTTTCGGGGTCCCCGGCGTCGCCGACCCGTCCGCGTCCGGCTCGACCCCGGTCGCATCGGGCGTGGACCCTGCCGCGGTTCCGGTCAGGGCGGCGGCGAGATCGCCGGGTGATGTGCCGTTCGCGGGCGTTTCCCCGCCGGACGTGCCATTCACCGCCGGATCGGGCGAGTCCGCGCCGGACGGGGTGTCCGTGGACGGAGTGGGCGATTCGCCGTGAGAGGTGCCGTTCGCCGGTGCGGAAGGAGGCCCGTCGTGCTCGGCAGGCGGGACAGCCGGCCCGCCGGAGAGGTCCGATGCGCCGGCGGCCGGAGACGAGGGCGTGACGTCGCCGCCCGGAAGGGGGGTGGGGGATATGGCGGTGCCCGAGTCGCGCCCGGGCGTGGGCGGTAGGCTCGTTCGGTCCTGAACCACTCCGGGGTCTCCTCGCCGATCTCGCAGGCTGCTTGCGAAAACGCTACCGCCCCGCAGCCGCGCTCAAGCCAGCACGACGCCCCGGACCCCGGCGTGGCGGCCGCGAGATCCGAAGCGGCGGCGCCCGGGAAGAACGGGGCGCGAGGGTGATCCCGCGACGGACGGGACCACCCGGCGCAATGGCGGTCCTGCGCACGAGAGCGGGAAGAGGGCCCGGAAACCCTTCGGACCGGACCCGTCTCGTCGGCGGCGAGCGCGGAATTCCGTTGTCTACTGGGCTCCCGGGCCCGTCCCGGGTCCAACCCCCCGCCCGGCTGGGGTGCCCCGACTCGACGGACCGACGGCCCTGCACCTGGCTGTGTGGACGAAGTCACGCTCCGTCACGGACGCAGGATCCGGCGATGTCAGAGACGGCCAACCGGCCAAGTCCCGTGCTGGACTGCGCAGCAAACTACCGACTCCACCTCAGATGTCAACCGTGTCCCGATCAGCAGAAACATCAAGTTTTCGCAGGTAGGACATGCTTGACCGGCCGCAGTAAAGCGGTTCAAAGCCCATTAGCCGGTGCGGACGAACGGCTTGGCAAGTCCCGCAGAGCCGCCGACAACGGCCGCTCGTGCACGACCCCGAGCCGTTGCGTGGCCCGGGTGAGAGCAACATACAGGTCGCTCGGCCCCCGTGGCGACTGGGCGGCGATGAGGTCGGGTTCGGCCACGATCACCGAGTCGAACTCCAGCCCCTTCGCGTCGGTCACCCCCAGCACCGCCACCGGCGCGTCCAGCGCCTGGGCGCCCCGCGCCCGACCGGCGCCGGGCGTCACCACCACCGCGCCGGGCACGGCCTCGGCCACGGCGGCCCCCAGCGTGGCCAGCAGGGCGTCCGGCACCACGACGGCGACCTTGCCGCCCTCCCCGACCTCGGCCTTGACCAGCTCGGGCAGCACCGGCAGGGGCGCCGACCACGGCCGCGCGCCGGCCTCGCGCACCGAGGCGGGAGCCTCCAGGGAAGGGTCGATGGTGGCCAGCACACGGGCGGCCACCACCATCAGCTCCACCGGCGTACGGTAGTTGACGGTGAGCCGCTCCTGCCGCCACCGCCCGGCCACATACGGGTCGAGCACCTCCGCCCACGAGCGCGCCCCGGCGGCCGAGCCGGTCTGCGCGATGTCCCCGACGATCGTCATGGAACGCGTCGGGCAGCGCCGCATCACGGCCCGCCACGCCATCGGCGACAGCTCCTGCGCCTCGTCCACGATCACGTGCCCGTAGGCCCAGGTGCGATCGGCGGCCGCGCGCTCGGCGGTGGTGAGGTAGGGGCCCTCGCCGCGCTGGCGTTCGGCCAGGCGTTCGGCCTCCATGACGTCGGACAGGCCCGTCAGCTCCAGCACCTCCCGGGCGTAGGCGAGCTCGGCCTCGCGTTCGCGCTCCTCCGCCTGCCGGGCGGCGGCCAGCTCCTCCTCCGCCTGCAGCGCGCTGGCCCGCAGCACCTGCTCGTCGATCTCGCCGAGCAGGTCGGCCGCCTCGTCGAGCAGCGGGACGTCCGACTCCGTCCACTCCCCGCCGTCCCGGCGCAGCAGCGCGCGCTCCTCGGGGGTCAGCGAGGCGGCCGCGTAGCCGAGGCGCTCGGCGGAGCCGTACAGGCCGAGCAGCAGCCGCTGCGGCGTCAGGTACGGCCACAGCCGGTTGAGCGCGGACTTCACCACCGGCTCGGTACGCAGCTCCTCCCGCAGGTCGGCCAGCTCCTCCTCCTCGATGAGCCCCTTGCCGATCTTGCGGGCCTGCTGCCTGGCCAGGGCGTTGAGCAGCGACCTGACGAACACCGCGCGGGCCTGGTTGTGCGGGCGGCGCGAGCGGGTGGCCTTGTTCCTGGCCCCCTCCAGCATGGCGCGGTCGATGGTCAGCGTGATGCGGCCGATGGTGAGATCGACGGGCTTGCGCGGCACCCGCTGCCGGTCGCGTACCGCCTTGGCGATCACCTCGGCCA
This sequence comes from Nonomuraea sp. B12E4, assembly GCF_039871825.1. NCBI lineage: Bacteria > Bacillati > Actinomycetota > Actinomycetes > Streptosporangiales > Streptosporangiaceae > Nonomuraea > Nonomuraea sp. B12E4. The sequence goes on along the minus strand of NZ_JBDPME010000001.1, from coordinate 1,075,664 downwards.
TCCGCGCGTCACCCTTGAGCGCGGCCACCTCGGGGCGTTCCCTGGCGGTGGCGGTCAGGCCCGGGTAGAGCTCGCCGACCGTGGACAGCAGCACGTCGGTCTCGCCGAGCGAGGGCAGGACCTGCTCGATGTAGCGCAGGAAGGTCAGGTTGGGGCCGAGGATGAGCACGCCACGGCGTTCGAGGCGCTCGCGGTGGGTGTAGAGAAGGTAGGCGGCGCGGTGCAGGGCCACCACGGTCTTGCCGGTCCCGGGGCCGCCCTGCACGACCAGGACACCGTTGAGGTCGCTGCGGATGACGCGGTCCTGCTCGGACTGGATGGTGGCGACGATGTCGCGCATGCGGCCGGTGCGCCGCTCGTCGAGCGCGGCCAGCAGCGCCGCCTCGCCGTTGAGCGTGGCGCGGTCGTCGTCGCTGAGGGAGTCCAGGTCGAGCAGGTCGTCGTCGACGCCGATCACGTTGCGGCCCTTGGTCTGCAGGTGGCGGCGCCTGGTCACGCCCATCGGCGCGGCCGAGGTGGCGCGGTAGAACGGCTGAGCCACCGGCGCGCGCCAGTCGATCAGCAGGCGATGCTGGTCGTCGTCGGTGAGACCGAGCTTGCCGATGTAGAGCCTGCCCTCGTCGACGTGGTCGAGCCGGCCGAACACCAGTCCGCGCTCGACCGCCCAGAGCCGCGCCAGCCTGGAGGCGTACATGTCGGCGAACGTGTCGCGCTCCGACCGGTTCTGCATCGTGCCGACCGCTCCGGTCGCCAGCACCTCCTTGAGCTGCCGCTGGGTACGCTCGCGCAGCGTGTCGAGGCGGTCATAGAGGCGGGTGACGTACGTTTGCTCTCGTGTGAGCTCAGTTTGACGAGTTGCCGCCTGACCATTAATGTGGTTAATGGGACGCTCCGGGCCATTCTGCTTATTGTTACGACAAACGACGACATTAGCATGCCCGTCGTAGCACTCTCCCCGGCTTTCCGTCTTGATCTCCCTCTCGTTACGTCCTCGTTCCACCCCTTGACCGCTCGCGGAACGATGCCTATTTTCGGGTTAGGAAAGTTTCCTAACTTTATCCCAAGGAGCCTCACCCGTGAGCGGTCCGGTGCCGGGGACACCCAGTCTGCTACGCGCCATCAACGATCGCGCGGCGTTGCGGGCCCTGCTCCAGCACGGGCCGCTGACCCGTCCCGAGCTCGGCGCGCTCACCGGCCTGTCCAAGCCGACGGCGTCCCAGCTCCTGGCCCGGTTGCGGGAGGCCGGGCTGGTCGTGCTGGACGGCGTCAGGGAGGGCCTGCCGGGCCGCACGGCGGAGGTCTACCGGATCAACCCCGCCGCCGCGTACGTGGGCGCGCTCGACGTCACCCCCGGCCGGATCGAGGCCAGGATCGCCGACCTCACCGGCACGGTCGTGGGCGAGCACACGCTGCCCACCCGGCGGCGGCCCGCCGGCGAGCTGGTCGACCGGCTCGACGCGGCCCTGCGGGGCGCGAACCCGCCGGGCCGGCTGCGCCGGGTCGTCATCGGGGTGCAGGCCGCGATCGACCCCACCACCGGCCGGCTCGGCCACGCCGCCGCCGAGGACGTGCCCGGCTGGCAGATCCCCGACCTGGTCCCCACGCTCGGGGCCGGGCTCGGCGTGCCGGTGGACGTGGAGAACGACGTCAACCTGGCCGCCCTGGCCGAGCAGGCGCACGGGGCGGCCACGGACAGCCGGGACTTCGTGCTGCTCTGGGCCGACCAGGGCATCGGCTCGGCCATCGTGCTGGGCGGGCGGGTGCACAGGGGCGCGACCGGCGGGGCGGGCGAGGTGGGTTACATGCCGGCCCCGGGCGCGCCGACGGCCCGCGAGTCCGGCCGCTACGCCGGTCACGGCTACCAGGCGCTCACCGGCGGCCCGGCCGTGCTGGAGCTGCTGCGCTCGTACGGGGTGCGCGGCGCCGGCTTCCGCCAGGCCGTCGCCGCTGCCGTACGGGCGGCCGGCGGCCGGGGCGCACGGGCCGGCCAGGCCCGGGCCGGGCTGCGCGAGGTGGCCGCCCGGCTGGCCGTGGGCCTGGCCGCCATCACCTCCGTCGTCGACCCCGGTCTGATCGTGCTGACCGGCGGCGTCGTGCTGCCGGGCGGCGAGACGCTGCGCGAACTGGTCGAGGAGGAGTTGCACGCGCTGACCATTCCCCGGCCCCGGGTCCGCCTGTCGAGCGTCGCGGGCAACCCCGTCCTGGCCGGGGCCCTCGAACTCGCCCTCGGCGCGGTGCGCGACGAGGTCTTCGGCTCCACGGCTCGCGGCTGACTCGCCTAAATCGCCCGAAGGCGCAAATTACAAGACATTTCTGGATATATTTTCCTTACCTCACATCCATCACGGAACAGCGCCTTCGCCCGGAACGCCTTTCGCTTTATCCGGGAAATCGGAGAATGTTCCGACGGGTCAAGAGGGCGGGCCGGCGCGGCCTGGGACGCCTCGGCGCCACCGGTAGGGCCATGTCCCGGCCGCCTGCCCGCCACGAGCCCTCAGGCGCGCCGTGAGCCCCGCCACGACGCCCGCGGCGGCCAGGGCGTAGGCGGGGGTGCCCAGGGTGGTGAGGTAGGCGGCCGTGCCCGCCAGCGGCACGCCGAGCCACTCCCAGCGGCCGTCGAGGGCGACCAGGGCCACGACCAGCAGGGCGTACCAGGGGTAGCCGGGGGTGAGCAGGAGGAACGCGGTGCCGGTGAGCGTCAGCGCGCCCTGCCACGGGCGGTCCGGGTCACCGCGCCGCAGGACGTGGAACAGCACGGCCGCGAGGATCGCCACGGTGGCGGGCAGCGCCCACGCGTCGGGCAGGAACAGCCGCGGCAGCCCGTAGCGGTCGCGGGCCCCGGCCTCGTCGTATCCCTCCTCGGCCACGTAGCCGGACAGGTAGCCGAGCACGGACGCGCGGGAGAGGAGGACGTAGGGCAGGTAGGCGGCGGCCACGACCAGCACGGCGGGCAGCAGCGTGCGCAGGGCGCGGCGGACCCCCCGCCGGCTCGACAGCGCGCCCGCGAGCGCGCCGGGCACCACCACGGCGGGCACCAGCTTGACCGCGACCGCCGCGCCGAGCAGCGCCCCCCGCCCGAGCGGCCGGCGGGCCACACCGAGGGCGAGCACGACGGCGGCCACGGCGAGCATGTCCACGTGGGCGTTGTTGACCGCCTCCATGGGCACGGCCGGGCACCACCCCCAGCAGGCGGCCCACCGGGGGTCGCCCCGGCGCCGCAGGATCAGCAGGACGGCCGCCGCCAGCAGCGCGCCGGCGGCCTGCAGCGGCACCAGCCCCGCCCCGCCGGGTGAGAGCCGGTCCACCAGCAGGAAGTACGCCTCCGCCAGCGGCGGGTAGATCGTGTGCACGGTGGACCGGTTGATCCTGGTGCAGGCGCCGTCGCCGATCGGGTAGAAGTGCCCCTGCGCGCAGCCGGGGAAGAGCCAGGGATCGCGCAGGGAGGTGAGCCGCGGGTCGGCCGGGGGGTGGTCGTAGGGGGAGATACCGGCCGCCTGGACGCGGCCGTCCCAGACGTACCGGTAGGGGTCGGTGCTGGTGCCGGGCGGGCCGGACAGCCCGGTGGCGATCACGGCCAGGCCGCCTGCCAGGACCAGCCGGCCGGCCGGGCGGCCCGGCACGCCGCGCAGCGCCCACACGGCGGCGGCGAACAGGCCCCAGGTGGCCGCGTACCACCAGAACAGCCCCGCCGGCGGGCGGTGGAAGAGCACGGCGAGGACGGTCACCTGGGCGGCGACGAGCGCGGCGGCGCCGGCGGTGCGGGCGGTGCGGGCGTTCATGGTGTGCAGCGTCGCACCACCGCGCGGCCCCTGGGCGATCACCCACCCGGGCGTCCGCGTTTCGTAAGGGAACGCTGGGGTCGGCCCTCCTCGGGCTTGGCATGTGCGTGACGCCGGGGACGGACCGGGGGCGCTACGGGGCCTGGTCGCGGTCGGGGCTCAGGCTCGGGTCCGGCTCGGTGCCGTCGTTGATCACCTCAGGGGCGCGGTGCTCGTAGGGGGTGCTCAGCACGACCGTGGTGCGGGTGGAGACGTTGGCCGAGGCGCGGATCTGCTGCAGCAGGTCCTCCAGTGCCACCGGCGAGGCCACCCGCACCTTGAGGATGTAGCTCTCGTCCCCCGCCACGCTGTGGCACGCCTCGATGGCCGCCAGGTGCGCCAGCCGCTCGGGCGCGTCGTCAGGCGCCGCCGGGTCGATCGGCTTGATCGACACGAACGCGGTCAGCGACAGCCCCACCGCGTCAAGATCGATGATCGCCGCGTAACCGCGCACGACCCCCCGCTTTTCCAGGCGGCGTACGCGCTGGTGCACTGCCGAGACCGAGAGCCCGGTCTCCCTGGCCAGGTCGGTGAAACTCATGCGGCCGTCGCGAGCCAGCAGCGTGACGATCCGGCGGTCGATCTCCTCCATCGGTCAAAGGTAGCCGTTGCCGCTCACGACATGGTCCCGACCGGGGTGGCACCCCTGCGCATCGCGTGCTCGACCAGCGTGATGAGCACCTCCCGGCCGGAGTCGCGCCTGCGGGCGTCGCAGCGCACGATGGGGATATCCGGTTCCAGCCCGATCGCGGAGCGCACCTCGCCCACGGTGAACGGCCTGGTGCCGTCGAAGCAGTTGAGCGCCACGATGAACGGCTGCTCGCGCTTCTCGAAGTAGTCCACGGCCGGGAAGCAGTCCTCCAGGCGGCGGGTGTCGGCCAGCACCACCGCGCCCAGCGCCCCCATGGCCAGCTCGTCCCACACGAACCAGAACCGCTCCTGGCCCGGGGTGCCGAACAGGTACAGCATGTAGTCGTTGCGGATCGTGATGCGGCCGAAGTCCATCGCCACGGTGGTGGTGAGCTTCCGCTCGACGCCCGACAGGTCGTCGATGTGCGTGCCGACGTGGGTGAGTGCCTCTTCCGTGCGAAGCGGCCGGGTCTCGGAGACGGCGCCCACCATGGTGGTCTTGCCCGCGCCGAACCCCCCGGCGATCAAGATCTTGATCGCCGTCGGCAGCCGCCAATGGTCAGTGCGACCGAATTCCATCCAGCACCGCCTGTACATTCCCGCGCATGCCCAACCCCGCCCCTGAGGTGCCGTGGTCAGTGGTACCTGTCAAGGCGTGTTGAGAAGGTTGATCCACATGCCTGGCATCGAGACACCCTAGCAACGCCACATTTTCCACTCAAGCCGCAATCTTTTACAAGAAACAAAGTGTCACGGTTTGTTACTCGAAGCCACCTATTCGCCGAACTTACCGCGGGTCAGTCAAGCCACCCTGTCATGGAATCCGACAGGACCCTTAAGGTGATGGGTTGTGGGCCGAAATACCGTTGAAACCCGCGTTGAAACCGATCTGTCTTCGCAGGTAGACGGCCGTGCGGGGGCTCGGCTCCCGTACCGTCTCGATCAGCGCGGCCGCCTCGCGCGCCAGCTCGGCCATCGCCTCGGTCACCTCGGCGCGCGTGACGCCGAGCGCCAGCACGTTCAGATCGCCCCAGCTCAGATCCTTGCGATACGACGCGACGTCGCCGAGCAGGTGCAGGTAGCGCTGGACCTGCCTGCTGACGACCCGCAGATCCTCCAGGTGCGTTCTGGACCAGTCGTCGGCCGTGTAGATCCAGTGTGAGACGTCCACGAAGCACGAGCCGCGGCAGTCGGCGTTGTCGAGGTAGCGGGCCAGCGTCGGCACGGCGTTCGTGTCCCGCCAGACCCAGGCCCTGGCCATCCCCGCCAGCGTCCTGGCGAGCTGGTCGCGCCACAGCCCCTGCAGGCCGTCGAACGCCCTGGTGGTGGCCAGCTCGTCGCGCAAATCGGCCAGGAACCGGGTGACCGCCGAGCGGGGCACCGCGCCGGCGGCGACCGACAGGCACTCCCGGGTCAGGCGGCTGACCTGCTCACGGGTGGTCGCGGTGTGGTCCACGAGGCGATCCACGGCCAGGACCCACAGGGCGGTCCGGTTGAGGACCTTGAGGCGATCGGCGGTGGCCCAGGGGGCGCTGAAGGCCGTGGCGAGGGTCAGGGAGTGGTAGAAGTCGCCGTCGAAGGCCGCCTCGGGGAACAGCCCCTGGTACATCTGCGCGCAGCGGCCCAGATCCCTGCGGCACTCGGCGGCCAGCGCGCACGTCCTGCCGAGCTCGAACGCCTCGTCCAGCTCGCCGTGCCGCATCCTAGGGCCGGCCCAACGACTCGCGGATCATGGGCGACGACCCCCCATACCCCGGGACATACACCAGTGGGGGAATTGTTTCATGATCGTGTACTACCGATCAAGGTATCAGCTTCGTGGCTGATCAGCCCGCTCCGATGGCTATGAACGACACGTCGTCACCCCTGGCCCGGCACAGTGCCTCGGGCAGGCTGAGGCCGCGGCGCAGGCCGTCGTGCAGGCCGACCATGACGTTCGAGGTCGTAGCCGGTCAGGGGGCCGTCGTCGAGGTGGAGCGAGGAGAACAGCGGGCTGTCGGCCCTGAACGTGCCGTGCGTGGCCAGGTGGGCCAGCTGTGGCGCACGTTCGAGGAGCCGGGGCCGGCTGCTGACGTTCGAGGCGGGCGAGGTGGTGGTGGAGCTGGAGGTGCTGGACCGGCGGCTGGTGGGCCGGCTGTCCGGCGGGGCCGCCGACATCGAGGTGCAGCGGCCCGACGGCGGCACGTGGCTGCGCTCGGACGAAGCTGGGCCGGTTCACCGTCGGCGCGCTGGCACCGGGGCCGCTGCGGCTGTGGGTCCGCCGGGAGCCCGGCGGCCCGGTGGTGACCTCCTGGATCCGGATCTGACTAGGCGGGCCGGCCGGCGAGCTTGGCGGCCAGCGCGACCCGGGAGCCGATTCCGAGCTTGGTGTAGATCTTACCGATGTGGTATTCGACGGTCTTGACGCTGATGAGCAGCTCCCTGGCGATCTGCCGGTTGGTCAGCCCGTCGGCGACCAGCATGGCGGTGCTCAGCTCCTGAGGGGTGAGCCCGAGCCGTACCGTGGCCGGGGGTTCCAGGCCGCAGGCCTCCAGCTCCTGGGCGCTGCGGTCCACGAGCGGGCGCGCGCCCAGCCGTTCGAAGATGGCGCGGGCGGCGCCCAGCCGCTCGGCGGCGGCCCGGCGCCGGCCGGTGCGGCGCAGCAGCCTGCCGAGGTCCAGCAGCACGCGCGCCTCCTCCAGCGGGCACTCACCGGACTCCACCAGCGCCAGCGCGCGGGCGAAGCTCTCCTCGGCCTCGCCTGGAACGTTCCTCGCGGCCAGCAGGAGCCCGCCGAGCCGCAGGAGTTCGGCCTGTGCGCGCGGCCCCGTCCGGCGCGCTGCCGAAGCCGCCCCGAACTCCGCCAGCGTGTGCCCGGCCTCCTCCGGCCGCCCGTCGGCGACCAGCGCCTCCACCCTGGCCGGCCGCGGGTCGGGAACGAACACGTCACCGTCCGCCGGTGGCTCCTGTCCGGCGCCGAGCAGCGCCAGGGCCAGGGCGGCCTGGGTCTCCCCCAGCGGGTGGCGCAGGCGGACGGCGGCGGCGCGGGCGGCGGTGGCGTGGGCCAGCGCCCGCTCGTGCTCGCCGCGGGCCGCCAGCGGCGCCACGCACACCACGTCCAGGCACGGCAGCAGCCACCGCTGGCCGAGCGCGGCCGCCTCGGCGAGCGCCCGCTCGGCGTGGGCGGCGGCCTCGTCCCAGCGGGCGGCGCCGTGCTCGGCGACGGCCAGCAGCGCGGTGGCCAGCAGCCGGTGGTGCGGCAGTCCCGCCTTCGCGGCGGCGGCCACGACCCGCCTGAGCACCGTACCCGCCTCCTCGGCCGCGTCGCGCTCCAGGAGCGCGACCGCCGCCGCCAGGCTGTCGGGCGGCGCGCCGGCGCCGGGTGCCCCTCCCAGCGCCAGCACGTCGTACGGCCTGGCGACCGCGCCCTGGATGGGCTGTTCGATCGCCAGGCGGGCCCAGTCCACCGCCGCTGCCCGCTCCCGCGTGACCAGATGTAGCCATGCGAGCTGCTCGGCCACGTCGGCGGCGAATCCGGGTTCTCTGTGCCGCCATGCCTCGGCCAGCAGCTCGGACGCCTCGTCGAAGCGTCCGCGGGCCAGCGCGAGGCGTCCCAGCACGTACCGGCGCACCGGGCGGGGGTCGGCGTTGCGCGCGCCGGCGAGCTCGGCCGCCCGGATCACGTCGCCCCCGACGAGGACGTGTTCCAGCACGGAAGTGCGCAGCTCGTCGCGGCGCGCCGCCGACTCCGTGAGCCCGGCGGCCAGGTCCAGGTGGGCGGCGGACTCCTGCCACAGCCCGTGTTGCGCCGCCTTGGCGGCGAAGCTGGCCAGCTCCTCGGCCAGCGCCTCGTCGGGCCCGCCCGCGGCGGCCGCCCGGTGCCGCAGCGCCGTGCCCGCGTCGTCCACCGCCCGGGAGGCGGCCAGGTGCAGGCGCGCCCGGGTGCCCGCGCCGAGCCCCTCGTAGGCCGCGGCCCTGGCCAGCGGCTCGGGGAAGTCGACCAGGCGGCCGGGCAGCTCACGCAGCAGGCCGGCGGTGACGGCCGCCTCAAGGGCGTCCAGCGGTTCGCCGAGCCCGTCGGCGACGACGGCGGCCAGGTGCAGCGGGCACCGCCCGCCGAGGACGGCACACGCCGCGACGAGCCGCCGGGCGGCCGGGCCGCAGCCGTGCAGCCGCCGGGCGAAGCGCCGCAGGTAGGTGTCCGGCACGGGCAGCCGCACCCCCGGGTCGGCGAGGACCGGCACGGGCACGCTCGCCAGCAGGGCGCGGGCGTGCAGCGGGTTCCCCCCGGTGTGCTCCCGCAACCGTCGGGCCGCCGCCAGGTCGGGCCCGGGCGCCGGCGCGGCGGGGCCCGCGGCGAGTTCGGCCAGCTCGCCCGCGCTCAGCCCGCCGAGCGTGACGCGCCGGGTGTCCTCGCCGGTCAGCAGCCGCCGCAGCCCTTCCGGCAGCCAGGGGTCGGCCAGGTCACGGCAGCCGACCACCATCAGCACCCGCCCGGCCCTGACCCGGCGCAGCACGTACGACAGGGCGCGCAGCGACGGCCGGTCCGCCCACTGCGCGTCGTCGACCACCAGGGCCAGCGGCCCCTCGGCCTGCAACCGGTCGACGACCTCGCAGAGCGCCTGCCCCACCGCGCACGAGTCCTGCCCCGTCAGGCCGATCCGCCGGCCGCCGGGCACCCCGTCGCACCCGGTGACCTCGTCCGTGAGCTGCCGTACGACGCCGAGCCTGAGCTGGCGCTCGCTCTCCTCCCCGCTGGCGGCCAGCACCCGCACACCCGCCTCCCCGCCGAGCGTGTGGTGGATGAGCGCGGTCTTGCCGATGCCCTCCGGCCCCTCGACCACGACCCTCCGGGAGGAGCCCCCGGCCGCCGCGCGCAGCTCCGCCCGCAACAGGGCGAGCTCCGCAGTCCTGCCGACGAACATGCGCCCTCCCTTCGGGGCCCCTCGCCTTCCCAGAGCACCGGCGGCGGCACCTGATACACGACACCGCGGAAGGGATGAAATCCGCTCAGGGCGCGGGCGGTTCCAGGCGCAACCAGGCGGCGCTGGCGTCGTCGTGCCGCTTCCCGCGCACGGGTCCACGCGCGATCTCGAGCTCCCGTACGGCCCCGAGCACCGCCCCCGGGCCCTCCGACTCGACGGCGGCGAGCACGTCGCCCCAGCTCCACCCGTACCAGTCGACGAGCCGCCCGACCCCGTCGGTGAACACCCCGACCCCCCGCACCCCCCGGGCGGCCACGCTCCCGCAGACCGCCTGGCGCGCCGCCGCCGGCAGCGCCCCCGCCACCCAGAACCCCCCGGGCGCGTTACGCAGCCGCCGCACCAGCTCCACCGAGTACGGCCGCCCGCCCGGCAGCCGCTCCAGCCGCTCGTCGCAGGCGACCTCGACCCGCCCGTCCGCCCGGAGGAAGGCCACCGGCGAGTCCCCCAGCACGAGATATTCCACCCGCCCGCGCGCCCCGCGCACCATCGCCACCGTCGAGGACGGCGAGTCCGGGTTGCGCAGGTCGCAGGTGCCGCGGTGCGCGGCGCAGACCTCCTCGATGGCCTGTTCCAGCAGCCCGGCCAGCGTCCCGGCGTGACCGGCGGCCAGCCGCGCCGCCAGCGCGCCGCCCAGCCGCCCCACCAGCCACGCGACCTCGTGCGCGCATCCGCTGTCCACCCCGGGCGCCGCCGTGGCCCCGTCCAGCACCACGGCCCATGACGGCCCGGCGATCACCAGGTCCTCGTTGGGGCGCTCGGACCCGGCCCGGCTGGCATGTGCGACCTCGGCGAACATGACAGCGACTGTGCCACACCCCCGCTCGCCCGGGGGCGTGGCGCCTCGCCCGCGGGCTAGACGATCACCAGCTCGCGCGAGGTGTTGTTCAGCCGCTCGCCGCCGGTCTCGGTGCACACCAGGATGTCCTCGATCCGGGCCCCGTGCCGCCCCGGCAGGTAGATGCCCGGCTCGACCGAGAACGCGAACCCGGGCTCCATCGGCTCGCCGTTGCCGGACACGATGTAGGGCTCCTCGTGGGTCTCCATCCCGATCCCGTGCCCGGTCCGGTGCACGAAGTAGCCGCCGTAGCCGGCCCCGGCGATCAGGTCGCGGGCGGCCGCGTCGACCGACTCGCACGACACGCCGGGCCGCACCGCCGCGCAGGCCGCGTCCTGGGCCTGCCGCAGCACCTCGTAGTAGGCGGCGAACTCGGCGGGCGGCTCCCCGACGCAGTAGGTGCGGGTGGAGTCGGAGCAGTAGCCGCTGGGGAAGGTGCCCCCGATGTCCACCACGACCGGGTCGCCGGCCTGGATCACCCGGTCGGACACGTCGTGGTGCGGGCTGGCGCCGCTCGGCCCGGAGGCGACGATCACGAAGTCGACGGTCTTGTGACCGGCCGCCCGGATCGCCTCGGCCAGGTCCGCGGCCACCTCGCGCTCCGTGCGCCCGGCGCGCAGGAGCTCCGGCACCCGCCGGTGCACGGAGTCGATCGCCTCCCCCGCCTCCCGCAGCGCCGCCACCTCCGCGGGCGACTTGCGCATCCGCAGCTCCCGCAGCACGCTCCCGGCCAGCACCTGCTCGGCCCCGGGCAGCGCCGCGCGGAAGCTCAGCGAGGCCATCGCCCACATGCGGTCGGCCAGGCCGACCTTGGCCGGCTTCCCGAGCCGGGCCGCCGCCAGCGCGTACGGGTCGTCGGTCTCGTCCCAGGCCACGAACTCCAGCCCGAGCCGGGCGGCCGGCGAGGCCTGCGCGGACGGCAACTCCAGGCGGGGCACCATGAGGTAGGCCGCGCCGGCGGCGGGCACCACGAGACACGTCAGCCGCTCCGACGGCTTGGCCTCATAGCCGCTCACATAGCGCAGATCGGGACCTGGGGTGAGCAACAGGGCGTCGAGACCGGCCTTGGCGGCGGCTTCCTGGACGGCGGAGACACGGGACACGGGATACAGGTCTGAAGACGTCACAGCCCACAATCTACTCGGAGCCCGCCTCCTAAAATCCGCGAAAAGCTCTCACAAGGCGGCTGGCCATGGCTACACTCCGTTCGGAGTCGATCACGTATTGTGGGACCAATTGTCCAGTTCCACTGCGCTTGAGAGTGAGACCATGGTCGACGTCATCGGCGCGGCCGAGCTGCTCGGGCACGAAAGTGACGCCGAGCTGCTGGCCATACGGCTGGCACACGCCCAGCGGCTCGGCAACATGGGCTGGGCGGAATGGCACCTGCACAGCGGCGAGACCATCTGGTCCGACCAGGTGTACGTGATCTTCGGCCGCGCCCCGGACCAGGGCCCCATCCCCCTGCCCGAGCTGGCCGCGCACATCGAGCCCGCGGACGTGGGCGCGCTCGACCGGCTGCTGTGGTCGGCCGTGCGGGGCGTCGAGCCGGTCCAGGCCGAGTTCCGCATCCGCCGCGGCGGGTGCTCCGGCGACCTGCGCGACATCCGGGTGGTGCTGGAACCGCTGATGACCCCCGGCGGCGCGGCCGGCATGCACGGCGTCATCCAGGACATCACCGGCCGCCGCCGCGCCGAGCGCATGATGTCGGAGTCGCGCCGCCAGTTGCTGGAGGCCCGGGAGCAGGCCGCCGAGGAGCGCCACGTCATGCTGGCCCTGCGCGAGGCCATCCTGCCCGAGCCCCCGTGCCACCTCGACCTGCCGCACACCAGGGTCGCCGTGCGCTACGTGCCCGCCGAGACGACCGCGAACCTCGGCGGCGACTGGTTCGAGGCCGCCCCCACCCCCGACGGCCGCCTGCTGCTGGCCATCGGCGACGTCTCCGGCCACGGCCTGCCCGCCATCGCGCGCATGGCCCAGCTCCGCCACGCCCTGGTCGGCCTCAGCATGACCGCCACGCCCGCCAACCGGCTGCTGGCCTGGCTGAACGAGCTGGTCATGCACCAGCTCAAGGACACCACCGCCACCATGATCATCGGCCACCTGGACCCGGACACCCGGGTGTTCGCCTGGGGTCAGGCCGGTCACCTGGCGCCCATCCTGGTGCGCGACGGCGTCGCGAGCCGGCTCGACCAGCCCAGGGGCGTGCTGCTCGGCGCCGTCTCGGGCCGCCCGTACGAGCTGGCGACCACCCGGCTGCAACCCGGGGACCTGCTGCTGATGTTCACCGACGGGCTGGTGGAGCGGCGCACCCGCGACATCGACGTCGGCCTGGACCTGGCCCTGGCCGCCGCGCGCGACGTGCCGGGGTACGACAACCTGGACGCCGGGCTCGATCGCCTGCTGGCCGGCATCGGCGGGCCCAACCCGGAAGACGACGCGTGCGTGCTGGCGGTGGGCATACTGGGCTAGTGCTCATGCTCCTGGACACACCGTCCCTCTACTTCCGGGCCTTCTTCGGCGTCCCCGACTCGATCAAGGGGCCCGACGGCTCGCCCGTCAACGCCGTACGCGGCCTGATCGACATGATCGCCACCCTCGTGCGCTCGCACTCCCCCACCGCCCTGGCGGCCACCATGGACGCCGACTGGCGGCCGGCGTTCCGGGTGGCGGCGATCCCGACGTACAAGGCGCACCGCGTCGCCCACGGCGACACCGAGGAGGTGCCGGAGGCGCTCGTCCCGCAGATCGCGGTCATCGAGCAGGTGCTCGACGCCCTCGGCATCGCCCGCCTGGAGTCGCCCGGCTACGAGGCCGACGACGTGATCGGCACGCTCACCCACCAGGCCACGGGCGCGGTGGACATCGTGACCGGCGACCGCGACCTGTTCCAGCTCGTCGACGACGCCCGCCCGGTCCGGGTCCTCTACACCGCGCGCGGCATCCGCAACCTGCAGATCGTGGACGAGGAGTTCGTCACCGCGAAATACGGCATCCCGGGCCGCGCCTACGCCGACTTCGCCACGCTGCGCGGCGACCCCAGCGACGGCCTGCCCGGCGTGCCCGGCGTCGGCGAGAAGACCGCGGCGGCCCTGATCACCAGGTTCGGCTCCCTCGCCGCCCTGCTGGAGGCGCTCGACGCGGGTGCCACCGACGGCTTCCCCGCGGGCGCCCGCAACCGGCTGACCGCCGCCCGCGACTACCTGCGCGCCGCGCCCGCCGTCGTCGAGGTGGCCTCCGGCGCCCCGCTGCCCGCCGCCGACCTGACCCTGCCCGCCAAGCCGCGCGACCCGGAGGCCCTGGTCCGGCTGGCCGACCGGTACGGCCTCGACGGCCCCCTCAACCGCCTCCTGGAGATCCTGGGCGGCTGAGCCGGGAGTCGCCAGGGGCTGGTCCTGGCTCGGCCAGGCAGGACCGGCCGAGCCGGGAGTCGCTAGGGCTGGTCCTGCGCGGCCAGGTAGGACCGCACGGCCTCCTGCGCGGCCTCCCGCAGGCGGTCGTGCACGGCGACGTTCTCCTCGCGGTCGGTGCGCACCTCCACCACCCGCGGCCCCTCGCCGCGCAGCGCCTTGGGCAGCTCGCTGATGTCCCCCAGCAGCGTGTACGGGGTCCCCGTCGCGGCCGCCACATACCCCAGATCCACCCCGTGCGGCGTGCCGAAGACCCGCTCGAACGGATCACGCACCGCCGCCTGGGGCAGCAGTGAGAAGATGCCGCCGCCGTCGTTGTTGACCACCACGAAGCACAGGTCGGGCCGGGGCTCGCGGGGCCCGAGGATCAGCCCGTTCTGGTCGTGCAGGAACGACAGGTCGCCGATGAGCGCGTAGGAGGGGCCGTTGTGGGCCAGGGCCGCGCCCATCGCGCTGGAGACCACCCCGTCGATCCCGGAGGCGCCCCGGTTGGCCATGAGCCTGATGCCGCGCCGGGGCCGCATGGACTGGTCGAGGTCGCGGATCGGCATCGAGGACCCGCAGAACAGCAGCGCCCCGTTGGGCAGGGAGTCGACCAGGTCCCTGGCCAGCCGCGGCTCGCTCGTGCCCGACAGGTCGAGCACCGCGTCCGTCGCCGCCCTGACCTCCTGGTCGGCCTGCCGCCAGGCGTGCAGCCACGTGTCGTCGCCCGAGGCGACCGGGATCTCCACCGCCTGCGCCACCTGCGTGGCCGAGCGGGTCGGGTCGGGCCAGCGGTCCAGGTCGGGCGCCACCACGATGTGCTCGTCCGCCCGCCGCAGCCACGACAGCAGCGGCCGTGACAGGCCGGGGCGGCCGAGTGTGACGACCACGTCGGGCCGGTGCGCGCCGGCGAACTCCGGCGTGCCCAGCAGGTGGTGGTAGGTGGAGATGGCGTGGTCGCCGTAGCGGCCGCCGCCGTTCGGCTCCGACAGCACCGGCCAGCCCGCCATGCCCGCGGCCGCCACGTAGCGGCGCACGTTGGCCGCGCCGTCACCGACCACGAGCACGCCCCGCCGGGTGGGCGGGATGTGCAGGGCGACCGGCGGGGGCGCGACCCTGGCCCGCACCCAGGGGCCGTTCGCGGCACCGTCGAGCGGCTCGGACCAGGTGTCGTCCCCGTCGGGGATCAGCGGCTCGCGGAAGGCCAGGTTGAGGTGCACCGGGCCGGGGTTGGCCGGGCCCGCGGCGCGCTGGTAGGCGCGGCAGGCCAGCGAACGCCAGTAGGCCACCTGGCCCGGGCGGTCCTCCGGCACGCCGACCTCGGTGAACCAGCGGGTCGCGGTGCCGTACAGGCCGAGCTGGTCGATGGTCTGGTTGGCGCCGGTGCCGCGCAGCTCGGGCGGGCGGTCGGCGGTGAGCACCAGCAGTGGCACCCCGGACTCGCCGGCCTCGATCACGGCGGGGTGGAAGTTGGCGGTGGCCGTGCCGGACGAGCAGATCAGCGCGACCGGGCGCTCGGAGCGCCGGGCCAGCCCCAGCGCCAGGTAGGAGGCCGAGCGCTCGTCGATGCGCACGTGCAGGCGCACCCGCGACTCGGCGTGCAGGGCCAGCGCCAGGGGGGCGGAACGCGAGCCGGGGGCCAGCACCACGTCGCTCAGGCCGCAGCGCACCAGCTCGTCGACCAGCACCGTGGCCAGCGCGGTGGCGGGATTCAAAGTGACGCCTCCTGCATCCGGCGAAGCCACTGGGGAGATTCAATCTCAAATGCTGACAAATGCTGATAATTCACCGAAGGGCGTCGTACCGCCAGCCGGCCGTCCACCGGGGTCAGCGAGTCCTCCACCACGTCGCCCGACAGCAGCGACATCGTGCCGAGCCCGCACGCGTACGGCAGCGACGGTAAAGCGGCGGCCAGCGCCAGCCCCGCCGCCAGCCCCACGGACGTCTCCACGGCGCTGGACACCACGGCCGGCAGCCCGCACGCCTCCACCACGCGCAGCGCCGCGCGCACCCCGCCCAGCGGCTGCACCTTGACCACCGCGATGTCGGCGGCCTCGGCCGCCCGCACCCGCAGCGGATCCTCCGCCCGGCGGATCGACTCGTCGGCGGCGATCGGCACGTCGCACTGCCGGCGCACGGCCGCCAGCTCCTCCAGCGTGGCGCACGGCTGCTCGGCGTATTCCAGGTCGAAGCGGTCGAGCCGCTTGAGCCGCCGCACGGCCTCGCCGACCTCCCACGCGCCGTTGACGTCGACCCGCAGCCGCCCGGACGGCCCGAGCGCGGCGCGCACGGCCTCCACCCGGGCCACGTCGTCGTCGAACGTCTCCCCGCGCTCGGCCACCTTGACCTTGGCGGTGCCGCACCCGGACGCCCGGACCAGATCGTGGGCCTGCTCCGGGGGCACCGCGGGCACGGTCACGTTGACCGGGACGCTGTCACGCACCGGCTCCGGCCAGCCCTCGAACGCGGCCTCGCGCGCACACGCCAGCCACCGGGCGCACTCGCGCGGCCCGTAGTCCGGGAACGGGGAGAACTCTCCCCATCCGGCGGGACCGTGCAGCAGCACCCCTTCTCTGACGGTCTGCCCCCTGAACCGCGTGCGCATGGGAATCCTGAACACCACGGGGGCCACGGGGGAACGCGTCACGACCCTCCCTGCGCATCTGTCCGACCTGTCGCCATTAACCTTACGAGCATGTGGAGGAACCCGTCGCATCCGGACCGTCCGCTGCATGCCATTGTGCAGCCTCCGGGACCTGAGCTGTTCACCGCGGTCCGGGAGGCGCTCTCGGGCGACGGGCCCGCCGTCCTGCCGCTGTCCCCGGGCCACGCCGAGGCCGCCGTCACCGCGCTGCGCCCGACCCACGTCGACGGCGTGCCCCTGGGCGGCGGCGTGGGCGTGCCCGCCGACGTGGCGGTGGTGATCGCCACCAGCGGCAGCACCGGTGCCCCCAAGGGCGTGCTGCTCTCGGCCACCGCGCTGCGCGCCTCCGCGGCCGCGTCCCTGCGCCGCGTCGAGGCCGCCAAGGGGGACCGCTGGCTGTGCTGCCTGCCGGTCGCCCACGTCTCGGGCCTGCAGGTCCTGACACGCGCCCTGCTCTGCGGGAGCGAGCCGATCATCCACCCCGGCTTCGACCCGCGGGCGGTCCTGGCCTCCGGGGCGGACCACGTCTCCCTCGTGCCCACCCAGCTCCACCGGCTGGTCGAGCTGGGGGCGGACCTGTCGGTGTTCCGCACGATCGTGCTCGGCGGCGCCGCCCCCCGGCCCGGCCTGCTCGACCAGGCGCGCGATCTCGGCGCCCGGATCGTGACCACGTACGGGATGAGCGAGACGTGCGGCGGCTGCGTGTACGACGGCCAGCCCCTTTACAACGTAGATCTCAAGATCGGCGCGGACGGCCTGATCAGGATCGCCGGGCCCGTGCTGTTCTCCGGCTACCGCTTCGGCGAGCCGCCCGGCCCGTTCGACGGCGACTGGTTCGTCACCTCCGACCTCGGCGAGCTGACCGGCGGCCGGCTCCGGGTGCTCGGCCGGGCCGACGACGTCATCAACACCGGCGGCGAGAAGGTCGTGGCCGCCGCCGTGACCGCGGTGCTCGGCACCCACCCCGAGGTGGCCGAGGCGGCCGTGATCGGCGTCCCGGATCCCGAATGGGGCGAGCTGGTCACGGCCGTGGTGGTCCCCGCCCACCCCGATACGCCACCGACTCTTGAACATTTGCGGGCATATTGCCGCGATAGGCTTCCGCCCCACGCCGCCCCGCGCGACCTGCGTGTGGTTCCCCGCCTGCCGCTGCTTCCCAACGGCAAGACCGATCTGATGCGGCTAAGGGCAGGAACCTGACGAGTTGCGGCTGCGTCATAGTGGGGAGAGGGAGGAACCTGCATGGATCACACCCGCAAGATGTGGGCATCCGCGGCCGTCGTCGGCGTGATCGTCGTCGGTGGCGCCTCGATCGCGGCAGCCGCCTCGGCGGGCAAGCTCGAGGAGGTCCGCGCCGTGATGGAGAAGGCGCCGCCGACCCCCCGGCCATCGGACTCCAGGAGCGTCGAGGACGACGACGAGATCGTGGTGTCCACCGAGGTCAACCCCGATCCCGGCAAGGTGTTCGAATACTGGACCGACAGCCGCATGGAGGACGCTCAGCCCATGCCCATGCCCTCGGTTGATCGACTCCAGCTACCGGAATAAGACACACACCGGGGGCGGTTCCGTCTATGGGGCGGTCCGCCCCCTTTTCGTACTTCACGGCCCACTCGGGAACAAATGGCGGCGAATGACGTTATTGATACGGGTGCGCCGCGTGGACAGGAAGCCGCCCCGACCACAATCTGCTTGATCCCTTCGACTCCGTACGGAGGAGGTGTCCTCATGCCCAGAACCGCCGTGGCGACCCCGCCCACGTCTCTCGACCAGCTGATTGAACGAGGGCGAGCCCAGGGTCACCTATCTCTGGCGGAGCTGCGTGACGCGTTCGCCAGAGCCGGCATCAGCCCCTCTGAAGGCCGCACGATCCTGCGTGAGCTGTCAGAGGCCGGCGTGAGTCTGGCTGCCGAGAACGAGCCGTCTCTCAGCAAGACCGCCCCCAAGAATCCGCAGCGCCAGAAGACGTCCGCCCCGAAGAGGTCTTCGCGTGCGAAGACTACCGGCCGCAAGGCCGCCGAGGCAAAAACCTCCGCCCCCGCGCCCGAGGCCGCGCCCGAAACCAAGCCGGAGGAGGACGCGCCCGACGACCTCGTGCTCGCCGCCGAGGACGCCGACCTCGAGAACGAGGCGATCGACCTGGACGACACCCAGTCGGCCATGGGCGACTCGGTGCACACCTACCTCAAGTCCATCGGCCGCCGTACCCTGCTCACCGCCGCCCAGGAGGTGGAGCTGGCCCGCCGGATCGAGGCCGGCCTGTACGCCGAGTACAAGCTGGAGACCGAGTCCGGCCTGTCCGCCGCCGCCCAGGAGGACCTGCGCCTGGTCGTCGAGGACGGCAAGCAGGCCAAGGACCACATGCTGGAGGCCAACCTCCGGCTGGTGGTGTCGGTCGCCAAGAAGTACACCGACCGGGGCATGTCCCTGCTGGACGTCGTCCAGGAGGGCAACCTGGGACTGATCCGGGCGGTGGAGAAGTTCGACTACACCAAGGGCTTCAAGTTCTCCACGTACGCCATGTGGTGGATCCGGCAGGCCATCCAGCGTGGCTTCGCCGACTCGGCCCGGACGATCCGGCTGCCCGTGCACGTGCTGGAGATGCTCTCGAAGCTGTCGCGGGTGGAGCGCGACATGCACCAGCGCCTGGGCCGCGAGCCCACGCCCGAGGAGCTGGCCGTGGAGCTCGACAGGACGCCGGACCAGATCGAGGAGCTGCTGCGGACGAGCCGCCAGCCGATCTCGCTCAACGCGACGATCGGTGAGGACGGGGAGACCACGATCGGCGACCTCATCGAGGACGTCGACTCACCGGAGGCGTCCGAGATCGTCGACCGCCAGCTCCTGGGCGACCAGCTCCGGGGCGTGCTGGACAACCTCTCGCCGCGCGAGTCCAAGATCATGGCGCTGCGTTTCGGCCTGGTGGACGGCAAGCCGCACACCCTGGACGAGATCGGCAAATATCTGGGGCTCACCCGGGAGCGGATCCGCCAGTTGGAGAAGGAGTCGCTCTCCAAGCTCCGCCACCCCAGCAACACGCGCCCGCTGCTCGACTGGGCCAGCTAGCCCGCAAAGCCCCGGCACACCACGGCCGGGGCTTCACCTTTCACCGGCCCCGCAGATCACGGCGGGGTCTTCCTTCACCCGGGCATACCCGCGGAAGGACCCGCGGGGCCCGCCGCATGCCGGGTCAGTGACCGGTGGTCAGCGGGATGGAGGTCACCGGCCGGGGCACGCGCGGGATCCCCCACATCCGGTTGTCCTCGCGCAGCGTGCGCAGCCGCTCCACCTCGGCCGTCCACATCGCCCCCGCGGGCGTGGCCTTGGCCTTGCGCCGCGCGATCCGGTCGTCGTAGGACTTGACCCCGAACGTGGCCCGCTGCCCGCTCTCAGCGGCCCGCAGCGCGTCCGTGAGCGTCCGGTCGAGCTCCTGCCCGGCGGCCCGCAACTCCAGCTCGTCGGCCGCGCCGGCGCGCAGGTCGCGCAGCGTCCGCTCGGCTTGCCTGGCCTTCTCGAGCAACTCGGGGAAGCTCCTGGAGATCTCCTGGTCCGCGTGGTATCGGACCTCGGCCTCCCGGCTCACCCGCGGACGGAAAAACGCCATCGACTGTAGGCCCCTTCACACGCGGTCGGTATTCGTTCAACCGCCAAGCGTACGCCGTCGCGCGACACGGCGGGAAATCGCCCCGGAGCCAGGCCCTTTACATAGTAAGATGATCACCATGCCCGCCAAGCGACCGCCCGTGCCCCTGTCCCGCGAGCGCATCCTCGAGGCCGCGCTCCACATCGCCGACAGCCAGGGGCTGCGCAGGCTCACCATGCGCCGCCTGGGCGACGCGCTGGAGGTGGAGGCCATGGCCATCTACCACCACCTGCCCAGGGGCAAGGAGGCGCTGATGGACGCGCTGGCCGAGCACGTCACCGCGGTCCACGTCGAGCGGGCGGCGACCTGGCAGGAGACGGCCAGGGCCTGGTGCCGGGCCGGCAGGGAGCTGCTGCGCGAGCACCCCGGGGTGCTCGCGCTGGCCCTCACCAAACCGCCCAAGGGCGCGACCGCCGTGGCCATCAAGGAGCAGACCGAACAGCTCGCCGACCAGGGCCTGGCCACCGCGGCGGAAGCCGTACGCGCGCTGCGGGCCTTCATGTTCGGCAGCGTGGCCGTCGAGGTCCAGCAATCCGGATGGGCCGATCCAGAGGTGGACGAGTGGGTCAGGCGTGATGAAAGAGCCGACCTGGACTTCGAACGCGGTCTAGATGCTCTCCTCAAGGGATTGCAAACGTAGTGCGCGTGTCGCGCTTGGCCCGTTATCCTGCATAAGGCACGCTGTGTCGAAGGTCACACGACCTGGGGATCCCCCTGTAACAGTCCTAACGGGCTATGTCGGAACATGTGACATACATCGCACACTTGCCAAAAGAACAACCCGAGCCGGCTCCCGCCCCTCTAAATACGGGAGCACCCACGAGATATCGGAGGCACGCCGATGTGCCCGCACGACCCGGCCTGTCCGGATGCCGAGGCGCCCGACCGCGAAGCGGCGCGGACCCTCGCCTGCCACCCCGAGCAGGGGTGGAGCCTGCTCTGCAACGGCGTCGTCCTGTTCGATGACACCGGGGAGCTCCTTCCCAGTGGCACCGTGATCGCCCCGCACCGGCCCGTGGTCGGCGCGGCCTAGCAGAGCCCGGTCCGGTGGGCCACCCCGGTGGCCGCCGGTCTCACGCGTAGCGGGTGATCCACTCCGCCACGATCCCGCCCACCCGGGCGGGGTCCCGCTTCAGGTCGTGGCCCTCACCCGGCAGCACCACCAGACGCGCCGCGTCAGCGGCGTCGGGGATCCCGAACGGATCGCGGTCCCCGTTGACGACCAGGACGTCCACCCCGGCGCCGCGCAGCTCGTCGGCCCTGGAACGTTCCGGTTTGCCCGGCGGGTGCAGAGGGAAGGCCAGCGCCACCACCGCCGCCGCGCCGACCGCCCGGGCCGTACGGCAGGAGACCCGCGCCCCGTTGCTCCGCCCGCCCTGCACCAGGGGCAGCTCCGGCCGGCGGGCGCGCAGCTCCTTCAGGACGACCTCCCACGCCTCGTCCTGCCTGGCCGCCGAGCCCGGCGCCCGGGCCCCGGCCACCCTGAACGCCTGCGTCACCCTGGCCACGACGGCTCCCACACCCAGCGCGGCGTCGCGCACCGCCAGCAGATCGGGCGCGTCCACTCCCCCGGCCGAGCCGTGGGTGAGCACCAGCAGCAGCCGGGGATCGCCGGGCTCGTCGATCTCGACCTGCGCGGGCCCTCGCGGCGTCATGACCTCCATGCCAGCACCGTACCTGGGGAGGAGCGCGCCCTAGCTCTCAGGGCGGATGACGGCGGGCCAGGTGGCGGGGATGATATCGATATGCCAGACAAGCGCATCCGCGATGACCTGCAGGCCACCATCGACGCCCGCCGTGACCTCGGTCCCGACTACGAAACCGCGCTCGTCGAGTCGTTCGTCGAACGTCTCGACACCACGATCGCCGCCCGCGTGCGGGCCGAGCTGGACCAGCACGGGGCAGGCCCGCACAAACGTCCCGCCCCGGGCGCGCCGATGATCCCGATCGCCCTGGGCTCGATGGGCCTCGGCATCCCGCTCACCGCCATCGCGGCCGGCAACGCCGGTCTGGTGGGACTGACGATCACCTGGCTCTCGATCGTGATCATCAACGTGGCCGCCGCCGTGGCCATCGCCATGCGCCGCCTCTGACGGCTCCCGTCAGGCGTCGCGGTGGAAGCGCAGGCGGACCTCCGCCGCCAGCGTCTCGTCCTCGTGCTCCAGCCCGTACGACCACACCTGGTCGGCGTCCTCCGCCCGCCCCCGCAGCGGCAGCGTGCGGGCCAGCAGCTCGATGGCCAGCGCGCTCGTCCGCGGATCGGCACCGCCCTCCACCGTCTCGGCGAACTCCGCGCAGGCCAGCTCCAGATGCGCGATGCCGAGCCGCACCCGCAGCCCCGGCACCTCCTCGGCCGGAGCGAACTCCAGCGCGTCCACGAGCACCCCGGCCGCCTCCGCGGGCTCTCCGAGCTCCATCAGCAGCTCGGCCAGCTCCTGGGCCGCGTGCGCGCCCAGGCGGTCGTCCCCGGCCGCCATGGCGGCGCGCAGCTCCCTCTCCGCCTCCGCGGGCTGCTCAGCCCGCACGGCCAGCCGGGCCAGCGCGAGGTGCGCCAGCGGCACGTACGCGGGCGTGCCGACCCCCAGCACCGCCTGCCAGGCGGCCCTGGCCTGCTCGGCCCGCCCCTCCCGCTCGAACCCCTGCGCCAGGTGGCAGGCCCCCTGGGCGGCGTATTCGGGGTGTGCGGTGGCCAGCGCGATCCGCGCGGCGGCCCTGGCGCCCTCCACGTCACCGCGCTCGTCCAGCACCACGGCGAGCCCGACGGCCGCCTGGGCGCGGTCGGGGCCGTCGGGGTCGGCGGCCAGCTCGCCGAGGATGGCGGCGGCGCCGTCGAGGTCGCCGCTTTCGGCCAGGCGGCGGGCGGTGTCCAGGGGCGGGGTCTCCAGCTCTGAGAACGTCAAGGGATCTCCTTGGGGCGGCGGTCGCACCGAGCCTAACGACTAAACGCGATCATGTCTGCTCAGTTGACACCGATGGACTGGCCGGCGCCGCATTCCGGACAACCGGCGCACACCGCCGCGCCCCCGCCCCAGGCCCCTCAGTCCTCGTAGGCCTCCAGCGGCGGGCAGGAGCACACCAGGTTGCGGTCCCCGTAGGCCTGGTCGATGCGCCGCACCGGCACCCAGTATTTCCCGTCGCGCAGGGACGGCAGCGGGTAGGCGGCCTCCGACCGCGAGTACGGGTGCCGCCACTCGTCCGCGCTGACCGCCTCGGCCGTGTGCGGCGCGTTGCGCAGCGGGTTGTCCGTCCGGTCGTAGTCCCCGGAGGCCACCTTGGAGATCTCCCCCCGGATGGCGATCATCGCGTCCACGAACCGGTCGAGCTCGCCCAGGTCCTCGCTCTCGGTCGGCTCGATCATCAGGGTCCCCGCCACCGGGAAGGACATGGTCGGGGCGTGGAAGCCGTAGTCGATGAGGCGCTTGGCCACGTCCTCCACGGTGACGCCGGTCTCCTTGGTGATCTGCCGCAGGTCCACGATGCACTCGTGGGCGACCAGCCCGCCGCGCCCGGTGTAGAGCACGGGGTAGTGCGGGGCGAGCCGCCGGGCCAGGTAGTTGGCCGACAGGATGGCCTGCTCGGTCGCCGCCGTGAGCCCCTCCGCGCCCATCATCCTGATGTAGGCCCAGGAGATCGGCAGGATGCCCGCCGAGCCGTGCGGCGCCGCCGAGACGGGCCCGACCGCCGTGCCGTCGCGCAGCGGGTGGCCGGGCAGGAACGCCGCCAGGTGGCCGCGCACCGCCACCGGGCCCACGCCGGGACCGCCGCCGCCGTGCGGGATGCAGAACGTCTTGTGCAGGTTGAGGTGGGACACGTCGGCCCCGAACTCGCCCGGCTTGGCCAGCCCGACCAGGGCGTTGAGGTTGGCCCCGTCCACGTAGACCTGGCCGCCGGCGTCGTGCACCTTGGCGCACACCTCGGTGATCGTCTCCTCGTAGACGCCGTGCGTCGACGGATACGTCACCATGATCGCGGCAAGCTGGTCACGGTGCTTGTCGATCTTGGCGTCCAGATCGGCCAGATCCACGTTGCCATCGGTGTCGCAGGCCACCACCACGACCCGCATGCCCGCCATGACAGCGCTGGCGGCGTTGGTGCCGTGCGCGGAGGAGGGGATGAGGCAGACGTCGCGCCCGCTCTCCCCGTTGGCCCGATGGTAGGCGCGGATGGCCAGCAGCCCGGCGAACTCGCCCTGCGAGCCCGCGTTCGGCTGCACCGAGACGGCGTCGTAGCCGGTCACCTCGGCCAGCCAGCCCTCCAGCGTGCCGATCAGCTCCTCGTAGCCCTCGGCCTGGCCGGCCGGCGCGTACGGGTGGATCGCGGCGAACTCGGGCCAGGTGATCGGCTCCATCTCGGTGCTGGCGTTGAGCTTCATCGTGCACGAGCCCAGCGGGATCATCGACCGGTCGAGCGCGATGTCCTTGTCCTGGAGCTTGCGCAGGTAACGCAGCATCGCGGTCTCGGAGCGGTGGCTGTGGAAGACGGGATGCGGCAGATAGTCGGTCTCGCGCAGCAGCCCGGCGGGCAGCGCGTCGCCCTCCAGCCGCACACCGGTACGGCCGGCGCCGAAGGCGGCCCACACCCCGGCCACCTCGGCGGCCCCGGTCTTCTCGTCGCAGGAGACCGACACGTGGTCGTCGTCCACCTGCCACAGGTTGATGCCCCGTTCGGCGGCGGCGGCGAGCACGGCGGCGGCCCGGCCGGGCACGCGGACGAGCACGGTGTCGAAGAACTCGCGGTGCACGACCTCCAGGCCCGCCTCGCGCAGCCCGTCGGCCAGGGCCACGGCGTGCCGGTGCACCCGCTGGGCGATGCCACGCAGCCCCTCGGGGCCGTGGTAGACGGCGTACATGCCGGCGATGACGGCCAGCAGGACCTGCGCGGTGCAGATGTTGCTGGTGGCCTTCTCGCGGCGGATGTGCTGCTCGCGGGTCTGCAGGGCCAGGCGGTAGGCGGGGTCGCCGTCGGTGTCCACCGACACGCCCACGAGGCGGCCTGGCAGCTGCCGCTGCAGGCCCTCGCGTACGGACATGTACGCGGCGTGCGGCCCGCCGAACCCGAACGGCACCCCGAACCGCTGCGAGGACCCGACCGCGATGTCGGCCCCCAGCTCGCCGGGCGCGGCCACCAGGGTCAGGGCCAGCAGGTCGGCGGCGGCCACGACCTGGGCGCCGGCCTCGTGCGCGGCGGCGGCCACGGCGCGGAAGTCGCGCAGCCGTCCCGAGGCGCCCGGATACTGCACCAGCACGCCGAAGCACTCGGGCAGCTCGCCGTCCAGTGTGTGCTCCACCAGCGTGATCCCGAGCGGCTCGGCCCGGGTGGCCAGCACGGCCTTGGTCTGCGGCAGCGCGTCGGCGTCGATCACGAACACGTCGCTCTTGGACCTGCCCGCGCGCCGGGCCAGCGTCATGGCCTCGGCCGCGGCGGTGGCCTCGTCGAGCAGGGACGCGCCGGCGACGGGCAGGCCCGTCAGGTCGGAGACGACCGTCTGGAAGTTCAGCAGCGCCTCCAGCCGGCCCTGCGAGATCTCCGGCTGGTACGGGGTGTAGGCGGTGTACCAGCCCGGGTTCTCCAGCAGGCTGCGGCGGATGACGGCGGGGGTGACGGTGTCGTGGTAGCCCAGGCCGATCATCGAGGTCAGCACCCGGTTGCGCCCGGCCAGGGCGCGCAGCTCGGCGATGGCCTCGGCCTCGCTCGCCGCGGCGGGCAGCCTGAGCCGGTCCTTGGCCCGGATGGCCTCGGGAACGGCCACCGCCACCAGATCCGCCACGGACTCGAAGCCCACGGCTTCGAGCATGCGTTGCTGCTCGGAGGCCGACGGCCCGATATGCCTGGACGAGAACGGCGGAGCGGACAGTTCGGTCATGAAGGTGCCTCCCGAGGCTGTGGAGACCGGCGCCAGAGCGCGGCGGAATGCCGGATCTCCCCCTCTGTCAGCGCGACACCGTCGCGACCTGAGAGCTTCACCCCGGGTAGGGCTTGCACCGTCGGTGAGGCACGCCTGGCGGGCGCGCCTGCTTTCCAGAGTTGCCTCGCCCGAGCGGTACAGGATGCCTGAGAGATTCCGGGGAGGGTTGCTCCTTCGGCGCTCCGGGCCCTGGGACCTCGGAGACTCTCCCGCACGGGGTCGTCAGCCTTACCTGTCTAGATTACTACGCTCTGCCCTTTATCTGAACGACGCTCACGCCGCCGCCGCGCAGGTAGCAAGCCTGGAGAAGGTCAGCCGGTCCGGCGTACACGTCGCCGCCGGGCAGGTGGCAAGGCCCGGAGAAGGTGGTCAGCCGGTCCGGCGCGCGCGTCGCCGCCGGGCCAGCTCGTCAGCGGGGTGGTCGGCCGGGACGGTGTCCTCGACCGCCGCTCTTTCCCCCGGCAGCTCCGCGAGTGAGCCCTCGACCTCGCGCCAGACCCGGCCGAGCGCGATGCCGAACACGCCCTGGCCGCCCTGGAGCAGGTCGATCACCTCGTCGGCCGAGGTGCACTCGTAGACGCTGACGCCGTCGCTCATGAGCGTGATCTGCGCGAGGTCGGCGACCCCGCGATCCCGCAGGTGCTGCACGGCCGTGCGGATCTGCTGGAGCGACACCCCGGTGTCGAGCAGCCGCTTGACGACCTTGAGCACCAGGATGTCGCGGAAGCTGTAGAGCCGCTGGGAGCCGGAGCCGTGCGCGGCTCTTATCGTGGGCTCCACGAGGCCCGTGCGCGCCCAGTAGTCGAGCTGCCTGTAGGTGATGCCGGCCGCCGAGCAGGCCGTCGGCCCGCGGTATCCGATGTCGTCCGGCAGCGCGGCCGGCTGCTCGTCGAAGAGCAGACCCTGCTCCCCGGCACGCTGCCGCGCGCTCTCGCGCCGCACCGGATCTTCCTGGCCGGCCGTCTTTCCCTCGCCGCTGCTGACCGCCACGCGGACCTCCGGCTTTCTCTCATCCCGCGGCCTGATCTGGGGGTTCATAAAGGGCGACCGCGGGTTTCACTTGCACCGTAGGACCGTGACCATGCGCAGTCAACGATCCGGCTCGGCGCGTCGTGAAGCGTAAATGCACTGAAATACCTACCCCGCCCTGCCGAAGTCCTCGGGCGTGATCGTGTCAAGGAACTCCCTGAACTTCTCCACCTCGTCCTCCTGGTCGTCCGGGATGAGCACCCCGGCCTCCTGGACGACCTCCTCGCTGGCGAAGATGCGCGCTCCGGTGCGCAGGGCGAGCGCGATGGAGTCGGACGGGCGCGCGCTGACCTCCACGCCGTTGGAGAAGACCAGATCGGCGAAGAAGATGCCGTCGCGCAGGGCGACGATGTTGACCGCCCGCAGGCCCACGCCCAGGGCGCTCAGCACGTCTCGGAAGAGGTCGTGGGTGAGCGGCCTTGGCGGTGGCTCCTCCGCCTGGGCCAGGGCGATGGCGGTCGCCTCGGTCATGCCAATCCATATAGGAAGGAACCGCTCCCCGTGTGCCTCCTTGAGCAAGACGATCGGCTGATTTGTGGGCATTTCAACTCGAACGCCCACGACCTCCATCTGCAACACGGGCTGCTCCGTATTCCTGACCGGTCACCCGGCACAGCTCTTTGCTCGACGCTTCTGCTGACTGGCTTCTGCATTTCAACGTAACACCGCGCGGGCCTGGATGTGCCCTCGCCTCCCAGCTCGCCACGGCCTTCAGCGCCCCAGGACGGACCGGACGCCCGTGCGCACAAGGGCTGCGTGCAGGTCGAGCAGGAGTGTGGAAATCTCCCTGGCGACCTCGTCGGCCTCTCCGATGGCGCCCGGGGCTCGCCGTTTGAGTATCGGGGCGACGGTCTGCTCGACCAGGCCGCACTCCCGCTCGGCGGCCGCCTTGACCGCGCGCAGGTGGCGGGCGTGCAGGCCGAAGCGGGCCAGGGCGCCGACGCTGCGCGCCACCTTGAGCGCCTCCTCGTCATAGCGCCTGGCCACCGGGGCGAGCAGCCCGTAGTCCTCCAGCTCGGCGAGCGTCTCCTCGTCGATGCCGGCGGCCTCCAGCAGCTCGGCGCGGCTGAACCTGACGTCCTGCTTCTGCTGCAGGGCCCGCGGGCGGCCGAAGCTCTCGGCCATCCTGTCCTTGATCACCCGCAGCGGCAGGTAGTGGTCGCGCTGCTCGGTGAGGATGAAGCGGAGTTGCTCCACGTGCAGGTGCGTGAACTTGCGGTAGCCGGAGGGGCTGCGCTCGGGCTCGATCAGCCCCTCGCCCTCCAAGAACCGGATCTTGGAGATGGTGACGTCCGGGAACTCGCCCTGCAGCAGCGAGAGCACCTCTCCGATGCTCATGTGCGAGCGCGCCGCCTGAGAGCTCACGCGACCTCCTCCGTCAGCCCCACGAGCTCCTGGGGAGCCACCTGTCCCGCCCCTTCGCTCATGTGCCGGCGTGGGCTCGCATCAGGAAGACCAGACGGAACTTGCCGATCTGCACCTCGTCCCCGGAGTGCAGCGGGACCTCCTCGATGCGCTCCCTGTTGACATAGGTGCCGTTGAGGCTGCCGACGTCACGCACGGAGAACTGGCCGCCGCGGTGGCGGTAGAACTCCACATGGCGGCGGGAGACCGTGATGTCGTCGAGGAAGATGTCGCTCTCCGGGTGGCGCCCGGTCGTGGTCAGCTCCTTGTCGAGCCGGAAGCGACTCCCCTGGTTGGGGCCCCTGGTCACCGTGAGCAGCGCCGAGCCGGGCGGCAGCTGCTCCACGAGCGCCCGCTCGGCCAGGAGCATGTCGCCTGTCTCAGCCTCGTACGCCTCGATTCCCGCCACGGAGATCGTCGATGTGGTGTCCCCGGAGACCTCGGGTCTGGTCAGCGGTGACCCACAGCGGGAACAGAAACGGGCATCCTCGGGGTTGGCGTGCCCGCACTGCGTGCAGTAGACGCTCGGCATCGATCGGCTCGGCCTCCTACCGCGAAGACGCGGCGACGGTGCTCAGGGTCGCGCCTCGCTTCGCTTTTTCAAGTTTGCGAATGCCGCAACTTACGCTGATCAGCGGCAAAGGTCAAGGCGAGGCGCTGCACTTTGGTTTGGACGCAGACAAAGTTACCGTCGCCCCGCCCCGTGGTCCATGCCGCCGCGCGTTTCTACATTACGATCTTGCCGCATTCCGCGCGCGCTGTGTACGAACTCTTTTCCGGTCACGCTGTGTGACGGGTCAGGTGGCGGCCTGCTCCACGATGCGGGCCCAGTGCTCGATCAGGGCCTGGGCCGCGTCCACGTCGGAGGCCTCGGCCCACAGGTCGGTGACGGGCTCGGCGGCGGCGGGCAGCACCAGCACCCAGCTCCCGTCGTCGTGGGCCACGCGCACCCCGTCGGTGGGGTCGATGCGGTGACCCGCGAGCTCGGCCGCCTCGATGACCGAGCGCATGACGGCGCCCTTGGCCGCCCAGGGCGTGGGCACGGTGCGCCTGAGCAGTTTCGCCTCGGGGATCCTGGCGTCGATCTGGCTGAGCGACAGGCGGGTGCGGGCCACCAGCCCGAGCAGGCGTATGAACGCGGCCAGCCCGTCGATGGCGGGGCCGAACTCCGGGGACGAAGCCGCCGCGCCCGTCCGCCGCGAAGATCATGTCGGGGCCGGCGGCGGCCGAGGTGAGGGCGTCGAGCGAGGTGGAGGTCCACTGCACCTGCACGCCGTGGAAGCGGCAGACCTGCTCGGCGACACGGGTGGTGGTGACGGGCAGGGCCACCTGGCCGCCCCGGCGCTCGGCGGCGACCAGGTCGAGCACGACGAGCAGGGCGCGCTCCTCGCTGATGAGCTGGCCCTTCTCGTCCACCAGGGCGATGCGCTCCCCGACCGGGTCGAACCGCACGCCGAACGCCGCCCGCGACGAGCTGACCAGCTCCGACAGGCGTTGCAGGTCGCGGCGGCGCTCGGCCAGCGTCTCGGTGGGCGAGGTGTCGTCGAGGCGGGCGTTGACGGTGAGCACCTCGACGCCGACGCGGCCGAGCAGGGTGGGCAGGACCAGCGAGGAGGTGCCCCCGGCGCAGTCCACGACGACCTTCATGTCCCGGACGTCGTCCACGCCGACGTGGCGCAGCAGCTCGTGGGTGTAGTCCTCGACGGCCCTGGCCGGGTAGGTCAGCTCGGCGATCTCACCGGGGAAGGCGCGGCGGAACTCCTGGCGGGAGAAGACCCGCTCCAGCTTGCGCTGGGCCGCCGGGGTCAGGTCGGCGCCGCGGCCGTCCATGAGGACGATGTCCACGCTCTGCGGGTCTCCCGGGGTGGTGCGCAGCGCGATGCCGCCCCCGGCCGACTCTCTGGCGGTGTGGAAGCGGGCCACCGGCAGCGGGGCGGCCTCCAGGTCGAGCACGTTGATGGCGCCGGCCGTCAGGGCGCCGATGACGGCCCGCTTGAGCGCTCTGGCGGCCAGGGAGCAGTCGCGGGAGGTGACGACGTACTCGCCCTTCTTCAGGGTGGTGGCGTACGCGCTGGCCAGGCGGACGCACAGCTCGGCGGTGATCTCGACGTTGACCAGGCCGCTGATGCCCCGGGGGCCGAACAGGTTGCGCTGGCCGCGCGACTCCCAGATGACGCTGGTGTTGACGACCGCGCCGGCCTCGATGGTCTTGAAGGGGTAGACCTTGACGCCGCTGGAGACGTACGCCTCGGACTCGATGACGCATTCGTCGCCGATGACGGCGTTCTCCTCGATGCGGGCGCCGGCCATGATGTCGGTGCTCTTGCCGATGACGCAGCCGCGCAGGTGGGTGCCGGGGCCGAGGTAGACGTTGTCGTGCACGACGGCGCGGTGCAGGAAGGCGCCCTCGCGGACGACGGCGTTGTTGCCCAGCACGGTGTACTCGCGCAGCGCGGCGCCCGCCTCGACCTTGGCGTAGTCGCCGACCAGCAGGGGGCCCTTGAGCACGGCGTCGGGGTCCACCGCGGCCGAGTCGGCGACCCAGACGCCGGGTGAGACCTCGAAACCGCCGATGTCCAGGGCGACCTTGCCGGACAGGGCGTCGGCCTGGGCCTTGAGGTAGCTGGCGTGAGTGCCGACGTCCTCCCAGTAGCCGTCGGCCACGTAGCCGCAGATGGCGGCGCCGCGGCGGAGCAGGGCGGGGAAGACGTCGGAGGCCCAGTCGACGGGCTCGCCGGTGGCCACGGCGTCGAGGACCTCGGGCTCCATGACGTAGATGCCGGTGTTGACGGTGTCGGAGAAGACCTGGCCCCAGGTGGGCTTCTCCAGGAAGCGCTGAACTCGGTTCTCGTCGTCGAGGATGATGATCCCGAACTCGAGCGGGTTCGGCACGCGTTTCAGACCTATCGTCACAAGGGCCGAATTTTCGCGATGGAAACGGATCATGTCGGATAAGTCGATATCCGTCAGGGCGTCGCCGGAGATCACCAGAAATCGATCATCTTTTAGGCGGTCGGCCGCGTTCTTGACGCTGCCCGCGGTGCCGAGCGGGACCTCCTCCGTGGCGTACTGGAGGCCCATGCCGAGCTCGTCGCCGTCACCGAAGTAGTTGCGTACGAGCGCGGCCAGGAACTGCAGCGTGACCACCGTCTCGGTGACGCCGTGCCGCTTGAGCAGGCGCAGCACGTGTTCCATGATCGGGCGATTGACTACGGGGAGTAGCGGTTTGGGCTGGTTGGCGGTCATGGGACGAAGCCGAGTGCCCTCCCCGCCTGCCATGACGACCGCCTTCACCGATCACTCCTTTTTGGCCGCGGTTACAAGTTGGCGAACCTGTAGCACATACAGGAGTCCCGCCCACCAGTACAGGCCGGTTCCCCAGAGAGCAAACGCCCACCCGACAATTCGTGCTATTTCGGCATACCATCCAGTGTGGGAGGCAAGGAAGAGGAGAGGGAAGGCGTACATGAGATTAAACATGGCCGCCTTGCCCAGGAAATGAACCTGGAGTGCCTTATATCCGTGTTTGCGGAGTACGGGGATGAAACATGCCACGAAGAGTTCACGTCCGAGGATGACCACGACCAGCCACCACGGGATCACGTCGCGCAGCAGCAGCGCCAGGATCGTGGCGAACACGTAGAGCTTGTCGGCCGCGGGGTCGATCACCCGGCCGAGCCTGCTCGTCTGGTTGAAGGCCCGAGCGATCTTCCCGTCCAGCCAGTCGGTGAAACCGGCCACCGCCAGCACCCCGATGGCCCATCCGTCCGCCTTGGGCCCGAGAACCAACCAGAGGAACACTGGGACGCCCAGGAGGCGCAGGAAGCTCAGCAGGTTAGGAACCGTCCAGATCCGGTCCTCGGCGGAAGTTTCGCTCACGGAGCAGACCCTACTGCGTGAAACTCCGCCACAGCGTGCCCGCCGAAACCTCTCCCCACCGACCCCTCCTCCGCCCTGCCCGGCGGCCGAGCCAACTCCGTCTCCCGCCCCGAAGACGGGCCCCCGGCACCCCTCCGCCCCGCCTGTCCCACGCGGCCAGGGCCACGAACCCACCGCGGTCCCACGACGAACCGAAGGTACGAGGCCGCGGCCCCCTCCGCACTCCCACGCATCGCAGGCCCGAGGCGGCGACCGGCAGCATCGGCTCGCGCGATCTCACGCCGCCAGGGCCGGGGACGCGGTGACCGTCCCCGCGCAACCGAAGCCCGCGGACATGTGCCTGCCCGTGCCGGCTGATTCGCGCGCCGGAGCGGGCTGATCGTCGGCGCCGGCCGGCTTGCCCGGGGCGTGGGGTGGGGAGTGCGGCGCCCGTCCGGTGCCGCGTGATGGGGCTCAGCCGTCCCGGGTCGTCCGTCCCGGGTCATCCATCCCGGCGTCACCCGAGCCGGCGTCACCCGAGCCGGCGGACCGTCTTCAGGAAGGCTCTGATGAGGGTCGGGTCCTTTACGCCGGGAGAGGTTTCCACGCCGCTGGAGACGTCGACGCCCCACGGGCCGGCGGCTGCGATCGCCTCCGTCACGTTGGTGGGGGTGAGACCGCCTGCCAGCAGCCAGCGGCCCGATGGCCGGCCGCGGATGGCGGCCCAGTCCCACGGCCGGCCCGAGCCCGCGTGCGGGGCGTCCACGAGGAGCAGATCCTCGTCGTAGGCGCCGCAGCGCAGGTCGGCCTCGGCGTCGACGGCCCTGATCAGGGTCAGGCCGAGGTCCTTGAGCGCGGTGAAGTCGCCGTGCGGGTGCCTGCCGTGCAGCTGCACCGCCCGCACTCCCGACGTCAGCGCCGCCGCCCGCACCGTGTCAGGGTCCTCGCCGCGGAACACGCCCACGGTGAGCACGTGGGCGGGGACCGGCGCGGCCAGCTCCGCCGCCCGCTCGGGGGTCACCCTGCGCGAGCTCCGGGTCATGACGAACCCGATGGCGTCGGCACCCGCCTCGACGGCGGCGGCCACGTGCTCGGGCTCGCTCAACCCGCAGATCTTCACATACACCCTTCAGACCTTAGCGGGCAACAAGCGTGTTTCTCTCCCCCCTGCCGGCAGGCGTGAGCGGCCCCGGGCTCGGGGCGGCGGCTGGGCTCAGGGCGGTGGTCCAGGATCAGGGCGGTGCTGGGGTCAGGGGTGGATTCTGGGTGGGTGGATGGGGCGGAAGGCGGCGTCGACGAGGCCGGCGCGGTGGGCGACGACCGCGGCCTGGATGCGGTTGCGCAGGCCCGGCTTCTCCATGGCGGCCGCGATGTGGGTCTTGACCGTCGTGACGCCCACCTGCAGCTCCTCGGCGATGGTGCTGACCACGTTCGCCGACGACGCCGACGTCTACGCCTCCCTGCGTGCCGGGGCGGTCGGCTTCCTGGTCAAGGACGACGAGCCGGAGCGGATGGTGGAGGCCGTACGCAAGGCGGCGGCGGGGGAGCAACTGCTGGCGCCGTCGGTGTTGCGCCGGGTCGTGGAACGCTTCCTGGCGGCCGAGGAGCAGGCCGCCGTGCCCGCCTCGCCCGCCGGGCTGACCGAGCGCGAGCGGGAGGTGCTCGCCCTGGTCGGCACCGGCCTGTCCAACGCGGAGATTGAGCCGCCAGCCGCCCTCGCCGTCGGGGCCGGCGGTGAGGGTGCCGCCGAGGGCGCGGACCCGCTCGCGCATGCCGGCCAGGCCGTTGCCGGAGGAGGGCAGGCGTTCGATGACGGTGGGCGGCCGGCCGTTGCGGATCTCCACCGACAGCCCGTCGCCGGCGCGGGTGACGTCGACGCTGACCCGGGTGCCGGGGCCGGCGTGTTTGAGCACGTTGGTGAGCCCTTCCTGGACGATGCGGGCGGCCGAGGCCCGGGCGATCAGCGGGGCCTGGTCGGTGGCGGGGTCGAGGGCGAGCTCCACCTCCAGGCCGGCGGCGGTCATGCGCTCGGCGGCCTCGCGTACGACGTCGGCGGGGTTGGCCAGCAGGCCGGGCCGGCGGTCGGGGTCGCGTACCAGGTCGAGCAGGCCGCGCAGGTCCTCCAGGACCTGGTGGCCGGTGCGGCGGATGTCGTCGAGCGCCTCGGCCACGGGCCCGTCGGGGGCGGCGTAGCGGGCGGCGCCGGCCCGCAGCACCATGGCGCCGACGTGGTGGGCCACGATGTCGTGCACGTCGCGGGCGATGCGCTCGCGCTCGGCGAGCTGGTCGGCCCGCACCTGCGCGACCGCCGCCCGGGCGGACTCCTCGGGGCGGGCCCGCTCGGCGGCCGCGGCGGCCTGCCGCATGCCGAGGTAGCGGCCGATCGCGATGGGCGTGGCCACCAGCGTCATCAGCACGCCCACCCGGAACGGGGTGACGTCGGTGGCGGGCCCGACCACGGCGATCGAGGTCAGCAGGCAGCCGGTGAGGTAGGCGGCCAGCGTCCACGGCCAGGAGCCCACCCGCATGGCGAACACGCCGACCGCGATCAGGGTCAGGATCACGCAGGTGTTGACGACCTCGTTCAGATAGGTGTCGGCGGCCACCAGCAGCACGCCCTGCAGCAGGAACACCAGCCCGGGCAGCCGCCTGGCGACGCCCAGTGACAGGCCGCCCACGACGGCCAGCAGCCCGATCAGCCAGACCGGCTGGGAGCTGTCGTGCCAGGAGGTCCAGGTGCTGAGCACGGTGATCGCCACGCCGCCGGCCGCGAGCAGCGCGTCCGGGGTGGCGTCGCGCTCGTCCAGCCGCGCCGCCGAACTGCGCAGGTATGCGCCGATCACGGCGGGAAAGACCGCCGGCAAAGCGGAGTACGCCCAGGCGTTCTTGGTGAGCGCGACGCCGGGGTCGGCTATGTTGAGCGCGGTGGCGGCGACGGTGACGGCCACGGCGGCGGCACTGGCCCGCAGGCGGGAGCGGTAGCCGGTCACGGCGAGCGCCACGCAGACGAGGATCTGCGCGGTGTTGGAGGTGAACGACCCGAGCTGGTCGCTGAGGACGAGGAAGGCGGCCAGGTAAAGGGTGACGGGCACCGGCCAGCGCCGTACGAACCCCATGGGCAGGCCCACGAGCAGCGCCATCGGGATGTTCATCGCGGCGGGCAGATATTCGGTGTCGCCCGCGTGCGCCGTCGTCAGCAGGTCCATGCCCACGCCCGAGGCCGCGAACAGGACATCCAGCGGAATACCGCGCCATGAACCCACGGTATCCATCCGGCGTGACGGCCCGATCCTCCGCGCGGAGGACCCCGCCTCCTCCAAGTGGCCGGAGGTCCGGCTCATTGGCGGAGCGAGTTGGACTTATATCCCCCTATGTTTGTTCCATGCCGAACGACACCGGTTTGCTTCTTGGCCAGTTCCTGCGGGCTCCCGCCACCATCGGCGCGGTCGCGCCCAGCTCGCGCCGGCTCGCCTCCGCGGTCTGCGCGCCGATCCCCGAGCGGGGCGAGCCCACCGTGGTCGAACTGGGCCCCGGCACGGGCGCGTTCACCGCGGAGATCCAGCAGCGGCTGGCCGGGCGGGGCCACCACCTGGCCGTGGAGCTCAACGAGCCGATGGCGGCCCTGCTGGCCGAGCGTTTCCCCGAGGTGGACGTGGTGAACGCCGACGCGAAGCAACTCGGCGAGTTGCTCGGCCAGCGCGGGCTTCCCCAGGCGGACGTGGTGGTGAGCGGCCTGCCGTGGGCGGCCTTCCCCCTGGAGGCGCAGCGCGACCTGCTGGCGGCGGTGACGTCGGCGATGACCCACGGGGCCGCGTTCACGACGTTCTCGTACGTGCACGCCATCCCGCTCAACTCGGCCCGGCGGTTCCGGGCGATGCTGGCCGAGCGGTTCGAGGAAGTGGTCGCGGGGCGTACGGTGTGGCGCAACACGCCGCCGGCCTTCGTCTTCCACGCGCGTAGACCTCGACCCTGATCAGAACGCGATTCTACGATGGCGTGATGGACTTCTCCCTTCCCGAGAGCGCCCTGGCCGTCCAGCGCGGCATCAGTGACGTCTGTTCCCGTTACGACCTGGCCTACTGGCAGCGGTGCGAGACCGGGAAGCGCTGGCCGGAGGAGGTCTGGGAGGAACTGGCCGAGGGCGGCTGGCTGGGCCTCGCGGTGCCCGAGGAGCACGGCGGGGGCGGTCAGGGGCTGCTGGAGCTGGCGGTCGCGACCGAGACCCTGGCGGCCTCGGGCGCGGCGGGCGGCTCGGCGTTCACGTACGTGCTGACGCCCGGCTTCGGCGCTCTCACCCTCGCCCGGCACGGCACCGCCGAGCAGCGGGCCGCGCTGCTGCCCCCGCTGGCCGCGGGCGAGGTGGAGACCTGCTTCGCGCTGACCGAGCCGGACGCCGGCTCCAACTCGCTGGCGATCACCACGTCGGCCCGGCGCGACGGGGACGACTACGTGATCAGGGGGCAGAAGATCTGGATCACCGGCGTGCAGCGGGCCACCTGGATGCTGCTGGTGACCAGGACCGTGCCGGCCGCCGAGGCGAGCCCGCGCACGCACGGGCTGACGGTGTTCCTGGTGAACGTGCCCGCGGCGGTCTCCGCCGGCACGCTGTCCTACCGGCCGATCCCCAAGCTGGGCGCCAACACCACGCCGTCGAACATGGTCTTCCTCGACGACGTACGGGTGCCCGCCTCGGACGTCGTCGGCGAGGTGGACGGCGGCGCGGCCGTGCTGTGGGACATCCTGAACCCCGAGCGGATCCTGCTGGCCGCCTCCGCGCTGGGCGGGGCCGAGGTGGCGCTGCGGGTGGCCGTCGACTACGCCAGGTCACGCGAGGTGTTCGGCCGCCCGATCGGCGCCAACCAGGCCATCGCCTTCCCCCTGGCGCAGGTCAAGGCCAAGATCGAGCTCACCCGCCTGATGATCTACAAGGCCGCCTGGTCCTTCGACCAGCGCCTGCCGTGTGGCACCGAGGCCAACATCGCCAAGCTGACCGCCTCGCAGGCCGCCTGGGAAGCGGCCGACGCCGCGTTCCAGACGTACGGCGGGATGGCGTACTCGCTCGAATATCCGGTGGCCAGGCTGCTGGCGGACGCCCGGATCGGCAAGGTCGCACCTGTGACCGAGGAGCTTCTGCTCAACTACCTCGCGACGCAGGTGCTGAGGCTGCCACGCAGCTTCTGACCGCGTCGGGGGGATTGAAATGATCTCCTCCTTCGCTGCCGGGTGGACGGCCGCCGGGCGCGCCGGAGGAGCCTCTGCTTCGTCCCCCGGAGCAACGTTCTCGGCCTCGGCGAACAGGCCCCCGACGGCGCGGCCGGGAGGCCGGCCACTGCGTCTGTGCCTCTGCACGCCGCCTACCCACGCCGGGGCGCCGCACACCACCCGTCACTCGCGCCCAGCCTTACGGCCGTTCTCTGGTCGGGGGCTCAGGCGCCGTCGAACGACGGCGGGCGTTTCTCCCGCAGGGCGCGTACGCCCTCGGCCACGTCGGGGCCGGTGAACCCGAGGAACTCCATGGCCAGGGACGCGTCGAAGGCCGGCCCGGCCAGGCGCAACCAGTTGTTGAGCGAGTATTTGGTGAGCCTGATCGCCTCCTGGGCGCCCGCGGCGAGCCGGACGGCGATCTCCATGGCCTTGTCGTGCACCTGGTCGTCGTCCACGCACAGGCTGACCAGGCCCATCCGCTCGGCCTGCTCGCCGGTGACGGGCTCGCACAGCAGCAGGTGGTATTTGGCCTTGGCCAGCCCGCACAGCAGCGGCCACACGATCGCGGCGTGGTCGCCGGCCGCGACGCCGAGCCTGGTGTGGCCGTCGATGATCCGCGCGGTGCGCCCGGCGACGGAGATGTCGGCGAGCAGCGCCACGGCCAGTCCGGCGCCGACGGCGGGGCCCTGGATGGCCGAGACGATGGGCTTGGAGCAGTTGAGCACGTTGTAGACGATGTCGCGGGCCTCGGCGAACACGCGCAGCCTGGTGGCGTGGTCGCGCATCATCTCCTCGATCATGGACAGGTCGCCGCCGGCCGAGAACGCCCGGCCCTCGCCCCGCACGAGGACGGCCCTGACGGCCTCGTCGCGGTCGGCGTCGCGCCAGATCTCGCCCAGCTCGCGGTGGGCCGTGGTGTCCACGGCGTTGAGCCTGGCCGGCTCGCTGATCGTGACCCGCAGCACCCCTTCGGCCGGGGTGTCGAGCTTGAGCTTGTCGTAGGTCACCACGACTCCCGCAGCCGTCCCGCCACGTAGTCGCGGGCCTGCCCGGCCTGGTCGAACAGGCCGGGCAGGCCGAAGAAGCCGTGCAGGGCGCCGTCGTATCGGCGGCTGTCCACCGGCACGCCCGCCTCCGCCAGCCGCCGGGCGTAGTGCTCGCCCTCGTCTCTCAGCACGTCGTATTCGGCCGTCACGACGGTCGCGGGCGCCAGGCCCGTCACGTCCGGCAGCCGCAGCGGGGACAGCCGCGGGTCGGCCCGGTCGGCGGTCCGCGCGTATTGCGCGGCGAACCACGCCATCTCCTCGCCGCCGAGCACGAACCCGCGGCCGAACTCCTCGTAGCTGGGCGTGTCCAGGGCCAGGTCGAGCACCGGGCAGACGAGCGCCTGGTGGGTCAGCCGCAGTCCGGCGTCGCGCGCCTGCCAGGCCGCCACGGCGGCCAGGTTGCCGCCCGCGCTCTCGCCGATCACCGCCACGCCGCCGTCGCTCTGGTAGAAGGCGGGCCGGGCGAAGAGGTCGCGCACGACCGTCCACGCGTCGTCGGCGGCGGCCGGGAACGGGTCCTCGGGGGCGAGCCGGTAGCCGACGGACACGACCACCGCCCCGGTGCGGATCGCCAGGTCCCGGGCGAGCGCGTCGGCGCGCTTGACGCTGCCGTAGACCCAGCCGCCCCCGTGGAAGTAGACCACGACCGGCAGCCGGCCGTCGCCGGGATCGGCCCGGTAGATCCGGATGGGCACGCCCTCGGCCAGCTCGTCCCGGACGAAGGGCAGCTTGGTCAGCGGGCCGCGGTGGATCGCGACGGGATCGGCCTGCGCGCGCGTCTCCCGGATCGCGTCCAGGCCGATCGCGTCGAAATCGGTCTCCTCGTCCGGCAGGTAGCGGGCGAGGTAGTCCCGCGCCTGAGGATGCAGCGGCATGATCGCAGCCTATCGGGCCGCCTCGATGAACGCATCGAAGAGCCGATGGTCGTCCCGCTCCGGATGCCACTGCACGCCCACACCGAAGCGGTGGCCCTGCAGCTCGACGCCCTCCACGATCTGGTCCTCGGCCCAGGCCACGGCCAGCAGGCCGCTGCCGAGGCGGCGTACGGACTGGTGGTGCGGGGCGGTGACCTCGACCCGGTCGCCGACGGCCTTGCCGAGCTTGCTGGACACGCTGACCTGGATCGTGTGCGGCGTGCCCGACTCGGCGTGCCGGCCGCTGTCGAGCACCTCGGGCAGCCAGGGGATCAGCGTGCCGCCCTGGGCGACGTTGAGCACGTGCATGCCCCGGGCGATGGCCAGGATCGGCACGTCGGCCCGGACGGCAGCCCTGGCCAGGGCCAGCTCGAACCGGTCGCGGTGCACCTGCGGCTCGGAGACCCTGGCGTCCCGCTCACCGTTGTACGCGGCGGCGGCCACCTCCACGCCGCCGGCCAGGACGATGCCCCGCAGGCCGCGGACGTAGTCCTCGATCGCGTTGAGGCTGAGCGGCGGCAGCACCACGGGCGCGCCCCCGGCCCGCCCGACCGCCCTGGCGTAGGCGGGTGGCGACAAGACGGCCTCGCGTACCCAGTCGCTCCAGCGGGCGGCCTCGAAGTAGGCGGTGATTCCGATCAGTGGTCGGGACATTCGATCTCCAGGGGCATGGCGGAGTTCTTGCCGCCATCAGCCGGTCCCGGTGACGGCCACATGCCCCATCATGGCGCACTCCCTTTCCGATATGTCACCCGTCCCCAAGATCCCCGGCTTTCGGCCGGTATCTCACCCTCGGATGCGAGGGCACTGGGATCGGTCCAGGTGGGATGGCCACACGCGCCCGGACACCGGGCCACCAGGCGCTCCGGGGCGGCCCGCCGGGAAGCCCTTTCAGAGACTCCGGCGGGGGTGTCCAGCGCTCCGGGACGACCCGCCGGGAAGCCCTATCAGAGACTCCGGCGGGGGTGTCCAGCGCGTCGCGGGGGTCAGGGAAGGCGGGCGGTGGTTTCGGTGATGAGCTGGGTGAGGATCGAGGCCGCGCCGGGGTGGGTGTCGAGGAGGACGTCCAGGCGGGCGCGCCACGCCCCCACCTCCTCGTACGCCACCTCGGCATCCGCCTCCGCCCGCAGGCGCAGCCGCGTCTCGCAGAGCTGGAGCTGGTACATGATCCCGAGGTAGTGGCCCACGCTGTCGCTGAGCCACCAGTAGGCGTCCGTGCTCGCGGCGCCGACGAAGATCCGGGCGCCTTCCCAGGCCACGCGCCTGGGGTGAAGGACGGCCATGGCCGGATCGTACGCCCACCGGCCGATCACGGAAATGAGCCGGACCGGAAG
Source organism: Nonomuraea sp. B12E4 (assembly GCF_039871825.1). Taxonomy (NCBI): domain Bacteria; kingdom Bacillati; phylum Actinomycetota; class Actinomycetes; order Streptosporangiales; family Streptosporangiaceae; genus Nonomuraea; species Nonomuraea sp. B12E4. Next base: position 1,035,043 of record NZ_JBDPME010000001.1, on the reverse strand, counting down.
GGAGCCGTTCGGCGGCCGTATCCAGGGCCCCGGTGCGGGTGCCCGGTGCGGGTGCCCGCGGGGGCGGCCGGTCTCCTGCGGGACGGCGGGTCGCCGAGATCACGGGGTTTCCGACCCGGGAGCCTCTTCCGTTTCAGGTTGCCCTCAAAAAGCGAATATGACTTATCTTCGTATTTTTCAGTTGAAAATGCATTCACTTTGGACGCGGAGAATCACGAAACCATTACTGATAGTTCGGCTTCGCGCCGTATTGCGGTAAATCGGTTGTGGCACCTCAGAGGTGGTGTAACACTCACTTTCGAACGCGGAAGCCGAGCCGGGGCCTGGCCCGCGTTCACGACCCGGAACCGTCAGGGAGGTGAACGGCACGACCGGAGTCGCACTTCCGGTCCTAGGGGTGGGGTTGGTATATGTCGTTGAATCCGCGCCTGGTAAAAGAGAGTTTCTCTCTCGTCGAGCCGGTGGCCGAGCAGGCTACTGCCTATTTCTACGGCCGGCTCTTCGCTGAGAATCCGTATCTGCGAGGCATGTTCCCGCCCGCCATGAACGTCCAGCGCGACCGCCTCTTCAAGGCGCTGACCCGGATCGTGTGGAGCCTGGACAGCCCCGGCAGCCTGGCGGCCTTCCTGGGCCAGCTCGGCAGGGACCACCGCAAGTACGGCGTACTGGCCGAGCACTACACGGCCGTCGGCAACGCCCTGCTGGCCACCATCCGCCGCTTCGCGGCCGACGTGTGGGACCACGAGATCGAGGCGGCCTGGGTGTCCGCGTACACGGCCGCCGCCAATCTCATGATCGAGTCGGCCGAGTCGGACGCCGGGGTCTCCCCCGCCTGGTGGCTGGCCGAGGTCATCGACCACGAGCGGCGCCACCGCGACATCGCGGTCATCACGCTGCGGCCGACGCAGCGGCTGCCGTACACGGCGGGACAGTACGTCAGCGTGCAGAGCTCGCGCTGGCCGAGGGTCTGGCGGACGTACTCGATCGCGAACGCCCCGCGCCGGGACAACACGATCCGGCTGCACGTGCGCTCGGTCCCCGGCGGCTGGGTGTCGACCGCGCTGATCGGCCACACCCGCGTCGGCGACACGATCATGCTGGGGCCGCCGATGGGCACGATGACGCCGGACGAGCACAGCGTGCGCGACGTGCTGTGCGTCGCGGGCGGCACGGGCCTGGCACCGCTGAAGGCGATCATCGAGTCCATCGTCGCCTCCGGCCGCCGCCCGACCATCCACCTGCTGGTCGGCGCGCGCACGGCCGACGAGCTGTACGACCTGCCCGACCTGATCAGGATGGAGTCGTCGTTCCCCTGGCTGAGGGTGTTGCCGGTGGTGTCGGACCAGCCGTCGTACGACGGGATGCGCGGCAGCCTGCCCGAGGTCGCGCAGCGCTTCCACTCCTGGGCCGAGCACGACGTCTACGTGTGCGGCCCGACCGCCATGGTCAACGAGACGGTACGCCGCCTGCAGATGGACGGCGTGCCCCTGTCGCGCATCCACCGGGACATCGTCCAGGGCGAACGGTGACCATTTGACCGGGATGTACGCATCAGGTCGCGCCGGACGACCGGTCAGGCGCGGCCCGGCGCGCACTGACCGGTGCCCGGCCCGCCAGTCCACCGGAGACGGACGAGGCCGGGCGGGGACGGCGGGGCCTTGGTGCCGCCCAGGGAACGTGGTGCGGCGCTGTCGCGGAACGGATCGGGCGACGACCTGGGGATCTTCTCCGGGCGGAGGTCCGTCTTCTGATCAGGTGGTTGACAGCGGGGGATGGAGGGTGCCTTGTTGAAGGTGACACGCCCTGTGGAGGTTGCCCGTGCCATCCCCCGCCAGGCGCCGAGGAATCGGCGGCTTACTGATCGTATCGGCCGTCGTCACCGCGGCATCGTTGCTCGTCTCCACCCCCGCAGCGGCCACCGTCACCGTCGATGACGCCGCGCCCGTGCCGCTGACCGAGCTCGGGGCGGACGCCTACGCCAACGCCACCAGCCAGCACGGCACGCAGGCCGGCCCGGACACCTTCCAGTCGGGCACGACCATCGTGGTCGCGCAGCAGGCCGGCCGGTTCTTCGACGGAGGGGCGTCCGGCGTCGCGTTCGCCGCCTCCCCCGACAACGGGGCCACCTGGACGAGGGGGGTGCTGCCGGGGATCACCGGGTTCAGCGGAGGGCCGTACCAGCGGGTGAGCGGCCCGTCGGTGGCCTACGACGCCCGGCACGGCGTCTGGCTGATCTCATCCCTGGCGATGACCGGCACCGGCGGGTCCGCCGTACTCACCAGCCGGTCCGCCGACGGCGGCCTGACCTGGGGCGCGCCGGTCACGACCGCCGTCGCGGGGACGGGCGACCTGGACAAGAGCTGGATCGCCTGCGACAACACCCCGGCCAGCCCGTTCTACGGCCGCTGCCACGTGACCTTCGACGACAACGGCGCGGGCAACGCGATCAGGATGGCCCGCTCGTCCGACGGCGGCCTCACCTGGACCGTGACCGGCACCTCGGCCTCCGGGCTCGGCGGGCAGCCGGTGGTGCGGCCCGACGGCACGGTCGTGGTGCCGTACCTGAGCAACGCCCGCGAGATCCGCTCCTTCCGCTCCCGTGACGGCGGCGCCACCTGGAGCGCCTCCGTGCTGGTCGCGGAGGTGCAGCGGCACACCGTCGCGGGCGGGCTGCGGGCCACGCCGCTGCCGTCGGCGGAGACGGACGCGGCCGGGAACGTCTACCTCGCCTGGCACGACTGCCGCTTCCAGTACGGCTGTACCGGCAACGACATCGTGCTGAGCAAGTCCGCCACCGGGGCCGCCTGGGACGACGTGCTGCGGGTCACGGACGACGGCGGCGACCACTTCATCCCCGGCCTCGGCGTCGACCGCGCCAGCTCCGGCGCCACGGCCCGGCTCGCCCTGACCTACTACCGCTACCCGGAGGCCGCCTGCACCGCCTCGACCTGCCGCCTGACCGTCGGCTTCCGGTCCTCCACCAACGCCGGCGCGAGCTGGTCGGCGCCCCGCGAGTTACACGGCCCGATGGCGCCGGACTGGCTCGCGAACACCACGCAGGGCCGCATGGTCGGCGACTACATCTCCACCTCGGTCGTGCCCGGCGGCAACGCGTTCCCGGCGTTCACGGCCGCGGCGGCACCCACCGGCGGGGCGTTCGACATGCGCACCTACACCGTCACGGGCGGCCTGCCGATCACGGACGGCGGCATCGCCACGCTGTCCGTCGAGGCGCCCATCGCGAGCGGCGAGCCCGGCCACGACCTGCCCCTGACCGCCCGATAGAACCCTGACCGCCCGTCAGAACCCCAGGCCCCGCCAGCACCCCAGCCCGCCCTTCACCCCACCGCCAGCACCGCAGCCCGCCCGGTAGAGCGCCGGAGAGCACCGGTCAGAGCCCCGGTCGCCGGTCAGGGCTTCGTGAACGCGGCGGCGGTCTCCTCGTCGCTGGGCCAGAACGTCTCGATGGCCAGCTCGGACACCGTCACGTCCACCGGCGTGCCGAACGTCGCGATCGTCGTGAACATCGACAGCACCCGGTCGCCGGCCGCGATCCGCAACGGCACCAGGATGTCGGCGGGCCCCGGCACGTGCGCCACGTTCAGATCCACCCCCGGATACGTGTACGACGCCAACTCGTCGTACAGCTCCGCCAGCCGCCCGTCGCCCGACATCTCGGACTGCCTGCGCAACTGGTACAGCAGGTGGGCCCGGACCTCCGCCAGGTTGAGCAGCCGCCCGCCCATCGCCGCCGGATGCAGCGACAGCCGCATCACGTTGATCGGCTCCTCCAGCAGCTCGGCCGGCACCCCCTCCATGAACATGGCGGCCGCCGCGTTGGCCGCCACCAGATTCCACACCGCGTCCACCACGACCGCCGGATACGGCTCGTGCCCGGCCAGGATCTTGTCCAGTGCCTGCCTGACAACCTGCATCTCGGGGGCGCGCACCTCACGCTCGGGATAGAGCGGCGCGAAGCCGGCCGACACCAGCAGCCTGTTGCGGTGCCGCAGCGGCACCCCCAGCTCCTCGGCCAGCTTCATCACCATCTCGCGGCTCGGCCGGGCGCGCCCGGTCTCCAGGAAACTGATATGACGGGCCGAAACGTCGGCCTCGATGCCCAGGTCCAGTTGGCTCACCCGGCGGCGCTGCCGCCACCCGCGCAACAACTCGCCGAAGGACTCATCTCGTGCCGCTATCGCTGCCGCTCCCATGCCCGGCAACCTACCGGCTGCGGGGAAGGGTCACGATTACCCCTCGGGTAATGCGGGCCGGAGGGCGGAGCATGGGGCGAATCTCCCAGTCTTCGGCGACTGTCGGTGCCGCGTGGCACGATGGCGGCAAGCGAACATGGGAGCGATGCTATGAGTGAGGCAATGCTCGCGATCGGCACGCGCAAGGGCCTGTTCCTGGGCCGCTCGGCGGACGGCGGACCGTTCGAGATCGAGCCGATCCAGTTCTCCACGGTCGCGGTGCCTTCGGTCGCGATCGACACGCGCGGCACCACACCCCGGCTGCTGGCGGGCATCGAATACGGCCATTTCGGGCCGTCCGTGATGTATTCGGACGACCTCGGCAAGTCCTGGGAGGAGGCGCCGCAGCCGCCCATCGCCTTCCCGGAGAAGACGGGGGCGACGCTGGCCAAGGTCTGGCAGCTCACCCCGTCGCCGTCGGAGCCCGGCGTGGTGTGGGCGGGCGTCGAGCCCGGCGCGCTGTTCCGCTCCGAGGACGGGGGGATCACCTACCGGCTCGTCGAGAGCCTGTGGGAGCACCCGCACCGCGAGCAGTGGCAGCCGGGCGGCGGCGGCCTGTGCCTGCACACGATCGTCAACCACCCCACCGACCCCGCGATCATGGGAGTCGCGATCTCCGCCGGCGGCTTCTACCGCACCACCGACGGCGGCCGATCCTGGACCGCCGCCAACCACAACATCCGCGCCCCCTTCCTGCCTGAGGGTCAGCAATACCCGGAGTTCGGGCATTGCGTGCACAAGGTCGGCATGGACCCGGCCCGGCCCGAGCGGCTCTATCTCCAGCACCACTTCGGCGTCTACCGCAGTGACGACTTCGGCGGGAGCTGGCAGGACATCGGCTCCAGCCTGCCGTCGGACTTCGGCTTCCCGATCGTGGCGCACCCGTCGCGGCCCGGCACGATCTATGTGCTGCCGCTGCGGGCCGACATCGACCGCACCCCGGTCGACCACCTCTACCGGATCTACCGCAGCGACGACGCGGGCGACACGTGGCAGCCGTTCTCGTCGGGGCTGGCCACCGGGCCCGTGCACGCCTCCGTGCTGCGCGATGCGATGACCGCCTCGGCGGCGGGGGTGTTCTTCGGCACGCGCGACGGGGAGGTCTACGGCTCGCGCGACGACGGTGAGACCTGGTCCCTGGTCGGCCGGCACCTGCCTGACGTGCTCACCGTGCGCGCGGCGGTGCTCTAGTCGATGACGAAGCCGGTGATGATGGTCGTGTTCGTGCTGCCCAACTCGCTGCGGCGGTGGGTCAGCGGGCGGACGGAGGTCAAGGTCTTCGCCGTGGGCGCCGACCGCGACTCCCCGCCCACGCTGGGCTCGGCCCTGGACATGCTCCGGCGTACGCATCCGCTGCTGGAGGAGCGGCTGCGGGACGAGTACGGGCGCATCCGCCGCCACATCAGCATGATCGTGTGCGGCGAGAACGCCCGCGGCCTCGGCGGCCTGGACTGCGCCCTGCCGCCGGGGGCCGAGGTCTACGTGCTCCCGGCACTCGCCTGAGCACCTCTCACCAGTCGGCCGGGGGCCGCGGGCACGCCGCGGCGACCGGCCTGATACGCCAGACTCATTCTAGTTCTCCGGTCCCCCTCGCTGGTCACCTCATCCTGAAACCAGGCGGCACTGACAGTCCAGGGCACTGAATGCTCAAGGGCAAACGCGCCCATTCGCCTCGAAAGCCTCATGAGTCAGCGGCATGAGCTCGGCCCACAACGCCTCCATCTTCTCGGCTACCATCTCGATCTCCCGCTGGGGGAACGACGGGAACGTGGAGTCCTCGCGCTTGGTCCGGAGCGACAGGAAATTCATCAAGGCGCGAGCGTTGCACGTGGCATACATCGAGGAGTAGAGGGCGACTGGAAGCACGGTGCGGGCCACTTCGCGAGCGACTCCGGCTTCGAGCATTTCCAGGTAGGCACGATAGGACTGCCGGCAACTCTCCCGAGTCGCCTCGGCGACCAGTTTGTGCTGCTCGGCGGTGCCGTCCTTGAACACGTATTTTCCGGGCTTGCCCTCTTGTACGAGTTTGCGGTCAGGCCCTGGCACATAGAAAACCGGAACAAGCTTCCGGTACCTTCCTGATTCCTCGTTGTAGGAGAAGGTGCGGTGCCGCATGAACTCCCGGAAAACGAAGATCGGCGCGCTGACGTAGAAGGTCATGGACGAATGCTCGAACGGCGTCCCATGCCTGTCCCTCATCAGGAAGTTGATGAGACCCTTGGAGCGCTGAGGGTCGGCCTCGATCTCGGCCAGAGAGCTTTCGCCCTTGGTGGAGACTCGCGCGGCCCACAGCACGTCGGCATCCGATGCGGCCGACTTGACCAGCTCCACGTCCATGTCGCTACGAAACTTGACATCGATCTCGGGATCGACAGTGCCCACGGAGAGCCCCCGCTCGGGTTGGGTATGTTGTGACGGCTCAAGCAAACCAGCTCGCCCAGCTCGGCGCGAGTCGGCACCCGGCGCAGCGTCGCCCCTGCTCATCTGGATCGGCCGCCGCCGGCTCGGGAGCCTAACGGTCCCCACGGCCGCCGGATCGGGCGACACCCAGGCCGACGCCCTGCGAACGGCCGAGCGAGTCGGCGCTCGCCGTGCCCTCGCGAGAAGGCACGGCGAGCGCCTCGCCAGGTCGTGCACGACGGGCGTGGTGTGCACCTGGCCGTCCGCGACGGTCCGCAACGGCACCAGGTCGGCCGGGTCGAGGTGGAAGCGCGGGTCGGCCAGGTGCGCCTTGGCCGCCGCGACCGGATCCCCGGCCGGTGCGGGCTCGGCCAGGCCGCTCACCTCGGCAGGCGCCCGTGTGCCCGCGCGCGCCTGCACGTCGGGCTGCGCCGGGTCGTCGGCCGCCGCGGTTCCGGGAAGGGCCAGCGCCATGGATAACGCGATGGCCGCGAGAGTGATTGGGGCGCCAGGACACAACACCGCCAAGTGGGTCTACGGTGGGGGCCTGCCAGATACTTGAAAGGTCAAGCTATGAACGCGTTCCTGTGGGTGCTCCAGATCCTGCTCGCCGTCGCCTTCGTCGGGTCGGGCGGGGCGAAGCTCTCCCAGCCCAAGGACCGGCTGCGGCCACACATGCCGTTCGTCGAGGAGTACGGCCAGGCTCAGGTCAGGGCCATCGGCGCGGTGGAGGTGCTGGGCGGGGTGGGCGTGGTGCTGCCCTGGCTCACCGGCATCGCCCCCGTGCTCACCCCGCTCGCCGCCGCCGGTCTCGGCATCACCATGATCCTCGCGGCGGCCGTGCACCGGAGGCGGAAGGAGAGCATCGCGGTTAATCTGGTCCTGCTGGCGGTGGCGGTCATCGTCGCGGTGGGACGCTTCTGACCCCTGGAGGGGTTCGTTGGTCGAAGGGCTCGGCGAGGACGAGCGGCGCGCGTGGCAGGGCCTGCTCGCGGTCATGCTCGTCGGCATCCCGCAGGTGGAGCGCACGTTCCGGGCGCACGGCCTCGTCCACGTCGAATACGGCCTGCTCACCGCGCTGGCCTCGAGCCCGCTGCGGCTGAGCGACCTGGCGACCGTGGGCAACGTCTCGATCAGCCGGCTCAGCCACCGGGTGAGCAAGCTCGTGGAGCGGGGCTACGTACGGCTGCGCCCGGACGCCAGCGACGGCCGGGCCAGCGTCGCCGAGATCACCCCGGCGGGGCGGGCGGTCATCGCCGCCATCGCCCCGGACCACACGCGCGCGCTGCGCGAGGTCCTGTTCGACCACCTGACCCCGGAGCAGACGGCCGCCCTGGCGGAGGCCATGCAGGTGGTCGGCACCCGGCTCGGCGCCTGCATGGACGGCCGTCCCCACTCCGCACGCGAGACCCCCACCTGCTGACCGGCCGTCCCCACTTCACACGCGAAGCCAGCCGCCTGCCGAGCAGCGCGTCCCCACTCCGCACGCGAAGCCCTCACCTGCTGAGCAGGCGTCCGGGGGCCGTCAGGTGATGTCGCGGCGGAGGGTGGTGGACCAGGCGAGGGCCGCGAAGAGCAGGGCGTAGGCGAGCAGGACGAGGGCGCCCGCCCAGGCCGGCAGCAGGTACGACAGGTCCACCCCGAGGCCGGCCCCCGAGTTCGTGACGGCCGCGGCGGCCCCCGCGGGCGTCCACCTGCCCACCGGCTGCAGCGCCGGAATCGCGTTGACCAGCGACTCCACCAGCAGCACCCAGACGATGACCGCGACGATCGCGCCCACCTGGTTCTTGATCAGCGCCCCGACGCCGAACCCGAACAGCGTGTAGAGCGCCAGCACGGCCAGCACGCCGATCGCGATCCGGGCGATCGTCGCGGTGAAGGTCACGTCTCCGCCCGCGATCAGCGCGGTCATCGCCGTCGCGCCCCGGTCAGCAGCAGCACCGCCAGCCCGAGCAGGATGCCCACCCGTTTGCCCGCCACGTCGGCCAGGCCGACCCGCTCCAGCGCCTCCCCGGCCCGCGCCAGAGGCAGGCGCGCGGCCGTGCACGGCACCCGCAGATGGTTGGACAAGGAGGAGTTCACAGGCGATATATCCGCCGGGCATTTCCCGAGCCGATCATGTGGGCCACCCGGGCCGCGTCGGCGGCGCTCCATTCCCCCGCGCCGAGCCGGGCGGCCAGCGCCCCACCGAGCGCGCGCCGGAAGGACAGCGCGCCCAGGTAGGCGGACTCCGCCACGCCGTGACCGCCGGAGCTGAACAGCTGCTTGTGGAACGGCGCCAGCGCGAGCAGCTCGTCCACGACCGTGGCCGTCACCCCGGCGGTGTGCGGGACCGCGAGGCCGACGTCGACGTAGACGTTCGGGTAGAGGCCGGCCAGGTGGGCGGCCTGGCGGTGGTAGGGGTAGCAGTGCAGCAGGATCACCGGCACGCCGACGGGTTGCAGCGCCTTGACGATCTCGTTCAGCCCCGCCGGGTCGGCGCGGCCCGGCCCGGCGCCGCCGAAGCCGGTGTGGAACTGCACGGGCAGCCCCCGCTCCCTGGCCACGTCGATCGCGCACCACAGCAGGTGGCGCAGCAGGATCTGGTCCGTGGGCGGTTCCCCGGGCTCGTCCAGCCGCCGGTTGACGGCCGCGATCACCGAGCCCCGGCTCGGCCGGGACGGGTCGAGGTCGAGGCCGCACAGGCGGCCCATGATGGTCTTGAGCCCGACCGCCCTGGCGGCCCGGACGGTCAGCTCCTCACCGAGGTCGTCCAGGTAGTCCACGGCGAGCTGGGCCGAGGTGGCCACGCCGCCTTCGATCTGCTCGATGCGTACCAGCTCGTCGGCCGCCGCGCCGCCGTGCCGGCCCATCTCCGCGGCGCTCAGCAGCACGGGCTCGGCCGGGGCGGCGGACGGCCCCGTGGCAGACGGCCCCGTGGCGGACCGCGCCGTGTCTGACTGCGCCGTGTCGACCAGGAAGGCCACCACGCCCGCGCCCGCCAGCATCCGCCGGTTGACCTCGGCCGCGCCCAGCTCGGCCCGGCGGGCGAGGTAGACGGCGGGCGGCGCGTGCGGCTCCAGGTCCAGCAGCGGCGCGCACCAGCGGCGCAGCGACACCCCGAACGGCGTGTCGAAGTGGGTGGTGCCGGGCGGGGCCGGGCTGCCGCCCCCGCTGATGAGCAGCTCGAACTGGGCCCTGGCCAGGTCGTCGCGCCGTACCCCGTGACAGTGGTGGTCGACGAGCGGGGCGAGCAGCGCGTCACGCACCGTGTCGGGAAGGTCTACGGGGAGCATGCGGAGACTCTAGGGGAGCCCCGCACGCCCCCGCGGCCCTTTTACCTACCTACGAGAGAGCCGCAGCACGTTCGCGATGATTTTCGCGCCCGCGCCGCCCTCCTGGGTCAGAATGGACTCCGGGTGGAACTGCACGGCGAACCGCCGCCGCTCGACGTCCTCGATGGCCATGACGTTGCCGTCGGGCGTGAGCGCGGTCGGGGTGAAGCCGACCACGCCGGGCCGCTTGGCGTGCAGCGAGTGATAGCGGGCGGCGGTGAACTCCTCGGGCAGCCCGTCGAGCAGCGCGCTGCCGCCCAGCCGGGAGACCCGGCCGCGCTTGCCGTGCTCGGGATGGTCGAGCAGCTCCAGCGTGCCGCCCGCCTGCTCGACCATCGCCTGCAGGCCCAGGCAGACGCCGAACACCGGCAGGTCGCGGGCGTAGATCTCGTCGATCAGCTTCGACATGCCGAAGTCGGTCGGCCAGCCGGGGCCCGGCGAGAGCACCACGAGGTCGGGCGCGATCTCGTCGATCAGGTGTGCCGGGAAGCCGTGGCGCAGCGTCACCACGTCAGCGCCCTCCTGCCGGAAATAGTCGGCCAGGGTGTTGACGAAGGAGTCCTCGTGGTCGACGAGCAGCACCTTCATGCCCAGGCCCGGCTGCGGCCGGCGCTCGGGGGCGGGCACCGAGCCCGGCTGGTTGACCGCGGACAGGGCGCCGAGCAGGGCGCTGGCCTTGAGCTCGGTCTCCCGTTCCTCCGACTCGGGGTCGGAGTCGAACAGCAGCGTGGCCCCGGCCCTGACGGTCGCCACGCCGTCCCTGATCTGGGCGGTACGCAGGGTCAGGCCGGTGTTCATGGACCCGTCGAAGCCGATGAAGCCGATGGCGCCGCCGTACCACCGGCGGGTGGTGGCCTCGTGGTCCTCGATGAACTGCATGGCCCACGTCTTGGGCGCGCCGGTCACGGTGACGGCCCACATGTGGGTGAGGAAGGCGTCGAGCGCGTCGAACTCGGGGCGCAGCCGGCCCTCGATGTGGTCGACGGTGTGGATCAGCCGGGAGTAGAGCTCGATCTGGCGGCGGCCGATGACCTTGACCGTGCCCGGCACGCAGATGCGCGACTTGTCGTTGCGGTCGACGTCGGTGCACATGGTCAGCTCCGACTCCTCCTTGACGCTGGACAGGAGGGTACGGATGGCCTCGGCGTCCTCGACCGGGTTGCTGCCGCGGGCGATGGTGCCGGAGATGGGGCAGGTCTCGACGCGGTCGCCGCTCACCCTGACGTACATCTCGGGCGAGGCGCCCACCAGGTGCTCGCCCTGGCCGAGGTTGATGATGAACTCGTACGGGGCCGGGTTGCTCTGGCGCAGGCCGCGGTAGAAGGCGGCCGGGTCGGTGCAGGTGGCGTGGAAGACCTGGCCGGGCACGACCTCGAACAGGTCGCCGCGCTTGAACCGCTCCTTGGCGGCGGCGACGACCTTGGCGTATTCGCCCTTCGGCGGGTTGGACGGCAGCTCGCCGGGGGTGATGGGCGGGGTGCTCTGGCCGGTCCGGTCCAGGCCGCGGGTGGTGGCGCGGTCGACGGTGAACTCGTAGCGGTATTCGACGCAGGTCTCGCGCTGCCGGTCGATCACGACCAGCCGGTCGGGCAGGTGCAGCACGAGGTCGCGCTGGTCGTCGGGGCGGGCCAATTCCTGCCTGATGGGTTCGAACTGGAAGGCCAGGTCGTAACCGAAGGCGCCGTAGAGCCCCAGGTGCGGGTCGTCGCCCTTGAACACCGCGATGACCTCCCGGATCGCGGTGAACACCGTGGGCCGGCGGCTGCGCATCTCCTCCGGCAGCAGGTCGCCCGCCTGGTTGCTCGACTCGGGGACGTGCACCTCCACCCGGTCGGGGGTGGGCTCGGCGACCGGCTTGCCCGCGGCCAGCAGGCAGGAGGCGACGGCGGGCAGCACGACCCGGCCGCGCTCGTTGAGCGCCGTCGCCGAGATGACGCGCCCCCTGGCGACCAGCTCCAGGCACGGATCGACGTAGCCGAAGGCCCATCGGCTGTAGCGGCCCGGGTAGTCCATGCCGGAGGAGAAGGCGCCCCCGCGCCGCTCGCCCAGGGCCGTCACGATCTCTTCGAGCGCCGCCTCGTCCACGTCGCGCGCCTCGCGCTCGACGCCGATGCCCCCGGCGGTGGTATATCCGCGCGTCTCCACTTGCTGCCCCTTACCTGCGTCAGATGCTCAGGCCCCGGGGCGAACAGAAGAATGGCCGCCATCCGGGGCGGCCGTCCGTTGAGGAATGCGAAACACGCGCCGCCTAGGAGCGGCGCCACCACTGGAGCTGAGCGTGATTTCGCATGCGCTCAGGCTATCCGCCCGTCCATGATCGCGCAACGCGAACCGCCGCCCACCACCCCCCCATATTTCAATACAGAGCTGCTCTGTATCATTTCTTGCCGCACCTCCGATCGGCAAGGAGACCCGAGATGACGGACACAGGGGCGATCCCGCTCCCCACACTGCGCCCCACCCCGTTCGACCCGCCCACCGAGCTCGCCGAGCTGCGCGAGAGCCGGCCCGTCACCCCGCTGGCCTACGCGGACGGCCACCAGGGGTGGCTGGTGACCAGCCACGCCCTGGCCCGCGACGTGCTCGCCGACCGGCGCTTCAGCACCCGGTCCGAGCTGCTGCACCACCCCGTCGCCATGCCGGGACAGGGACCCGCCCGGCCCGCGCCGCCCGGGATGTTCCTGTCGATGGACCCGCCCCGGCACACCCGCTACCGCCACCTGCTCACCGGCGAGTTCACCGTGCGCCGGATGCGCCGGCTCGGCGACCGCATCGAGGAGGTCACGGGCACGTTCCTGGACGCCATGGAGCGGCAGGGCCCGACCGCGGACCTGGTGGAGGCGTTCGCGGCGCCGATCCCGGCCGTGGTGATCTGCGAACTGCTCGGCGTGGCCGCCGAGGACCAGAAGCGCTTCCTGGACGAGTCCGCCGCGCTGCTGCGGCCGGGCAACTCCCACGAGGAGACGATGGCCGCCTTCGTCGCGATGCAAGGGCACATGATGGAGCTGATCCAGGCCCGGCGCGTGACGCCCACCAACGACGTGCTCGGCGGCCTGGCCAGGAGCGACCTGACCGACGAGGAGCTGGCCAACATCGGGTTCACGCTGCTGGGCGCCGGGCTCGACACCACGGCCAACATGCTGGCCCTGGGCACGTTCGCGCTGCTCACCCATCCGGACCAGCTCGCCGTGCTGCGCGCCGCGCCGGAGCGGATCGAGCAGGTGGTGGAGGAGCTGCTGCGCTTCCTCGGCATCATCCCCTTCCTCATCCGCACCGCGCTGGAGGACGTCGAGCTGGGCGGCGAGCTGGTCAGGGCGGGGCAGACGGTCACCGTCTCACTCCCGGCCGCCAACCGCGACCCCGGCCGCTTCCCCAGCCCGGACACCCTCGACCTGGGCCGGACGGGCGGCAGCCACCTGGGTTTCGGCCACGGCGTGCACCAGTGCCTCGGGCAGCAGCTCGCCAGGGTCGAGATGCGGGCGGCCTTCCCCGCGCTGTTCGCCAGGTTCCCGTCGCTGCGGCTGGCCGTGGCGCCCGACGAGGTGCCGCTGCGGACCGACATGGCCATCTACGGCGTCCACCGCCTCCCCGTCACCTGGGACGCGCGGTAGGGCCATCCGGACGAGGAGAGGGCCGTCCCGCGACTCCATAGAATCTGCGGGACGGCCCGAACGACCCGGGGAGTGACCCGACGCACATGGACAGGACCGACCCGGCGCCCGCGCCCCGCCCGGCCGGCCGGCCGCGCAGCCAGGAGGCGGACCTCGCCATCATGACGGCCGCGCTCGACCTGCTCATCGAGGTGGGCGCCGTGCAGCTCAGCATCGAGCAGGTCGCCAGGCGGGCGGGCGTGACGCGGGCGACGGTCTACCGCAGGTTCGCCGGCAAGACCGAGCTGCTGGCGCGGACGCTGGAGTGGGCCAACCACGACCACAACCCGGCCTTCGTCGGCTGGCGCGACGTGGAGCACATGGTCGGCGACATCGCGACCTACCTGACGGACCCGCGCCACCGCAGGCTGCTGCGCCGCCTCTACGGCTCCGTCGACGACTACCCGGAGCTGCTGGCCACCTACCGGAAGGTCAACGGCGGGCGCCGCGCCGCGTTGGTGCGCCAGACGTTGTGCCAGGCCCAGGAGCTCGGGCGACTGGCACCGGACGCCGATGTGGACGTGACCCAGGAGATCCTCTCCGCCGCGGTGCTCGCCCACATCGGCACCCGCCCGGACGGGGAGAGCACGGAGGAGATCAAGGCGTATCTTCTGCGGATCCTGGAGGCAGTCGGCTATCGCTAGAAAAGTCGGCATTTCCGCTGACCAGATTACATTTCCGTCGGCTGAGTAACGTTTCGCGCCACCTCTTGCAATCCCCACAAGATCTCTTCACCCTTCTCGACAGAGGCGTAAAGATCACCTCTTCACATGTCGTGGAGGAGAGCCCGTGCCGAACACCCCTCACTGGCGCGCGATCCTGGCCGGAATCGTCGCTTTAGCCGGCCTGCTGGTCCCGCGGGCCGCGAACGCGGAGCCAGACCCCGGCAAGATCGACGCGACCGTCCAGTCACAGCTCACGCGGGACGACAAGGCCACCTTCTGGGTCCGGATGAAGGGCGAGGCCGACCTGAGCGGCGTCCGCCGGGCCGTCACCAAGGACGCGAAGGCCGAGCGGGTCTTCGAGGCCAAGACACAGCGGGCCGACACCTCGCAGCGGTCCCTGCGCGAGCTGCTCGACGCCCGCAAGGCCGACTACACCTCGTACTGGATCGTCAACGCGGTGCGGGTGACCGCCGGCGAGAAGCTGGCGGGCGAGATCGCCAAGCTGCCCGAGGTGGACCGGATCGAGCCGGTCCGCACCCTCTCGCTGCCCAAGCCCGTCCCGGGGCGGGCCGAGCCCAGGGTGCGCGTCAACGACGAGGCGGTCGAATGGAACATCGACCGGGTCGGCGCCCCGCGCGTGTGGAACGAGCTGGGCAACCGCGGCGAGGGCATCGTGATCGGGCACATCGACAGCGGCGCCCAGTTCGACCATCCCGACCTGGTCATGAGCTACCGGGGCCGGAACCAGGACGGCACCTTCACCCACGACCACAACTGGTTCGACCCGGCCGGCGTCTGCCCGTCGCCCGCGCCGTGTGACAACAACGGGCACGGCACGCACACCATGGGCACCATGGTCGGCGCGAACGGCATCGGCGTCGCCCCGGCCGCCAGGTGGATCGCCGCCAAGGGCTGCGAGCTCAACACCTGCACCGACGCCTCCCTGCTGGCGGCCGGCCAGTGGATGCTCGCGCCCACCGACCTGAACGGCCAGAACCCGCGGCCCGACCTGGCGCCGGACATCGTCAACAACTCCTGGGGCGGCGACGGGTTCGACGACTGGTACATGCAGATCGTCCAGTCGTGGATCGCCGCCGGGATCTTCCCGGCGTTCGCCAACGGCAACGAGGGTCCCGCCTGCCGCACCAGCGGCTCCCCGGGCCAGTACCGGATCAGCTACAGCGCAGGCGGCTTCGACGTCAACAACGTGCTCTACAACCGCTCCAGCAAGGGCGAGGGCGAGGGCGGCGAGATCAAGCCGAACATCGCCGCCCCCGCGGTCAACGTGCGCTCCTCCGTCCCCACCGACTCCTACGACTCCTACACCGGCACGTCGATGGCCTCGCCGCACGTGGCGGCCACGGTCGCGCTGATCTGGTCGGGCTCGCCCGGCCTGCAGAACCAGGTGGAGGCCACCCGGCCGCTGCTGGACACCACCGCCATCGACGTCAACGACACGAGCTGCGGCGGCACCGCCACCGACAACAACGTCTGGGGCGAGGGCAGACTCGACACCTACGCCGCCGTCCAGGCGGCCCCCGACGAGGGGCTGGGCGACCTGGCCGGCACCGTGACGGCGGGCGGCGCGCCGCTGGCCGGGGCGACGATCACGGTGTCGGGCCCGCTGAGCCGCACCGTGGAGACCGGCGCGGACGGCACGTACGCCATCCCGCGCCTGCTGCCCGGCGCGTACGAGGTCAGCGCCGGGAAGTTCGGCTACGACCGGGCCACCGCGATCGCCACGATCACCGCGGAGCAGTCCACGACCTCCGACCTGACCATGACCGTACAGCCGAGCGGTGTGGTCACGGGCACGGTCAGCACGGCCGGCACGCCGGAGCCCGGCGCGGCGGTCGAGGCGGCCGGCACGCCGGTGCGGGCGGTCACCGACGCCGCCGGCCGCTACCGCCTGACGCTGCCGCACGGCTCCTACGACCTGCGCGTCTCGCCCGGGTCACGCTGCTCCAGCGGCACCACGGCGGCCGTCGCGGTCGCCGGTGACGTGACCAGGGACATCGAGCTGCCGCTGCGCGGCGACGGCTTCGGCTACACCTGCCGGAGCGGCACGCAGGCCTACGTGGCCGGCACCGAGAAGCTGGCGCTGACCGGCGACGACGAGGCCGTGCAGGTGACGCTGCCGTTCCAGGTCCCCTTCTACGGCGCCGGCCAGGGCCGGGCGTGGATCGCCACGAACGGCTTCGTCACGTTCGCCAACGACCGGGTCGTCACGGCCAGCAACGGCCGGCTCCCGACCACCGGCACCCCCAACAACGCGGTCTACCCGTACTGGGACGACCTCGTGGTGGACTCCCAGGCCGGAATCTACACGGCGGTGACGGGCACCGCGCCGCACCGCACGTACGTCGTCGAGTGGCGCAACGTCCTCTTCTACAACACCACCGACCAGCGGGTGTCGTTCGCGGCGCTGCTGGGCGAGGACGGCTCGGTCGGCTTCCGGTACAAGGACATCGAGACCGAGCGCGAGCAGGGCACCAGCGCCACGATCGGCGTGGAGAACGCGGCCGGCGACGACGCGCTGCTCTACTCCTACGAGGAGCCGGTGATGTCCACCGGGCAGAGCCTGGCGTTCACCGCCAGCCGGCACGGCCTGGTGACCGGCGTGGTCACCGACGCCAACGACGGCCGGCCGCTGGCCGGGGCGACGGTGAAGGTGGGCGACGTGGCCACCTTGACCACCGCCGAGGACGGCACGTTCTACGGCCAGGTGCTGGCGGGCGACTACGAGGTCGTGGTGTCCAAGGAGCACTACGGCACCTTCACCCAGGACGCCACGGTCGCGCCCACCACGGTGACGCGCATCGACACGGCGCTGGTCACCGGCCAGGTGAGCGCGTCGGTCGCGGAGCTGACCGTGGTGATGCCGGCCGGCGCGACCCGCACCAGGACGCTGCGGCTGACGAACCTGGGCTCGCCCACGCCGTACACGGTGACCGCCGAGCCGTGGTTCGCCGTGACCCCGACGGCCGGCGAGCTGGCCAAGGGGCAGGGGGTGACGCTGACGGCGACGGTCTCCAGCGCCGGCGTCGCGCCCGGCACGACGCGCCAGGGCACGCTGCTGGTAGAATCGGCCAGCGGCCGGCAGCCGGCCATCGAGATCAAGGTGACGGTCGTGGTGCCCAAGCATCAGGTGGCCATCGACGTCGGCGCGACCAGGAACGTGACCGACTCCGCCGGTGACACCTGGACGCCGGACCGCAGGTACACCACGGGCGGGTACGGCTACATCACCAACCAGAACCGGACGGCGAGCACGTCCAGGACGATCCGCGGCACCGAGGACCAGACGCTGTTCAGGACGGCCCGGGAGAGCATGCTCGAATACCGGTTCGACAACGTGCCCGCCGGGACGTACACGGTCGAGCTTGACTTCGCCGACATCAAGAGCACGAAGCCGGGCAGGCGCGTCTTCGACGTGCTGGCCGAGGGACAACTGGCCATCCCGGCGCTCGACCTCGCCCTGGAGGCGGGCACCTACACGGCCGTGAGCAGGCAGTACACGGTCAAGGTGACCGACGGGCAGCTCAACGTGCGTTTCGCCACCCGGCAGGGCGAGACGATCGTCAACGCGGTACGCATCTCGGAGCGCCCCGACCGGGCGATCCCGTAACGACCGGTGCCCGCCCCTCGGTGGGGCGGGCACGCCGGTTCGCCGTCCGGCTCGGCCGATGCCTTTAGGGGTGCCCCCGGGCTACCGCACCCCGGGAGGCATCTGTTACTGGTTAGTACATGAGACGTGTGCGGCGCCAGCGTGATATCCCCGTGCCGATGCCTGACGGCGTGACGCTGCTGGCCGATCACTACGCTCCGGCCGGTGGCGAGCGGGCCCCCGTCATCCTGATGCGCTCCCCGTACGGCCGGCGTGGCCTGCTCGGCCTGGTCCACGGGCGCGCCTTCGCCCGGCAGGGCTTCCACGTGGTGATCCAGAGCTGCCGCGGCGGCTTCGGCTCGGGCGGCCTGCTCGACCCGCTCGGCGACGAGCACGACGACGGCCTGGCCACCATCGCCTGGATGCGCGAGCAGCCCTGGTACGGCGGCTCGTTCGCGATGTTCGGCCCCTCCTACCTCGGCTACACGCAGTGGTCCGTCGCGCCCTACGCCGGGCCGGAGCTGAAGGCCCTGGCCACGCAGATCACCGCGTCGCAGTTCAGGGACGCGGCCTACGTGGGCGGCGCGTTCGCGCTGGAGTCGGCGCTGAGCTGGACCACGCTGACCGACGTCATGTCCCGCCCCCTCGTCGGCGGGGCGGCGGCATGGACGGCGCCGCGGCTCACCCGCAAGGCGGTCCTGTCCGGCCGCCCGGTGGCCGAGCTGGACCTGGTCTCGGCCGGGCGCCCGCTCCCCTTCTACCAGAACCTGCTCGCCCATCACACCGACCCCGCTGTGCCGTACTGGGACAAGCGTGACTTCTCACCGATGGTGGGCGAGGTGGACGCCGCGGTCACGATGCTGGGCGGCTGGTACGACGTGTTCCTGCCCTGGCAGCTCAAGGACTACGCGGCGATGCGGGCGGCGGGGCGGCGACCTTACCTGACGATCGGGCCCTGGTACCACGTGGACACCCGGCACGGGCGGCCCGCGCTGGCCGAGGCGATCGCCTGGTTCCGCGCCCACCTGCTGGGCGACCACTCCGGGCTGCGGCCGGACCCCGTGCGGCTCTACGTGACGGGGGCCGAGGAGTGGCGCGACTACCCCGACTGGCCGGTGCCAGGCATGCGGGAGCAGCGCTGGCACCTGCAGCACGGGTTCGGGCTCGGGACGCGGGCACCGCACGCGGCCGAGCCGGACCGCTTCCGCTACCACCCCGACCATCCGACGCCGGTGCTCGGCGGTCCCGTGCTGCTCGGCGACTCCCGGCCGCGTGACCAGCGGCGCCTGGAACAGCGCCGTGACGTGCTGGTCTACAGCTCGGCCGCGCTGGAGTCGGACGTGGAGATGATCGGCCCGGTACGCGCCGAGCTGTTCGTACGGTCCAGCACCCCGTACGTGGACGTGGTGGTCCGGGTGTGCGACGTGCTCCCGGACGGGCACTCCTACAACGTGTGCGAGGGCGTGCGGCGGCTCGGCCCCCAGGATGGGATCATGGGCACCATGGGAGACGGCGTGCGCCGGGTCGAGGTGGACCTGTGGCCGATCGGGCACCGGTTCAGGCGGGACCACCGGATCAGGGTGCACGTGGCGGCGGGGGCCTACCCGACGATCGCCCGCAACCACGGCACCGGCGACCCGCTCGGCGCGGGCGGCGCGATGGTGCCCGCCGACGTCGAGGTGTTCCACTCGCCCGACCGCCCCTCCGCGGTGGTGCTGCCGCTGTGCGCGCCTCGCGGCTGATGTCGCTGGTCCTGCTGCTGCAGGGCCGCGGCGGGATGACGGCGGGAGAGCTGGCCAAGGAGCTGGAGGTGTCCGAGCGCACGGTGCACCGCGACGTGCTCGCGCTGTCGGAGGCGGGCGTGCCCGTCTACGCCGACCGGGGGCGGGGCGGCGGCTACCGGCTGCTGGACGGCTACCGTACGCGGCTGACCGGGCTCGGCCGGGCCGAGGCCGAGGCGCTGTTCCTGTCGGGGGTGCCGGCGGCGCTGCGCGAGATGGGGCTGGAGGAGGTGGCGGCCACGGCCCGGCTGAAGGCCGCCGCCGCGCTCTCCCCCGCCCTGCGGGACGCGCCCGCGGTCGCCGCGCAGCGCTTCCACCTGGACGCGCCCGGCTGGTGCGCGGCCGACGATCCGCCGCCGGCCGCGCTGGCGCCGCTGGCCGCGCTGGCGCCGCTGGCCAGGGCCGTGTGGAACGACCAGCGTGTCTCGGCGCTCTACCGGGACAAGCGGCGCGCGCTGGAGCCGTACGGGCTGGTGCTCAAGGCGGGCGCCTGGTATCTGGCGGCCCGGCTCGGGACCCGGTTCCTGATCTTCCGGGTGCACCGGTTCGGCGAGATCTCCGTACTCGCCGAGTCCTTCGACCGCGATCCGGGCTTCGACCTGGCCGCCTTCTGGGCCGGGCAGTCGGCGGAGTTCTCGCGCTCGCTGCTGCGGGACGTGATCACTTTACGGCTCAGCGAGTCCGGGCTGCGGATGCTGCGGCACGTCGCCGACCCGGCGGCGCTCGACGACGCGCTGGCCTCGGCGCAGCCGGACGGCACCGTACGGCTGGCGGTGGAGTCGCTGCCCGTGGCCTACTCGCAGGTGCTGCGGTTCGGGCCGGAGGCCGAGGTGCTCGGCCCGCCGGAGCTGCGGGCGATGGTCACCGAGGCCGCCGCCCGCATGTCCGCGCTCTACAAATGACTACCGGTAGCTTTGCGGGGCGGCCTCCCCACCTGCTTCCAGGACTTCGCGGATGTAGCGCCACACCTGCGGGCGGCTGCCGTCCACGTCCGTGAGCCCGTATGCCTCGGCCACGTCACCGCTCTCCACCGACCGGCCCGACCAGCGCCGCCTGTCCGGGTCGGCGGCGATGGCGGCCACCCCGCGGCCGACGTAGGCGGGGGTCTCGGAGACCATCCAGGCCCTGGCGTGCTCGGGGTCCAGCTTGGCCTCCCGCCAGTTGTCCTCGGTGACGCCGAAGTTCTCCAGCATGGCCTCCGAGCGCAGGAAGCCCGGCGTGATCGCCAGCCCCGTGCCGCCGTACGGGCGCAGCTCCTTCGACCAGGCGAAGCCGAGGCGGTTCACCGCCACCTTGGCCAGGTCGTAGTAGACGTTCTCGCGGTAGTGGGTCTCGTTGTGGGACCAGGTGCCGTCGGTGACCTCCACCACCAGCCCGCCCTCGTGCTCGATGAGCAGCGGGAGCAGGTGGCGGCTGGTGATGATGTGGGTGTCGACGGCCAGCCTGAGCAGCCTGAAGCCCTTGTCCATGTCGTGTTTCCAGACGGGGGTGTCCCACTCCCACAGGTGGTCGCCGCCCCACACGTCGTTGACCAGCACGTCGAGCCGGCCCTGCTCGCTCCGTACGCGCCCGGCCAGCGCCGCGACCTGGCCGGGGTCCAGGTGGTCGGTCTGGACCGCGATGCCCGTGCCCCCGGCCGCCGTCACCAGGTCGGCCGTCTCCTCGATGGTCTCGGGCCGGTTCATCTCCGAGCGCCGCTCGCGTGTGCTCCTGCCCGTGCAGTAGACCGTCGCGCCGGCCGCTCCCAGCGCGACCGCAATGCCTCGTCCCGTTCCGCGGGTCGCCCCCGCCACCACAGCAATCATGGGACCGATCGTCTCCCGGATACCGGACACCTCATGTCATGTTTTCCAGGGGGCCCTGTGAGACGTCGGCGTGCCGCTCAACCACGACGACAGCGAGTCCGGCGTGGCGCCGGAGCTCCACGACGGCGTGTTCATCCGTTCCATCTACGTCAAGGACCCCGACGGGGTGCTGGCCGAGTTCGCCGCCTGGACGCGCCGGATCGGCGGGCCGGATGACGTGCGGCACGAGCCGAGGACGGCTGCGGACCGGACCGTGTGACCGTTCGGCGCGCGGCACCGACCATTCGGCGATCGGCGAGGACGATCGCGGTGTTCCCGCGACTACAGTGCCGGCGTCGGCGTCTCGCATGCCGAGAGCCAATCTCAACATTTAGGCCAAACCGTAATGTGTTGGACGTTGGGTTTAATATCACCCGGCAGCTAATCTCCCTCCATTGACTAGCCGTCAGGGACCGGTCACATCCGGCTCCTGATCCATTCATCGGAGGGTCGATGACTACCGGGGAACCCGGTCAGCCGCGGACCGACCGCAGCCCATGGAACTGGCTGCTGGTCCTGCCGATCGTGCTGCCGCTGTGCACGTTCCTGTTCAACGCCGACGAGCCCCGCCTCCTGGGCTTCCCGCTCTTCTACTGGCTGCAGCTCGCGTTCATCATCGTGGGCGTCGCCAGCACGACGCTCGTCTACAGGATGACCAAGTGAGCCGGCACACGACCGAGCTGGTCGTCTTCATCCTGCTGTTCCTGCTGGTCAGCGGCATGGGGTTCGTGGCCTCGCGGTGGCGGCGGCCGAACGACCTGGCCAGCCTGCACGAGTGGGGCCTCGGCGGGCGGAGCTTCGGCTCGTGGATCACCTGGTTCCTGGTCGGCGGTGACCTCTACACGGCCTACACGTTCGTGGCCGTGCCCGCGCTGGTGTTCAGCTCGGGGGCGCTGGGGTTCTACGCGCTGCCGTACACCGTGGTGGTCTATCCGCTGGTGTTCCTGGTGCTGGCGCGCATGTGGTCGGTGTCACACGTGCACGGGTTCGTCACGCCGGCCGACTTCGTCCGGGCCCGGTTCGGCTCGCCGACGCTGGCGCTGGCCATCGCGATCACCGGGCTGGTGGCGACCATGCCGTACATCGCGCTGCAACTCGTCGGCATCGAGGCCGTGCTGAAGGCGATGGGCATCACCGGGCACCTGCCGATCATCATCGCGTTCGCGATCCTGGCGGCCTACACCTACCAGTCGGGGCTGCGCGCGCCCGCGCTGATCGCGTTCGTGAAGGACGCGCTCATCTACATCGTGATCCTGGTGGCGGTCCTCTACATCCCCGCCAGGCTGGGCGGCTGGGGCGCCATCTTCGACGCGGCCGGGCAGAAGTTCGCGGCCACGCCCGCTCCGGGTGACGGCGTCATCCTCAACGGCGGCAACCAGGTGCAGTACGTCACGCTGGCCTTCGGCTCGGCGCTGGCCCTGTTCCTCTACCCGCACAGCCTCACCGGCGTGCTCGCCTCCAAGAACCGCAACGTCATCAAGCGCAACATGTCGGCGCTGCCCGCCTACAGCTTCCTGCTCGGCCTGATCGCGCTGCTCGGCTTCATGGCCATCGCGGCGGGCACCAAGCCGGTCGTCGGCGCCAACGGCAAGCCGGACACCAACACCATCGTGCCGATGCTGTTCGACCAGATGTTCCCCGACTGGTTCACCGGCGTCGCCTACGCGGCGGTCGGCATCGGCGCCCTGGTCCCGGCGGCCATCATGTCGATCGCGGCGGCGAACCTGTTCACCCGCAACATCTACCGCGAATACCTCAACAAGAACGCCTCCGACGCCCAGGAGGCCAAGGTCTCCAAGCTGGTGTCGCTGGTGGTCAAGGTGGGCGCGGTGCTGTGCATCCTGCTGCTCGACCCGCAGTTCTCGATCGACCTGCAGCTCATCGGCGGCGTGATCATCCTGCAGACGCTGCCGGCGGTGGCGCTGGGCCTGTACACGCGCTGGTTCCACAAGGGCGGTCTGATCGCGGGCTGGGCGGCCGGGCTGGCGGCCGGCATGTGGATGCTCTACCTGATCCCGAACCCGGCCAGCGGCAAGGCGCACTTCGGCGGCTCGGCGTTCGGCCTGCAGAACCTGGGCTTCGACACCACCATGACGATCTACGCCGGGTTCCTGGCGCTGGCGGTCAACCTGGTGGTGGCGGTGCTCGCCACGCTGGCGTTCCGCGCGGCCAAGGTGGCCGAGGGCGAGGACGGGACCCGGCGCCGCGACTACTTCGCGGACGAGGGCGACCCCGACGTCAAGGACCTGGACCTGGCCGGCTCGCACTGACCGAACCCCCCTGGCCGGTCCCCCTGCCCGGCCCCCACTGTCCGGCCCCCACTGTCCGGCCCTCACTGACCGGCGCTGTTCGATCGTTCCCCGTCCGGGTCTGGGTCCGGCCCGGGCGGGGACTCCCTCCGTGCCCCGCCCCCGACAGGGGTCTTTATGCGGGTCCGATCTTGGAGCGGCTAGTCTGCGGCCATGCGGACAGACTCTCCCTCTGCGCCGGCCCCGATGCTCGGGCCGCGGCTCATCCGGGCCGAGGTCATCGCCGTGCTGTCGGTCTCGCTCGGCGCCAGCGCGCTGGTGGCGTTCGTACGGCTGGTCGGCGCGCTCACGGCCCCGAAGGAGCTGAAGAGCCAGCAGGCCGTGCTCGTCGGCTCGATGGCGCCGGGGCGGCCCTGGCTGGACCTGACGTTGCAGCTCGTCCAGATCGCGATCGCCGTGGCGCCCGTGGGGCTGGTGGCGTACCTGATGGTGCGCTCGGGCGAGTCGCTGCGGACGATCGGCACGGACTTCCGGCAGCCGGGGCGCGACCTGCTGCGCGGGGCGGTGCTCGCGGCCGTGATCGGCGGCTCGGGACTGGCCTTCTACCTCGCGGTGTGGGCGTTCGGAGTGAACCTCACGGTCGTCGCCGGCGCGCTGCCGGACGTGTGGTGGCAGGTGCCGGTGCTGCTGCTCGCCGCGGCGCAGAACGGGGTGCTGGAGGAGGTGGTGGTCGCCGGATACCTGCTGCACCGGCTGGGGCAGGCCGGGTGGGGGCCGTGGCGGGCCCTCGTGGTGTCGTCGCTGTTGCGGGGGTCGTACCACCTGTATCAGGGTTTCGGGGGCTTCGCCGGGAACGTGGTGATGGGGCTGGTGTTCGGGCGGATGTACCAACGGTGGGGGCGCGCGATGCCGCTGATCGTGGCGCACACGGTCATCGACGCCGTGGCCTTCGTCGGGTACGCCTTCCTGCGCGGCAAGGTGAGCTGGCTGCCCTGAGCCCGCCCGGCCGGGTGACCCGGCTGCCCCGAGCGGGAGGCGTTGCGGTGGTGGGAGACGTTCGGGGTGCTGAAGTGGGGGATCATCTGCGTCATGCAGACCATGCGCCACCTGCGCGGCGGCGCCCGCTCGGTGGAGCTGGCGGCGATCGGGCGCCGGGTGTGCGAGAACGAGTGGGACCTGCTCAGGATGTTGCCGCCGCCCGGCGGCCGCTCCCGTCCCGCTGGCTGAGCGCGGCGGCGATCACGTCGACCAGGCCCTCCACCACCTGGGCGCGGTCCACCTCCGGATGGTCGAGCCACCAGTCGCCGGTCGACTGCACCATGCCGACGAACGCGTGCCCGAGCACCTGCGCCCGCACCGGGTCGGGGACCGCGTGCTCGGCCGCCAGCACGCCGCCGAGCTCCTCGCCCAGGCCGCGCACCAGCGAGGTCATGTGGGAGCGGATCCTGGCGTCCTCGGCGCCGGCCCGGTGCACCAGGAACCGGTAGAGGTTGAGGTTGGCCGAGACCAGGTCGAGGTAGACGCCGATGGCCTCCCTGGCCCTGGCCCGCAGGTCGGCCCCCGCCTTGGCGATCTTGGGCCGGAGCTGGGCGATGACCGTGCGTACGTGCCGGTCGGCCAGCGCCTGGTAGAGGCCGCTCTTGTCGCCGAAGTGGCGGTAGAGGATGGGCTTGGTGATGCCCGCCTCGGCGGCGATGGCCGCCATGGACACCTCGGGGCCGCCGCTGAGGATGACCCGGTCGGCGGCGTCGAGCAGCGCCCTGCGCCGGTCCGGATCCCGTCCACTCACCGACTACCTGCAGCGTGGAGGCTCCGTCCTTCAGGGCGGGGAGGAAATGCGGAACGGTGGGTCACGAGGGTCCCCTGATTTTGTCGGTGACGTTCTGTAGTTTGGTCGGCATGTCGCGTTAGGCGTGCGGGGTGGTGGATCGGGAGGCGCGTGAGAGCCAAGCGCGTTTCCGGTGCCGGTCCTGCGGTCATGCGGGCAACGCTGATGTGAACGCGGCGCGGAACATCGCACACGCGGCAGGGCATGCCGTGTCCGCACGGGGAGGCCCGCCGTTGGGCGAGCCGGCGAACCGTGAACCTCAACACGCTCTCCTCCTGGTGGGGTGAGTGTGGTTGGAATCCCCCGTCCTTCAGGCGGGGGAGGATGTCAACCGCTCAGGATAGATCGCAACCGGCCGGGCAGCAGCGCCGAGAGCACCAGGAGCGCGCCGATGAGCGCGTAGAGGCCGCTCGCGCCGGCCAGGGTGCCCGGGGGCTCGCCGGCCTCGGCCCAGGGCGCGCCGGGTTGCGACCACGGCAGGCCGCCCGCGCGCGACCAGGGCAGGCTGCCCGCCGCCCCGAGCGCGGCGTCCAGGTCCAGGGCGAACAGGACTCCGGCGGCGGCCAGCGGCAGGCCGCAGGCGAGCGCGGCCGGGGGCCAGGCGGTCAGGAGGACGACGATGGCGGCCACCGCCGCCAGATAGCCGAGGCCGGCCGGTGCCGGGCCGAACGTGGCGTTGCCCACGCGCAGGGCCCTGGCGGCCGCTTCGGCCAGGTAGTAGACGGGGGCGAGGGCGGCCAGGCCGGCGAGGGCGCCCGTCAGGCGGCGGATCTCGGAGGTCACAGCGGTCTTCGTCCCCGCCTCTGCCTGCGATTACGCACCGTATCGAGGAGGTGAGGGATTCGTTCGGCATCGCGTAGATCCGGGGGTTATGTTCGGATCATGCGTAATGTTGGCACGGGCCCCGGGCCCATCACCCCCGACGGATCGCCCGTCGACTTCTACAGCTTGCTGCCGCCGGGCGCCGAGCCCGACCTCGTCGCCCAGGTGACCCCCGCCGGCGGCTCCATCCTTGAGCTGGGCGCGGGCGTCGGGCGCGTCACGCATGCCCTGGTCGAGAACGGCTTCGAGGTCGTGGCCGTGGACGAGTCGGCCGAGATGCTGGCCCGCGTGCGCGGCGCGGAAACCGTGCTGGGGCGGGTCCAGAGCCTGCGGCTCGACCGGCGGTTCGACACCGTCATGCTGGCCTCTCAGCTCGTGAACACCGTGGACGACCTGTCCCGGCGGGAGCTGCTCGGGACGTGCGCGCGGCACGTCAAGTCCGGGGGCTCCGTGCTGATCCAGTGGATGCCCGCCGAGGCGCACGACCGGTGGCACGTGGGGATGGGACGGCAGGACGGCGACTTCACGATCACCATGGACGCGGTGGCGGAGGTCTCGCCGGGAATCTTTCACGCGACCATGCGCTACGGCTATGGCCAGGACAAGGTGTGGACGCAGTCGTTCGCGTCCAAGCGGCTCACGGACGACCAGTTGGCGGCCGATCTGGCGGCCGAGGGGCTCCGGCTGGACCGGTTCCTCACCGAGGACCGGATGTGGGTGGTGGCCACGACCGCCTGACCGAGGGACGGATGCCGACGCCGTGGCCGGGTGACGCGGGCCCGCGGCCGGGCCGGCGGGTGTGCCCGGCGGACGGCTTTACGCCGTAGATCACGTGATCGCGTCGATAGCGCGAAATTACTGGAAAATACTGGGACTGTTGATACGCTCGCGCCATGAGTGACCGGCTGGACGAGCTCGAGCGGCGGATCGACGGGTTGCGGGCCGGGGTGCGCAAGGCCATGCGGCACCGCGACGCGGCCGCCGCCCGCACGCTGCGGGCCGAGCTGCGCTCGGCCGAACGCGCCTGGGACGCCCTCGTGAGCGGCGGGCAGCCGGAGATCAAGGCGGAGGCGCCGCGCCTGGTCACCGTGCGCGAGCAGGCGCACCAGGGGTTGCGCCTGCTGGGGGCGGCCGCGCAGCCGAGGCTCGTCGTGGCCGTCAGCGACGCGTTCTTCGGCGGCACGATCCGCAGCGCCCAGCTCACCAGCCTGCGCCGGGACGAGGAACGCTCGTTCAGGTCCTCGCCGTTCGGGCGGCCGTACTATCTGTGCGCCGCCCTGACCGACCGCCTCTCCCCCGCCCGCGGCCTGCTCACCCTCAGCACCTGGCCGCTGGAGCGGCGCGTCGTCGGCCCCCTCAGCCCTCGCGTCGACTTCCTGACCTGCGCCATCGCGGTGGCCGAGCACGACCAGGGCGACGGCCGGGCGGCCCGATTACTGGTCAGGATGGCCAGGAACATCCCCGGCGCCACCGACGGCACGTTCGGCCCGCCGGACCCCGTCCGGGTGGCCGAGGCGGCCCGCGCCGAGCTGCGGGTGCACGCCGGGCGCGACACGCGGGACCGCGCCGAGCTGGCAGAACGCGCGACGGCGCAGCTAGGTGACGTCGCCCGCCTGTTCGGTGCCGCTACGCTCAGCACGATCATGAAGGAGAAAGCCAAGTGAGCGGCTCGAAGCGCGAAGCCGACCGTGAGGGCGCGTCGTGAGCGCGCAGCGGCGTCTCGACGCGTTGCGGGGCACGACCCCGCCGCGCCCGCACGACGCCCGTGCCATCGCGGCGCTGGCCGCCAATCCCGGGTGCACCCGCCGCGCGCTCATGGACGGCGCCGGCATCGACAAGGACGCCGCCGCCCGGCACCTGGGGTTCCCCGCGCCGTTCGGGCAGTCGCCGTTCGCGATCACCCGCGGCAACGTGTTCGAGGGGCTGGTCAAGGCCGACGGGTGCGCGGAGCTGCTGCGGATGCTGCGCGAGGCGCTGGGGCTGCCGATCGCCGAGGTCGCCTACCACGACGTGGAGAACGTCGGCGCCCATCTGCGCCACGCCCACACCAGGGCGCTGATCGACCGCGCGGCGGCCGGCGGCCAGGACGCGGGCACCCTGTACGACCACCCGCTGTTCACCCTGGAGATCGCCGGGCACACCGCCTATCTGGAGCCGGACGTCGTGGCGTTCCAGCTCGGCGGCCGGTTCCACATCGTGGAGATCAAGTCGTTCGCGGTGATCGACGGCCAGGCCGACCCGGCGGCGGTGGCGGCGGCCGCGCGGCAGGCGGCCGTCTACGTGCTGGCGCTGCGCACGCTGCTGGAGGAGCTGGGCCACGACCCGCTGAAGGTCGCGCACGAGGTGGTGCTGGTCTGCCCGGAGAACTTCGCCAACCGGCCCGTCGCGACCCTCGTCGACGTCCGCAAGCAGCTCGCCGTGCTGCGCCGCCAGCTCACCCGGATGACCTCGCTCGACCGGCTGCTGTCGGGAGTGCCCGAGGAGGTCACGTTCGACCTGCGGCCGGACGAGGACGGGCGGCCCACCAGGCCGGTGGCGGAGCTGGCCGACGCGCTGCGCACGGCCACGGCCCGGTACGCGCCCGACTGCCTGTCCACCTGCGACCTGTGCTTCTTCTGCCGGGACGAGGCCCGCCAGGAGGGCGCCTCCGACCTGCTGGGCCGCCAGGTGCGCGACGAGCTGGGCGGGGTGGCCTCGGTGGCGGAGGCGCTCGGCCTGGCCGAGGGCACCCGGGACCCCGCCGCGGGTCAGGAGGAGATCGCCCGGCTGCTCCGCAACGCCGAACGCCTGCGCCGGGAGTGCCTCACGTGAGCCTGCTGACCTCGCTGGCCCGGCTGCGGGCCCTGGAGGAGGGCATCGCGCAGCCCGTCGCGACCGTCAGGCACTGCCATCTGTCGGCGCGGCCGATGGTGTTCGTGCCGCTCAAGCTGTCGGGCGAGGCCGCCGCGCCGCTGGCCGCCATGCTCGGCACGGATCGCGAACGGCCCCGGCTGCTCGTGGTGACCCAGCCGCGCAACCGGGACCTGCGCTTCGCCTGGGCCGCCGAGCTGGCCGGGGTGCTGCTGCCGTACGTCGAGAGCTTCCTCGCCGACACCGAGACGGTGGAGCGCAGGAACGCCGACCCCTACGAGCGGGCCATGGACGCGCCGCAGCTCGTCGTGCCGAACCAGGGGGGCGTGGCCTTCACCCGGCTGCTCGGCCGCTCGACGCGTTTCCGCCGGGCCGACGGGCCCCACCCGGTGCCGGAGGCGGTGCCGCTGCTGGGGCGGTGGCTGACCTATTTCGGGGAGCGGGCGGCGTACCCGGGCTCGGCCCTGATGCTGGCCGCGACCGAGGAGCTGGGCCGGCACTGGGCGAGTGGGCAGAGCGGGCTGGAGGACGCCAACCTGGCGGCGCTGCTCGGCTGGATCACCACCGGGCCGAGCGACGAGGCCGAGGATCCCCTCCTCTGGCCACCCGCCGGGCCCGCGACCGATCCCGGGTTCGACGCGGAGGTGCTGGCGCCGGCGATCGAGCGCGGGAAGCCCGAGCGCATCGCCGAGGCGTTGCGCACGCAGCTCGAACCCACCTGGCGGCTCATGTGGCAGGCGATCGACCTGCTCGCCGGGCTGCCCGCGGGCGCGAGCGTGGCCCAGCGGTGGGAGCAGGACCGGGGCTCGTTCAGCGGCATGGCGACGCATCTGGCCGAGGGCACGCCGCCGCAGCCCCGGCGTGACGGCGCCGTGGCCGCCGCGGCCAAGCTGGCCCGCATGGAGCGCGCCCAGGCCGCCTACGACGTGCAGCGCGCCTACGACGACCCGCTCGTGATGGCCGAATACCGGCTGACCGGCGAGGCGTTCGCGGGCGAGGTGGTCGAGACCGACCCGGACAACATCGAGGGCGAGGGCCGCTCGCGCAAGCTCCGCCCGCTGGTGGTGATCAAGACCGACGATCCGGTACGCCTGCCGCCCGGCGCGTCCCTGGGCACCCCGCAACGCCGTGCCCAGGGCGCCGAGCTGGTGTCGGCGGGCGAGGGGCTCGCCACCGTGAAGATCACCAAGGGCATGGGCCGGGGCCGGACGGCGGCTCCCGGCGCCGTGCCGGAGGTGGGTGAGCGGGTCTGCTACACCTCGCTGACCGACGACTTCCAGGGCTCGCCCAACCTCCCCGACGCCGAGGCCACGCCGTGGACCCACGGCGGACCGCCGCAGGACTACGTGCCCGACGACGAGGACGCCCAGGAGGAGTGGTCGTGAACCCGCCGACCGGAGCCGGCGGCCTGGACCAGGACGTCCGGCCGGAACAGGTCATCAGGGACGTCCTGGCCGACCTGCCCCGTCATCGCGGTGTGGTGGTGGACTCGCCGCCGGGGGCGGGCAAGTCCACGCTGGTCGTACGCGCCGCCGCGCACATCGCGGCCACCGGCGAGCCGCTGATGATCGTCGCCCAGACCAACGAGCAGGTCGACGACCTGGTGACCAGGATCTCGGGCAAGCACCCGCACCTGAGCGTGGGACGGCTGTCGGCGAGCGGCTACGTGCCGCCGCTGCGCATGCTGGAGCTGCCCGGGGTGCGGTTCGGCACCAGGATCCAGGATCTCGGCGATCCGGACATCGTCATCGCCACCGCCGACAAGTGGGCCTGGATCGCGGGCCGGGTGTGGCCGTGGGCGATCGTGGACGAGGCGTACCAGATGCGGTCGGACAAGCTGCTGCGGATCGCGGGGTTGTTCGAGCGGGCGTTGTTCGTGGGCGATCCTGGGCAGCTCGACCCGTTCTCGATCGTGGACGGCGACCGCTGGTCGGGGTTGTCCTGGGATCCGCTGCAGAGCGCGGTGTCGGTGCTGCTGCGGCACAATCCGGACCTGCCGGTGCACCGGCTGCCGGTGTCGTGGCGGCTGCCGGCGTCGGCCGCGCCCGTGGTGTCGCGGGCGTTCTATCCGTTCACCGGGTTCCGGGCGGGCACCTCCGAAGGGGAGCGGCGGCTGGAGCTGGCCACGGGCGGCATGGGGACCGTGCACGACCGGGCGCTGGAGGAGGCCGCCCGGTCGGGGTGGGCGCTGCTGGAGCTGCCGAACCGGCACACCGTGCGTACGGACGGGGAGGCCGTCCAGGCGGTGGCGCTGCTGGCGGAGCGGCTGCTGCAGCGGGGCGCGGTGGCGAGCTCGGAGCAGGGCGAGCGCCCGGTGACGGCCGACCGCATCGCCGTCGGGGCCGCCCACCGGGACCAGGTGGCCGCCATCCGCGCCGCCGGGCTGCCCTCCGAGATCACCGTGGACACCGCCAACCGGCTGCAGGGCCGCGAGTACGACGTGACGATCGTGCTGCACCCGCTGTCGGGGCGGCGCGACGCCACGGCCTTCCACCTGGAGTCGGGCCGGCTGTGCGTGCTGGCGTCCCGGCACCGGCACGCGTGCGTGGTGGTGGCCCGGGCGGGCATCGCCGAGCTGCTCGACGCGCACCCGTCGGCCGAGCCGGTGCAGCTCGGGGTGCCGGTGAAGTTCCCGGACGGCTGGGAGGCGAACCAGTCGGTCCTGGACCACCTGGCCCACCACCGCGTCTGATCCGCAACCGCTCGCCCTCACCCGGCACCACGGTTCGGGCCCGGCACCACCTGCGTGACCGGAAGCCCGGCGTGGCGGCCGGTCCCGGGCGGGGTCGGACGCGCAGGTGGCGGCGCCAGACGTCGATGGCCATGATCGCGCGCATCCCCGCCGACTCGTACAGCCCCAGCGCCGGGGTCGCGTTGACGCCCTACGTGCGCGGCCTGTGCCAGCTCACCGCGCTCGACCGGCTCTTCAGCTTGCCGCCGGGGTGGCCTGCTCCTCCTTGACGGCGTCCACGGACGGGGCCCCGCGCAGCGGGATCTCCTTGACGAACGCCGCCAGCAGCGGCACCAGGATCGCGAACAGGATCGCCCATCCGAAGACCCCGGTCAGCGAGCTGGACAGCGACTCCAGCAGGCCGGTGTGCATGGCCGGCGGCATCTGCTCCAGCATCTCCGGATCCATCTGGGCGCCGCCCCGGGACAGCTTCTCGCCCGCCTCCGGGCCGAACCTGTCGGTCAGCTCCGACAGGAGCCGGTTGTTGAAGATCGCGCCGAACAGCGACACGCCGAACGAGCCGCCGATCGACCGGAAGAACGTGCTCGCGCTGCTGGCGACGCCGAGGTCCTTCTGCTCCACGCTGTTCTGGGCGATCAGCAGCGTGGTCTGCATGAGGAAGCCCATGCCGAGGCCCAGCACGGCGATGTGCACGCCGGTCAGCCAGGCTGGGGTGGACACGTCCATGGTGGACAGCAGCCACATGCCCGCGGCCATGCCGACACCGCCGACGATCGGGTAGATCTTGTACTTGCCGGTGCTGGTGATGGCCTTGCCCACGAACAGCGACACGACCATGGAGGCCGCCATCATGGGCAGCAGCAGCAGGCCGGAGTTGGTGGCGGTGGCACCCTGCACCATCTGCTGGAACACCGGCAGGAAGTTGATCGCGCCGAACATGGCGAAGCCGAGCAGGAAGCCGATGGCCGAGATCAGCGTGAAGTTGCGGTTGCGGAAGAGCTGCAGCGGCAGGATCGGCTCCTCCATCCGGCGCTCCACCAGGATGAAGGCCACCAGCGTGACCACGGCGAGCGCGGCCAGGGACAGGATCTGCCAGGAGCCCCAGGCGTAGTCGTTGCCGCCCCAGGTGGTGATGAGCACCATGGCGGTGATGCTGATGGACAGCAGCAGCGCGCCCGGCCAGTCGATCCGTACCTTGTTGTGCAGCTTGGGCAGGTGCAGCTTCAGCACCAGCAGCACGAGCGCGACCGCGCCGACCGGCAGGTTGACGTAGAAGGCCCAGCGCCAGTCGAGGTTGTCGGTGATGAACCCGCCGACCAGCGGGCCCGCGATCATCGCCAGCGACATGACGCCGGCCATGATGCCGGTGTACTGGCCGCGCTCGCGCGGCGGCACCAGGTCGCCGATGATCGCCATGACGTTGACCATCAGGCCGCCCGCGCCCAGCCCCTGCACCGCGCGGAACGCGATGAGCTGGGCCATGCCGTTCTCCGGGCCGCCGAGCATCGAGGAGCCGGCCATGCCGCAGAGGGCGGAGCCGGCCATGAAGATGACGATCGAGACGATGAAGATGCTCTTACGGCCGTACAGGTCTCCGATCTTCCCCCAGATCGGGGTGGAGACGGTCGTGCCCAGCACATACGCCGTCACGACCCACGACATGTGCGCTAAGCCGCCGAACTCGATCAGGATCTTCGGCATGGCCGTGCCCACGACCATGTTGTCCAGCATCGCCAGCATCATCGCCAGCAGCAGCCCCGGCAGGACGACCATGACCTCCCGGCGTCGTCCGACTGCCTCCGCCACCACACACCCCCATGTAGACCCGTTGCTTACTTGCCGACCGGCAAGCATAGAATAAGGTAAATACTTACTTGTCGGCCGTCAAGTCGAAAAGGTGCAATTGTGCGGGAAGACACGCGAGCCCGGATCCAGGAGATCGCACTGCGGCTCTTCACTGAGCAGGGCTACGAGGCGACGTCCCTGCGCGAGATCGCCGAGGAGCTCGGCGTGACGAAGGCCGCCCTCTACTACCACTTCAAGACCAAGGACGACATCGTCACGAGCCTGGTCGATCTGCGCGTCGCCGAGCTGGAGGGGTTGCTCGAGTGGGCCAGGGGCCAGGAGAAGACCACGGAGATGCGGCGGGAGCTGCTGCGGCGCTACGCGGAGCAGCTCACGATGCCGCGCTATCTGCAGGTGGCGAGGTTCCTGGAGCGCAACCAGACGGCGCTGCGCAACCATCCGAAGCTCGCCAAGATGCGCGAGACGATGATCACCCTGTCGGCGGAGATGTGCGAGCCGGGGGCGCCGGCCACCGAGCGCATCATCCACTCGCTGGCGTTCTTCGCGATCCACGCGGGCAAGTGGCTGACGATGGAGGGCGAGTTCAGCGACGAGGAGATCGACAAGGCCTCCATGGAGGTGGCCCTCCGGCTGCTTGACCTGTAATTTTTCGGACATAACGCCATAAAAAAGGACGATTAGAATATCGGATCGAGGGGAGAACCAGTCGGGTACCGCACGCATCCAATGGGAGGAGACGCGGTGGAGACCACGATAGCTCTCCGACTGCCCAGGGATGCGGCGAGCGTTCCGCTGGTCAGGCAGATGCTTGAGGTCACGTTGCGGTCACTCGGCGTCGAGCAACAGGTCCGCGACGACATCGAGCTGATGCTGACCGAGGCGTGCTCCAACGTGATCAAGCACGCGGACCCGAGCGACTGCTACCGGGTCAGCGCGGCACTCTTCGATCACATGTGCATCATCAAGGTCGTCGATGCCGGCGGCGGGTTCGATCCGCGCGCGATCGTGGAACCGGAGCCGATTGCCGATCACGGCCGGGGACTGCAGATCATGCGGGCACTCGCCGATGACATCCGATTCACCAACAGAGCGCAGAAGGGGGCGGTGGTCTGTTTGGAGAAGAGGCTCCGGTATGTGCCCGGCGCGGCCGGCCCGCACCTCATGAGCATGCCGGCCTGACCCGTCGTCCGGCCTGACATCCGGGCCGTCACAGGACGCCGGCCGAGCGGCCCGGCCAGTCGAGAGCCCTCCCCCGACCCGGGCCGGGTCGGCTGTCGGCCGTTCAGATGCCGATGCTGCGCCGTACCGTGCGGCGGCCGTGGGCCCGCGGGCCGCCGCCGGCACCGCCCCCCACACTGCCGTCGGCGCCGGGGCTGTGGGGCCGTGGCCGGGCGCCTCCGAGGTGGAGCCTGCGACGCACCCCGGGGATGCCACCGGTGAGCTGCGCCCGCAGCCGCTCGGGCGCCGTGTCCGCGCTGAACTTCAGCGTCAGCCGGGCCCGGCCGCGGGTCAGCCGCCGCCACAACGCCTGCCAGTCCGCCATCGACCCGGCCAGCGCCGCGAAAGTCGCCAGGGCCGCCACGGCGATGACCAGTACGGCCAGGACAATGAGGACCAGAACCACCGTCAGGGAGCCGATGATGCCGAGCACTGCCACCATTCGGCGGAAAATGCCCGCTCACCGGCAGTTCATGCAAAGGTTTCGCAAATCGTAGGGATAGATCGCGCTTACCCCGGCCCGCCGTTGAGCTCCAGCCGTCCCGGCATGATGTCGAGCCGGCGCAGTATCACTCCCTCACGCAACGCCCACGGGCACACCTCGAGCCGGTCCACCTCGAACAGGTCCATGGCCGCGTCGGCGACCACCGCCCCGGCCGCGAGCTGTGCCGCCCGGCCCTCGGACACGCCCGGCAGGTCGGCCCGCTCCGCGGAGTCCATGGTGGTGAGCTTGACCGCCCAGTCGGCCATGTCCTGCCGCGACAGCGAGCGCGAGACGTAGGGACCGTCGTTGGAGGGCGCGGCCCCGGCGATCCTGGCGAGCTGCTTGAACGTCTTCGAGGTGGCGACCGCCCGGTTGGCCTCGCCGTAACGGGCGATGCCGCCGACCGTGCGGGCGATCTCGGTGCGTACGTGCTTGCGCAGCTTGCGCACCTCCTCCGCGGACGGCGGGTCGCCGGTGAACCAGTCGCGCGTCAGCCGCCCGGCACCCAGCGGCAGCGAGGCGGCCACGTCGGGCTCCTCGTCCACTCCCGCGGCGATCTCCAGCGAGCCGCCCCCGATGTCGAAGGCCAGCAGCCGCCCCGACGACCACCCGAACCACCGGCGCACGGCCAGGAACGTCAGCCTGGCCTCGTCGCGCCCGGACAGCACCTCGATGTGCGATCCGCAGCGCGCGTCGATCTCGGCGAGCACCTGCTCGCCGTTGGCGGCCTCGCGCACGGCGGAGGTGGCGAAGGCCAGCACTTCCTCCACGCCCTTGTCCTCGGCCAGCCGCATCGCCTCTCCGACGAACTCGCAGAGCCGCTCGACGCCTCTGGCCGCCAGCCGGTTTTCCCCGTCGAGGTATTCCGTCAGGCGCAGATCGACCTTGTGAGAATAGGCAGGCATGGGCCGGGCGCCCCGATGGGCGTCGACGACCAGTAAATGGACGGTGTTCGAACCGATGTCCAGCACGCCGAGTCGCATGGGAAAACGCTACCGGTCTGCCGCTTTTACGGCGAAACGGAGTCTGAAATGGTCGAGGATGGCGGGCAGTGGCGGCGCCGGCGCCGCGTACGGCCGGATCGAGCGCCCGCGCAGGAGGGCACCCAGCAGCGTGGCGGCGGTGAAGAGCACGAGATCCTCCCCAGGGCAGCGGGCGAACCCGACGCTGAACGGCACGCCCGCCCAGACGTCCTCCTCGCCGAGCCACAGCTCGGGGCGGAAGACGTCGCCGGGCTCCGCCCTGTTGACGTACGGGCAATAGACGACCACGACTGTGCCCTCGGGCAGGTTCCAACGGGTCGGGCCCGTGATGTCACGTACGATCGCGAGCGTGGTGGGCCACAGCCGCACGGACTCCAGCACGGCGGCCCGCAGGTGTTCGGGCCACCGGCCGGGGTCGCGCGGGCCCGGATGGCTGGTCAGCAGCGCGAGCGCCCGGTAGGCGGCCATGCCGGCCGCGTCGAAGGCGAACAGCCAGTGCGGCGCCTGACCCTCGGCGTGCACGTCGGCCGCCGCGTGGGTGCCGGCGAGCGCGGCCGCCAGGCTGCCCGGCTCGGCCCGCGTCAGGTGCCGGGCGAGCCGGCGCCGGAAGGCGCTGAGCACGTCGATGCGGTGGCCGCGCAAATAGGACCAGTTGGCGTCGCGGCGCAGCCGGTCGAGCTGCCGGGTGAGCGTCACGTCGTCACGGGCGTGGTCGCCGAGCACGATACGGCGCACGATCCGCCAGTGCGCGGCGTGGAAGCGCGGCCAGGTGAGGATCCCGTCGCGGGGCAGCGTGGCGGCCTCCTCCTCGATCACCCGGGTGAACGAGCCGAAGTCCGAGCACACCACCTGCTCGTTCAGGGCGCGCCGCCGCTCGCGCAGCTCGCGTTCGGGGGTGATGAGCACGGAGTCGGGCGCGAAGTGGCCGAGCGCGCCGCGCTTCTCCCTGTTGGCCGGGGTGAAGACCCGGTCTTCGAGCACCTCGCGCACGTCCCGCGAGGCCAGTGGCAACATCGCCCAGCCCCGTTTCGGCACGCGGACCAGCAGCGGCCCGTCGCCGTGCTCGGCGCGCAGCCGGTGCAGCAGCCGGATCGCCCGCCCGTCGGCGTCGGCCAGCCCGGCCAGCCGCACCGCGGGCGGACGCCGCACGATGACGCCCTGGGCGACGGTGGGGAGAACCAGGGTGGTGGCCAGAGCGAGCGTCTGCGCGGCCGTGACCTGAGGCAGCCGCGTGATCGTGGGCATGCTTCAGGGACTACCCTTCGGGGGGAGTCGTGACACTTTGGGGGGATCCTTGAGCGCTTGTTGTGGTCCGAGCCGGGACGCCGCCTCCGAGGCGCCTCCGGAGACCGCCGCGATGACCGTGCGGCGCCAGGCACCACGCGGCATGGTACGCATTCCCGGCGGCACGTTCCTCATGGGCGGCGACGACCCGGACGGCCGGCCCGAGGACGGCGAGGGACCGGTGCGGGAGGTCCGGCTGGACCCGTTCATGATCGATCCGGCGTGCGTGACGAACGCGCAGTTCGCCACGTTCGTCAAGGAGACCGGCTACGTCACCGAGGCCGAGCGGATCGGCTGGTCCTTCGTGTTCGCGCGGTTCGCCACGGGCGGCGTGATGGACGCGGGCGTGCCGGGGGCACCCTGGTGGGCGGGGGTCGAGGCGGCCACGTGGCGCACCCCGGAGGGACCCGGCTCCTCGATCGGCGACCGGCAGAACCATCCCGTGGTGCACGTGTCGTGGCACGACGCGAACGCGTACGCCACCTGGGCCGGCAAGCGGCTGCCCACGGAGGCGGAGTGGGAGATGGCGGCCCGCGGCGGCCTGTCACGGATGAAATACCCGTGGGGGGACGAGCTGGCGCCCAAAGGGCGGCAGCGGTGCAACATCTGGCAGGGCCACTTCCCGACCGCGCCGAGCAGGGGCACGATGCCGGTGAAGTCGTTCCAGCCCAACGGCTACGGCCTCTACAACGTCTCCGGCAACGTGTGGGAGTGGACCACCGACTGGTGGGGCACGAGCTGGGAGCCCTCCGCCGACAACCCCACGGGCCCCGCCGAGGGCACGGCGAAGGTGATCCGCGGCGGCTCCTACATGTGCCACGACTCCTACTGCAACCGCTACCGGGTGGCCGCCCGCACCTCGAACACGCCGGACTCCTCGACCGGGCACACCGGTTTCCGCTGCGCGGCCCTACTCTGATCGCATGTCACGAACCCTGCGACTGTTGATCACCGGCGGCGGCACCGGTGGTCACACCTATCCGGCCCTGACGACCCTGTCGGCCGTCCAGCGACGTCAGGTGCCGCACGACGTGCTCTGGGTGGGCACCGCGGGCGGCCTGGAGGCCCGGATCACGGCCGAGCACGGCATCCCGTTCAAGGCGATCACCACGGGCAAGCTGCGGCGCCGCCCCAATCTCAAGGAGCTGGGCACCAACATCGCCGACGTGTTCCGCATCCCGGTCGGGGTGTTCCAGGCGGTGGGGCACGCCGCCCGCTACCTGCCCGACGTGGTGCTGTCGACCGGGGGCTATGTCGCGGTGCCGATCGGGGTGGCGGCCAAGCTGATCCGCCGGCCGCTGGTCATGCACGAGCAGACGACCGTGGTGGGGCTCGCCAACCGCATCCTGGCCAGGCTGGCCACCAGCATCGCACTGTCGCACGAGTCCTCGCTGCAATACCTGCCCGCCGCCGCCAGGGAGAAGGCCGTGGTGACGGGCAATCCGATCCGGCCGGAGCTGCTGCAGGGCAACCGGGCGGCGGCCTACGACCTGTTCGGGCTGACGTTCGAGGTGCCGCTGATCTACGTGACCGGCGGGGCGCAGGGCAGCAAGCAGATCAACACGCTCATCGCGGAGATCCTGCCGCGGCTGCTGCCGCACGCGCAGCTCGTGCACCAGTGCGGGCCCGCCTGGATCGACCAGATGCGGGCCGTCGCGCTGCCGCCCGACCTGGCCGACCGCTACCACCCGGTGCCGTACGTCGGCGCGGAGCTCGCCGACCTGTTCGCCGCGGCCGACGTGGTGATCTCGCGCAGCGGGGCGGGCACGGTGTCCGAGCTGACCGCGATCGGCAAGCCCTCCGTGCTGATCCCACTGATCCCGACGGGCGGGGACGAGCAGCGCAAGAACGCGGCCTACCTGGTCTCGGCGGGGGCGGCGCGGGCGCTGCTGGAGCCGCATCCGACGGGCGAGCAGTTGCTGGCCGAGCTGATGCCGCTGCTGGCCGACCCCGAGCTGCGCTCGTCGATGGGGCAGGCCGCGGCCGCGCTGGGCCGGCTGGACGCCGCCGACGCCCTCTGCGACGTCCTCCTGAAGGCCGCGCAGGTCGCCTGACAGGCGGGACACATCACCGGGCCGGCGCGGCTCAGGGCTCCAGATGTCGGAACGCCTCGTGGGCGGAGCTCACGCTCCGCCTCAGCGCCTGTTCGAGCCGGTCGGCGTCGTCGGCGAGGCGCTCCAGCTCCGGCACGACGAAGGCGTCCGCCCCGGTCTCGGCCACCAGTTCCTCATACTGGTGCAGCCGGCCGCGCAGCTCCGCGATCTGTTGGTGGGCCAGGAAGGCGCGCTCGGCCTCGGTGACGTTGGCCGCATAACGTTCCAGCGCCTCGACACGGGCCAGGACGGCCTCCTCGCTGCTGTCCAGGGCCCTGGCGAGGGGTTCGGCCACGGCCGCGACCTCGGGCGTGAGGCCCTTGGAGACGGTCTCCCTGTGCTTGGTCCGCAGGTCCGACAGCTTGGCCAGCAACCGGGCGATCTCCCACTCCTGCGCGGGCAGCATCACCGCGTTGCGCACGTCGTCCAGCAGGCCCTCGGCGTTGACCCGGGAGTTCGTCACGGCGCCGATGGCCGCCTGGGCGCGGGCGAGCAGCCTGCCGGAGGACTCGTCGAGGTCGTCCAGGAGCACGTAGCGGCCCTCGTACCAGCGCAGTTGCTCGTAGACGTCGCGTTCGTACTCGTCCTGCTCGTCCCCGGGAAGGTCGTTGCGGACGAACATGATGATGACGAACGGGATGCCGAGCAGGATCGCCATCAGCAGGCCGAGTCCCCTGCCCAGCAGTCCGCTGCCGGTCATCAGCCCGAAGAACACCACCGTACCGATGACCGCGGTCATGCGATATTGCGCGCTCGAGACGGCTCTGCGCGATCTGGGGGCCCAGCCCTGGCGTATCTTGATCAGAACTCGCCGGCTGTCCCTGAGAACGTGAGCGTCGTCCGGCGGCACCGCAGGGTCCACTACCACATCCGCCACACAACCGGATACTAGGCCAAATTAGCTGCGAAGGTGGCGAAACGCCTCATGAGCAGAGCTGACACTGTCGCGTAACGCCTGCTCAAGGCGGTCGGCGTCGTCCGACAACCTGCTCAGCTCGGGCACCGCCGACTGGTCGGCGCCCGACTCCGCGAGCAGTTCCTCGTAGCGGGGCAGCCGGGCGCTGAGGCGTTCGATCTGGCTCCTGGCGCGGTAGGCGGCCTCGGCCTCGGCCACGTGGCCGGCGTAGCGCTCCAGGGCCTCCACCCGGGCCAGCACCGCCCGATGGCTGCTGTCGAGGGCGTGGGCGAGGGGCTCGGCGACGGCGGCCACCTCGGGGACGACGCCCTCGGAGACGACCTCCTGGTGGTCGGCGCGCAGGTCCGACAGCTTGGCCAGCAGCCGGGCGATCTCCCACTCCTGGGCCGGGAGCATGACCGCGTTGCGCACGTCGTCCAGCAGGCCCTCGGCGTTGACGCTGGAGCCCATGACCTGGTCGATGGCCACCTGGGCGCGGGACATCAGGCTCCTGGCCGGGTCGTCGAGGCGCTCGCGCAGCACGTAGCGGCCCTCGTTCGCGGTCGCGGCGGCGTGCACCTCGTGTTCGAGGGCGCGCCTGCGTTCCACCTCGGCGTCGGGCCGGGGCCTGAGCAGCACGCTGACGATCAGCAGCGCGGCGGCCGTCATGATCACCACGAAGGGCGTGTAGCGTTCGGCGACGAACAGGGCCAGGCCATACACGACCGCGGCCACGGCCGTCAAGGTCGCCACCAGCCGGGACACGGCGCCGGCCGCCGGGCTGGGGCGCCGGTGCTCGGGCGCCCAGCCCGACTGGATGCGCAGGAGAAGTTTGCGATGGTCACGGAGCAGGGAAGCGACGTGGTCGGGCACCGCCGGATCGACTATCACCTTCGCATGACGTCCGGGCACATAATCGATCCTATGTGCCTGTCTGTCTGAGTGTCAGCCTTCCAAGTAGCGGAAAGCCTCGTGGGCGGACTCGACGCTGCGCCGTAGCGTGCGTTCCAGCACGTCGGCGTCCTCGGCCAGCCGATCGATCTCGGGCACGGCCAGCGCGTCCGCGCCCGACTCGGCCAGCAGCTCCTCGTAGCGCGGCAGCCGGGCGCGCAGCTCCTCGATCTGGCCGCGGGCGTGGTAGGCGCGCTCGGCCTCGGCCACGTGGCCGGCGTACCGTTCCAGCGCCTCGACGCGGGCGACCACGGCGGCCTCGCTGTTGCTCAGCGCCCGCTCCAGCGGCTCGATCACCGCGGCCACCTCCGGCGCGATGCCCCTGGCCAGCAGCTCCCGGTGCTCCAGGCGCAGGGCCGACAGCTTGGCCAGCAACCGGGCGATGTCCCACTCCTGCGTGGGCAGCATCACGGCGTTGCGGGCGTCGTCGAGCAGTCCTTCGGCGTTGACGTGGGAGCGCAGCACGGACCCGATGGCCCGCTGCGCCCTGACCAGCACCGCCCTGGCCTCCTGGTCGAAGTCCTCGGCCAGCAGGTAGCGGCCGTCGTACCAGCGGGCCCGCTCGTACACGCCGCGTTCGTGCGACCGGTCGTCCTCGGTCACCTCGCTCATGGAGGCGATCTTCACCAGGACGATGAACACGTACGTGCCGAGCAGCACGAACCCGGCCGGCGCGTACTGTGAGGCCAGCAGGACGGCCATGAGCGCGATCACGATGGGCGTGGCGGCCAGCAGCAGGGCACTGGACGGGCTCTTGCGGCGGGCGGGGGGCGTCTCGGCGGGCGGCACCCAACCGGCCCTGACCCTGGACAGTAAGGGGCCGTTGGCACGCAGCAGTCCGGCAACTTCCGGAGGAACTCCCGGATCGACGACCACACCCACGCTCTGTCCTGGCACCCTGGCGCCCCCAACGCTCGCGATGTTCGGATATTACGTGCCATTCCGCCTGAGTGTCAGCCTCCGAAAGGACAGGCTGGGAAACCAACCGTTGCGCTCACCGAGCACTTCCATGACGGCAGGCACCAGGATCAGGCGCACCACAGTGGCGTCCACCAGCACCGCAGCCGCCAATCCCACACCCATGACGCGCAGGGCGCGCTCGTCGGAGGTGCCGAACGCGGCGAAGACGCAAAACATGATCGTAGCCGCGGCGGTCATGACCCGGGCGGTCGCGGCGGGCCCGTTCGCGACCGCCCGGGTGTTGTCGCCGTTCCTCAGCTACTTCTCCCTCATTGAACCGGTACGCCGCACACCGGGCCCGGCGTGCGGCGTACCGGGCCGTCGCGAGGTCAGTCCTTGCCGACGAGCGCGCCGACCTCGGCGGCCATGCGCACGAAGCCCTCCGGGTCGGGCTCGTCGCCCGCCGGTTCCAGCACCACGTGGTCGGCGCCCGCCCGCGCCCACTCCCGGGCCATCCCGGCGACCTCCTCCAGATCGCCTCCCCGGGGCTGGACGTAGGCGATCAGCGGGTGGGGGTCCGTGCGGCCGGCCGCCGCCCGGCCCTCGTCCACCAGCCGCCGCGCCTCCCGTACCTGGTCGAGGGACATGCCCGAGTGCAGGACGGTGCCGTCGGCCGCCTCGCCGGCCAGCCTCAGCGTGCGCGGGCCGGTGGCCGCCGTGACCACGGGCGGCGGCGTGCGCGGCGGCCAGTCGAGGGCGACCGCGTCGAGCCGGACGTAGCGGCCCTCGGCGGTGACCTCCTGCCCGCCCAGCAGCGCCCGGAGCGCGTCGAGGTGCTCGCGCAGGAGCGTCAGCGGCGACTCCGCCCGCGCCCCCACCTGCGCCATCCAGTGCTGCACCCCGTGCCCGACGCCTACCGTCACCCGGCCGGGGAACAGCCGGTGCAGGGTCGCCACCTCCATGGCCGTCAGGGCGACGTTGCGCAGGGGCACCGGCAGCACGCCGATCGCGATCCGCAACCGCTCGGTCCAGGCCAGGGCCGCGGCCGCCGTCGCGATGCCGCTCTCCAGGAAGCAGTCCTCCCACAGCCACAACTCCGCCAGCCCGGCGTCCTCGGCGGCGCGCACCACGGAACGCAGGCGCTCGGGCGGAAGCTGGGGCCGGAATATCGCACCTATCACCGTCATCCTCGGATCATTCCCCAGAGTGACCGCCGACGGCAAAACCGCCCGGGGGCCGGCGTGGGCGGCCAGGAACGGCAGCACGTGCGGCAGGACGTCCGGGTGCACGCGCTCGGCCGGCGGGCCAGCGGACCGACCCGCCCATGCCGGAGCGGGCGGGGGGTGCGGCTGGTGCGGAACCTGGTGGAGAACGCCGTCCGGCACAACCACCCCAAGGGCGCCCGGCCGCGGGACGAGGGCGGGCTGACGATCACCGTGGAGCTACCGGTCGATCCGGCGGCGGCACCCTGAGCCGCGCTGGGGGCGCCTGTCTCATCCCGTGCTCTGGTGCAGCTCCCAGAGCACCGTCTCCGGGACGCCGGCCTTGACGAGCTGCTCCCACGTGGCCATCCGGTCCACCGGATCGGCGAGCAGCACGTGCAACAGCGGCCGCAGCACCTCGTGGTCGGCCCCGTCCTCGGTCCACATCGCCCCCACCGCCCGGTACAGGGCGGGCGAGCGCACCGCCACCGTCCGCGCCAGCTCCTCCAGGATCCCGACCCGATCCCGGTAGGGCAGGTTGCGGCCCTCGCCCAGGGCCCGCAGGAGCAGGTCCAGCAGCCTGCGGTGGCGTGGCGTGTGACCGGTGGCGACCGCCACCACCACGTCCCCGAGCCCGGCGGTCTCCGCGCCCCCGAGCACCACGTCCTCCCGTCCCCCTTCGACCACCCGGTGCGCCGACAGCGCGGTGACCAGCCCGGTCCAGCCCTCCAGCCCGAGCTCGCCCTTCCACAGATGGGTGAACGCGGACCACCGCTCCAGGTGATCGGGCTCCGGCAGCAGCGACGAGACGGCGACCGGCTGTTCGGAGGCGGCCACGATCAGCAGGGTGAGGTTGGCGGAGTAGGCGGCCAGCCGCCGGGTCGTCGTGT
Source organism: Nonomuraea sp. B12E4 (assembly GCF_039871825.1). Lineage (NCBI taxonomy): Bacteria > Bacillati > Actinomycetota > Actinomycetes > Streptosporangiales > Streptosporangiaceae > Nonomuraea > Nonomuraea sp. B12E4. Next base: position 990,382 of record NZ_JBDPME010000001.1, on the reverse strand, counting down.
GCCGCACCGGCCGGAAGGCGGTGAAGTGGCGCCGCGGCCGCTCGTGCAGGGACCGGCGCAGCAGCCCGGTCAGCAGGCCCACGCACCGCTCCCGGACCGCGGAGGGCACCTCGTCCAGCAGCTCCAGGATGAACCCGATCGTCGGCCCGCGCTCGGCCAGGCACGAGTGGGAGGTGACCGCGTACAGCAGGTCGTCGTCCACGCTCTGCACGATGGCGAGCGGCTCGTCGCCGGCCAGGCGGCGGCGCCGGTCGAGGTCGCGCAGCGCGTACATGGTCAGCCAGGCCAGCAGGAAGTCGCCGAAGGTGGCGTGCAGGAACGCGTGGCCGTTGCGGCGGACGAAGAAGAACCGCTCGGTGACCCGGCGCGCCCAGTCGACCCCCTCCTCGCCCGGGTCGTCCTCACCACCGTGGCGCAGCGCGGGCACGTCCCGGTCGAGGTCCGCGTCGGTGATGACCTGGCGGCCGCGGGCGAGCATGGACAGCGCGACCGTGCCGAGCAGGACGAGCTCCTGGTCGATGGCGACCCGCTGGACGCCGCCGGTCTCGCGTTCGGTGTAGTCGCGCAGCAGCACCTCGTACAGGCGGGCGCGGCCGAGCGGGCCGTGGTCGCGCTGCAGCGCGTTGCTGCCCGCGTCGTAGAGCGCGAGCAGCAGCAGGAGCAGCGGGTGCCGGGCCATCTCGCCGTGGCCGAGCGCCGTGTCGGCGGGCAGCGGCTTGAGGTCGCGGCGGGCCAGCAGGGCGCGGTTGGCCTGGTCCCAGATGTCCAGCCACTGGCGTACCTGCTCGTCCGCGAACGGCTGGAGCTGCAGCGCCAGCAGCCCGCGCGGTAACCTGATCCGGTCGGCGACCACCGTGCGGCTGGTCACGATCACCACGGCGGGCCGCCCCTGCTCGCCCTCCCCGGTCTGAAACTCCTGGACGCGTTCCAGGTAGTCGTAGCGGTTGGCGCCGCCCTGGACCAGCTCGTCGAGCCCGTCCAGCAGGATCACCGGCATCGCGCCGTCGCCGGCCGTCACCAGGTCGGCGTAGGTGACCTCCTCCCCGAGCACCGCCCGTACGGCCTGCTCGATGTGCTCGGTGACGGACGCCCGCGCCGTCACGCTCTGCAGCTCCACCCGGATCGGCAGGAACTCCGACCTGGCCAGCCGCGCGGCGAGCACCTCGGCCAGCTTGGTCTTGCCGGCGCCGGGCTCGCCCAGCACCAGCAGCGGCGCCTGGGTGGCGCGCAGCGAGGTGAGGTGGCCCACCAGGAACGCCTCGGTGTCCGGCAGCAGCCGCTGGTCGTCCCACCAGGCGCGCAGCGCGGGCGTGGACTCGCGGGTCAGCTCGGCGACCCGGCAGCGGGGGCTGAGGTAGCCCTCGCCGAGCAGCGGCAGCGACACGTCCTCCGGGTGCTTGCCGGCCAGAAGCAGCGGCTGGTCGAGCGCGTTCGCGGCCATTCGCACCCGGTGGATCACCGGGCGGTCGCCGACCCGGGGCGGGGCCAGCTCGGCCAGTAACCAGGCCACCCGCGACAGCGCCGTGGCGGGCGCGGGCTGCTCCGTGACGAGGCTGCGCACCCCGAACTCGTGGCTGTCGAGCGCCAGCGACCGGTAGTCCTCGTCGTAGATGCGCAGCGCGTGCGCGGGCGGCCCCTCGGCGAGCATGCGGGGCAGCAGGATCTGGTCGTCCACCGGCAGCTCGTCCCAGACCGCCAGGCCGCCGACGTAACCGGCCATGGCCTCCGACATGCGCAGGAAGGCACGTTCCACGGCCTGCCGGGTCTCCGCGTACGGCAGATGCGGCTCGGGCGTCGGCAGCCGGTCGAGCAGCAGCCCCGCCACCAGCCGGGCGAACCGCTCGCGGGTGGGCACCCCGTGCGAGATCGTGTCGCCGCGGTCGAGCCGATCGAGCGTGAACGGCAGCTTGGCCTCGCCGAGCGCCTCGAAGTACGCCGAGACGACGATCACCGCGTGCGCCGCGGCCAGCCGCTGCGTGCGGGTGAACCGGTCCACGCCGCTCTTCAGCTCCGGCAGGCGGCGTATGACGTCCTCGCCGTAGCGGACGATGCCCTCGCGCATGTCGCGCAGGCCCATCACGAGCTGCCCGCCGCCGGCCAGCGCCCAGCCGGTGCGCTTGGCGGCCGCGGAGAACCCGACCACCTTGACGAGCCTGCCGTCCTTGCATCCGAGAATCCTCAGGGCGTCGGCGTAGCTCGGGGTTTCGATCATGGCCTTCTCCCTGGGACCGGGATGTCCCATCATCCGCCGTACGCCGCGGTCGTGCAGGCCCTTGGCGCCGACGATCCGAACGTTACTCGCGTGTCATGTTCCCTTCATCGCCTGGGCGATCTCCGGCAACGCCGCCGGATCCTCGATCGTCGAGGGGGTGGCGTACGGCCTCCCGTCGGCGATGTCGCGCATCGTGGCCCGCAGGATCTTGCCGGAGCGGGTCTTCGGCAGCCGGGAGACGACCACCGCGCGGCGGAAGGCCGCCACCGGGCCGATCCGCTCGCGCATCAGGGCGGTCAGCTCGCGTTCGAGGTCGGCGGGGTCGCGCTCGGAGCCCGCCTTCAGCACCACGAACCCGACCGGGAGCTGGCCCTTGAGCTCGTCGGCGACGCCGATCACCGCGCACTCGGCCACGTCCGGGTGGGAGGCGATGACCTCCTCCATCGAGCCGGTGGAGAGCCGGTGCCCGGCCACATTGATCACGTCGTCGATGCGGCCCATGACGTAGAGGTAGCCGTCGTCGTCCAGGTGGCCGCCGTCGCCCGTCAGGTAGTGGCCCGGGTAGCGCTCCAGGTAGGAGCGGGCGAAGCGGGCCTCGTCGCGGTAGAGGGTGGGCAGCGAGCCCGGCGGGAGCGGCAGCCTGACCGTGACCGCTCCGTCCACGCCCGGCGGGCACTCCTTGCCGTCGGGGTCGAGGACGCGGATGTCCCAGCCGGGGGCCGGTTTGGTGGGCGAGCCGGGCTTGATGGGCAGGGTCTCGATGCCGACGCAGTTCGCGGCCATCGGCCAGCCGGTCTCCGTCTGCCACCAGTGGTCGATGACGGGGATGCCGAGCAGGTCGGAGGCCCAGTGGTAGGTGTCGGGGTCGAGCCGCTCGCCGGCCAGGAACAGATGCCGCAATCCCGACAAATCCCATTTTTTCGCGAAACTTCCGGATGGGTCCTCTTTCTTGATGGCCCTGATCGCGGTCGGCGCGGTGAACAGCGTGCGCACCCCGTGCGTGGCCACCACCCGCCAGAACGCGCCGGGGTCGGGGGTGCCGACCGGCTTGCCCTCGTACAGCACGGTGGTGCAGCCCGCCAGCAGCGGCGCGTACACGATGTAGGAGTGCCCCACCACCCAGCCCACGTCGGAGGCCGCCCAGTAGACCTCACCGGGGGCGGCGCCGTAGACGCCCGCCATGCTCCAGTGCAGCGCCACCGCGTGGCCGCCGTTGTCGCGCACCACGCCCTTGGGCGAGCCGGTGGTGCCGGAGGTGTAGAGGATGTAGAGCGGGTCGGTGGCCGGCACGCTCACGCAGCCGGCCGGGCGGGCGTCCCGCACGGCCTCCGCCCAGTCGAGGTCGCGCCCCTCGGCCAGCTCCGCCACGCACTGGGGCCGCTGCAGGATCACGCACCGCTCGGGCCGGTGCTCCGCCTGCGCCAGCGCCGCGTCCAGCAGCGGTTTGTACGCCACCACCCGCGCCGGCTCGACCCCGCACGACGCCGAGAGGATCACCTTCGGCCTGGCGTGGTCGATGCGCACCGCCAGCTCCCCGGCCGCGAACCCGCCGAACACCACCGAGTGCACCGCCCCGAGCCGCGCGCAGGCCAGCATCGCGACCACGGCCTCCGGCACCATCGGCAGGTAGATCACCACGGTGTCCCCGGCCCGCACGCCGAGACCGCGGAGCATGCCCGCTGTCCTGGCCACCTCGTCGAGCAGCTCGGCGTAGGTGATCGTACGCACCACGCCGGTGACCGGGCTGTCGTGGATGAGGGCCGCCTGCCCGCCGCGGCCCGCCGCCACGTGCCGGTCGACCGCGTTGTGACAGGTGTTCAGCCGCCCGTCGGGGAACCAGCGGCCCTCCCCGTGGACCGTGGCGGGTGCCACGTCCCAGTCGATGCCCCGTGCCGCCTCCGCCCAGAATTCGCCGGGCCGCTGGATGCTCCTCTGATAAACCTCGTCATAACCGCCCACTTATCGATCAGACCAGCCGCCGGGCCCATCACGCAAGATATTCGGGTGAGCGATGACTTGATCCTTTCCGTTGTGATGGGTTCGCGGGCGTACGGGCTCGACACGGCCGGCTCCGACGTGGACCGGCGCGGGGTGTTCGTGGCGCCGACGGCCGCGTTCTGGCGGCTGGACAAACCGGCCACCCACCGGGACGGGCCGCGGCCCGAGGAGTTCTCGTGGGAGGTCGAGCGGTTCTGCGGGCTCGCCCTCGACGCGAACCCGACGGTCCTGGAATGCCTCTGGTCCCCCGTCGTGGAGGTGGTCACTCCCGCCGGGCAGCGGTTGCGCGACCTGCGCGAGGCGTTCGTGTCGGAGCGGGCCCTGCGGTCGTTCGCCGGATACGCCGAGGACCAGTTCCGCCGCATCGACCCGGCCGCGCCCCGGTGGAAGCAGGCCATGCACATGATCCGCCTGCTGATCAGCGGCCTGCACCTGGCGCGGCACGGGGAGCCGCTGGTCCGGGTCGGGCCGCACCGGGAGCGGCTGCTGGCGATCAGGCGCGGCGAGCTGCCGTGGGCGGAGGTGGACGCCTGGCGGGCCGCCCTGTCGGCGGAGCTGTCGGCCGTGATGACCGGAGCCCCGGGCACGCTGCCCGCCCGGCCCGACCGCGAGCGGGTGGAGGAGTTCCTGGTCGGCGTGCGGAGGGAGAACCTGTGACCGGAGCCCCGGGCGGGGCCCCGCGGTGTCAGGTGGCCGTGGGATCCGCCGACAGGACCAGCCTGATGGCGTGGTTGCGGTAGCCCGCTCGTTCGAAAGCCCTGGCCATCGGGATGTTGCCGCGGTCGGTGTCCGCCCGGATGCGCTGGACGCCGCGTTGGGCGTGGCTGCGGGTGATCTCGGCGAGGAGGTCGTCCACGTAGCCGCGGCCGCGGTGTTCGGGCACCACGCCGAGATAGCCGACCACCGGCCCGGCGTCGTTGGCCGACGGCAGGGCCACCCCCACCAGTTCGTCCCCGTCCTGGGTGTGGGCCAGGCGCCACCACGACCGCCGGCCGGGCATGGACCTGTAGTCCCGCACGTCCTCGCGGGCCTGCGCCACCGGGTCCATGGTGACCAGCGCCTGGCGCGTGGCGAAGTCCAGGGTGCCGACGGCCACGCGCCGGAACGCCGCCACGAACGCCTCGTCGTCGTCATCGCCGCGGAACACCAGCCGCTTCGAGGGCGCCGGCACGGCCTCGTCGGCCGTCCACTCGTAGCGCAGGCGCTCCAGTTCCTCGGTCAGCCCGGCGCGGCCCGCGGCCTCCTGCCGCCAGGAGACGGCCGCCGCCTGGCGCGAGGTGTCGCGCCAGGCGTTGGTGAGGAAGATGTGGTACTCCGGCCTGTGGCCGAACGCGGTGTGGGCCCGGCTCAGCAGCTCGGCGGCCAGGCCCACGCGGTCCCCGACGGACGGGCGGACGTACAGGCAGTCCATGGCCAGCGGGTGGGCGCCGTCCGGGAAGCTCCACCAGACGGCCCGGGCCAGGATCTCGCCGCTCTCCTCGTCCACGGCGAGCCAGATGCGGTCGAAACGGTAGTTGCCGCTCTCCAGGTACGAGAGCAACCGGTCGGGGTGAGCCCAGCTGATGGACTCGTCCACGACGCAGCCGAGCAACCGGTCTAGATCGGCCTCGACAGCGGTGCGGAAACGCATGATTCCTCCGAGAAGCAGAAGTGGGCGCGGTGAGCGCCCGGAACAGTGCCGCACATCTCAGCGCCTCCTTTCTTCCGACTTTTCGGCGTCAGCGGCACTCTAGCCGAAATATCGCGACAGGATGGGCTCGTGAGGTCCTACGACGACGACACGCTGCCCCTGCAACCGCCGATCCGGCTGCCCGGTGCGGCCACGCTCGCGGCGGCCGTCCGCGCCGCTCCCCTGGCCGGTGGGGTCCTGAAGGACGAGCTCAAGGCGGAGGAGAGCGACGACGCTGAGGTGCTGGCCGCCTGGGCGGAGCACTGCCGTGAGCGCCTGGCCGCCGACGAGGGGCTGCTGCTGGAGCTCATCAGGATGTTCCTGTCCCGGGAGCCGCTCACGGGCGATGTGCCCGAGCCGCTGGCGGGGCTGGGGCTGGTACGGCAGGCGGAGCCGTACACGCTGAGCTGGCTCGGCCTGTGGACGGCGCGGCGGATCATCGCCGAGACCACCGGGCAGGACATCCCGGTCATGGGCTCGCTCGCGGACGGCGACGCGGCGGCGCTGCTGCACGGCCTGCGCTCCTACCCCGAGGCCGAGCGGGCCGAGGAGCTGGCCGGGTGGCTGAAGGAGCGGGAGACCGGCGCGGCGGAGATCGCCGCGGCGCTCGCCACGGTGAGCCCGCTGAGCCGGGCGGTCGGCGTGGAGCTGCTGTCGTCGGCGCTCGGCGACGCGGGCCGGCGGGCGCTCTCCGGGCTGCTGGAGGAGCCGAAACTCGGCGCGGTGATCGCCGCCAGGACCGGGCGGGAGGAGCGGCAGCCCGCGCCGGAGGAGATCTCCTGGGTGCTGGTGGACATGGCGGCGGCGCTGCTGGAGTTCGGCGGGGAGACGGGCGAGGTGATCGATTCGATCGCCCTGGGGATGGACGCCGAGGAACAGGCCGGCACGATCGCGATCCTGGCGTTCGGCGACCATCCGTGGACGGGGCGGGTGCTGCGGGTGTTCATCGACCATCATCCGGACGAGAAGGTCGCGGCGGCGGCTCGCAAGGCGTTGCGCCGGTTGCACGGCCTGGCCGACGTGCGGGGCTGAGCGTCCCGGCGGGAGCCGGCCCGAAGGGGCGGGCGCCCTGAACGGTGGGCGGCCGGGAGGCGAGTTCCGGCGGGTGAGCGGTAGAGTCGGGCCAGTGACCAAGCATGCGATCTCCCCGCAGAGCGGCGTCCTGGGTGAGACGTTCGCCTGTGACTGCGGCACCGTGCTGGCCGGACGGATGACGGCCGAGCTGCACGCCGCCGAGAACGGCCTGTGCTCCGCCTGCCTCGGCTCGACCGAGGAGCAGCTCGCGCCCGGGCTGTTGCGCGGCTGCTCGGCCTGCGTGGGGACCGGCCGCCGCAAGGAGCAGATCACCTGGCAGCTCGCCTACGCCGAGGCCGAGCAGCTCATCACGATGTCGGTGGTGCGCGGCATCGTGTCGGGCTTCGACGGGCCGTTCCGCCTGTCGGAGATCGCCGACACGGTCCGGGCCTCGCTGGGGCTGCCCACGGGCCGCATGCCCGTCGGCCCCCGGGTGCGCGACCTGCTGCTGCGGATGCAGGCCGAGGGCGAGATCACCATGCTGTCGGCGCCCGACGAGATGGTCGGCACGGACATGGTCCTCTACCGCGACCCCCAGTGGCAGCGCGCCCGCACCCTCGGCCTCTAGCCTCCACCCCCACGTCGGGCCCCTGGCCGTCCCGCGAGCCGCGCCTCTGATCACCGCCCGCACGCCGCGCCCTTCGACCATTGCCCGCACGCCGGCCCCTTGGCGGGGCGGGTGGGTCCTCAGGCGCGGCAGAGGAGCTCGCCGTGCAGGAGGGACAGCCAGCCGTCGTCCGCGGCCGCCCACTCCAGCCAGCCCTCCGAGATGCGCCGCAGGTCAGCCTCCGTGGCGGCGCCGGTGGCCAGGGCCTGCTCGGCCATGGCGGAGCGCAGGACCCGCTCCGCCCACATCCCGCCCCACCAGGACCGGTCGGCGGGCGTGGCGAAGCACCAGGTCGAGGAGGTGGCGGTGATGTCCTCGAATCCCGCCGCGCGGGCCCACGACAGCAGCCGCCGCCCGGCGTCCGGCTCGCCGCCGTTGCTCCGCGCGATCCGCTGGTACAGCGCCATCCACTCATCCAGCGCCGGCAACCGCGGATACCAGGCGAAGGCCGAGTAGTCGCTGTCGCGCACCGCCACGAGCCCGGTGGGCCTGGTCACCCTGCGCATCTCGGACAGCGCCCGCACCGGGTCGCCGACGTGCTGCAGCACCTGGTGCGCGTGCGTCACCCAGAACGTGTCGTCCGGGAAGTCCAGCGCCAGCACATCGGCCACCGCGAAGTCCACGTTCGCCAGCCCCCTGCCGGACACCTCGGCCCTGGCGAGTGCGAGCGCGTCGGCGCTCACCTCGGAGGCCGTCACCCGCCCCACCCGGGCGGCCAGGTCGGCGGTGATGGTGCCCGGCCCGCTGCCCACGTCCAGGACGGTCATGTGCGGCTGGAGGTGGGGCAGCAGGAACGCCGCCGAGTTCTCGGCGGTGCGCCAGCGGTGCGAACGCAGCACCGACTCGTGGTGGCCATGCGTGTAAACGACATCCATGTCAGGAACTCCTTCGGCTTGCCCGCCCACCCTATCGTCATCTCACGATTCAAGAGAGAATGTCTTGATATATGGGATACATTTGATCATTTACACTTGTTGCGGCATATTCGCAATTTCAGGAGGGGCATTGGCCGTGGGAGAGGTCCGGCCGATCGTGCACGTCGGCGATCCGGTGCTGCATCACCCGTGCGAGCCGGTCACCCGGTTCGACGACGACCTGGCGAGCCTGGTCGACGACATGTTCGCCAGCATGTACGCGGCGGAGGGCGTGGGCCTGGCGGCCAACCAGATCGGCGTGCCGCTGCGGGTGTTCGTCTACGACTGCCCGGACGCGGACGGGGAACGCCACAAGGGCGTCGTGGTCAACCCGGCCCTGGAGCTCCCGGGGCTCGGCGAGCGCCGGCTCGACACCGGCGACGAGGGCTGCCTGTCGGTGCCCGGCCAGTACGCGCCCCTGCCCCGCGCCGACCACGCCACCGTGCGCGGGTTCGACGCGGCGGGCGAGGCCGTCACCGTCGAGGGCACGGGGCTGCTCGCGCGCTGCCTCCAGCACGAGACCGACCACCTCGACGGCCATCTCTACATCGACCGCCTGCCGGCCAAGCGGCGCAAGCAGGTGCTGGCCGCGTACGAGGAGGCACGGTCCTCCGCTGTCGCTGACAAATCACCTCGTAGCCGCCCTCCGGCCAAGGCGCCTGACACGGCGCCGACGCCCGTGGCCCGGCCCCGAACTGCGGGCCGGTGAGCCGGGCCCGTGGGCCGGGCCGGTAGGTCAGGACGAGCCGGGCCGGTAGTCGGGCTCGTGCCCGGGTAGGGGGGGTTCGGCACCGATCGACGGCATCCGATCGGCGGCACCCGATCGACTGGGAGGAACCATGGCCGAGACCGTGGTGAAGACCGTGGCGGATGTGATGACGACGCATCCCGCGACGGTGGAGGCCGACCAGCCCGTGGCCGTGGCCGCCTCGCTCATGCGCGACCATGACACCGGCTGCCTGATCGTCAACCAGAACGGCCGCATGCACGGCATCATCACCGACCGCGACATCACCGTGCGCGTGGTCGCCGCCGACAAGTGCTGCCAGACGCCGGTACGCGAGGCGTGCAGCCCATCGGTCGAGGCCATCGGCCCCGACACCACCCTCGACCAGGCGGTCCGGTTGATGCGCTCGCACGCCGTACGCCGCCTGCCGGTGGTCGAGGACGGCCGCGCCGTGGGCATCGTCAGCCTCGGCGACCTCGCCCTCGAACGCGACCCGGACTCCGCGCTGGCCGGCATCTCGGCCGCCGCGGCGAACAGATAGCGGCCAACAGATAGCGGCAGGCGGAGAGCGTCCGGCAGCTGGCGGCCCATCGACAGCGGCCGATCTGTCGCCGCCAGGCGGTAGCGTGGCCGGGTGGTCACCGTCGACGATGTGCGCCGCTTCGCGCGCACCCTCCCGCGTACTTCGGAGCATTTGATCAGAGATCGGGTCAAGTTCCGGGTCGGCAAGATCGTTTATGTGGCGTTCTCGCGTGACGAGACGCTGATGGGGTTCGGGTTCCCGAAGGAGGAGCGGGCGGCCCTGGTGGCGGCCGAGCCGGACAGGTTCCTCCTGCCGCGCGAGTCCGATCTGCGTTTCAACTGGGTGGTCGCCCGCCTGGACGCGCTGGAGGAGGAGGAGATGCGCGAGCTGGTGCTGGAGGCGTGGCGCATGTGCGTGCCCAAGAAAGTACGCCTGGAGCAGCAGCGGCTCGCCGAACAGGGCAGGTGAGCACGCCCGCGCCGCCTCACCCGGTGACCGCGCCTACGAGACGCCGCGGTAGAGGTCCCTGGCCAGGGTGGTGACGCGCTTGACCGAGGAGCTCCATGTGGCGCCCACCGGGTGGGCCGTCAGCAGCGCCATGACGTAGCGCTCGTCCCTGCCCACCAGGCCGGTGGTGTGCAGCACGGGACGTCCGTAGTCGGGCACGCCGGAGCCGATGGCGTGCTGGGCGACCCAGGAGACGGGCGCGCTGGTGGCCCTGACGTCGCACCTGACCGGCGGCCTCGTACCGAACCCGGACCAGCCCTGCTTGACCGCCCACGGCCGCGGCAGCGCGTCGGGGATGCCGAAGGTCTGGTCGAAGCCGTCGGTCCCGCACGGCGTGGACCGCCGCAGGTGCCCCAGGATCGTGTCCCTGACCTTGTGCTCGGCCCGGTCGAGCAGGTAGCGGTAGGTACGCACGATGTCGTACGCGCTGAGCGAGGTGTAACCCCAGAACCCCGGCTTGCCGGCAGGCGGCGGCGCGGTGTCGGACAGGCCGAGCTTGCGGGCCGTCCTGACGATGATCTGCCCCTTGCCACCGCGGTTCCAGAACGTGGTGGCCGCGTCGTCGTCGCTGGACCGCAACATGACCTTCAGCAGCTTGGCGTCGGCCGCGGGGACACTCTTGCGCCGCTCCAGGTAGTCGATCGCGATCAGGATCTTGACGACCGAGGCCGAGCGGTATTTCCGGTGCGCGTTCCTGGCGGCCACGAACTTGCCGGCCCGCCGGTCGAACGCCACCCACCCCGCCGTCGTCCCCACCGGCACCTTGGGCGGCCGGGCGGCCGCCCCGGGAGCGGACCCGCCGGCGGCCACGGAAGGGGACACGGCCGCCCGGGCGGGAGCCGCGAGGGCGGCGAGGACGAGGGGCCCGCTCAGAAGCAGGGGGGCGAGAGGCTTCATTCGCATTCGCCTATAACTACCAGATTCCCCCATTCTACCCTTGACCTTCCAAAGTAAGCGGGTATAAACACAGAGGAAACCAACCCGAAACGGCGGTGAACCAACATCGTGTACGCCGAGGAGCGGCACCAGGAGATCCTGCGCAGGGCACGGACGGCGGGCCGGGTCGACGTGGTCACACTGGCCACCGAGCTGGAGGTGACCACCGAGACGATCCGCCGCGATCTCACCTCGCTGGAGCGGGCGGGCGTGCTGCGCCGGGTGCACGGCGGCGCGATCCCCGTGGAGCGGCTCGGGTTCGAGCCCGCGCTGGCCGCCCGCGACGAGGTGATGACCGCCGAGAAGGAGCGCATCGCCAAGGCCGCGCTGGCCGAGCTCCCGGAGGACGGATCGGTGATCATCGACGCGGGCACCACCACGGGCCGCCTGGTCCAGGTGCTGCCGGCCGACCGGGAGCTCACCGTCGTGGTCAACTCGCCGCCGCTGGCCACGATGCTGGCCGCGCGCCCCAACCTGCACGTGATCATGCTGGGCGGCCGGGTGCGCGGCAAGACGCTGGCCACGGTCGACGACTGGGCGCTGCGCCCGCTGGCCCGTCTCAACGTGGACGTGGCGTTCATGGCGGCCAACGGCTGCGCGCCCGCCCGCGGCCTGACCACGCCGGACCCGGCCGAGGCGGCGATCAAGCGGGCGATGATCAAGGCGGCGCAGCGCAGCGTGCTGCTGGCCGACCACACGAAGTTCACCAACACCTACCTGGCCAGGTTCGCCGACCTGAGCGAGATCGACGTGGTGATCAGCGACTCCGGGCTGGACGTGACGCTGGCGGCCGACCTGGCGGCGATGGGCCCGGAGGTGATCAGGGCGTGATCCTGACCCTGACGCTGAACCCGAGCCTCGACCGCACCATCGAGATCGCCGCGCTGGACCGGGGCACGGTGATCCGCGCGGCCGCGGCCCACCTCGACCCGGGCGGCAAGGGCGTCAACGTCTCGCGCGCCCTGCTCGCCAACGCGGTGGCCGGCCGCGCGGTGGTGCCGTTCGGCGGGGACGAGGGCAGGCAGCTCGTCCGCCTGCTGGCCGCGGAGGGGCTCGACATGGTCACCGTCCCGGTGTCGGGCAGGACCCGCTCGAATGTCACCCTGGCCGAGCCCGACGGCACCATCACCAAGATCAACGAGCCCGGCACGGCGCTGTCGCCGGCGGAGCTGGACACGATCGCCGAGGCGGTCCTGGCCGAGGCGCACTCCGACGGCAAGGGAGCCGACTGGGTGGTCGCCTCCGGCAGCCTGCCTCCGGAGGTCCCCGCCGACGTCTACGCCCGGCTCTGCCGCAGGTTCGCCGGGGCGGGCATCCACGTGGCCGTCGACACCAGCGGCCCGGCGCTGGGCCAGGCGCTCGGCGCCGCGCCCGCCCTGGTCAAGCCCAATCTGGAGGAGCTGCGCGGGGCCACCGGCATGCCCATCCGCAGCCTCGGCGACGTGGTGGAGGCGGCGGGTAAGCTGCGCGCGGCGGGGGCGCGTACCGTGCTGGCCAGCCTGGGCGCCGACGGCGCCGTCCTGGTCGAGGAGGGCGGCGTCTGGCACGGCGAGGCCCCCGTGACCGGGCCGCGCAGCTCCGTCGGCGCCGGGGACGCCATGCTGGCCGGTTTCCTGGCCGGGGGTGCCCTGGGTCCGCGGGCGCTGGCGCGAGCGCTGGCCTGGGGGGCCGCCGCCGTGCGCCTGCCCGGCAGCCGGATGCCGGGCCCCGGCGACCTCGACCCGGGCGGGGTCACCGTGGGCCCGCCCGATCCCGGCCGCCCCCTCACCGCGAGCGACCGCTGATCCGCCGCTCACCCCCCCCAGAAGGAGCAAGTCCATGGCCGACACTTACACACCCCCGGTCACCGGGACCGGCGTCAAGGCCACCATCCAGCGCATCGGCGGCCACCTGGCCGGCATGATCATGCCCAACATCGGCGCGTTCATCGCCTGGGGCCTGATCACCGCGCTCTTCATCCCGACCGGCTGGCTCCCCAACGAGACGCTGGCGAAGATGGTCAGCCCGATCATCTCGACCCTGTTGCCGGTGCTGATCGCCTATACCGGCGGCCGGATGGTGCACGGGCAGCGGGGCGCGGTCGTGGGCGCGGTGGCGGTGATGGGCGTCGTGGTGGGTACGGATGCTCCGATGTTCCTCGGCGCCATGATCATCGGTCCGCTCACCGCGTTGATCCTGAAATATGTGGACAAGTTCACGGAGCAGCGGACCAAGGCCGGCTTCGAGATGCTGGTGGACAACTTCACCGCCGGCATCGTGGGCGGCGCGATGGCCGTGGTCGGGATGCTGGGCATCGGCCCGATCGTGGAGGCGGTCACCACGGCCGCGGGCAACGCGGTGGGCTGGCTGATCAGCCACAACCTGCTGCCGGTGGCCTCCGTGCTGATCGAGCCGGCCAAGGTGCTGTTCCTGAACAACGCCGTCAACCACGGCGTGCTGAGCCCGCTCGGCGTGGCCGAGGCCGCCGAGCACGGCAAGTCGATCCTGTTCATGCTGGAGTCGAACCCGGGTCCCGGGCTGGGGCTGCTGCTGGCGTACCTGCTGTTCGGGCCGCGGGCGCTGCGGCCCAGCGCGCCCGCCGCGACGATCATCCACTTCTTCGGCGGCATCCACGAGATCTACTTCCCGTACGTGCTCATGAAGCCGCGCCTCATCCTGGCCGTCATCGCGGGCGGCGCGGCAGGGGTGTTCACGTTCATGGTCACCGGCGCTGGGCTGGTCGCCACCCCGTCGCCGGGCAGCATCTTCGCCTACATCGCGGTCACCCCGAGGGGCGGGTGGCTCGGCTCCAGCCTGGGCATCCTGGTGGCCACCGCGGTGTCGTTCGCCGTCGCCGCCGTACTGCTCGGTTTCGGCAGGGGCGAGAAGGAAGAGCCCGCCGAGCCGGCCGAGACCGGCACCGCCGCCGCTGGGCACACCGGAACCGGGCACACCGGCACTGGGCACACCGGCACTGGGCAGACCCGCACCGAGCAGAACGCCACCGAACCCGCGACCAAGGAGGCCTGAGCATGGCCGGCATCGACAGCAAGGACATCAAGAAGATCATCGTGGCCTGCGACGCCGGGATGGGCAGCAGCGTGATGCTCGCCTCCCAGCTCCGCAAGCAGCTCAAGGAGACCGGCGTCAGCGTCGAGCACACCCCGGTCAACTCCATTCCCGCCGACGCCGACGTGGTGGTGTGCCACGCCGGGCTGGCCGCCCGGGCCAGGGCGGCGGCGCCGGGGAAGGTGCTGGTGTCGTTCCAGGTCTTCCTCGGGGACCCGGCGGTGACCCGGCTGGTGTCCACGATCAAGAGCGGCGGCACGGTCGATGCGTGACGGCCTGCTCGACCCCCGGGCGGTGCTGCTGCACGAGAGCGCGCCCGACCGGGACGCGGCCATCCGCCGGTGCGGGCGGGCGCTGGTCGAGGTGGGTGCGGTCGCGGAGCCGTACATCGCGGCGATGCTCGAACGCGAGCGGACCATCTCCACGTACGTCGGCGAGGGCATGGCCATCCCGCATGGCACGAACGCGTCCAAGGAGGACATCAAGCACGACGCGATCTGCGTGGTGCGCTTCCCCGGCGGGGTGGACTGGGACGGCGAGCTCGTCACGCTCTGCGTCGGCATCGCGGCCCGGGGCGACGGGCACGTGCCGCTGCTGGCGGCGGTGGCCGAGATCCTGCTCGACCCGGACCGCGCCAGGACGTTGCGGGAGGCCACGGAGGTCTCCCAGATACTGGAGGAACTGTCATGAGGGTCGCCAGATTCCACGCTCCCGGCGACATCAGGATCGAGGACGCGCCCGAGCCGGCCGCCGGGCCCGGAGAGCTGAAGATCCGGGTGCGCAACTGCTCGACGTGCGGCACCGACGCCAAGATCTACAAGTTCGGGCACCACCACATCAGGCCGCCCCGGGTGATGGGCCACGAGATCGCCGGCGAGGTCGTGGACACGGGCGCGCGGGTGCAGGTGATCGCGGCGATCCCGTGCGGCTCGTGCCACGAGTGCCGGCACGGCCGCCAGACCGTCTGCCCGAACCAGGAGTCGATGGGCTACCACTACGACGGCGGCTTCGCCGAGTACCTGATCGTCCCCGCGAAGGTGCTGGCCGTGAACGGCGTCAACGCCGTCCCGGACGGGGTCGGCTTCGCGGAGGCGTCGATGGCCGAGCCGCTCGCGTGCGTGCTGAACGGCCAGTCGCTGGCACGCGTCGGGCCGGGGGACGACGTCGTGGTCATGGGCGCGGGCCCGATCGGCTGCCTGCACGCGCGGCTGGCGCGGGCCCGCGGCGCCGCCCGGGTCTTCCTGGTGGACGTCAACGCGGACCGGCTGGCGCTGGCCGCCGACCTGGTACGCCCCGACGCCGCCATCGACACCGACGCCGTCGAGCAGGTGCTGAAGCTGACCGGCGGCCGGGGCGCCGACGTGGTGATCACGGCGGCCGCGTCCGGCGCGGCCCAGGAGCAGGCGGTACGGATGGCGGCCCGGCAGGGGCGCATCAGCTTCTTCGGCGGCCTGCCCAAGGACGACCCGGTCATCGCGCTGGACGCCAACCTGGTGCATTACCGTGAGCTGACCATCGTGGGCGCGAACGGCTCCAGCCCGGCGCACAACGCCGAGGCGCTGCGGCTGGTGGCCGAGGGGGCGGTGCCGGTGTCGGACCTGATCACCCACCGGCTGCCGCTGTCGCGGGTGCTCGACGGGATCGGCCTCGTCAGCCGCGGCGAGGCCATCAAGGTCACCATCGAGCCCTGATCCGATCGGGAGGTTGACGAAGAATGGCACATCGTACGGTGGTCGTGGCCTCGGCCAGCGGCCTGCACGCGCGGCCCGCCAAGCTGTTCGTGCAGGCGGCGATGCGGCTGGGGGTGCCGGTGACGATCCGGCTGGGCGACAAGTCGGTCCCGGCCAAGAGCATGCTCGGGGTGCTGTCGCTGGGCGCGGCCCGGGGGGCGGAGGTCACCCTGGAGGCCGACGGGCCGGGGGCCGACCAGGCCCTGGACACGCTGGCGGCGCTGCTCTCCCGCGACCTGGACACGGAAGAGGCCCTCGATGGCTGACCCCACCCCTCACCCTCCCGAGAAAACCCCCCGTCCTTCCGAGGAAACCCCTCGCCTCGCCTCCGGCACCCCTTTGACCCCCGGCACCCACACCTCTGACACCCCTTCCCGCTCCAGCACCGCCACCTCCGACGCCCCTTCCCGTCCCGGTGCTCCGGCCTCCGACGCCGCTTCCGGCCTTGGCGGTGCCGGTCCGGACAGCGGCTCCGGAGCTGAGGCTGCGGCCGGGAGCGGGACCGGGAGCGAGACCGGGCTCGGGGGGCGGTTGGGTGGCCTGGGGGTCAGTGCGGGGCGGGCGGCGGGGCCGGTGATCCGGATGGCCGGGCCGCCGGTGCTGCCGCCACCCCGCGCGGTCCTGGACGCCGCCACCGAGGTGGCCGTCGTGGGCAAGGCGCTGGCGGCGGTGGCCGCCGAGCTCGACCGGCGGGCCGCCGCCGCGACCGGGGAGGCCGGCGAGATCCTGGAGGCGCTGGCCATGATGGCCGCCGACCCCATGCTGCTGGAGGAGGCCGAGCGGCGGGCGGGCGGGGGCGCGGACGCGGCCCACGCCCTGGACGAAGCCTTCGCGGGGCATCGGGAGGCGCTGGCCGCGCTCGGCGGCCACCTCGCGGAACGGGCCGCCGACCTGGACGACCTCAAGGACCGGGCGGTGGCGTACGCGCTCGACCTGCCCATGCCCGGCCTGCCCGACCCCGGCCACCCGTACGTGCTGGTGGCCGCCGACCTGTCCCCCGCCGACACCGCGGGCCTCGGCCCCGACGTGCTGGCCCTGGTCACCGAGCGCGGCGGGCCGACGAGCCACACCGCGATCCTGGCCAGGGGCCGGGGCCTGCCCGCCGTGGTGGCCTGCGCGGGCGTCATGGACATCGCCGACGGCACGGTCATCGGGGTGGACGGCGGCACCGGCGAGATCACGGTCGGCCTGACCGAGGAGGAGGCGGCCGCCGTCAGGGAGGGCGACCGCGCGGAGCGCGCCCTGCCGGCGGCGAGCGCCGGGCCCGGCAGGACCGCCGACGGGCATCCGGTGAAGCTGATGCTCAACATCGGCTCGGCCGCGGATCTGCGGCCGGGCGCGGAGGGGGTCGGACTGTTCAGGACGGAGTTCCTGTTCCTCGACCGCGCCCTGGCGCCGTCGTTCGAGGAGCAGGTGGCCGCGTATGCGGAGGTGTTCCGGCAGGCGGAGGACGTGATCGTGCGCACGCTCGACGCGGGCACCGACAAGCCGCTGCCCTTCCTGGGCCTGCCGGAGGAGCAGAACCCGGCCCTGGGCGTACGCGGTCTGCGGGTGGACCGGCTGCTGCCCGAGGTGCTGGACACCCAGCTCGACGCGATCGCCGAGGCGGCCCGCGCGACCCGCACGCAGGCGTGGGTGATGGCACCCATGGTCACCACCCCGGCGGAGGCCGCCGGGTTCGCCCGCCGGGCCAGGGACCGGGGCATCGCCAGGGTGGGGGCGATGGTCGAGGTCCCGGCCGCGGCGCTGCGGGCGGCCTCGCTGCTGCGGGAGGTGGACTTTCTCAGCATCGGCACCAACGACCTGGCCCAGTACACGTTCGCCGCCGACCGGCAGCACGCGGACCTGGCCGACCTGCTCGACCCCGGCCAGCCCGCGCTGCTCGAACTGGTCGCCATGTGCGCGGAGGCGGGACGGGCGGCGGGCAAGCCGGTCGGGGTGTGCGGCGAGGCGGCGGGCGACCCGCGGCTGGCGCCGCTGCTGGTCGGCCTGGGGGTCACGAGCCTGTCCATGGCCCCGATGGCCGTCCCGCCGGTGCGAGCGGCACTGGCCGCCCGCACCCTGGCCGAGTGCGCCGAACAGGCCCGCGCCGCGCTGGCCTGAGACCTGTCAGATCCGGCGGCGCAGGCTCGCGTCCGTCAGCTCCGGGGGCTCCCAGCCCGCGTCGGCCGGGTTGAGGGTGACGCCGGGCGGCACGATCTCGTCGATCCGATCGAGCACGTCGTCCGTCAGGCGCACGTGGGCGGCGGTGAGCTGGCTCTCCAGGTGCTCCATGGTGCGCGGCCCGACGATGGCCGAGGTCACCGCCCGGTGCCTGATGGTGAACGCCAGCGACAGCTCGATCAGCGTGATCCCGGCCTCCTCCGCCAGCACGGCGAGCCGCTCGACGGCCGCCAGCTTACGCTGGTTGGCCTCCAGCGTCATGTCGTAACGCTGCGGCAGGATCGCGGACCTGCGGGTCTGCGGCAGATCGCGGCCCTCGCGGTAGCGCCCGGTCAGCCAGCCGCCGGCCAGCGGGCTCCACGCGATGACGCCCATGCCGTATTTCTCGGCCACCGGCAGCACGTCGGCCTCGATGCCGCGCACGAGCGGCGAGTAGGGTGGCTGCTCGCACACGAACCGCTCCAGCGAGCGCCGCTCGGAGGCCCACTGGGCCTCGACCATGCGGTGCGCGGGAAAGGTGGAGCTGCCGATGTAGCGGACCTTGCCCTGACGGACGAGGTCGGTGAGCGCGCCGAGGGTCTCGTCGATGTCGGTGCCGGGGTCGGGCCGGTGGATCTGGTAGAGGTCGATCCAGTCGGTGCCGAGGCGGCGCAGGCTGTTCTCGACGGCCTGGAAGATCCAGCGGCGGGAGCCGCCCCGCTGGTTGGGGCCCTCGCCCATGACGCCGTGGCACTTGGTGGCCAGCACCACATCGTCGCGCTTGCCGGACTTGGCCAGCGCCCGGCCGACGAACTCCTCCGACTGGCCCTGGGAGTAGACGTCGGCGGTGTCGATGAAGTTGACGCCCGAGTCGAGCGCCCGGTCGATGATCCGGGCCGACTCGTCGGGGTCGGGCTCGCCCCAGCCGCCGAACATCATCGCGCCGAGGCACAGCGGGCTGACCCTGAGGCCAGTACGTCCGAGTATGCGATATTCCGTCACGTCTCTCACCCTGTCTTTAGCAGGTCGGCGATGGGCGTGTCTCCGGAGACGAGTTCCAGCGTCTTCCCGGTGGTCGTGGAGTCGTCGAGCAGCGCCTCGATGACGGCCGCCACGTCCTCGCGGGGGACCGCGCCGGGCGGCACCTGGGGCGCCAGCCGGACCAGGCCCGTGCCGGGCTCGTCGGTCAGCCTCCCGGGACGCAGGATCGTCCAGGCGAGGTCACGGGCCCGCAGGTCGGCCTCGGCGGCGGTCTTGGCGGCGATGTACGCGGCCCAGACCTCGTCGCGGCCGGCCGCGGGCGGCTTACCCGCTCCCATGGAGGAGATCTGGATGAACCTCCCCACACCCGCCTGCTCGGCGGCCTCGGCCAGCAGCACCGAGGCGCCCCGGTCCACGGTGTCCTTGCGGGCCGCCCCGCTGCCGGGCCCGGCGCCCGCCGCGAACACCACGGCGTCGGCCCCCCTGATGACCGCGACTACCTCGTCCACCGTGGCCCGCTCCAGATCGCACACCACGGCCTCACCCCCCGAGGCCCTGACATCGGCGACGTGGGCGGGGTTGCGCACCAGGCCCACCGCCCCCGATTTCAGGCGTTCCACCAGGCGGAGTGCGATCTTCCCGTGGCCACCCGCGATGACGATCCGCATAACCACCCATGGTGTCATGGACCCATGACCGACTACCCGCAAGCCCCCACCCCCGCGTTCCTGTTCGACCTGGACGGGACGCTGATCGACAGCGTCTACCAGCACGTCATCGCGTGGCGCCAGGCGCTGTCCGGCATGGGGATAGACCTGTCGGTGTGGCGCATCCACCGGCGCATCGGCATGAGCGGCGGGCTGTTCGTCAGCGCGCTGCTACGCGAGACAGGTCTCAAACTGACGCGGGAGCAGATCAACGAGCTGCAGACGACGCACGCGGACGCGTACGAGCAGCAGGTGAGCTCCGTCAGGCCGCTGCCGGGCGCCTGCGAGCTGCTGTCCGAGCTGACCTCACGCGGCGTGCCGTGGGCCATCGCCACCAGCGGATACGCCCGCACGGCCCGGCTCGCGCTGGGCATGCTGGGCCTGCCGGAGGACACCCCGATGGTCACCCGGGACCTGGTGCGCCGGGCCAAGCCGGACCCCGACCTGTTCCTGGCCGGCGCGGCCGTGGTGGGAGTGGATCCGCGGCACGCCATGGTGGTGGGCGACAGCGTCTGGGACCTGCTGGCCGCCCGCCGGGCCGGGGCGCTCGGTATCGGACTGCAGTCCGGGGGGGTATGGCAGGGACGAACTCGAACGCGCGGGGGCGTTCAGGGTCTACGCTGACCCGGCGGACATGCTGGACAGGTTGGACGAGCTCGGGGTGCGTCAGAGCGACTGATCCAGGAATATCCCGCCGAACCACCCGGCTGGACCATGCGTACCAGTGCGTTCGCACGCAGCGGTTGTCATGGCGTTCACACGCAGCGGTTTCCCCGCAGAGGAGCTAGAGATGGATTTGGCAGACATCGGCGTCACCGGGCTGGCGACCATGGGGCGCAACCTGGCCCGTAACCTGGCCAGGCACGGATACGCGGTGGCCGTGCACAACCGGTCGTTCGCGCGGACGCAGCAGCTCATGCAGGAGTTCGGCGGGGAGGGCACGTTCCTGCCGTCGGAGGAGATGGCCGCCTTCGTCGCCTCGCTGAAGCGTCCGCGGCGGGCGATCATCATGGTCAAGGCGGGCGCGGGCACCGACGCCGTGATCAACGAGCTCGCCGACCTGATGGAGCCGGGCGACATGATCGTGGACGGCGGCAACGCGCACTTCGAGGACACCCGGCGGCGCGAGGCCGCGCTGCGCGAGCGGGGCCTCCACTTCGTCGGCACCGGCATCTCCGGCGGCGAGGAGGGCGCGCTGCTGGGGCCGAGCATCATGCCGGGCGGGTCGAAGGAGTCCTGGGAGGCGCTCGGGCCGATCCTGCAGGACATCTCGGCCAAGGTGGACGGGGTGCCATGTTCGGTGCACGTTGGCCCCGACGGTGCCGGTCATTTCGTGAAAATGGTCCACAACGGCATCGAATACTCGGACATGCAGCTCATCGCCGAGTCCTACGACCTGCTGCGCCAGGCCCTCGGCGCCGCCCCGGCCGAGCTGGCCGAGGTCTTCCGCGAGTGGAACCGGGGGGACCTGGACTCCTACCTGATCGAGATCACCGCCGAGGTGCTGGAGCAGGTGGACGCGGAGACGGGCAAGCCGTTCGTGGACGTGGTGGTGGACCAGGCCGAGCAGAAGGGCACCGGCCGCTGGACCGTGCAGAGCGCGCTCGACCTGGGCGTCCCGGTGACGGGCATCGCGGAGGCCGTCTTCGCCCGCGCGCTGTCGGGCCACCCGGAGCAGCGCGCCGCCGCCGCGCAGCTCGAAGGCCCGAACGTGTCCGGGGACGGCGCGCGCGAGCTGGTGGACGACGTCCGGCAGGCCCTGTACGCCTCCAAGATCGTCGCCTACGCCCAGGGCTTCGACCAGATGGCCGCCGCCTCGAAGGAGTACGGCTGGGACATCGACCTCGGCGCGATGGCCACGATCTGGCGCGGCGGGTGCATCATCCGGGCCAAGTTCCTGGACCGCATCCGCTCCGCCTACGACGCCAACCCGGAGCTGCCGACGCTCCTGGCCGACCCGACCTTCGCCGACGTGCTGAACTCGGCGCAGGAGGCGTGGCGGCGGGTGGTGACCACGGCCGTGCGGATCGGCGTGCCCACGCCGGGCTTCTCCTCGGCGCTGGCCTACTACGACGGGCTGCGGCGCGATCGGCTGCCGGCGGCCCTGGTCCAGGGGTTGCGGGACTTCTTCGGGGCGCACACGTACCAGCGGGTCGACAAGGAGGGCGCCTACCACACGGACTGGTCCGGCGACCGTACGGAACGCTCCGCGTAACACCCCCCGCGACGCGGGCCGCACCGGGCGCGGCCCGTGTCCCAGGGGGCGCTCGCGTGTCCGGGGGCGCGGTTCGCGCCTCGCTGGAGCAGGGTCAGAGGGCTTGACCAGGTCTTGGGATCGACCATGCCAACAATCGCCCGAACCCTTCACAGTCGGCTACGGCTCATGTGCTCGACTGACTGGGGGGATTGCACTATGACTACCCGGCGCCGCATTTCGATAACGATGCGCATCACCCTGTTCACAGGAGTGGTGGCGACCCTTCTGTCAGCACTTCTGGCCGTGACCCTCATGATCGCGTTTCATCGATACGCCACGGGCTCGCTCATCGAGGAGATCACGGCGGCCGGCGGGCGGGTGGCCAGCGAGGTGGAGCGCCGCGAGCTGGAGACGCCACTCGTCCAGCACCGGGACCGCAACATGCAGGTCGTCGACCCAGGGGGGGTGGTCGTCGCCACGACACCGCAGTTGCGGGGCAAACCGGTGATGGCCGACTTCACCACCGACAGCAGGAACATCGTCAGTTCCGTCGTGTGCGGCGGTGTCTTCCCCGACGGGGAGTGTGACATCGTGGTCGCCCAGTCGGCGCACCGGGACGGCCGGGACTGGACGATCTACAGTTCCTCCCCCACGATCCCGCCGTACGTCGCCCCGTGGCTGGCCGGGGTCGTGGGCGGCACCGCCGTCGTGATGGCCGCGGCCATCACCTACCTGGGCCGCCGGGTCGTGGCCGCCTGTCTGCGGCCGGTGGAGGGCATCAGGGCGGAGCTGGACAAGGTCAACCATTCCTGTCCCGACCGCCGGGTCCCGTTTCCGCCCGCCCAGGACGAGATCCACGACCTGGCCGACAGCGTCAACCGGACGCTGAGCCGCCTGCAGGCCGCGATGGCGCAGCAGCGCCAGTTCAGCTCGGACGCCTCCCATGAGCTGCGCAGCCCCATCGCCGCGATCCGCGCCGAGGTCGAGGACGCCCTGCGGGCCCCCGAGGAGACGAGCCTGCGCAAGGTGGGCACCACCGTTCTGGGCAGCCTGGAGCGGCTGGAGGGCATCGTGGCCGACCTGCTGACCATCGCCAGGCTGGACGGCGTGGACAACGGCAGCCCGGGTAGAAAGGAGCCGATCGACCTGGCCCGGCTGGTGACGGACGTATGCCGGCAGCGCCCCCAAGCGGGCAAGACCTTCGAGTACGACCTCCACCCCGGCGTGACGGTGATCGGCGACCGGGCGCAGTTGTCGCGCCTGCTCACCAACCTGATCGACAACGCCGAGCGGCACGCCGCCAGCACCATCACCGTCCACGTGCGCCATGAGCCCAGCGCCCGGCGCGACATCCACCGCTTCCCGCACGGGATCGCCCGGATGGAGGTGATCGACAACGGTCCCGGCATCGATCCGGACAAGCGGGAGCTGGTCTTCCAGCGGTTCGCCCGGCTGGACACCGCCCGAGCCCGGGCCGCCGGGGGCACCGGCCTGGGCCTGCCGATCGCCCGCCAGATCGCCGAGGCGCACAAGGGCAGCCTCCAGATCGAGGACCACCCGCACGGCACCCGGTTCGTCCTCTGCCTGCCCGCCACCCAGCCCTAGCGACGGCCGTCCCCTGCCCGCCACACCGGCCCAGCGACGACTGACCCCTGGCTGCCCGCCCCGGGCTCAGCGGCCGGGGAGGGGTGCGGGGTTGGCCACGGCCGTCACCAGGCAGAACCCGAACGGCCCCGTCGTGTCGTGCAGGGTGACCTGACCCGTCGCCACCCCGGCGGCATTCAGGTGGCCGGTGGCCTCGACGCCGACGAGGTCGCCCTCGGGGAGCCGGGCCAGCGTCAGCGTGTAGTCGGCGTTGATGAAGCGCAGCCCGTCCGTCGCGGTGTTGCTGAGCGGGCTGGCGAAGTCGGCGGCCAGCGCCGCGCGGACGAACGGCGTCACCGGCTCCTCGTCCACCAGCGGGTGCGCCTCCCGCAGCCACACCCGCCCCGGCCCCGGCTCGCCCCAGCCGGTCACGCGCCACAGGTCGAACGGCGGCGTCCATTCCGTCCCCCTGACCGGCGGCCCGGCCGGCGGCGGCGCGTCCCACGCGGGCGTGACGAGGGACTGCGTGCCCTCGGGCGGCTCCCCCCGGCGCAGCAGCACGACGCCGGCCCGCCCGATCACCCCCTGGTCGGTGGAGATCGTCGCGTCGGCGACCCGGATCCGGCGCCCGTCCCTGACCAGGGCCGTCTCCACCGTGACGGGCAGCATCGGGCTGCTGCGGAACAGATCGACGGTCAACCGGGCGAACTGCAGGTCCGGCTCCCCGTACCGCTGCTCGATGGCCCGCGCGGCCAGCCCGCCGAGCAGGCGGCCGTGGAGCATGTCGGGGGACCAGGGGCCGCGGGCGTGCGGCGCGGGGACGAGCTCGTCCCGCTTCTGGGTGAAGAAGGCTGACGACACAGAACCAGATTCTAGAGCCCTGTCAGGCGTTTCCCGAGGGCGCGCAGGCTCTCCTTCAGCTCCACCGGTTCGAGCACCTCGAAGTCGACGTCGAGGAAGGCCACCACCACGGCCATCGGATGCAGGGCGTCGCCGCGCAGGGTGAGCAGGCACGTGTCCTCGTCCACCGGCTCCACCACGCCCGAGGTCAGGCCCGTCAGGCCGGCGGCGGGAGCGTGGATCAGGAAGCGGCCCTCGATCGGCCACATCTCGCGGGTCAGGCGGTTCTGTACCCAGGCGGCCACGTCGGCCTCGGGTGGTTCGCGGGGGATGAAGCGGGGGCCGTTCGGGGTGCGCAGGCGGATCCGGTCGGCGCGGTAGGTACGCCAGCCGTCCCGGTCGACGTCCCATCCGACGAGATACCAGCGGTTGCCCCTGCTGACGAGGCTGTGCGGCTCGGCCTTGCGGGACTCGCACGCGCCGTGGTGGTCGGTGTAGTCGAAGCGGAGCTGCTCGCGGTCGCGGCAGGCGGCGGCCACCCGGCTGAGCAGGTCGGCGTCCACGGTCGGGCCCTCCCGGTTGATCCGCACCATGTGCTCCTGCACCGCGCTCACCCGATGGCGCAGGCGGGCGGGCAGCACCTGTTCGAGCTTGGCCAGCGCGCGCACGGAGGTCTCCTCGATGCCGGTCACCGTGCCGTTCGCGGCGATGCGCAGGCCGACCGCGACCGCCACGGCCTCCTCGTCGTCGAGCAGCAGCGGCGGCAGCTCGGCGCCCGCGCCCAGCCGGTAGCCGCCGGCCACGCCGGGCGTCGAGCCGACCGGGTAGCCGAGCTCGCGCAGCCGCTCGACGTCGCGGCGCACGGTCCGCGGGGCGACGCCGAGCCGCTCCGCCAGCTCGGCGCCGCGCCAGTCGCGCCTGGTCTGCAGCAGGGACAGCAGGCGTAGCAATCTTGCCGAGGTGTCCAGCACACCCCCATTGTGGCCCGAATCTGACCGCATAGGTGCCTAACGTCCGTCTGCATGGACACTTTCGTCATCGACATATCGCAGGACCGCCTCGACGATCTGCGGGCTCGCCTCGCCCGTACCTGCTGGCCCGACGCCCTCGACGGGGTCGGCTGGTCGTACGGGGTGCCGCCGGGAGCGGTGCGGGAGCTGGCGGCGTACTGGCTCGACGGTTACTCCTGGCGTGCTCACGAGGCCAGGCTCAACGAGCTGCCGCAGTACACGACCCGGATCGACGGGCAGCTCGTGCATTTCGCGCACGTGCGCTCGGCCCGGCCGGGGGCGTTGCCGCTGGTGCTGACGCACGGGTGGCCGAGCACGTTCGCGGACTTCTCGCGTGTGGCCGGGCCGCTCAGCCGGGACTTCCACCTGGTGATCCCGTCCATCCCCGGCTTCGCCTGCTCCGGGCCGACGACGGAGCCGGGCTGGGGCGTGCGGCGGGTCGCCGCCGCCTGGGCGGAGCTGATGGACCGGCTCGGTTACGACCGCTACGGCTCCCACGGCGGCGACTTCGGCTCCCTGGTCTCCCCCGCGCTCGCCCGGCTGGCGCCGGACCGGGTGGTGGGCGTGCACGTGAACGCCCTGACCGCCTTCGTCACGGACGACATGTCGGGGCTGACGGAGGCCGAGGTGGCGCGGGCGCGCGGGGTCGAGCGCTGGCGCGCGGAGTTCTCCGGGTACGCCGCCATCCAGGGCACCAGGCCGCAGACCCTCGCCTACGCCCTGGCCGACTCCCCCGCCGGGCTGCTCGCCTGGACCCTCGACGCCTTCGCCTCCTGGGGCCGCGACGCCGGTGGGGTGCCCGCCGACGACCTCCTGACCGACGTCAGCCTCGCCTGGCTCACCGGCACGGCCGGGTCGTCCACCCGCATCTACCGGGAGAGCGGCGCGGACTGGGCGCCGCCCGCCACGCCCGGGACGACGCCGACGGGCGTGGCCGTCTTCCCGGGGGACAGCACGGTCAGGCGGTACGCCGAGCGGGCGCACAACGTCGTGCACTGGTCGGAGTTCCAGCAGGGCGGGCATCATGCCGCGTTGCAGGCCCCGGCGCTGCTGGCGGACGACATCAGGACGTTCTTCTCGGGCCTCTGAGCCCTGCCCTTCTCGGGCCTCTGAGCCCTGCCGCCGCCCGGCTCGGGTGGATTTCGCCGCCCTGCCCCCGTAGGCTCCCCCAATGCGTGATCCAGGTGAGGACCCCCGGCCGGCCCGGGGCGCGGTACGCGAGATCCATGTGCTCAACGGGCCCGCCACCCTGGCGTACTCCCCCGACCTCGACGGCATGGCCGACCCCGGCGAGATCGTGTGGGCCTGGGTGCCGTACGAGGAGGACCCGTCACGGGGCAAGGACCGCCCGCTGCTGGTGGTGGGCCGTACCGGGCGCCGGCTGCTCGGCATGATGCTGTCCAGCAAGGGCGACGACGGGCCCGACTGGCTGGAGCTGGGCGCGTGGGGACGCGACGACCGGGTGTCCTACGTGCGGCTGGACCGGGTGTTCGTGCTGGACGAGGACGGCATCCGGCGCGAGGGCGCGGTGCTCGACGGGGAGCGGTTCGCCCGGGTGGCGGCCAGGCTCATGAAGACGCACGGCTGGGGCGCCGGCTGAGCCGCACCGCCACGATCACCTGCGCGAACGCCGCGCCCGGGCCCGACACGAACGGCTCGCCCCGATCCGGCGCGCACGGCTCATCCCGGCCCGGCGCGAACGGCGCGTCCCGGCCCGGCGCGGCCCGGTTTCCGCGCAGGGCCCGGCCCGGGCATCGGTCGAGGTCAACAGGCTGAAATCATGGGATCCATGCGTGTTGTGGTGATCGGAAGCGGCATCGTCGGAGCCGGCGCGGCCTACTACCTGAGCGATCGGGGCGCGTCGGTGACCGTCGTGGACGGCGGCTACCAGGGCGAGGCGACGCAGGCGGGCGCGGGCATCGTGTGCCCGTGGGTGGACCATCCGGAGGACGACGACTGGTACCGGCTGAACCGCGAGGGCGCGCGCCACTACCCGGGGCTGGTGGAGGCGCTGGGCGAGGACATCGGATACGCCAAGGTGGGCGCCCTGCTGGTGGCCGAGGACCCGGCCGACCTGGAGCCCGTACGCGCCCTGCTGCGCCGCCGCCACGCCGCCGCGCCCGAAATGGGGGACGTCGTCGACGTCGACACCCCGGCCGAGTTGTTCCCGCCGCTGTCCGACACGCTGAGGGCGATCCTGGTCCCCGGCGCGGCCCGGGTGGACGGCCGCACGGTGCGTGACGCCCTGCTGGCCGCCGCCGTCGCCCGGGGCGCCCACGTGCGTACGGCCACCGCGACGCTCACCCCCGGAGGCCGGGTGCTCGCGCACGTCCTGACGGGATCCGACGGCCCGCGCCAGGACGCCGGCGAGTCCCCGGCGGGGCCGGGCGAGCCGCTCGACGCCGACGTGGTGATCGTCGCCGCCGGAGCCTGGACGGGCGAGGTGTGCCGGCCGCTCGGCGTCGAGCTGCCGGTGTTCCCGAGGCGGGGCCAGATCCTGCACGCCACCCTGGAGGGCGTCGACACCGCGTGGTGGCCGATGGTGCTGCCCCGGACCGGCCCGTACCTGCTGGGCTTCCCCGACTCGCGGGTGGTGATCGGCGCGACCGTGGAGGACGTCGGGTTCGCGCCTCGGGTCACGATGGGCGGGCTGGCCGAGGTGCTCGACGCGGGCCTGCGGCTGGCGCCGGGCCTGGCCGCCGCCACGGTGTCGGAGACCCGGGTCGGGCTGCGCCCGGTCTACGCCCCCGGCCCGGCCCTCATCGGCCGGCTCACCCCGCGGGTGGTGGTGGCGACGGGGCTGAGCGCGTACGGGCTGACGGCGGGCCCGGTCACCGGCAAAATCGTCGCCGCCCTGGCCCTCGGCGAGGAGCCCCCGATCGACATCACCCCGTACGCGCCGCCCACCGCCTGACCGGCTCTCCATCCCGGCTGCCGGCCCCTGCCCGACAAGCGTGACAAGCAGCAACGTAGGATCAGTTTTCTCCCCACTGTGACTCGTGGGGAGGCCACGTTGCCGCTGTTCGCGCCGCCGGCGCCACTGGTCCTGCCGCTCCTGCTGGTCGTGCTGCTGGTGCCGGCCGGTTGCGGCACCGCGCCGTCCCCGCCTCCCACGGCCGCGCCCTCCACGCCCTCCACGCCCTCCACGCCCTCCACGCCCGCGCCGCCCCCGCCCTCCCCCACGCCCCGGCAGCGTGCCCGCCCGCCGGAGCCGGAGGTGCGGGTGCCGTTCGCGGCCTCGGGCACGTACGCCGTCGTGCCCGGCGGCGCCCCCGCCCGGCCCGGCCGGGGCGAGGTGGTGCGCTATCTGGTGGAGGTCGAGCGCGGCCTGCCGTTCGACCCGGACGCGTTCGCGGCCGCCGTGCACCGCACGCTCAACGACGTCCGCGGCTGGGCCCGCTTCCGGCGCGTCGACCACGGGCCGGTACGGGTGCGCGTCGCCCTGTCCAGCCCCCGCCTCACCATCCGGGAATGCCTCCCACTGCGCACCGGCGGCGAGCTCTCCTGCTGGAACGGCACCCGCTCGATCATCAACGCCCGCCGCTGGGCGAAGGGCGTCCCCCAGTACGACGGCGACCTGGCCGCCTACCGCCACTACGTCATCAACCACGAGGTCGGCCACAGCCTGGGCCACGACCACCGCCCCTGCCCCGGCCCCGGCCACCTCGCCCCGGTCATGACGCAGCAGTCGAAGTCGCTGGGCCGCTGCCGCCCCAACCCCTGGCCCTTCCCGGGCCGCCGGCCCGAGGAACCGGACCAGGCCGACGCCCGCCGCCCGTGACCACCGGAGCCGGCTGGGCCCCTGGCCCGCGGGCGGCGCCTGTCATGAGCGGGGCCGGCTGAGCCCTGGCCCGTGCCGACGCCCGTGACCCACCAGGGCTAACTGAGCCCCTGGCCCGTGCCGACGCCGCGGAGCAGCGTGTCCACCAGGCGGGTGGCCATGGCGTCGGCGTCTCCGTCGCGGCTTTCCGCCGCCTCGTGGATCAGCGCGTAGTAGACCCGCCGGGCCCACTCGGGGTCCACGTCGGCCCGCAGCACCCCCGTATCCCGCGCCCGCTGGAAGAGCCGCGAGCAGCGCTCCTCGACGTCCGCGTGCACCCTGGCCACCTCGGGGTCGTCCGACAGCGCCCGGCTCATCGCGAACCCCCAGTCGAGCTTGACCCGCAGCACGTTGGCGGTGGCCTGGTAGAGCGCGACCAGCGGCGGCGTGCTGTCGGGGTTGGCCGCCTCCACGGCGGCGGCGAACTGCCGGGTCGCCCACGCGGCCATCGCGCCCACCAGCGCCTCCCGCGAGGCGAACCGCCGGTGCACGGTCGTGCGCGCCACCCCGGCCGCCTCGGCGATCTGCTCCATGCTGGCCGCCGGATTCCTGCTCAGCACCCGCTCGGCCGCCTCCAGGATCGTACGCACCGTGCGCTCGGCATCGGAGCGTAGCGCCCGCGTCGTCTCACTCACATCCGACAGGCTACTCCACCGTTCCCATTCCGCGGTCAACTTGCATCACTCATGTTGCAAGTCTATGGTTTAGGGCGTCCAGTAAGACGCAATTCTTGCTCCGAGAACGAAGGAACTGTCATGGACATGCGACTCACCGGCGGCACCGCCGTCGTCACCGGCGCGAGCAGGGGCCTCGGACTGGCCATCGTGCGAGCGCTCATCGCCGAGGGAATGCGCGTCGTGGCCGCCGCGCGGACGATCTCCCCCGCCCTGAAGGAGAGCGGCGCCACGGTGGTGACGGCCGACCTGTCCACCGCCGGCGGCCCCGCCGAGGTGATCGAACGGGCGCTGGCCGAACTGGGCGAGATCGACCTGCTGGTCAACAACGTGGGCGGCGGCGACGGGGGCGAGGGCCAGACGGACGGCTTCCTCGGCTTCGACGACGAGGCATGGCGCAGCACGTACGACCTGAACTTCCTGAGCGCCGTGCGCGCCACCCGCGCCGCCCTGCCGAGTCTGCTGCGGCGTGGCGGCACCGTGATCAACATGTCCTCCATGGGGGCGCGGATGCCGCAGTCGGGCCCGATGCCGTACACGACGTCCAAGGCGGCGCTGACGGCGTTCGGCAAGGCGCTGGCCGAGGAGTTCGGCCCGCAGGGGGTGCGGGTCGCCACGGTCTCGCCGGGGGCGGTGCGCACGTCGCTGTGGGAGGACCCGAACGGGTACGGCGCGGCGGTGGCGGCCGCGCACGGGATGGAGCACGAGCAGTTCCTGGCGGGGCTGCCGTCGAACGCCGGAATGACGACCGGTAGGTTCATCGAACCGGAGGAGGTCGCCGCGCTGGTGACGTACCTGGCCTCGCCGCATGCCGGGAGCATCAGCGGCGCCGACTACGTCATCGACGGCGGATCCATCAAAACAACCTGAACTATCGCGATATATCGTAGAAAAAACACTTGGGGATCCCGCCCGGCTGGGGGGCGGGACGCACAGATTTCCTGGGGAGTGTGGGCTATGGCAGGCAAGCGGACGGCGTGGCGGATCCTCACGGGCGGCGCGGCCCTGGCCGCGGCGGGCTGGGCGTTGCGCGAGGTGCCCGCCGAGCTGGGGGTGCGGCCGCTGACGTCGGGGCCCGAGCGGGCGGCCAGGATGCGGCGCTCGCCGCAGTTCCGGGACGGTGTGTTCGTCAACACCATGCCGGAGCAGGGCCACGCGATGACCACCCCGCCCGTGAGCCTGATCGGCGAGCTGGCCAAGGACAAGGAGCGCCGCCGGCCCGCCGGTCACGTCCCGCTGCGCTTCCCACCGGCCACCCCGCCACCCGCCGACGGCCTGCGCACGGTCTGGTACGGCCACGCCTCCACGCTGGTGGAGATCGAGGGCAGGCGGGTGCTGTTCGACCCGGTGTGGAGCAGGCGGCCCTCCCCCGCGCAGTTCGCCGGGCCCAGGCGGCACCATCCGGTGCCCGTTGAGCTCACCGAACTGCCGCAGGTCGACGCCATCGCCATCTCCCACGACCACTACGACCATCTGGACATGGCCACCGTGCGGTCGCTGACGCGTACCCAGAAGGCGCCCTTCCTGGTGCCGCTGGGCATCGGGGCGCATCTGGAGCGGTGGGGCGTGCCCGCGTACCGGATCGTCGAGCTCGACTGGGAGGAGGAGGCCGAGGTGGCGGGGCTGCGGTTCGTGGCCGCCGCCGCGCGGCACTTCTCGGGGCGGGCGTTCACCCGGAATGACACCTTGTGGGGGTCGTGGGTCGTGGCCGGGGCGAGCAAGCGGGTGTTCTACGCGGGTGACTCCGGATATTTCTCGGGATATCGCGGTATCGGGGCGGCTTACGGGCCGTTCGACCTGACTCTGATGCCGATCGGCGCCTACAGCCCCGCCTGGCCGGACATCCACATGAACCCGGAGGAGGCCGTCAACGCCCACCTCGATCTGGGCGGCGAGCTGCTGCTTCCGGTGCACTGGGCGACGTTCACGCTGGCCCTGCACCCGTGGGCGGAGCCGGTGGAGCGGCTGTGGCGGGAGGCCAAGGCGCGCGACGTCAAGATCGTGGTGCCGCGCCCCGGCGAGGGCGTCGACACCGCCGACGCCCCTCCCGTGGACGGCTGGTGGGAGACCCTGAGCTGACAGCCCCTCCCCGGCCGGAGGCCCCTGGCCGGCGGGCTCCCGGCCGCCGGACCCCGTACAGTCTTCTGGTGAGCAACCTGGAGCTTGATCCGCGGGAGATCCGCTGCGGCACCGACGCCGGCACGGACGGCGAGGTGCTGCCGGGCCGTGAGGTGCCGCTGGGCGGGCCGCGTGCCATGTCGGTGAGCCGGACGCTGCCGGGCGCGCACCGGCGCATGATCGGCGCATGGTGCTTCGTGGACGCCTACGGCCCGCAGCGGGCCGCCATGCGGGTGCCGCCGCACCCGCACACCGGCCTGCAGACGGTGAGCTGGCTGGTCGAGGGCGAGGTGCTGCACCTCGACAGCCTGGGCAGCCGGCGGCACATCCGCCCCGGGCAGCTCAACCTGATGACCGCCGGCCGGGGCATCTCACACTCCGAGGAGTCGCCGGAGACGGTGTTGCACGGGGTGCAGTTGTGGGTGGCGCTGCCCGGCGAGCACCGGCACGTGGACCCCGGGTTCGAGCACCATCCGAGCCTGCCCGTGGTCTCGGGGCCCGGCTTCGAGGCGACCGTCGTCATGGGGACGCTCGGCGGCGCGTCCTCACCCGCCACCGCCTACAGCCCGCTCGTGGGCGCCGAGATCACCGTGGACGGCGCGGGCCGGGTGCCCCTGTCGGCCGGCTTCGAGCACGGGCTGCTGCTCGACGGCACGATCGAGGGGCTGGAACGGGGCTCGATGGTGTATCACGCACCGGGGCGGGACGAGCTGCGGCTGGCCGGGCGCGGGCGGATGCTGCTGATCGGCGGCGAGCCGTTCGGCGAGGAGATCGTCATGTGGTGGAACTTCGTCGGCCGCACCCACGACGAGATCGCCGCGTTCCGGGCGGAGTGGATGGACGGCCTGGACTCCGGCACCTCCGCCTTCGGCTCGGTCGCCGGATTCGACGGCCCTCCGCTGCCCGCCCCCGTCCTGCCCGGCACCCGCCTCAAACCCCGCGGCCGCGTACGCTAGCCCCTTCGCAGCACCCGGTGCCCGCACCCAAGACGGGCAGGCAGGACGGATGGCTGGTTGCGTTGCGTGTGGGCGTGGAGACGCCGACGCCGCCCCAGCATATGCGGATTATGAGGGCCGAATCTTACAAACGACTTTCACAGGGCACGATCAGCCGCCATTACTCTCCGAAGCCGATCGATCACTATTAGGCTTCTCCGCATGTCCGTCACGCTCGATCAGCTCGACCGTCGCGTCACTCACCTGGAGCGACACACCGAAGACATCCGCGCGATCTCATCCGACGTGTCCAAGCTCTTGGACAGAACCGACGAGATCCTTGTGACCCTGGAGGAGCACACACAATCGATCGCCAAGCTCGAAGAAGAGGTCGACGGACTCGATACGCGCACAGCGGGTCTGGAGACACAGATGACGGGCCTGGAGACGCGGATGACGGGCCTGGAGGTCACGCAGACCCGCATGTTCACGGCCCTGTTCACGCACCTCGGCATCCCGATCCCCTCGGGAGATGAAGCAGCGGGTCTCAACTGACCATCGCAGCGTGCCCCCGACCCTGTACGGGGGCACACCCCTTGATCAGGCCGGTCGTCGCATCCCACCAGAGCTCCCGAGGAACAACCCGGCGGCACCCCGCTACTGCACCGAAATGTGCGGGTGATCGTAGTGGTTGGCCGTCGTGCCGCCGCGATCGGACATCATCCGCCAGCCGCCCGTCCTGACGTGCCAGATGCGCTGCCGGTAGATGATGTACATGATCCCCAGCCGCTTGGCGTTCTTGATCGCCCACTCGGCGATCTCGTCACCGCGTTTCAGCTCCTCGCCGGATGGCATCGCACCGCCCCGGCTCAGCATGAAGTCGCAGGCCCGTCCCAGCGGATGCTCACCACCGTCCTGGATGGCCCGGTAACACCCGACCCCGTACGGCACCTCGAACCGCTGCTCGATGAGCATCTTGACCAGCCGCATCCTGGGCGTGATGTTGTCGGCTCCCTCGGGAAGCTGCGGCACCCACGTGCCGTCGGGCCGCCGTACCCCCGGTGCCGTGTAGAGCTGGTCGATCTTGTCCTTGATGCGCTCGATCGTCTTCTCGGCCTTGTCCTTGCGTTCCTCCAGCTCGTCGACCGTCCGGGCGAGCTCCCCGGCGCGGGCGGCGGACTCGTCCTTGGCCCGCTGGTGGTCGTCTCTGACCTGGGCGTACCCGCGTAGCCGGGCGTCCTGGAGCGTGATGAGGTGCTGGGTGAGCGCCATCCCGCCGAGGAGGGCGGAGGGGTCAGGGGCGCCGGCCAGCAGGGCGATCTGGTCGGGTTGGCCGCTGGTGTACTGGGCGACGGCCATGGTCCTGAGCGCGACGGACTCGCGGTCGTACACCTCCTGGGCGACGGCCAACTTCTCGCGTGCCGATTTTTCGGCTTTTTCAGCTTTCTGCTGGGAAATGCGGCTGTTGTAGTAGTCGGCGATGAGCTTGTCCGACTCCTTCTGGAGATCGGTCAGTTCCTTCTTGAGCTGGTTCACCGTCGGTTTGGGCTCGGCCCGAGCCATGGTCTCGCCTCCGGCCAGCATGAGCCCCGTGGTGAGGGCCGCGACGAAGGTCCGCGCCGGGCTGGGCAACCGGCCGGTGGGAGGCGCAACCGCCACACTTCTCCTTACCAAGAGCCGCAGGGCGGTTCCGGTCGGGAGCTATTCGGTCCGGCTGACGCCCTCTATCCCACGCCGATGGTAGGGGATCACACGTCTCCGCACTTCATTTCCGATTTTTCGGTATCTCGCCGCCGCCGTACCCTTCGAGCCACGATCTGCCGGCCGAGCAGCGCCGAGCCCGGCACCACCACCAGGCCCAGCAGGCTGGAGCCGAGCCCCAGTCCCACGTCGGCGTCCAGCAGCCCGTCGCCTTCCCCGCTGAGAATCGGCACGTTGAGCGACACCTTCACGGACACGGAGACGAGCGGCTCCCTCTCCCTGGCGGGCGGCGGCGTCTCCGGGTCCGGCGGCCGCGTGGCCGGCGGCTGGGTGGGGGACGGATCGTCGCCGGGCGGGGAGGTCGTGGGCGGCCTGGTCGTGGGCGGGGCGGTCGTGGGCGGGGCGGTGGTGGGCGGGCGCGTGGTCGCGGGCGTACTCGGACGGGTGATGGTCGGTCGGGAGGTCGGTCGAGAGGTCCGTGTCGGCGTCCGAGTCGGCTCGCGCGTGCCGCGCGGCGGCGGCTCCATCCTGGCTCTCGTCGGCAGGGGCCGCCCCTCGGGCGGCACGGCCGGGTCCGTACCGGGCTGGTCCGCGTGCGTGACGGGCGGCGTCTCCCTGAGGGAGGCCGGAGGCGTGCTGCTCGGAGACGGCTCGGGGGGCGCGGACGTCGGCGGGGCGGGCGGCTCGGTGAGCGACGGCACGGTCCGTACGGGCGGGAGGGCGACACCGCTCTCGGGCTCCGGCGTGTCCCCCAGGATCACGAACGCCGACACCACCGCCGCGGTGGTCGCCAGCACCAGCCCGCCCGTCACCGCGAGCTTGGACGCCGGCGTGAGCGCGCTGTGGAACAGGCTGGTGCCGCCGTTCGCGGCCGCCTGCGGCTTTGGCAGCAGCGCGGCGAGCGGCAGCGTCAGGATCCCGAGCCCGGTCCGTCCGCGCAGCTCCCATTCGTCCCCGTACGCGTCGCGCGCGACCTCCTCCAGCTCGGCCAGGAACGCCTCCGCCGACTCCGGCCGGTCGCCGGGCTCCTTGGCCAGGCCGTGCTGGACGATCGGGCGCAGCGGCTCCTCGACGTCCTCCACCGGAGGCGGGGCGTGCTGGTGCTGGTAGGCGAGGGCGGCCACGTTCTCGCCCTGGAAGGCCCGGTGCCCGGTCAGGCACTCGAAGAACACCAGCGTCGCGGCGTAGACGTCGGTCTCCGGGCCGGCCGGGGCGTCGTCCCACTGCTCGGGCGCCATGTAGGTGGGGGTGCCGACGAGGGCGCCGGTCTCCCCGGAGTGCGCGGCGACGCCGAAGTCGACGAGTTTGCTGTCGCCGTCCTGAGTGATGATCACGTTCTCCGGCTTGAAGTCACGGTGCACGACCCCGCGCCGGTGGGCCTCGGCCAGTCCGAGCAGCGCCCCCTTCAGCACCGCGAGTGCGGACTCGGCGCCGGTCCCGCCCTCGTGCTCCAGCAACCGCCGTAACGTGACGCCGTCCACCAGCTCCATCACGATGACGGCGTCGTCCCCGGCCTCGACGTAGTCCAGCAGGCGAGCGGTGTACGGGCTGTCGATCTCCCGGATGACCTGGGCCTCCGCCCGGAACCTCGCGACGAACTCGGGATCCTGGCGCAGCGCCTCGGACAGGTGCTTGATCGCGACCGCCAGCCCGTCCGAGTCCCGTACGGCGAGCATCACCCGGCCTGTCCCACCGTGCCCGAGTTCCCGGATCTCGGTGTAGCCGGGAACTTCCATCTGGGACCTCCTGACCGGATAAAGATCCTAATGTCAGGAAGCTAACCGGTGTAACGCCATGTGTCGACCCCCTTCGCTCGAGTGACCACGCCCCTGCCGCAATCGATATTTTTACTACTCCCTATAGTAGGCTCGTGTCGATCACTGATCATCTCCGCCGCTGGCTCGGCGCCTGGCCTCCCACCGAAAGGCTGCTGGTCACCGGTTCGCAACAGCGCACCATCCCCGCCTGGGACGGCCGCGTCCACCCGGCGCTGGGCGTCGGTACACCCGACGGCGCGGTCCTGTCGGTGCCGCCCGAGCACGTGGACCAGGTGGCCGCCGCCCGCACGCGCGCGGAGGTCCCCAAACTGGTCGGATACGGCGAGCGCGCCTGGTTCGAGGCCGTCTACCGCTGGACCGACAGCCCGGCCCCGCTGGCGGACGCCGGGCAGTGGCTGCCCGCCACGGCCCCCGGCGTTCCCGACTGGCTGTTCCCGTTCGGCGGTGAGGTGCTGGTGGCCGTGGATCCCGAGACGGGCCGGCATCTCGCCGGGGTGGGGATCAAGCGGCACGACGCGTACGGGTGCGAACTGTCGGTGGTGACGTCCCCGGCGGCGCGCGGGCGGGGACTGGCCCGGCGGCTGGTGGCCCAGGCTGCGCGGCGGGTGCTGGACGAGGGGGCGGTGCCGACGTACATGCACGCCGCCACGAACACCGCCTCGGCCGCCGTCGCCACGGCCGCCGGCTTCCCCGACCGCGGCTGGACCGCCTTCGGCGTGGCCGAAAAATAACCGAACGCTCCCTGCCCGCCCCGCCTGCCCGGCGCCGATCACGACTACCTCGGTCTCCTCCACGATCCGTGAAACCCCGGGCGGCTCCTCCTCTTCCCGCCGGCCGCGTGAACCCCTAGGCGTGGCGATCGGGTGCGGACTTCCCTTCCGCCGCGGCCGCCCTGGTGGACGGCTTGCGTGACACACGGGACGACCTGGGGATCGACGGCGGAGAAGCCGGAACGGCCGGCGGGACCGGCGTGACATGCTCGGGCGCCGCGCCGGCGGCCCCCGCGCCGGTCCGCGAGGCCGGCACGGGGGCCGACCCAGGGGGCGGCACGGGGGCCGTCGAGCCGCGGACCACCAGCTCGGTGGCCAGTTCCATGTGGTGGGACTCGATCCGCTCCCCCGCCACCAGCCGCAGCGCCGTCCGCAGCGCGACCCCGCCCATCTCCCGCAACGGCTGCCGGACCGTGGTCAGCGGCGGCGAGGCCATCTGGGCGATCTGCGTGTCGTCGAAACCCACGATGCTGAGGTCCTCGGGAATGCGCAGCCCCCGGGCCCGGGCCGCCTCCATGATGCCGAGCGCCATCTCGTCGCTGCCCGCGAAGATGGCCGTCGGCGCCACCGGCAGGTCGAGCACGGCCGCCCCGCCCACCACCCCGTCGTGATACCGGAAGTGCCCCGCCTGCACGTAGCCGGGCGGCACGACCGCGCCCTCGGCCTCCATGGCGGCCCGGTAGCCGTGCAGCCGCGCCTGGTTGCAGGCGGCCGGCGCCGGGCCCCCGACGTACGCGATGCGCCGGTGGCCGAGCGACAGCAGGTGATGGGTGGCGGCCAGCCCGCCGGCGAAGTTGGTCGAGCCGATGCTGGTCACCCGGGTCCGCGGCAGGTTCAGCGGGTCGATCACGACCAGCGGCAGCCGGGCACGCGACAGCGCCGCGAGCTGCCGGCCGGTCAGCTCGCTGGTGACGGCGATGAGCGCCCGCCGCCCGGCGGCGGCCAGGTCGCGGGCCCATCCGACGGTGCGGTCCGTGCCCTTCCTGATGCTGACGACGACCCCGACCCCGGCCTCCGCCCCGGCCGCCACCGCCCCCTGGATGATCTCGGTCGAGTACGCGTTCAGGTACGTGTCGAACTGAACCTCGATGGAGGCCACCCCGGCCTTCTCGGTCCGCCGGGGCGCGGGGGCGACGTACTCGTGCTGCTGCAGCAGCGACTGCACCAGCGACCGGGTGGCGGGAGCCACGTCGCTGCGCCCGTTGAGCACCTTGGACACGGTCGCCACGGACACGCCCGCCGAGGCCGCGACGGTCGCCAGCGTCGCCCGCCTGGGGCCGACCGGCGCCGCGGCGCGCCTAGGACTGTCCGGCATCTCCACCCCCCAAACCTGGCCGGCGGGCCGGGGAGCCCACCTCCACCGGTGTGGCGAGCCTCCGCCCACGGCCGACGTGCCGCGCGGGGCCGGTCAATCGTATGCTGCCCCGGCACGGCAGCTCCGCGGCGGAGGTGCCGACGAGCACCTCGACGTCCCCGGGCTCGACGATCCGCCGCAGGTCGCGCCCGGTGAACGCGGTCCGGTCGGCGTGCACCCGGAAGCACACGCCGGTGCTCTCACCGGGCTCCAGGCACACCCGGGCGAACCCGGCGAGCTGCCGGACCGGCCGGGTGACCTGGGCGAGCACGTCGTGCAGGTAGAGCTGGACGACCTCCGTGCCCGCCCGGTCGCCGGTGTTGCGCACGCTGACGGACACGGTGAACTCCCCGTCGGTGGGCACCTCGGTGTCGCTGATCCGCAGGTCGCCGACCTCGAAGGTGGTGTAGGAGGCGCCGTACCCGAACGGGAACAGCGGCGTCGGGTCGAGGTTGCTGATGCCGTGGCTGTCGGCCCCGAGCGGCGGCTGCAGGTAGGTGCCCGGCTGGCCGCCCGGCGAGCGGGGGATCTGCACGGGCAGCCGGCCGCCGGGCTGGACCCGGCCGGAGAGCACCCCGGCGATCGCCGCCCCGCCCTCCTCGCCCGGCATGAACGCCTGCACGAGCGCGGCGGCGCCGGCGTGCGTGTCGCCCAGCGCGTACGGGCGGCCGGAGACGACCACCACGACGACCGGCGTGCCGGTGGCGAAGAGCTCGGCCAGCAGGTCGGCCTGCACGCCGGGCAGCCGCAGGTCCTCGGCGTCGCACCCCTCGCCCGAGGTGCCCAGCCCGAACAGGCCTGCCAGGTCGCCCACGACGGCCACGCACAGGTCGGCCGCGCCCGCCGCGGCCACCGCGGCGGGGAAGCCGGAGCGGTCGCCGCCGCGTACGTCGCAGCCGCGCTCGTGGGAGATCTCGGTCCCGGGCAGTTCGGCGCGCAGGGCGTCGAGCACGCTGGGCGCCTCGATGCCGAGCCCGAGCCGGGGGTGGCGGGGCAGCACGTGGTTGGGGAAGGCGTAGCAGCCCATGAAGGTCCGGGGGTCATCCGCGCCGGGCCCGACGACGGCGATCCGGCCGGGCGCGGTGCGGCCCGCGCCGATCAGCGGCAGGGCGGTCCCGGCGTCGAGCAGGATGACGGACTGCTCGGCCATCTCGCGTGCCAGGTCCCGGTTGGCCGGCGAGTCCAGGTCCACGCCGCCGGCGGCGGCGACCGAGCCCTCCGGGGTCCAGCCGGGGTCGAGCAGCCCGAGTTGGACCTTCTGTGTGAGCAGGCGGCGGGCCGCCCGGTCGATCAGCGACTCCGGCAGCTCTCCCCGCCGCACCCGCTCCACCAGGTGCGGCCCGAAGCCGAGCCGGTCCGGCAGCTCGACGTCGATCCCGGCGACCAGCGCCAGCTCCCCGGCCTCGTCGGTGTCGGCCGCGATCTGGTGCATCGTGGCAAGGAACGGGATCGCCCAGTAGTCCGACACGACCGTCCCGGTGAACCCCCACTCCTCCCGTAGCACCTCGGTCAGCAGCCACGTGTCGGCCCCCGCCGGCACGCCGTCCACGTCGGAGTAGGCGTTCATCACCGAGCGCGCCCCGCCCAGCGCGATGGCGGCCTCGAACGGCGGCAGGATCATGTCCATCAGCTCCCGCCGTCCCATCGGCACGGGGCCGTGGTTCCTGGCGGCCCGCGAGGCGGAGTAGCCGGCGAAGTGCTTGAGGGTGGCGACGACCCCGGCGCTCTCCAGCCCGCGCACGTAGGCGGCGCCCAGCATCGAGACGAGGTACGGGTCCTCGCCCATGGTCTCCTCGACCCGCCCCCACCGGTAGTCGCGCACCACGTCCAGCACCGGCGACAGCCCCTGGTGCACGCCCACAGCGGCCATGTCCCGCCCGATGGCCGCGGCCATGCGCTCCACCAGGCCGGGGTCGAACGTGGCGGCCCAGGCGATGGCGGCCGGGTAGACGGTCGCGCCGTAAGTGGTGAAACCGGTCAGGCACTCCTCGTGCACGATCGCCGGGATGCCCAGCCGGGAGCTCTCGACGACCGCGCGCTGCAGCCGCGCCACCTCCGCGGCGCCCTCGGACGCGCTCACGGGCGCGCTGCCGAACACCCGGGTCAGGTGGCCGATGCCGGACCGGATCGCCTCCTCCCACGGGACCGTGCCCGAGGCGGCGAAAACGTCCTGCATCGGTGCCACGTTCAACGTGTCGGCGTCCGGCTCGGGCGCCTCGTCCAGCATCTCGTTGCCGATCCACCGGCTGCCGAGCTGGCCGACCTTTTCCTCCAGGGTCAACTCCCCGAGGAGAGCCTCGACTCGCTCGGCCACGGGAAGCGCCGGGTCCTGCCACGGGCGAAGGACCTGGTCCGCCGCGGGAGTCCGATCAAGAGCCGTCATGTGCTCTCCTTTTAAGTCCGCTGTCGCAAGCTTTTCGAAATATTTCGACCGCCGGACGACATCGCGCCGAAACTACAGGGCCGGCCCGAAAATGACCAGCAGCCCGGGCCAGAGTACTTTACACGCGCCTATACCAAGGTGGAGAGTGGTTTCCCAGCGACACTCTTGACACGTCGTAAGCCGAAACCTAGATTGGCGACCCCCGCGGTCATGTCGAAAAAGTTTCGGAGAGCTGACCCAAGGAGGACTGGAAAAGTGGCATCGGCAGGTGCCAGTCCCCCGACCGCCGGCCACCACATCGGATGATCAACGAGCCGCTCCCCCAGCAGCGGCGTTCGAGTACGGAGATCAGCGTGGAGTCCAGGAGTTCTTCTCGCCGCACCTTCCTCACCATGTCGATGGGCCTGCCCCTGGGCGCCGCGTTGGCCGCCTGCGGCACCTCCGGGCCGACCCGGCCGGGCGCGACCAGCAGCGCCA
Source organism: Nonomuraea sp. B12E4 (assembly GCF_039871825.1). Lineage (NCBI taxonomy): Bacteria > Bacillati > Actinomycetota > Actinomycetes > Streptosporangiales > Streptosporangiaceae > Nonomuraea > Nonomuraea sp. B12E4. Next base: position 948,966 of record NZ_JBDPME010000001.1, on the reverse strand, counting down.
GTGGGGGTGGCGGCACCACCGCCACCTACTGGTACCTGTCGACCCAGCCGCAAGAGGGCGTGCGCACCAGGACCATGGAGCGCTTCAACAAGGCCAACCCCACCGGCCAGCTCGTGGGGACGACCTTCCAGAACGACGCCTTCAAGACGAAGATCAAGACGGCCATCGGGGCCGGCCAGGCGCCCACGCTCATCTGGGGCTGGGGCGGCGGCACACTGCGCAGTTACGTGCAGGCGGGCCAGGTCGAGGACCTGACCTCGTGGTTCGACCAGAACGCCGCCGTCAAGGACCGGCTGTTCCCCTCCTCCTTCGGCGCCGCCACCATCGACGGCAAGATCTACGCGATGCCGTGCGAGACGATGCAGCCGATCGTCCTCTACTACGACAAGCGGGCCTTCGACAAGATCAAGGCCGCGCCGCCCCAGACCTGGGGCGACATCATGGACCTGGTGCCCAAGTTCAACGCCGCGGGCATCGCGCCGTTCTCGCTCGGCGGTCAGTCACGCTGGACCAACATGATGTGGCTGGAGTTCCTCTTCGACCGCATCGGCGGACCCGAGGTGTTCCAGGCCGTGTTCGACGCCGAGAAGGACGCCTGGTCCAACCCGGTCGCCCTCGACGCCCTCACCAAGGTGCAGGACCTGGTCAAGGCGAACGGCTTCATCAAGGGCTTCTCCTCGATCACCGCGGACTCCAACGCCGACCAGGCCGTGCTCTACACCGGCAAGGCCGCGATGATGCTGCACGGCGGCTGGACGTACGGCGGCATGTCCACCGACGGCGGCGACTTCGTCTCGGGCGGCCACCTCGGCTACATGAACTTCCCGCCGGTCGACGGCGGCAAGGGCGATCCCAGCAACACCGTCGGCAACCCCGGCCAGTACCTGTCGATCTCCTCCCAGGCGACCCCGGAGCAGAAGGAGATCGCCAAGAAGTTCTTCTCCACCGAGTTGATGAGCGACGCGGCGGTGAAGGACTGGGTCGGCACCGGTGCGGTGCCGATCGTCAAGGGCGCCGACGCCGCGTTCGGCGGCGCCAAGGACGCCGAGTTCCTGAAGTTCGTCTACGGCATCGCCGTCAACGCCAAGTCCTTCGCCCAGTCCTGGGACCAGGCGCTCAGCCCCACGGCCGCCGAGGTGCTGCTGGACAACATCGCCAAGCTGTTCCAGCTGTCGATCTCGCCGCAACAGTTCGCGACCAACATGAACGCGGTCATCGGCAAGTGAGCGCACCCGCGACCACCGTCCCGCGAGGGAGTGCCCGGCGTGGCTCCCTCGCGTGGCTGGCCGTCCCCGCGCTGTTGTTCTTCGTCACCTTCGGGGTGATCCCACTGGTGGGCGTGCTGGTGCTCAGCCTCACCTCCTGGGACGGGCTCGGTGACATCCACTTCGCCGGCCTGGAGAGCTGGCGGGCCATCCTCGGTGACCCCGGGCTGCCGCACGCGCTGTGGGTGACCTTCCTGGTGATGGCCGCGTCCTGGGCGGTGCAGACCCCGGCGAGCATCCTGATGGGCGTGTTCCTGGCCGGCCCGCAGCGCTACCGGGCGCTCCTGTCGGTGCTGTACTTCGTGCCGCTGCTGCTCAGCCACGCCGCCGTGGCGATCACGTACAAGGCGCTGCTGGACCCGAACTTCGGGCTCGGGCCGGGGCTGAACCTGTCGCTGCTCACGCAGGACTGGCTGGGCGAGCCCTGGCTCGCCTTCGGCGTGGTGATCTTCGTGGTGTCCTGGCAGTTCATCCCGTTCCACGCGCTGATCTACCAGGGCGGGGTACGCCAGATCCCGCGCTCGATGTACGAGGCCGCCGAGATCGACGGCGCCGGCCGGGTGCGCAAGTTCTTCAGCATCACCCTGCCGCAGCTCAAGTACACGATCATCACCTCGTCCACCCTCATGGTGGTCGGCTCGCTGACCTTCTTCGACCTGATCTGGCTGCTGACCGCCGGCGGACCGGGCGACGCCACCCGGGTGCTCGCCGTGGAAATGTACAAGAGGGGTTTCCAGGCCAACCTCATGGGTCCGGCCAGTGTCATCGCCGTCATCCTGGTTCTCGTGGGCCTCGCGCTGGCGTTGCTCCTGCGCCGGATCGGCGGCCGGGACGCCTCGCACAGCCAGATGGAAGGGGCCTGACCTCAATGGCGACCATCCTCAGCACCGGCCCGGAGCGGACGGCGCCCGAGCGGCCGCGGCCGTGGAGCGGGCCCGGCCGGGCCACCGCGCGCCCCAACTGGCTGGGCGGCCTGACGGCCTGGATCTGGCTGGCGATCGTGATCGTGCCCATCTACTGGATCGTCATCACCAGTTTCAAGACGCAGTCCAACTACTACGCCGAGCATCCGTTCGTGCCGCCGACCGAGCCGACGCTGGCCAACTACCGGATGGTCATCGAGGCCGGCTTCGCCCAGTATTTCGTGAACAGCCTGATCACCACGGTGGGCGCCGTGGTGCCCGCCGTGCTGTTCAGCTTCATGGCGGCGTACGCGATCGTGCGCAGCAGCAGCGTGAGCAGGTTCCTGCGCTGGACGAACTCGCTCTTCCTGATGGGGCTGGCGATCCCGCTGCAGGCGACGATCATCCCGGTCTACCTGATCATCATCCGGTTGCACCTCTATGACTCGCTGCCGGCGCTGATCCTGCCGTCGATCGCCTTCGCCATCCCCCTGTCGGTGCTGATCCTGGCGAACTTCATCCGCGACGTGCCCAAGGAGCTGTTCGACTCGATGCGGATCGACGGCGCCGGGGAACAGGTGACGCTGTGGCGGCTGGCGTTCCCGCTGACCCGGCCGGCCGTGGTGACGGTGACGGTCTACAACGCGCTGACGATCTGGAACGGGTTTCTGCTGCCGCTGGTCCTCACCCAGAGCCCGGACAAACGCACGCTGCCGCTCGCGCTGGCGAACTTCCAGGGCCAGTACACCGTCAACGTGCCCGCCGTGCTCGCCTCCGTCGTGCTCACCACGCTGCCCATCGTGCTGCTGTACGTGATGGGCCGCCGCCAACTCCTCAGCGGCCTGACCGCGGGATTCAGCAAGTAACGCCGCCCAACCCGGCCCGGCCGCTCACCCGCGCTGCCGCGGCACGGGTGTCAGCGTGGCCCGGTGGCGGGCGAGGTGGTCGAGGTCCGCGCGGTAGAGCGTGTCGTCGCCGCGGGCGATGTGGCCCGCGAAGGCCTCGTCGCCCGCGGCGGCCCGCTCGTGCATGTGGCGGACCAGATGCGCCAGCCGTTCCCGCGCCGTCTCGACCAGGGCGCCCCTGTCCTGTTCGCCGAGCCCGTAGGCGTCGGCGAACAGCCGAACCCGGCGTGCCTGCTCCGCCACGGGCACGCCGTCCGCGTGCCGCGGATCGCCGAGCGGCACGAACCGGTAGGCGGCGTAGGACACGTCCCAGATCCGCGGCCCCGGATGCGCGGTGTCGAAGTCGATGAACGCGACCGGCCGCCCCTCCCGGAACACGCAGTTGTACGTCGCCACGTCCCCATGGCAGACGACCTCGGCCGGGCTCCGTGGCGGGAAATACCACTCCATATCCGGATTTTTCGGGAAATCAAGGGTGGCGTCGTGGAACTCCCGCAACAGCCCACCGGCGGCCACCAGCGCGCCGTCCGTCCGGGCCCACTCCGGCAGCGGATGGCCGGGCACCTCGCCGGGCACGAAGTCCAGGATCTCCCGCCCCGCGCCGTCGACACCGTGGCACCGCGGCGCACCGGTGAACCCGCGCGCCGCCAGATGCTCCAGCAGGGCGTGCACGGCCGGCGTCCACGGGCCCACCGGCCGCCGCACCGTGCCGCCGATCCGGACGACGTGGTTGACGCCCCCGCCCGCCAGCACCTCTTCTTCGGCCATCGCCCCTCCCCGGCATGATCCCCTGATCCGCCGGCCAGTCTGCCACGCGCCGTGCCAGCGGGCCGGCCAGGGGTCAGGGGACCGGCCGGGACCTACCGCCGCGCCCGGAACGCCACGGCCGTCGTCGAGGAGATGGCCGTCACCACCACCACGGTGAGCAGCACGGTGGCCAGGGGGTTTCTGCGCCGGCCCCAGGCGGCCGGGGCCATGACGTGCGACCGGGCCGGCACCACCCGGGTCGGGGTCGGGGAAGGCGTCGGCGTCGGGATGCGGAACGGCGTCACCCGGGGCCCGGGCAGCCCGGGGGCGGCGCGCCGCGGCCGCTTGCGCGGGCACTCGCCCACCACGACCTGGCCCATGCACACCGCGTCCCGGTAGACGGTCACCCGGGGCAGCCTCACCTTGGGCGCATGGCGGCGGGCGCTGGGCGGGACCGAGATCGATACCCTGGGGACGGGCTCCCGCCACGTCTTCACCCTGGGGACCGACACCCTGGGCCCCACGGTCACACCCTTGGGGGGTGCGGGCGGGGCGGGCGGGCGTACGGACACGCGCGGCACCGGGCGGGGCTCCCGCTCGGCCGTCGCCGGACCCGCGGCGCCCGCCGCCAGCAGGGCGGCGGCCAGCAGCAGCGGCGCTCGCCTGACCGCCACGGTCACATCCCCCCGGCGATGCGCGCGAACTCCTGCATCGCCCCCTGGAACGCCTGGGGCCCGACGGCCAGCGGCCCATCGAAGGCGCGCGAGATGTCCCACGTCAGGAAGACGCCGAAGCCGAGCAGCCCCGCCATCGCCACCAGCGGCGCGATCGCCATCCCGCGCGGCCTGGCCCCGGCCAGGAACGGGAAGACGATGACCACCGCCGCGGTGAGGATCGTCAGGTACAGCAGCCCGATCGGGGGTGTCGCGGCGGCGTCGGCGGTGCGCTGGGCGCGGGCGGCGGAGACGGCCCCGATGTGCTCCAGCACGGTGGCCTTGGCATCCTCCTCCGCGTCGCCGCGCGCACCCAGCGCGTTGACCCGCCCGCGCAGCTCGTCCATCTTGGCCGCGCCGACGGGGTGCATCCGGCCCTCGGCCATGAGCGGCCACTCGTCCCTGATCACGAAGGCGACGTAGTCGCGCAGCGCCGTGCGCACCTCCTGCGGCGCGGTGCCGGGCAGGCTCTCGGCCGCCCAGTAGGCGTCGATCGCGGACTGGCTCTCGGCGTGGGTGTTGAGACGGGCCGCGTCGGCGGTGGTCCACGGCACGATGATCGCGATCGCGAACACCAGCAGGAACATGGCCGACAGCATCGCCCCAGCGTGCGCGGCGGACGGCCCGTTGGGATCGCGGTCCTCGTCGGCCTGCTTGACCTTCCTGAACACGAGCGCGGTGAGCGCCACCCCGCCCACCGCCGCCAAGATCGAGAGTATGTACGCCACCATGAAGATCTCCCGAACCCCCTCGAATACACAGTGTCACATTACTATCACACAGTGCATTGATGGCGTCAGGCTCGGACAGGCAAAGTCCCGGCAAACCTATGTACGTGCATATATCCGGCCGCCTGCGGGACCGGTACGGCCCACGCCGGCCACCCGCTCGACCGCCCCGGGGCGACCGCCCCGGGGCGACCGCCGGACGCGGCGCCGGCGTGGCGAGGACCCTCGCGGCACTCCGATGTTCCGGGCCCCGCCCGGGCGCCGGGTCCGGCGGGCTCAGCGCAGGCCGATGCCGCTCTCCCAGAACCAGTTCCAGCGGATCTCGTCCCGGAAGCGGTTCACGCCCGCCTCGTAGAGCACGCCGATCGCGCCGTCGCCGATGAGCGTCATGTCGGAGTAGCCGGCGTGGTCGTCGTCGATGCGGATACCGGCGGGGCCGGCGGAGCCGTCCCAGTGACGCCAGGTGGCGCCCTCGTCGAAGGAGGAGCGCACGTTCATGCCCACGGCGTTGTTGTCGGTCTTCGGGGTGGCGGGGGCGGACAGCAGGATCCGGGTGTACGGGCCGCCGCTCCCTCGCTGGCGGAGCAGGGCGGGATGGGTGGGCGGGGCGGTGATGGCGCTGTCGGCCCGGAAGTCGCCGTCGAAGGTGAGGCCGCCGTCGGTGCTGACGCCGCGGGCCAGGCCGCGCACGGAGGTCTGGTCGGGGACCGCGCCGTTGCGGGCGATCACGAGGATGCTCCCGTCGGTCCGCTCGACCAGGGTCTGCTCGCCGAGTCTCAGCACCGACTTGTCGTAGGTCGCGGTCGCGCCGATCTTCCAGGTCGTGCCGAGATCATCGCTGTAGACGAGCCGTACGCTCTGCCGGCCGCCGATGCCGAAGTAGACGGGCACGACCAGCCGTCCCCGGTGGTCGGGGTGGGTGAGCTCGATGCCGTGCCCCGGCCCGGTGGCGAACCAGTCGCCGGCGCCCGCGGGCGCCTTGATCACCCCCGACAGGTCCTTCGGCGCCGACCAGGTCTGCCCGTCGTTGGTGCTGACCTGGACCTTCGGGACGCGGGGCGTGGTCTGGGTGGCGGTCGGCTCGGAGGTCGTGAACAGGAACACCGGCCCCGATGAGTGCGCGACCACCGTCGCGTTGCCCTGCAGCGCCGCGCCCGAGGTGCTGGCGAGGACCGTCCTGCTCGCCTGCCACGTGCGGCCGTGGTCGATGGAGCGCCGCATCACGACGTCGAACGCGCCATGGTCGGCGCAGTCGTTGCGGTTGCGCCGCTCGGCGAACGCGAGCAGCACGTCCTTGCTGGTCCTGACCACGGCGGGAAGCCGGAAGCAGGTCGTCGACCCGCCGTCGGAGGAGGACCGCCACAGGGTCTGCCGGTGGAAGGAACGGGTGGGCGGCTGGGCGGCCACGACGGCCGCAGGTGACGCGGGCGACGACTCGGGCGACGCCGGTGAGGCCGGTGAGGCCGGTGAGGCCGCGGGCGATGACGCCGGCGACGTCAATGAGCCCGCGGGTGACGCGGGTGACGCGGGTGATGACGTGGCCGATGCCGGTGGTGCGGTGGTCGCGACGGCTGCCGCGGGCAGGGCGGTGGTCGTCACCACCACCGCCGTTCCGATCGTGGCGCCTAAGGTCCGTAACGTTGGCATGGATGCCTCCAAGGTCGGGTCCGGGCCGCCATGATCTCAACCGCCGGCTCCGTGATCCACCCCCGGCGGGACATCGAATCGCGTAACGGTGTGTGATGGTTTGCGGCGCGCTGGCGGGGGCGACCGTGGCGGGGCTGGTGCTGGCGGCGCTGCCGGGGCCGTGCGTGATGGAGGTCTTCCGCGACGGGCGCAGTTCCCTCGACGGCGGTGTGACGGCGGCGGCGGTGCGCGCCCGTCTGGCCGCCCGCTTCTCCCGCGGCCGTTACCGCACGCCCGAGGTCACGGTGCCGCTGGTCGCCGGCCGCGCCCCACGCGCCGGACGTCACCCCGGTGCCCCGCCGACGAGGGCGCCCGGTACCTGGCCCGGTCGACGCGCCGGCGGGCCCGTACGTGGTCGCCGAGCGCGTGGTGGGCCTGCCCGAGCCCGTGATGGGCGCGGGCCTGCTCGTCTCGTTCGCCGATCTCCAATCCCGCCCGCCTGGCCAGGCCGAAGATTCTCCTAGGACGCCGGAACGGCTTCCGGGGTGCGCGGTGGGCACCGGCCGGTGGGTCGTCCTGGCGGCGGCGTTCGCCATGGCGCCCCTGGACGGGCCGCATCTCCGACGCCGGTGCGCGCGTGTCCAGGAGGGGCCTCAGCCTGGGTCCGCGGGCCGCGGGCCGCCCGGGGAATATTCCGTTGCCCCCGGGCGCTGATCGCCGCACCATGTTCCTCATGTCCCTGCGCGTCCGCCACACCGCACCCGCACTGCCGGGTGCGTTCGGGCGTGCCCGCGACGGCCTGGAGCGCTGACCTCTTCCCGTAAGTCCTGTGGTGACCCGGCGGGGGGAGGTGGACGGCCCCTGACGGGTCACGCGAGACAACCAGGCGATTCTGAGGGAAGAAACCATGGCCAAGCAGGCCTACGTACGGAACAAGCCGCATCTCAACATCGGCACCATGGGGCATGTCGACCACGGCAAGACCACCTTGACCGCGGCGATCACCAAGGTGCTCGCGGCGCGGGGGCAGGCCACGTACACGCCGTTCGAGCGGATCGACCGGACCCCGGAGGAGGCCTCCAGGGGGATCACGATCAACATCTCGCACGTCGAGTACGAGACCGCCACCCGGCACTACGCCCACGTGGACATGCCGGGGCACGCCGACTACGTGAAGAACATGATCACGGGGGCGGCGCAGCTCGACGGGGCGATCCTCGTCGTGTCCGCGCACGACGGGATCATGCCGCAGACCAGGGAGCACGTGCTGCTGGCCCGGCGGGTCGGCGTCGAGCACCTGGTCGTGGCCGTCAACAAGGCCGACGGCGCCGACCCGGAGCTGACCGACCTGGTCGAGCTGGAGCTGCAGGACATGCTGGGCGAGCACGGCTACCACGGCGTGCCGATGGTCCGGGTGTCCGGGCTGCGCGCGCTGGAGGGCGACCCGTTCTGGACGGCGTCCGTCGAGGCGCTGCTCCAGGCGGTGGACGAGCACATCCCCGTGCCGATCCGGTACGTGGACGCGCCGTTCCTCATGCCGGTCGAGAACGTGCTGACGGTCACCGGCCGCGGCACGGTCGTCACCGGGGCCATCGAGCGCGGCTCGGTCCGGGTCGGCGACACGGTGGAGGCCGCCGGCCTCGGCGACGGGTTCAGCGCGGTCGTGACCGGCGTGGAGACGTTCGCCAAGACGATGGAGCGCGGCGAGGCCGGGGACAACGCCGCCGTGCTGCTGCGCGGGGTGCGCCGCGAGCAGGTACGGCGGGGCATGGTGCTGGCCGAGCCGGGCAGCCAGCGGGCCCGCACGTCCTTCACCGCCCGCGTCTACCTCCTGACCCCCGAGGAGGGCGGGCGGCGCCGGCCGATCGCGTCCGGCTACCGGCCGCAGTTCTACCTGCGCACCACCGACGTGCCGGGCGAGCTGACCCTGTCCGGGCCGGCCAGGCCGGGTGACACGGTGGAGGCGGAGGTCGAGCTGGGCAGGGCGGTGGCGCTCGAACCCGGTCTCGGCTTCGCGATCCGCGAGGGCGGGCTGACGGTCGGCGCAGGCACGATCCTCACCGTGCCCGGCTGAGGCCGGTGCCTCACGGGTCCGGGGCCCGCGAACTCCGCGGGCCCCGGCCGACTGTCAGCTCGTCGTTCCCGGGTCGAAGCGCAGGGCGAAGGTGGCCCGGCGGGCGCGCAGCTCGTACCGGGGCAGCGGCCCCGGGCCGCACGTGGCGGTGCCGATGCCCTGGTGGGCGAGGTCCAGGTGGAGGTGCACCCGCTCCCCGGGCACCAGGTCCGGCCGGTGGCGGGCGGCGTCCAGCTCCTCGGTGCTCCACGGCCGCGCCGTCATCCCGAACACCGGCTCACCGGACACCCGGAAGCCGCCGAAGTCGGCCCAGCGCACCTCGGCCCGGTGCCCGTTCTCCTGCGGGAACACGTAGGGCGTCTGCAGGTCCTCGACCGTCGCCGACCAGCGGCCCACCCGGGCGGCCATCCCCGTGTCCGGGTAGGCCTCGCCGGGCCCGCACCCGAACCAGGTGACCTGCCGCACCCCGTGCGGGATGGACATCGTCAGGCCGAGCCGCGGGATCGGGTCCGGCCAGTCGCCCTCGGGCTCGACGTCCACCTCCAGCCGCAACCCGCCGTCGAACGTCCACCGGTACGTGGCCCGCATCCCGAGGTCGGTGGCCGCCGGCGCGACCCGGGTCCGGACGGTCAGCCCGTCGTCGAGCTCGACGGCGTCCACCCGGTGGGTGAGCCGGTGCAGGCCCAGCGCACGCCACCGCGCGGCGAGCCCGCCGTAGGTGTCGTTGTCGGTCGGCGCCCGCCACAGGTCCAGCCGGGGCCCGTCGATCTCCAGCCCGAACAGCCGCGCGAGCCGTCCCGTCCCCGGGTCGAAGGCGGAGTCCCCGGCGGTGATCTCGCCGCCGTCGCGCACGAACGCCGGGCCTCCGGCCGCGCCCGCCGACCCGCCGTCGCGCACGAACGCCGCGGCCGCGCCCGCCGACCCGCCGGTGCGGGCAGGCGGCGGTGCCAGGAGCGTCTGCCCCCACGCCACCTCGTGGCCCGCCCCGGCCCACGGCTGATCGGCGGCCAGCACGGCGCGTACGGTCAGCCACCGCTCCCCGTCCCCGGCGGGCAGGTCGGGCAGCTTGACCTCGCCGCCCCCGGCGGGCACCGCCAGCCGGTGCCCGGCCCGCTCCTCCGCCGAATCCCCAGGAAGCCCCGCCGATTCCCCGGCCGATTCCCCGGCCGATTCCACCGTGACGACGAGCTCCAGGTGGGCCAGGTCCGCGAAGTCGTAGCAGTTGACGACCCGCACCACCCCGTCCAGGAACTCGAACTTGAGCGGCTCGTACACCTTCTTCAGGTCCAGCAGGCCGGGCGAGGGCGTCCGGTCGGGAAACACGAGCCCGTCGATCACGAAGTTCCCGTCGTGCACGGGCTCGCCGTAGTCGCCCCCGTAGGCGTACTCGTGGGCGGGATGCGCGAGCCCGTGATCGATCCACTCCCAGATGAACCCGCCGGCCAGCCGCGGGTAGCGCTCGAACAGCTCCTGGTACTCCGCGAGCCCGCCGGGCCCGTTGCCCATGGCGTGGCCGTACTCGCACTGCAGGAACGGCATCGCCCGCCGCCGCGCGTCGAGGTCCGGGTCGTCCAGCGGGTCCTCCGCCATCCGGCCGATGGCCTCGACCTCGGCGTGGGAGGCGTACATGCGGGAGTAGACGTCGGTGTGCGCGCAGGACCGGTCGCCCTCGTAGTGCAGCGGCCGGGACGGGTCGCGTTCGCGGGCCCAGTCCGCCATGACGGCCAGGTTCCGGCCGGCCCCGGCCTCGTTGCCGAGCGACCACATGATGACGCTGGGGTGGTTCTTGTCGCGTTCGACCATGCGGCGCATGCGGTCAAGCAGGGCCTCGGCGTAGCGGGGGTCGTCGGTGGGGTTGGCCCGCCAGCCGACCTGGCCGAAGCCGTGCGTCTCCAGGTCGCACTCGTCGATCACCCACAGGCCCAGCTCGTCGCACAGGTCCAGGAAGTCCGGATGCGGCGGGTAGTGGCTGGTCCGGACGGCGTTGATGTTGTGCCGCTTCATCAGCAGCACGTCCTGGCGCATGGTCTCGTACGGGACGGCGCGGCCGTGCTCGGGGTGGAACTCGTGCCGGTTCACGCCCTTGAGCAGGATCGGGCGGCCGTTGGCGAGCAGCACGCCGTCCACGATGGAGATCGTACGGAAGCCGACGCGCAGGCGTACCGACTCCTCGGGGCAGGTCACGACGGCGTCGTACAGGCGGGGGGCCTCGGCCGTCCACGGCTCCACGTCGAGGGTGACCTCGGTGCCGGGCTCCAGGTCCGCGACGCCGAGCTCGGGCACGCTCAGCCGGCCCGGCCCCTCGAAGGCGAGCGTGCCGCGCCCGTCCCGGTAGGAGGCGCGGACGAAGACGTCGGCGGTGGAGCGGGTGAGCGTGACGTCGCGGAAGATGCCGGGCAGCCACCACATGTCCTGGTCTTCCAGGTAGCTGGCGGCCGACCACTGGTGCACCCGCACGGCGAGCACGTTGCGTCCCGGGCGCAGCCACGGCCCGGCGTCGAACTCGACGGGCAGCCGGCTGCCCGTGGTGAAGCCCAGCTCGTGACCGTTCAGCCAGATCCGGGCGAAGGAGTCCACGCCCTCGAACCGCAGCCGGCCGCCCGTCCACTCCGCGGGCAGGTCGAACGCCCGCCGGTAGTCGCCCGTGGGGTTCTCGTCGGGGACGTGCGGCGGGTCGACGGGGAAGGGGAAGGGGACGTTGGTGTAGGCGGGGGCGCCGTGGCCGTGCAGCGGCCAGTGGGCGGGGACGGGCAGGTCGTCCCAGGAGGCGTCGTCGAAGTCGGGGCGGGCGAAGTCGTCGGGGACGGTCGCGGTGGGTGACAGGCGGAAGCGCCATATCCCGTTGAGGTCGAGGGCGGGGGCGTCGGAGCGGAGAGCCGCCCGGGGTTCGAGTCGGCCCGAACCGGGCGTGAAAGTTTCGGGATCCATCGTCGCCGAGCCTAGAGGTTGGCGATGGTTTCGTCATCGATGAGATTGGTGCCCGTTTATTTCGCGGCCGGTGATCGCCGCGGGTGGGGATGCCCGGTCCGGTCACGTACCCAGGTCGTACACCCGGCGGGCGTTCTCGGCGCCCACCATCGAGACCACCCGCACCGCCTGCGCGAGCGACCACTCCCCCGCGTCCACGAACCCGCCCAGCACCCGCTCCATCGCCCGCCGCCACAGATGCGCCCCGAGGTAGTGCAACTCGGCCGGCCCCCAGGCGTCGGAGGAGAACAGCACCTTGGCGAACGGCGCCACCTCCAGGCTCTCGGCCACCAGCGCCGCGCTGCGCGCCCCCGAGTAGTTGAGGCCCAGCCCCACGTCGAAATACACATTTGGGTAGGCGTGCGCCAGGAACCCGGCATGCCGATGGTAGGGATAGCAGTGCAGCAACAGCAGCGGCACCCCGGTCGGCTCGGCCAGCTCGATCAGTCCGCGCAGCAGCAGCGGATCCGACCGGCGCAGGTCCACCTCCGGGTCGCCGTAGCCGATGTGAAACTGCAGCGGCAGCCCCCGGTCGAGACCGGCCCAGATCAGGTGCCGCAGCAGCACGGGGTCGTCGAGCCGGCCGCCGCCCGCGGCCAGCCAGCGCCCGGCCGCCTCGGTGACCTCCTCGCGCCCCGGCGGCGCGGGGTCGAAGTCGAGCCCGTGCCGGTAGGCGGCGATGGTCTTGAGCCCGCGGGCCGTACGGCTGCGCTCCCACAGCTCCTCCGCGAACCGCCCGGCGAACGCGGCGGCCTCGCAGCCCATGGCGGCGACCCGCTCGGCCACGGCCTCCAGGCGCACCACCTCGTCGGCGGGCACCCCGGTGATCTCGGCCATCCCGGACGGCCCGAGGATCTCCTCGCCGCGATGACCGGTCTCGACCAGGAAGTGCCCGACGCCGCTCGCGCCGAGCAGCAGCCGGTTGACCTCGTCGGTGCCGAGCCTGGCGCGCCTGGCCAGGTATTCCTCGGGGGTGCAGTGCGGCTCCAGCCCGAGCACGGGCGCGCAGTGGCGCAGGATGGCGTAGCCGACCTGGGAGTCGAACTGGGTCATCCAATCGGGCACCGGCCGGTCGGACTCGGTGATCAGCTCCTCGAAGGCGTTGCGTGACAGGTCCTTCGAGGAGGCGCCGTGCACGTGGTGGTCGACCAGCGGCAGCCCTTCGACGGCGCGTACGAGCCCGGCGGGCACGAGGTCGAGCTCAGCGGACATCGGCGGGCCCCCAACCACTCACGAGCGAACGTCCTCCCCCCGGTCACCCCGGTCTCGTACCCGCGCCCGGGGGCGGTGAACACCCGGACGCGCCCCGCGGGACGTTCGCCGTCCCGCGGGGCCCGGGCAGGGGAACGGGTCAGGCGGCGGCCCTGGACGTGAGCGCCACCTGCGCCTGCCGCGTCACGCCGCTGACCGTGACGGCCACCGTGACGCGTCCCTTGCGCAGCGCCGTCAGCGTGCCCGTCGCCGGGTCGAGCGCGGCGACGTCCCGGGGCCTGGCGGTCCGGGCGCTGCCGATGTGCAGGTCGGGCGAGCCCGACCACGTCACCGAGACCGGGTACGCGGCGGGCACCGTCCTGCCGCCCTGCTCGACCGCGGCCGTCACGGTCGCGGGCGAGCCGACGCCTACCGAGGCCGGGACGGTGAGCGTGAGGTCGTCCACGTGCGGGCGCACCTGCGTGCCGATCCACTCGGGCGCGTCGGCGAACCAGTCGCGCCGGACGTGCTCGGCCTCGGACTTCGACACCGGGTCCACGCCCCACAGCGACCAGCCGGTGAAGCCGCCGTCGCCGGGAGCGGTGGCGGGGGTCTTGCCGGAGTTGCCGTTGACGAAGTACGGCACCGCGTCCACCCGCTCGGCGTGGAAGGTCCCCACGTGCGCCCCGATGTAGGCGGCCCCCTTGCCGGTCGTGCGCTGGAAGTCGGCCAGCCAGCCCTCCACGAGCGCGGCCTCCTTACGGTCGCCGAGCTGGCTGGCCTTGGCGGGCAGGGGGTCGCGCGGCGGCACGTGGAACAGCACCGCGACCGACCCCACCGACGGGTCCTTCGCCGCCTTGTCCAGCTCCGAGCGCAGCATGGCCACCTGGTCGAAACCGCCGCCCCGCAGGCTCAGGCGCGAGGTGTCCAGGGTGACGAAGCGGGTGCCCTTGTGGTCGAAGGTCCGGTACGTGTCCCCGAAGACGGCCTTGAAGTTGTCGATCTGGCCGCCCATCACCTCATGGTTACCCGGGACGTAGTGATATTTCAGCTTCCCGCCTAGTTCCTCGTCGAGGACCTTCTTGGCCAGCGCGAAGTCCTCCGGGGACGCCTCGTCCACCAGGTCACCGTTGATCACCAGGAAGTCGGGCTTGGCCGCCTTGATCTCCTGGAGCGTGCGGCGGGCGTTCCGCACCAGATCGCTGTCCGGGTCCCGGGCCACGAACTGGGCGTCCGACATGACCGCGAACCGCCACGGCATCTTCGACACCTCCGCCTTGACCACCGGGTCGGCGGCCTTCGGCGCGGCGGGCGCCGACACCGACGGCGGCACCTTGGCGACCAGGCCGTCGATGAGGATCTCGTTGGTGTACGAGGCGGCGGCCTTGGTCTCGGCCACGTAGAAGCGGCGGAGCCTGAGCGGGTGGTTGATGCCCGCCGGCACCGGGAACTCGACGTACCTCCAGCCGGTCCACGTCATGTACGGCCCGCGCAGGATCTGCGACTGCCCGAGCGCGTCGTAGAACTCCAGGCTCGGCCACTCCCCCTTGCCGGTGGAGTTGATCCACAGCCCGAACGCCTGCGGCTGCCCGTCCACCACGATCTGCTGCGGCGGGCTGGCGTAGGCGGCCCGGGTGGCGGTGGAGGTGGTGAAGTCGTAGGACAGCTTGAGCCCGCCGCCGCTCTGGCCGGGCGCGGCGCCCAGCGAGCCGGTGGCGCGGGCGGCGGCGAAGGCCCAGGAGCCGGCGTCCTCGAAGTCGGCGACCGGCTTGGTCTCCAGGCCGACGGTCACCGGCACGGCGGCGCTGATCTCGCCGACCTTGGCGGTGATCAGCCCGGAGCCGGTGGCCTGCCTGGCCTTGACGGTGAAGTAGCCCTCCTCGGCGGCGGTCACCTCGAACAGGTTCCGGTCGTAGTCGAGCGTGAGGTCGCCGGGCTCGATGGGCGCGGAGTTGCCGTTGTGGTCGTAGCCGACCACGCCGAACGTCGCGGTGCCGTTCGCGCCCTGCATGCCGAGCCGGTCGGCGGTGGTGCCGAGCCGCTGGAGGGGCTGCAGGACGGTCAGGTCGAGGGTGCCCCTGGCCTTGCCGCGCGAGGCGGTGACGGTGGTCGGGCCGGGCACCAGGGCGTGGAACCTGCCGTCGCGGATGACGCCGTGCACCGCCGGGTTCGCCCGCCAGGAGGGGGCGCCGGCGGCGGGGCCGTACGTCTCGTCGTACCCGGCGGCGGTCAGGCGCCTGGTGAGGCCGGGAAAGACGCGGTCGGGGCGGCCGCCGGGAACGGGGCCGAGCCCGGGCGCGCGGGCCGGGTCGGTGGCGGTCTCCAGCCAGAAGCCCTTGAGCTTGCCGCTGCCCTCGGGCGCGTAGAGGGCCAGGCCGTTGGGCACGTGCCGCTCGCCGCCGTCGGAGGGGCTGTTCTCCACCTGGACGTCGGCGGAGCCGGGCTCGCGGGCGAGCATGGTGGACGAGCCGCCGCCGTCGAGGTTGAGCGCGTTCGCGGCGCCGAGCTCGATCATCATCTCGGCCAGCTCGTTGAGGGTGACGCCGCGGCTGTCGACCTGGCGGCCGTCCACGGTCAGCAGGTACATCTTCCGGCCGTCGGCGGAGAACCCGACGGCGGTACGGGGGTGCGCGGCGGTGTCGGTGGAGTTCTGCACCACGCCGTCCTTGACCAGCACCCAGTTGCCGCCGACGGCCGCCTTGACCTGGCTGCCCTCCGAGGACTTCGGCTGGTATCTCACGTCCACCCGGTCGCCGGCCTTCAGCGCGGCCAGCCGGGCGGCCCCGGCGTCCCGGCCGAGCAGGACGGAGGTCCCGGCGGGAATGGGGCCGGTGCCGGCGGCGCCGCGTACCTCGGTGACCACCCCGTCGGCCAGCACGACCTCGGTGACGGACGCGGCGCCCTCGACGGCTCGGGCCCGGTTGTAGGAGCCCCACAGCGGCGTGAACAGGCCGATGCCGCCGCTCTGGATGATCTGGTTGAACTGGGTGAGCGCGATCGGCGCGCCGCCGGCCGGCGTGGCGGTGCCCTCGAAGTACATCTTGAGCACGCGCCCGACGCCGTCGCCGGTGATCGCGACGGCGTTCTCGTGGCCGGCGACCGGCGACTGGACGAGATCGCCGTTCTGCACGCCGATGCCCTGGGCGGCGCCGGAGTTGTTGATGTCGAAGAAGTCGCCGTTGACGGCCGCGACGGCGTGGGAGCGCTTGGCGGGGCCGGACAGCGGCTCGGTCTTGGAGACCTCGCCGGAGAAGACGTAGTCGGCCCGCGCGCCGCCGAGGTCGGCGGTGACGGCGTCCGCGCGCAGCCAGCCGAGCGCGTCATAGGTGTCGAACGAGGTCAGCGAGATGCCCGGGGCGACCGGCCGGGTCCTCTTGGCCGTCTCCAGCTTCTGCCCGGCCTCCTGGGCGAGCAGCGTGGACGGCGGCGGGTAGGACGACGCCTGGAGCGCGTCCTCTGCGGGAGCTGCGGGGTCGGCCTGCGCGGGCGCGGCCGTCAGGGCCACCGGGGCTAATAAGAGCGCGGCGGCCAGCAATCGGAGGGTCTGCACGACCGAACTCAATCGCCCGTGGTTATAACTTTCAAGTCTTGTCGGTGAACTAAAAGATAATTTCAGATCTTGGACGGCTGCAGATCGCCCGGCGGCGACGAGTCCGGCGAATCGGAGGACTCCGCCGGCTCCGGCGACTCCAGCCCGTCACCCGACTCCATGGCGCGGACCCCGGCGTGCAGCACGAGCGGCACCGAGAGCGCCACCACCATGGACAGCACGGCCGTGCCCGAGTCGTTGACCAGCATGCCGATGACCCCGCTGGCCAGGGCTCCGATGAGCCCGGCACGCAACATGGGCGCCCGCGCGAACGCCTTGGGCACCGCGCCCGCGCTCACCCTGCCCGGCCGCAGCACCGCGAACACCAGGAAGATCATCCCGGCCAGCACGATCGGCATGAGGTTCGGCGAGAGCATGGTGTTGAGCATGGCGCCCAGCTTGCGCCCGATCATGGGCAGGAACGTCCCGTCGATCACCTGCCCCACGAACCGGCCCAGGTGGGTCTGTGTCGCGGGCGGCCGCATGAAGTCGAGCACCGCGATGATCGACACCAGCACCCCGCCCAGCACGCAGAACCCGGCCAGCTTCAGCAGCGACACCCGCCGGCCCGCCACCAGCAGCGCGACCACGGCGATGCCCGGCACGAACGCGATCACGCCGCCGAAGTCGCTGCCCACCCCGGGCCAGCCCGCCAGCAGCATCGCGACCACGCCGAGCCCCACCACGACGGCCACCGCCGCGTTCCTGCGCCCGGCGCGTACGAGGTGCTCGGCGGCGATGGCGGTGGCCGTCAGCACGGAGGTGGCCAGCAGCGCGAACGGGATGTTCGCCAGCCCGTAGTAGCGCCCGCCGACCACGGCCGTGTAGCCCATCAGGCTGTTGAACTGCAGCGTCGTCCCGGTCAGCAGATCCCCCACCAGGATGGCGGCGGTGATCACGGCCACGGCGGCGGGCGGCCCGAGCGGGTCGCGCCGCCACGGCCCGGCCAGCGCGATCGTGGCGATGAGCGCCGTGATCGCCAGCACCCCGGCGACCGCCGTGGGGATGAGGTACGGGCCGCGGTCCCACGGCAGCAGGTTGACCGCGTACGTGGAGACGGGAATCGCGGCGAGCGCGATGGCGGCCGAGCCGATCAGCCGGAGCCGGCGGCGGCGCGACAGCAGGAAGTAGGCCAGCACGTAGAAGCCCACCTGGAGCACGGCGAACGAGGTGAAGAACACGCCGGTGGCACCGCGTACGGACACGCCCGCCAGGTCGTCCCTGCGCAGGTCGGCGGGCGTGGTGGCAGGGCCGAGCCGCCACCGCTGCCCGACCACGGTGGGCGGCGCCGCGATGCCCGCGGCGGCGAGGACCGTGGGCGTGATGTCGGGCAGGACGACGAGGTCGTCCCTCCTGGTGGAGTTCGTCCCGACGGCCGGCCCGGCCACCCCGCTGGACACCCCGCCGGACCGCTGAGCCGCCCCGCCGGGCTGCCGGGGTGTCCCGCTGGAGGCGCCCGAGGTGCTCGCGCGCTTCCACATCGCCACCCGCAGGTGCGGCACGGAGCCGTGGTCGCTGATACCGGCCAGCACGATCTCGGCGCCCGGGGGCAGCCGGTCCAGCACCGTGCCGATCTGGGCGTCGGCCTCGCGGGCCAGCGCCCGCCGCCGCTCCGGCGCGATCGCCTCGGGCTCCTGCGGCAGCTTGCCGTCCACCAGGTAGGGCCGTACCAGCGTGTCCACGTCCACCGCCAGCACCCGGCAGCGTGACCAGTCGGCCAGCCGGCCAGGCTCGCTCGCGTACAGGTCGACCTTGCCCGTCCGGTCGGCCAGACCCAGCGCCGCGCCGCGGCCGACGGCGGCCGTGCACTGGCCGGCGGCGTGCACGGCCTCGCCGAGCGTGCCCGCGTAGGTCCCGTCACGTGTGCCGAGCAGGCCGGGGACCTCGGCGACGACCGCCCCCGCGCCCTGCGCCACCGGCTCGGGCGGCAGCCCGCACCGCTGACCGACGGCCGAGCGCACGCCCGCCGACACGGTCAGCCATCCGTCGTACGGGCAGGCCAGGGTGCCCACGGTCTTGACCGACACCGACCCGAGCCCGCTCTGCCCCGCCAGCCGCCACAGGCGCGGCGTGTCACGGGCGTCGACGTCCGACCACAGCAGGCCCGGCACCCCGATGAACGCCACCCGGCCCGCCTCGGCCGCGTGGGCCTCCGCGTGGGCCTCCGCGTGGACGGGCGGTGCCGCCCACCACAGACCGGACGCGACCAGCAGCAGCAACACCCATCTCACCGTCGGCCCCCGCGTGTCTTCGGAAAGGTCCTGGAGTCCCCGGAAACCCTACAGCGGGGCCCGCTCAGACGGCGGGTTTCGCGGTGATCAACCGTGCCAGCGCCTCGTCGTAGGAGGGCTCCAGCCAGTAGTCCGAGTGCCAGCGGGCGGCCGGCAGCGGCTGCCCGGGCCGGGCCGGCAGCGGATCCCAGCAGAACCGGTCCACGCCGTCCTCGCCCGCCTGCCCGCCCTCCGGGGCCCCCTTCACCGGTGCCGCGCCGTCCGCGCCCTCGCCCACCGGAACCGCCGGCACCGCCGCGGCCTTCGCGGCCTTCGCTGTGGCGAGCGGATCGACCTGCCGGAAGGCCGGCCCGCCGATCGGGTCGCTGAGCCGGTAGAGGTTGCACCAGGTCACGGCCGTACGCACGGCTGACAGGCCGGCGTCGCCGAAGTAGGCGGGGAAGAAGACGGCGTACAGGCGGCGCAGCGGCGAGCCGTGGGTGAGCAGCCGCACCCGGTGCCGCAGCTCGGACCCCAGTTGCGGCACCAGGGCGGCGGCGATGACGGCGCCCTGGCTGTGCCCGGACAGCACGACCTCGTCCCGATCGGTCCTGGCCAGGTCGCCGACGCGGGCCATCAGCTCGGGCATGACGCGTTCGGTGTAGCAGGGCGGCGCCAGCGGGTGCACGGCCCGGGGCCAGAAGGTGGAGATGTCCCACAGGATGCCGATCGTCCTGCGCAGCCTCGGATCGTGGTACGTCCGCCGGCCCAGCAGCACCAGCCCGAGGACGAAGGCGGTCATGGCCCAGCTCCCGAGCGTGGCGAGCAGCCCCGCGATCCCCCCGTCCGGAGTGATCAGGCGGAACCGGTCGATCGCGGTCACCGCCAGGGTTCCGGCCACCCCGATCCCGGTGAGCACCCCGAGCACCAGCCCGGCCCGGTCGGTGAGCGCGGCCAGCGACCACATGCGCGCGACCGTGACGCAGTCGCGCCCGCCGTAGTACGGCTGCAGCTCGGGCGCGAGCCGGCGCGCCTGGCTCTCCCGGATCCGCCACAGGACGAGCGCGAGGGTGGCGAACCCCACCGCCAGCAGCGGCACCAGGGCCGCCGTCCACCAGACCGGGTCGTCGAGGAAGAGCCTGCGGCCGAGCGGGTCGGGCGCGGCCGACGTGCCGGGCACGCCGAAGAACGTGGCGGTCCAGAACAGCACGCCGAGCGCCAGCCCGTTGGCGCTGCCCGCGGCCGCCATCAGCACGAACCAGGCGGCCATCCCGCACAGCGGCCGCCGCCCGGCCATGGTCCGGTCCATGCGGGCCAGCACACCGGTGGTGACCAGGATGAACAGCCCGAGCGCGACGGTGAGCGCGAGCTGGAACGATCCGAACCCGCCGCCGGGAAGCTGCCGCGCCGCCGGCCCGGCGGGCATCCCGGCCAGGGCCAGCCCGATCGTGGCGGCGAGCACGGCCAGCGTGGCCACGCGCAACGCCCGGCAGGCCGGGGTGAGCCAGCCGGGCGCCGACTCGCCGGAGTGCGGGTCCACCCGCCGGGCGATCCACGGCAGCGCCACGAGCACCGCGGCGGCCAGTTGCACGCCCCCGTTGGCCACGGTCAGGACGAGGCCGCGCGTGGTGCCCGCGAACGGGGCCGACACGGCCAGCCCGATGGTGGCCAGGGCGAAGCAGACGTGCACCACCCGCAGCCGCCACACCGGCGCGCCGCCGTGCCACAATCGCGGCCGCGCCAGCAGCACCCCGGCACGCTCGCCGCCGGCCGGCGGCGGAACCGCGTGCCGCCCACCGCCCGGCGGGGGAACCGTGCGCTCGTCGCCGGCCGGCGGCGGGACCATGCGCTCGTCGCGGCGCCAGGTGTGCCGGGCGGCCCACCAGAGCAGGGCGACGAGCAGCAGCGGCACCAGCGCCGTGACAGCCAGCCGCTTCGACGGCTCGTCCCCCCACAGCGTGCCCAGCCAGTGCACCCAGCCGGGCGCGGTGGGGCGGGTGCAGGCCCGGCCGGCGGCGGTGCACTGCCAGCCGACGAGGTCCACGCCGGCCCGGGTGACGGCGCCGACGAGCGTGCCGGTGAGCAGCAGGGCGAACAGCCGCAGCGCCGCCTCCGTCGCGTGCCGCAGCCGGCGCCCGCCGGGCGGCCGGGGCAGCATGAAGTACGACACGTTGGCCAGTGAGAACGGCAGCAGCAGCAACCACAGCGCGATCGCCCTGCCGCCGGAGGTGAGGCCGCCCCACGCGTACGCCTCCCGACGGCGGGTGTCCGGCACGTCCGCGTGGTCGCCGGCCGGCGGCCCGGAGGCCCACCAGCGCCGGTAGAAGCCGGTGATGCCGTCACCGGCGACGAGCCTGGGGTGGGGGTGGTTGAGGATGCCCTCCGGCGGGGTGCCTGAGGCGCCGTGCACGCGTAGCTCGGTCACACCTCCGCGGGTCTCGTCCAGGAATCCGTCCATGTCCTCAGGATCCTGCGACCATGGCCGTCACGTAGGGTATTTGAAGTATTACTCCGCGATGAACGTCAGGATTTCGTGGCGCCCGCGGTGAGGCCGGTGACGAGGTGGCGCTGCACCAGCAGGAAGACCGCCCCGGCCGGGAGCGCGATGAGCACGGCCGAGGCCGTCATCAGTCCCCAGTCGGACCAGTGCAGGCCGACGAACTGCTGCAGCCCGACGCCCAGGGTGCGCTTGTCCTCCTGGGTCATGAAGACGGTGGCGTAGCCCACCTCTCCCCAGGCCGTCATGAAGCAGTAGAAGGCGGTCACCGCGACGCCCGGCCGGGCCAGCGGCAGCACGACCCGCCAGAAGGCGCCGAACGGGGTCAGCCCGTCCACCATCGCGGCCTGGTCGATCTCGATCGGCACGGTGTCGAAGTAGCTCTTCATCATCCAGGCGCAGAACGGCACCGCGATCGTCATGTACGCGATCACCAGGCCCGGGATCTGGTTGAGCAGCCCCAGCCGGGCCATCAGGTTGAACAGCGGCACGATGAGGATCGCCACCGGGAACATCTGGGTGACCAGCAGCAGCCACATCACGCCGCGGTGGCCGGGGAAGCGGAACCTGCTGACCGCGTAGCCGGTGCTGGCCGCCAGGAACACACCGAGCACCATGGTCAGCCCGGCGGTCAGCACGCTGTTGAGCAGCCACTGCGGGAACTCGGTGCCGGTCAGCACCCGGACGTAGTTGTCGAGCGAGGTGTCGTTGAAGAGCTGCAGCTCCGCCGACAGCCAGCTGTTCCGCGGTTTGAGCGAGGTCAGCACCAGCCAGACGACCGGGAACAGGGAGATGGCCACCGCGATGAGCAGCCCCGCGTGCAGCCCGATGGAGGCCAGCGGGCCGCGCTCGCCGCGCGGGCGCGGGCGGGGCGCGCGGACGGTGTTCGCCGGGGAGGTCACCAGGGGTCTCCTTGGGAGCGCAGGGTGCGGCGGTAGCCGAGGGCGAGCACCACGAGCATGGCCAGGATGATCACGCCCCAGGCGGCCGAGCCGGCGTAGTCGCGGATCCCGGTGAAGGCCTCGCGGAAGGCGTAGGTGACCAGGATCTCGGTCTCGCTGCCCGGCCCGCCCCCGGTGATCAGGAAGATGATGGGGAACATGTTGAACGTCCAGATCGTGCCGAGCAGGACCACGGTACTGGAGACCTGGCGCAGCCCGGGCAGCGTGATCGCGGTGAACCGCTGCCAGGCGGAGGCGCCGTCCACCTCGGCCGCCTCGTAGAGCTCGGCGGGGATGGACTGCAGGCCGCCGAGCAGGGCGACCATCATGAACGGCACGCCGATCCAGACGTTGACCGCGATCACCGCGATCTTGGCCGTGGCCGGGTCGTCCAGCCAGCCCACTCCGGACAGGCCGGCCAGCTTCAGGAAGCCGTTGATCACGCCGTAGTCGCTGTTGTAGAGGTAGCGCCAGATGAAGGCGGCCACGAACGCGGGGACGGCCCAGGGCAGGATCAGCAGCACCCGGTAGAGGGAGCGCAGGCGGAGCCTGCGGTTGAGCATCAGGGCCAGCCCGAGCCCGATGCCGTAGTGCAGGCTCACGCAGGCGACCGTCCAGACGACGGTCCACAGCAGCTTGTCCCAGAACAGGTCGCTGGTGAGGATCCGCAGGTAGTTGTCCAGGCCGACGAACTCGTAGGTGGCGGGGATGACGTTGACCCCGATGGTGCGGCCGATGGTGGCCTCCGTCGCGTCCGTCAGCGACAGGTACACCCCCCACACCAGCGGCCAGCCGATCAGGACCAGCATCACGACGGCCGCCGGCGCGATCATCGCCCAGGCGTACCAGTGGGTCGACATCGACCGCCGCAGCGGGCCCGGCCCGTCGGGGCGCCCGCCGCGGGCGGAGGCGCCCGCGGCCTGTACGCCTCCGGTGGAGACCGCCACCTGTCAGCTCCAGTCCTTCATGATCCCGCGGTACTGCTCGTCGACCCGCTTGAGCATGTCCGCGGGCGCGGACTCGCCGCCCACGAGTGCCTGGTAGCCCTCCAGCAGCGGCTGGAAGAGCTGCCCGCCCTCGGGGATCCACGGGCGGGGCACGGCCGTGTCCATGATCGGCTTGAACACCGCCACGTCCGCGTTGCCCTGGACGGCGGGGTCGGCGTAGGCGGAGGTACGGGTGGGCAGCAGGCTGACCTCCTTGGCGATCTTCGCCTGCGCCTGGGCCGTGGTCATGAACCGGACGAACTCGTACGCCGCCGGGATGTTCTTCGACCCGGCGTAGATCGCCAGGTTCCAGCCGCCGGTGGGCGCGGCGGCCTTGACCGAGCCGGCCGGGACGGGGGCGATGCCCAGGTTGGCCTTGTCCTGGAACTCCTTGCCCTGGTGGATCTCCGAGAGCGCCCACGGCCCGTTGTAGATCATCGCCGCCTTGCCCTCCTTCAGGGCGGTCATGGCGTTGGCGTAGCTCTCCGTGGTGGCGGGCTTGGGCGCGGCGCCGGAGCTGATGAGGTCGGCCACGGCCTGAATGGCCTTCACGTTCGCCGGCGAGTTGACCACGATCTTCTTGTTCGCCACGTCCAGCAGGTCGCCGCCCTCACCGTAGATGAACGGCAGCAGGAAGTAGGAGTCCACGTTGAGCGCGAGCCCGGCCGCACCGGTCTTGGTCTTGACGTCGAGGGCGGTCTGCTTCAGCTCGGCGACGGTGGCCGGCGGCGTCTCGTGCCCGGCCTCCTTCAACAGCCGCTTGTTGTAGATCAACGCCAGCGTGTCGGTCACCTGGGGCACGGCGTAGGTCTTGCCGTTGAACTTGGTGCTGGACAACGGCCCGGGCAGGAAGTCGTCCGGCCGGTCCACCGCGCGGCTGCCGTCCAGTGGCTGCAGGTAGCCCAGCGCGGCGAACTGCGAGGTCCAGGCCACCTCCGAGCGGATCACGTCCGGCGCCCCCGATCCGGCCTGAGCGGCGGTCTGGAACTGGTTCTGCGCCTGGTCCGACGGCACGTTCACATAGTTGACCTTGATCTGCGGATGCTGTGCCTCGAACTCCTTGATCAACGCCTGGAACGTCGGCCCCTCGCTGTCCGGGCGCGTCGTGTCCCACCACGTCACCTCGCCCTTGATCTGCGACGGGTCGGAAACCGCCGGGGCGGTGCTCGCGGTCTCGCCACCGCCGCCGCACGCGGAGATCGTCAGAGTGAATGCCGCGACGGCCGCCACGGCCGGTAAGAGTCGTCGCATGTCCCTTTCCTCACTGCCGGAGTACGCCGGAGGTTACGCCGACGTGACGTCCACCGGTAGATCAGGACGCAAGGTTTCCGCAAGTTGTTACATTGATCCACCCGCGTGCCCGAGCCGGTCCCGTGGCCTGCGCCTTCGATGTTTCCGCAGGTAGCGGTAGATTTCTCCGCATTGTGCACCGGGGCCTGCGGCGCGTCTGCTGGCGCGCGGGCCAGGAAGTCGTTTGGGCCGTTGCAGAAATTTCCAGAAAGTATTGCAAAGATCAGCTTTGGTGAGTAATTTCCGGGCAACACCCTCGACGTCATGACGTGTGGAGGCCGCGGTGATCTGGCCGTCATCCCCCGCTCCCCGGCCGCTCAGGGTCGTCCCTCCCACCCCCCCGGCCCGCGCGTCGAAGCCTCTGCCGATCGCCGTGCTTGCCGTCGTGCTGGCCGCCGCGGGGATCGCCGGCGCCCCGCCCGCGGCCGCGGCGGAGATCCGCGCCACCGCGCATCACCGCCTCTCAAGCGGGAACGACCATCGCTGGGGCGCCGCCGGACCAGCCGCCGGGGCCTCCCCCGCGCGGCCGCCGGCCGGCGACGGGGCCGTGTCCGGAGTGCCACGCGCCGAGGGGGCGAGGAGCCTGACCCACACCATCCAGCGGAGCGACGACACGGACGCGCCCGCCGACCTGGCCGAGGCCAGAGCCCACTGGATCGACCGCGACACGGTGGCCTGGCAGACCGACCCCGCCCTGCGGCACGCGCTCGCCTTCAGCCCCGGAGGGGACATCGCCGTCGGCGCCGGCGGCCTGACCGGGCACCCGCGGACCATCAGGCTGACCCCGGGCACGCTGAGCGACGAGCAGAAACGCCGGTGGCCGCACCTGGCCGCGTACACCGCGCTGAAGGTGGACCGGCGCGACGCCGGCCTGGTGCGGCGGGCGCTGCGCGGCCAGGTCGTGGCCGTCGCCCGCGACGCCGAGGGCGCGCTGCGGGCGGCGACGGGCGTGCAGATCCCCGGGGTGCTCGACGACGTGTACGCCGCGGCGGCCACCGCCCCGCTCGGCCCGGCCGGGCGGGTGGCCCCGCGGCTGGCCCTGTGGGCGCCGACCGCGCAGCGGGTGGAACTGGCCCTGTACGGGCGCTCGCGCACGGTCCACCCGATGCGGCGCGACGACGCAACCGGCATCTGGTCGGTGCGCGGGCTCCCGGACTGGATGGGGCGCGAGTACACCTTCCTGGTCACCGTCTACTCCCCTGGCGCCGGCAAGGTCGTCACCAACGAGGTCACCGACCCCTACAGCCTGGCCGTCACCCCGGACGGGAAGCGCGGCAGGCTGGTGAGCCTGGACAGCGCGGCGCTCAAGCCGCCCGGCTGGGACCGGCTGGCCAAGCCCGCCGCCGTGCCCCAGGACCGGGCGTCGATCTACGAGCTGCACGTGCGTGACTTCTCCGCCTCCGACGCGAGCGTCCCGGCCGGGCGGCGCGGCACGTACGCGGCCTTCGGCGGGGACTCGGCCGGGATGCGCGAGTTGCGGGTGCTGGCCGCGGACGGGCTGACGCACGTGCACCTGCTGCCGGTGTTCGACTTCGCCACGGTCCCCGAGCGCGCGGCGGACCGGACCGAGCCGGACTGCGACCTGGCGGCCCTGCCGCCCGACTCCGAGCTCCAGCAGGAGTGCGTGGCGCGCACGGCCGCGACCGACTCCTTCAACTGGGGATACGACCCGCTGCACTACACCGTGCCGGAGGGCTCCTACGCGACCGACCCGGACGAGCGGACCAGGCAGTTCAGGGGCATGGTCGCCGGGCTCAACCGGGCGGGACTGCGCGTGGTCATGGACGTGGTCTACAACCACACCCACTCCACCGGCGTGCTCGACCCGATCGTGCCCGGCTACTACCACCGGCTGCTGGACGACGGCACGGTGGCCACCTCCACCTGCTGCGCCAACACCGCCCCGGAACACGCCATGATGGGCAGGCTGATCGTCGACTCGGTCGTCACCTGGGCCCGCCAGTACAAGATCGACGGCTTCCGCTTCGACCTCATGGGCCACCACCCCAAGGCCAACCTGCTCGCCGTGCGCCGCGCCCTCGACGCGCTGACCGTGGCCGAGGACGGCGTGGACGGCTCCTCGATCATCCTGTACGGCGAGGGCTGGAACTTCGGCGAGGTGGCGGACGACGCCAGGTTCGAGCAGGCCACGCAGGCCAACCTGGCGGGCACCGGCATCGGCACGTTCACCGACCGGCTGCGGGACGCGGTGCGCGGTGGCGGCCCGTTCGACGCCGACCCGCGCGTGCAGGGGTTCGGCTCCGGCCTGGCGGGCGCGCCCAACGGCGCCCCGGCCAACGGCACGGCCGAGCAGCAGCGGGCCCGGCTGGCGGCCTACACGGACCTCATCAAGGTGGGCCTGACCGGTAACCTGCGCGACTACGTGCTGCCCTCGGGCAAGAAGGGCTCGGAGATCGACTACAACGGCTCGCCCGCGGGGTACACGGCCGCGCCCGGGGAGGCGGTGACGTACGTGGACGCGCACGACAACGAGACGCTGTTCGACGCGCTGGCCTACAAGCTGCCGCAGGCCACGCCGATGGCCGACCGGGTGCGCATGCAGGCGCTGTCGCTGGCCACGGCGGTGCTGGCGCAGGGGACGACGTTCGTGCACGCGGGCAGCGAGCGGTTGCGGTCCAAGTCGCTCGACCGCAACTCCTACGACTCGGGCGACTGGTTCAACCGGCTGCTGTGGGACTGCGCGGCGGGCAACGGCTTCGGCGCGGGGCTGCCGCCCCGGGCCGACAACGCCGGCAAATGGCCGTACGCCCGGCCGCTGCTCGCCGACCCGGCACTGCGGCCCGGCTGCGCGGCCATCCAGGCCGCCCGGGCCAGGTACGGCGAGCTGCTGCGGATCAGGGCCTCGACGCCCGCCTTCGCGCTGGGGTCCCTCTCCGAGGTGCAGCGGCGGCTGACGTTCCCGGACGCGGCGGCCGAGGGGGTGATCGCCATGCGCATAGACACGACGGGGCTGGATCCGCGATGGAAGTCGGTCACCGTCGTGTTCAACGCGACGCCTTCGGCCTGCGCGCAGGTGATGGAGTCGCTGGCCGGGCAGGAGGTTTCGCTCCATCCCGTACAGGCCGGATCCGATGATCCGGTCGTGCGCCGGTCGTCGTTCGATCCGGCCTCCGGCACGCTCACGGTGCCGGCGCGCACGGTCGCGGTGTTCGTCCAGTCCTGACAGGGGAAGGAACAACAGGAAAGACGCCCATCACTGGCGTCAGCGCGTACATCGGCGCAGACTGGAAAGACCGCTATCGCGTGGATCAGTGGAGCATCCGTGGACAATCACCTTGATCACATGCCGGTTCTGTCCCGCGGCAGGCATCGCAACCCGAAGCGCGGCGCCTGCTTCATGGAGCTGGCCTCCTATCTGGCCGGGGAGCGGTGGAGCGACCATC
This sequence comes from Nonomuraea sp. B12E4, assembly GCF_039871825.1. Lineage (NCBI taxonomy): Bacteria > Bacillati > Actinomycetota > Actinomycetes > Streptosporangiales > Streptosporangiaceae > Nonomuraea > Nonomuraea sp. B12E4. Next base: position 920,931 of record NZ_JBDPME010000001.1, on the reverse strand, counting down.
CGTCCTGCACGCACCCGCTGCTGGCCGCGCTCGCCCGCCTCGTCAACGACAACACCAGCGACGAGAGCCGGGCCAAGCTCGTCCGGCTGGTGCCGTCGATCATCGGCCTGGCCACCGACGACCTGCGCGTGGACGCGCGGATCGCGCTGCGCTGCGCCACGACGGCGCTGCCGGTGGCGGCGGCCGAGCGCCAGCTCGCGCTGGCGGTGTCGGTGCTGGCGGCGGAGGAGATGCTGGCCCGCCTCGACGGCGCCCCGTCGGGACGGCTCAGCGCGGAGAGCCGGCGGGCGATGGCGGAGGTGCCGCACGCGGCCGAGCAGGCCAGGCGCTTCAGCCGCGCGGCCCGGATCACCCACAAGGGCTTCCGCCGGTACGCCGCCCCGAACGCGGTGCAGCTCGCGGTCGTGGGCATCGTCCAGGCCTGCATCCCGGACCCGGACTCGCTCCTGCGCCGCCTCCTGGAGGACACCATCACCGACTGCATCACCCTGATCCACGGCCCCCAGCCGGCGATCCCCACCACCCCGGCCCCGATCCACGCCTGACCCCGGGCCGGCTCAGCTTTTGCGGCGGCCGGCCAGGAGCGCGGGATCGAAGGAGACCGGGAACGGCCGGGACAAGTGGAGGGTCTCGCCTGCCCCGGCCGCGGTAGCGAGCTCGTAGCGCCCGCTGACAAGGTGAAAGACCTCCACCCGAGGCGCGCCCTGTCCTTCGAGCTCGACGCGGATGAAGACGGGGATGCCTGCCGCGGCGTATTTCGGCGGCTTGATCTCGTAATCGCGCTTCTTGTTGCCGATCCCCGGGCTCACGACTTCCGCCACTGCCACCACTTCGGGGAACGAGACAGCCTGGATTCCGGAGAACATCGCATCCGCGTCCGCGACCACGACGTCGGGAATCAAGCCGTCCTCCCCCACCACCACTCCGACCGCTTCGGCCACCTCCAGATGGTCCGGCATGGCGTCATCCAGTAGGCGCACCAACCGCTTGGCGCAGATGGCGTGATTGGGGGCGGGCACACCGTGCACCACGAAACTCCCGTCGATCAACTCGATGCGCTCCCCGGTCTGGGGCAGCTTGAGCCAGTCGTCGACGGTGTAACCAGTGGGGCGACCGAGCGGGAAAAGCAGCGCCTCGCGAGGAGGCGGATGCGCGACCAGCCAACCCTCGATCGGCAGGGCACTCATGTCCTCGCCACCTTCCATAACCCGAGTCTCGCATGCCGCACACGTTCGCGGCCATACGCATTCGCACGATCACACCGAGTGACGAGATGACCTTACTGGACCCTGACCGCTGCCATGGCCTCTTTAGAACATCGCAGGTCAGGCAAGGCTTTCCTGCGTTGCGTGGGCTTCTCCGGATCCCTACATTTGCTGAGCTGATGTTCGTAAATGGAGGGGCTTATGACTATCGAGCTCACCCGGCCGTACTCCGCTGAGAAGCACCACAGTCACCGTGATGTCACCGGTGGCTGGTTGCGGCCGGCGGTGTTCGGGGCGATGGACGGGCTGGTGTCCAATTTCGCGTTGATCGCCGGGGTCGTGGGGGCGGCGGGGGCCGGGCGCGGGGCGGTGCTGGCCGGGTTCGCGGGGTTGATCGCCGGGGCGTGTTCCATGGCGGCCGGGGAGTACACGTCGGTCAAGTCGCAGACCGAGCTGATGCGGGCCGAGATCGCCATCGAGCGGCGGGAGCTGGCCCGCGATCCCGAGGGCGAGCAGGCCGAGCTGGCGGCGCTCTACCGGGCGCGGGGGCTGGATCCGGACCTGGCGAGCCGGGTGGCCGCCGGGTTGTCGACCAATCCCGAGCAGGCGCTGCGGGTGCACGTGCGGGAGGAGCTGGGGGTGGATCCGGACGACCTGCCCTCGCCCCACGTGGCGGCCGCGTCGTCGTTCTGCGCGTTCGCCACGGGGGCGCTGGTGCCGCTGGCGCCGTTCCTGTTCGGGGCGTCCGGGCTGGTGGTGACCCTGGTGCTGAGCGTGGCGGCGTTGTTCGGGTTCGGGGCGGTGGTGGCGCGGATGACGGCGCGGCCGTGGTGGCTGGGCGGGGTGCGGCAGTTGGTGCTGGGGGTCGGCGCCGCGGCCGTCACGTTCGGGCTGGGGCAGTTGCTCGGCGTGGCCGTGTCATGAGCGTGATGTGAGGGCCGCTCAGGCACGGGCGGCGGTGGCGAGTTTGAGGCCGAGGGCGATGAGGGCCGCGCCCGTGAGGCCGTCGATCGTCCTGCGCACGGCCGGCCGGTCGAACAGCCTGCGGAGCGCGCCGACCACGTTGGCCACCACGAGGAACCCCACCCACACGAACACCCCCACGGAGATCCCGGCCGCGGCCGCCATGCCGTGGCGCCGCCCGGACACGGCCGAGCGGCGCACGACGACCGCGAAGTCGGGGCCGGGTGACATGGCTCCGAGCATCACAACCCCGCCGAAGGCGGCTATTTGCGTCAAAGAGGTCATGGCGTCCACCTTATGAGGCGGGCACCACGGCCTCAGCGCTTGTGGCGCTTCTTGATCAGCGTACGCAGGGTCAGCAGCAGCACGACGGCCACGATCTGGCCGGCGAGCACGACGCGGTTGACGTCGACGGCGGGCCGCCAGTGCGCGTCGCCGTCCTTGAGCACATAGACCCCCGCGGGCGTGGCGATGAGCCCGAACCCGCCGCCGCTGCCGGTGCCCTCCCCGTTCTTCTCCCCCTTGCTCTGGCCCTGACCGCCCCCGCCGCCCTGGGAGACCCGGGCGACGGGGATGACGACGACGTCCCCCTGCTGGATCGGCTCGCCGAAGACGCGTTTGACGGTGGCGGCGTCCTTCGAGCGCTCCATCAGCTCCATGATGTCCATCCCCCCATCCTCGCCCTCGGCCGCCCGCCTGGCCACCGGCGCCCACCTGGGGGAAGGCGACCGCTACTCGAACGCGGTCGAGATCTCGTGCCACCCGCCCGGCGGGATCTTCGCCGCCGGCTCGGGCCCCCACGTCCCCGGCTCGTACGGCAGCGGCTGATCAGGCAGGTCGAGCACCCGGTGCAGGATCCGCCACGACTCGTCCACCAGGTCGAACCGGGCGAACCTGCGCGGGTCGCCGCTGAGGGCGTCGGTCAGGATCCGCACGTAGGCGGCCTCCATCGGACCGAGCACCTTGGTGAAGTCGACGCTGACCGGCACGGGCCTGGTCTGCTGCTTGCCGGGCTCCTTGGCCAGCAGGTCGAACGTCACCCCGGCGTCCGGCTGCAGCCGGAACCTGATGAGGTTGGGCCCGGTCGGCTCGGCGCCGCCGCGGAACATCGTCACCGGCGGTTTGCGCAGCTCGGCGACGACCTCCAGGTCGGTGGTGGGCAGCGCCTTGCCGGAGCGGATGCACCAGGGCACCCCGGCCCAGCGCCAGTTGTCGATGTGGGCGCGCATGGCGACGTACGTCTCGGTGGTGGAGCCGGGGCGGACACCGTCGGTGTCGAGGTAGCCGGTGTACTGGCCGCGTACGACGTCGGACGGGTCGATGGCCTGGACGGCGCGCAGCACCCGCCACTTCTCGTCGAGCTGGGCGCGGGCGTCGGTGGACGGCGGCGGGTCCATCGCGAGGATGGCCAGGAGCTGCAGCAGGTGGTTCTGGACCACGTCGCGGATGGTGCCGTTGGCGTCGTAGAAGGCGCCACGGTCGCGTACGTCGAAGTCCTCGGCCATGGTGATCTGGATGCTGCGGACGTGGTGGCGGTTCCAGATGGGCTCCAGCAGCGTGTTCGCGAAGCGGAACACCATGAGGTCCTCGACCGGCTCCTTGCCCAGGAAGTGGTCGACCCGCCGCAGGTGGTCCTCGTCGAAGTGGCGCAGCAGCTCGTCGTTGAGCTTGCGGGCCGAGGCGAGGTCGTGCCCGAAGGGCTTCTCCACCACGAGCCGCGCCTCACGGTTGAGCCCCTCCCCCGCCAGCCCCTCGGCGACCACCGAGAACAGCGACGGCGGCACCGCCAGATAGTGGACCAGGAAGCCGAGGCCGCCCGCCTCCTCGCGCAGCCTGGCGAACGTCGCCGGGTCGCGGTAGTCGCCCGCGACCAGGCGCAGGTTGCCGGCCAGCCGCTGGAAGGCCGCGTCACCGGCCTCGCCGCCCACGGCCTCGCGGACGTGCTCGCGCAGCCCATCGAGGTCCAGGTCGGTCTTGGCCACGCCGATGATCGGCAGGTCGAGCCGCTTGTCGGCGATCAGCCGGTAGAGGGCGGGCAGGACCATCTTGCGCGCCAGGTCGCCGGTGACTCCGAACAGGACGAGTGCGCCGGCGTCCCGCGCGTCCCCCGATGCGTGCCCCACCTCAGATCCGCCTCCCCCGCAACTCGCGGTATCTGCGGACGAGCCGCTCGGTGGAGGCGTCCGGCAGCTCGGCCGGCGGATCCTCGGAGGTGAGCGCGGGCGCGAGGTCGAGCGCCATCTTCTTGCCCAGCTCGACGCCCCACTGGTCGAAGGAGTCGACGCCCCAGATGGTGCCCTCGACGAAGACGACGTGCTCGTAGAGGGCGACGAGCTGGCCGAGCGTGGCCGGGGTCAGCTTGGGCGCGAGGATCGTGGAGGTGGGGCGGTTGCCGGGCATCACCTTGTGCGGCACGATCTCCGGCGGCGTGCCCTCGGCCGCGATCTCCTCGGCGGTCTTGCCGAACGCCAGCGCCGAGGTCTGGGCCAGCAGGTTGGCGGTGAGCTGGTCGTGCATGCCCGCGCGGTCGTCGAACGGCTCGGCGAAGCCGATGAAGTCGGCGGGCACGAGCCGGGTGCCCTGGTGCAGGAGCTGGTAGAAGGCGTGCTTCCCGTTGGTGCCGGGCTCGCCCCAGAAGATCTCGCCGGTCTGGGCGGTGACCGCGGTGCCGTCGGCGCGTACGGACTTGCCGTTGGACTCCATCGTGAGCTGCTGCAGGTAGGCGGGGAAGCGGTGCAGCCGCTGGCTGTAGGGCAGGACGGCGCGGGTCTCGGCGCCGAAGAAGTCGTTGTACCAGACGCCGAGCAGGCCCATCAGGACCGGCATGTTGGCCCGGAACGGGGCGGTGCGGAAGTGCTGGTCCATGGCGTGGAACCCGGCGAGCATCTCGCGGAACCGGGCGGGCCCGACGGCGATCATCAAGGAGAGGCCGATGGCGCCGTCGTAGGAGTAGCGGCCGCCGACCCAGTCCCAGAAGCCGAACATGTTGTCGGTGTCGATGCCGAACTCGGCGACCTTCTCGGCGTTGGTGGAGACGGCCACGAAGTGCCGGGACACCGCGTCGGCGCCGAGCGCGCCGACCAGCCACTGGCGCGCGACCCGGGCGTTGGTGAGCGTCTCCAGCGTGGTGAACGTCTTGGAGCTCACCACGAACAGCGTCGTCGCGGGGTCGAGGCCGGCGAGGTTGCCGGTGATGTCGGCCGGGTCGATGTTGGAGACGAACCTGGCCTTGATGCCCGCGTCGGCGTAGTCGCGCAGCGCCTCGTAGGCCATGGCGGGGCCGAGGTCGGAGCCGCCGATGCCGATGTTGACGACGGTCTCGATCGGCCGCCCGGTGGCGCCCGTCCACTCCTGGGACCTGACCCGGTCGGCGAAGGCGCTCATCTTGGCCAGCACGGCGTGCACGTCGGCCACGACGTCCTGCCCGTCCACGACGAGGCCGGCCTCCCGCGGCAGGCGCAGCGCGACGTGCAGGACGGCGCGGTCCTCGCTGACGTTGATGTGCTCGCCGCGGAACATGGCCTCGATCCTGTCGCGCAGCCCCGCGCGCTCGGCCAGCCCCACCAGCAGGTCGATGGTCTCCTGCGTGGCGCGGTGCTTGGCGTAGTCGAGGTAGAGGTCGCCGGCGGTCACCGTCATGCGCTCGGCACGGCCCGGGTCCTCGGCGAACAGCTCGCGCAGCCGCCTGCCCTTCAGCTCCTCGTAATGCTTGGCCAGGGCCGCCCATTCGTGACTCTGGGTGATGTCGCCGTTCACGCTCTTTCCTCCTCCGATCGCCAACCGATCACCATCGTCCCGTAACCCCGTACCCCCCGATGCGCATTCCGCCCGCCGCGGGGAGGACTCTTTGCCTTCAGTGGGACTCGCGGCCCACCTGGTCGCCGCTGGACCCGATGAGGAAGTCCAGGTCGGCGCCGCGGTCAGCCTGGGTGACGTGCTCGACGTAGAGGCGTTCCCAGCCGCGCGCGGGGCTCGCGTAGCCGGTGGTGACGGGCTCCCTGGCGGCCAGCTCGGCCGCGGGCAGGTCCACGTCGAGCCGCCTGCCCGGCACGTCCAGCACGATCGGGTCGCCGGTGCGCACCCTGGCCAGCGGCCCGCCGGCCGCCGCCTCGGGCGCGGTGTGCAGCACGACCGTGCCGTACGCGGTGCCGCTCATGCGGGCGTCGCTGATGCGCACCATGTCGCGTACGCCCTTGGCCAGCAGCTTCTCCGGCAGCGGCAGGTTGCCGACCTCGGGCATGCCCGGGTAGCCCTTGGGCCCGCAGCCGCGCAGCACCAGCACCGACGTCTCGTCCACGTCCAGGTCGGGCGAGTCGAGCCGGGCGTAGACGTCCTCGACGCTGTCGAAGACCACGGCCCGGCCGCGGTGCCGGAGCAGCTCGGGTGAGGCGGCGGCCGGCTTGATCACGGCGCCGCCGGGCGCGAGGTTGCCGCGCAGCACCGCGATGCCCGCGTCGGGCAGCAGCGGGTCGGCGCGGCGCCGGATGACGCTCTCGTCCCAGATCTCGGCCCCGGCCAGGTGCTCGACGAGCGGCCGCCCGGTGACCGTGATCGCCTCGGGGTCGAGCAGGTCCTCGACCTCCTTGAGCACGGCGGCCAGCCCGCCCGCGCGGAAGAGGTCGTCCATGAGGTGCCGCCCGGCCGGCTGGAGGTCCACCAGCAGCGGCACCCCGGCGCCGATGCGGTCGAAGTCGTCCAGGCTCAGGTCCACGCCGAGCCGGCCGGCGATGGCCAGCAGGTGCACGACGGCGTTGGTGGAGCCGCCGATCGCGGCCAGGGTGACGATGGCGTTGCGGAACGCGCCCCTGGTCATGACCTGGCTCGGCCGGCGGCCCTGCTCGACGAGGTCCACGACGTGGCGGCCGGTCTCGTGGGCGCGTTCGAGCAGGCGGTTGTCGGGGGCGGGGGTGCCGGCGGTGCCGGGCAGCGTCATGCCGAGCGCCTCGGCCATGCAGGCCATGGTGGAGGCGGTGCCCATGGTGTTGCAGTGACCGCGGCTGCGGATCATGGAGGACTCGGACTCCAGGAACGCCTCGCAGGAGAGCGTTCCCGCGCGTACCTCCTCACTGAGCCGCCATACGTCGGTGCCGCAGCCGAGCGGGGCGCCGCGGAAGTGCCCGGTCAGCATGGGGCCGCCGGGCACCACGACGGCGGGCAGGTCCACGGAGGAGGCGGCCATGAGCAGCGACGGGATGGTCTTGTCGCAGCCGCCGAGCAGCACGACGCCGTCGATCGGGTTGGCGCGCAGCATCTCCTCGGTGGCCATGGCGGCCAGGTTGCGCCAGAGCATCGCGGTGGGGCGCACGTTCGTCTCGCCGAGGGAGACGACGGGCAGGTTGAGCGGCACGCCGCCGGCCTCCCACACGCCGTTCATGACGCGCTGGGCCACCTCGTTCAGGTGGGAGTTGCAAGGGGTGAGGTCGGAGGCGGTGTTGGCGATGGCGATGTGCGGCTTGCCGCCCTCGAACGCCTCACGCGGCAGGCCGCGCCGCATCCAAGCCCGGTGAATGTAGGAGTTGCGATCGTTCCCCGAATACCAATGCGAACTCCTGAATTCCATGTCTGGCACCTTATCGGGGCTTTTGGGATTCAGCGCGTCAGGGGGAGGAAGCACCAAGAGCATGGAGCTCATCGACGCGTACTGGCGGGCGGCGAACTACCTGTCCGTCGGGCAGATCTACCTGCTGGACAACCCTCTGCTGACCGAACCGTTGCGGCCGGAGCACATCAAGCCACGCCTGCTCGGCCACTGGGGCACCACACCCGGGCTGAACTTCTGCTTCGCCCACCTCAACCGGATCATCGCCGAGCGCGACCAGGACATGATCTATATCGCGGGTCCGGGCCACGGCGGTCCCGCCGCGGTGGCGCACGCCTGGCTGGAGGGGACGTACTCCGAGCGTTATCCGGCCGTCTCGCAGGACGCCGAGGGCATGCGGCGGCTGTTCCGCCAGTTCTCCTTCCCCGGCGGGATCCCCAGCCACGTCGCCCCGGAGACGCCCGGATCCATCCACGAGGGCGGCGAGCTGGGCTACTCGCTCGCGCACGCCTTCGGGGCCGCGTTCGACAACCCGGGCCTGGTGGTGGCGTGCGTCGTGGGCGACGGGGAGGCCGAGACGGGGCCGCTGGCGGCGAGCTGGCATTCGAACAAGTTCGTGGACCGGCGGCGGGACGGGGTCGTGCTGCCCATCCTCCACCTGAACGGCTACAAGATCGCCAACCCGACCGTGCTCGCCCGCATCCCCTTCGAGGAGCTGGTCAAGCTCATGGAGGGGCACGGCTACCGCCCGCACCTGGTGGGCCCCGACCACGCGGAGATGGCCGGCACCCTCGACACGGTCTTCGACGAGATCGCCGCCTACCGCGACGGCCGGGCCGACCGGCTGCCGATGATCATTCTGCGTACGCCGAAGGGGTGGACCGGGCCCCGTGAGGTGGACGGCAAGCCGGTGGAGGGCACCTGGCGGGCGCACCAGGTGCCGCTGGCCCGGGTGCGCGAGGACCCCACCCACCTGGCCATGCTGGAGCAGTGGATGCGCTCGTACCGGCCCGGGGAGCTGTTCGACGGGGACGGGCGGCCGGTCGGCGGGATCCTGCGGACGGTGCCGCGCGGCCCGCGCAGGATGAGCGCCAACCCGCACGCCAACGGCGGTGAGCTGCTCAGGCCGCTGCGGCTGCCGGACTTCCGCCGGCTGGCGGTGGAGGTCAAGGCGCCGGCCGGGCAGTCGACCGAGCCCACCCGGATGTTCGGCGGGCTGCTGCGCGACGTGATCGCCGCCAATCCGGACAACTTCCGGCTGATGGGCCCGGACGAGACCGAGTCCAACCGGCTGTCGGAGGTGTTCGAGGTCACCGACCGGGCGTGGGACGCCGCCGTCGAGCCGACCGACGAGCACCTGGCCGCCGACGGGCGGGTGATGGAGGTGCTGAGCGAGCATCTGTGCCAGGGCTGGCTGGAGGGCTATCTGCTGACCGGCCGGCACGGGCTGTTCAACTGCTACGAGGCGTTCATCCACATCGTCGACGCCATGTTCAACCAGCACGCCAAGTGGCTGGAGACGTCGCGGAAGATCCCCTGGCGGCGGCCGGTGGCGTCGCTGACGTACCTGCTGTCGTCGCACGTCTGGCGGCAGGACCACAACGGGTTCAGCCACCAGGACCCGGGGTTCCTGGACGTGGTGATCAACAAGAAGGCTTCCGTGGTGCGGGTGTACCTGCCGCCGGACGCGAACACGCTGCTGTCCGTCGGCGACCACTGCCTGCGCTCGCGCGACTACGTGAACGTGATCGTGGCCGGCAAGCAGCCGGTGCTGGACCTGTTCACCATGGACGAGGCCATCGCGCACTGCACCCGCGGGCTGGGCATCCTGCCGTGGGCCTCGACCGACCGGGGCCTGGAGCCGGACGTGGTGCTGGCCTGCGCGGGCGACGTACCGACCCTGGAGACGCTGGCCGCCGCCGCGATCCTGCACGAGCACCTGCCCGAGCTGAAGGTACGGGTGGTCAATGTGGTGGACCTGATGCGGCTGCAGCCGCCGACCGAGCATCCGCACGGCATGCCGGACGCCGAGTTCGACGCGCTGTTCACCACGGACAGGCCGGTCGTCTTCAACTTCCACGGCTACCCCTCGCTCATCCACCAGCTCACCTACCGCCGCCACGGCCACGAGCACATGCACGTGCGCGGCTACAAGGAGGAGGGCACCACGACGACGCCGTTCGACATGTGCATGCTCAACGACATCGACCGCTACCACCTGGTGCTCGACGTGATCGACCGGGTCCCGGGCCTCCGCGCCACGCAGGCGCACCTGCGCCAGCGGATGACCGACGCCCGGCTGGAGGCCCGCGCCTACACGCGGGAACACGGCGAGGACCTGCCGGAGATCAGGACGTGGACGTGGCCGGCCGCATTCTCGTCCTGAACACGGGGTCGTCGTCCATCAAGTACGAGCTGGTGGACACCGGCAGCCGCGCCCGCCCGGCCCGGGGGCTGGTCGAACGCGTCGGCGAGGAGCACGGGCTGCTCACGCACCACCCGGGCGTCGGGCCGCCCTACCGGCGCGCGGCGCGCTTTCCCGGGCACGGCGAGGGGCTGGCCGCGGTCCTCGCGGCGTTCGAGGCGGCCGGGCCCGAGCTGGACCCGGTCGCGGTCGGGCACCGGGTGGTGCACGGCGGCACCAGGTTCGCCGGGGCCGTGCTCGTGGACGACGCGGTGATCAAGGCCATCGAGGAGCTCGCGCCGCTGGCGCCGCTGCACAATCCGGTCAACCTCGCCGGGATCCGGGTGGCGCGAAAGGCGTTTCCCGGGGTGCCGCAGGTGGCGGTGTTCGACACGGCGTTCCAGCTCACGCTGACGCCGGCGGCGTACACGTACGCGGTGCCGCGTGACTGGCGCGAGCGGCTCGGCGTGCGGCGCTTCGGCTTCCACGGCACCTCCTGCGCCTACGTCTCCCGCCGCGCCGCCGCCTTCCTCGGCCGCGACCCCGCCGGGCTGAACCTGGTCGTGCTGCACCTGGGCAACGGCGCCAGCGCGACGGCGATCTCGGGCGGGCGCAGCGTGGACACCTCCATGGGCATGACGCCGCTGGAGGGGCTGGTCATGGGCACGCGCTCGGGTGACGTCGATCCGGCGCTGGGCGGCTACCTGGCGCGCGTGGACGGGCTGGACGCGCGGGAGGTGGAGGAGGCGCTCGACCGCCACAGCGGCCTGCTCGCGCTGACCGGGACGGGCGACATGCGAGAGGTACGCGCCCGCGACGACCCCGAGGCCGAGCTGGCCCTGGAGATCTACACCCGGCGCGTCCGCAAGTACGTGGGGGCCTACTACGCGCTGCTCGGGCGGGTGGACGCGGTCGTGTTCACCGGCGGGGTGGGCGAGCACGACGCCGCCACCCGCGCCGCCGCCCTGGCGGGGCTCGACCGGCTGGGCATCGCGGTCGACCCGGCACGCAACGAGGCCGCCTCGACGGCCGAGCGCGCGGTCTCGCCCCCGGGCGCCGAGGTGGCGGTGCTGGTCATCCCGACGGACGAGGAAGGGGAGATCGCCCGCCAGGCCCTGGCGCTGCTCGCGGCCTCATGACCGTCGCCATGGCATGGCGCCGCTCAGGCTTCATGACCCTCGCCACGGCATGGCGCCGCTCGTCTCCCACGGGCGCCGTCAAGCCCACCGCCTGGTGGTGCGGCGGAGGCCGGTGGGGCTGGAGTGGCGCACGGGACGCCGCCGAATTGGGGAAAAGCTGCCCTAACTGGACGTGCTCTTGTAGCGATTTAGGGTATTTGTCCCTTTTGAACCCGGAACTAACACATCGGGGGGATCGTCGTGGCTATGGAAACAGAGATCCGCAACCTGCTCGACTGCCACATGGTGGGTTCGGATGGAGAGCCGATCGGCAAGGTAGGCCAGGTCTACCTCAACGATCGCACGGGGGAACCGGAGTGGGTGACCGTGCGCACAGGGTTCTTCGGCATGAAGCAGACCTTCGTGCCGCTGGCCAACGCGCGCCGCTCGGGCGAGGAGATCCGGGTCCCCTTCGACAGGGAGATGATCAGGGGAGCGCCGAACATCGACGTGGACGGCCGCCTGTCCCTGCAGGAAGAGGCCGACCTCTACCGCTACTACGGCATGCGGGCTTCCGGCGTCCCGCAGCAGCGCGCCGGCGAGCCGCGGACGCGAGGGCCGTACACGGGCGAGCAGTTCGAGGAGCGGCCCGCTCCCGGTGAGCGCATCGAGGAACGGAGCGTTCCCGGCCGGCCGCTCGGCGGCCTCGCCGACGAGCGGGACATCGAGATGACGGTGTCGGAAGAGCGCCTGCGCATCGGCAAGGAGAGCAGGGAGACGGGCCGCGTACGCCTGCACAAGTACGTCGAGACCGAGCACGTCACCGAGCGGATCCCGCTCACGCACGAGGAACTCGTGATCGAGCGCGAGCCCATCAGCGACGGGGAGACCGCCGCGCCGCGGGAGATCTGCGAGGAAGAGCGGCAGATGATCCTGCACGAGGAGCGCCCGGTCGTCGGCAAGGAGACCAGGCCGGTCGAGCGCGTCCACATCCACAAGCGGGACGTGCACCGCGAGGAGACCGTGGAGGGCCAGGTCCGGCGGGAGCGGCTCGAGATCGACGAGGAGGGGATCACCAGAGGCGAGAGCGAGGGCATGCCGCCGGAGCGGTGAACACCCGGTGGAGTCGCGCGGGGGTGCCGGACGGCGCCCCCGCTCATACTGCCGGGCGGACCGATCCGGTCTGGTTACCAAGCAGTGTCGATGTGGTAAGCCCCTGATCCACGCGGACTGCCAGGAGTGCTCCGACCGCAGGCGGTAACCGCCTCCCGCCTGCGGCCCGGCCCCGGAACACGACCGTCCCCACCCCCTGCGACCACGGCTTCGATCACCGGCCGGGCCCCCGCGCCCCCCGCCCCCGCGCCTGCCCGGCCGCCGCCCGCCCGCGCCCGGAAACGCCGCGTTCACCTGCGGGAAGGTGCCCGTTCACGCCTTCACCCGCGCCGGCGGCAGGGGATCCATCTTGTATTCGTTAAGTGTCAGTTGACAGGAACCCGCCCCATAACGACGATCGGGGGCGTAGGCATTAAGTGTGAATTTACGTAGACCGAGCCGGGCCCACGGGTCAGGAGGTGGCCTCAGATGAGCATCGAGCCGAGGGCGAAAGTGGCCCCAGAGCGCGTGCTGCCAGGCCCGGTGCCCATGGCGCCGGAGACGGCCGCGCAGCAACGGGTGGTGCGGCGGATCTGCGCCAGGGTGGCGCCGGAGGACATGGAGGTCGGCGTCGGCGAACTGCCTCCGGGCGGCCTGCAGGTGTGGATCGACACCCCGGCCCCGCTCGGCACGCAGGAGTCCTGGGTGCTGCACCACCGCATGGCCCGCGAGGTGGCGCTGGTCGGCTGGCACTGCGAGGCCGACGCCGACCGCCTGCTGGTGCTCGGCTGGAGCGCCGCCTGCCTGCACAACCGCGTACGCCTGCTGCAGAGCGGGCTGCGCCGGCTGTCCGACTTCGAGCACACCGCCCAGCGGGCCGTGCAGCTCGACGGGCACAGCCCGGACGACCAGTCCCCCGCGGACGTCGCCGCGGTCGTCTGCGAGTCGATCGGGCGGCGGCTGCGCTGGCCCGAGCGGCTGGCCGAGCTCGCCGGCTACGACCGCAACTCCAGCCTGCCCCACCTGCAGCTCCTGCTGGCCCAGGTCGCCGGCCTGGAGTCGAAGGTCGCCGACGTCTGCGAGGAGCACCTCGTCATGGCGCGGGTGCTGGCGCGGGCCGTCTGCGAGCACTACGCACGCCACTCCGACCTGCGCCGCGCGCAGAAGGAAGTACTGGCCGAGACCCGCCGATGGGTGCACGCCAGCTCCATGATCCGTGACTCGGCCGGCCCACGACCGAGCTCCCCCAGCGGTGGCCGTCCCCACATGGGGCTGGCCGAGCGCCGCATCGCCGCGAGCGTCATCAACCACGGCACGCCACGGGCCACCCCCGTGACCGCCGTTCGCCGGGCCGGACACCTCGGCCAGGAGAAGGACGCCCGCTGACCATCCGGCCGCTCAACGGCGAGCGGTCGCCCGGAAAACCCCACACCCGCATCCGGCCACCAGAATCCGGTAGGAGAGCTCCGTCATGCGAACCCCCCCGCACCTGCCCGCCCGATCCAGGCGCGAGCCTCGTGACACCGACACCGCCAGAGCCCGCCGCCACCCCTACGGCCTGCACGAGGTCCCCGTGCAGGCGGCTCCGCGCGGCACGCTCGACCTCCCCGACGCCGTCCCCGGCCTGCCCGCCGAACCCGACGTGTACGTCGAGCAGCGGCTGCTCGGCATCAGGGAAATGTCCAACCAGGCCATCGGCTCCATCGACGACCTGCTCCAGCACACTGCCTGAAGTGTGCCCCAGCGGCTCCTGGACGGGAGCCGGCACAGCGATATCTCAGAGGAGAGTCATGCAGGGACTGTCGCGGCTGGAGCTGAGGCCGCGTGACGTCGGGGGTCACCAGCCACGCTCCATTGCGGGCACGGAAGCACCGCGCACCTTGGACGAGGTACGCGCACTCGTACGGCGGGCCATGGTCACCAAGAGCCGCCTGTACCCGGTCAGCACCGGCCGGAACTGGGGCATGGGTTCCGCCATGCCGGTGACCGACGACAACGTGGTCGTCGACCTCGGCGGCATGAACCGCATCCGCAGCCTCGACCTGGAGGCCGGCTTCGCCGTCATCGAACCGGGAGTGACCCAGGCGCAGCTCGCCGAGGTGCTGCGTGACACCCCGTGGATGCTGAACGTCACCGCCTCCTGCGCCGACACCTCCGTCGTCGGCAACGCCCTCGACCGCGGCGACGGCTGCGTGCGCTCCCGGGTGCACGACGTGGCCGGGATCGAGGCCGTACTGGCGGACGGCAGCGTGGTCACCACCGGCGGGCTGGACCCGGCCGGGCGCTACCACGGGCGGGTCGCCGGGCCCGACCTGACGGCCGCGTTCGTCCAGCACAACCTGGGCGTCGTCACCGCCATGGCGATCGCGCTGGTGCCACGCCCGCAGACCATCGCGCTGGTGCACGGCCGGATCCAGCGAGACCAGGTCGGCATGGCGGTCGGCGCGGTCACGAACTTCCTGCGCCGCGGCAACCCGGCCGAGGGGCTGCTGCGGGTGCGCGAGCTGTCGCTCGTGCCCAGCCACGGCGACTGGGCGCTGCCCCCGGGCGTCGATCCGGACCTGTTCACCATCCTGGGGCCGCTCATGGGCAGCGACGCCACGGTGGAGCTGGCCGAGGAGCTGCTGCGCAAGGCCCTCATCGAGGTGGAGGGCGCCGAGGCGGTGCGCGTCGTGGACGCCGCCGAGGTCGGCCCGGACGACCCGCTCTACGCCCGGGCGCTCATGGCGCAGGGCATCCCCACCTGCCTGGGGGTGCGCAACGCGCTCGGCGTGGCCTCGTGCGACCAGATCGACGAGGGCGGGATGGGCTTCCTGGCGCTGCTGCCGCTGATGCCCATGCACGCCCGCAGGACCGAGCACATCCTGGCCGCGCTCCAGACGGCCGTGGACGCGCACACCACCGCCCTCATGGTCGAGTGGAACCTCGTCAGCCGGCACCTGGCCAACGGCGTCATCCAGATCTTCTTCGAGCGCGGCGCGCCCGACGCGCCCCACCGGGCGCACCAGCTCCGCAACGACGGCAACTGCCTGCTGCGCGGGCACGGATGCGCCATCTACCGCTCCGACATCGACCATGCCGCCGCCGACGTCTGGTCCGAGACCAGCACCGCCGGCCTGGGCATGCTGCACCGGCTCAAGACGGCGCTCGACCCGGACGGCCTGCTCTCGCCCGGCCGCTACGGCGCCTGAAACAGCACCAGACCCACTGGACCTGATCGCCCGGGCCTGACCGGCCCGGCCGGCGGGTCCGGCCCACGTGTCCGAACCCGCCGGTCGCACAGCCGGAGTGTGCCGGTCGGCGGAGACAATTCATCGCTTGGAGGTGACCACGTGCGTTCGTCACCAGCGCGGGGGACGAGCACCGTAGACCGCCGTCACGGAATCATGCTGAGGCTGGTCGGCGCGGGTGTCATGTTGACGGTGATGGCCGACACCACGGCCACCACCCTGGCGGTCGGAGTGCTGCGATATACGCCGGCGGGCGCCGGCATGCCGCTCGGCGACCTGGTCTGGCTGACCAGCGCGGCGTTCATCCCGATCGCGGCGCTGCTGGCCACCGCCGGCCGGTGGGCCGACCTGTTCGGCCGGCGCCGGGTACTGGCCGTCGGGCTGGTGGTGTTCGTCCTGGGCGGGATCGCCACGGTCACCGTGGACTCCTGGTCGTACGTGCTGGCCGCACGCGCGGTCCAGGGCGCCGGTGCCGCGGCGATGATCCCGGCCAGCCTCGGGCTGCTGCTCGGCGAGCTGCCGGAGTCGCAGCGGCGGGGCGCCATCGCCCTGTGGAGCTCGGCCTCCGGGCTGGGCTGCCTGCTCATGCAGGCGGGCGGCGGCTGGCTGGCCGCCACCGTCGACTGGCGGGCCCTGTTCGTCCCCGACGTCGTCATCGGCGTCGTGCTCCTGATCGCCTGCACCGGGCTGCCGTCGGGCAAGCGGGCCACGGCCAGGGGCCTGCCGGACATGCTCGGCGCCTGGCTGCTCGCCGCCGGCATCGCGGTGATCGTGCTGGCCATCTCCAAGGCCATGGCCTGGGGCACGGACGTGCTGTGGCTGGCGCTGGCCGCCATCGCGCTGCTGGGCGGCGCGCTCGCGCAGGCCAGGCACCACCGCCTGCCCGCGATCGACCTCGCGCTGTGGCGGCGGCCCCGGTTCGTCTGGGGCTGGCTGGCCACGTGGTGCTTCGGCGCGCTGTCGTTCGGCCTGCTGACCGTGCAGCCGCTCTACCTGCTCCACCTGGGTTACCCCATGCTGGAAGTGGCGATGTGGCTGACCCCCACGTCGGTGGCCGTCGTCGTGACGAGCTACCTGGCCGGCAAGCTCATGAAGCGGGTCGGCGCGTACGGCCTGATCTACGCCGGCTCCCTGCTCTGCGGCGGCGCCTGCGTGCTCGTGCTGACGCAGGCCGGGCCCACCGTGTGGGGCCTGATCGCCAGCGTCGTGGTCGGCGTGGGCGTCGGCGCGCTCGCGCCCGGCACGTCGGTGGCCACCACCCTGGCCGCCCGCCCCCACCAGTACGCCTCCGCCGTCGGCGCCGCCACCATGGCCCGCATGGTCGGCGGGGCCGTGGGCGTCGCCGTCGTCTCGGTCGTCATCGACCACCCGTTCATGACCGGCCCGTTCGCGGGCCTGGCCGGAGCGCTCGCCATGTGCGTGGCCATCTCCGTGCTGATCGGCGCGATAGCCCTCACCAAGATCACCCGGCTGCGGACCGACCCCGGCGACGTCATGATCAAGGTGCCGCGCCGGATGCTGCTCGAGTTGCGCATGACTCTCGCGACGGTCGCCGCGGAGGCAGACGCCTTGCTGCCAGTCGAGACCCGCACACCTCCCATCGACACCCCCCTGGACCGTGTCCCGCGGCCGCGGACGGCCGAACCCGGCCCGCTCGCCGGCACCCACGGGCACACGCACTAGTACAACCATTCGAAAGGGCTCTCGTCATGGCAACCACATCCTGCGACGTAGCCATCGTCGGCGCCGGTCTCGGCGGCTGCTTCCTGGCTCTGTTACTGGGCCGCCGCGGCCGTCACGTCGTCGTCATCGAGCAGGCTCCCTCCGTACCGAGCGCGGGCGCCGACTTCCTCAAGCCGCCTGGTCTGCGGGTGCTGGCGCGGCACGGACTGGCGCACCTCATCGAACGCCATGGCCTCAGACGCGACATCATCCGCTACTACCACGACGGTGAGCCGATCCAGGAGTGCCGCTTCCCCGACGGCGGCTTCCTCATCCGTCCCTACCGCGAGCTGGTGGAGCTCATCTACACCAGTTGCGCGATGGAGGGGGTGGAGTTCCGGTTCGACGCCAGCATCGACGACATCGTGTTCGGCGACGGTCACATCCAGGAGCTGGCGCTGTCCAACGGGGACCGGCTGCGGGCCGGCGTCGTGATCGGCGCCGACGGCACCAAGTCCGCGATCCGCCAGGCACTCGACATCGAGCAGCGCTCGATACCGTACGAGCGGCTGCTGATGCGGGTGGCCACCGTGCCGCTGAGCGCCAGCGTGGCCCGGCTCAACCGGCTCTACTTCAGCTCGGAAGGCTGGCTCACCTACCTGTACCCGATCAACCGGGACGAGGCCAGGGTGTTCGTCGGCCTGCCGCCGGAGGACGACAAGGAGATCTTCCAGGACGGCATCCCCACGCTGCTCGACGAGCTGAAGAAGTTCGTCACCGACAGCTCGGACGCCTTCAACTCCCTGCAGCCGGCCACCTGGCAGCGGATCAAGGTCTCCTCGCTGCGGGTGAGCGCCTACCACAAGGGCAACGCGGCGCTGCTGGGCTCGGCGGCGTTCGCCTGCCACCCGATGACCGGCATGGGCATGAGCTACACGCTGCACGACGCCGAACTGCTGGCCGACGTCATCTGCGCGGCCGGCGACGACCGCGGCCTGCTCGACCGGCTGCTCTACGCCCGCTACGAGCCTCGCCGGCACGCCCACCGGCAGCTCATCGACTACGGTGACGCCCTGGCCGCGACCTTCCGCGACAGGGACGCCTACCTGGCCGCCTTCCGCCCGGACCTGCACATCCACGGCGAGGCGGCCGCGCCGGCGGAGCCGCCGGTCCTGCAACCGATCTGAGCCGGGTCCCCCGCCGCCCGCCCTTCCCACCAGGTGAGGTCGTCCAGTGCCATGCTGAGGGCGGTGGACCGGCCCGATCCCCCAGGCGGCGGGGGCACCCCTGCGGTGGGGCGTGCCCTACCGCGAGAACGGGTGACAGCGGGGGTCCGCCCGGCACCGGGTCTTCGCGATGCTGATGCGAGATCACTACGACTCGTCGGCATCGGAGACAACTGTGCCTGTGTTGGACCCATCCCTCGCCCCCGCGTCAGCCAGGAGAGGCAGCGACTTCGCGCGGCTGTCGCGCCGGATCGCCGAGGAGGGCCTGCTGGACAGGCGCCCCGGCTACTACGCGATACGGATCGGCCTGGTCGGGGGCCTGTTCGCGGGGAGCTGGGCGCTTTTCGCGGCGGTCGGGGACTCCTGGTGGCAGCTCCCGGTCGCGGTGCTGCTGGCGGTGGCCTTCGCCCAGGTCACGCTGCTGGCGCACGACCTGGCGCACGGGCAGATCGCCCGGTCCCGGCGGACGAGCAGGATCGCCGGGCTGCTGGTGGGCAACCTGGCCGTCGGCCTCAGCTACGGCTGGTGGATGGACAAGCACACCCGCCACCACGCCAACCCCAACCACGAGGAGCGCGACCCCGACGTCGCGCCCGACGTCCTGATCTGGTCGGAGCGGCAGGCCGCGGCGGCCCGCGGGATCCCCCGGTTCATCGGGCGGTGGCAGGCGTTCCTGTTCTTCCCGCTGCTCACCCTCGAAGGGGTGAACCTGAAGGTGGCGAGCTTCCGGGCGCTGCGCCGCCCGTCGCTCAAGAGCCGGAAGGTCGAGGGGCTGCTGCTGGGCGGGCACGTCGCGGCGTACCTGGGGGCGCTGTTCCTGGTGCTGCCGCCGGGGAGGGCGCTGCTGTTCCTGGCCGTGCACCAGGCGTGTTACGGCGTCTATCTGGGCTGCGCCTTCGCGCCCAACCACAAGGGCATGCCGGTGCTCACCTCGCGGGACGACCTGGACTTCCTCCGCCGCCAGGTGCTGACCTCCCGGAACGTGCGCGGCGGGCTGCTGACCGACCTCGCGCTCGGCGGCCTCAACCTGCAGATCGAGCACCATCTGTTCCCCAGCATGCCCAGCGCGAACCTGCGCCGGGCGCGGCCCATCG
Organism: Nonomuraea sp. B12E4; assembly: GCF_039871825.1. NCBI lineage: Bacteria > Bacillati > Actinomycetota > Actinomycetes > Streptosporangiales > Streptosporangiaceae > Nonomuraea > Nonomuraea sp. B12E4. The sequence goes on along the minus strand of NZ_JBDPME010000001.1, from coordinate 901,398 downwards.
TCCGGGACCACTGCCGCTCGCTCGGTGTCGAGTACACCGAGTGCGGGCTGCTGGAATCCTGGGGGATGGCGCTGCGCCACCTGCACGAGGTGGGCAGGCCGCTGCGCGCCAGGACGTGACGACCAGCTCCGTCCCGTCGTGGTCCTCCCGGACCTGATGGCCCGCCTCGGCCAGGATGAGACGCGGCGCGAGCTGGACGCGGCGCGGATGGTCTCCCAGGAGCGTCATGGACCTACGGGACCGGCCGACCCCTGTGTAAGGATGGCGACTGTGTCCACGGTTTCGCCGGTCCCGGTCGCCGCGGCCGCGTTGCGGCTGTCGCGGGCCGTCGTGTTCGCCACGGTCTGCGGGGCCGTGTCGGCGGGAGGGCACGTGCTGGCCGGGGGCGGGCCGGTGCCGTTCGGGGTCTACCTGGCCGGGGTGCTGGCCGCGTTCGGGCTGGCGTGGCTGATCGACGGGCGCGAGCGCGGGCCCGCGGCCGTGCTGGCCGCGACCGTGGGCACCCAGATGGTGCTGCACCAGCTCTTCGAGCGGGTGGCGCCGGCTCCGGGCGGCGGTCCCGGGCACGCGCACCCGGCGCTCGGCATGGCGCTGGCGCATCTCACGGTGGCGGCGCTGACGGCATGGTGGCTGCACCGCGGCGAGCGCGCCCTGTGGCTGATGATCCGCCTGCACGCCGCGCCGCCGATCGGGTGGCTGCCCGTGTGCCGGCCGGCGATGGGCGCCGTCGCGCCCGGCGCGGAGGCCGCCCCGTCGTGGCGGCCGGTGACCCGCGACGTGCCCGCCTTCGCGGGCAGGACCGTCTCCCCCGCCGTGAGCAGGCGAGGACCGCCCCGCGCGCCGAGGCGTTGAAGTCCTTCGGCGTCCTTCTCGGGCGCGTCTTTCCCTGCCTGTGCTCCGGACGCCGCCACGGGCGCGGTCCGGAAGATTCTTCTGGAGATCGGTCCTCATGACATTCCCGCAGCGGAGCATCCGCAAGGCGGCGCTCGCGGTGCTCGCCTGTGCCCTTTTCCTGGCTCTTCCCGCCTCGCCGGCCCTGGCCCACGACGCGCTCAAGCGCAGCTCGCCGGCCAGGAACGCGCGGGTCGCCTCGGTCGGCCAGATCGAGCTCGAGTTCTCCGCCGGCGTCAAGTTCCCGTTCGTCCTGCTGCACGACGCGGCGGGCAAGCGGATCGCGATCGGCGAGCCGCGCACCTCGGGGCATCTGGTGCTCGCCGAAGTCCCGCAACCGCTCGCGCCGGGCGCGTACGTGATCGCCTGGCGGGTGGTCTCCTCCGACGGGCATCCCATCGAGGGCGAAATCCCCTTCAGCGTGAAAGGATCACCCTCAGCCCCGGCTTCGTCCTCGCCGGCCGGCGGGGCAGCCACCGGCGAGCCGTCGCCGGCGGCGGCCGTGCCGACCCCGGCCGCGGCCGGATCCGCCGCGGCGGCCGAGACGTCCGCCTCCGCGGGCGTTCCCGGCTGGATCTGGGGCGGGCTGGCGGTGCTTGTCGTGCTGGGCGCGTTCGTTCTGATCCGGACCGCGCGCCGCGGCCCTGACCGGGAGGACGTGGATGCGGATTGAGCAGGCCAGGCAGGTCGCGCGCCGGTGGGTGCGGGAGCACGGCGCCGGGCTTCCCGGGTTCGGCGGGGCCTTCCTCACCGGCTCCGTGCTGTGGGCCGAAGACCCCGGCGCGGAGCTCGCCCCGACCACCGACGTGGACGTCGTCCTGATCCAGGATCCACCGGAAGGCATCGGGAAGTTCCGCTACGAGGGGGTGCTGATCGAGGTCTCCGCCATCGCCGAGCTCGGCTCCACCCACGACGTGCTGAGCGACTACCATCTGGCCGGCGCCTTCCACCTGCCCTGCGTGCTGGCCGACCCGGCCGGCCGGCTCGGTGAGCTGCAGCGGGTGGTGGCCCGCGACTTCGCCGAGCGGCCGTGGATCCTGGCCCGCTGCACCGACGCGATGGACCGGGTGCGCGGGTGGATCATCGGCATGGACGAGTCCGCGCCGCTGACCGAGCAGGTGACCTCGTGGCTGTTCGGCACCGGGGTGACCACGCACGTGCTGCTGGTCGCCGGGCTGCGCAACCCCACCGTGCGCCGCCGGTACGCCGCCGTGCGCGAGCTGCTGGCCGCGCACGGGCGGCTGGACTTCCACGAGAGCCTGCTCGACCTGCTGGGCTGCGCCGAGCTGGCCCCGGTCCGGGTGGAGCGGCACCTGGCCGCGCTGGAGAAGGTGTTCGACGCCACCTCGGATCTGCGGGCGCCCTCCTACCGGTTCGACAGCGACATCACGCCGGTGGCGCGGCCGCTCGCCATCGACGGCAGCCGCGAGCTCATCGGGCGCGGGCTGCACAGGGAGGCCGTGTTCTGGCTGGTGGCCACGTACGCGCGGTGCCTGGCCAAGCGGGCGGCGGCGGGGGCGAGCGGCTACGAGGACGGCTTCCTGGAGCTGCTGGCCGATCTCGGAGTGGTCTCCTTCGCCGACCGCCGCCGCCGCGGCGACCGCGTGCTGGCCGCCCTTCCCGGGGTGTGGCAGACGGCCATGGCGCTGTGCTGACAGGTCAGCGGCCGTCCAGCAGGTGGATGTCGTCGCCGTGGATGTCGGGGCTGCGGTCCACCTCGCCGATGAAGTCATAGCGTCGAATACCTGGCCAAGGCGGCCGGCGGCGGCCAGAGGTCGCCGCCGAGCACGCCTAGTCGCGCACCTCCAAGCCCAGGGCGGTGGCGAGGACCGTGGCCTGGAAGGGGTCGATGATCGCGCCCTTGATCGTGACGGTGTGCGGGTCGAGCGTGCTCAGGTCGCTGCCGCGCAGGTCGCACCGGGCCAGGTCGGCCTCGCGCAGCACCGCCCCCGACAGGTCGCAACGCCGTAGCTCGGCGCCCGCGAGCCGGGCGCCGGTCAGGTCGGCCTCGCGCAGCCGGACGTCGTGGAAGGCGCTGCCGCGCAGCTCGGCGCCGCGCAGGCCGGCGAAGGACCAGTCGCCGCCCTCGACCTTCAGCAGTCCGTAGGTGCACCGGTCGAACTCGCTTCCGGTCAGCTTGCAGCCCTCGAACGTCGCGTCGAAGAGCGAGCACCGGGTGAAGGTGCAGTTGAGGAAGCGCGCCTCGCGGTGCTCGGACACGTTGAACCGCACATTGCTGAAGTGACACTCCTCGAACGAGGAGCCGTGGTCGACGAGCTCGGTCAGGTCCACGTCCTGGAACAGCACCCGCCGGTGTGTCTCCCCCGAGATCTCGAGAGCGTCCCAGTCTTCCGCCCAGATCGTCTTCTCCGTGGGGTGAGCCATGCGAACAAGCTAGCGGATCAGGCCCGTTTCGCGATGGCCTCGATGAGGGGTTGCACGAGCTTGGCCGCCAGCGGGCCGAACGCGGCCAGGATGAGGACGTACGCCGCCGCGAGGGCGCCCAGGTCGGGATGGACGCCCGCGCCGACGGCCAGACCGGCGATGACGATGTTGAACTCGCCGCGCGGGATGAGCGCGATGCCCGCCCGCGCCTGGCCGGCCTTGGCGATGCCCGCCCGCCGGGCCGCGTACACGCCGGTGAGCAGCTTGGTGATCATGCTGACCAGGGCCAGCAGCGCGGCCAGCCCGGCCACCGGAAGGATCTTCGCCGGGTCGGTCTGGAAGCCGAAGAACACGAAGAACACCGCCGCGAACAGGTCCCGCAGCGGCTCCAGCAGCGCCCGCGCGTCGTGGGCGAGCTGCCCGGACAGCGCGATCCCGACCAGGAACGCGCCGACCGCCGCCGACACCTGCAACTGCTGGGCCAGCCCGGCCACCAGCAGCGCCAGCCCGACCACCTTGAGCAGCAGCACCTCCGAGTTCGGGCTGGACACGAACGCCTCGATGAACCGGCCGAAGCGCAGCGCCACGACCAGCACCACGCTCACGGTCAGCAGCGCGATCCCCACCGAGACGGCGCCGCTGGCCAGGCTCAGCCCGGCCAGCATGGTGGTCAGGACGGGCAGGTAGATCGCCATCGTCAGGTCTTCGAACACCAGCAGGGACAGCACCGTGGGCGTCTCCCTGTTGCCGATCCACCCCAGGTCGGACAGCACCTTGGCGGTGATGCCGGAGGAGGTGGCGTACGTGACGCCGGCCATGGCCACGGCCGCCACCGGGCCCCAGCCCAGCAGCAGCGCGCAGACGGCGCCGGGGGCGGCGTTGAGCACGAGGTCCACGATGCCCGCGCGGGCGTTGCTCGTCAGGCTCGTGACGAGCTCGTCGGCGTTGTACTCCAGGCCCAGCGTGAGCAGCAGCAGGACGACGCCCAGCTCCGCACCGACGGAGATGAACTCCTCGCTGGTCGCCAGCGGCAGCACGCCGCCGGTCCCGAACGCGAGACCGGCGATGAGGTAGAGAGGGATGGGGGAGATCCCCGCTCGCAGCGCCAGCGCGCCGAGGACCCCCAGCCCCAGCAGGACAGCACCGAACTCCAGGAAGATCACCGCGGTGTCGTGCAACCCGCGGCCCTACCCCTCGGCCAGGATGTCGGCGACCTCTGCCGTGCTGTCCTCACTGCCCACCACGACGACGACGTCACCGGCGGCGAACACGAACTCGGGCCCGGGGCTGGCGAACACCCGTCCGCCGCGGACGACGGCGACGATCGAGGCGCTCGTACGGGTCCGCACACGCGCCTCGCCCATCGGGCGATCGGAGTACGGGGACCCCTCCGGGATGGGCAACTGCACGCTGACCAGGCCCTCCACCTGCTGGTGCAGCGCGTTGAGCCGGGCCACGATGCGGGGGGCGCCGAGCAGCTCGGCCAGGGCGTCGGCCTCCTCGTCGTTGAGCTTGACCGTCTGGCACGCGCGGTCGGGATCGTCCTTGTCGTAGATCACCAGGTCCCGCCGCCCGGTGCGATGGGACACGACGCCGACCCGCTGCCCCTTACGGGTGGTGAAGTCGTGCCGCAATCCGATCCCTGGCAGTGCTGTCTGTTCGACCTCCACCTATCCCACCCGTCCAGATCCAGATCTTTCTGGACAACCCTATCAATTGTCCCGTTCCTGGAAACTGCATGTGTTTTGGGGTTTTGCGATGCCGAGGGCGCGTGTCACCCCGCCCAGCCGAGCCACGCAGAGGGAGGCCCACTCGTAGGGGCCGGCCACCAGCTCGGTCCCGGCGACGCCGGCGCGCGCTAGGGGAAGCTCAGCACCAGCTTGGTGTGGCGCTTGCCGATGACCGCGCCCGCGTCTGGGCCCGTGCGTGGGCCTGGGCCCGGGGTCGGGGTGGGGGCCTCGTACGCCTCGATCCGGAGGTCCTCCGCCTCCGGCCGGCCCGCCTGGTCCCACGCGCCGATGTGCCCGGCCAGCTCGGCCGCCAGCCTGGCGCCGCCGGCTCCGTGGCCGCGGGCCACCAGCGTCCGCTCCGCCGCGAGCAGCGCGATGCCGTCGCCTTCGACGATCCCGGCGGTCACGCCGTATCCGCGGCCCAGCTTCCCGCTCAGCACGCACCAGCGGGGCTCGTGCAGCGCCAGCCACAACGACAGGCCCGTGCCCATCGCGGGCGATGACATGTCCACCTTCGTGGCGATGTCGGTGGAGGCGGCGTCGAGGGCGGTCAGCACGTCGCCGATCTCGCGCGGCTCCGGCAGCGCCAGAACCAGGTCGGGGTCGCGGCTCAGCACCAGCGTCACCTCGGGCCCGGCGAACGGCCCGCGCATGCGCATGAACCCGCATGGCACCACCGACCGGCTGACCCAGTGCCCGCCGCTCCGCTCCATGGCCACGGAGACCTGCATGCCGCGCAGGTCGAGCGGCACCACCAGCCGCCCGTCGTCCTTGAGCTGCTCCAGCCAGGCGGGGGCGAGGTCCCACACCCCGACGGTGGCGATCATCCGGTCGTACGGGGCCCGCTCGGGCCATCCCGCCGCCCCATCGGCGCACACCACCTCCACCGGCGAGGAGGTCCCCGCGGCCGACAGGTGCCGCCTGGCCCCCGCCACGACGTCGTCGTCGATGTCCACGCTCACCACGTGCCCGCCGGGCACCACGAGGTGGGCCAGCAGCGCCGCGTTGTAGCCGGTGCCCGCGCCGATCTCCAGCACCCGGTGGCCGGGCGCCACGCCGAGCTGGTCGAGCATGGCGGCCATGATCGCGGGCTGCGACGAGGAGCTGATCGGCCGGCCCTCGTCGTCGCGCTTGGTGACGATGGCCTCGTCGCGGTAGGCCTCCTCCGGGTCCATGTCGGGCAGGAAGAGGTGGCGGGGCACCGCGAGCATCGCCGCCGCCACGGGCTCGCCGACCTCCTGGCGCTCCTTCAGCAGCGCCACCAGCGCGTGTCGCCGCGCCGCGTGGCCTGCCTCATGGTCCGCCTCGTGGTCCATGGCCCCATTGTCCTCCGGCGGCGGCCCGTCCGCCTGTGACACGCGATTTCCGGGGAATTATTGGTAAAGAACCGGTCAAGGAGGGTTGAGGCCACGAGTAACGGGCAGGGCAGGCAACTCATGTATGTCGAACGTGAGGAGGAGCCGTAGTGCTCACCCTGACAGCTAACGCCGCCCAGGCGATTCGCGATCTGACCGCGTCCGCGCCCGAGCCTTCCCAGAGCGGGATTCGCATCTCGTCTCAGGGAGAGGGTGCGAGCTCGCTCACCCTGACGCTGGCTACCGCCCCGGAGCCGGCCGACGAGGTGGTCGAGGCCGAGGGGGCGCGGGTCTATCTCGATCCCGTCGCCGCGAGCGTGCTGGAGGACAAGTCACTGGACGCCGGGGCCGACGACCAAGGGAGCGTGTCCTTCCTGGTGAAGGAGCAGCCGGTCTGAGCGCGGCCCCGCCGTGCCGGCACCATCCGGCACGGCGGGAGACCGCTCAGCCGTCGGCGAGCAGCTTGTGCACGTAGCGGAGCTGCTCCTCCGACTGGAAGCCGCCACCGCCCTCGTGGTTGTTCCAGGGCCAGACCGTGATCTCCTTGGGGCCCTGCCAGTGGTTGTAGGCGGCGAACACCGTGGACGGCGGGCAGACGTCGTCCATCAGCGCCACCGAGTACAGCGCGGGCACCCTGCCGCGGGCCGCGAAGTTCAGCCCGTCGAAGTACGACAGCGTGCGGAACACCTGCTCGGCGCTGTTGCGCTGGGTGGACAGGAACCGGACCAGCTCCTGGTACGGATCCCGCCCGGTGATCTCCACGGCCCGCCGGAAGTGGGTCAGGAACGGCACGTCGATCAGTGCCGCCTTGACCGTGGGGTGCAGGACGGCCGTGGCCTGGGCGATCCCGCCGCCCTGGCTGCCGCCCGAGACGACGATGCGGCGCGCGTCGACCGCCGGGTGGGCGGCGGCCACGTCCACGGCCCGGACCGCGTCGGTGAACACCCGCCGGTAGTAGTAGTCGTCGGGGTCGAGGATGCCGCGGGTCATCATGCCCGGCGCCTGCGGCGAGGCGCTGCCGTGCGGGTCTCCGGTCGCGCCGGGGCTGTGCGGGTTGGCACCGCCGTGGCCCCTGGTCTCCATGACGAACACCGCGTATCCGGCCGCCGGCCACATCAGGTGGTCCTTGGGGAACCCGCGGCCGCCGCTGTAACCGATGTAGTGCATGACGCACGGGACCGGCCCCGCCACGCCGCGGGGCACCAGGAACCAGCCGTTGATCCGGTGCCCGCCCCAGCCGGCGTACGAGACGTCGTACACGTCCACGGCGGTGAAGGGCAGGTCGTGGGGAACGTACTCGGCGGCGAGGTCGATCCCGCCGGCCTCGGCCAGGGTACGGGCCCAGAACGCGTCGAAGTCGGCGGGCTCGTCGCGGTCGGGGAGGTAGCGGCGCAGTTCCTCGAGGGGCAGGTCGAACAGTGGCACAAGATCTCCAACCTGTAGATAAGGATGATGACATTTCACCTCATCAGGTAGGAAGGCGCTATCCCACTGCCCAGGCCAGGCGAGAGCCGCTGGAGGCGGGGTAGAGGGCCCGCGTGAGCCAATACCTGATAGAAGTCCCCTACTCGCATCTCTATCCCGGGCTGATCCTGGACGCCCCGGCCGGCGCCGATGACTTCCTGGTGCTCTTCGGGGACGACTCCGAGTCCAGAGCACAACTGATCAGCGACGGCACCGGCCGCCCGGTGCTCCGCATGGGCGGCTACATGACGGCCACGGGCACGGTCATCGACGAGCGCCTGTGGACCGTGCGCGAGTCCGTACGCCATGGCGACCGCGTCCACCTCCGCCTGGGCGACCCGCTCTTCGACCCGCCCGCCCACTGAGCCGGGCGGTCCGGCCGGACCGCCACCCCGGGGGCCCACGGCAGGTCCGACCACGGCCGGCCGGCGGGCGTCCCGGGCCCGGTCAGCGGGGCGTCACGGGACGCTCACCGGGCGTCCGGGCGGGACGGCTCGGACGGCTCGCACGAACCGGCCTCGGCGCCCGCCACCTTCCACTCCGCGCCCGGGAACGGGCTCATGAAGTGGGTCAGCAGGTCCACCGCGTAGTCCGGCACCTGACCGCCCGGGTCCAGCAGCGAGATCATCTGCGGCCCGTCGGCGCCGCGCAGCGTGATCGAGTTGCCACCGTCGGCCGCGAAGCCCGGCTTGGCGTCCACGGTCACGCACGCCAGGCTGATCCCGGCGGCCTCGATCTCCTGCTTGGCCCCGATGCGGCGCATCCGCTGGTCGTAGCGGCGCAGGGCGAGCGAGCGGGTACGGGTGAGGCGTACCGAGTCCCGGAAGACGTCGTTGCCGATCTCCCTGCTCAGCCTGATCTGCAGGGAGACGTCGGGCCGCAGGTCCACACCCTTGGCGGCGATCTTGAGCCGCCCATAGTTCCCCTCGAAGCCGGGCGCGACGTAGCCGAGGACCCGGGGCGCCTTGAGGCCGAAGGGCACCTTGCCCGGCCGCACACGCAGCCACGACATGCGCTCGATGGACAGGCCGACGTCCTTCACCGCGCTCGGCCCCAGCCCGAACCGGCCGCCCACGTTGTAGGTGAGGAAGCCCTTGGTGTACGCGACCTCCTTGCTCACGGCGATGCGCTGGGCGGCCATCGGGTCCATCCGCAGCCCCGCGCGCAGCGACATCCGGCCCGTGGGCACGGGCTTGGACACCAGGTTGAGTGACAGGTCGGGATTGAGGCGGATCGTGGTGTCGGCGGCGAGGTTCTCGACCGCCAGCGCCACGTCGCCGAGGCGGCCCTTCGGGTCCACCAGGCCGCCCCCGACGTCGAGGGAGCCGTCGAGGGTGTTCACGCCGCCCACCGCCTTGTAGGTGAGGGCGGGCACCCTCAGCCCGGTGCCCGTGGCGTCGGCGTCCACCCCGAACACGGCGGGCACGTCGGACAAGCGCAGCTCCCCGGTGCCCTTCCCGGCCAGGGTGACCTTGGCGGTCAGGCTCTTGACGGCCGCGGAGTTCGTCACGCGGACGCGGGTCTTGGCGCCGTACGTGCCGCGTACGTCCACCGACGCGGGCACCGGGTCGATGACGACCTGCCCGCGCACCCCCGCCGCCTCGGCCTGCACGTCGAGCGCGCCGAGCGTGGCCGCGGGCTCGATGCGGTAGCCGGCCCGCACCGAGTTGCCCCGCGCCACCTCGAACGGCCCGAGCGCCATGCTGGTGATCTTGGACGGCAGCCCGGTGAGCGTGGCCCTGGCCTTGATCGGCACCGGCGACAGGACGCTGCTGGCCAGGTAGACCCCCAGGTCGGGGCGCCGGGGACGGAACCCGGAGAAGGCGAACGTCCGGCCCGCCAGGTCCACCGACACCTGGTCGGGCAGCCCGGACACGTCCAGGTAACCCTGCAGGCCGAAGCAGCCGCGCTGGGCCACGCAGAACGGCCCCTGGGCACAACCCGGCGACCCGGCCGCGCACCCGCCGTCCACCAGGGACACGCCGCTCGGCACCGCGGGGGCGGCCCGCATGCGCGACAGCGCGCCCGTCTTGCCCAGCCAGGCGCGGGCCCGCACGTCCAGGTTCGAGCCCTGGTAGGTGAGCTTGCCGCCGGCGGCGGAGACCGACAGGCGGCCGGGCACCGGGCCGAGCGTGCCGATCAGGCCGAACCGGGTGTCACCCCGGGTGACGTCGGCGTCCACGGCCAGCTGCTGCCGGGCGGAGCGGAAGTCGGCGTCGAACCCCTGCTCCGCCGGGCTGAACTCGACCTGCGAGAGCCCCTTGACCAGCACGCTGGCGTCCAGGTCGCCGGAGCCCTGGTCGTAGTGGGCCGACAGGTGCGGGCCGGTGGGCGCGGTGGCGCCGTCGTGGTTGGTGACGGCCAGCGCCGCCGACCCGACCGGGCCGGACAGGCCGCGGAACCGGTACGAGCCGGCCTTCCAGGAGGCGTCGAGCTTGGCCGGGACGTCGGTCACCTCGGCGGCGGCCCGGACGTACCGGCCGGCCAGCTTGGCCCTGGCCAGGGCGGAGACCCTGGCGACCGGGCCGTCCGAGGTCCAGGTGAGCGTCCCCGCGCCGGTGTCGGCGGTCAGTTCGGCCCGCTTGCGCACGCCCTCCACGGTCGCCCGCAGGTCCTCACCGGTCCCTGCGGTGGTTACGTTGGCTTTATTGGCATAAATCCGGACCTGCTGGAGCTTGCCGGACGTGGCCACCTTGAGCGCCGACCGCTCGCCCAGCTCCCACGAGGCCGAGACGTCGTCCCGCACGCCGAGCACGGTGCCGTCGATGGTGGGGCCGGACTTGCGGTTGGCGTAGGCGGCGCGCAGCCTGCTGATCACGCCGGTGGCCTTGTAGACGGCCTTCCTGGCGGCCGGGTCGATCGTGACGTCCACGGTGGAGGGCGTGTTCGAGATCTCCATCCGGGTCACGTGGACGCCGTCGACGGTGGCCGCGGCCACGAACGACCGGTCGCTCGCGGCCGCCTTCAGGTGGGCGTGCGGCGTGGCCCCGTACGAGACGTCGAAGCCGGACAGTCCCGACACCAGCCCCGACATGCCCAGGGCGGAGCCGTTCTTGATCATGGTGACGTGGCTGCCGGGCGGGCTGGAGATCGCGCCCCCGCCGCGCTGCAGCACCACCGCGAACCTGCCCACGGGCGAGCTCATCGTCTGCGTGACGCGGTGCGCGTCCGGGTCGTTGACCATGCGCACCTTCGCGGGCAGGTCGCTCAGCTCGGCCTTCAGCACGGTCTTGGCGGCGGCGCGGTCGAAATAGGTCAGCTTCGCCACCCCGGCCCCGGGACGGCCCGCGTCGACCGACAGGGTCTGCTTGCCCTTCGCGGCGGCGTACTTGGCGGTGAAGGTCTGCGGCACCTTCTGCAGTTCGGCGCTCAGCGCGCGGGACAGGTGGCCGCCGCGGTAGGTGAAGTGGTGCAGACTGGCGCTCGCGATCGGTGACGGGCTGGCGAAGTGGAGCTCGGTGCCCGACAGGCGTACCTCGGCGCGGGTGGCCATCCGGTCGAGCACGGCCTCGGTGAACCGCTGGCCCGACACGGCCAGCGCCTCCAGCCGGGCGGGGGCGGAGGCGGTGACGTCCAGGGCGGGCGTGCCGAGGGTGGCGTTCACGGTGAGCCGCTCGGTGGCGGGGGTCTGGCGCAGGCTGACCGCGGTGCGCCCGGTCAGACCCGCGATCATGGCCGCGGACTCCCCCGGCTCCGTACGCTTGAGCTCCGCCTTGACCCGCTTGCCCGCCAGGTCCACGGTGAACGTTCCCTGGTCGGAGCGCGACAGCGACGACCCGCGGTGCAGCCCGTCGAATCCGACGGACACCTTGCCGTCGTACTCGGCCCAGACCTGCGCCCGGAGGTTCTCCTTCGACAGCCGCCTGACGGCGAACCCGAGCCCGACCGAGCCCTCGCCGCCGGCCGCGGGCACCAGGTCGGCGGCCAGGTCGGGCATGGCGTCGCCGGTCACGTCGGCCGCCACCGGCAGGCCGACCGGCCGGGCGATCGAGCAGGACACCGGCACGGCCTCGCTCTCCACGCACAGCCGGTACGTCAGCCCCGGCGCGGCCTTGCCGAGCACGTCGAACTCCCGCACCACCGAGGCCAGCGGCTTCAGCAAAGCCAGCGTCTGCGCCTGGGAGGTGTCCGGCAGCACCTTGCCGACCGCTGGGGCCTTCCCGCCCAGGCCCTGCTCCTGCTGGACGGCGGCGGCCGCGGCGGTGACCTCGTTGACCAGCCGGGGGCCGGCGGGCGTGGTCACCTCGGGCGCGTCGGGCCCGACGCGTTCGTTCCCGGCGGGCCGGGCGGCGATCGAGGGCCCGGTCGGGACGCTCACTTCGGCGGCCGGCGGCTCCTGCACGGCAGGCACCGGCCGCACCTTCGCCGTCTGCTGAGCCGACGCCTGATGCGCCGTTGAGACGTGCGTGGCCCGGCTCTGGGCCTGGGCGGCGGACGGCAGCGCCACCAGGACTGCGCTGGCGACGGTCATCGAAGCGAGCACGCGCAGGAGGGCGTGCGGCATGTAACGTTCTCCCCCGGACCGGTGTAAATTATCCCATCAGAAACAATGGTCACGAGATGACCACATGTCATCACTGATAGTCAAACCACCTGGCACATGGGACTCCAATTTCTCCGGAGTCACAGCCCCCGCTACGGGGACCGGCGGGGCCACCAGCCCGGCACGTGAGCGCGGTAGACGTCGTAGTGAGAGCCGAATTTCCGGTTTGAGAAGCGACCGGCGGCAGCGTCAAGAGGGGGCGGCGGGCGGCTCAGCTTCGCGGGGCGTACATGATGACGGCCACGCCCACCAGGCAGATCAGCGCGCCGATCACGTCCCACCGGTCCGGGCGGAAGCCGTCCGCCACCATGCCCCACACCAGGGACCCGGCCACGAAGACGCCACCGTAGGCGGCCAGCACACGGCCGAAGTCGGCGTCGGGCTGAAAGGTGGCGACGAAGCCGTAGGCGGCGAGGGCGAGGATCCCCGCGACGACCCACCACAGGCCGCGTTGCTCCCGCCAGCCCTGCCAGACCAGCCAGGCCCCGCCGATCTCGGCGACGGCGGCGAGCAGGAACAGGGCGATTGAACGCAGCACGGTCATGGCGCTCACGATACGAGCGCGCCGGGTCCGCCAGTCCGGGGAGGAGGGGATCCGTCCGTCAGAGGAGTCGGGGGTCGACGTGGATCTTCGGTGCGTCGCCCCACTCCGGTCGCCGCTCCCCCGCCAGTACGGCGGCCGCCTCGCCCAGGGCGACGGCGGCCGCGATCAGCGGGCGGGGATCGACCTGGCGGGAGGCGTACAGGTCGGCGGTCCCGGCGAGCCCGCCCGAGGCGCTGAGGACGCCGACGGCGGTGACGTCCTTGAGCACCATCCGCCGCGTGTCGAGCCTGCTCGGCTCCGCCGACAGCCCGATGAACACCACGTGCCGGCCGGGTTCGACGAGGTCCAGCGCGAGCGCGGGCGAGCCGGCGCCGTTCGAGGCATCGATCACGGCATCGAACCTCAACGAATCACCAAGCCCCACACCGCCCCTCTCCAGACCCACCCCTCCCTTCCCCGTTCCTTCATCCGGGGGCGGGGGTGACGTCCAGGTGCGGGTGAAGCCCAGGGAGCGGGCGAAGGCGAGCGAGCGTTCGGTCACCCCCAGGAGGTGGACCTCCACCCCCTGGGCCGCCGCCATCAGTGCCGCCAGCAGCCCGATCGTGCCCGGCCCGATCACCAGGAGCCGCTCGCCGGGCGCGAGTGCGGCGGCCTGTACGGCACGCAGCGCGTTCCCGCCCTGCTCCACCAGGGCGCCGAGCGCCGGATCGACCGTGTCGGGCAGCGGCAGCAGCGCGCGAACGGGCACGGGCAGGCGTTCGGCCAGCGCGCCGGGCCAGCCATGACGGATGCCGATCTCGTACCGGTCGGCGCAGAGGTGCTGCCTGCCGGACCCGCACCGGGCGCACCGCCCGCACCCGAGCATCGTGTCGCCCGTGACGCGCCGCCCCAGCCAGGCGGGATCGACGCCGTCGCCGACCTCGCACACGGTCCCGGCCCACTCGTGCCCGATCCGTACGGGATAGCGGGCCTCGCCGGTGCGCAGGTAGGCCATCGCGCCGGAGAAGACCTCGGCATCGGTTCCGCACACCCCGGCCCGCTCGACCTCGACCACCACCTCGTCCGGGCCGGCCACCGGCGGATCGACCTCCTGGACCTCCGCGCGTCCTGGACCGGTGATGACGAAGGCACGCATGGCGGCTGACGTTACCCCAGCCCGGACAAGCGTGCATGATTGCCAGATGGCGACACGTATCGAAACACCGTGGGGACCCTGGGAGGCCATGCCTCTGGCGTCGGCCGTCGAACTGTTCCGGCAGGCGGCGGTCCCGTGGTGGGTGAGCGGCGGGTACGCGATCGAGCTCGCCGTGGGCCGCTCCTACCGGGATCACGGAGACCTGGACGTCTCGCTGCTGCGCAGGGACCAGCTCGCGGTGCGCCGCCTGCTGTCCGCCTGGGACTGCCACGTGGCCGACTCAGGAACGCTGCGACCGTGGCCGCCGGACGAGGCGCTGCCGGAGACGGCCTACGACATCTGGGTACGCGAGCACCCCGGCGGCCCCTGGCGGTTCCAGCTCATGCTGGACGAGGCCGACGGCGCCGACTGGATCTACCGCCGCGACCCCCGCATCCGCCGCGAACTGGCCACGCTGACGATCGAGGAGCCGGGTTTCCACCGCCTCGCCCCGGAGGTACAGCTCCTCTACAAGTCCAAGGGCCCGCGCCCGAAGGACGAACAGGACTTCACCGAGGTCCTCCCCACACTGACCGAGGACCAGCGGCACTGGCTGGACACGGCCCTACAGCTCACCCACCCCACACACCCATGGCGCGGGCCACTGCACACCCAGCCGTGAGGCGGGAGGCGGGAGGCGGCCTGAGCATGCGGGCCGCAGAACGTGTGAGGACCCGGGCCGTGAGAGCCCGGGAACGTGGAGCGGCGCGAGTCCCGGGCTCACGGCGGCAAGTCTCCGGCGATCCGCCCCCGCGAACCGCCTGGGCACGCGGGGCGGCGCGCTCGGCGGTGGGGCGAGGCCGGGACGCTCGGGGCGGTGCGAGGCCGGGGCGCTCGGCGGTGGGGTGCCGACGGTCGGGGCGAGCCCGTCGAGGGGCTCCGGTAAGGAGCCGCTCGCAAGTGGCGCGGCCTGTCGCCTTCCCGAGTCGGCCGCTCTCGTGCACTGTGGGATGGAATCTCAAGTTGCCACAGCCCGGCGGAGAGGACCCCATCATGCAGGCGAACGTCGGTGACATGCTGATCATCCATGGTCACGTCGTCGGCCAGCGGGACCGGAAGGGCGAGATCATCGAGATCCGGGGCCCTGCAGGGTCACCGCCCTACCTCGTCCGCTTCGAGGACGGGCACGAGCAACTCATGTTCCCCGGCCCGGACGCGGTGGTCCAACCGGCCACGACCGACTAACCACTTTCCGGCCACGACCAACTAACCGGCCACTCCCGGACATGTCCCGCTGACCACTTCCCGGCCATACCGAATGGTCGCTCTCCAGCCGGCCATGCCTGGCAAACCTCTCCCGAGCCATGCCCGGGAGGCCCCATTCCGGCCATGCCCTGCCCGCATAACTCTTTCCGGCCAGGTCCCAGCAGTTACTCCCGGCCCGTTTGCATCCCACTGCTTTCGAGGTCGGCGAGGGCACGCAGGGCCTCATTGACGTCACCGCCCGAGCCGGCCGCGATCTCGTTGCCCGCCGCGTCGCGGGCGATGGCGGCGACCACCCCGTCCGCCAGGCGGGCCAGGGTGATGGTGGTGCCGTCGGACAGCAGTTCGTCGGCACCAGGCCGACGCCGGGAGGCGGGCCTGGTCAGCAGGTGCCGGGCCGCGACCAGCCCGGCGACCGGGGTGCGGTGCCGGCCCAGCAGCGCGGGCGACTCCCCGTACGGCTGCGCCACCTGCCGCACGAGGTCGCCGAGCTTGGAGCGGGCCGTCGAAAGCGGCACGAGGGGCAGGCCGCTCAGCAACCCGGACACTTCGGACAGCGGGACCAGCGCGGCCCATTCCCAGCGCTCGCGGGTGATCAGCGTGGTCCCGCCGTTCCTGGCGGCCTTGACGAGTGTGCCCCAGCGGGCCCGGGCGTCCTCCACCCCGACCGGAGGGCCGAAGCGCGCCTCCAGCTCTTCGTACGGGGGCCGATCGGTGTTGATCATTAGAGGATCGTAAGGCGCCTTACGGAATTTTCGCAAGCCGCCTTACGAAAAAGCAGGGCGAGGATGGCTGGTGGCGTCAGAGCGAGTGGGGCCGGGAGCGGAGGTGGCCATGCGTCTCATGGAGCAGCGGACGATCCTCATCACGGGCGCGACCGACGGCCTCGGCCGGGCGCTGGCGGCCGACCTCGCCGGGCGGGGCGCCACCGTGCTCGTTCACGGCCGCAATGAGCGGCGCGGGCAGGACACCTTGGACGAGATCCGGGAGCGGGTCCCGGGCGCCCAACTGCACTGCTACCGGGCCGATCTGGCCTCGCTCGACGAGGTACGCGAGTTCGCAGCGGCCGTGGAAGGCGAGCACAAGACGCTCGACACGCTGGCCAACAATGCGGGCATCGGGTCCACCGTGCCCGGGGGCGGGGTGCGGCAGGAGAGCGTGGAGGGCCACGAGCTCCGGTTCGCGGTCAACTACCTGGCCGGATACCTGCTCACCCGGTTGCTGCTGCCGGTGCTGCGCGCGGCGGCTCCGTCGCGGATCGTGAACGTCAGCAGCCTGGGTCAGACGCCGATCGACTTCGGTGACGTGATGCTCGCCAAGGACTACAGCGGGGTGCGGGCCTACTGCCAGAGCAAGCTGGCGCAGGTCATGTTCCCGGCCGCTGAAAGCCAGCCGGCCGGTAAAGCCGTCGGCCCAGCCTGCGCAAGTTCGAACCTTGCACCCGCCACCAGCAGTAAGTGCAGCTCAGAGGCCCAACGGAGCCTCTTCTGCATTTCAGGGGTGTGCAGCCGGATGCCGCCGTGAGCGGGCCCGCCCAGGCCGAGGGGCGTGGTGGCGGTGCCGTACCGGCAAAAGGGCTCCTATGCGGGAGGAGGGTAAAGGCGCCCACGTGAGCAGGCCGGACCGCCGCGAAATGGCGTACGTCGAGCGTGAACACCTCCGTGGCCTTCAAGCGCTCGGCTATAGCCACGACCGAGGCGTCAACTGCGCCGAGTGGGAAGTCCGCATACCGTTCGACCAGCACGGCAACTCTGGAAAGATCACGCTTGGTCAGCTCGACGAGCGTGAAGACGTCCGACTCGAGAGCGCGAGAAACGCAGCCTCCGGCGCAGCGCCGCCGAATCGCGAAATCATATAGCACACTTCCGCTGCGACGAAGCTGGGGACGAGGAACTCACTGCGCGCGTCGTGGAGGCGCTGGAACTCACTAACACAGCGTTCGGGATGGGCATCGTCAGCGAGTGCGGCGGCCACGAGCGGGCCGGTGCCGACGACGATCACGCCTCGCGTCCGAAGCCCTCAGCAAGAATCCCCTCGATACGCTCGGAAACATCCGAGCGGCCGGCATGGACGGAGCCGAAGAGCGCCGGAGGCCACGACTCGCTCTCGGTGTGCTCGGAGGAATGAACAAGCCGCAGCATATGCGTGCGGATCTCCCGGAGCTGGTCTCCGGTGAGTTGGCCGACCAGCCGATGCAGGTCCTCGTACTCTTCAGGTGCAGCAGCCGCCATGACTCTGATTCTACGTGCTGTAACCGATCGATTCCAAGCCGTGCAATAATCTCGCCGACTCACGCCGAGCAGCTAGGCTTCGGCGCAGGTCAAGGGCGCTGTGAAGCGGAAATGGTCACGCGCTGTAAAGCCGTCGGTCCGGCCTACGCAAGTTCGGACCTTGCACCTGCCACATGAGCCAAGAGAGGCCCGTTACCAGCGAAACGCAGTGACGGGCCCGGATCTACATGCCCGATTATCACCAGAGGCCTCTCGGGGCAAGATCCGGGATGTGCAGGGGATGAGCTTTCCACCTGGTCGAGCGAGTCAGGCAGTTGCCCAGGTCGGAGGTGGCTTCCGGCCAAGGGCTTCGGCCCCTGCAAAGTCGACCGTCGCCTCTGCGGCGCTGATCGGTCCCTACGTCAGGGCCACCACCGCGTAGCGCTCGTCGTCGATCTCCTTGCCCCACAGCATCGGGTCCGGCAGCGGATCGACGTGGATCTCGGCGACGAGCGGCCGTAACGCCGTCACCAGGTCGACCGCACGCACCCCGACCGCCCAGGGCAGCTCACCGCCCGAGCCGCCACCCGAATCACCGCCCAAGCCACCACCCGAGCCGCTGCCTGTGTTGCTGCCTGTGTTGCTGCCTGAGTCCGCCCATGGGCTCCAGCGGCCCTCGATCAGCACCAAGCGCCCGCCGGGGCGGAGTAACCCCTTCCAGTGGGCCAGGGCCACCTGTGGGGTGGGGATGGTGGCCCACAGGAGGTGGCGGGCGAGCAGCACGTCGAAGCGCCGGTCTCCGACCGGTGGCTGGGCCGCGTCTCCGAGCAGGATGGACGCGTCGGTTCCCGCCAGCTTGGCGCGGGCCCGCGCACCATCCGGGGTGCCAGGTCCACCGTTCCTAAAGACTGAGCGGGAGTGAGCCCTGTTGCCAGAACCCGTGCTCAGCCGAACGCCCCGAACGGTCTTGGACGTTCTGGTCCACCGCGTTCCTACTGCGTCCGGTCCCATCGGCTTGGAGCCGTGGTCCGGGTACGCGGGGGCGGTTTCCCTCGCGCCCCCGGACACGCAGCCCGGCCTGGACGGTCCGATGCCCACGACGATCGCTCTGGTCGTCGTGGGGCGGTGCCGTCCGTCGCCGGATCGCATGCCCAAGAGCCCGCCTTCCGATCGCCACCGCTGCGGCGGCATGCCGGCTGGTCTTACGGTTCTTGCCGGTGAGGGGCTTCTGCCAGTGCTCAGCCCCCCACACGCTGGTGTAGGCCGGGTCCACGGCGATCACGCCGATACCGGCCTCAGCGCACATGCTCAGCAGCCGTGCGCGAAGTCTCCCGGTCGGCATACCGGAGATGAGCTGCCGGAACCGCTTCCCACGTCCGTGCTTCTCCCGGGTCTTGGAGTCGGCGAAATCGAGATCTTCGATGGCGATCGCCTGCATGCCCGTGGACCGAGCCCAGCGCAGCAGCCGGGTGAGGGCGTGCCGGACCTGAGCATCCCGGTGGGTGGCCGAGCCCGACAGGTAGTAGTCGAAACGGCACGGTGCACCGATCGGGTTGCCGTGCTCGTCCAGCCGCCAGGCGGCCAGATGGTCGGCGTTCGTATCGACGCCGACGACTCCACCGGCGCGCAAGGCATCGAGCGGAACGACGGGCAGGTCCTTGCGGGTCCAGGAGGCGTCCAGGTACCAGCGGTTGCGGGTCACGTCGAGGTGAATACGGTAGGCGACGGCCCGGTTGGCCGCGATCCGGTCGCACCACTCTGTGCCCCGGTGCGGGAAGGCCACCTTCGCGGCCAGGACGTACCGGCCGTGCCGGGCGTTGGCCAGGTGGGCAAGCGGTGCGGGCAGCTTGATGCCGACCTCACCGTCAGGGGTGACGCGGATCGTCTCGTTGCCGAACCTTTTACCGGACTCCCCGTCGGCGGTCAGGAACCAGCGGGCGGCTTCCCACTCGACACGCCACTGCTCGAGGGTCTTATGCGCGGCGGTGAGGTTGTGGCGCTGCTTCAGCAACCGGCGGCCCCCGCGCACGACGGACACCCGCCCAGCTTCACGCTCCGCACTGACGCGCTCGTACGCTCGCTCAAGGATCGCCAAGCGGCGCGCCTTGTGGAACCACTCCTTCTTCGACCGGTAGCCGCCCGGCTGCCGCTTGGAGCCCTTCTCACCGATCGGCAGCGACAGGCGGTGCCGGAGGGTGCAGATACCAGCGTCGAGAGATTGGAGATGCCGCCATTGGGCGCGGCGGGACAGTCCCCACTGGTCGTGAGTCTGGGCGGTGATCGAACCAGCCCAACGCGACGACGAATCGGCCGTCAGGTCCCGCTTACGGGCGGCCCACGTGTCCGTAGAGTGGCCCAGGCCGTCACGGCAACGCCGGGCAAGGTCGCGGGAGGCCAGACGGCCGTTGTGCTCGCCGACCAGCCGCAGAACCTTCACATCCTCGGCGGTAAGGCCCTTGAGCCGGTCCCGGATCGACACGCCCGACGGCCCGTCAGCGACGTACGGCCGGGCGATCCGCCTGAGCGGTTTCTTGTCCGGATCAGCCACGTTCGGCTGCCTCAAGGGCCTTGTGCGCGCGGTTCTTCGCCGACCGGCGACCATACAGGCGGGCGCAGAACGAGGTCAGGACCTCCATGATGTCCTGCACCAGATCATCCTCGACCTCGCCCTCGACCTCACCGTCATCGAGGACAACGAGACGGCGACCGGACGCGGACAGAGCCGCTTGGACCAGTTCGACGTTCATCCGGCCAAGCCGGTCCTTGTGCTCGACCACGACCGTGGTCACCGCCGGGTCGGCCAGGAGCCGCTGCACCTTCGGCCGTCCACCGGTCATGCCCGAGGCGATCTCCGACTCCACCCGCACGACCCGGTGGCCTGTGGTCGCCGCCCAGTGGGTCAGCCGGGCCATCTGGCGTTCCAGGTCGGCCTTGTGGTCAGGGGAGGAGACGCGGGCATACAGGCCCAGCGTTTCCGGCACGGCGCTGGCCTCGATGTTCACCAGGATCGTGCGCGGCCCGACCCGCTGAGCGGGCACGGGCAGCGTCCCCTCACGAAACCACTTGTATGCGGTCTGAGGGTGAATGCCCTGTGCTCGTGCCCACTCGGTCAGGTTCACGCGACGATCATATCGATGTAATCGATCTAACACTCACTCAATCGACCTTGGAGGCGAACAGTTGAATGCCCCGGTCGAGCATGTCGAGTTGCCCGGAGGGCAGCCGTCGGCCCAGGCGGCCTGGACCGAGGGGTCGCGCAGGCCGTGGTCGGCCTCCTCGTCGAAGGTGTCGGCGGCGGCGTCCCAGATCGCGGCGATGCTCTTCATGCCGTACAGATTGCCCGCCGCCGCTGACATTTCCGCGGTCCGGCACCTGGTGCACTGGTCAGACCAGTCGCTAAGGTTGCGTCTCATGGGATATGACGCGTTGTTCCGCCTCGACGGGCGGCGGGCCGTGGTGATCGGAGCCGGGAGCGGGATCGGCCGGGAAGCGGCGCTGGCGCTGGCCGCCCATGGGGCCGACGTGGTGTGCGCGGACCTCGACCCGGACGCGGCGGAGAAGACCGCCGCCGGGTGCGGCGGGTCCGCCCGGCGGGTCGACGTGCTGGACGACGCGGCGGTGCGCGACCTGGCCGCCGCCGAACCGGCCGACGTGCTGGTGTTCACGGCGGCCACGAACGTGCGCAAGCGGCTGCTCGACTACTCCGGTGAGGAGTTCGAGCGGGTGGTGAACCTCAATCTGCGGGCCTCGTTCGACGTGGTACGCGCGTTCGGGGCGGGCATGGTCGAGCGGGGGCGCGGGTCGATCATCGGGTTCGCGTCGATCCGGGCGTCCGTCACCGAGCCGGGGCAGGGCGTCTACTCCGCCACCAAGGCGGGGCTGGTGCAGTTGCTGCGGACGGCGGCGGCCGAGTTCGGGCCGAGCGGGGTGCGGGTCAACGCCGTCGCGCCGGGCGTCGTGGAGACGCCGCTGACCCGGCAGATCAAGGACAACCCCGGCTGGTACGCCGCGTACGCAGCCAAGAGCGCCCTCGGCCGGTGGGCGGCGGCCGAGGAGATGGCCGGGGCGGTGGTCTACCTGGCGGGCGACGCGGCCAGCTTCGTGACCGGCTCGGTGCTGTACGTGGACGGCGGCTGGACCGCCGTGGACGGCCGCTTCGACCCACCGAACTGAACCCGGAGGGCGGGGCGCCCGCGCGTGAACGACTGCCGGGCGGGCGCCCTCCGCCCGTCACGATCGCGCGATGGGCCGCGGTTACGGACGGATGATGGCCATCCTGGTGACGGTCAGCTCCTCGATGGCGAAGCGCGGGCCCTCGCGTCCGATGCCCGAGTCCTTGACACCGCCGTAGGGCATGTTGTCCGCCCTGAACCCCGGCACCTCGTTCACCACGACTCCCCCGGCGTCGATCCGCTCGATCGCCGCGAACGCGGTGGCCAGCGACCGGGTGAAGACCGCCACGTGCAGCCCGTACCGCGACTTGTTGACGGCGGCGAAGGCGGTGTCGAGGTCGGGCACCGAGCGCACGCACACGACGGGCCCGAAGATCTCCTCGTCCCACGCCGCCGCCCCGTCCGGCACGCCGGCGAGCACGGTGGGCGCGATGGCGCGGCCGTCGCGGTGCCCGCCCGTGAGCGGCTCGGCCCCGGAAGCGGCGACCCACTCCAGGACGCGGTCCGTGGCGGGCCCGTCGATGAGCGGGGCCACCCGGGTCTCGGGCAGCCGGGGGTCGCCGACCGCGACGTCCTTGACGCGCTCGGCCAGCAGGGACAGGAACGCCTCGCGTACGGGCTCCTCGACCAGCACCCGCTGCACCGAGATGCACGCCTGGCCGGAGGCGTAGTAGCCGCCCCGCACGACCGCGTCCGCGGCGGCCTCCAGGTCGGCGTCGGCCGCCACCACGAGAGCGGCGTTCGACCCGAGCTCCAGCAGGACCTTGGTGGGGGCGGCGTTGCGCGCGATGGCGTGGCCGGCGGCGGCCGAGCCGGTGAAGGAGACCGCGCCGATCCTGCGGTCCTCCACGAGCCTCCGGCCGACCTCGACGTCGCCGGTGACGAGCTGTACGGCCCCCGCGGGCAGCGCGTCGCGCAGCAGGTGCACCAGCCAGAGGGTGGCCAGCGGGGTCGCCGGCGCGGGCTTGACGATCACCGGGCAACCGGCGGCCACGGACGGGGCGATCTTGTGGGCGGCCAGCAGCAGCGGGTAGTTGTAGCCGGTGATCCCGACGACGACGCCGACCGGCCGGCGCGTCCAGAACCCCACCAGGCCCTCGCCCGACGGCAGCAGGTCCAGCGGCACGGTCTCGCCGTGCAGCCGGGCGACCTCCTCGGCGGCCGTGGTCAGCGTGACGAGCGTCCTGGCCACCTCGACCCTGCAGTCCACCAGCGGCTTGCCGGTCTCCAGCACCAGCAGCCGCTCGAAGTCCTCCTGCCGGTCCCGCAGGGTGTCGTGGGCCCGCATGAGGGCGGCGCGGCGGGCGTGCGAGGGCAGCGCGGCCATGGCGGGGGCCGCGGCCAGCGCCGCGTCCAGGGCCGCCGCGGCGAGCTCGGGCGTGCCCAGCGGGGCCCTGGCGACCAGGGATCCGTCGTAGGGGAAGACCACGTCGGTGGTGCCTTCGGTCTCCACCCATCCGTCCCCGATGGGCAGCCCGGAGGGCCATTCGGTGGTCACGGTCATGATCGCCCTCCTGTGGCGCTCGGGAACACGTCGAGGTACGCGGGCGCGCCCTCGCGACCGGTGGCGGCCAGTACGGCGTGCGCGACGGCCCTGCTGAACACGTCGGCCGCCGCCGCCAGCGCGTCCTGGAAGGTGTCGTGACCGGGGGCGGGGCGGGCGCAGGTGGCCAGGGCGAAGATGGTGTCGCCGTCGGTCATGGTGTGCGCGGGCCGGATGGCCCTGGCCAGGCCGTCGTGGGCCACCCCGGCGAGCCTGCCGCACTGGGCCTTGGTGAGGTCCAGGTCCGTGGCCACCACGCCGATGGTGGTGTTGAAGGACGGCTGGTGCTCGGGACGCCAGCCCTCGACCTCGTGCGCGGCGGGCGGCCGGAGGTGGGCGAACTCGCCGGGCAACCCGTATCTGGCGCCGGCGAGGGTGCCGTCGGCCGGGTCGAGGACGGAGCCCGCGGGGTTGGCCACGGCCAGGGCGGCGACGGTGGCGCCGCCCTGCAGGACGACGCTGGCCGTGCCCACGCCGCCGGCCAGCGCCCCGGCCGTCGCCCCGGTGCCGGCCCCGATGGAGCCGCTCGCCGTCGGAGGCGTCGTGTCCGGGCGCGGGTGCGCGGCGGCGTCGTAGGCGGCGCCGCCCAGGGCGGCGTCCGGGGTGGCGCGGAACGTTCCGCCCTGGCCCAGGTCGAAGATGACGGCCGCGGGGACGATCGGCACCACGCCGCCCGCCACCGGGTAGCCGACGCCCGCGTCCGCGAGCCGGTCCACCACCCCGCAGGCGGCCGCCAGCCCGTACGCGCTGCCGCCCGTCAGCACCACGGCGTGCACCCGCTGCACCAGGTTGCGCGGGTCGAGCAGCTCGGTCTCCCGGGTGCCGGGTGCGGCCCCGCGCACGTCCACCCCCGCCACGGCGCCGTCGGCGGGCGCCAGCACGACGGTGGTGCCGGTCCGGTGGCCGCCGCCGACCCGCTGGGCGTGCCCGACCCGCAGCCCGGCCACGTCCACCAGCGAGTTCGTCGGCCCCGGCCGCGCCGGAGGCTCCATCAGTAGTCCCCGTTCAGGAAACGCCGCGCGGCCTCGGCGAACACCCGGGTGCACCGGACGATCTCGGCCACCTCGACGAACTCGTCCGCCTGGTGCGCGATCCACTTCCCGCCGGGCCCGTACACGACCGAGGGGATCCCGCCCCAGTGCGTCAGCACGGTCCCGTCCGTCGAGCCCGGCACCCCGCCGTACACCGGCTCCTCCCCCGTCACCGAGCGGTGGGCGGCGGCCAGCGCGGCCACCACCGGGTCGGAGGTGGGCACGTCCACCGGCGGCCGGTCCACCAGGATCGACACCTCGGAGGAGATCCCTTCCTGTGCGGCGAGCGCGGCCACCCGGCCGGCGACGACCTTGTGCTCGACCCCGGGGATCGTCCGCACGTCCACGAAGACCGAGGCCACGGCGGGGATCACGTTGACCTGCTCCTCCGAGCCGGCCCGCAGCACGGTGGGGGTGACGTACACCTCGCCGAGGTGCTCGTGCGCCGGGTGCCGCGCCTGCAGCTCGTCCTGCAGCGTCCCGAGGCCCGCCAGCAGGGCGCCCGCGGCGGGGATGGGGTTGCGGCCGTGCTGCGGCATGGCGCCGTGCGCCATCTTGCCGGTGAGGTCCACCCGCAGCCGCAGCGCTCCCTTGGCCACGGCGCAGATCTCCCCGGCCTCCGGCTCGGCCACGATCGCGCCGTCCACGTCGGCCGTCAGCCCCTGGGAGACGAAGTGGTGGGCGCCGAGCATGAGGCCCTCCTCGTCGGCCAGCGCGCACACCTTGATCCGCCCCGGGAACGATCCAGCGAGCTGCAGCGCGCGGGTGGCGTAGAGGGTGGCGGCCAGGCCCGACTTCATGTCGGCGCTGCCCCGCCCCCACAGCCGCCCGTCCCGGATCTCGCCGCCGAACGGGTCCACGGTCCAGGTGGACAGGTCGCCCTCGGTGACGACGTCCGTGTGGCCCTCGAACATCAGCGTGGGCCCGTCCCCGCCGCCGCCCTCGACCACGGCCACCACGTTCGGCCTGCCGGGCGCGGCCTCGGACACCTCCGGCCGCCACCCCCACTCGCGCATCTTCGCCTCGACCAGCTCGGCGGCGGGCCGCTCGTCGCGGCCCCGCATCGGGTCGTTGGTGCTGGGAATCCGCACCAGCGCCTGGGTGAAGGCCACCACGCCCTCGGCATCGACCTCGATCAAAGCAGTCCCTCCAGAGTCGGTACGGCCTCCAGCAACGTACGCGTGTAGGGGTGGGCGGGCGCGGCCCAGACGTCGTCCACCGGCCCGCTCTCCACGATCTCGCCCTCGCTCATGACCGCGACCGTCTCGCACACGTGCCGCACCACGGACAGGTCGTGCGAGACGAACACCAGCGTCAGCCCCAGCTCGTCGGCCAGGTCGGCCAGCAGGTTGAGGATCTGCCCGCGGACGGAGACGTCCAGGGCGCTGACGGGCTCGTCGGCGACCAGCACCTTCGGCCGGGGCGCGAGCGCGCGGGCGATGGCGATGCGCTGCCGCTGCCCGCCGGAGAACTGGTGCGGGTACCGGCCGGCGGCCGAGGCGGGCAGCCCGACCGCCTCCAGCAACTCGGCCACCCGGTCGCCGGCGGGCAGGCCGAGCGCGGTGAGCGGCTCGGCGACGAGGTCGCGGACCCGCATGCGGGGGTCGAGCGAGCTCATCGGGTCCTGGAAGACGATCTGCAGGTTCTCGCGCAGGAAGCGCAGCCGCCGCTCCGGCAGGCCGGTGATCTCCCGCCCGTCGAAGCGGATGGAGCCGCCGGTGGGCTGGTCGAGCCCGCACAGCAGGCGCAGCAACGTGGACTTGCCCGAGCCGGACTCGCCGACGATGCCGTACCGCTCGCCGCGGTGCACGGTCAGCGACACCTCGCGCAGCGCGCGCACGTCGGCGCCGGGCCTGGTGAGCGAGGTGCGGGGCCGGCGGTAGACGCGGCTGAGGTCGCGGGCCTCAATCAGCGGGGTGCCAGCATGCGTGGGCATGTCCGTCTCCTGTCAGCGCCGGGACCTGCTCGCACGCGGGGGTGGTGTGCGGGCAGCGGTTCCTGAACACGCAGCCGCCGGGGAAGTGGCCGGCCGGGGGGACGCTGCCCTTGATGGTGGGCAGCCGGGTGCCGCGCGGGGTGAGCCTGGAGGCGGCCAGCAGGCCCTCCGTGTAGCGGTGGCGGGGGCGGGTGAACACCTCGCGGATGGGGCCGCTCTCGACGACGCGGCCGCCGTACATTACCAGGACCCGCTCGCAGACGGAGGCCACGACGGCCAGGTCGTGGGTGATGAACAGCAGCGCGGGCGCGACGTCCGCGATGAGCTCCAGCATCTGCTTCTGCACGGTGACGTCGAGCGCGGTGGTGGGCTCGTCGCAGATGAGCAGCCGGGGCTCGTTGGCCAGCGCGATGGCGAGCATGACGCGCTGGCGCTGGCCGCCGGAGAGCTGGTGCGGGTAGGCGCGGAAGATCTGTTCGGGATCGGGCAGCCGCACGCGTCCGAGCAGGTCGAGCGCCCGCGCCCGGGCCTCGGGGCGGGGGCGGCCGTGCAGGGTCAGGACCTCGGCCACCTGGGCGCCGACGCGCATGAGCGGGTTCAGCGCGGTCATGGGCTCCTGGAAGACCATGGACAGGTCACGGCCGCGCAGGTCCTTGATCCGGCTCTCGGGCACGCCGACCAGGTCGCGCTCGCCCAGCCGGGCGGTGCCGGAGGCGGTGACACCCTCGGGGAGCAGTCCCATGAGCGACAGCGCGGTGAGCGACTTGCCGGACCCGGACTCGCCGATCAGCCCGACCCGCTCGCCGGGCGCGATCGAGAACGACACCTCGTGCACGAGCTCGGCGGAGTCCGCCCGCACGGTCAGGCCCTCAACGCTCAGCATGGTCACCGGGTCGCTCCGTTCGCGGGCGGCTCGGCCTGCTCCCTGATCCGCCTGAGCCGGGGGTCCAGGTGGTCGCGCAGGCCGTCGCCCAGCAGGTTGAAGCCGAGCACGGCCAGCGCGATGGCCAGGCCGGGCCAGAGCGCCAGGCGCGGGGTGGAGAACAGCAGCTCCTGCGACTCCTGCAGCATCCGCCCCCACGACGGGGTGGGCGGCCGGGTGCCGAAGCCGAGGAACGACAGCGCCGCCTCGGCCAGGATGGCGATGGCGAACGACACCGACGCCTGGACGATCAGCACCGAGGAGATGTTCGGCAGCACGTGCCGTACGGCGATGGCCGGGCGCCGCCGCCCGGCGGCCCGGGCGGCGAGGATGTAGTCGGTCACCATGACCTGGAGGGTGGCCGCGCGGGCCACCCGGGCGAACGCGGGCACGGTGGCCACCCCGATCGCGATCATCGCGGTGAGCGTGCCCGCCCCGTAGACCGCGCCGAGCATGACGGCCAGCAGCAGGGCGGGGAAGGCGAACACGAGGTCGTTGACCCGCATGATCAGCTCCGACAGCCAGCCGCGCGGGGTCATCCCGGCGACCAGGCCGAGCGGCACGCCCAGCACGGCGGCGATGCCGACGGCCACGACGCCCACGTAGAGGGTGGTGCGGGCGCCGACCATGAGCTGGCTGAAGGTGTCGCGGCCGAACTTGTCGGCCCCGAGCGGGTAGCCGCCGCCCGGCTCGCGCAGCTTGCGCGCCGCGTCCACGAGCGTCGGGTCGTGCGGCGTCCAGAAGAACGACACCACCGCGGCCAGCGCCACCAGCGCCACGAGCACGGCGCCGACCAGCAGCGCGACGTTGACCCGGCCCTTCATCGCAGCCTCGGGTCGAGCAGGTGGTAGGCCACGTCCACCACGAAGTTGATCAGCAGCACGGCCGCCACCAATACCATCACCACTCCTTGGACGAGCAGCAGGTCGCGCCCGGCCACGCCGTTGAGCAGCAGGTCGCCCAGCCCCGGGATGACGAAGACCCGCTCGACCACGACCGCGCCGATGAGCAGTGTGGCCAGTTGCAGCCCGAGCACGGTGACGACCGGGATGGAGGCGTTGCGAAGGCCGTGCCGCCACAGCGCGCCGGTGCTGCCCCGGCCCTTGGCGCGGGCGGTGCGCAGGTAGTCCTCGCGCATCACGTCGAGCACGGCGCTGCGCACGTAGCGGGTGAGCACGGCGCCCTGGACGATCCCGAGCGACAGCCATGGCAGCAGCAGGCTGCGCAGCCACTCCGCCGGGTTCTCCGCGATGGGCACGTAGCCGCCGGACGGCAGTGCCTGGGCCTGCACCGCGAACACGAACACCAGCAGGATGCCCGCCAGGAACGCCGGGAGGGCGATGCCGATCTGGCTGGCCGCGCTGATGAGCGCGCCGAGCGGGTTGCGGTGGTGCACGGCGGCGAACGTGCCGAGCGGCACCGCGACCAGCAGCGCCACGATCATGCCGCCGAGCACCAGCACGGCGGTCACGGCGAGCCGGTCGCCGATCTGCGGGCCGATGGGCGAGCTGGTGACGTAGGAGATGCCGAAGTCACCGTGCAGGAGCCCGCCGAACCAGTCGAGGAACTGCACGACGGGAGCCCGGTCGGTGCCGAACTGCCGGCGCAGCCCGGCGACCGCCTCGGGCGTGGCGTTGACGCCCAGGGCGATCTCCGCCGGGTCTCCGGGCAGCAGCGCCATGAAGGCGAAGACCACGACCGCGGCCACGGCGGTGCCGGCGACCAGCACCGCCAGGCGCTTGATCAGGTACACGATCATGTCGGGGTCACTGTTTGGCGAGCGCGGTGAAGTCGAAGGACTCCGCGATGGCGTTCTTCGGCAGCCCGGTGACGCCCTTCTTCGCCACGATCAGGTTGGGGAACAGGAACAGCCAGTCGGCCGCGGCGTCGTCGGACAGGAGCTTGGCGGCCTGCTTGAGGTCGTCGGTCTGTTCCTGCTCGGTGCCCTCGTCGGCGGCGGCGAGCAGCTTGCCGAACTCGGGGTTGTCGTAATGGAAGTAGTACGACTTATCGGCAAAAATCCCCATATCCCGGGGCTCGACGTGGTTGATGATGGAAAGGTCGTAGTCGCCCTTCGTGAACACCTGGTCCAGCCAGCGGGCCGGGAACTCCAGCGGCTCGATCTCGGCCGTGATGCCCACCTGCGCGAGCTGCGACTTGACGACCTGCGCGCTCGCGACCGCGTACGGCAGGTTGGGGATGCGCATCTTCACGCTGTACGTCTTGCCGCCGAGCAGTTGCCTGGCCTTGGCCGGGTCGTAGGGGTAGTCGCCGGTGCGGTCCTCGTACCAGGGGTCGGTGGGCGGCACCATCGTGCCGATCTGCTCCCCGCGCCCGGCCCAGGCCGTCTCCAGCAGCGCCTTGTGGTCGATGGCGTGCCTGACGGCCTGGCGGACGTTCTTGTCGCTGAAGGGCGGGCGGCCGTTGTTCATCGACAGCACGACCTCGCCGTTGGTGGTGCCCTCGATGGTCTGGAAGCGGTTGGGGTCGGCGAACTGCTGCAGCGACTCGGGCGCCTGCACGCTGGAGATGACGTCGATGCCGCCGGTCAGCAACGCGTTGTTCATCGCCGTGGCGTCCTTGAAGTATTTCAGGGTGACCGTCGGCAGCTTCGGCTTCGTCCCCCAGTAGGCGGGGTTGGGGTGGAGCTGGATGGAGTCGCCGCGCCGCCAGGCGCCCAGCACGTACGGGCCGGTGCCGACGGGCTTGTTGGCCAGGTCGGCCACGCCGGTGCGGCTGAACATGGCGCCGAGCCTGGTCGCCATCGAGTAGAGGAAGCCGTTGCTGGGCCGCTTGAGCGTGACGACGGCGGTGGAGTCGTCCTTCTTCTCCACCTTGTCGACCACGTCGAGCTGCGACTTGATCTTGAGCTTCCAGTCCGTCCGCACCCGGTCGAGCGAGAAGACCACGTCGTCGGCCGTGAACGGCGCGCCGCTGCTGAACTTCACGTCCCTGCGCAGCGTGAACGTATAGGTCTTACGGTCGGCGGAGATGTCCCACTTCTCCGCGAGCAACGGCACGATCTTGCCGTCCTGGCCGAGCTTGACCAGGCCCTCGTAGACATTGACGAGTAACGCCTGCGGGATGGCCGCGCCCTCGGTCGAGGTGAAGTCGAGGTTCGCGGGCTCGGCCACGAACCCGACGGACAACGACCGGGCCTGGGGGGTGCCTGTTCCGCCGCCACCGCCGGCACCGCCGCCGCAGGCGGCCATGGCCAGCAGGAGACCGCCGGCGGCGATCCAGGTGCCGATTCGCCTCATCTCTTACAGCCTCCTGGCTAGTGCACTGGTCGGACCAGTAGGCTACGCACATTGCCAGTCGGCGGCGGCTCAGGTCAAGGGGGATTGCATGGGTGGTCCGCGCTTCGAGCCGGTGCGTGCCGTGCGCGCGTACGAGCGGGTCGTCGAGCAGGTCGAGGAGGCCATCGAGAGCGGCTCCCTGTCCCCGGGCCAGCGGCTGCCCAGCGAGCGGGAGCTGATGGTGCAGTTCTCCGTCAGCCGCTCGACCGTGCGCGAGGCGCTGCGGGTGCTGCAGGCGCGCGGCCTGGTCCGATCGCGGCCCGGCGATCCGAACGGGGCGGAGGTGCTGCCGTTCACGCCCGCCGCGTTACACAAGTCGATGACCACGCTGGCCAGGGTGGCGGAGCTGTCGCTGGCCGAGCTGGTGCAGTTCAGGATGGTGCTGGACTCCTCGGCCATCCTGCTGGCCACGCGGCTGCGCGGCGAGGAGCAGCTCGCCGAGATGGACGCGGCCGTGGCACGCATGCGGGAGGCGGTGGAGGCCGGCCACGACGCGTTCGGGGCGGCCGACGTGGCCTTCCACGACGCGGTGGCCAGGGCGAGCGGCAACAAGCTGATCCAGGTCTGCACCGACGTGGTCCGCTCGATCGTGCTGGGCCTGATCTCGGAGAAGATCGCCGCCGCGCCCGACCGGGTGGCGCTGATGCGGCAGAGCATCAGGCACCACGAGGACGTGGTCGCGGCCGTACGCGCCGGGGACGGCCCGCTGGCGGCACGCCTGTCGAGAAAGGCGATGTACGACTACTACGCCGGCTACGTTCCGGCCGACGAGCGTTCCGCCCTGCGGGCGCTCCTGGAGTGATCTGGCCCACAGGGTGTTATCTTGGCGCCCGTGGATGGGGACGGGGTGCTGGAGACCTTCCTGCGCGCGCCGCGCCGCTACACCAGCCACCAGGTCGCCGAGATGGCGGGGGTGCCGGTCTATCGCGCGCGGCGGTTCTGGCGTGCCCTGGGTTTCGCGAACGTGGCCGACGACGCGGTCGAGTTCACCGACGCCGACGTCGAGGCGCTCAAGACGCTGGTCGGCATGGTCACCTCGGGCGTCTACGACGAGGAGCACGTGCTGCTGCTGGCCCGCTCGCTCGGCACGGCCACCACCCGGCTCGCCGAGTCCCAGGCCGAGCTGGGCGTCGAGGCGCTCGACGGGGCGGGTGTGCCGCTCGCGGAGCGGCCGCGGGCCTGGCGCAGGCGGGCCGAGCGGGTGGTGCCTGACCTGGCGCGGCTGCTGGTCTACGCCTGGCAGCGGCAGCTCGCCGTGGCCGCCGGGCGCATCGCCGCCCAGGACATGAGCGCCGTACGCCTGTCGGTCGGGTTCGCCGACCTGGTCGCCTTCACCCGGCTGAGCAGGCAGATCACGGCCGCCGAGCTGGCCCGGCTGATCGACGGCTTCGAGGGCCGCTCGGCCGACATCGTGACCGACACCGGCGGCCGGGTGATCAAGACGCTGGGCGACTCGGTGCTGTTCGTGGCCGACCAGTCGCACGTGGCGGTGGAGATCGGCCTGCGGCTGCTGGAGACGCACAAGCGCGGCAGGGACATGCCCGAGCTCCGGGTGGGGCTCGCCTCCGGGCCGGTGATCTGGCGCATGGGCGACGTGTTCGGCACCACGGTCAACCTGGCCAGCAGGCTCACGGCGCTGGCGCTGCCCGGCACGGTGCTGGCCGATCCGGAGCTGGCCGAGGAGCTGGAGGGCGATCGGGCCTTCCGGCTGCGGGCGGTGGACCGGCTGTCGGTGCGGGGGCTGGGCGAGCTGGCGCCGTTCACGGTCATGCGCGCCGGCTCGCACTGACGCCAGGCTCGCGCGGGTCTCGCGGGCCGCGCCGCGCTGACCTCCCGCCTGCTCACGGGCTCGCGTCGCGGTCGGCGCGACGCGGGAGGCGGCGGCTCGCGGTGGTCTTCACAGGTTAGGATCACCCGAACATCGTTCTGCCCACAATCGGAGGGTGTCGGATGATTCGTCAGCATGCCATCGGTGACCTGCTGCGGCGCTCGGCCGCGCGCTACCCCGCCAAGACCGCCGTCGTCTACGGCGACCTGCGCCAGAGCTACGCCGACCTGGACCTGACGGTCAACCGCACGGCCAACGCGCTGGCGGCCCGCGGGGTGGGCAAGGGCGACAGGTTCGCGTTGTTCAGCCACAACAACCACGCGTTCGTGGTGACGTACCTGGCCCTGGCGCGGCTGGGGGCGATCTCCGTGCCGATCAACTTCATGCTGGGGGCCGAGGAGGTCGCGTACGTGCTGGAGCACTCCGGCGCCACCGGCATGCTGGCGGAGGAGGCGCTGCTGCCGGTCGCCGCGGCGGCGGCGGGGCCCGCGGTGTCGGTGCGCGGCGTGATCGGCTCGGCCGGGGGCTGGGAGCCGTTCGCCGCCTGGGCGGCCTTCGAGGACGCCGCCGAGCCGGGTGTGGAGGTCGCCGACGACGACCCGATCCAGCTCATGTACACCAGCGGCACCGAGTCCCGCCCCAAGGGCGCCACGCTGTCGAGCCGCGGCCTGATCTCCCAGTACGTCACGTGCCTGGTGGACGGCGAGATGCGGCACGACGACGTCGAGGTGCACGCCCTGCCGCTCTATCACTGCGCGCAACTGCACTGCTTCCTGACGCCCGGCCTCTACGTGGGCGCCACCAACATCATCCTGCCCGGCGCCGACCCGGGCACGATCCTGGCCACGATCGAGGGCGAGCGCGCCACGAAGCTGTTCTGCCCGCCCACCGTCTGGATCGGCCTGCTGCGCCACCCGTCCTTCGGCCGCCGGGACCTGTCGTCGCTGCGCAAGGGCTACTACGGCGCCTCGATCATGCCGGTGGAGGTGCTGAAGGAGATCGCCGCGCGGCTGCCGGACGTGCGCCTGTTCAACTTCTACGGCCAGACCGAGATGGCGCCCGTGGCCACGATCCTCGGCCCGGACGAGCAGCTCACCCGGCTCGGCTCGGCCGGGCGTGCCGCGCTGAACGTCGAGACCAGGATCGTGGACGACGCGGACCGGCCGGTGCCGCCCGGCGTGGTCGGCGAGATCGTGCACCGCGGCCCGCACGCCATGCTCGGCTACTGGAACGACCCGGCCACGACCGAGGTGGCCTTCCGCGGCGGCTGGTTCCACAGCGGCGACCTGGGCGTCATGGACGCCGACGGCTACCTGGCGGTCGTGGACCGGAAGAAGGACATGATCAAGACGGGTGGCGAGAACGTGGCCAGCCGCGAGGTGGAGGAGGTCATCTACCAGCATCCGGCGGTCGCGGAGGCGGCGGTGTTCGGGGTGCCGGACGCGAAGTGGGTGGAGGCGGTGACGGCCGCGGTGGTGCTGCGGGAGGGCGGCGGGGTGACCGCGGAGGAGCTGATCGGGTTCCTGCGGGGGCGGCTGGCCGCGTTCAAGACGCCCAAGCGGGTGGTGTTCGTGGAGTCGCTGCCGAAGAACGCCTCCGGCAAGGTGCTCAAGCGCGAGCTGCGCGCCCTGTTCGGCTGACGCGTTTCCCCGGCGTCACCTGGGACGATCTGCTCCGCGGCGCAGGCGTACCACTTCGCTCAGCGGGCATTCCCTTTCGGCGACGACTTCAGGGACGCGGCGCGCGTCCCACCGAGAGGGGGCCGCATGCCGAGCCTGCCCGAGATCATGCACCGTGCGTTCTTCCGGGCGCTGTCCCTGCTGTCACCGGCGGGGCAGGAGGTGGTCCTGCGCCGCTACTTCGACTGGCGGCACCGGGTCCCCGATCCGTGGCGGCTCGCGACCGACGGCTACGAGCAGGAGAAATACCGCTCGACGCTCAGGCAGCTCCCGGCCCGGCCCTATCGGCGGATCATCGAGGTGGGCTGCAGCGAGGGGGTGTTCACCCGGGCGCTCGCGGCGGCCTACCCCGAGGCCGAGATCATCGGGGTGGACGTGTCGGAGCGGGCGCTCGCGCGGGCCCGGCGGCGGGTTCCGGAGGACGGGCGGGTGCGTTTCATCCGGGCCGACATCCTCACCCACCGGGCCGAGCCCCGCTTCGACCTGGTGTTCTGCTCCGAGACGCTCTACTACCTGGGCCGCCACGAGCGGCTGTGCCGCGCCTCGGCGCAGCTCGGCGGCCTGCTCGGGCCCGGCGGCGTGCTGGTGGCGGTGCATCCCTGGCCCGAGGCCGCCCGGCTGCACCGCTATCTGGACGCGCACGCGTCGCTGTCCCGCCTCACCGAGCAGGTCCACACGGCCTGCGCGCGACCATTCGCGGTCACCGTCTACGGCACGCGACCGGGCTAGCCGTCAGCCTTCGCCGGGGCTTCGAGGGCCGCCAGGCGGCGGCGCAGGTGGGCGCGTTCGGGCTCGGCGCCGGCCAGTTCGAGTGCCCGGCGGTAGGCCGCGTAGGGGCCGGGCGGGCCGCCGGTCAGCGCGGCCCGCACCAGGGAGAGCCCTTCCTCGATCATCGAACGGTCCCAGCGGCCGCGGTCCTGCTCGTCCAGCAGCACGAGTTCGCCACCCGCTCCGGTACGGGCCGCGCGCCGCGCGTGGATCAGCAGCATCAGCGCGAGCAGGCCCGCGACCTCGCGTTGGGTGGGCAGCAGGATGTCCACGAACGGGATGCGCCCCGATGGACACCGGCCGGACGGAATTTTCGGGTGAAGGGAGATGCCGTACGAGTCCGGTAATGTCCGCTGCCATGGCAGACGACCCCAGGCGCGATTCCCCGCCGCTTCCCGTTTCCGCCCCGGTGGCACTCGGCGGGGACGCATGACGCGGGATCTGACGGACGAGGTCCTCGCGCTCCTGGCCCCCCACGTGCCGCGCCGTCCGTTCTGGGCCCTGGACTGGGCGGTGATCGAGACGGAGGTGGGCCACCGGCTGCCCACCGACTACAAGCGGTTGTGCGACCACCTGCCGCCCGGTCGTTTCCGGGACTTCCTCTGGCTGCGGCACCCGCTCGGCTCCCACGGCGGCGGCCTGCTCGGCGAGGAGGCGGAGCTGATCGACACGGTCCGGGAGCTGGCCGGCGTCTCCGAGTGGGAGAACATCCCCGGGGACCTGGACGCGGCCACGATCCCCGGCCTGCTGTATCCGTGCCTGCTCACCGACAACGGCGACACCGGCTACTGGCTCGCCGCCGGCGACGACCCCGACGCCTGGACCATCGTCCTCCACGTGGGCAAGGAGCTCTTCAGCGGCCAGGGCACCGGCCTGTCGGAGCTCCTGCACGACTTCCTCACCGACGAGGAGTTCTTCGGCAGCGTCCTGTCCGGTGACGAGCCCCTCTTCACCTCTGACCTGTGACCCGCCGGTGGGCGACGCGTGCCCGGCCTCTCTGGGCTTCGCGCTTGCTCAGCAGCTCGGCGGCGATGCGGCGGACGACCACGCGCTGGATCTTCCCGGTCGCCGTCTTGGGCAGCTCGTCCAGGACCAGCACCTCGCGCGGGCGTTTGAACGAGGCCAGGCCGTCCCGGCAGAAGGCGACGAGTTCGGCGGCGTCCACCGCCCGGCCCGGGGCGGAGACCACGCACGCCACCGGCTTCTCCAGCCCCTCGCCGTCGATGTAGGCCACGACGGCGCACTCGCCGACCGACGCGTGCTGCAGCAGCCGGCCCTCGACCTCCATCGGCGACACCCAGATGCCGCCCGACTTGATCATGTCGTTGGAGCGGCCCAGGCACTGGTAGAAGCCGTCCTCGCCGCGGATGTACGTGTCGCCCGTGCGCAGCCACTCGCCCTGGAACACCTGGCGGGTGGTGGCCGAGCGGCACCAGTAGCCGTCGGCCACGGAGTCGCCGCGGACGTACAGGTGGCCGGGCTCGCCGTCCTTGACGGGGGCGCCGAAGTCGTCGAGCAGCTTGGCCTCGTACCCCGGCACGACGGTCCCGGAGCTGCCGGGGCGCACCTGGCCAGGGCGGTTGGAGATGAAGATGTGCAGCGCCTCGGTGGAGCCGAGGCCGTCGAGGATGTCGGTGCCGAAGCGGCCGGTGAACCGGCGGTAGATCTCGGCGGGCAGGGCCTCGCCCGCCGAGACGGACAGGCGTACCGACTGGAAGGCGGTGTCGGGCGCGTCCGCGGCGAGGAGCGCGGCGAAGAACGTGGGGCCCGCGAAGAACAGCGTCGGCCGGTGCTCGCTCACGCCGGCCAGCACTCCGGCGGGCGTGGGGCGGGCCGGGTCGAGGATGGTGGTGGCGCCGGCGGCCAGCGGGAAGAACATGGAGTTGCCGATGCCGTAGGCGAAGAACAGCCTGGCCACGGAGAGGCACCGGTCCTCCGGGCGGATGCCCAGGACCTGGCGGCCGTAGGTCTCATAGACGTCCCGGATGGCGCCGTGGCGGTGCATGGCGGCCTTGGGCGCGCCGGTGGTGCCCGAGGTGTAGAGCCACAGGGCGGGGGAATCGCGCCAGGTGTCGTACGCGGGGGCGGGCCCTCCGCCGGTCTCCGTCAGGTCGGACCAGCGGCGGATGCTCACCTCGGAGGTCCCGCCGGATCGCCCGGCCGGGTCGCCCGGCGCAGTCCCGGCGGCGTCCGTGAGCACGAGCACCTCCACCTCGGGCGCTTCGAGCAGCGCCTCCCGCACGGTCGGCTCGAACTCGGGCGTGGCCACGACGACCCGCGCCCGCGAGTCCCGGACCAGCGCCCCCAGCTCGGCGCCGTTGTACATGGTGGACACCGGTACGGCCACCGCGCCCATCCGCATGACGGCCAGGATGGTGATCACCGTCTCGGGCCGGTCCGACATGACCAGCAGCACCCGCTCCTCGGGCCTGACGCCCACGTTCCGTAACCCGGCGGCCAGGGCGGCGACGTGCGCGGCGAGCTGCGCGTAGGTCGCCGCGCCCGCGGGGCCGGTGAGCGCGACGTGATCCCCTCGGCCTGCCTCGACCTGGCGGTCCACGAGATAGACGCTGGCGTTGAACGACTCGGACGTCATTGGCCGACCTCATCCGCAGGCGGACATGTGTAGAGAAATCTTCTACACAGGGACGATGCCCCGTCAATGACTTGTAGCATTGCCGGGGCTCCCGCCCGTGACCCGCGTCAGTCTTCCGCCGGCCATCCGTGGAGGGCGAGCGGAACGCGGTCGAGGATGTGCGCGATGGCCGCCGCCGGATAGTCGATCATGTCGGGTGGCAGGGCGTTCATGGGCCACCAGGCGAGTTCTGAGCATTTGTCCGGCTCGGCGTTGTAAGGCTCGCCGGCCCAGGTGCCGGTGCTGAAGAACAGGCCGAGACGTTCGGGGGCGCGGTGCATGACGTGGACCAGGGTCAGGTGGGCGGGGTCGATCGTCACGCCCAGCTCCTCCTTCGCCTCCCGGACGGCCGCGCCGGCCACCGATTCGCCCGCCTCGAGGTGGCCGGCGGGCAGGTGCCACAGGCCGTCGCCGTAACCGGTGCCGGAGCGCCTGCCGAGCAGCACCTCGCCGCCCGCGGCGGCAGGACCGGGGGCGTGGCGGCGCAGCAGGATGTGCACGTCGACGATGGGCCGGAAACGGTCGGCCGCCACCGGTTCGGGAGCCGGATCGAAGCCGGGGGTGGTGGGTGACGGGGCCGGGCGGCGGTCGAGGGCCTGGATCCATTTCACGGCCACGGCGGCCGCCTGGACGAGTTCGGCGCGCAGCCGGTCCGGGTCCGACTCCGCGAACGCCTCCAGGATCTCCTCGGCCAGGATGTGCCGCCAGGTCAGGGTGCCGGCCCTGGCGGAATCCTCCGTCTCCTGGCGGGCCTGGTCCGAGTCGGTCTCCCGCGCCGGGCCGCCGGTCCCGTCGGGGAGCACCTGCATGCCGAATTTCGCGTCCTGGGCCGACCGCTCCGCCGCCACGTCCGCCAGAACCCTCGCCAGCGAGCCCGGTACGCCCGCGTCCCCGTCGTGTATCACCGTCCCAGTGTGACGCAGGGGACTCGCCGGCTCGGACCGCCGACCTCGATGGCGGTAAACCGCAAACGCGGGCGCCGCTCAGCCGGTGGTGAGGTCGCGGCGGCGCAGGCCGTACAGGCCGAGGGCCGTCAGGATCGCGGCGAGTGCGGTCAGCACCGCCATGGCCACCGGGGCGGACGCGCTCAGCGGGGTCCAGGGCAGGTGGGACAGCACCGAGGTGTCGACCACCCAGTCCGGCAGGCCCGCGTACGGCCCCAGGACCGTCACGAACCCGCTGTACACGAGCACGACCCAGGCCAGGCCGAGGGCCCGCGGGGCCAGCCCCAGCAGCGCGGCCGGGACGGCGAGCAGCACCAGCATCTCCGGGACGCGGACCAGGCTCGCCCGGGTGGCCTCGCCCACGTAGGCGGGATCGCCCGTCGACAGGGCGGCGCCGGCGCCGAGCCCGGCTCCGTACACCGCCGGCAGGACCACCACGGCCAGGGCGGAGACCAGCAGCCACGCCCCGAACCAGGACACTCTGCCGGTCGGCCCGGCCAGCACGGGACCGGTACGGCCGCGCACCTCCTCCGTCCGGAGCCGTAGCACCGACAGCACCGCGAAGACGGCCGTGTAGAGGGAACCGGTGAACACCATGAGGCCGATCCAGGCTCGCCCGGAGTCCGCCCCGGCCGAGAAGACGGGCAGGTCGGTGGTCAGCATGCCGCCGGTCATGGCCCCGAGGACGAGGCCGACGGCCAGGTACGCGGCCGCCCACCAGCCGACGGCCGCCCGCTGGAGCCGCAGCGCGAGCGTGAACGGCGAGCGCACCCAGGCAGGCGCCGTGGCGCGGCCGGGACGTGGGGCCACCAGGGAGGCGCCGAGGTCGCGGCGCTCCGCCAGCGCGTACGCGCCCGCGACCAGGAGCCCGGCGAGCAGGACCGGCAG
The DNA here is from genome assembly GCF_039871825.1 of Nonomuraea sp. B12E4. Taxonomy (NCBI): domain Bacteria; kingdom Bacillati; phylum Actinomycetota; class Actinomycetes; order Streptosporangiales; family Streptosporangiaceae; genus Nonomuraea; species Nonomuraea sp. B12E4. Next base: position 862,254 of record NZ_JBDPME010000001.1, on the reverse strand, counting down.
GCCGAGCGGCCACCAGCGCTCGTCGGCCAGCACCCGGGTCTGCTGCGGCCAGCCGATCGGCGACAGCCAGAACAGCGGGCCGCCTTCCCGGCTCTGCAGCGCTCCCGCCCCGCGCAGCATCCAGGCCCCGGCGAGCGCCACGCCCGCGAGCCCGGCAGCCCCTCTGGGGTGCTCGGTGACCTGGGCGGTGACCGCGGTGAGCGCGCCGAACACCAGCCCGGCCGCGGCGAGGGAGGCGCCGAACAGCAGCGCGCTGCCGGCGGGGAAGCCCGCGGCGGCCGCCGCGGCGGCGGTGCAGAGCGCGAGGGCGGCGTTGCCGGCCAGCGCGAGGAGCAGCGCCGCGGTGAGCTGGGCGTGCCGGCCCACGACGGCCGCCCGGATGAGCTCGGCCCGGCCGCTCTGCTCCTCCGCCCGGGTGTGCCGGGTGACGAGCAGCAGGCTCATCAGCGCGGCGGCCAGCAGGAACTCCACCCAGTAGGCGACCAGGAAGTACTGCTGCGAGGTGCCGGCCGTGTCCCCGAAGACGGGCCCGGCCAGGGCCTTCATGAACGAGCCCTGGACCATCCGGGTGGCCTCGTACCTGGCCTCCGGCGTCGGGGCGACGACGGTCGTGGCCGCGCCGTAGAAGCGCGGGACGAGGGCCGTGATGCCGAGCACCCACAGGGGCAGCTTGATCCGGTCGCGGCGCAGCGCCAGCCGGAACATCGCGCCGGTGCCGGTCAGGGGGGCGCCCGCCGCTCGCGATCCGGTGCGGCCACGCGCCCGGGACAGCGTGGCGGTCATGCCGCCGCCCCGTTCCCGTAGTGCCGGAGCATGAGCTCCTCAAGTGTCGGCGGGTGGCTGACCAGCGAGCGGACGCCGAACCCGGCCAGGTGCCGGACCGCGGTGTCGAGGTGCCGGGCGTCCACGCTGAACCGCACGGTCCCGTCCACGGCCTCCGGCTCGTGGACGCCGGGGAGCAGGTCGAGGCCGGTGACCGGGACGGCCGTGCTCGCCTCGATCGTCGTGCGGGTCAGGTGCCGCAGCTCCGCGAGCGTCCCCGACTCCACGGCCCGCCCGTCCCGGATGATGGTGATCCGGTCGGCGAGCCTCTCGACCTCGGCGAGGATGTGGCTGGACAGCAGGATGGTACGGCCGGCGTCCTTGGCCTCCGTGACGACCTGCTGGAACACCGCCTCCATCAGCGGGTCCAGACCGCTCGTCGGCTCGTCCAGGATCAGCAGCTCCACGTCGGCGGCCAGCGCGGCGACGAGGGCGACCTTCTGGCGGTTGCCCTTGGAGTAGGTACGGGCCTTCTTCTTCGGATCGAGCCCGAACCGCTCGACCAACGCGTCCCGGCGCCCGGGGTCGAGCCCGCCGCGCAGCCGGCCGAGCAGGTCGATGGCCTCGCCTCCGGTGAGGTTGGGCCACAGCTCCACGTCTCCCGGCACGTACGCGAGCCGCCGGTGCAGCGTGACGGCGTCCGCCCAGGGGTCGCCGCCCAGCAGCCTGGCGCTGCCGGAGGTGGCCCGCACCAGGCCCAGCAGGATGCGGATGGCGGTGCTCTTCCCCGCGCCGTTGGGGCCCAGAAGGCCGTGCACCTCCCCGGCGGCCACGGTGAGGTCGAGCCCGTCGAGCGCGCGGGCCCGCCCGTAGGCCTTGACGAGCCCGGAAACGGCGATGGCAGGGGTCATGGGTTTCTCCGATGGCGGGTGTGGTGGGATGCGGCTCATCGCCGTGCCGGTTCCGCGGCCCGGGTCACCGCCGCGTCGAATTCGCGGTCGGTGAGGGTTCTGCCCAGGTTGAGGAGTTCCTCGGCCCGCCAGCCCACGACGTAGCGGGTCTCCGGCCGGGCCGACTCGACGGCCTGCCGGATGGTGACCGCGACCACCTCGGGGTCCGAGGCCGGGCCGTCCCCGGCCGCTCGCGTCTCGGCCGCGTGCGCCATGGCCTCGGCCTGCTGCCGGTAGGCGCCGCTCCCGGAGATCTCGCGGAGCTGGCGCGCGGTCCCGGCCTCGAAGTCGGTCTTGATGATGCCGGGCTGGACGACGACGACGTCGATGCCGAAGGCCCCGACCTCCATGCGCAGGGTGTCGGAGAAGGCCTCCAGGGCGTGCTTGGAGGCGTAGTACCAGGCGCCGAGCGGCAGGGCGATCTCGCCGCCGACCGAGGACACGTTGACGATGACGCCCGAGCCCCGCTCCCGCATGTGCGGCAGCACGAGTTGCGCCAGCCGGGCCGGCGCGAACACGTTGACCTCGAACTCGGCGCGCGCCATCGCCAGGGGCGTGTCCTCGACGGCGCCGTGGAGCACGGCTCCGGCGTTGTTCACCAGGACGTCGATGCGCTGGTGCGCGTCCAGGACGGTACGGACGGCCCGTTGGAGGTCTTCCTCCTCGGTCACGTCCATCGGCAGGGCGTGGCCTCCGGCCTCCTGGATCGCCGCCATCCGGTGGACCCGGCGCGCCGCGCCGTAGACGGTGTGGCCGGCGCGCAGGAGCTCGAGCGCGGTGGCGTGGCCGATGCCGGACGAGGCACCGGTGACGAGACAGATCTTGGCGGTCATGGCAGGTCCCTCCGCGGAACGACGATCGTTCACGCAAGGGGAAACGCTACGGATGCGTTTGGGAATTCAGCAAGCCAGAAAGCCTGTTTCAGCAGGTCATAGGCGTTCAAGTGGCGCAATAGCGAGTGCTGGAAATGCAACACCTCGCTGCCGATTGTCACAATCGGTGCTCTCGGCCGCATACTTGTGCGGACGCGACGACCAACCGCCGGGAGGGCGTATGCCGGGAGGCCACCTGACGTACGAGGATCGCCGCAAGATCGCCGAAGGGCTGGCGGAAGGGCTCAGCTACGCGGAGATCGCCCGGCGGCTGGGACGGCCGAGATCGACGGTCGGCCGCGAGATCGCCCGCAACGGCGGCCCGCACGCCTACCGCGCGGCCCGGGCGCAGCAGGCCACCGGATGGCGCGCCCGCCGCCGGATCCCGCCACCGAGCGCCCCGGCGGCCCCGGACACCGGCGCGCGCGACCCCCGGGCGGTGCGGGAGCTGGAGGAGAAGCTCACCGCGATGCTGACCGAGGGCGGCGGGGTGCCGATGATGGCGGGCAGGGTGATGGCCTGCCTGCTCACCAGCGACTCCGGCCACCGGACCGTGGCCGAGCTGGTCGAGTGGCTGCAGGTCAGCCCCGCCTCGATCTCCAAGGCCGTCCGCTGGCTCGACGGCGTCAACCTCCTCAGGCGCGAGCGCGAGGACCGGCGCGAGCGCTACTTCGTCGACGAGGACGTCTGGTACCGGGCGTGGGTGCTGAACAGCCGCACGATGACGAAATACGCCGACACGACGGAGGAAGGCGTCGAGGTCCTCGGCGCCCACTCCCCGGCCAGCGCCCGGCTCCGGGCCGCGAGCCGGTTCTTCCGGCTCCTCAGCCGCGACATGGCCCAGGCGGCCGAGCACTACCGGCAGATCGCCTCCGCCCCGGGAACCGCCCCCTCCTGATCGCGGCCGGGCCGAAACTCCGCGGACCGCTCGGGGCCGCTCCGGTAGTGAGGCCGCCACTCCAGGTAACCTAGGGTTCCAGGATGCGTCGGGTGTCCGGATTCGGGGGGAAGGGAGCCGGCGTGCGTGTGTTGTGCACCGTCACGGGGTCGATGTCACACGCCCGGGCCATGTTGCCGCTGGTGTCGGCGCTGGCGGAGGCCGGGCACGAGGTGCTGGTCGCGGCGCCGGAGCTGCCCGCGCCCATGCTGTCGGGCCCGGCGGTGACGGTCGCCCCGATCATGGGCGACCCGGCCGGCCACACTCCCCTCACGCCGTGCCCGATCGACGAGTTGTGGTTCAAGATCTTCATGGGGCCGCTGCTGATGGCGGACTTCGCGGCGCTGATGCCCCTCGCCCGGGACTTCCGGCCCGACCTGATCGTGCGCGACGGCGGTGAGCTGGCGGGCCGGCTGGTGGCCGAGGCGCTCGGCGTGCCGCTCGTGGTCGCGCCCTCGGGCGCCGCCAACCACATCAACCCGGCCATCCTGCTGCCCGTGCTCAACGAGCGCCGTGCGCGGCTCGGGCTGCCCCGGGCCACCGAGCCGTACGCCGTCAACGGGTTCGGCCGGCTCGACTGCATGCCGCCCGAATACTCCTTCGACGCCTACCCGGCCAAGCGCACGCTCCTCTACCGGCAGCCCGCCGTCGTCGACCCGTCGGAGTCGTGCCTGGAGGAGTGGGCGGGCGACCTGCGCACCGGCCGGCCGCTCGTGCTGGCCTCCGTGGGCACCGTGCTGCCGCACCTGCCGCACCTGCCGCCGCCGCGGCCCGACGGGGCCACGCCGGACCGGCTCTTCCAGACCGTGGAGCTGCTCGACGCCATCATCACCGGGTTGTCGCGGCTGGACTGCCACGCGCTCGTCGCCACCGGGGGCCTGCCGGTGCAGGCGCCGCCGCCGGGGAGCGACGTCCGCGTCGTGGCGCGTTTCCCGCAGCCCACGCTGCTGCCCTACGCGCGGCTGTTCGTCACGCACGGCGGCTACAACAGCGTCCGGGAGGCCGTGGCGGCGGGCGTCCCCATGGCGGTGCTGCCGCGCTTCGGCGACCAGCCCCGCAACGCCGAGCGGATCCGGCGGCTCGGGCTGGGCGACCGCCTGCCCGGCGACGACCCCGCCACCATCTCGGCCACGTGCCGCCGCCTGCTCGGCGACTCACGGACGATCGCCCAGGCCCTCAACGCCCGGCAGCGCATGCTCGCCCTGCCCCCGGTCGAGACGATCGTCACCGACCTCGAACAGGCGGCCCGCTCCGGCGCCACGTCCTGAGCGGCGGCCGTGGGGCGGGCGAGCGGCGCGGAGTCCCGGCGTCTCGGGCCGCGGGCTCACGGCGTCGGGGCGGTCGTCAGCGTGGGTAGGCGCCGCCGTCCACGCTCATCACCTGGCTGGTGACGAAACCGTTGCCCAGGACGGCCATCGCCAGGTCGGCCACCTCCTCGGGCCGCCCGTACCGCCCCACCGGCAGGTCGCCCGGGTCGGCCGTGGCGGGCAGCATGCCGGTGTCCTCGATGAACGCGGGTGCCAGGGCGTTCACGGTCACGCCGCGCCGGGCCACCCGCGCGGCCAGGAAGTGGACCAGGGCGTGCAGCCCGGCCTTGGAGGCCGCGTAGTGCGGGCCGACGACGCCGCCGGTGAAGCCCGCGACCGACGACATGAACAGCACCCGCCCGAACCCCCGCTCCGCCATCCCCGGCAGCGCCCGCTGGGCCAGCAGAAAGGGCGCCCGCAGGTTGACGGCCATCGTCCGCTCCCACGTGGCGGGGTCCACGTCGGTGTAGTCCCGCTGGACGGCGTAGCCGGCGTTGGCGATCAGCAGGTCGACCGGGCCGAGCGTCTCGGCCGTGGCGCCCAGCAGGGCGGTCGGCACCTGGGGATCGGCCAGGTCGCCCGGGAACGCGACCGCCTCCACGCCCGCGGCCCGCGACTCGGAAACCAGCTCGTCGGCCTGGCGGGCGCGGGAGCCGTACGTGAAGGCCGTTCGCACCCCTGCGGCGATGAGCCGGTGCCCGAGCGCCCGCCCGATGCCGCCGGACGCGCCGGTCAGCAGGGCCACGCGGCCATTGAGATCGGTCATGTCCCCCAATCTTCCACGGGACGGTGCCGATCATCCGCACCGGGACCCTGTGTCCGCCTGTCGCTGGAGGAGCCGCTGCTGGAGGTGCTGGACCGGCATCGCGTGCGCAAGGCGTACATCCAGTCCTTCGATTGCCCCAGGACGCCTCCGGCCGGACCACGCAGCCCACGACGCTGGTCTCCGACGCCCACCGCAGGCGGCTCGACGTGCACGTCTGGACGGTACGCAACGAGAACTCCCGGCTCCCCGCCGACTACCGGCTGGGCGACCCGGCGAGCCCGGCCTACCCGCGGGCGACCGGTGACGTGATGGGCTGGCTGTCGCGGCTCATCGACCTCGGCATCGACGGCGCGTTCTGTGACGACCCGTCCATGGGCCGGGCCGTGGTGGCCCGCCGCTCGCTCTGAGCACGGCCCTTTCCCTTCACGCACGGCGGCGGCCCCTATTTCCCACCGGGCCGGTGGGTACATTGGTCCGGTGACCACCGACCAGCACGGCCTGGCGATGACCGGGGCCGGCACCGCCGCCGCACAGCACTACGACCGGGCGATCGACGAGCTGCTGCACTTCCGGGTGGAGGTCGCCGCCGAGACGAAGGCGGCGCTGGCCGAGTCGCCCGGTTTCACGATGGCCAACGTCCTGTCGGCGTATCTGGGGCTGCTGACCACCGAGGCGGAGGACGCCCGCAAGGCGCGGGCGCGGTTCGGGGCCTACCGCCGCGCAACCGACGGGGCGGCCCTGCTCCCCCGCGAGCGCGCGCACGTCGCGGCCGTCCAGGCCCTGCTCGACGGCGACTTCCTGACGTGCGGGGCACTGCTCGGCGAGATCACCGTGGAGCATCCGCGTGACGCGCTGGCGCTGGCCGTCGGCCACCAGATCGACTTCTTCACCGGCGACGCGCGCTCGCTGCGCGACCGGATCGGCGGCGCGCTGTCCGCCTGGCGGGAGGACGACCGGCACTTCGGCCACCTGCTCGGCATGTACGCCTTCGGCCTGGAGGAGGCCGGGCACTACGACCGCTCCGAGGAGGTGGGGCTGCGCGCGGTGGAGCTCAACCCGCGTGACGTGTGGGGCATCCACGCGGTGGTGCACACCTACGAGATGCAGGGGCGCTTCGGCGACGGCCTGCGCTACCTCGACGCGCGGACGCGGGACTGGTCCACGGGCACCTTCTTCAACATCCACAACTGGTGGCACTACAGCCTGTACGCCCTGGAGTCCGGCGACGTGCCGCGGGCACTGGCGATCTACGACTCGGTGCTGGCCGGCGGGCGGTCCTGCATGGAGCTGCTCGACGCCGCCGCCCTGCTCTGGCGGCTCCACCTGGAGGGCTCCGGCCAGCCGGAACGCTGGCTCGCCCTGGCCGAGGCGTGGCCGCCGCTGGTGGCCGAGCCGTTCTACGCGTTCAACGACATGCACGCGGTCATGTCGTACGTGGGCGCGGGGCGGGTCGCGGACGCGGAGAAGCTGATCGCGGCGCGGGAGGCATACGTGCTGGAGCCGCGCCCGGGGGTCACGAACCTGGACATGACACTCCAGATCGGGCTGCCGGTGTGCCGTGCCGTCGTGGCCTTCGGCCGGGGCGACCACGCGTCGGTGCTGGATCTGCTCCTTCCGATCAGGCACCGGATCAACGAGTTCGGCGGCAGCCACGCGCAGCGGGACGCGGTCCAGCGGACCCTCCTGGAGGCCGCCCTGCGGGCGGGGCGGCTGGACGTGGCCAGGATGCTGGTGAGCGAGCGGATCAACATACGGCCGTGCAGCCCGTACAACTGGCTCAAGCAGGCGGCCCTGGCCGACCTGCTCGGCGAGCACGGCGCGGCGGCCGCGGCCCGCGTCCGCGCGGACGACCTGGCCCGCGCCGGCGGTCGGGCCACGTAGGAGCCGGGCCCACGACATCCGGGCCGCTCTGTACCTACTAGTATGTAGGCATGGACACGAGGGAACGGCTCATCGAGAGCACCCGCGAGCTGCTGTGGGAACGCGGCTACGTGGGCACGAGCCCCAAGGCCATCCAGCAGCGGTCGGGCGCGGGCCAAGGCAGTATGTACCACCACTTCTCCGGCAAACCCGACCTGGCGCTGGCCGCGATCACCCGCAGCGCGGAGGAGCTGAGGGAAAGGGCCGAGGCCGCTTTCACCGGACCCGGCAGCGTGGTCCAGCGGGTGACCGCCTACCTGCGCCGCGAGCGGGACGCGCTGAAGGGCTGCCCGGTGGGCCGCCTCACCCAGGACCCCGACGTCATGGCCGACCCGGTGCTGCGCAAGCCGGTCGAGGAGACGTTCGCCTGGCTCGCCGGCCGGCTGGCCGGGCTGCTCGCACAGGGCCGCGAGGACGGCGAGCTGGACACCGCGCTCGACCCCGCCGCCACGGCCGCCGCGCTGGTCGCCGTGGTGCAGGGCGGCTACGTGCTGGCCCGCGCCACCGGCCGGTCCGACGCGTACGCCACGGCCGTCGACGGCGCCCTCGGCCTGCTGACCCACTCGAAAGGAAGATGAACCATGCCCTTCGTCCGCATCGACACGCTCCGGAGCGACGCCGGACGCCTCGACGCGCTCGGCCGCGCCGTGCACGACGCCCTCGTGGAGACCGTCGGCGTCCCGGCCGACGACTACTTCCAGGTCGTGACCGGCCACGACGGCACCACCGGCACCCTGCGGTACGGCACCTTCCCCGACATGGCCCGCGACGACGGCGTGGTGTTCGTCGCGATCACCATGCGCTCAGGCCGCACGCCCGCCCAGAAGCAGGCCATGTACCGGCGCATCGCCGACCTCGCCCACGAGTACGCGGGCACGGAGCCACGCAACGTGCTCATCAGCGTGACCGAGAACGAGTCGATCGACTGGTCCTTCGGCAACGGGGTGGCCCAGTATGTGGCCTCCCCCCTCTAGTCCGACCCGACCAGCTTGGCGAGGTTGTCCAGGGCCATCCGGGTGCCGGTCTCGTTGTCGGCGGCGGGCACGACGTCGGGGATCCCCTCGTGCAGAATGCTCACCTCGGTGCCCCCGTCCATCTCGCTCAGCGTCGTCGTCATCGTCATCTCGCCGCGCAGCGCCGGATCCCCCGTCTCGAACTCGAACACCTCGACCACCCGCTCGCCCGGCACAAGCCGGACAAAGCGCCCGTGGTAGGTGTCGGTGTGCGCCGCCGACTTGCCGGTTTCGGTCGGTACGTCGTAGGTGAGCGACACCCGGAACGCACCGCCTTCACGGGCGTCGAACTCATGCACATGGGAGCTCATACCCTCCGGCGCCCGCCACCGGGCGATCGCGTCCGCGTCGACGAGCGCCCGATAGACGGCCTGCGGCGGCGCGCTGATACGCCGGGAAACCTCCGTCGAATACACGTTCCCACCTTACGGCCTTCCCGCGCCCGGCCACAGGGACCGACGGCAACCGCCCGCGCAGGGGACTTTCGGGATTGCCGGGAATCCGCCCGGCAGACGAGCAGGTGGCGGTCCCGCGATTGTCGGGGGTGGGGGCTAGGGTTCGAGCCATGGAACGCCAACTGACTTTGATGGTCGTGCACGCCCACCCTGACGACGAGTGCCTGAGCACGGGCGGCATTCTCGCTCGTTACACCGACGAGGGCATCCGCACGGTTCTGGTCACCTGCACCAACGGCGAGCAGGGGGACGGCCAGGACGGTGTCAAGCCGGGCGAGGCCGGACATGATCCCGAGGCCGTGGCCGAGCGGCGGCTGGGCGAGTTGCGGGAGTCGGTCGCGCACCTGGGCATCGACCATCTGGAATTGCTCGGTTATCGTGACTCCGGCATGGAGGGCTGGGACACCAACGCCCATCCCGACGCGTTCGCCAACGTGCCGGTCGAGGCGGCCGCGGCGCGGCTGGCGGCGCTGATGGAGCACTACCGGCCGCAGGTCGTGGTGACCTACGACGAGACGGGTGGCAGTGGCTACAACCACCCGGATCACGTGCAGACCCACCGCGTCACGGTGGCGGCCACCGAGCTGACCGACATTCCCGACAAGCTCTACTACACGGCCATCCCCCGGGCCGCGATCAAGCGGATGTTCGAGCTGATGCGCGACAGCGGGCTCGACCTCGGCGACTTCCAGCCCTCCGACGACTTCGGCACCCCCGATGAGCGGATCACCAGCGTCGTCGACATCAGCCCCTACGTCGAGCGCAAGCTCAAGGCCCTCAAGGCGCACGAGAGCCAGGGAGAGAACATCTTCCTCCTGCGCATGCCGGAGGAGGCGCAGCAGCAGGCGTTCTCCCACGAAGCCTTCGAGCGCAAGCTGAGCAAGGTGGGCGCCCCCGCCCACGAGGAGGACCTGTTCGCGGGCCTGCGCAACAGCGACGGCTAGCTTCCGGCCCCTCCCCCGCCGCCGTAAGACCCGCTCTGCTTCCCCCTCAGGAAACCACCACCTATTACCTGAGAGGGAAGCGGAAAATCCGTCAGATCCAGCCGCGGCGGGTCGCCTCCATGGCGACCTGGAAGCGGGTCTGGGCACCCAGCCGGCGCATCAGCTTCGTGAGGTGGCGTTGCACCGTGCGCTCGCTCCACCCCAGGGCCCGGCTGGCGGCCTTGTCCGTCGCGCCCGACGCCAGCAACGTCAGCAGCCGCTCCTCATCCTCCGACAGCTCCCCGCCCGGAGCGGTCAGCCGCACCGGGACGCTGCGCTCCCACAACGCCTCGAACAACGCCACCAGCGCGTCCAGCAGAGGCGACGGATGGATCAGGTACGACGCCGTGACCACGCTGTCGCCCGCCCGCAGCAGCGGGATGATGGCCAGCCGGTCGTCGGAGATGGCCAGCTTCATCGGCAGGTTCGCGGCGATCCTGGCCTGCTCCCCATGCTGCATGCCGGCCGTGACGTCCTCCAGCCAGCCCGGCAGCTCCAGCACGCTGGTGTCGTAGATGACGCGGTACTTCACGCCGCGCCGCAGGAGGTTGAGCTCGATCGGGTTGGACTCGGCGTGCTGCCGCGGAGCCGCGTACGGCGGGCGGTCGAAGCCGCGCATCTGCGCCCGCGTGTCCTGCTGCATCTGCACCCACCGGTGGTTGACCTCGTCCCGGCCCGAGACCACCTCGATCAGCTCGCCGGGGTGGGCGAAGCGGGTGTTGGCGCGGTAGACGTCCATCAGCGCCCGGATGTGCGCACGCACGCCGTCCAGCTCGCGTTCGCGCTCCCGCAGGATGGCCTCCAGGCTGCTGTCCGGCGAGACGGCGACGTAGCGGGTGGGCCGGCCGGTCGCGCGGGTGGCCAGGCCCAGCTCGACCAGCGACTGCAGGATCCGCCGGGCCGCCGAGGCCGGCAGGTGGCAGTCGTGCACGATCTCCGCCACCGTCGCCTGGGTCCGGCTGACCAGGGCGTCGTAGACCTCCTCGTCCTGGTGGCCGAGCCCGATCGCCTCCAGCACCGCGCCCTCCTCGTGTCGGGTTTACGTCACATGACCGAAACTCGTCATCAACTTAGCTTGTCAGCAAAGATCGGATGATGTCAGCGTTCATACGCACCAATGGCCCATGAGGCCACAGGAACGAAGGAGCGTCATGCCGCTGTCCCCCCGCCGAACAACCCCCGGGCGAGGCCTGGTCACAGCCGCCTTATCCGCCGTCGTGCTGGTGTTCGGGACGTTCGCCGCGAGCCCCGCGACGGCCGCGCCCATCGCGCCCATCGCCTCGAACACCACCGCAGGCGGGGCCGCCGCGGAGCCGGAGCCGGCGCCGAAGATCGACCCCAAGCTGACCGCGAACCTGCGAGGCGGCGGCGTCGAGGCGGCCGTCGTGCTGCGCGGCGCGCCGCGCCTGCCGGCGCTGAAGTCCCGCGCCGAGGCACGGGCCGCGCTCTCGGCGAGTGTCAAGCCCGCGCAGGACCCGGTGGTCCAGCTCGTCGAGTCGCGCGGCGACCAGGTGCTCAACACGTTCTGGCTGAAGAACATGGTCCTGGTACGCGCCACGCCCGCCACCCTGAAGGCCCTGGCCGAGCTGGACGTGGTCGAGCGGATCATCCCCAACTTCACCCTGACCGCCCCCGAGCCCCAGCGCGGCCCGGAGGCCGGGAAGGCGGCCGAGCAGACCGCCTGGGGCGTACGGAAGATCGGCGCCGACAAGGTGCAGAGCTCCGGAATCACCGGCACGGGCGTGCGGGTGGCCGTGCTCGACACGGGCATCGACCTCACCCACCCCGATCTGAAGGGCAAGCTCGTCTCCGATGACGCGGCGGACGCCCGGCACCCGGGCGGCTGGATCGAGTTCGACGCCGACGGCAAGCCGGTGGCCTCCGAGCCGCACGACAGCGCCTACCACGGCACGCACGTGGCGGGCACGATCGCGGGCGGGAACGCCTCCGGCACGCAGATCGGTGTCGCGCCCGGCGCCGAGCTGATGGCCGGGCTGGTCATCCCGGGCGGCTCGGGAACGCTCGCGCAGGTCATCGCCGGCATGCAGTGGGCGGTCGCGCCGTTCGCCGCCGACGGCAGCCCGGCGGGCGAGCCGGCCGACGTGGTGAGCATGTCGCTGGGCGGCGAGGGCTACTCCGGCGAGCTGATCGAGCCCGCCAGGAACATCTACCTGGCCGGCGCGTTCCCCTCCTTCGCCATCGGCAACGACTGCGCGGCCGGGTCGTCGGCCAGCCCGGGCAACGTGTACGAGGCCGTGGCCGTGGGCGCGACCGACGCCGACGACACCGTGCCGGACTTCTCCTGCGGCGGCGTCGTCACGCGTACCGACTGGATCGACGCGCCGGCGGAATGGCCGGACTCGTACGTCGTACCGGATGTGGCGGCGCCCGGCGTGGACGTGCTGTCCTCGATGCCCGGCGGCGAGTACGCGCTGCTGAGCGGCACCTCGATGGCCACCCCGCACGTGTCCGGCACGGTCGCCCTCATGCTGCAGGCCCGCCCGGACCTGACGGTGGACGGCGCGCTGGAGATCCTGCAGGGCACGTCGTTCTCCGACGACCGCTACGGCCCGCGCCCGAACCCGCGGATCGGCCGGGGCCGTATCGACGCGGCCGCCGCGGTCGCGGAGGCGGCGCTGGAGAGCGGCGTGCGCGGCACCGTCACCGACGAGCGCACCCGCCGCCCGCTGGCCGGCGTGACGGTCGCCCGCCCGGACGGCCGCAAGGCGGTGACGGACGCCGCCGGGCGCTTCGAGCTGCGGCTGGCCCCGGGCAGGTACGAGCTGACGCTGTCCAGGTTCGGCTATGAGACGCGCTCGGAGAGCGTACGCGTCCAGGCCGATCGGTTCTCCGGCGCACGCGTCGAGCTGGACCGGACCCGCTGGGGCACGATCTCGGGCCGGGTGGTGTACGAGCCGACCGGCTCGACGGTGCCCGGCGCCAGGGTCTCGGTGCTCGGCGTGCCCGACCCGCTGGCCGCGACGACCGACGGCAACGGCCGGTACACCATCAAGGACGTGCCCTACGGCGACTACGAGGTCTCCGCGAACGCGCCCGGGGTGTCACGGTCGGAGCCGGTAGCGGTGGCGGTGGGCAGGCGGAAGGGCGAGGCGGACGTGAGCCTGCCGCGGGCGCCGGACACCGACCGGGTGTCGCTGGGCACCGACGGGCGGCAGGGCAACCACGAGGCGTGGTGGCCGGAGCTGAGCGGCGACGGCACCGTGGTGGTGTTCGCCAGCCCCGCCTCGAACCTCGGCGACGACGACACCAACGGTGAGCTGGACATCTTCGCCACCGACCTGCGTACCCGGGTGACCGAGCGGGTCTCGGTGCCCTCCGGCGGCGGTCTGTCCGACTCGTTCTCGGTGTCGCCGACGATCAGCCGGGACGGGCGCCTGGCCGGGTTCGGCAGCGGGGCCACCAACCTGGTGCCCGGCGACACCAACGGCCAGACCGACGCCTTCGTGCACGACCGGCGGACCGGGAAGACGGAGATGATCTCGGTGTCGTCCGAGGGCGTCATGGGTGACGGGCTGTCCGGTGCGCCGCGGTTCAGCGCGGACGGCCGGTACGCGATCTTCAACAGCGACGCGACCAACCTGGTGCCCGGCGACACGAACGACAAGACCGACGCCTTCCTGCGCGACCGGCAGGCGGGCACGACCGAGCGCGTCTCCGTCGGCCCGGACGGCGCCCAGCTCGACGGGTACTCGCGGGAGGCGACGATCAGCGCCGACGGCCGGTACGTGGCCTTCCAGAGCAGCGCCGCCACACTGGCCCCCGGGGACGCGAACGGCGACGGCAACGACGTCTTCGTCCTGGACCGGCAGACCGGCACGGTCAGGCGGATCACCGGGCCGCACCCGGACACCGAGAGCACCGGGCCGGTGATCAGCGCGAACGGGACCGCGGTGGCCTTCACCAACGGCGTGGGCCTCGGCCAGCTCTACGTCCAGGACCTGACGACCGGCAAGACCGACCTCGTCTCGGCGGCGCTGAACGGCGGCGGCTCCACGGGCATGTCATTCGCCCCCTCGCTCAGCGCCGACGGCCGTACGGTCGCCTTCTACGGCGACGGTGGCGACATCGTCAGCGGCGACGCCAACGGGCGCAACGACGTGTTCGTGCGCGACGTCGCGGCCGGGACCACCGAGCGCGTCTCCACCGCGCCGCGCGGAGCCGAGGGCGACGGCTGGGCGGACCTGCCGTCGATCAGCGAGGACGGGCGGTACGTGGTCTTCGAGAGCGACTCGGGGAACCTGGTCGAGGGCGACACCAACAGGCGCTTCGACGTGTTCGTGCACGACCGGGTGGCCGGCCCCGAGGCGCTGTTCACGGTGAGCGACCTGGAGGTCACACCACCCGTCTCGCGCTCCGGGCGGGTCCGGGTGCGGGCCTCGGTGAAGAACGTGGGCGAGCTGGCGGGCGAGTACGACGCGGTGCTGCGGATCAACGGTGAGGAGGAACAGCACACGAGCGTCTCGTTGCGCAACGGGCGGAGCACGCGGATCTCGTTCGACGTGCGGCGCGCCGAGCCCGGCACGTACGGGGTGACGCTCGGGCCGCTCGCGGGCCAGTTCACCGTCGGACACTGACCACCCGAAGCCCAGGAACCACCCGGCCTGAGGGGAGCCCCTCCAACCGGGCGACCCCCAGCAAGGGGGCCGCCCAGCCGGGCCACCTCCACCAAGGGGCGCCCTCCAGCCGGGCGACCCCGCTCAAGGGGAGCCGCCCAGCGTAGGCGGCTCCCCGCTCGTTCACCGAGCCGGCGGCGGCAGCTCGCCCGAGCCCCGGACCAGCAGCCGGGTCGGCACCAGCGACCGGCGGGCCCCGGACCGGTCGCCGTCCAGCCGCGACAGCACCAGCTCCGCCGCCGCCGTCCCCATCCCCGCCGGATCCTGGGCCACCACCGTCAGCGGCGGATCGAGCACCTCGGCCAGCGGCAGGTCGTCGAACCCGACGAGCGCCACGTCCCGCCGCCCCGCCCGCGACAGCGCCAGCACCGCGCCCATCGACGCGAGGTTGTTGGCCGCGAACAGCGCCGTCGGCGGATCGGCCAGCGCCAGCAGCCGCAGGGTGGCGCCGGCCGCGGCCTCCTGGTCGTGACCGGCCTCCACCAGCGCGCGCTCGAACGGCAGCCCCGCCCGGCCGAGGGCGTCGCGGTAGCCCTGGAGCCGTTCGCGGCGGGTGTAGAGGGTGGCGGGCAGGTCGCCGACGAACCCGATCCTGCGGTGGCCGTACGCGATCAGGTGGGCGACACCGGCCCGGGCGCCCTCCCGGTTGGCGCTGACCACGCTGTCGGCCCGCAGCCCGACGGCCGGCCGGTCGAGGAAGACGATCGGCAGGCCCGCCACCCGCTCGGCGCGCAGGTGGCGGTGGTCGCCGGCGGCCGAGGGAACGATCATGAGCGCGCTCACCCGGCGGGCCAGGAACGTGGCGATCAGCGACTGCTCCAGCTCGGCCGTCTCGCTGGAGGAGCCCACGATGAGGGTGAGGCCATGGGCGCGGACGGCACTCTCGATGCCGCCCGCGACCATGCCGAAGAACGGGTTGCCCATCTCGGGGATGACCAGCCCGACGGCGGCGTCCCGGGCGCCGACCCGCATGTTGCGGGCCATCAGGTTCGGCTGGTAGCCCAGTTTGCGGACCGCCGCCATGACGCGTTCGCGGGTCTCCACCGCGACCGGTCCGTCGTCGTTGAGCACCCGCGAGACGGTCTTCGCCGTGACCCCCACCTCGCGGGCCACATCGGTCATCGTGGGACGCCGCATCGCGCTCATCGAATCCTCTTGAGCGTCGAGGCGCCCGGGGAGCAGGCGCTTGACCCACGCGGCGATGACCGACCCCGTCGGGCCGCGGCGCATAACCGTTTGAGCGGTCCCCCGTCCCCCGCCCTGACCGGGACGGCGGCCGGAAGCTCCGGCTTCAGCCGTGGACAGGAAGACACGCTAGTGACCCGTCAGGCCGATCGCCTTCGCCGCGCCCTGGTCCGCCACCACGGCCCTGCCCTCCGACACCTGGAGGGCGCCGGTCATGATGGCCACCACCTCCGCCATGCTGTGCTCGCCGGGGACGATCTCGGCGACCCTGCGGCCGAGGCGCTGGACGTGGACGCGGTCGGCGATCTCGAACACGTGCGGCATGTTGTGGCTGATCAGCACCACCGGAGTGCCCCGGTCACGGACCCGCCTGATCATGTCGAGCACCTGGCCGGACTCCTTGACCCCGAGCGCCGCCGTGGGCTCGTCCATGACGACGACGTGCGTCGCCCAGGCCACCGCCCTGGCCACGGCCACGCCCTGGCGCTGCCCGCCCGACAACGACTCGACCGGCTGGGTGAGCGAGCGCAGCCCGATCTTGAGCTCGGCCATGTGCCGCGCCGACTCCTCGCGCATGCGCTTCTTGTCCAGCATCCGGAAGACCCGGCCGAGCACGCCCGGCTTGCGCACCTCCCTGCCCAGGAACATGTTGGTCGCGATGTCCAGCGAGGCCGCGACCGCCAGGTCCTGGTAGACGGTCTCGATGCCGTGCCGGCGGGCGTCCAGCGGGTCGCGGAAGCGCACCGGCTCGCCGTCGAGCCGGATCTCGCCCGCGTCGGGCTGGAGCGCGCCGGTCAGCGCCTTGATCAGGCTCGTCTTGCCCGCGCCGTTGTCGCCGATGACCGCGAGCACCTCGCCGGGCCGCAGGTCGAAGTCGGCGCCGTCGAGCGCGGTCACGTGACCGTACCGCTTGACCAGGCCGCGGGCCTGGAGGACCGGGGTCTCGGGGCTCGTCATCGGTTCCTCCTGCGGGAGAGCTGGTCGACGGCGACGGCGAGGATCACCAGGATGCCGGTGATGAGCGTCTGGTAGATCGACGGTACGCCCATGAGCTGCAGGCCGTTGCGGAACACCCCCACGATGAGCGCCCCGATCAGGGTGCCGAGCACCATCCCGCGGCCGCCGAACAGGCTGGTCCCGCCGAGCACGACCGCGGTGATGCTGTCCAGGTTGTCGGTCTGGCCGGCCTGCGGGTCCCCCACGCCGGTACGGGAGACGAGCAGCAGGGCGGCGATGCCGTACACGAAGCCGGCCAGCGTGTAGATGCCGACGGTCAGGCGGCGCGTCCTGATGCCGGTCAGGCGGGCCACCTCGGGGCTGTTGCCGAGCGCGTACACGTGGCGGCCCCACGCGGTGGACCCCAGCAGGTACGCGAACAGCAGGAACAGCAGGATCGTCAGCAGCGAGCCGTAGGTGACGTTCGTCTGGCCGAGCCGGAACGTCTGCCCGAGGACCGTCAGCGGCGCGGGCAGGTCCGTGACCGTCTGCTCGCCGGAGTAGATGTGGGTCAGCGCGAAGACCACGTTCAGCATGCCGAGCGTCACGATGAACGGCGGCAGCGAGATCCGCGTCACCAGCAGCCCGTTGACCAGCCCGAACGCGGCGCACACGGCGAGCCCGGCGGCGATGGCGAGCAGCGCGGGCAGGCCGCCGTCCACGGCCAGCTTGGTCATCACGATGCCGCCGAACGCCATGATCGCGCCGTTGGCCAGGTCGATGCCCGCGGTGAGGATGATGAGCGTCTGCCCGATGGCCAGCGTGCCGACCACCATGACCTGCTGGATGATCAGGGAGAAGTTGGGCCCGGTGAAGAACTGGCCGGTGTTCAGCCCGAAGAACAGGCAGGCCAGCAGGAGCGCGGCCAGCGGACCGGCCACGGGGGTGCTGATCAGGCGGCGCGGCAGCGTCGCTTCCATCACGGTCACGCTGCTCAGCCCCAGCAGTTGGCCAGGCCGAAGGCGGTGTCCTGGGCCTGGACGCCGGCGACCGCCTTGTCGGTGATCAGGGTGACGCCGGTGTCGGTGTAGCCGCTGGCCTTCTGCCCGTTCCTGGCGAACGCGGCCACGGCCTTGACGCCGTCTTCGGCCATCTTGAGCGGGTACTGCTGGCTGGTGGCGGCGATCTGCCCCGACCGCACGGCCTTGGTGCCGGTGCAGCCGCCGTCCACGGACACGATCAGCACGTCCTTCTCGCGGCCCTTGGCCTTCAGCGCCGTGTACGCGCCCAGCGCGGCGGGCTCGTTGATGGTGTAGACGAGGTTGATGTCGGGGACCTTCTGCAGGCAGTTCTCCATGGCGGTCTGGCCCTTGGCCTGGTCGCCCCGGGTGTCCTGGGAGCAGACGACGGACGGGTCTCCCGACTGGATCCCGAATCCCTTGAGGAAGCCGTCGTGCCTGAGCTGCCCCACCGTGATGCCGGGCGCCAGGTCGAGCGTGGCGATCTTGGCGGGTTTGCCGGCCATGGCGGCCTTGGCGTACTGGCCGATGAGTTCGCCCGCCTTGAAGTTGTCGGTCGCGAACAGCGCGTCGGTGGCCTCCTGCGGCTGGGTGGGGGTGTCGAGCGCGATGACCAGGACGCCGGCGTCGCGGGCCTTCTTGATGGCCGGGACGATGGCCTTGGTGTCGCTCGGGGTGATGAGCAGGCCCTTCACGCCGGCGGCGACCATGTTCTCGATGGCCGTCACCTGGGAGGCGTTGTCGCCGTCGAACTTGCCGGCCGCGCTCATCAGCTCCATGCCGCCGGCCTCGGCGGCCTTCTCGGCGCCTTCCTTCATCTTGACGAAGAACGGGTTGGTCTCGGTCTTGGTGATCAGTCCGACCTTGGGCTTGGCGGCGGCGCCCTGGCCGCCGCCGCCGTTGCCGCCGCAACCCGCGGCACCGGTGACGATCAGGGTGGTGGTGAGGAGGCCGGCCGAAAGCTTTGTCTTCATGGGCGGTGTCCCATCAGCGCGAGTCCTCGATGTCATCGTTGACATATGTCAACGTTGACATCAGCCGTGCTGCGATGATGGGCTCCGATTCCGGGTGCGTCAATGCCTCCGTGCCGTAAACGAATCGGCAAAACACCGGAAAGGCAGGTTCGATGATCGCTGTCCTGGGCGAGTGCGTCGCCGACGGCTTCACCGAGCGGCACCCCGGCCCGAGCCGCGACGGGGCGGCGGGGCTGGAGTTGCGGGTGCTGCCCGGCGGCGGGCCGGCGAACACGGCGGTGGCGCTGGCCCGGCTGGGCACGCCCACCCGCTTCCTGGGCCGCGTCTCCGGCGACGTGTTCGGCGCGCTGTTCCGCGACCACCTCACCGCCTCGGGCGTGGACCTGACGGCCTCCGTCACGGCCGGCGAGCCCAGCACGCTGGCCGTGGCCGCGCTCGACGCCCGGGGCCAGGCCGAGTACACCTTCTACGCCGAGGGCACCGCCGACTGGCAGTGGACCCCGCAGGAGCTGGACCCGGGGCGGCTCGGCCCGGTCTCCTGCCTGCACACCGGCTCGCTGGCACTGGTCAGGCCGCCGGGGCGGGCGGCGGTGGAGCGGTTCGCCCGGTCCGCCGCCGGGCACGCCACGATCTCGGTCGACCCCAATGTCCGCCCCAGCCTCGCCGCCGCCGACGACTACCAGGTGGCCCGGTGGTGCGAGTGGGCCGACATCCTCCGGCTCAGCACCGATGACCTGGCGTTCCTGCTGCCCGGGGTGCCGATGGAGAGCGCCTGCGACACCTGGCACGCCGCCGGCGCCCGCCTGGTCGTCATCACCAGGGGCGCGGACGGCGCGCTGGTGTCCCTGGACGGCGAGCGGGACACCGTGCGGGCGCCGGAGGCCGAGGTCGTGGACACGGTCGGCGCGGGTGACGCGTTCACGGCGGGCCTGCTGCACGACCTCGGCTCGAAGGGCCTCCTCGGCGGGCGACTGGACGGGCTGGACCTCGCGACGGCGGTGGCGGCGGCGGAGTTCGCCGCCGAGGTGGCGGCGCTGACCTGCGCCGTCCCGGGCGCCGACCCGCCCTGGGCCGGCGCGCTCAGGAACCGGCGGGCTCAGGCAGAGGCCCCCGGGTCCCAGCCGTAGGTGTCGGCGGCACGCCTGGGCGCGAGCCGGGCGCCCTCCGGGACCACCGAGGCGAACGAGCGTGACCTTCCCCGTCACGCCAGGTCGTCGAGCAGCCGCTCCGCGACCAGTTCCTCCGGGACTGCCAGCCCGCGTGATCGCATGGCCGGACCGAGCTCCGGATCCCACGGCGCGTCGCTCACCCGCCCCGCCTCCGGCCCGCGGGTGGCGGCTCGTTCGCCGAGGGCGCGCAGGTAGTCGGCGGCGGACATGCGCCACGGCTCGGCGCCTGTCTTGGCCATCGTGTAGGCGGCGATCCGCAGGCCCTCCCCGTCGAAGTCCCCGTGGTAGCGCAGCCGGGTGCCGGGCAGCGAGCGGAGCAGGCGGATCGCGGCGCTGTTCGGCCAGCCGGAGGTGCACACCACGGGCGGGCAGGCGGCGGCGTACCGCTGCCAGGCGAGCGCCAGCATGGTCGGGTTCTCCACCACCCAGACGTCGGGCTCGGGCAGGCGCAGCTCTGTCACCTCCTGGAGTTGCGCGAGCGTGATCACGCTCGGCCGGCCGTCCCAGACGCGCAGCACCCGGGCCAGCGCCGCGTCCCCCGCCGGTCGTAATCCGGCGGTCAGCACGGTCGTGGACAGGGCGTCACAGGCCACCCCCGCCCGCTCCCACAGAGCCCGGCGCGCCTGCGCCCCCTCCGGGGCGGGCACGTCGTAGAGCACCGACAGGGCCTTCATGACCAGCGACGACAGCCGGGTGCCGTCGTCGAGGGCGTGCGGGTCGCCGGTGACGCCTGCCGCCAGCGCCGCCAGCGGGCGTCCTGCGGCGGGCAGCGCGGCGAGCACCGCCAGAGCCTGCCCGAGCAGGTCGCGCCCCGCCCGCGCGGCGGACAGCGCCAGCAGCGCGGGCTCGGCCACGACCACCGGGTGGGAGGCGAACCAGTCGGCCAGCTCCTGGCGCTCGACCTGCCGCTCCGCCCGTCTGCGCCGACGGTCGTCGAGCGGCCCGGCGATCTGCTCGGTGGCGGTACGCACGTCGAGCCCGCCGAGTGCCCTTTCGAGCCGGGCCACGTCGAGCGTGACCGCCGGCCCGGGGTAACGGTCGAGCCCGAGCAGGTCGGCGACCGCGGCCTGCTCCTCGGCCCCCAGGCCGCTCACCCGGACCCGGCTGACCTGGCGTCCCGAGGACAGCCGCTCATGCAGCGCCCGCCACACCGGCCGTAGACCCGCCGCCCGCAACCGCTCGGGAACCCGCGGCGGCTCTGGTGCGGTCATTCGGCCGGGACCGTTCGGTAGCCGTTCCACACGAACCGCGCCGTCGTCACCGCGTCGTCCCCGTCGCCCGTGATGAGCTGGTGGATCGCGATCCCGTCCAGCTCCCGATATTCGCACCATTCGTGGTCCGACGTCAGCACGAGATCCAGCCCCAGGTTCACCAGCAGGTCGAACACCTGCCCCCGGTTGGTCTTGTCCACCCCCACGAACACCTCGTCCAGCAGGATGAACCGCGGGCACCCCGGATCGGTCTGGTAGTGCGCGGCCACGGCGGCGAACAGGGGCAGGTGCAGCGCGATCGCCTTCTCCCCGCCCGACAGCGCCCCGTGCAGCTTCCTGGTGAGGTCCTGCCACCCCTGCCCGTCCCCCCGGTCCAGCTTGACCGTGAACCGGTGCCAGGCCGTGTAGTCGAGCACCTTCATGAGCTGGTCCTCCCAGCTCGCGGAGGAGTTGTCGGCGCGGGCCTCCTCCACCCGGTCCCGGAAGAAGACGTACAGGGCCTCCTTGTCCTCGGCGCTCAGCCCGGCCGGGTCGCGCAGTAGCAGGTCGCGGGCCGCGCGGGTGCCCGGCGACTGGGCGGCGTCCACCTGCCACACCAGCCGCACCGCCACCCGGGAGGCGGTGCGGACCCGTTCGAGCCGCTGGTTCATGCCTTCCACCAGCGCCGTCGCCTGCCTGATCCGGTCGGCCAGATGCCGCCGCGTGTCCCCCGCCAAGGTCCGGTCGAACAGGTCCCGCTCCGCCTCCGTGATGTCCGAACGCCGGTCGTCGCACTCTTTCCGCAGCGCCGCGCTGAGCGCCGCCGCCCCCGCCCGAACGCCGTTGACGGTGGCGGTCAGCACCTGCACGTCCTCCTCGGGCGCCAGCTCCAGGTCCGCCCGGTCGGCCAGGATCTCCCTGGCGTGGTGGAAGGCGTCCTGCAGCCGCGCCTCGGCCTCCCTGACGTTCTTGTGCTCGTACGGCACCGCCGACAGCCGCTCGGCGACGGCCCTGGCCGACTCCAGCACGGCCCGCACCCCGGCGCCGGCGGGGAGCCCCACGGTGACCCGGGCGTCGACCGGCAGGTGCCCGGCCGCCAGGCGGCGGAACCGGTCGGACACCTCGTCGCGCACCCGCCCCGCCTCCGCGTGCCGGTCCTCGGCGATGCCGAGCTCGCCCTTGAGCCGGCCGAGCCGGGCGTTGAGCCGGGCCAGGCCGTCGTTGACCGACTTGATCAGGCGGCGGCAGGTCTGGTAGGAGGTCTGGACCTGCTGAAGTTGTTCGAGGACGCGCAGGTGCTCGACGCCGACCGTGGACTCGACGGCGGCCAGCTTCTCGGCGAGCACGACGGCGGCGGACGCGGCCTCCTCGGCGCGTTCGACGCCCGAGACGGCGAGCTCCTGGTATTCGCGGGCGGTCTCGGCGGCGTGCCCGGCGCGCTCCGCGGCGGCCCGGGTGTCGGCGCGGCGGTCGTGCCAGACGGTGCCGGTCGTCTCGGCGGTGCGCAGCGCCTCCTCCAGGTTGTCCAGGGCGGCGTGCGCGGTGGGCAGGGCGTGGGTGGCCGCGAGCTCGGTGAGCCGCCGCAGCGACCGGCCGACCTCCTGCTCCCGCTCGTGCAGCCGCTGCTCGCACACGCTGAGCTGGTCTTCGAGCAGGGCCACCCGCTTCACCGCGGTGTCGAGCGCCCGCATCGCGTCGGCGTACGGCTTCCTGTCGGGCCTGCGCCGCAGCTCGGCGGCCAGCGTGTCGCGGTCGCCCGCGACGCCGGCGAGCAGGTGGTCGCACTCGGCGATGCGGCCCGCCAGCTCGCCGAGCTGGTCGTCCAGCTCGGCGATGCGGCGCCGCCTGGCGCGTTCGCGGGCGGTGGCGCCGATGTAGGAGGGCTCGGGCTTGACCCAGCGGCCCGCGGCGGGGCCGAGCCGCCAGGTGCCGTCGGCGCCGACGGCCGCGGGGTGGTCGACGCCGATCGCGGAGGGCGCGAAGGCGATCCCGGAGAGCACCGCCTCGGCGTCGACCGGCGAGTCCGCCTCCGTGAACAGCACGTGGGCCAGGCTGTAGCCGGGCGCGGGCCTGGCCAGCGCGGCCACGGCGAACGCGTCGTGCTCGCCCGGGTCGAACCCGCCGTCCGGGCGCAGCCACAGGTCCAGCAGCCCGGCGGCTTCGAGCGCGGCCTCCACCCCGGCCTGGGCGACGGGGTCGAGCCCGGACCTGAACCCCACCGCCCGCCACAGCGGAGCGCCCGGGCGGTCCTGCCTGGCCGCGGGGGCTCGGGTGTGCGGGGCGGGCGGTTCGAGCGGGGTCTGGTCGCCCAGTCCCTCGCGTTCGCCGGCCAGCTCGGCGCGCTCGGCCAGCAGGCGCTCGCGCAGTCCGGTCAGGTGCTGCTCCCGGGCGGCCAGCTCGACGGCGGCGGCCGTGCGGGCGTTGCCCACCAGCTCGTCGGCCTCCTCGAACCGGTCCACCGCACCCGCCAGCTCCTCCGGGTCGAACCGGAGCCGGACGCACCCGGCGGCCCACTCCGCCAGGGCCGCCGACAGGTTCTGGGCCTGCTCGTCCCTGATGCGCTCGGCCTGGTCGTGGACGGTCTGGGCGACGGCGAGGTCGTCGCGGGCGCGGTCGCGGTCCTGCTCGGCGGAGGTGCGGCGGTTGATCGCCTCGTCGTGCGCCACCGCCCCGGCCCTGACCTCCCGGATCTGGGCGGCGCGGCTGATGACGGCGGCCCGCAACAACTCCCGAGCCCGGTGCACACTCTCCCCGCTGTCACGCCCGCCCGCGTCCCTCCCGCTCTCGGCCGTGCCCGGGACCGGGTCCGGCTCGGCGGTGGCGCGCTCGCTCTCCTCGTGCACGCCGAGCAGCCCGGCGCGTTCGGCCGCCTGGCGGGCCTCGGTCCTGGCGCGGTCGGCGAGGCGCTCGGACGTGCGGGCTTCCGCGGCGGCGTGGGCGGACAGCTCCTGCTTGGCGGCGGCCGAGCGGGCCGCGATCCCGGCCTGGTCGCGCAGCCGGGCGGCCCCCTCGTGGGCGGCGGCGGCCTCGGTGCGGAGCCGGTGCAGCTCGCCGCCGGCCCGGTAGGCCTCGCTCTCCTTGAGCCCGTCGATCTGCGCGGCCAGGGCCAGCTCCCGAGCCTCCTCCTCGGCCAGCCGTACGGCGGCCGTCTCAAGCTCCTGGTCGGCCTCCTTGAGCGCCTCCCGCTTGGCCTTGGCCTCGGCGGCCAGCGAGTCCATGGCGTATCCGGCGGACGTCACGGCCGCGGCGGCGGCCCGCAGGACGCGTTGGGCGTAGCCGCGCTGCCGGTTGGCGAGCCGGTCGGCCTCCTCCACGTCGCGGTCGAGCAGGCGCAGCTCCTCGCGCTGCCGGTCGAGGCGTTCGAAACCCTCGGCGATCTCGTGGATCTCGCCTTCGCCGAGCGGCGGCAGGGCGCTGGACAGCAGGTCGGACAGCAGCCCGGGGTCGAGCCGCTCGGACAGCTTGGGGGTGCGGAGCTGGCGCAGGGCGGTCAGGAGCGAGTCGTAGCGCTGCTCATTGAGCGCCCGGTAGAGCGTCTGGCGTACGACGGTGCGGTAGGCCTCGGCCGACTCGTGCACCTTGCCGGACGTGCCGATCTCGTCGATGAGCTGGGCCTTGGTCAGCGGCTGGCCGCCGTCGCCGCTGAGCCGGATGCCGTCGGAGGTGTCCACGCGGCATTCGGTGGTGAAGTAGGCGGCCGTGACGCTCCTGGTGTGGATGGTGGCCTGGAGCCGGGCACCGCAGGTGAACCAGCGGCCGTCGGCGTGCCGGAACTCCAGCCACACGTATCCGACCCGGGTGGTGCCGGTGGCGCCGTCGCCCATCAGGTTCCAGTGCATGGTGCGCTCGGTGCCGCCGAACGTGGACAGCCTGCTGGGCTTGAGGCTGGCGTCGAGCACGAACGGCAGGAGCAGCTCCAGGACCTTGGACTTGCCGCTGCCGTTGGGGCCGCGCAGCAGCAGCCTGCCCCGGTGGAACTCGAACACCTCGTCGTAGTAGCGCCACACGTTCAGGATCCCCGCGCGTACGGGCGTCCAGCGCTGGTCCATCCCCTGGACGGCGCGGGTGAGGGACAGCTCGGTAACGGTCATCAATCCTCCTCGACTGCCGTGCCGCGCTCGACCCGGTAGCGGGCCGCGGCGGGCAGGGCGGCGACCTGGTCACCCGTGCGGCGGGCCAGCCCGAACAACGCGAGCACCTCCAGCGCGTCGGCCGCCAGCCGCGGCCCGCCGCCGTCCGATTGGTATGCCTTGGCCCACTGCGGGAACCGGCGCAGCAGCTCGGCCGCCTCGGCGTCGAGCCGGGCGGCGGTCACGGGCCCGGCGGAGACGAGCAGGTCGAGCAGGAGCAGCGCGGCCACCTTGGCGTGGCTGCCGTCGTCGGGGAACCTGGTGTCCGTGGCGGTGGCCTCGGCGTCGATGAGCAGGAACCCCTCGGCGCGCTCTTCGAGCACGAACCCGGCCTCCTCGGCGGCCCGCCGGATGATCTGGCGACCGGTGAGCGAGGCGGCGTAGGCGGCCTGGGCCGGGGTCAGCTCGTCACGGTAGACCACGGGCTCGTCCAGCAGGCGGCGGATGAGGGAGTGCCGGGCCCACAGGTTGCGCTGGGTCTCGGTCGGCTCGTCACCGCCGTAACGGGCCTCCACGGTGAGCGCGGCGAGCAGCCCGGGACCGGCCGGATCCGCCGGATCGGTCGCGGCGGCGAGCCGGGACGGGGGCACCGGGGCGGCGAGCAGGCGGATCACACGGGTGGTGTCCACCCGGTAGAGCACCTTGGCGTCCTCGTCGGCGAGGTAGGAGTCGGTGGCGCCGTCCATGGCGGTGACCGCGCCGTAATGTTCGAGCAGCTTGAGCGCGTCGACGAAGGCCGCCCGCTCGTCCGCCCGCACCGGGTCGAACCCGGGCACCCCGGCCTCCACCGCGGCCGCCTGGACCACGCGCCGGGCCAGCATGCCGATCGTGGTGACCGGCGAGGTGAGCAGCTCGGCCGCGCACAGGCACAACAACGTGTACCGGCGGCGGTCGAACGGAGCCCTGGTCGTGCGGCGGCGCCGGGCGGGCCGGGTGGCGACCGGCTCGGACCTGATCTTGACCAGCCGGGCGTAGCCCTGGCGCGGCTCCACCACCAGCCGCCAGCCACAGAAGTAGTCGAACCACTGCGTCAGCGGCTGCCGCCGTTTCCTGATCACGTCGAAGGCGGCGGGGTCGTCGTGCAGGGAGACGAGCGGCTGCCCGAGCAGGGTCCTGATCGCCCGCGCGATCTCCTCCTTCTCGGCCTTGACGAGCTGGTTGGCGAGACTGCTCATGCGCCCGCCGCCTCCTCGCGCGCGGTGCCGAGCATGCGCACGTCGATCAGGTAGTCGGGCCCCCGGAACCACCCCTCCGAGGTGCGCAGCACCGCCACCGCGCCGTCGTCGGGAGGCCTCAGCACGATCTCCACCCGCCCGTCCGAGGTGACGGCCCGGCGGAACCCGATCGTGTCGGGGCGCTCGGCCAGCGCCCGCCCGAGCAGGTCGAGCAGCCGCCCGAACGCCTCGTGATCGAGCTCGCCGAACTGCGACAGCCGCGTGGCCCCGGTGGTGGCCAGCGCCGCCCAGGCCGCCTCCAGCTCAGCGCGTTCCTTCTCGGCGCGGGCCCGGCGCTCGGCGCGCAGCGCCACCACGTCGCGGACCTTCCCCGTGCGTCCCATCCGCTCGGTGCGGCCCCGGGAGCGCAGCAGCGCCGACACCGCGACCGGCTCGGCCTCCGCCCACGGCACCCCGGCCGGGATGAGCTCGGCGTCGGCGTGCCCGAGATGCGCGTGCCGGGCGGGCCCGAGCCCGAAAGCGGCGTCCCACAGCCGGTGCGCGTCGTCCTCGCCGGGCGCGGTGGCGAACCACCGGGCCAGCGTACGGAAGTCGGCGGCGGCGCTGGAGGAGCGGCGGCGCGAGTCGGTGATCCGGTCGAGCACCTGCAGCAACGACACGATGGCACGCCGCGCCACGTCGTGCAGCTGCCGCACCCGCGGCACTCCTCCCTCCTCGGGGGCGAACCAGAGCAGCAACCCCTCCCAGCGGGCCGCCCGCGCGGCGAGCCAGGGGGTGGCGTGATCGGCGCCGGGCACCTTGGGCAGGTCGGCCCCGTCGAGCGCCCGCGCGTGCAGCACGCTCACCCCGTGCCCGGCCACCCCGCTCAGCGCGGCCGCGATGGTGTCGCCCCGCTGCTCCAGGTTGGTCACGAACTCCTGCAGATAGGCCACCGTGGCCGCCTTGACCTCGTGGAAGGTGGTCAGGTCGGTGCCCTCGACGCGCAGCAGCCGCTGCAGCTCGCCGTTGAACTGCTTGGTGTTGTTGCGCAGCCCGTCGAGATGCCCCTCCAGCTCCTGCAGGCTGGTGAAGATCCGCCGGTTGCGCCCGGGGTCGGGGTCGCGCAGCAGCCCCTCCAGCTCGCCCAGCCGGTCGGCGATCGCGTCGAGCACCGCGGTCTGCAGCGCCCCGGCCGAGGCCAGCATGCCCATCGCGTGCTGCACCCCGGCGAAGGCCGCCTCGCCCCGTTTGGTCAGCGAATATTGCAGGTTCTTCCGCTCGTACTCCTCGGCGGTGGCGAAGCTGCCGGCGTGGTTGAAGATCACGTCGAGCAGCTCCCACCCGACGAGCTGCTTGAGCGTGCCGGCCAGGTCCTGCTCGCCGACCGGCGCGTACCACCCGACCACGCGCAGCCGCTCGCGCACCTCCTCGACGGTCAGCGCCGTCTCCAGCCGCTCGTTGGCCTCACCGAAGGCATAGAGGACCGCGGTGTGCAGATCTGCCCGCTCGGTGGTGGTGAACCGGAACATCTCCGGCGGCACGCGCGGCAGCTCCGCCATCTCCTCGCTCCCCTCGCCCTACGACCTACGACAACCGCCACCGTAGCGGGAGACTCCGACGCTCCGGCTCCAGTTTGCGAGCAGATCACCCGGGTAGTGCGGGCAGCGGGAGATCGGGGGGTGTGATGGCGGAGTTCGAAGCGACGCGCGGAATGCCGGCGGACAGCACGATCGTGTACGGCATCGCATCCGATGTGGAGATCATGGACCGGTGGCTGCCGCAGGGCCTGTCGGTGCACGACAGCGGCCCGGGCACGCTCGAGGCCGGGGGCGAGCTGATCCCCGGAAGCGGGCGGCACGAGGGCCTGTTCCGTGCCTCGCCGGACCAGCTCCGGGTCGAGTGGGGCGGCCGGGACCACCCCGGTTACGCGGGCTGGCTGCAGGTGTCGGACGCGGCCGGCGGGACGAGCGAGGTGACGGTGCACATCTCTCTGCTCGACGAGCCCGACACGGGAGCGCGGGCGGACGAGGTGCGCGGCCTGCTCGACCGCTCCCTCGACCGACTGGCCGACGAGGTGTCCGCCCGATCCTCCGGCCCCGGGTGAGGCGGCTACCGGTGCCGGCCGTTCGTCCCCGCGATGGGAAGGGGCAGGCCGTGCTCCAGGTAGACCGTCTCCCCTGAGTCGCGGGCGCCGGCGGCGGCCTTCACCCGGCGGGCGAGCCGCTCGATCAGCAGCCCGTCCAACTCCTCGACGCGACGGAACTCGTACGCGCCGATCTCATGGTCGGCGAACCTGATCCGCCCGAGCGTCCCGGCGTCGAGGACGCCGCCGTCGAATACGAACAGCACCCTGTCCCCCCGCAGCGGGCGCGGCGCCCAGTCCACCACGAGCAACCGGCCGATGGGCGGCCGGATGCCCAGCTCCTCCTCCACCTCACGCACACACGCCTGGTGCGGCGTCTCCCCCGGCTCGACGAGCCCGCCCGGGATGTCCAGCTCGGGCTTGTAGGTGGGCCGGACGATCATCACCCGGCCGCGTTCGTCGGAGAACAGCGCCCCGGCGGCGGCGGCGGCCCGCGCGACCGGAATCCTCTCTTGATCGCTCACGCCCTCGAACATACGCGAGCGACCCCGTCCGGCCGGCCGCCGGGCAGGACCGTCCCTCAATTCGCGTCCGCGACGGGCGTGCACGGCCGCACGGGCGCGCCCGCCCGGGCCAGGAAGGCGCCGAGCCTCCAGGGCACGGCCGGGTTCTGATTGTCGCGGAACTCCAGGACGAGCGTCTCGTCCGGCTCGATGTGCTCCGGGTGGATCCCGATCGTCCGGATGGAGAGCGGCCCGGTGGCCTTGGCCGAACGCCAGCCCTCGCGGGCCCGCCTCAGCTCTTCCGGCGAGTCGAAGGGCGGCCCGTCGTAGGCACCGTCCACGCTGGCGAATCGGGGGCCCTCGCACCGCGTGTGCGGCGCCAGGAAGGTCACGTCGGCCTTGACGCCGACCGCGCCCAGATCGGCCTCCAGCCCTTCGGGGTCGCGTAGTTCGTTGATGGTCACGGTGATCGTGCCGTCGGGGTTCTCGCCCACCGCGTACGCGGGCGTCCCGGGTGTGACGACCGCCGACGCGACGCCCGCCGCCGCCACGACACCGGCCGCGACCACCAGCCGGGGCACGGTGACGACGCGCCGACGGGCGGTGCCGGCGCCGGGGCGGGGCACGGTGACGCCATGCCGGCGGGCGGTGCCGGCGTCCGGGCGGGCGCGCATCCCGTCGAGCAGCCGCCGCCTGGCTCCGGCGAGGTCGCCCGGCTCGGCCGGCGGAACGGTATCCCACATGGCCTTCAAGGGGTCCATCGTCATTCTCCTCTTTCCAGCGCTTGACGGATCTGGGCACGGGCCCGGTTGAGCCGCGAGGCGACGGTGCCCGGCGGGATGGCGAGCGCGTCGGCGACCTCCTGGTAGCTGAGCTCGGCCCAGGCGACGAGGAGCAGCACGTCGCGATCGGCCCGTTTGAGCCTCAGCAGTGCCCGCGCCAGCGGCCGGTTGACCGCCAGGGTGTTGAGCCCGTCCTCGACCTGCGGGCCCGGTATCTCCGCCGGGTGCACGCCGCTGCGGAGGTAGGCGCGGTAGAGGGCCGCCTCGGTGCGCCGCCGCTTGCCGATCAGGTTGGAGGCGATGCCGTACAGCCACGGGCGGGCGTCGGGGTGGCCGCCGTCATAGCCGCCCCGTTGCTGGAAGGCGGCCAGGAACGTGTCTGCCACCACGTCCTCGGCCTCGCTCGGGCCCAGCCGCCTGGTCACGTAGCGGTGCAGCAGCGGCGCGTGCCGGTCGAACAGCACGGCGAAGGTCTCGGGCTCGCGCAGCGACCGCTCGATGAGGGTCGCGTCGTCGAGTTCCGCGGGCATCCGACCTGGGAGGTGACCCTGCAATCCGCAGGGCATGGGGCCACAGTCCTTGATATACTTATCTGAGATCGTATATATAGGAGCGACGCCGTGACCAAGACCCTGATCGACCTGGATGACGAGGCTCTGGCCGAGGCCGCGAGGCTGCTCGGCACCTCATCCAAGAAAGACACGGTCAACGCCGCCCTGCGAGAGATCATCGATCGACGTCGGCGGGCTGCGGCCGTCGCCCGCATGCGCGCGATGGTCGCAGCGGGTGAGATCGACTTCTCCGTCATCGACAAGGACAACGCCTCACACCAGGACGTGGTGTGACGGAGCTCTATCTCATCGACACCAGCGCCCTGGTCCGCTTCTACCGTGGTCAGGTCGGCGCGGAATGGGATCAGATCGTCGCTGCCGGACTCGTCGGTATATGCGAGCCCGTCAGGCAGGAGTATCTCCGAGCCGTCGGCGGTCGGCCGGCCTTCTACGAAGCCGGGAATCTCCTCCAGGAAACCTTCCCGTACTACGTGATCCCTGATTCGGCTTGGCACGAGACGGGCGAGTTGCAGCGCGAACTCGCCGACAAAGGGTGGCACCAAAGCGCCTCTCCGGTGGATCTTCTCATGGCGACAACGGCTCGGCATCACAAACTCACCGTGTTGCACGCCGACAGCGACTTCGAGACGATCGCCCGCATGACCGGGCAGCCCGTGCGATGGATCAGCTGATTTGAGTCTCCCGGCCACCAGGCAGCACGTCTCTCGGCCCACGGGCTGATCGACCGCTATTTGATCACGGCCAAGGCCCCGAAGCCGGGCGCCAGGTCCGACAGCACCGTCGCCGGTCCGCGCCAGGGGCTGGCGACGTTCGGGCCGACCCGGGCCGTGCCCGCGTGGCGGCCTACTCGGGGGTGCCGCCCTCACTCGCCGGCGACGGCACGGCGCTCCCGGCCGAGGAATCGGAGGAGTCGGAGGAGTCGGAGGAGCCCGGCGGGTCCGTGGAGTCCGCGGGCGGCTGATCGTCCGAGCGGCTCAGCGCCGCCTGGCCGAACCACGTCCACAGGGCCAGGGCGGCGAGCACGCCCGCGGTGACGACCGCCAGCGTGGCGTGGAACAGGTAGTCGATCACGAGCATGGTCGCCGTCGTCATCGACACGGCCAGGGCGAGCGCGCCGAGGAGGCCGTAGGAGTTGGAGCGGCGCACCAGGGTCTCCTTGCGGCCCTGCCGGAACAGCACGCGGTGCTGCGCGGTCGGCGCGATGTAGCAGATCGACGCGATCGCGGCGCTGACCAGCGCCACGTAGAACAGCCACCGGTCCGTCAGGTCCAGGCGGGAGAAGCCCGGGGAGAACGGCACGGTCAGCAGGAACGCGAACAGCACCTGCACCCCGGTGACCGCCACCCTGGCGCCCTGCAGCAACTCCACGAAGTTGCGGTCCGCCCGCTGGCCGTCCGACTCGTTTCTCAATGTCGCCTCCCTGCCGAGAGACTCCCCCTTCCTCCCCAAGGGTGGCTAAAACCTCGGCATGAGGATCTTGGCCGGGGTGATGGGGAGGTCGCGCACCCGGTGGCCGGTGGCGTGGAACACGGCGTTGCCGATGGCGGCGGCCGTGCCGACGATGCCGATCTCGCCGATGCCCTTGCTGCCCATCGGGTTGAGGCCCTCGTCCTCCTCCTCCAGCCAGACGGCCTCGATGCCGGGCACGTCGGCGTTGGCGGGGATGTGGTACTGGGCCAGGTCGCGCCGGAGGAAGCCGCCGAACTCCTCGTCGGTGTAGGTCTCCTCCATCAGCGCCATCCCCAGCCCCATCGTCATGCCGCCGATGAACTGCGACCTGGCGAGCGTGGCGTCCATGATGTGCCCGGCGGCGAACACCCCGAGCAGGCGGGACACCCGCACCTCGCCGGTGACGGCGTTGACCCGGGCCTCGGCGAA
Source organism: Nonomuraea sp. B12E4 (assembly GCF_039871825.1). Lineage (NCBI taxonomy): Bacteria > Bacillati > Actinomycetota > Actinomycetes > Streptosporangiales > Streptosporangiaceae > Nonomuraea > Nonomuraea sp. B12E4. The sequence continues at coordinate 830,080 of NZ_JBDPME010000001.1, read as the reverse complement.
CTGGGCACCGAAGGCGTGCCGGGCCATCTCGGCGTCCCGCGCGATCTCCTCCGCGGTGTCGGCGTGACCCTCCTTGCCGTCGCGCTGGAAGTCCTCGCAGGCGCGGAAGACGGCCGAGCCCCACGAGGCGGTGCCCATGGAGCCGCCGGCGAGGAACGCGTCCGGCAGGTCGCTGTCGCCGATCTCGACGTGCACCCGGGCGGGGTCGACGCCGAGCGCCTCCGCCGCGATCTTGGTGAGCACGGTACGCGCGCCGGTGCCGATGTCGGCGGCGGCGATCTGGACCAGGAACTCGCCGTTCTGCGCGGCGACCACGGCCTTGGACGGCATGCGCCTGGCCGGGTAGGTGCAGGCGGCGACCCCGGTGCCGATCAGCCATTCCCCGTCGCGCCGGACGCCCGGCTCCGGGTCGCGGCGTTCCCAGTCGAAGCGGCGGGCGCCCTCGCGCAGGCAGCCGACCAGGTCGCGGGAGCTGAACGGCAGGCCGCTGTCCGGCTCGGTCTCGGGGTCGTTGAGCACGCGCAGCTCGATCGGGTCGAGGCCGGCGGCGTAGGCCAGCTCGTCCATGGCGGACTCCAGGGCGTACATGCCGGGGCACTCCCCCGGGGCGCGCATCCACGACGGGGTGGCCACGTCCAGCCGGACCAGCCGGTGCGCGGTGTGCAGCGCGGGCGTGCCGTACATGACGCGGGCCGGGACCGCGGTCTGCTCGGCGAACTCCTCCACCGTGGAGCTCTGCTCGTAGGCCACGTGCTCCAGCGCCGTGAGCCGGCCGTCCGCGTCCGCGCCGAGCCGCAGCCGCTGGATGGTGGGCGTGCGGTAGCCGGTGACGTCGTACATCTGGTGCCGGGTCAGCGCGATCTTGACGGGGCGGCCGGTCTCCCTGGCGGCCATGGCGGCCAGCACGGCCTGTGGCCTGGTGGTGCCCTTGCAGCCGAAGCCGCCGCCGACGTGCCGGGCCACCACCCGTACCGCGTCCGGCGGCAGGCCGAACGTCCTGGCGATGATGTCGCGGCCGCTCGAAGCCCCCTGCGAGGTGTCGTACACCATGAGCCTGCCGAGGTCGTCCCAGTAGGCCAGGCTGGCGTGCGGCTCCATCGGGTTGTTGTGCAGGACCGGGGTGGTGTAGGTGACCTCGATGGTGGTCGCGGCGGCGGCCAGCCCGGCTTCGACGTCGCCGTGCCCGGTGTCGGAGGGGAAGCCGGGGTTGACGGTCTTGGGCCGGTAGAGGCCGGGATGCTCCGCGCTGAGGTGCACGTCGTGAGCCTGCGGCTGGTACTCGACGCGCACCGCCGCGGCGGCGGCGCGGGCGTTCTCGTAGGTGTCGGCGACGACGGCGGCGACGATCTGGCCGCGGTAGGCGACCTCGCGGCTCTGGAACAGCGCCAGCTCGCCCTCGGCCTCCGGGGCCAGCTCGGGCGGCCGCTCGCTGGACAGCACGGCCAGCACGCCGGGCATGGCGAGCGCCTCGCGGTCGTCCACGCGGGCGATGCGGCCCTTGGCCACCAGCGACTGCACGGGGTAGGCGTACGTGACGCCCTCGACCGGGTATTCGGCCGCGTACGTGGCCAGCCCCGTGACCTTGACGCGGCCCTCGATGCGGTTCACGAGGCCAGCTCCTCCAGCGTGCGGACGATCAGGTTGCGGGCCAGCGGCACCTTGAAGGCGTTGCGCGGAAGCGGCCGGGCCGCCTCCAGCTCGGCCTCGGCGGCGGCCAGGAACGCCTCGCCGGTCGCCGGCCCGCCGATCAGCGCCTCCTCGGCGCGCTCGGCCCGCCACGGGACGTGCGCCACCCCGCCGAGCGCGATCCGGCAGTCGCCGACGACGCCGTCGCGCAGGTCGAGCACCGCGGCGATGGAGACCAGGGCGAACGCGAACGACGCCCGCTCGCGCACCTTGCGGTAGGCGGACGGCCCCGGCGGCGGCGCGGGCAGCTCCACGGCCGTGATCAGGTCGCCGGGCTCCAGCACCGTGTCGCGCTCGGGCGTGTCGCCGGGCAGGCGGTGCAGGCCGGGCATGGGGATGACGCGGTCGCCGCCGGGGCCCGTCACGTGCACCTCGGCACCCAGCGCGGCCAGCGCGACGGCCATGTCCGAGGGGTGGGTGGCCACGCAGGAATCGGAGGCGCCGAGGATGGCGTGGTTGGCGTGGTCGCCCTCGATCGCCGGGCAGCCGGTGCCGGGCTGCCGCTTGTTGCAGGGCCTGGTCACGTCCTGGAAGTAGCCGCAGCGGGTGCGTTGCAGCAGGTTGCCGCCGATCGTGGCCATGTTCCTGACCTGGCCGGAGGCTCCGGTCAGGACCGCGCGGGCGAGCATCGGGTAGCGGAGGCGGAGCAGCGGGTGGGCCGCCAGGTCGCTGTTGCGCACGGCGGCCCCGATGCGGAGCCGGTCGCCGTCCGGCTCGATCGTGTCCAGCGGGAGGCGGCTGACGTCCACCAGGCGGCCGGGCTCGGCGACGCCCAGGCGCATGAGGTCCACCAGGTTGGTGCCGCCGCCCAGGTACATGGTGCCCGGCGCGAACCGGCGCACCGCGTCCGCGGGGCTGGCCGCGCGGACGTACTCGAACTGCCTCATGGCGTCACCTCGGCGATCGCGCTGACGATGTTGGGGTAGGCGCCGCACCTGCACAGGTTGCCGCTCATCCGCTCCCTGATCTCCGCGGGCGTCAGGTCGGGGTCGGCGCGGAGGTCGTCGGTGACGGCGCTCGGCCCTGGCTCGCCGAGCATCCCGGCCGCCGAGCAGAGCTGTCCCGGCGTGCAGTAACCGCACTGGAAGGCGTCGTGCTCGATGAAGGCGGCCTGCAGCGGGTGCAGCGCGTCACCGTCGGCCAGCCCCTCGACCGTGACGATCTCCGAGCCGTCCATCGCCACCGCCAGCGCCAGGCAGGAGTTGGCCCGCCGCCCGTCGATCAGGACCGTGCAGGCCCCGCACTGCCCGTGGTCGCACCCCTTCTTCGGGCCGATCAGCGCCAGCCGTTCGCGCAGCAGGTCGAGCAGCGACATCCGGGGATCCACGTCGACCGCGCGGGTCGCGCCGTTGACCTGCAAGGTGATGTTCATGGCGCTCGCCTACCCGACCTCCTGACGGAAGAACCCCCGGGTCCGGTAAATCCCGTCGGCTGTTCGTGGCCATAAGTCCGTTTTGCGAAGCCGGTGAGGGGTAGCCAGGGCGGCGGAGGAGGGGCATGAGCCGAGCGATGGACGAGCAGACGACGGAGTCGGCGGCGATCCTCACGGTCAACGCCGGGTCGTCCAGCCTGCGTCTCGACGTCGTGCAGGGCGGCTGCGTCCTGGACAGCGTCCGCGCCCAGCGCGCCATGGATCCGGGGGCGGCCGGGGAGGAGCTGTCGGCGTTCCTCGGCGGCCATTTCGACCGGGACATCAGGGCGGTGGCGCACCGGATCGTGCACGGCGGCGACGTCGTTCGCGGGCCGGCCGTGGCCGATGACGAGACCGCCGCGGCGCTGGACGGCATCACCGATCTCGCGCCGCTGCACCTGCCACCGGCGCTGGCGCTGCTGGCGGCGGCCCGCGAGCAGTTGCCCGCCGTGCCGCACGTGCTCTGCCCCGACACGGCCTTCCACACCGGCCTGCCGGACGCGGCGGCCGTCTACGCCCTGCCGCAGGAGTGGCGCGACCGGTACGGCCTGCGCCGCTACGGCTTCCACGGCCTGTCCTACGCCTGGGCCGTAGACCGGGTGGCCGAGCTGCTCGGCCGGCCGGTCGCCGAGCTGGACCTGGTGCTGGCGCATCTGGGCGGCGGCTGCTCGGTGTGCGCGGTGTCGGGCGGGCGCAGCCTGGACACGTCGATGGGGTTCACGCCGCTGGACGGGCTGCCCATGAGCAGGCGCTCGGGCAGCGTGGATCCGGGAATGCTGCTGTGGCTGCTGTCCCGGGGCCGCCTGTCGGCCGAGGAACTGGGCGAGGGGCTGACACAGCGGTCGGGGCTGCTCGGCCTGTCGGGCGGCCGCTCGGGCGACACGCGCGACCTGGTCGCGGCCGAACGGGACGGGGACACGGCCGCCGCGCTGGCGCTGGCGGTGTTCGCCCACCGGGTGAGCCGTGAGATCGCCGCCGCGGCCACCTCGCTGGCCCGGGTTGACGCGCTGGTGTTCACCGGGGAGATCGGCTGGGACCAGCCCGAGGTGCGCGAGGCCGTCTGCCGCCGCCTCGGGCTGCTCGGCCTCCGGCCTCCGGCGCACGGCAACCGGGCCGACGACGGCCTTGTCAGCGCGTACGACGCCGCCGTCCCCGTGCTGGTTATCCAGGTACGGGAGGAGCTCCAACTCGCCCGCGAATGCCTGCGGATGCTCGCGGAGGAGGACGAATGACCGAGCTCGACGTCCGGCGGTCCGCCCTGCCGCTCGCCGGGGTGAAGGACCTCGACCCGCTGCTCGAACGCATCGGGGACGCCACGTTCGTACTGATCGGCGAGGCCAGCCACGGCACTCACGACTTCTACGCCTGGCGGGCGGAGCTGACCCGCCGGCTGATCGCCGAGAGGGGGTTCGGGTTCGTGGGGGTCGAGGGCGACTGGCCCGACTGCGAGCGTGTGCACCGGGCCGTCACCTCCGACGTGGACCCCTTCGAGGCGATCTACGGCTTCCGCCGCTGGCCGACGTTCATGTGGGCGAACGAGGAGGTCGTCGAGTTCTGCCGCTGGCTGCGCCGCTGGAACGCCGAACGCCCGCCGGACAAGCGCTGCGGCTTCCACGGCCTGGACGTCTACAGCCTGTGGGACTCCCTGCGCGCCGTGCGCCGCTACGCCGCCGTCAACCTGCCGGACGAGCTGGAGGCGGTGATGAAGGCCCTGTACTGCTTCGAGGCCTACGGCCACGACCCGCAGCAGTACGGCCTGGCCACCCGGATCGTCCCGGAGGCCTGCGAGGACGAGGTGGTGAACCTGCTCTCCGCCATCGCCGGCACGGCGCCCGCCGACGAGGGCGGCTTCGGTGTGCGCCAGAACGCGGAGGTCGTGGCCGGGGCCGAGCGCTACTACCGGGCCCTGGTCGGCGGCGGCCCGCAGTCGTGGAACGTCAGGGACGTCCACATGACCGACACCATGGACCGGCTGGCCGACTTCCACGGCGCCAAGGGCGTGGTGTGGGCGCACAACACGCACGTCGGGGACGCCCGCGCCACCGACATGGCCGCCGCGGGCATGACCACCCTCGGGCAGCTCGCCCGCGAGCGGCACGGCCAGGACGCCGTGCTGGTGGGGTTCGCCTCCTACCGGGGCAGCGTGGTGGCGGCCGAGCGGTGGGGCGCGCAGCATCACGTCATGCGAGTCCCGCCGGCCCGCCCGGCCTCGCTGGAGTCACTGCTGCACGAGGCGCTGCCCGGCCGCACGTCGCTGTTCCTGGTCCCGCCGCCCGGCCTGCGGCCCGACTGGTACGACGAGCCGCTCGGGCACCGCGCGATCGGCGTGGTCTACCGTCCCGAGCTCGACCGCTCGGCCAACTACGTGCCCACCCTCGCCGGCCGCCGCTACGACGCGCTCATCTGGGTGGACGAGTCCAGGGCCCTGCATCCGCTGCACGGCGAGCCCTGGGACGACGCCGAACCGGAAACCTACCCGACCGCGATGTGACCGTTTGTCGGTGGCGAGTGGTTGGATCTCTGCTGTGGAGGCGTCGGTCGAGCAGCTCGTCTACGTCCGGGAGGACGAATACACCGTCGCGCGCATGAGCGCCGACGGGATGGCCGATTTCGTGGCCACCGGGCGCGCTCTGGCAGGGGTGCAGCCGGGCGAGACGTTGCGGCTGTTCGGCGAGTGGAGCAGGCACCCGCGGCACGGCAGGCGGTTCGCGGCGACCGGGTGCGATCGGGTGACGCCGTCGTCGGTGCGGGCGATCCGGATCTACCTGGGGTCGGGGCTGGTCAGGGGGATCGGGCCGCGGCTGGCGTACGCGATCGTCGACCACTTCGGGGAGGCCACCCTCAAGGTGATCGACGCCGAGCCGCAGCGGCTCACCGAGGTCGTCAACATCGGGCCGCTGCGGCAGGCGCAGATCGTACAGGCGTGGCAGGAGCAGAAGGCGATCGCCGCGCTGATGGTGACGCTGCAGGGGCTCGGGGTCAGCCCGCTGCTGGCGGCGAAGATCTACCAGGTGTTCGGGCAGGACGCCGACGAGGTGCTGGCCACCGACCCCTACCGGCTGATCGGGCGGGTCAGGGGGATCGCCTTCCGCATCGCCGACCGGATCGCGCTGCAGGCCGGGGTGCCCGAGCGCAGCCCCGAGCGGGTCAAGGCGGCGCTGCTCGACCGGCTGGAGGCGGCGGGCAGCCGCGACGGCCACTGCTTCCTGCCGGTGACCACCCTGGTCAGGGAGGCGGCCGAGCTGATCGAGCAGGAGCAGGATCTGGTCCGGCCGATGGTCGACGCGCTCGTCGCCGACCGCCGCGTGGTCCTGGAGACCGCCCCTTCCGGGCATCCGGCCGCGTCCGGGCAGGCCGAGCAGATCGTGGTCTTCGCCAAGCACGTGCACAGCCGGGAGGTGGCGCTCACCGCCGAGCTGACCAGGCTGGCGGGGGCCCGCTCGACGCTGCCGCTGCGGGCCTTCCGCGACGACCCCACGCTCCACGACGACCAGCGCGCGGCCGTCAACATGGCGCTTACCAGCACCGTCTCCATCCTCACCGGCGGGCCCGGGGTCGGCAAGAGCCACACGGTGAAGGCCATCGCGGCCACCGTCAGGGCCGCCGGCGGCACCGTCACGCTGGCCGCGCCCACCGGTAAGGCGGCCAAGCGGCTGTCCGAGCTGACCGGCCTGCCCGCGATGACCGTGCACCGCATGCTCGCCCAGCGGCCCGACCCCGACCCCGAGACGCTCTTCGACGAGCGGCCCTCGCAGGCCGACCTGATCGTGGTGGACGAGGCGTCCATGCTCGACCTGCACCTGGCCACCCGGCTCGCCGCGGCCGTGCCGTCGGGCAGCCACCTGCTGCTCATCGGCGACAGCGACCAGCTCCCGAGCATCGGGCCCGGCGACGTGCTGGCCGACCTGCTGCGGGTCACCACGATCCCGCGGGTCCAGCTCACCCACGTCTTCCGGCAGGCGGGTGGCAGCGGCATCGTGGAGGCCGCCCACCGCATCCGCAACGGCCGCATGCCGGTGACGCCGGGGCGGGGCGGGTTCTGGTTCGAGGAGCTCGACGACCCCGAGCAGGTGGCCAGGCGGGTGGCCCACCTGGCGATGGTGGCGATCCCACGCAAGCAGAACGTCGAGCCCGACCAGGTGCAGGTGTTGTGCCCGATGCGCAAGGGAGACACGGGCGCCACCGCGCTCGGACGGCTGATCCAGGACCGGCTCAACCCGGCCGCCGACGACAAGCCCGAGCACTGGTCGGGGGCGTCGGTGTTCCGGGTGGGCGACCGGGTGATGCCGATCCGCAACAACTACGACAAGGGGGTCTTCAACGGGGAGACGGGCACGGTGACGGGGGTCGACCGGACGGAGCGGACGATCGAGATCCGCACCGACGACGGGGAGAGCGTGACCTACGGGTTCGACGAGCTCGACGACCTGACGCACGCCTACGCGATCAGCGTGCACCGGTCGCAGGGCAGCGAATACCCGTTCGTGGTCGCGCCGATCGTGGCCGAGTCCGGCGGGATCATGCTGCGCCGCAAGCTGCTCTACACGCTGGTGACCCGGGCCAAGGCGTGGGTGGTCCTGGTGGGGCAGCGCGAGGCGCTGGAGCTGGCGGTGCACCGGCTGGGCCACCGCCGCAACACCGGCCTCGCCCGCCGCCTGTCCCTCAGCCTGGACTTCTGACCGGTCGGCCTCCTGGAGATGGCCGAGGAGGCGGCGGTACCGGCACAGGTCGCCGGTCGTGCGCCCCGATGGAACAGCGCCGGCGACGCTACGCTGCTGTGTCATGCAGGAGACGCGTCTCGACACCGCTCGGATCCGGGCGGCTCGCCAGGTGATCGATCCGATCTTCCTCGACACCCCGCTGTACCGCTGCGAGGCGCTGGAGCCCGACCTCGGGTGCACGGTGAGCATCAAGCTCGAAACGGCGAACCCGGTACGCAGCTTCAAGGGCCGCGGCACCGAGTTGGTCGCGAGCCTGCTCGCCGGCAATGGCTCGCGAGCCGTCGTGTGCGCCAGCGCGGGCAACCTCGGCCAGGCCCTCGCCTGGTCCGGTCGCCGAAGGGGGCTCGACGTCACCGTCGTGGCATCCCGCTTCGCGCCCGCGGCCAAACTTGATCGCATGCGCGCGCTGGGCGCCAGGTTGGAGCTGGTGGACGGCGACTTCGACACGGCCCGTGAGCGGGCGGCGGACATCGCGCGGCACGACGGCATCCGGCTGGTCGAAGACAGCCTGGACATCGAGACCTGTGAGGGCGCGGCGACCATCGGCCTGGAGCTGGTGGCCACCGCGCCGCCGTTCGACGCCGTCCTGATCGCTCTGGGCGGCGGGGCCCTGGCCACCGGCGTGGGTCATGTGGTGAAGGCCCTGGCGCCCGGCGTCGAGGTGATCTGCGTCCAGCCGCTGGGCGCACCGGCGATGACACGTTCGTGGCGCCAGCGGCGGGTCGTCACCACCGACTCAACCGACACCATCGCCGACGGCGTCGCCGGCCGATGTCCCATCCCGGCCGTCCTGGACGACCTCCTCGTGGTCGCCGACGACGCCGTCCTGGTCCAGGAGTCGTCGATCATCACCGGTATGCGGATGCTCCTCGACCACGCCGGCCTCGTCGTCGAACCGTCGGCCGCGCTCGGCATCGCGGCGATCCTCGAAGACCGTGACCGCTTCGCCGGCCGGCACGTCGTCACCATCGTGTGCGGCAGCAACGTCAACCTGGACGCCTACCACCGCTGGATCGGTGCGGCCCCCGGCCACGAATCCTGACAACTGCCAGCCGGAGATGGCGGCCCTGGGCCGTGTCCGGGTCAGGCGGCGCCCGCCGGCGACACCCTCGAACGCCCGCCCGCGTCCCTCCCCTACACCGCGCGGCACCACCGGTCCCGAGCGGGCCCGGCTCGAAAGCGGCCCAACAGCCCGCTACCAGCAGACCGTCCCTGAGCCGGCCGGCCTCCGAACAGCCCTTTGAGCACCTGGACGACCTTCCGAGGGTCGTGCCCGAACGTCTGCGTGATCGGCCCCTCATCCATCTTCTGCCGCACCTGGTCGCGGATCCTGGTGACGTCCGGCACGAAGTCGTCGGCCTCGGTCACGTGTCCCTCCCTTTCCCCCGGAGAGGAGTTCTCCCTGGTCAAAGGTAACTTTGGGCCGGCTTCCAGCCGGGCTGCGACACCCTGGGCAGGCGTCGCGGCCGGTGAACGCATGCCATGATGATCGGAGATGCCAACGATTTCCTTGATCCGGAGCACTGCCTCCCTCCACGGACTTCTCGTGGGCGACGCGCTCGGTTCCCAGTTCTTCGTCCCCGGCAACCGCCAGGCCCTCACCGGCCGTACGCTGCCACCCGGGCCGTGGCAGTGGACCGACGACACCGAGATGGCCTGCTCGGTCCACCGCGTCCTGGCCGCCCACGGCCAGATCGACCAGGACCGGCTGGCCGAGAGCTTCGCCGTCCACCACGACTTCGACCGGGGTTACGGCCCGGCGACCAATCGCATGCTCCGCCTCGTACGGGAGGGCGGGGACTGGCGGGCGCTGGCCTCGGAGCTGTTCGACGGCAGGGGCTCGTGGGGCAACGGCGCCGCCATGCGGGTGGCGCCGCTGGGCGCGTGGTTCGCCGACGACCTGCCCATGGCGGCGGCGCAGGCGCGCCTGTCGGCCGAGGTCACGCACACGCATCCGGAGGCCGTGGCGGGAGCGGTCGCGGTGGCGGTGGCCGCCGCCGTCCGCGCGGCCCAGGACCGGCTGACTCCCGGCAGGTTCGTCGACCAGATCCTCGAACACACCCCGCCCGGCATGGTCCGAGACGGCATCGCCCAGGCCCGGCGGCTGCTGACCATCGGCGACCCCGTGCTCGCCGCGCACGCCCTCGGCAACGGCCGCGCGGTCTCGGCGCAGGACACCGTGCCGTTCACCGTCTGGGCCGCCGCCCGCCACCTCGACGACTACGCCGCCGCCCTGTGGAGCACGGCCACGGCGGGCGGGGACATCGACACGACGTGCGCGATCGTGGGCGGGATCCTCGGCACCAGGACGGCGCCGCCGGCACAGTGGCTGCGACTGTGCGAGCCACCGCCCGGCTGGGCCGAGGTGCAACCGCCCGCCTGATATCGGCTGGAAACGGGCTCGGCGGGTGCGGGAGCATGGCGGCGATGGACGAACGCCGGATGATCCGAATCTCGAAATACCTCGCCCGCCACCTGCGGCACGACCCGCAGCGCATCGGGATCACGCTCGACGCCAACGGCTGGGTGCCGGTGGACGTGCTGCTGCGGGCCGCCGCCACACACGGCTTCCCGATCACGCCCGCCGAGTTGTGGCAGGTCGTGGAAGGCAACGACAAGCGGCGCTACGTGCTGGAGGACGGGCGGATCCGGGCCAGCCAGGGACATTCGGTACCGGTGGAGCTCGGCCTGCCCACGGTCGAGCCGCCCGAGGTGCTCTACCACGGCACCGTGGGGCGGTTCCTGGCGGCGATCAGGCGGGAGGGGCTGCGGCGGATGTCCCGGCAGCACGTCCACCTGTCCCCGGACCGCGAGACGGCGACCCGGGTGGGGGCACGCCGGGGCGTACCCGTGATCTTGACGGTCGGGGCGGCGGCGATGCACCGCGACGGACGCCCGTTCTGGCTCAGCGCCAACGGCGTCTGGCTGACCGATCACGTCCCGCCCGCCTTCCTGCGCTTCCCTGACTGAGGCCGCTCTCCTTCCGAGAGCGGTCCCGATCCACGCCATCGACGAACGCCTCGGCCTCGCCTGCTGTTCATGGACATGCGAGCCGAGCGGACCAACTCCGGCCGGCCGGATCCTGGAGGTCTCACCGGGCCCGAGCTGGGCGGCGGCGAGCTGCTGGAGCAGCTCGCGCACCTGCGCGAGGCCGGTCCGCACAACCTGGCGCGCGTGGTGGCCGAGGCCGCGCCGCGCGACGACGACGCCGAGTTCGAGCAGGGCCTGGCCGCCTTGCTCGACGGGCACGGAAGGTCGCTTCGCCACGCCGGTGAAGCGCGGCGGTGAGGCGAGCGCGCGGCCCTCGGCGTACGGAGACGCTACTGTGACGTCTCCTGGGCGGCGAGCGCGCCGCGGGCGGCCATCAGGGCGAAGCCGAGCAGGTTGAGGCCGCGCCAGGTGGCGGGTGAGGCGGCCCGTTCGTCGTCGGCGGCCAGGCCGATGCCCCACACCCTGTCCAGCGGGCTGGCCTCCACCAGCACCCGGTTCGAGGTGCCCAGCAGGAACGCGGCGAGGTCGGCATGCTGCCCGAACTTGGCGAGGCTCCCCCGTACCACGATGCCGAAGCGGCGCGCGTTCCACACCGCCTCGTCGAAGTCCCGTACGGTGCGGCCGAGCTTCTTGGCCTCGCCCGGGTGCCCGGCCGCGAGGATCTTGCCCGCGCTCTCCTCATCCCCGAACAGCCACGCCTTGTGCGCCATCATGTAGTGCTCTGCCGAGGCGAACGTGTGCCCGTCCGCGTCGAACGTCACCGGCCACCACTGGCTGAGGCAGCCCGGCCCGGCACCGCCGTCACGCGCAGGCCGATGCCCCCAGAAATACAGATATTTCAGCTTTTGTCCTGCTTGTTCCGCCGCGATGGCCTCGTCAACCGTCCCAGGCAGGGGGAGTTCGTCGGACATGTCCCTATGGTGCCCCAACGGGGGTTCACGCCGACGCCCGAAACGCGGGGCAGCGCCGACCACCCCAGGGTAAAGAAAACCATTCCTGGCCCGGCGGCTGTGCGGGAGGCCGGCGGGTAGCCCGGGTCACATGGGCAGGAAGAAGAAGGAGCCGTCCGCGGGCGACGAGGTGAGCTGGCGGACCCACGGCTCGACCGCGAAGGGCAAGGTGGAGAAGAAGATCACCAAGCGGCAGCAGGAGGCCGGCCGCACCGTGGCCGCCGCCCCCGAGGACCCCCAGTACGTCGTACGCAGCGAGAAGAGCGGCCGCAAGGCCGTGCACAAGCCGTCGGCGCTGCGCAGGGAGCGCGAATGAGCGACGACCGGCAGAAGGTCGCGGCCGAGTTCGGCGAGGCCGTGAACATGAGCGCCAAGGAGCTGGAACGCTGGCTCGCCAGCGACGAGTCCAGGGACGCCGGCCAGCGGGACGGGGGCGAATCGGTCGGGCACGAGTCCGGCAGGAAGATCGTCAAGCTGCTCCAGATGCGCAAGTCGGACTGGACCGACCAGGACTACGCGCACATGAGGAAGGTGGTCGGCTACATCCGGCGGCATCTCGCCCAGCGCCCCTCCGGTGACGTCACGGAGACCCGGTGGCGTTACTCGCTGATGAACTGGGGCCACGACCCGCTCAAATAGCCCGCTCACACCACAGGGAACCCGACGTCATGCGGACGCCCGGGGCCGAACGCGCGCAGGCCAGGCGTCAAGAACGCGTGGTTTTCACGTCAAGGCGGCGTTGATGCGCTGGCACGCCCCGAGGCTGTTACGGTAGTTCGCGGTGCGCCGGGAAGTCTGGTCGGCAGAGTTGCCGGCTGCTGTCCCCCCGGAGGCGTTCTCGATGCGTGAGCAGAGTGGCGGAGCCCGTTGATGAGCGTGCTGCCCCCGTTCTTAGCCAGGTTCCGGCATCCCGCTCAGGTCGTGGCCGTCGGGTTCGGCCTGGCCATCGCGATCGGCACCGGCCTGTTGTCTCTCCCGATCGCGACCGCGGCCGGGGAGCCCGCGGACTGGGTGGTCGCCCTGTTCACCGCGACCTCGGCCGTCTCCGTGACCGGGCTGGTGGTGGTGGACACCGAGTCGCACTGGTCGGGGTTCGGCGAGGTGGTGCTGGCCGGGCTGGTCCAGATGGGCGGCCTGGGGATCATGACGATGGCCACCCTGTTCACCCTGCTGATCTCGGGCCGCCTTGGCCTGCGGGCCAGGATCGCGGCCCAGGCCGAGACCAAGACGCTGAGCATGAGCGACGTGCGCCGGGTCGTGACCAGGGTGGTGCTGTTCAGCCTGGTGTGCGAGACGATGACCGCCGCCGTGCTCACCGCCCGGTTCGTCATCGGTTATGGCGAGACGTTCGGCCGCGCGGTCTACCTGGGCGCCTTCCACTCGGTCATGGCCTTCAACAACGCCGGGTTCGCGCTGTGGCCCGACAGCCTCATCCGGTTCGTCAGCGACCCGTGGATCTGTCTGACCATCGCGGCCGCGGTCATCGTCGGCGGACTGGGCTTCCCCGTGGTGTTCGAGCTGGCCCGCTCCTGGCGGCACCCGCGCAAGTGGACGGTGCTGACCAGGGTGACCGTGGGCGTGACCGCGACCCTGCTGGTGCTGGGCACACTGGTCTTCCTGATGACGGAGTGGCGCAACCCCCGGACGCTGGGGGCGCTCGACGACTCCGGCAAGCTGCTGGCGGCGTTCTTCACCTCGGTCATGCCGCGCTCGGCCGGGTTCAACTCCCTGGACATCTCCCAGATGTATCCGTCGAGCTGGCTGGCCACCGACCTGCTGATGTTCATCGGCGGCGGCAGCGCGGGCACCGCGGGCGGCCTGAAGGTGACCACGCTCGGGCTGCTGGCCTTCGTCGTGTGGGCCGAGATGCGCGGGGAGAGCCGGGTGAACATCGGTCACCGCAGGCTCCCCGAGGCCACGCAGCGCCAGGCCGTCACGATCACGGTGCTGGGCGTGACGCTGGTGGCCGTGTCCACGTACGTGCTGCTCGCGATCACCCCGCACGGCCTGGACCAGGTGCTGTTCGAGGTGGTGGCGGCGTTCGGCACGGCGGGGCTGTCCACCGGCGTCACCGCGAGCCTGGGCACGGCCGGGCACCTGCTGCTGGCGCTGCTGATGTTCGTCGGCCGGATCGGCCCGCTCACGGTGGGCTCGGCGCTGGCACTGAACAGGCGCACCCGCCATTACGAACTACCCGAGGAGCGAGTGATCGTTGGCTGAGCACAATCCCGTCGTGGTGATCGGCCTGGGCAGGTTCGGCACGTCGCTGGCCCTGGAGCTGATCAGGCGCGGCACCGAGGTGCTGGCCATCGACCACCGGCCCAAGATCACGCAGGCGCTGGCCGGGCAGGTCACCCAGATCGCGACCGCGGACGCCACCGACATGGAGGCGCTGCGCCAGCTCGGCGTGCCCGACTTCTACCGGGCGGTGGTGGCCGTGGGCAGCGACATCGAGGCCAGCATCCTGACCACGTCGCTGCTGGCCGAGCTGGAGATCAACGACATCTGGGCCAAGGCCGTGAGCACCCAGCACGGCCGCATCCTGAGCCGCATCGGCGCGCATCACGTCGTCTTCCCCGAGCACGACATGGGCGAGCGGGTGGCCCACCTGGTGAGCGGGCGGATGCTCGACTACATGCAGGTGGACGCCAACTTCGCGCTGGTCAAGACGACCCCGCCGAAGGAGTACGTGGGCGTCCCGCTCGGCCGCTCCAACCTGCGCCGCAAATACGGTGTCACCATCGTGGCGGTCAAGCCGCCCGGCGAGGAGTTCACTTACGCCACCGCCGACACCGAGCTGTCCTACGGCGACGTGATCATCGTCTCCGGCCGCACCACCGAGGTCGAGCGCTTCGCGGAGCTGCCCTGAGCCGGTGACCGCCGCCCAGGCTGTGACCGCCGTGCACAGGTTCGGGCCGGCTCCCCGTCATGGGTGGCCTCATGCCCGGGCCCGCGGCGCGAGAGCCGGGCCGTCCCGGCCCCGCATGGCCGTCCGGCGCATCAGCGCCTGTCCGGCGCGATGGTGATCTCGGTGAGCGGCGAACTGGACGCCACCAACCGCGCGCAGCTCGAGACCTATCTCCGCGAGGTCCGGCCGAGGCACGGGGCGCGGCTGGTGTTCGACCTGTCGCGAGTGCCGTTCATGGACAGCTCGGGCCTGCATGTGCTGCTGATGTGCGCCACCGACTGTCTCAAGAACGGCGGCACCGTGCACCTGGCGGCCGTGCAGCCGCTGCCGGCCCGCCTGTTCGAGATCACCGGCATCCTGACCCACGTGCCGGTGCACGACACCCTCGAAGAAGCCGTCACCTCCGCCAAGGAACGCTCTATCTAGACCCAGAGCGGCCCGGCCGCCTCTCGCGCCCACGCCCAGGACCGCCCGCAGGCGATCGCCAAGCGCGGCGGGGCCACCCTCGACCACCGCCTCGACGACCTGCTCATCCACTGCGACTCCGGCACCGACGACGACCCTGCCTCATCGGCGTCTGCCTCCGCTGACCAGCCGTCACAGCGCGAGGGCGGGGGCCACCCGGGCGGATCCGATGCCGCGGTCGGCCCGGCCGAGCCGGAAGCGCACCTTGCCCTTGAGCACCGTGCCGGACTCGGCCATGCCGTCGACCAGCCCCTCGCCGGGGAACAACGTGAACGTCCAGCGCTGGTTGGTCTCGCAGTCGGGCAGGTCGGCGCCGCACTGCAGGACCCGCGCCCCCCAGAGCTGACGGATCATCAGCGCCCTGGTGTCGGCCCCGCCGACCGTGAACGCCTCGGCCTGCCCGTTGACCACCTGGTTGTGGCTGCCCAGCGAGGGCCCGTAGGCCCCGGTGACGGTGGCCACCGGGGTCCAGGGCAGTTCGCCGGGCACGCCGAGCACGCCGGCGGCCAGCCGGTCGTCGAACACGTCGGCGGTGGGCGTGCCGAGCTGGTCTCTCCTGGTGCCGGGGGGCACCGGCCGCCGGGTGTCCAGGCAGCGCGGGTCCGGCACCAGGAGGACGCCGTAGATCGTCTCATCGGCGAAGCGCGCCGAGGCGAAGTGCTCGCGCAGGGCGCACACCGCGTGCTCGGCCCGCGCCCAGAGGTCGTCGCCGAAGGTCTGCTCCAGATAGACCCGCGAGATCGCGGGCAACCCCGCGGCCCGCACCGTCCCGGCCACCGACGCGCACCGCGCCCATCCGGACGCGGCCAGTCTCGCGATCTGCTCCTCCTTGAACGACATCCGATCCCCCGCTCGGTCGTCCTCCCCACGACCCTACCGACGGCCACCGACCATAAACGCGCGGGCCACCCGGCCCCGAAGACGACCGGCGATCAGCCCGCGCCGAAGCACACGAACGCGGCCGCGGGCTCATCCGCCGACGCCGCCGCCAGCGCGTCGGCCGGGCGCACGCCCGCGGCGACGTCCCTGTGGTAGGCCATCATGATCCGCCCGGCCGCCTGGTCGGGCACCCGGGTGAGGCTGGAGATGACGGTGGACGTGCCCAGGTAGAGCAGCGCCGCGGTGAAGCCGAGCAGCTCGTCGCCCGCCCGTACCACCGCCTGCCCCACGTCGCACGCCGACAGGACGACGTGCCTCGGCGCCCGGTCGAGGCGCTGCAGGTCGTAGGCCATGAGCGGGCCGTCGGCCAGGTCGAGGCGGGAGAAGAAGACGTTCTCGCGCTCGTGGTGCCCGTGCGTGGCGAAGTGGGCGAAGGACGCGCCATCGAGCGCGTCGAGGGTGGCCGACACGGTGGCCAGCTTGCCCTTGAGCCGCCTCGCCTTGGGGTGCACGGTCCCGAGCTGCTCGATCTCCGCCTCGGCGTGTTCGAGGTCGGGCCCGGCGACCAGCACCGAGGAGCCGGCGTCGGGCTCGTACGAGGAGCGCGTCCGCCGCGCCGACGACCAGGCCAGCGCGGACGGCGCCACCATCACCGGCCGGCCGCGCAGGCCGGGCAGCAGTCCCCACGGCACCGCGGACAGGCCCCTGGTGGGCACGATCACGATCCCGCGCACCCCGGCCAGCTCCGCCCGCAGGGGCGCGATCACCGCGTCGGCGACGATCCCGAGCTGCCGCCGGGCGGAGGCCTCGATCACGGCCCGCATCGCCGGCCGCAGGATGCGCCCGGCCTGCGCGTTGAGGTCGCCGGCCAGCCGCCGCGCGGCCTCGGCCACCGCCTCGTACGCGCTGAGCTGGTGCAGCCGGCACCGCCCGTCGCCGAGCGTCAGAGCCAGCAGCCGGCCTCCCACGGCGAAGAGGCTGACCATGGCGCAGCCGTCGGCCGCCAGATCGGACTCCACGGAGCGGGTGGAGGCCAGGGCGAGGCCGGGCCCGGCGCCGGGGAGCTGCCAGCCGCGTTCCCTGATCACCTGTTCGAGTTCGAGGCAGCGTTTGCGCAGCTCGGGCCGGCGCCGCCCGGCGGCCTCGTCGGCGTGCATGCGCTGGGCGAGCTGGCGCAGCTCGGCCAGCGCCTCGGCGGTCCGCTCGTCCTCGGGGGCGTGCGGCGGCCGGTAGCGGAAGGCCTGCGCGCGGCAGCGCTCCGACCAGGTGAAGACGTGCCGTGCCGAGCCGCCGGCCAGGGCCGTGGTCAGGCCGTGGGCGGCCAGGTCGGCGCCGAGGGCGGTGACGCCGGTCAGCATGTCGAGACTGCCCAGCGTGCCGCGGTGGGAGTGGATGAGCGCCAGGCCCGCGCGTACCCTGCGCAGGGCGGGGCCGCGCCGCCCGTGCGCGCCGGCCAGCTCGGCCGCCGCGAGGTGGCGCATCAGCCGCACGTCGAGGGGCGCGCCGCGGGCGGCGGGGTTCGCGGCCGCGGCGGCGGCCTCGGGCAGGCGGCCGGCGGCGACCAGCGCCCGGATCGAGACCAGCCGGGCCATCTCGGCCTCGCCGGGCATGCCGAGCCCGGCGAACCGGCTGGACAGGTCGGCCGCCCGCCGGGCGACGGAGCCCGGCCTGGCCGTCTCCGCGGACTCGCAGCGCAGGCGCATGAGGACCGCCCGCAGCGCCCAGGCGGTGCTGTCTCGGCGCCAGAAGTGCAGCTCCGCCCGCCGGGCCCAGGTGCGCGCCTCGGCCACGCGGCCGGCGTCCAGGGCGCACTGCGCGCGGGCCAGCTCGGCCTCGGCGTAGTCCTGCATCAGCCGCTGCTTGCGGAAGCCGTCGATGGCCCGGTCGAGGGTGCGCCCGGCCTCGTCGGTCAGCCCCACGGCCAGCAGCGCGCGGGCCCGGTCGAGCGCGAGCACCGGCAGGAAGCCGGGATTGACGTCCCGGTAGAGCGGCTCGACCCGGGCGAACCCGGCCAGAGCCGCCGGCACGTCGCCGAGCAGCAGGTCGCAGTAGCCGTCGTTGTGCAGGGCCTTGGCCGCGAGCACCTCGTGGCCGTGGGCGTGCGCGATCTGCGCGCTCCTGCGGGCGTCGTCCCTGGCCGGCCGGACGCGCCCGGTCATGAGGTGGATGACGGAGCGGTTGAGCAGCACCCTGGCCAGCTCGACCTGGTCGTGGTCGATCAGCATCGGGGCGGCCAGGTCCAGCTCCCGCAGGGCGAGCGCGTTGGAGCCGGTGCGCAGGTGCATCAGGCCGCGCTGGGCGTGCACGATGGCCAGCTCCGCGGGCGGCGCGCAGCGCTGGGCCTGATCCAGCAGGTCCATGCCGAGCCCGGTGCGGCCCTGCTCGGCCTCCGCGTGCGCGAGGCTGGTCAGCAGCCGGGCGAGCAGCCCGTCCTGCCCGGGGGTGGCGGCCCCGGACGTGGCGGCGCCCCAGCCGAGCAGCGCCAGGCCCTGCCGCAACCGGCGGGCGGCCAGCGCCGGACGGCCGTTGTCGGTCGCCTCGACACTGAGCTTGTGCAGGCGCTCCACTCTCTCCCGCAGCGGCGCGACCGGCCCGGTTTCCTGCAATCCCGCCTCGCGGTGGTCAGAGGATGAGTGAGGGCGTCACCGCCAGTATCGTCGCCCGCGCCGGATCATCAAGCCCCTGCCGCACCACGAGTTGCGACAGTCCCCGGGGGACCGCGTCGAGAACGAACCTGCCCTGGTCGTCGGCCCTGACGGTGGTCGTGCCCCCGCTGGTGCGCAGCTCCACCAGGTGGTCGCCGGGCGGGGCCAGCCAGCCGTCCACGCGGACGGCGCCCCCGTCGCGAGCGCTCACGCTGATCATGATGGTGAGGATCTCGCTGTCGAAGGTGATCGTCCGGCTCTCCTCCCCGCCGCGGACGCCGGCCGGGAGCACCGCGTCCTCGTACGGCCGCAGGATCTCGAAGTCCGGCGACTCCAGGGCCAGGGCGAACTGCAGGCGTTCGACCAGAGTGGTGGGGACGGGGTCGACGAGACCGTAGACTTCGGCGATCCCATCGATGAGGACCTGGTCCTCGGGGGTGAAGTGGGGCGAGTTGCTCCCATCTTCCGTGTTCATCAGGAGCTCCAATCCGGGTCCTCCGCGAGCAGGCGGCGTAGCTTCGCGAAGCAACGTCCCCGTGTGGGCCCGATGCTGCCCATCGGCATGCCCAGTGCTGCGGCGACGTCGTCGTAGTGCGGACGAGGCACGAAGGCGACGATCCTGAGCAGCTCGCCACACCGTTTGGGCAGGCTCTCGACCGCGGTCCAGAGGGCGCGGCGGCGCTCGTCGTCCACCAGGAGCTCGTCGGGGGTGAGGACGCCGTCCGGCAGCTCCTCGAACGTGTCGTCACCCGGGAGTTCGTCCCTGCGGGCGGCGGCGCTGACCCGCCAGGCCTCGCGGCGAGTCGTGGTGACGAGCCATTCGATCAGCGCGCCGGGGGCGGCGATGGTGTGCAGGCGGCGCAGCAGGATCAGCCAGGTCGTCTGGATCACGTCCTCGGCCGCCTGGGGGTTCAGGCCCTGGTTCCTGGCGGTGTGCCAGAGCACGGGTGTGAGCTCGGCGACGATCGCGTCCAGGGCCTCCCGCTTGCCCTGGCGCGCCTCGACGAGCAGGGCGGCGAGCCGGTCGCGGCGCTGGCCGCGACCGGTTGGCGCGTTGTCCACCGCTGGATCACCGGCCATCAGATGGGGACGACTTCCGGGCGCACGACCGGGTCGTTGATCATCATCTCGACCACCGACGAGGCCCGCTTGACCGGATCGGCGCCCACCTGGCCGACGGTCTTGGTCAGCTCGGCGGCGATGCAGCCGGCGACGATCGGCACGGCGAACGACGTGCCGCTCCAGCCGCAGAACGGCCCCACGGCGTCCATGTCCAGTGAGGCGCGCTCGCCGGTGGCGAGCGCCGCGTTCTGGGCTCCCTGGAACTGGGGCGGGAAGGTGCTGACGACCAGCGCGCCGGGAGCGCGCCACCGCACGGCGGGGTGCTCGTTGCTGAAGATCGCGACCGTGCCGTCGGGGTTCTTGGCGGCGACGCCGATCATGGGGGCCAGCGGCGGCCCCGGCACGGCGGTCTCGGACAGCGCGGCGAGGTAGAACGGCCTGGTGGTGGCGTAGTTGCCGGCGGCGTTGACCACGATGACGCCGCGCGCCCGCAACTGGTTGACCTTGTCGAACAGCGCCCGCATGGCCGCGTCGCCCGCCTCGGAGAAGCCGCCGAAAGAGCAGCACAGCACGTCCACCGGCTCGCCGTGGTCCAGCCGCCACAGCAGGCGGTCGAGCGCGGCGTGCAGGGCCTCGCCGGGGACGACGCCGTCGCTGTGCATGACCTTGTACATGAGGACCCGGGCGTCGGGCGCGATCTGGGCGATGAGGCCGGCCAGCATGAGGCCGTGCCCGGCGTGCGAGTTGAGCGTGCCGAGCAGCGGGTTGGCCGGCTGGCCGTCGTCCTCGTAGCCGACGAGCCGGGCGATGTCGCGGTCGGCGTACTCCGGGTGGGCCTCCTCGATCTGCCGCTGCCCGTCGGGATCGACGGACAGGAACGCGTCGGGATCCGTCACCGGCCGGAACCACGGGTGGTGCTTGGCCACGCCGGTATCCAGCGTCACCACCGTGATCCTGGGCCCGCCGAGCTCTTCGAGCGACCGGCGGGGCGGCGGCCCCGCCACCACGGTCACCGGGATGCGGCCGTATCCCGGCCGGACCCGCATGCCCGGCTCGTCCGCCACCGCGTGCCCGCTGGTGGCGGGCTCGCCGCCGAGGTCGAGGGAGCCGATCCCGCTGGTGGCCGACCCCACGAACAGGTGGTCCAGCGAGATGGCGGCCAGCTCCGCCCGGCCCGCCCGGTCCGCGGGCTCCCTGCCGAGCGCCCTGCGCAGGACCCGCAGCGCGTACCAGGCGTCCACGTCGACGTCCTGGCGGCTGCCGTCGAGCTCCAGCACGGCCGGCATCCACACGGTCTCGGGGCCGTACTCCCTGCCGCGGGCGCGCTCGACGCTCACCGGGGACAGCCGCAGCCCCGGCTCCGACAGCGCGCCGTCGATCCAGCGGACCGAGTCGTCGGAGACCAGCGCCCGGCCGGGGACCAGCAGCACGTTCGCGCGGTAGACCGTGGAATCCGGCCGGCGCTCGCCCGCGTCCAGTGGCCCGGCCCAGGGGTCGAGGATCCTGGCGCCGTGCCGGTCCAGGACCTCTCGGGGAAGGGTGATGCCCTGCCAGGGCCGCCCGAACGGTTCGGTGCTGCCCTGCGTCTGTGAATCGGGGATGTACTCGATGGTCATTGCGCCGTCTCCGTTCGTCCCTCTGTGGCCTACGAGGGCGGAGCCCCGGCTGCGATACGCGGATAAGGTAACGGAAATATCACGATCTATCTGCCGGGCTTCCCGGACAGCCCCGAACATCCACTACGGCATCGGCGGCACCTGGACGGCGGTGCCGGGCGTGGCCATGGAGAGCGCGTGCGCCGGCTGGTTCAGGAAGGTCATCGACCTGGGCCCGGCGGCGACGTTCGAGGTGACGTTCGGCAACGGCGCCGGCTCGTGGGACAACAACGGCGGCCGCGACTACACGCTCGGCACCGGCGTGAGCACGGTCGCGAACGGCGTCGTGACCGCCGGGGCGGCGAACCCCTGCGGTTAGTCCCGCGCCGCCGGATCCACGCCGCGCAGCATCATCCCCTGCCCCCTGGACCGGTGCACCTCGTCGGCGGGCCGGTCCTCGGGGTCGCGGAACTGGATGAGCAGGGTCGTCCGCGCCTCGTCCGCCCGGTTGACCCCGGACCCGTGCACGGTGAGATAGGTGAGGAACAGCACGTCCCCCGCCTCGGCCTCGACGGGGACCGCCGACGGCTCGCCAAGGTCAAGGGCAAGCAGTACGTCCGGATGGTGGTGGACTACAAGCCGGTCCTGCGCTCCGGCCTCTACATCGGCGCCCAGGTTCTCATGTGGTCGTTCAAGACCACGGGCCTGGACCCCTCGACCCACCCGTACAGCTACGACGGCGCGATGGGCAGCGGCTACCACGAGGTCACCTACCTCGACCCGGCCACCCTGCTGCCCGCCTACGCCGAGATCGAGCAGACCCCGGTGCTGGACGACAACGGGAAGCCGCGCTCGGACAGCGGCTGGCACAAGGTACGCGTCGAATACCACCAACCCGGGAAGCTGCCCAAGATGAAGGCGACCGGCGTGCCGACCCCGCCGAAGCTCACCTGGCCCCGCGACAAGGGGTGACGGGGCGGCCTCCCGAGCCGGTGCGGGACACTGGGGAGATGACCGACGACCGCCCCGGCCCGCCCGTGACCAGCGTCTCCATCATCCTGCTCACCCTGGCGCGCAGGATCGAGACCGAACTCGGCGCCGCCCTGGCGCCACTCGACCTGACGGTCAGCAAGCTCGGGCTGCTCGGCCACATCGCGAGCGTGCCCGGGGTGTCGTTCAGCGACCTGGCCCGGATGTCGGGCACCACGGTGCAGAGCGTGCACACCGCGGTGAAGGCGCTGGTCGCCGCCGGGCTCGTGCGTGACAGCACCGCCCGGGCGGGCTCCGCGTCCCGCATCGAGACCACGCCCGCGGGCGCCTCCCTGCTCGACCGGGCGCGGGACGTGCTGGCCGGGGTGGACGAGCGGTTGTTCGGCGCGGACGCGGATCCGATCCAGCGGCGGATCGCCACCGCCACCCTGGCCGCCTTCCAGGACGAGCCGATGTCCTGAGCGCGCCCTGCCGCACACCCCCTTCAGGGAGGCTGAAGCTTGTCTGCTAGGCTTCAGCTTGCCTGAAGGTTGCGTGACAGGAGGTCCGATGGAGAAGGCATTGTTGTCGGTGCACGTGCTGGCCGCGATCGTGTTCGTGGGAGGGTCGGCCGTGGCGACAAGCCTGTTCCCCCGCTACGCGCCCGTCGCCGCCTCGGCAGGAACGACCGGCGGGGGCGAGCGCGACCGGGCCGTGGCCGCCCTGCTGCACCGCATCAGCCGGGGTTACGGCATCGCCGGCATCGTCGTGCCGGTGGCCGGGATCGTGCTGGGGATCGTCCAGGGCCGGATGGGCGAGATCTGGCTCAACATCTCCCTGGTCCTGACCATCGTCGCGGGCGGCCTGCTCGCCCTGCTGATCTGCCCGCGCCAGCGCGACGCCCTCGCCACGCCTGGTGGCACCGAGCCGCTGCGCTCGCTGAGCATGCTCGCCGGGATCTACAACCTGCTCTGGGCGATCGTCGTCGTCCTGATGATCGCCCGCCCGGGAGCCTGACCCCGGAGCCTGACCCCCAGAGCCTGACCCGGGAGCCTGGCCCGGGCCGGGCCCCGGTGGCGCGCGGCGGGAAAGCTGCTTTACTGGGGTCCGGTAATTTCAGTATGTGGGAAGGTATTTCTTGAACTACGAACGCCAGCCGTACAGAAGATGTGGCCGCAGCGGACTGCTCCTGCCCGCCGTGTCGCTCGGCCTGTGGCACAACTTCGGCGGCGGTAAGTCGCTCGACAGCCAGCGTGCCATCTTCCATAAGGCGCTCGATCTCGGCATCACCCATTTCGACATCGCCGACCGGTACGGCCCGCCGCTGGGCGCCGCCGAGTCCACCTTCAACCGGCTGCTGCCCCGGTCGCTGCGTGACGAGGTCGTGGTGACCACCAAGGGCAGCAACCCCATGTGGGACGGCCCGTACGGCAAGGGCAACTCGCGCAAGCACCTGCTGGCCACCCTCGACCGCTCACTGACCCGGCTCGGCCTCGACCACGTCGACATCTACTACCTGCACCGCGACGACGAGGAGACGCCGCTGGAGGAGCAGGTCGCCACCCTCGACCACATGGTCCGCAGCGGCAAGGTGCTGTACGTCGGCGTGTCCAACTTCTCCCCCGAGCGCACCGAGCAGGCCGCCCGCCTGCTGCGCGGTCTCGGCACCCCGCTGCTGGTCCACCAGCCCTCCTACTCACTGCTCAACCGCTGGATCGAGCGGTCCCTGCTGGGCGTGCTGGAGCAGGAGGGGGTCGGCTGCGTCGTCTACTCCCCGCTGGCGCAGGGCCTGCTCACCGACCGCTACCTGGACGGCATCCCCGCCGACTCGCGGGCGGCGGAGGGCCGGTTCCTCACCGCGGACCGGGTCACGCCGCAGGTGCTGGACTTCGTGCGCGCGCTCTCCGCGGTGGCCACGGCACGCGGCCAGTCGGTGGCCCAGCTCGCCCTGGCCTGGGCGCTGCAGGACTCCCGGATCACCTCGGTCCTCGTCGGCGCCTCCAGCCCCGAGCAGCTTGAGGCCAACGTGGCCGCCGTCGACCGCCTGGACTTCACCGACGACGAGCTGGCGGCCATCGACCGGGCCGCCAAGGAGTCGGGCGTCGAGGTCTGAGCGCACCGCCCGTGACGCGGGGCGCGCCTCCCGCGTCACGGGCACCCCTTGAATGGCCTCGCAAGCCGTCACGGCCCGGATGTCAGCGGCCGGGAGCCGGCGCCACCTGCCTAGCGTGGGCGCATGCGCGAATGGTGGGCGGCCTTCCGGCGATCGCCGTACTTCCCGGCGACCGTCCTGGTGCTGATCCTGGCCGTGGGGGCGGGGGCCTTCGCCGGGTCGTACACGTACGCCATGGCGGCCCCGGCCCCGCACCACATCCCCGTGGCGGTGGTCGGCGCCACCCACGAGACCGCCGAGGGGAAGGCCTTCACCCTCGGGCTGGAGCGGGTCATGGCCGCCTCCCTCGACCTGAGGTACATGGCCACCCGCGCCGAGGCCATGCGGGCCATCGAGCGGCAGCAGGTCTACGCCGCGGTGCTGGTGCGGGGGCAGGCGATCGAGATGGACGTGTCGAGCGCGTCGGGCGCGTCGGTGGCGATGCTGCTCACCGAGCAGGCCCCGAAGGTCGCCGCGCGGGCGGGACGGCCGCTCACGATCCGCGACGTCAAGCCGCTGCAGCAGGCGGACCCGCGCGGCCTGGCGCTCTTCTACATCACGGTCGCCGCCGTGGTCATCGGATTCACCGGAGCCGGCCAGCTCAGCCGCAACGCCCCCGACCTCAACGCCGGCGAGCGCATCGCGTTCACCGTGGCGTACGCGGTCACCGGCGCGTTCGCCATCGTCGTGATCGTGGACTGGCTGCTCGGCGCGCTGCGGCTGCCGGTGCTGGAGTCGTGGTTCATCCTGGCGCTGACCATGTTCACCTCGGGAATGGTGTTCACGATGTTCAACACCTTCCTCGGGCGCTGGTCGCTGGTGCCCACCTGGGCCCTGATGGTGCTGCTCGGCAACCCGTCCTCGGGCGGGGCCGTGGCCTGGCCGCTGCTGCCCTCGCCGCTCAGCTTCATCGGGCGCTGGCTGCCGCCGGGGGCGTCGGTCAACGCCCAGCACACCGCCGTCTACTTCCCCGGGCACCAGTCCATGACGCCGTTCCTGGTGCTGGGCGGGTGGGCGCTGGTGTCGTGCGCCATCTTCCTGATCTGGCGCCACCGGCATCCCGGCGGCCGTCCGGCCGAGCCCGTGAGCGAATAGCCGCCGGCCAAGGGACACGGAGAGCGTGAGTGGTGGATCACCGTGTCGTATCTGTCCCGGCTCGCCCACTTCAACCGACGGCATCCGGGGAGCCCCGACATCATTACGGCCCCTGGGCCGCGGGCCACGCCACCCCTTCTGCCGGCACATCCTGGTCTACGACGCCCCCGCCGGACGCGCCGAAGTCTGACGCCGCTCAGCGCAGGCCGGTGAAGAACGCGCGGACGTCGGCGACGAACGCCTCCGGCTGCTCCAGGGCGGCGAACGTGCCGCCCCGCTCGTGCTCCACCCAGCCGACGATGTTGTTGTCACGCTCGGCGAAGCGCCGGATCGGCCGCAGGATGTCCTTGGGGAAGACCGAGATCGACGTCGGCACCGTGGCGGGCTTGAGCTCCCACTCGACGCTGGTGTCCTGGTCGGTGTCGGGGGTCTCGACGAACGAGCGGGCGGCCGAGCCGGCGGTGTTGGTCAGCCAGTAGAGCATGACCGTGGTGAGCAGCCGGTCGGTGTCGATCTCCGCGTCGCTCCACTCGTGGTAGACGCTCGCGAACCAGGCCAGCAGCGCCACCGGGGAGTCGGCCATGCCGTAGGCGAAGGTCTGCGGCCGGGCCGACTGGATGAGCTTGTAGCCGTACTGGCTGGTCGGATATCGCTCGCGGAAGGCCATGCGCTCCTGCTCGGCCTCGCTCAGGTCGTCGAGCTCGCCGGGCGCGCCGATGGGGAAGCAGATGATGCCGTTGCCGTGCATCCCGGCGACCCGCTCGGGGGCCAGTACGCCGATCTCGCGCGAGATCCAGGTGCCCCAGTCGCCGCCCTGCACGCCGAAACGCGGGTGACCGAGCCGGGTCATGAGCTCCAGCCAGGCGCGGGCGATGCGGGTGGAGCCCCAGCCGGTCTCGCGCGTGGGACCCGACAGGCCGTAGCCCGGCAGGGACGGGATGACCAGGTGGAAGTCCCGGCTGAGCGGCTCGATCACGTCGAGGTACTCCACCGGCGAGCTGGGCCAGCCGTGGGTGATCAGCAGCGGCAGGGCGTCGGGCCGGGCGGAGCGGACGTGGAGGAAGTGCACCCACTGCCCGTCGATCTCGGTGCGGAACTGGTCGTGCCGGTTCAGCTCGGCCTGCGCGGCGGGCCAGTCGTAGCCGGTACGCCAGTGCTCGACCAGGTGCTTAAGGCGGTCCAGCGGGACACCGTACCGCCAGCCGAGGCCGGGCACCTCGTCCGGCCAGCGCACCCGGTCGAGCCGCGCGCGCAGGTCGTCCAGGTCGTCCTGGGCTGCTTCAAGGAGGAAGGGCCGGATGTCATGAGAAGTCACGATCTCTCCCTGGTCGCGATGTCGTATCGCGTACCGTACAGCATACGGTTCACTTCTCACAAAGTTCCGGCGATCTCGCCGAACACCCCGGCCCTGGCGTCCATGAGCCCTTGGCCCGCCGGGGGAACACCTCACGTCGAGCCTCGCGCCCCGGAGGTCACCGGCTGTTCGCCGCCGTGCTCGTCCTGGCCGCGCCTCGGCCAGCAGCGCCGTCCCCGCTTCCGTGGGCCGGACCCCGGTGCTCGTGCGGACCAGCTGCCATCACATCCCCGGACGGGCGGCGGACTCGGTTAGGGGCGCTTGGGCTCGTAGTGCAGCGCGGTGATCCCGCACTCGAACGCCCGCCCGCTGACAGGTCAGCGAGTCTCTGGAGCACTTCAAGGAGGCGGCCCGGCGCGCCCCCACCGCCTCGGCCGCCGCCGCGGACCTCCGCACCGCCGCCCAGGTCGTGTACGCGGTGGGGCTCGCCCATGGGGCGTTCGACCTCCTCCTGGAGTCCGCCGCGCGGGCGGCGGACGACCACGGCGCCCAGGCCATCGCCCTCGCCCAGGCCGTGGTCACAGCCCGCAGGTTCACCTCGGGCTTCCCCGGCCCGATCCCCCACCTGCGGCTGCGCGCCTTGCTGGATCAGGCGACCACGATCGTCGATCCCGCGACGGCTGGGACGGCCCATGGCGGCCTGACTGTGAGCGGGACGGTCGACGACGGCGGGCTGGTGGCGGGCGGTTCCACCGGCGGCGACCGATTGTATCGAGCGGCCGCGGGCGGGCTGGTGGTGGGCGGGAAGGGGGTCGAGGGGGCCGGTGGCGGTGTGGTGGACGCTCATCCGGCCGCTGCGAGCGCCTGGTGTGCGCGTTCGCCTCAGGTCTCGCCCGATCCGGTGCTCGCCGAGGCGGCCGTGGCGGCGGCGCGGGTCACCGGGGATCCCGTGATCATCAGCGCCGCAATGGACGCGACCGGCACGCTGGCGATCCGCGCGGGCCGGTTCCGGACGGCGTACCGTATCGCCCGGGAGCGGCTGGCGCTGGTGGAGGCGATGGACCGCCGTCACCCGGCCTCCGCGGCGGAGATCCTCGACTCCTTCCACAACGCCTGGCTCTGCGCGTTCGCCGCCGGTGATTTGCTCGCGGCGCTGTCCACGGCCGAGTTGATCGCCGGTGACGCACACGGGTCGTGGAGCCGGGAGCCCTGGACGTCGTGGAGGAGCTGGCGGCCCTGGTTGGCCGGGCCTTTTCCGGGTCTCCCACCGGGTGGCCTGCCGCCTATGCACGCGCCGCCGGGGCCGAGTTGGCCGTGCTGAGCAGCCTGCCTGACGCGGACCGTCGCCTGGCCGCCGCCGCGACGGCCGGTGAGAACGACTGGGCCGCCGGCCGCCTGCCTGGCCCGCGCCCGGGGCCGCCGGCACGGCGACGCCGACGCCTACCGGGAAGCGTTGCGGGAGTGGAGCCGCATCGACGCGTGGTTCGAGCGGGAGCACACCTCGGGGCTGCTCGCCGCCGGTCCACGCCGCCGGCAGGACACCGGTGACGATCTCCCGGGGCGTTAGCCCGGGCGAAAGCTCGACGGACTGCCGGCTGATCATCCGGCAAGGTCACGTTGGGGTAGCCTGTCACAGTCTGGGCCGAGGCCGGGCCGCGCGGCCCGGGGTGGGACTGCTCCGGGCGAGCCGCAGGGCGGCGGCCCCGGCGAAGTACACCACCAGCGCCACCGTGGGCTGGCCGGCCGGGCCGTGGTGCCCGGGGCCCGCCATGGCGATGCCGAGGAGCCCGGCCAGTACCCCGGCCATGCCCGCGGCGGTGAGAAGCCCCGCCCCGCGTCCCGGCTCGTGGTACGGACGGATGCGCTGCTCCACAGGTCCGAACAACATGACCAGCACCCCGAGGAACACCCCGAGCACGGCGAGCCAGGGCAGGCGCAGCAGGAACCAGGGCACCGACGCGGGCGGGGGCTGCGGGAACACCCCCGTCGCGTACAGCGCCAGGACGCCGAACACGACGGCGGTCATGTGCCACAGGAACACCGTCATGATCACCGAGTTGATCGCGACGACCACCGTCCACGGGCGTACGTCGCTCAACCACCGGTTGACCGGGCCGTGCAGCAGCAGCGCGAACCCGGTCTGGGCCGTGGCCAGGGCCAGCAGGGCGAGGGTGGGCGGCGAGGTGTTCTGGATCTCCTGCCCCGCCACGGCCACCATGCTGACCGGGTACGGGCCCCACACGGTGAGTCCCACCAGCGCGGCCGTCCCGCCGAGGGCCAGCGGCAGCGCCACCGCCGGACGGGCCGGCAGGCGCCCGTCCCGCCAGGCGAAGCCGAGCTGGTGAATCGCCAGCCACGCGAACAGGAAGTTGCCCTCTCCCCCGTGCGGGACACGCCACACCAGCCGGGCCATATCGCCCGCGCCGACCAGGACGAGCAGGGCGACCGGTACGGCCAGCCCGAACCGCTCGTGGAGCGCGTACGTCACGGGGGTCAGGACGACCACCGCCAGGTACGCCACCAGGAACCACAGCGGGATCCCGGCCACCCAGGTGGCCAGGCCGACAAGCGCGGGATCGGCCCCCACCGCCCCGGCCGCCAGGGCCACCGCGGTGAGCACGATCAGCAGCATGGTGGTGGGCCGTACCAGCCGTTCGGTACGGCGCAGCATCCAGCCGGTGACGCCGCCGCCACGGCGCCGGTGGGCGGCGAGCGAGGCGGCGTTGGCGAAGCCGCCGACCAGGAAGAAGATCGGCATGACCTGGAACAGCCAGGTCAGCGGGCGGGTCCAGGGCACCAGGTCCAGGACGCTGGCCCCGTGCAGCCCGCCGTCGTGGGTGATCTGCACGGTCAGCCAGTGGCCGGTCACCACGGCGATGATCGCCATGGCGCGCAGGAAGTCGATGTGGCGGTCCCGGCGCGCGGGCGTCCGCTCGGCCTTACACCGCAGCCCCCGCACCGCCCGCCGGAAGACCGCCAAGGTGTCCGGGTTCATACGCACTCCGGATTCACGTGCGATCCGGAACTCACGTCCTGTACGGGGTTCAGGTCCGGCACGGGTTCATCCGAGGTCCGGGCTCGTGCGGAAGCGGGCCGTGGCCCGGCCCCCGCGCTCGACCATGCCGGACCCCCGTACTCGACTATGTGGAGGTCTTACCCCAGCTCAGCGGCGGGAAGCCCCTCAGCGGCGGGGGACGGGCCGGGCGTGTGCGCGCCGGAGGATGATGGGTGTCCGGTGGTGGGGCGCCCGCGACCGTGCGGGCGGCCGCGGAAGCCGGCGGTGGCGGGCGCGGAGTGCGGCCCAGGCGCAGCCCGCGAGCGCCGAGGCCGCGAACGCGCCCAACCGGTACAGGTCGTCCGCCCCGAACGCCAGCTCACCCTTTCCGTACACCAGGAACCCGGTCGCGAAGCACCAGGTCACCCCGCCCGTCGCCAGAGCGGGGAGGCAGCGCCGCGCCCACACCCCGAACAGGCCGACGGCCATCACCATCAGGGCGACGCGGGCCACGGTTCCGGTGAAGGTGAGCGCGGCCGTGACACAGGCGCCGATCGCCAAGCCGAATCCAACAGGAAGCAGCACTTCCGCGCGATGCCCGGACATCGACCCTCCCTTTCAACGGCCATCCGCCAAGTCACAACACGCAGGGCGGTGTGGGGGTGCCGTTTCCTACGACATTCATGCGCATTCACCACGGGCGCTGACGTCTTCCAGACGCGCGGCACCCGCCTCGCCTGCCTGGACGCGTCCTGCCGCCCGTCAGCAGGGGTGCCGGTGATCGCGCCACTCCTGATCCCAGCTCGCGACCGCCCGGCGGGCAAGCCACCACGCGTGCCACGCGGGTACGGCCAGCCAGGCCAGTATCCCGGCGGGAAGCGCGGCGAGCAGGAAGCCGAACACGACCTCCACCGCCCCGACCGGCCGCGGCGCGGGCCGTCCCCGGCCGTCGAGCCAGATCCGGACGGTCCTGTCCGACACCCGCTCCAGCGGCCGGCGCGCCCAGCCGCTGCGCCGCCCGCCGTCCCAGGTGACGCGGGCCACGATGGCCCGCTCGTCCAGGACCCGGGCGATGACCTGGTGGTGCGTGGCGGCGTAGGACTCCCGCGCGGCCCGGAGGGCGGCCAGCGCCGGCGCCCCGGCCAGCAGCGCGACGAACACGGCGATGAGCAGGGCTACGCGCCGGGTGACGGGTCGTGCGGCGGGGCGGGCGGCACACCGCCCATCGGGCCGTACGACAGACCCGGTGTCCGGCTCGGCGGGCCCGCCGGGAGGGTGGAGGCGGGGCCGGGTGGTGGGGCGGAAGGGGTTCCGGCGGCGTGGGGTCATGGCTTGAAGCGGTAGCCCATGCCGGGTTCGGTGATCAGGTGAGCGGGGTGGGCGGGGTCGCGTTCGAGTTTGCGGCGGATCTGGGCCATGTACTGGCGCAGGTAGTGGGTCTCCTTGACGAACTTGGCGCCCCAGACCTCGGTGAGGATCTGCCGCTGGCTAATCAGCTTGCCCGGATGGCGCAGCAGCAGCTCCAGGATGTGCCACTCCGTCGGTGTCAGCCGTACGTCACCGGAGATCGTCTTGCTGGTCAGATCGACGATGTGGTCACCGAGCTCGATGCGGGCCAGCTCGGCGTCCTGGATGAAGGCGCGCCGGGTCACCGCGCGTACCCGGGCCAGCAGTTCGTCGATACCGAAGGGCTTGGTGACGTAGTCGTCGGCGCCGGCGTCCAGGGCCTCGATCTTGTCCTGGTTGCCGGCCCGGCCGGACAGGACGATGATCGGGATGGTGGTCCAGCCGCGCAGCCCGTGGATGACGTCCACCCCGTCCAGGTCGGGCAGCCCGAGGTCGAGGATGACCAGGTCGGGCGCATGGTCGACGGCCTCCCGGAGTGCCGAGGCGCCGTCGCCGGCGACGGCCACCTCGTAGTGGCGGGCGGCCAGGTTGATGCGCAGCGCGCGCAGGATCTGCGGTTCGTCGTCCACGACGAGGATGCGGGTCACGGCGTCACCGCCGGGCCGCGATGGGCAATGTGAGTCTCATGGTGAGACCTCCCCCTGGTGTCTCTTCGGGTAGCAAAGTGCCACCCATCGCCTCGGTGAGGCCGCGGGACAGGGCCAGGCCCAGCCCGACCCCCGAGTGGTTGTCGCGGTCGCCGAGCCGCTGGAACGGCTGGAAGACGCGGTCGTGGTCCTCGGGCGGAATGCCGGGCCCGCGGTCCATCACGCGGATTTCCACGCGGTCGCCGTGCCAGCTCGCGGTGATCAGTACGGGCTGGTCCGGCGGGCTGTAGCGGACGGCGTTCGCCATGAGGTTGACCAGCACCCGCTCCAGCAGCGTGGGGTCGGCGAGGATCTCCGGCAGTTCGACGGAGATGTCGCCCTCGACGCGGTCGCGCAGCGGGCCCAGGTCGTCGATGGCGCGCGGCACGACCTCCTCCAGGGCCAGCGGCTGCGGGGTCGCGCCGAGCACGCCGGCCTGCAGGCGGCTCATGTCGAGCAGGTTCGCCACCAGCCGGCCCAGCTTGTCCAGCGATTCCTGCGCGGTGGCCAGAAGCTCGGCGCGGTCGTGGTCGCTCCACGTGACGTCGGTGTTGCCCAGGCTCTCGACCGCCGCCCTGGCGGAGGCGAGCGGCGTGCGCAGGTCGTGGCTGACGGCGGCGAGCAGCGCGGTGCGCATCTTGTCGGCCTCGGCCAGCGGGCGGGCCTGCTCGGCGGCCTCCTGGAGCCGTTCCTGGCGCAGCGCGACGGCGGCCTCGGCGGCGAACGCCTCCAGCACCGTACGATCGGCGGCGTCCAGCAGCCCGCCCTGGGCGGCCAGGATCATGTCGTCGTCGATGACCACGTCGGTGTCGGACTGGCCGGGGCAGGTGGACGGGGCGCCGCCGGAGGTGGCCACGATACGCCAGGCGCCGGGGTCCGACTGGTCGTCGGGGGTGCGGGCGGCCTCGGACCGGCGTTCCAGCAGGGTGACGGAGGTCAGGCCGAACGTCTCCCGGGTACGTTCCAGCAGCGACGGCACCGCCGACTGGCCGCGCAGCACGTGCCCGGCCAGGGTGGACAGCAGCTCGGCGTCGGCGCTGGCGCGGGCGGCCTCCCGGGTCCGGTGGGCGGCGATGTCCACGATGGTGGAGACCGCGGCCGCCACCACCACGAAGACCAGCAGCGCGAACAGGTTCTCCGGGTCGTTGATGGTGAACTCGCCGATCGGCGGCGTGAAGAACCAGTTGAGCAGCAGCGACCCGCCGACCGCCGCGGTGATGGCCGGCCACATGCCACCGGCCAGCGCGACCCCGACGGTCAGCGTGAGGAAGAACAGGATCTCGCTGGGCAGCGACACCACGTCCCGGAACGGGACCAGCGCCGCGGTCAGCAGCGGCATCCCGGCCACTGCCAGCGCCCAGCCGGTCAGCCGCCGCTTGCGGGTCAGCGCGGCCCGCGTACGAGCCGGGCGGCGCCGCCCCTTCTTGGCCTCGTCGTGGGTGATCATGTGTACGTCGATGGAGCCGGAGCGGGCGGTGGTCTCGACCCCGACGCCGCGCGAGAAGATCTGCGCGAACCGGCCGCGCCTGGAGGCGCCGAGGACGAGCTGGGTGGCGTTGACGCCGCGGGCGAAGTCCAGCAGGGCGCGCGGGATGTCGTCGCCGACGACCTGGTGGTAGGTGCCGCCCATGCTCTCCACCAGGGTGCGCTGGCGGGCCAGGCTGGCCGGGTCGGCTCCGGCCAGCCCGTCGGCGCTGGTGACGTGGACGGCGAGCAGGTCGGCGCCCTTGGTGCGGGCGGCGATGCGGGCGGCCCGGCGTACCAGCGTGTCGCCTTCCGGGCCGCCGGTGAGCGCGACCACCACCCGCTCGCGGGCCTCCCAGGTGGAGGCGATGCCGTGCTCGGCGCGGTAGTGGTCGAGCTGGTCGTCCACCTTGCCCGCGACCCACAGCAACGCCAGCTCGCGCAGGGCGGTGAGGTTGCCGACGCGGAAGTAGTTGGACAGCGCGGCGTCGACCTTGGCCGGGGCGTAGACGTTGCCGTGCGCC
The DNA here is from genome assembly GCF_039871825.1 of Nonomuraea sp. B12E4. Taxonomy (NCBI): domain Bacteria; kingdom Bacillati; phylum Actinomycetota; class Actinomycetes; order Streptosporangiales; family Streptosporangiaceae; genus Nonomuraea; species Nonomuraea sp. B12E4. The sequence continues at coordinate 796,241 of NZ_JBDPME010000001.1, read as the reverse complement.
ATGCGGCGGCGCAGCGCCTCGGGCGACATGTCCACCAGCTCGACCTGGTCGGCCCGCCGCACCACCTCGTCGGGTACGGTCTCCCGCTGCGGCACCCCGGTGATCTCCTGGACGACGTCGTTGACCGACTCCAGGTGCTGGATGTTGACCGTGGAGACGACGTCGATGCCGGCGTCCAGGAGCTGGTCGATGTCCTGCCAGCGCTTGACGTTCTTCGAGCCCGGCACGTTGGTGTGGGCCAGCTCGTCGACCAGCGCGACCCTGGGCTCGCGGGCGAGCACCGCCGCCACGTCCAGTTCGGTGAACGTCGCGCCCCGGTGCGTCACCGTCCTGCGCGGGATCACCTCCATGCCCTCCAGGAGGGCGGTGGTGCGGGGGCGGCCGTGGGTCTCGACGAGACCCACGACCACGTCCCGGCCGCGCTCGCGCGCCCTGCGGCCCTCGCTCAGCATCGCGTACGTCTTGCCGACCCCGGGGGCCGCCCCGAGGTAGACCCGCAGGCGGCCTCGTCTCATGACCCGTCGAGCGCCAGGTTGAGTTCGAGCACGTTGACCGCGGGTTCGCCCATGAAGCCGAGCGCCCGGCCGGTGGTGTGCTCGTCGATCAGCGTTTTGACCTGGTCGACGGCCATCCCCCTGGCCTTGGCCACGCGCGGTGCCTGCAACTCGGCGTAGGCCACGGAGATGTGCGGGTCCAGGCCGGAGCCGCTGGCCGTGACCGCGTCGGCGGGCACGGCGGGCGTTCCGGCCTCGCCCCGGACCGGGACCGTCCGGCCGGCCGCGTAGTCCTCACCTGGCTTCCCGCATTCCACCTTCTTGCCCTGGTAGTCGGCGATGAAGGGGGTGGCGGGGCAGGCCTGGTTGACGCTGACGGCGCGGTCGGGGAAGACCTTCAGCACCGCGCCCACCCCGTCGGGGGTGCAGTACGGCCGGGCGCCGCTGACGCCCTCCAGCTCGCCGACCGCCTTGGAACGGGCGCAGACCTGGGTGAGCAGCGACTGCTTGCCCTCGTCCGGGTTGCCCTCCTCGTCCTTGGCACCCGGCACCGGCAGGGTGTCCACGACGTCCTCCGGGCCCAGGTTGCTGGCCGAGGTGGAGGTCGGGTCGTAGCCGTCACCGGCCGCGGACGGCCGGGACTGGAAGTACTTCCCGATCGGGTTGCCGTCGGCGTCGGTGAAGGACTGGCCGATGATCGAGCTGCCCACGTCCTTGCCGCCGGCCTGGATGATGGAGCCGTTGGCGTTGCCATTGAACAGGGCCTGCGCCACGCCGGTCGTGACCAGCGGGTAGATCAGTCCGAGCAGCACGGTCAGGACCACGACCGCCCGGATCGCGGCGACGTGCTGGCGGATCCAGCTCGGTAGGCGTTCCATTTATGACATCCCCGGAAGGAACTGGACCAGCAGGTCGATGAGCTTGATGCCGATGAACGGGACGATGATCCCGCCCAGGCCGTACATGTACAGGTTGCGGGACAGCAGCTTGGAGGCGCTGGAGGGCCGGTAGCGCACGCCTTTCAGGGCCAGCGGGATCAGCGCGATGATGACGATCGCGTTGAAGATCACCGCGGACAGGACCGCCGACTGCGGACTCGACAGGCGCATGATGTTCAGCGCGTCCAGGCCCGGATAGACCGCCGCGAACATCGCGGGGATGATCGCGAAATACTTGGCGATGTCGTTGGCGATCGAGAACGTCGTCAGCGCGCCTCTCGTGATCAGGAGTTGCTTGCCGATCTCGACGATCTCGATGAGCTTGGTCGGGTTGGAGTCCAGGTCCACCATGTTCCCGGCCTCCTTGGCGGCCGAGGTGCCGGTGTTCATCGCCACGCCGACGTCGGACTGGGCGAGCGCGGGGGCGTCGTTGGTGCCGTCGCCGGTCATCGCGACCAGCCGGCCGCCCTCCTGCTCCTTCCTGATCAGCGCCAGCTTGTCCTCGGGGGTGGCCTCGGCCAGGAAGTCGTCCACCCCGGCCTCGTTGGCGATGGCCTGGGCGGTCAGCGGGTTGTCGCCGGTGATCATGACAGTGCGGATGCCCATCCGGCGCATCTCGTCGAACCGCTCCCGCATGCCCGCCTTGACCACGTCCTTGAGATGGATCACGCCGAGCACCCGGCCCCGCTCGGCCACCACGAGGGGGGTGCCGCCGGAGGCGGAGATGCCGTCCACGATCGCGCCGACCTCCTCGGTCGGGTGGCCGCCGGCGTCGCGTACCCATTTCATGACGGCGGTGGCGGCACCCTTGCGCACCTGCCGCTCACCCAGGTTCACCCCGGACATGCGGGTCTGCGCGGTGAACGGCACCCACTCGGCGCCGTGGATCTCACGCTCACGCAGGCCGTGGCGTTCCTTGGCGAACACCACGATCGAGCGGCCCTCGGGGGTCTCGTCGGCCAGGCTGGACAACTGGGCGGCCTCGGCCAACTGCTGCTCGGTGACGCCGGCCACCGGCACGAACTCGCCGGCCTGCCGGTTGCCCAGGGTGATGGTGCCGGTCTTGTCCAGCAGCAGCGTGGACACGTCACCGGCGGCCTCCACCGCCCGGCCCGACATCGCCAGGACGTTGCGCTGCACCAGGCGGTCCATGCCGGCGATGCCGATGGCCGACAGCAGCGCGCCGATGGTGGTCGGGATCAGGCAGACGATCAGCGAGACCAGGACGACGCCGGTGACGCCGTCGCCGGTGAGCGCGATGGAGTCGGCCACGCCCGGGTTGATGAGCTTGGAGTAGATGGCCAGCGGCTGCATGGTGACCGTGGCGACCAGGAAGATGATCGTCAGGGCGGCCAGCAGGATGTTCAGGGCGATCTCGTTGGGGGTCTTCTGCCGGTTGGCGCCCTCGACCAGGGCGATCATCCGGTCGATGAAGCTCTCGCCGGGCTTCTGGGTGATCTGGACGATGATCCGGTCGGACAGCACCTTCGTGCCGCCGGTGACCGCCGACCGGTCGCCGCCGGACTCCCGGATCACCGGGGCGGACTCGCCGGTGATGGCCGACTCGTCCACGCTGGCGATGCCGTCGATCACGTCGCCGTCGCCCGGGATGACCTCCCCGGCCTCGACGATCACGAAGTCGCCCTGGCCGAGCTCGGCCGCACCGACCACGTCCCAGTCGGCGGAGGTACGGCTCCGCAGCCGGCGGGCGGTCGTGTCGCGCTTGGCCGCGCGCAGCGTGGCGGCCTGCGCCTTGCCCCGGCCCTCGGCCACGGCCTCGGCCAGGTTGGCGAAGACCACGGTCAGCCACAGCCACACCACGATGGCCCAGGCGAAGAACGACGGGTCGGCGATCGCCAGCACCGTGGTGAACGCCGCACCGATCTCGACGATGAACATGACGGGGTTACGCCACAGGGTGACCGGGTTGAGCTTCTTCAGCGCGTCCGGCAGCGACGTGATGAGCTGTTTGGGGTCCAGCAGGCCGCCGCCGACCCGGCCGTTCTTCTTGGGCGCGGGCGCCTGACTCGGCGTCTCGAGCACAGAGGTTGACATTTCAGGACAGTCCTTCTGCGATGGGGCCGAGCGCGAGCGCCGGGAGGAAGGTCAGCGCTACCAGGATGATCGTCACGCCGACGACCATGCCGACGAACTGCGGCCGGTGCGTCGGCAGCGTGCCGATCGACTCGGGCACCGGTGCCTGCCGGGCCAGCGATCCGGCCAGCGCCAGCACCAGGATGATCGGCAGGAACCGGCCGAACACCATGCACAGCCCGAGCGCCACGTCGTACCACGGGGTGTTGACCGTGATACCGGCGAAGGCGGAGCCGTTGTTGTTGGAGGCGCTGGTGAAGGCGTACAGCACCTCGGACAGGCCGTGCGGGCCGCCGTTGAGCATGCTCGCCCGCTGCTCCGAGGAGCCCATCGCGAACGCCGTGCCGACCAGCACCAGGATCGGGGTGATCAGGAAGTACGACGACGCCAGCTTGATCTCTCGCGGCCCGATCTTCTTGCCCAGGTATTCGGGGGTGCGGCCGACCATCAGCCCGGCCACGAACACCGTGATCACGGCGAGGATGAGCATGCCGTACAGGCCCGCGCCGACGCCGCCGGGGGCGACCTCACCGAGCATCATGTTGAACATCGTCATCATGCCGCCGAACGGCGTGTAGGAGTCGTGGAAGGAGTCCACTGCGCCGGTGCTGGTCAGAGTGGTGCTGGCGGCGAAGGTGGCGGAGTTGGATATGCCGAAGCGCACCTCCTTGCCCTCCATGGCCGCGCCCACCGCGTGCGGCACGGTGGCGTTCCCGCCCAGCTCGAAGACGTTGGTCAGCAGGATGCTGGCCAGCGCGAGGATGCCCATCACCGCGAGGATCGCGTAGCCCTGGCGGATCTGGCCGACCATCCGGCCGAAGGTGCGCGGCAGCGCGAACGGGATCACCAGGATCAGGAAGTTCTCGAACCAGTTGGTCCAACTGGTGGTGTTCTCGAAGGGGTGGGCGGAGTTGGCGTTGTAGAAACCGCCGCCGTTGGTCCCCAGCTCCTTGATCGCCTCCTGCGAGGCCACCGGCCCGCCGGTGATCGACTGGGTGCCGCCGGTCAGCGTGGCGACCTCGTGCACGCCGGAGAAGTTCTGAATCAGCCCCCCCGCGACCAGCACCAGCGCGCCGACGAACGCGATCGGCAGCAGGATGCGGACGCAGCCGCGGACCAGGTCCACCCAGAAGTTGCCGAGCGTGTCGGCCTTCTTGCGGGCGAACCCGCGCACCAGCGCGATGGCCACCGCCATGCCGACCGATGCCGAGACGAAGTTCTGCACCGCCAGGGCGGCCATCTGGGTCAGGTGGCCCATGGTGGACTCGCCGGAGTACGCCTGCCAGTTGGTGTTGGTGACGAAACTGATCGCGGTGTTCCATGCGATGTGGTCGGTCACCGGGGCCATGCCCACGCTCAGCGGCAGCTTGTCCTGCAGCCGCTGGATGCCGTACACGACCAGGATCGAGACCACCGAGAACGCCAGCAGGCTGCGGGCGTAGACGCCCCAGCTCTGCTCGGCGTCGGGCCGCACCCCGAGAAGGCGGTAGGTGACGCGCTCGACGACGTTGTGCCGGGCGGAGGTGTAGACGCGGTACATGTAGTCGCCGAGCGGCTTGTGCACCAACGCCAGAGCAAGAATCAGGGACGCGATGAAGAGCATCCCCGCGGCAGTGGTACTCATCAGAACCGCTCCGGGAACAGCAGGGCCACGACCATGAAAATCACTAAGGCCACCGCGACCACCAGGCCAGTGGCGTTGATAGCGCTCACGAGCGCTCCACCGCCCTGACAACAAGCCCGAAGACCGCGAAGACCGCGATCGTCAGGGCGACGAAGATGACGTCAGCCATCCCCACTCCTCAGCTTCGGAACACATTGCCGGCCGCCCGGTCGAGCGGCACCAGACAAGGAAAGCCCCGAAATGACCTGGATTTTCCGTTCTTGACGGGTTACCTACGGCCGGCGGGTGATTCTTGACGTGATCCGTACACCGCGTGGCGGATTGGTAATCCGATCGCCGCGTACTGGTCATCCAACGTGGACGCGCGGCCTGCGTTCCGGATCCGGCTCGGCCTGGCGCAGCACCTCCCTGCTCAGCGGCGGCACGTCGCCGCCGCCGAAGACCAGGTACCGCAGCATCGCCACGACCGGGTTGCCCTCGGCCCAGTGGAAGTAGATGTGCGGCACGGAGCCGGTCCGGTCGCGCAGGTAGAGCAGGAGGGCGGCCAGCGAGTTCGGCACGGCCGAGCTCTCGATGGCCAGGATCCGGTGGCCATAGCGTTCCTCGCCCCTGACGTGCAGCTTCGTCTCGAACTCGGAGGCGTCCGGCACCGACACCTCCACGAACATGACCGGCTCGGAGGTGCGCAGCCGGTGGTTGACCCACTGCTCGCGCAGCTTGTCGGTGTACTCGGCCTGGTCCCGCGCGTGCGGCTCGTTGGCGATCAGGTGGAGGTCGCCGCACGTCTCGTTGACGAACCGCTCGGCCAGCGGGTCGAGGCGTACCTCGGTGACCCGCAGTTCGGTGGAGCGGGTGGCGCGGGAGATCAGCGAGGTGACGACGATCGCCGCGATGAAGAACGAGGCGATCTTGACGCCGTCCGGCCGCTCGATCACGTTGTCCACCAGCGTGTACGCCAGCACGGCCGTGATGACGGCGAACCCGGCGAACGCCCCGTGCCGGCCCTTCTTCCTGGCCGACAACGTCACCGCGACGGCGGCGGAGAGCATGAGCACCAGGACGCCGGTGGCGTACGCGCCGCCCTGGGCCTCCACGTCGGCGTCGAAGATGACCGTGATGGCGAACGCGATGGCCGAGAACACCAGCACCAGCGGCCGCACCGCGCCGGTCCACTCCGGCGCCATGCCGTACCGGGGCAGGTAGCGCGGCACCAGGTTGATCAGCCCGGCCATCGCCGAGGCGCCGGCGAACCACAGGATCGCGATCGTCGAGACGTCGTACGCGGTGCCGAACCAGTCCCCCAGGTACCCGTGCGCGAGATACGCCAGCGCCCGCCCGCTCGCGCTGCCGCCCTCCTCGAACTCCTCGTGCGGGATCAGCACGGTGGTGGCGAAGCTGGAGAAGACCAGGAACCCGCTCATGATGAGCGCGGCGGTGGTGAGCAGCCGCCGGGTGCCCTTGATCCGCCCCTGGATGTCGCCCCGGACCACCGGCATCACCGCGACACCCGTCTCGAACCCGGACATGCCCAGCGCCAGCTTCGGCATGACCAGCAGCGACAGGCCGACCATGGCGAGCGGGCCGCCGAAGTCCGGGCTCAGCGCGCGCTGCCAGTCCACGACCACCTGCGGCGCGCCGATGACGTGCGCGACGGCGGTCGCCACGACCACCGCGTTCATGCCCAGGTAGACGAGGACCAGCAGGACGGCGATGCCGATGGCCTCGGTGAAGCCCATCAGGAACACGCCGCCGAGCAGCGCCAGCAGCACCAGCGTGACCAGGACCCGCTGCCCGTGCAGGAAGCCGGGCACGAACGGGTTCTCCAGGATGTGCGCGGTCGCGTCCGCCGCCGACAGTGTCATCGTGATCACGAAGTCGGTGGCCGCGAAGCCGAGCAGGGCCAGCACGAACAGCTTGCCCCACCACTGCGGCGCCAGCTTCTCCAGCATCGCGATCGAGCCCTGTCCGTAGGGGCTCTCCGCGGCCACCCGCCGGTAGACCGGCAGCGCCCCCAGCAGCGTGAGCCCCACCAGGAACACGGTGGCCAGCGGGGCGAGCAGCCCGGCCGCCAGGGCCGCGATGCCGGGCTGGTAGCCGAGGGTGGAGAAGTAGTCCACCCCGGTCAGGCACATCACCCGCCACCACGAGTGCTTGACGTGGGGACCGTGCTCGATCTGCTCGCGGTCGGTCTGCAGCCCCTGCAGCAGCCAGGAACGCACCGTCCCCGCCGTAGCGGCCGGCCGTTTCGCCAGCACCATCCGGTGATCCCCCCGTCAAAAACGCATCAAGACGCATCGCACCTTACTGAGGGTCTGGTGGTGTTTGGCATGGTTAGGGCATCAAGAAGGCGTATATATGCGTATGGCGGGTTACCGGCCTTCCGGGGACCGCGGCGTGCCCTCTGCGGGGCTTGGGCGATCCCGGCCTCGCCGGGCCGGTGGCGGCTGGGGTCCGGCCGGGAGAATTCGCCAAATCATCCGATGTCTTGACTTGACCTGAAGTCCGGGGAACCCTACGGTTCGGCCGTATGGAACACGGTGATCCTTCCCCGGACCGCCAGGTCGAGGTGACCTGCACGGTGAACGGTACGGCCCGGCGGCTCCGCGTGGACCCGCGGACGACACTGCTCGACACCCTGCGCGAACGGCTGGAGCTGACCGGCACGAAGAAGGGCTGCGACCGCGGCCAGTGCGGGGCCTGCACCGTGCACGTGGACGGCCGGCGGGTGCTGTCCTGCCTGACCATGGTGGCCACGCTGGACGGCCGGGAGGTCACCACGGTCGAGGGCCTGGCCGAGGGCGACCGGCTGCATCCGGTGCAGCGGGCCTTCATCGACCACGACGGGTTCCAGTGCGGTTTCTGCACGTCGGGACAGATCATGTCGGCGGTGGCCGTGCTGCGTGAGGGGCACGCGATGACCGACGCGGAGATCCGCGAGGCCATGTCGGGCAACATCTGCCGCTGCGGCGCCTACCCGAACATCGTCGAGGCCGTGAAGCAGGCGAGGTCCTGATGCGCGCCTTCGGCTTCGCCGCCCCAAGCGACCTCTCCGACGCCGTCGGCCTGGCCGGGGACGAGTCGGCGTTCCTGGCCGGCGGCACCACGCTGGTCGACCTGATGAAGCTCGAGGTGCTCGCCCCCGAGCAGGTCATCGACATCAACCGCCTCCCGCTGCGCGGGATCCAGGCCGGACCCGACGGCCTGCGGATCGGCGCCCTGGAGCGGATGGAGGACGTGGCCCGCCATCCCGCCGTCGCCGGGCCGTACCCGGTCATCGCGCAGGCGCTGCTCCTCAGCGCCTCGCCGCAGCTCCGCAACATGGCCAGCATCGGCGGCAACCTCCTGCAGCGGACCCGCTGCGGCTATTTCCGCGACGTGGCCACGCCCTGCAACAAGCGCTCGCCCGGCACCGGCTGCCCGGCGCAGAGCGGCGACAACCGGGGCCACGCCATCCTGGGCACGAGCTCCTCGTGCGCCGCCACGCACGCCAGCGACCTCGCGGTGACGCTGGTCGCGCTGGAGGCGTCCGTACGGCTGCGCGGCGCCGACGGCGAGCGCACGATGCCGCTGGCGGACTTCTATCTCCCGCCCGGCGACACCCCGCACCTGGAGAACCGGCTCCGGCCCGGCGAACTGGTCACCGAGGTGATCGTGCCGCCGCTGCCGTGGGCCGGGACCTCCGTCTACGTCAAGGTCCGCGACCGCCAGTCGTACGAGTTCGCGCTGGCCTCGGCCGCCGTCGCGGTGGATCTCCACGACGGCCTGGTGCGCGACGCCCGGGTCGCGGTCGGCGGCGTGGGGACCGTGCCCTGGCGGCTGCCCGCCGTCGAGGCGGCCCTGCGCGCGGGACGGAGCCACGAGGACGCGGCGGCGCTGGCCGCGGCGGGCGCGCGCCCGCTGGCCGGCAACGCTTTCAAGGTGACACTGGTGCAGCGCGCGGTCCTGCGCGCCCTGAAGGAACTGGCGGGCCCGCGATGAGGTCGGTGAACAGGGAAGACGGGCCGGTCAAGGTCACCGGCGCGGCACGCTACGCGGCCGACCACCACCCGGCGGGACTCGTCTACGGCTACGTGCTCACCAGCACGGTCGCCCGCGGCACCATCGCCGGCATGGACACCGGCCCGGCGGAGCGGGCGCCCGGGGTGGTCGCGGTCTACACCCCGTTCAACTCGCTCGAGCTCCGCCCCGACGTCAGGGATGACACCGCCGAACCCTTCGCGCCGCTGCAGGACACCCGCGTGCGCTACTACGGCCAGGTCATCGGGCTGGTCGTGGCGGAGACGTTCGAGCAGGCCAGGGACGCCGCGGCGCTGGTGACCACGCGCTACGACGCCGAGCGCCCCCGGGCCTCCTTCGCCGCCGGGCTGCCGGCCGCCGTCCCGCCGCCCGGCGGCACGCCCGAGACGGACGTGCTGGCCCCCGGCGTCGCCTCGATCGACGAGGCGCTGGCGGCGAGCGACGTCACCGTCACCGCGACCTACACCACCCCGGCCGAGACCCACGTCGCGATGGAGCCCCACGCCACCGTGGCGTCCTGGAGCGGCGACCGGCTCACGATCTACACCGCGTCCCAGGGGGTGCGGCTGGCCGTGGAGCGGCTGACGGAGTCGCTCGGCATCGACGCCGCGCAGATCCACGTGATCAACCCGTACGTGGGCGGCGGATTCGGCAACAAGTGGGGCACCTGGGCGCACACTCCGCTGACCGCGGCGGCGGCCCGCGCCCTCGACCGGCCGGTCAAGACCGTCCTCACCCGCGAGCAGGTGTTCACCGTGATCGGGCACCGGCCGATCACCAGCCAGACCGTCTCGCTCGGCGCCGCCGTGGACGGCACGCTCCTCGCCGTCAAGAACGACGGCATCTCCAGCAAGTCCGCCGCGAACGCCTTCTACGAGCCGGTCGCCGATCTCTCCCTGGCCCTCTACGGCTCGGCCAACCTGCACGTGAGCAGGAAGATCGTCACGATGGACGTCCCGGCCACGACCATCATGCGCGCGCCCGCCGAGTCCAACGGCTCCTTCGCGCTGGAGAGCGCCATGGACGAGCTGGCCGACGCGCTCGGCATGGACCCCCTCGACCTGCGCCTGAAGAACGACTCCCCGATCCACCCGGTCAGCGGGCTGCCCTGGTCCAGCAAGCACCTGGAGGAGTGCTACCGGCTGGGCGCCGAGCGGTTCGGCTGGTCTCGCCGGAACCCGCGGCCCGGTGCCGTCCTCGACGGGGACTGGCTGGTCGGCCTGGGCATGGCGACGGCCACCTTCGGCGCCTCGCGGAGCCAGGCCTCGATCGAGGTACGGCTGCGCGACGACGGCCGGGCGGTGGTGTCGGGCGCCGCGGCCGACCTCGGCACCGGGCAGTCCACCGTGTTCGCCCTCCTCGCCGCCGACGTCCTGGGCATCCCGGTGGACCGGATCACGCCCGTGCTCGGCGACTCGGCCACGCCGCCGGCGGCCAACGCGGGCGGCTCCGGCTCGACCTCCGCCAACGGGCCCGCCGTCCGGCTCGCCGCCCAGGCCGCCAAGGAGGCCGTGGTCAAGCTGGCGGCCGAGCACGAGAAGTCGCCGTTCCGGGGCGAGGCGGTCACGTACGCGGACGGGGAGGTCCGGGGCGGCGACGACGCGATGCCGTTCGGCGAGCTGCTGGCCCTGCTGGGGGTGCCCGAGGTCGAGGTCACCGCGACCTCGCCCCGCCATCCCCGGCGCGAGCACGCGTTCAGGTCGTTCGGCGCGCACTTCTGCGAGGTGCGGGTCAACCGGTGGACCGGCGAGCCGCGCGTCTCACGGTGGCTGTGCGTGGTGGACGCGGGCACGATCGTCAACGTCAAGACGGCCCGCAGCCAGATCGCCGGCGGCGTCATCATGGGGATCGGGCAGGCGCTGCTGGAGGACCTGCGGATCGAGCCGGAGACGGGCCGGTTCGGGAACGCCACGATGGCCGACTATCTGGTCCCCGTCAACACCGACATTCCGCCGATTGACGTGGATTTCCTGAATTATCCGGACACGCTGCTGAGCGAGCTCGGTGCCCGCGGCATCGGCGAGCTCAGCATCGTCGGAGCGGCGGGGGCCGTGGCGAACGCCATCCACAACGCCACCGGCAGGCGCGTCCGCGACCTCCCGATCACCCTGGACAAACTCCTCTGACCGCGCCGCGGCCCCGCGGCCCCGGGACGGGTCCGCCCTGATCAGCCTTCCGGGATGCGTACCAGCAGCATCGTGCCGCCGCCCGCCGGGCTGGAGATGTCGAGCGTGCCGCCGAGCGCCTCGACCCGGTCCGTGAGGCCGATGAGCCCCGTCCCGCGGCTCGGATCGGCGCCGCCCACCCCGTCGTCGCGGATGGACAGCCGCAGCGCCCCCTTCTCCTCCGTGACGCAGACCCGCACGAAGGTGGCGTGCGCGTGCTTGGCGATGTTCGTCAGGGCCTCGGACACCACGTAATAGGTGGTCACCTCGACCCGCTCGGCCAGCCGGCGGCCGACGTGCAGATCGAGCTCGACCGGCAGGGGCGAGCGGCGGGCCAGCGCCTTCAGCGCGGGCTCCAGGCCGCCGCTGGACAGGATGGCCGGATGCAGGCCGCGGGACACCTCCTGCAACTCCTCGACCACGCTCTTGAGGGTCCGCACGGCACGCGCCAACTGCGTCTTGGACTCCGTGCACTCGGGCGGCAGCCCGACCTGGGCGGCGCGCAGTTCGAGCCCGAGGGAGATCAGGCGCTGCTGCGTGCCGTCGTGCAGGTCGCGCTCGATGCGGCGACGGGTGTCGTCGGCGGCCGCCACGACCCGGGCGCGGGACTCGGCGAGCTGCGCGTGCGCCTGGGCGTTCCCGATCGCCGTGCCGAGCAGCTCGGTGAACTCCAGCATCCGCTTCTCCACGCCCTCGGGCAGCACCTCCGCGTCGGAGGAGACGGCGATCATCACGCCCCACATGCGCCCCTCGACGACGATGGGACAGCCGACGGCGCAGGCCACGTCCCGCTCGCGGGCCCACTCGGCGATCTCGCCGGTGACGGCGTCGTATCCGGTCATGCGGGCGGGCTGCCCGGTCTCCCATACCAGCGCGCCCACGCTCGGCTCGTGGACCGGCCACCGCGACCCCACGGGCATGCGGAACCCGGCTCCCCGCGCGCTCCAGGACCCGACGTAGACCATCGTGAGGTCCGGGTCGTAGCGCACGATCGCCGTGGTCTCCACCTTCAGGATGCGGCCCATCTCGCTCGCGACCGCGCTGAACAGCTCTGACGGCGAGACCCCGCGGGCGACCAGCGTGGCCACCCGCCGCAGGGCGCCCTGCTCCTCGATCATCTGCCGCAGCTCGTCGCGGCTCCGGCCCAGCGCGTGCGAGATGGCCGCGCGGTCGGCGGACGCGCGCAGCAGGCTCACGAGGGAGGGCCGCAGCCGCTCGATCGAGGGCCTCAGGCCCGCCTCGGCCGTGACGGGGACGACCAGCGTCCCGAACCGCGATCCGCCCTCCTCGATCGGGACGGCCACGCAGCCCTCCGGGGCGCGCACCGCACCGAGCTCGATCGTGAGGTCAGCCGTGCCCAGCGACTCGCTCAGCAGGCGCGAGGCGGCCGACAGGGCCGGGCGCAGGTCCTTCGCGCCGAGCACGAGCCGGGTCATCCGGGCGGAGAGGTCGGCGGCGCGGCGGCGCTCGTCGATCTCGCTGACCAGCGGGCGCACCAGCGCCGCGAGCAGGCAGACCATGAGCGCCACGACGAGGAAGACCACCAGCTCCAACCACTCCCTGGGGCTCAGGAGGCTGAAGGACACCACAGGGTCCAGAAAGAAGTAGGAGAAGGCGACGCCGCTGGCCGCCACGGTCGCCACGCCCAGCCACAGGCCCCACACCAGCGACACCAGCAGGATCCCGGGCACGTAGACCTCGGCCACGCCGCGCGCCGGCGTCAGCTCCATCAGGGCACCGGCCAGCAGGGTCTCCGCCGCGACGCACAGCAGGCCGACCGCGACCCCCAGGGCGAACGGCGGACGTCTCGGGCGAAGCAACGACGGCAGCAACCCCTCGCTCATAATAGGTAACTATACGCTCATATTCGCAGGTGGCAGCCTGGGTAGCAGTTCAGGTGGCGACTCCGCGGAAGCCTCGTCGGCGCCGCCGGCCCCGGCGCGGGGCATCAGAACGATCTTTCAGGACGGGACATGACCGGAAGCCCGACACGAGTGGCGCTGGCGGACGACGACGTCCTGCTCCGTGAGGGCCTCGCCACACTGCTCGAACGCAACGGGTTCGAGATCGCCGGCCAGGCCGGTAACGTCCCGGAGCTGCTCACCGTGATCCGCGACCGGAACCCGGACCTGGTCGTCATCGACATCCGGATGCCCCCGAGCCACACGACGGAGGGCCTCGACGCGGCCCACGAGATCCGCGCCGGGTGGCCGGACACGGGGATCCTGCTGCTGTCCGCGCACGTCGAGGCCGAACGGGCGATGGAGCTGCTGGCCACCGGGCACCGGGTGGGCTACCTGCTCAAGAACCGGGTGATCGACGTGGCGGACTTCGTGGGCACGCTGCGGCACATCGCGGAGGGGGGCACGGTCGTGGATCCCAGCCTGGTCCGGGAGCTCATCGCCGCCCGCCGCCGGGACGACCCCCTGGAGCAACTGACGCCGCGTGAGCGGGAGGTGCTCGCCCTGATGGCGGAGGGACGCTCGAACGCCGGCATCGCCCGCCAGCTCTGGATCACCGAGGGCACGGTGGAGAAGCACGTACGCAGCATCATGACCAGGCTGCGGCTACCCGAGACAGAGGACGTCCACCGTCGCATCCTCGCGGTGCTGACCTTCCTCGATTCCCGCTAACCGCGGTCGCGAGTCGCCCTCTTGGTGAGGATGTCCCGGATCGCCTCGGCGGACAGATCGGACTTCGACAGGAACCCGATGGAGGGGTACCGCACGAGGATGTCCGCGAAGTCGCTCTCCGGGTAGGCCGAGATGAGGATGACCTCCGATGTCCCTTTCGCCCTGCCGACCAGCCGCCGGGCCACATCGAGCCCGCACTCCTCGCCGAGCTGGACGTCGACCAGGGTGACGTCGGGCCGGCACTCGTCGAAGCGTACCAGCGCCTCGGCGCCGGTCGAGGGGATGCCGACCACGGCCATCCCCTGGCGCTCCAGCAGCCGCCGGGCCGCCCGGAGGAAGTGATCGTTGTCATCGACGATGAGGCAATGCAGTGGCACGGTTCCAGGATCTCAACAGCGGTCCCGCCATCACATTGAAGCTAGCTGGAATCCGGGCGACCCGACTGCCTGCTATCCCAAGTTGGGGGCTGGCATCGAAGACATCGGATACCCGCGCCGCGATCCTTGAGGGGATAAAGCAGCTCAGCAGGGAAGAGCAACCATCCGATGAGAGCAACATACCTGGTCAACGCGATCCCGATGGACATGGCACGGGCTATCGTACGACATGTCGTCGGCGGCTGGGTCCACCGGAGGATCGCACTGAATCACGCAGACGTGTTCCGCTGGCCCGGCTCGTTCGTCCGCCGGTTCCGCAGGTTCACCCGACGCGAGCGGCCGTCCCCGGACCACAGGGCCACCTGGATCCTGCCGGACGACCTGTCCTCGGTGCCGGCCGGACGGCGGCTGATCCACGCCCAGCTCGCCGAGTGGCATTTCCAGGGCGAGACCGACGTCGCGGAGCTCCTCGTGGACGAGCTGGTCACCAACGCGTTGCGGCACGCCTGGGGGCAGCCGGTGCTCAGCCTGTGCATCTCGGAGGGCGTGCTCCACTGCGCGGTGGAGGACGAGACGTCGGTGCTCCCGCACGCCCAGGCGCCCGGCGGCTGCGAGGAGGGCGGCCGCGGGCTGCAGATGGTCGACATGCTCTCCCAGCGCTGGGGCGTCGAGCTCACGCGTGCGGGGAAGGCTGTCTGGTTCGAGATCCGCGCGGATTGACGCCCCCGGGATCGCCCGCCGGAAGCCCCGCTCGGACGGCCCGATAGGCGAATCCCGGGCGTCAGCGGCCTCGCGGTGCCCGGCGCGCTGCGAACGGCGTCGTGGGGCGGCCAGAGAGCGCTAAGCCCGGAACCCGTGGTGCCTGTGTGGCCGGCGGGGTCCGGCCGGAGAAGGGGGCCGGATCCGGCCGGCGCGCGGGGTTCTCGACCGCATCGGCGCTGGTTAGACTCCGATCCGGGGCCCAGCCGTCCCGACCGCACCGCGCCCGGCCTGCACATCATGGCGGGTATGACGCCGACCCCCGAGTCGCCGCTCGAAGGGCCGCCCGGCAACCTCTACCAGGTCATCTCGGGCACCTCGATGTCGGCGCCGCACGTCACGGGCTCGGCCGCGCTGCTGTTCGCGCTGCACCCGGACTGGACGCCGGGACAGGTCAAGTCGGCCCTGGAGACCACGGCCAAGACCACGGTCACCAAGCAGGACCGGACCACCCCGGCCGACCCGTTCGACATGGGCGGCGGGCGCATCGACCTGACCAAGGCCGGTGACCCGGGCCTGACCCTGGACGAGAGCGCGGCCAACTTCCTCGCCTCGGCCACCGACCCGCGGGGCCGCATCGACCTCAACCTGCCCTCGATCAACGCCCCGACCATGCCGGGCATCATCACCGCCAAGCGTACGGTCACCAACACCACCGGCAGGCGGCTCACCTTCACCGCCACCGGCAAGACCGTCAGCGGCGCGAACATCACCGTGCTGCCCCCGCTGCTGTCCGTCGCGCCGGGCAAGAGCGCCACGTTCAGCGTGGTCATCACCGCTCCCGAACTGCCCGGCGGGCAGTACTTCGGCCAGGTGGACCTCAAGCAGGTCGGCGGCTCCCGCGCGCTGCACCTGCCGGTCGCGTTCTTCCGCCAGGAAGGCGTGGTGCCGGTGGACCAGACGTGCGCGCCGTCCACCATCCCGAGGAACACCGGCGAGTCCACCTGTACGGTCACCGTACGCAACGAGACGCTGGAGGACACGGAGGTGACCGTGCTCAGCACCCTGGACGGCCGCCTGCGCCTCAACAGCGTCACGGGAGCCACCAAGGTCGGCGGCCAGATCGCGACCGCCAAGGCCACGCTGCCCGGTGGCCGGCCCGCCAGCCCGACGATCGCCCCGGGCACCGGACCCTCCGGCTACCTCCCGCTGGACCTCTTCGGCGTCACCCCCATCCCGATCGGCGACGAGCAGGGGCTGAACTTCACCCTGCCCCCGTTCGTCTTCGCGGGCGCCAACCACACCAGGCTCGGCGTCACCTCCAACGGCTACAGCATCGCGGGCGGTGTCGCCGCCGACGACATCCAGGCCGTCCCGCAGACGCTGCCCGACCCGGCACAGCCGAACGGCGTGCTCGCCTCCTACTGGACCAACCTCGACGGCACCGGCGCGCCGGGCATCCTGGCCACGATCCTGACCGACGGCGTCAACGACTGGGTGGTGGTGGAGTGGCGGCTGAACGTAGCCGGCACCAACACCCTCAAGGTGTTCCAGCAGTGGATCGGGATCAACGGCGTCGAGGACATCACCTACGTCTACGACCCGGCCAACCCGCCCGGCGCCCCGCCGGCGGGCGCGGCGCTGACCGTCGGTGCCGAGAACCAGGACGGCACGGGGGGCGCCCAGATCAGCGGGCCGCCCACCGAGGACCTGGTGGTCCGCAGCACCCCCGCGGCTCCACGGGCACCATGCCGGTCTCGTGGGTCCCGGCGGCGCGGGCGGCAGGCCCGGGAGCGAGCCGGAACCGCGGGCGCTGGAAACCGCCGATGGCAGCGCGATTCCAGCTTGCGGAATTCGACTGACGAGGGATTGCGCATAGTGGAAGCCCTACATAGGTTCCCCTTAACCAGGCGGTAACACGAGCCCCAGGTTAGGAAGGAGGCGGCCGTGGCGTCCCTCGCCCGCGTGTCTGCCGGACGCGGCCCGGATCTCGGCCTCAAGGTGGCGGGCATCGCGGTGGCGCTGCTGCTGGTGGAGCTGTTCACGCGCAGCGGGCTGCTGCCGGAGCGGTGGTTCCCGCCGGCCGGCGAGATCTACGCCGAGTTCTTCCGGCTGGCCGGCGGACGGCCGCTGTGGGTGGAGATCGGCCGGACCCTGCTCGGCTGGGCCACCGGGCTCGGCCTGGGCGCGGTGCTCGCCGTGCCCGTCGGCATGGTGCTCGGTTCCAGCCGCACGGCCTTCCGGCTGGCCCGCGTCGTCATCGAGTTCTGCCGCCCGGTGCCACCGGTGGCGCTGATCCCGCTGACCGTCCTGGTCTACGGCACGGGCCTGACGACGAAGGTCTTCCTCGTCGCCTTCGCCGTCTTCTGGCCGATGCTGTTCCAGACCATCTACGGCGTCCAGGACGTGGACCCGGTGGCCACCGACACCGCCCGCGCTTACGGGCTGGGGACGTTCGCCCGGTTCCGCACGGTGGTGCTCCCCAGCGCCACCCCCTACATCGCGACCGGCCTGCGCATCTCGTCGTCCATCGCGCTCATCCTGACGATCACCGAGGAACTGGTCGTCGGCACGCCGGGCCTCGGCCGGGCCATCATCGTCGCCCAGTCCGCGGGCGGCACCACCCGCATGTACGCGCTGATCATCGCGACCGGCCTGCTCGGCTGGGTCCTCAACGCGGCGTTCGGCGCCCTGGAACGACGGGTGCTGTCCTGGCATCCCGCGCAACGGCAGGAGGTGGCCCGATGACGCGTACCGCGATCGACGCGGCGGCCGGCGGGCGGACCCGCCCGGCGTCCCGCGCGAACCGCCGGGTGGGACGCGCGCTGCGGCTGCTCGGGCTGTCGCTCGTCGTCCCGGCCGTCCTGCTGGCGGGCGTCTGGTGGTGGACGGGCCAGGCGGGCAACTTCTACTTCCCGCCGGCCTCCGAGGTCGCCCGGTATTTCGCCGATCTGTGGCTCTTCGATCGGGTGAGCGGGGACGTGCTGCCCAGCCTCGGCCGGATGTTCGCCGGATACGCGATCGCGGTGGTCGCCGGGGTGGTGCTCGGCACGGCGCTCGGGCTGTTCCGGCCGCTGCGCACCGCGGCCGACCCGGTGGTCCAGTTCCTGCGGGCGCTGCCGCCGCCGGCGCTGATCCCGTTCGCGCTGCTGCTGTTCGGCGCCGGCGACTGGTCGAAGGTCTTCATCATCGCGCTGGGCACGGTGTGGCCCATCCTGCTCAACACCATCGACGGCGTCCGCGGCGTCGAGGCGCAGCAACTGGAGGCGGCGCGCTCGTTCCAGATCCCGGCCTGGGCCCGGCTGACGCGGATCGTCCTCCCCGCGGCCACCCCGCGGATCTTCGCGGGCATGCGGACCAGCCTGTCCATCGCGATCATCCTGATGGTGGTCTCGGAGATGGTCGCCAGCGACAACGGGATCGGCTACTTCGTGCTGGAGTCGCAGCGGTCCTTCGCCATCCCGGAGATGTGGACCGGGATCGTGCTGCTCGGTGTGC
The DNA here is from genome assembly GCF_039871825.1 of Nonomuraea sp. B12E4. NCBI lineage: Bacteria > Bacillati > Actinomycetota > Actinomycetes > Streptosporangiales > Streptosporangiaceae > Nonomuraea > Nonomuraea sp. B12E4. The sequence goes on along the minus strand of NZ_JBDPME010000001.1, from coordinate 777,702 downwards.
TCGGCTTCGTCCTCAACTGGCTCTTCGTGGTAATGGAGGCTCGCGTCTTGTTCTGGCACCGCGGTCTGAAGGGGAACTCCGATGCTTGAGGTCGCCCAGCTCAGCAAGGTCTACGGGCCGGACCCGACCGCCCGGCCCGCCGTCGCCGACCTGACCTTCGACGTCGCCGCGCGCGAGTTCGTCTGCATCCTGGGGTCGTCCGGGTGCGGGAAGACCACGATGCTGCGCTGCCTGGCGGGGCTGGAGCCGGCCACCTCCGGCCAGGTGCGGCTGCGGGACGAGGTGGTGGCCGGGCCGCCCAGGGAGATGGCCTTCGTCTTCCAGGACTACAGCAGGTCGCTGTACCCGTGGATGACGGTGGAGCGCAACGTCGCCTTCCCGCTGCGCTACAAGGGGGTCTCGAAGCAGGAGGCGCGGGCCACCACCCACGAGGCGCTGGAGGCCGTCGGCCTCGGCGGGCGTGGCCGGTCCTACCCGTGGCAGCTCTCCGGCGGCATGCAGCAGCGCGTGGCCATCGCCCGGGCGCTGGCCTACCGGCCGCAGATCCTGCTGATGGACGAGCCGTTCGCCTCGGTCGACGCGCAGACCCGGGCGGGCCTGGAGGACCTGCTGCTCGACGTCTGGCGCCAGTACGAGATCACCGTGCTGTTCGTCACGCACGACATCGACGAGGCGGTCTATCTGGCCGACCGCGTCCTGGTCCTGCGGGCGCCCGCGCACGTGGCGCTCACCGTCAAGGTGGACCTCCCCCGGCCGCGCGACCAGCTCACCACCAAGGGCCATCCGGACTTCGGCCGGCTGCGCAGCGAGCTGCTCGGCGCGCTCAGCCCGGCGGGGACACCGCAATGACGAGGCCCGGCGGGATCGCGGCGGCGATGACGCGCCGGCGGACCGACGCGATCACGAGGACCGGCCGGCTGCCCGGGATCGGCGCCCTGCTGGTGGCCTTGTTCCTGGTCACGGCGTGCAGCGACTATCCCGGTGACCTGTCCGGCGGCGGAGCCGGGACCGCCGGTGGCGGCGCCGGACTGACCCAGATCAAGGTGTCCGACACGGCCGGCATGCCCGCGGCCTTCCTGACCTACGGGGTGCAGCGCGGCTTCTTCAAGGAGGAGGGCCTGGACGTCCAGATGCAGACCTCGGCGGGCGGCGCCGCGGTGATCCCGGCGCTGCTCAACGGCGGGCTGGACGTGGCCGGCTCCAACGTCGTCTCCGCGGTGATCGCGATGAACCGGGGCCTGCCGCTCACCATGGTCGGCTCGGGCACCAGCACGGCCGACGACCCGGAGCAGGACTTCTCCGGGATCGCCGTCCCGGCGAACAGCGCGATCACCGGCGCGGCGGGGGTGAACGGCAAGCGGATCGCCGTCAACACGCTGCGCAACATCAACGACGTCGTGATCGACGCCGCCATCCGCAAGGCGGGGGCCACGCCGGCCGGCGTCAAGTACGTCGAGATGGGCTTCCCCGAGATGCTGCCCGCCCTGGAGCGCGGCGACGTGGACGCGGCGATGCTGATCGAGCCGTTCCTGACCATGGCGCGGTCGGCCGGGATGCGGGTGGTCGCAGACCCGTACTCCGACGCCCGGCGCGGCCTGCAGATCGGCACCTACCTCATGGCGGCCCAGAAGGCGCGGCAGAACCCGCGGCTGGTGTCCTCCTTCCAGGCGGGCGTGCGCCGGACGGCGGAGTCGATCCGGCGGGACCCGGCCACGTTCCGCACGGCGCTGCCGAAGATCGCGGGGCTCAAGCCCGACCTGGCCGGGAAGATCCACCTGCCGCAGTGGAAGGGGACCACCGACCGTGCCTCGGTGGACCTCATCGCGGCCTCCATGAGGCGCCTGGGCCTCACCGACCGTGCCTTCGACCACGACAGGTACGTCCTCAAATAGCGGGCCGGCGCCCGCTCTAGGTCATCAGGAGCAGGCCGCGGGCGCTCAGGCCGTCGAGCACGTGCCGGGGCAGCGCGGGACACTGCGACACGTACACCTCCTTGATCGAGGGCAGGCCGGCGAGCGGGCGCAGGTCCGTCAGCTTGGGGCAGCTCGCCACGTGCAACTGCTCCAGGTGGAGCACCCCGGCGAACGGGGTGAAATCCGCCAGGTCCAGGCCCTGGACGGTCAGGTGGCGCAGGGCGGGCATAGCGGCGATGCCGTCGAGGCTGGTCAGCCGCGCGCAGTGCATGTGCAGCTCGGTGACGGCACCGAGGCCGTGCAGTCCTTGCAGTGTTGTGATCTTGGTTCGGCTCACGTCCAGCTCGATCAGGTCGCCCAGAGCCGGAGGAGACGGTCGGACTCGGGGAGAGCGGCTGACCTCATGCCACGGCACCCTGGGGGGAAGGCGGGAACGGTTCGGGCCGAGCAGGTCGGCGCGGCACACGTTCCGGGGTGTCAGAGGTCGGGGCGCGCCGGGTCAGGGGTTGGCGCGCAGCAGGCGCTGGACGGCCGCGGCGGCCCGGTCGAGCAGCGGTACGAAGTCGCGGCGGGCGTCGGCCTGGCCGATCCGGGCCGCGGGCAGCAGCACGGCCAGCGCCGCCAGCGGGGCGTTGGCCAGGTCGCGCACCGCCACCGCGACCGCGCACACGCCCTCCTCGCCCTCCTGCTCGTTGAGCGCGTACCCGTGCCGCCGCACCAGCGCCAGCTCCTTCTCCAGCCGTTCCCAGGTGGAGATGGAGTTCGGGGTGCGGGTGACCAGGGTCCGGTCCTGGAAACGGCGGTCCAGCTCCGTCTCGGACAGCCCGGCCAGGAGCGCCTTGCCCGCGGCCGTGCAGTGCGCGGGCATGACGATGCCGGTGCGGTCGCCGACGCGCACCGTGCGCGGGCTCTCGACGCAGTCCAGGAAGCGGACGTTGCGGCCCTCGATCAGGCTGAGGCTGACGGTCTCCCGGGTCCGCTCGCTGAGCTCCTCCAGCACCGGCCGGGCGACCGAGCGGATGTCGATCCGCCCGATGGCGGCCAGCCCGATCTCGTGCAGCACCGGGCCGGGCCGGTAGACCCCGTTGGGCTTGTCCTGGAGCACGAAACCGTGCCTGCGCAGCGCGCTGAGCAGGCGGTGCGCCGTCGAGCGCGCCACGCCGAGCCGGTCGGCGGCCTCGGAGACGCGGATGGCGCGCTGCTCGCCGATCAGGGCGAGCAGGCTCAGCGCGTTGTCCACCGATGTGGGCACGGATTCGAGCCCCGGAGCAGAATTCGACATGAAGGAACTCTATCGCCATGCCTTTCGCATCTCCGGAATAGCTGATTACGTCGGAGGCATGACCCAGCGCACTGATCTCCCGGTGATCGTCGTCGGGGCGGGGCCGGTCGGCATGACGGCGGCGGCACGGCTGGCCGCGGACGGCCTGCCCGTGGTGGTGGTGGAGGCCGAGCCCGTGCCGAAGACGGACTGGCGGGCCTCGACCTTCCACGCGGCCACGCTGGAGCTGCTGCAGGGTGTCGGTGTGACGGACCAGATGACCGCCGAGGGCCTGGTCGCGCCGATCTACCACTTCCGCGACCGCAGGGACGGCCTGGTGGCCGCGTTCGACTTCGGGTTACTGGCCGGCGAGACGGCCTTCCCGTACCGGCTCCAGCTCAACCAGCAGCACCTGGTACGGATGCTGCACGACCGGCTGCGCGCCGACGACCGCGTGGAGCTGCTGTTCGGCTGCCGGGCCACCGGCGTGGCCAGCTCCGCGGACGGCGTCACCGCCACCGTCCAGACCCCGGACGGCCCGCGCGAGCTGCGCGGCAGCCACCTGATCGGCGCGGACGGCCCGGCCAGTACGGTACGCCGGTCCCTGGGCATCGAGTTCGCCGGCTACACCTACCCCGAGCGCTTCCTCATCGTCAGCACCACCGTCGACCTGAGCGCGCTCATCCCCGGCCTGGCCCACGTCAACTACATCGCCGATCCGGCCCAGTGGCTGTTCCTGCTGCGCACGCCCGAGTCGTGGCGGGCGGTCTATCCGGTGCCGCCGGACGAGCCCACGGCGACGGCGACCGCGCCGGACCGGATGCAGGAGCAGCTCCAGGCGGTGGCACCCTACGCGGGCGGCTATCCGATCGTCGACTTCCAGGTCTACAACGTGCACCAGCGGGTCGCCGCCACGTTCCGGGCCGGGAACATCGTGCTGGCCGGCGACGCGGCGCACATCAACAGCCCGCTCGGCGGTGTCGGCCTCAACAGCGGCATCCACGACGTGATGGACGCGGCCGCCCGCATCGCGCGGATCCGGACCGGCCAGGGCGATCCCGACGCGGAACTGGGTATGTACGCTGCTGTGCGGCGCCAGGTCGCCACCGAGTACATCCCGCTGTTGAGGCCGACACGCAGCGCAACACCGAACGTCTCAAGGAGACCGACGAGACGCGCCGGCGGGCCAACCAGGAGGAGATGCGGGCGATCGCGGCGGATCCGGCGCGGGCCCGCGCCTACATGCGGCGGGTCTCGCTGCTGGAGAGCGTGCGGCGCTTCGGCATCGGCCTGCCACCCGGACACACCATGGAGGTGCCGTCATGACGACGACGACCGACGAACTGGAGGGCCTGTACGCGCGCCTGTCGGCGGCGGGCCTGCGGCCCCTGTGGACCATCACCGAGCAGTTGCTCACCCCCACCCCTCAGCCCAGGTCGGTGCCCTGGCTCTGGCCGGGACGGGTGCTGCGCCCGCTGGCCGAGGAGGCCATCCGGCTGGTGCCGGTGGAGCGTGGCGGCGAGCGCCGGGTGCTGTCCCTGGCCAACCCCGGGCTGGACGGCAAGCCGTACGCGGCCGGCACGTTGTGGGGCGCCCTCCAGGCCCTGGGCCCGGGCGAGTCGGCCCCCGCCCACCGGCACTCCCCCGGCGCCATCCGGTTCGTCCTGTCCGGACAGGGCGTCTGGACCACGGTGAACGGCGAGTCCTGCGCGATGGCCCCGGGCGACCTGATCCTCACGCCCTCGTGGGCCTGGCACGACCACACCAACGGCGGCGACGAGCCGATGTTCTGGTTCGACGGCCTCGACCTGCCGATGATCGATGCCCTGGACGGCATCTTCTTCGAGCCGCATCCCGAGGACCGCCAGGCGGTGCGGGGCCCGCACGACCCCGCGGGGCGCGGCCCTGCGTTCGTCCCCGGACAGGTCACCGTGGCCCTGGACCCGGCGCCGTCCCCGCTGCTGGTCTACCGGTGGGCCGACACCGACGCCGAGCTGACCCGGCTGGCGGAGGACACCGACGCGGGCGTGGTGAGCCTGGAGTTCACGAACCCGGTCTCGGGTGCCAGCGTCCTGCCCACGCTCGCCTGCGGGATGCACCGGATCGTCCCGGGACGTACCGCTTTGCCCGTCCGGCGCAGCGGCAACGTCGTCTACGTCGTCCTCCGGGGCGAGGGGCACTCGGTCATGGCGGGGCGCCGCTTCGACTGGGAGGCGGGTGACATGTTCGTGGCGCCGTCGTGGGTGCCGGTGGAGCATCACGCCGCCACGCCGGCGGATCTGTTCAGCCTCGGTGACGCCCCGGTGCACCGCGCGCTGGGGATCTACCGGGAGGAGACTCTCGGCGCCCCGCAGGCCGTCACGTCCACGTTCTTCCCTGAGGAGCCCGCATGAGACTGGCCCTGTTCGACGACCACCGGCTCGGGGTGGTGACCGGCGACGGCGTCGTCGACGTGACGGACGCGCTGCCCTGGCCCCACGATCCCGACCCGCTGAGCGCGGGCTGGTGGCGCCGGCTGTGCCGCGACTTCGCGGACGCGCGGGAGGCGCTGGAGAAGGCCGCCGCGCTGGGCCGCCCGGTACGGCCGGCGCGGCTGCTCGCCCCGGCCCTCAACCCCTCCAAGATCGTCGCCTCGGCCACGCGAGGGCGTCCAGGTCGCCGCCCATCGGCGCGGTGCCCTCGGTACGGGGCGTCCACCGAGCCCAGGATTCTTGTACTCGAAAGATCGTGCGCCGGCCTTCGGATGGCGCGGCCTTCGAGGGGCAACAGCCACCTCTGCCTGGGGAAACTTCCGGTGCTTCCATAGCGGCGGCTTATGAGCGCCATCCGGCGGGCTTCTGGGTGCCATCGGGCCCTGATGTCCTAGGATTTGCTGGGTCGTTATCCCACGAACAAGGAAAGCCCCGTGCCCGACGACACCCGCGCCACCGCCCTCACGGTCGACCAGTTCATCCCCGCGCCGCCGGCCAAGGTCTGGAGGTCCCTGACCGAGCCCGAGCTGCTCGCCCGCTGGTGGGCTCCCGGTGACATCCGTGCCGTCGTCGGCCACCGGTTCCACCTGCAGATGCCCGGCTGGGGCGCGGTGCCGTGCGAGGTGCTCGAGGTCGAGCCGCACGAGCGGCTCGTCTACACCTTCAACGGCACCTGGACACTGACCTGGCGCCTGGTCGCCGAGGGCAAGGGCACGCGGCTGCTGCTCGAGCATTCGGGCTTCGACCTGGACGACAAGCGGGACCGCGCCGCGTTCGACCGGATGGGGCGGGGATGGCGGAGCACGGTCCTGCCCCGGCTGGCCGGCCTCGCCGCCGCGCCCTGAATCCTGAAGTACGACACCGCGGACGGCAACGTGCGCTGGGAGCCGACCGCGGGGACCGGCGGACGGCCCGCGCGCGGGTCAGTACGGATGGGCCTCTTCGAGGGGCGCCCCGGCCAGGCGCGCCGCCACCACACTCCTGTGCGTCGGGCAGTCGAGCAGGTCGTCGTGCGGGCAGGCCAGGGCGTGGGCGATGGCGGTGCGCGCCGCCTGCGCCCGGGCGATCCGCCGGTCCAGCTCGCCGAGCGTCCACTGCTCGTCCATGTTGACTTCAAGCGTACTTGAAGTCGTTGACTTGGCCATCGTGACGACAACGACGGCCGCTCTGAAGCGGCGTGCGATCGGGACGATAGTGCGGCAGTTCGGCCACCCCCGCGGCCTCCCCGGCCGCGTGGCCGGGTGGATCATGGCCCATCGCGGCTCCAACGTGCGGCGCAACCGGTGGGCGGTCTCACTGCTGGACGTACGGCCCACGGACCGGGTGCTCGAGGTCGGCTTCGGCCCCGGCATCGCCATCGCCGAGCTCGCCGGCCGCGCCACCCGCGGCCGGGTGTACGGCGTGGACCACTCCGAGGTCATGGTCCGGCAGGCCGGCCGGCGCAACGCCGCCGCCGTCCGCGCCCGCCGGGTGGAGCTGATCCACGCCTCGGCGGACCGCCTGCCCGGCTTCGACGAACCGCTCGACGCCATCCTCTCCGTGAACTCCCTGGGGTTCTGGCCCGATGCGGTGGACCACCTTCGCCGGCTCCGCGGCCTGCTCCGACCCGGCGGGCGCATCGCGCTCACCACGCAGCCCCGCTCCCCCGGCGCCGACGCCGGGACCACGGCCCGGGCCGCCCGCGAGCTCCAGGACCTGCTGGCCCGGGCGGGCTTCACCGGGTTCCGGGTCGAGACCCTCGACCTCGACCCGCCGGCCGCCTGCGTCCTGGCCGAGAACCCGGCCGGCGGGCCCTCCTGAGGTCTCACCGGCCCTCGCGGTCGGCCTCGTCCTCCTCCATGACGGTGTCGTGCAGGAGCCGCAGCCGCTCTCGCCAGTAGGTCTCGTAAGGGTGCAGCCAGTTGGAGATCTCCCGCAGGGGCGCCTGGCACAGCGAGTAGTGGCGCTCCCTGCCGACCTTCCGCTCGGTCACCAAGCCGGAGTCGCGCAGCACCTTGAGGTGCTCCGACACGCTGGGGCGGGCCATGTCGAAGTGCGCGGCGAGGGTGTTGACGGACCGCGGTCCCTGAAGGAGGAGTTGCAGGATGCGGCGCCGGACGGGGTTGGCCAGCGCCGGGAACACATCGTCGAGCAGGGTGGGGGCCTCGTCCGGTGTCGCCGTCTTCCCGCTCCGCGGCATGGTTTCGCAGCCCTTGATCGCGCTCGCGCCGGCGCCCTGGCAACCGCCGACCTGGTCACACTACCAGTAGGTGCCCTCCTACCCGTCAACGCGCTCCGGGCGGGCTTCACCACCGGCGTCGCGCAGGGCGGCCACGGTCTCGCCGGTGTCCCTGGTCTCGAACATGACACCCCGCAGTTTGGGCGCGTCCGGCATCCGGTCGCAGAGGATCAGCGCCGTCCGCGCGCCCTTGGGCGCCACCTCGACCCACCGGGAGCTCTCGCCCATCGGCACCGGCGCGTCACCGCGGAGCTCGAAACCGAGCTTGTCGACGTAGAACGCCTTGGCGGCGTCCTGGCCGGTGACGGGGACGGGGGGCTTCTGCAGGTGCGTGATTTCCATGCGGAGCATCCTAGGTAGGCAAAATCCTACACGTGAAGCGTCGGCTAAATCCTACGCGTTTCATCGTCCCACGTCCGCGGCCCTCGTGGCAGCACGGTCGGAGAAGGCTCGGACCGGCCTGTCAGGCATCCTCAAGACATGCGCCCGACGAGGCGAGGGGCGCGTACTCGTGGCAGGCCGGGACCTCTCCGTCGGCGGAACAGCGCCGTGATCGTGCCGTCCCGGATGCCGTCATGCCGTTGCCTCTCGACCAGCATGAGGAGACGACATCGACCGGTGCCGGACATCCCGGGCTGGATGCCGGCGGCAGGTCCCCCCATCCTCCGGAACGAGTCATCGACGTCAGGAGCTCACATGCCCACCCGAACCACCGGATTACTGACGCGGCTCAATGAGCAGCACCACAGGACCGCCCTCGGGCTCTTCCTGGTGATCGTCGTGGCCCACTGGGCCGAGCACATCGCGCAGGCGATCCAGATCTACGCGCTCGGCTGGCCGCTCAAGGAGGCGCGCGGGGTGCTCGGGGTGCCGTTCCCGTGGCTCGTCACCTCCGAGTGGATGCACTACGGCTACGCCCTGATCATGCTGGCCGGCCTGATCCTGCTCCGGCGGGGCTTCACCGGCCGCTCCCGTACCTGGTGGAACATCGCGCTCGGTATCCAGTTCTGGCACCACATCGAGCACCTGCTGCTGCTGCTCCAGTCCATGACCGGCACGTATCTGGCCGGCCGGGCCGTTCCGACCAGCGTCATCCAGCTCCTGGTCCCCCGCGTCGAGCTGCACCTGTTCTACAACGCCGTGGTCTTCGCGCCGATGGTGGTCGCGATGCTGCTGCACCGCAGGCCGAGCCCGGCCGAGCACGCCACCATGCGCTGTGGCTGCGCGGTCGCGCCCGCGCCCGCCCCGGCCCCGGCATGAGGCGACGACCGCTGCCCCTGCCGCTGGCCGCGGTCCTGCTGCTCGTCGCCGGGCTCCTGGTGTCCTGCACGGCACCGGCGATCGGCCCGGCGCTGCGGCTGGCCCGCGGCGACGGCCTGCCCGGGACGTTCACCGCGCGGCACCTGGAGTGCGTCCAGCACCCCGGCCACGAAAGCTGCACGTGGATCGGCGAGTTCCGGTCCCGCGACGGCGCCGCCCAGCGCGCGGGGGTCGCCCTCGCCGGCAGCGACCGGGGCACCCACCACCCGGGTCTGCGGACCGAGGCGATGGACGTCGGGCTGGTCGGCCGGGTCTACGGGCCGGCCGGATCGTCCGAGTGGATCGTCACCGCGCTCCTGTTCCTGGCCGCGCCGGCGCTCCTGGCCTTCGTTCTCCCCCCGATCGCCCGAGCGATCCGCCGCGGACCGGCGTCCGGCCGGAAAGGAGACGAACATGATCGTGGCGATCACGGACAGCGCCTGGCGGGCGACGCGCACGTCGCTGGCGAGCACGGGTGATCGCTTCACCGACCTGGTCCGCGCCGCGGCCGACCCGTCCGCCCCGGCGACCAGGCACTGGTCGGTGGCCGCGCACGCGGGGCTCGGCGGGCTCGGCGGGCTCGGCGAGGGCGGCGCGGCGCCGGCCTTCGCGGCGGCGCTGCTCGCCTCCGGGCTGTCGTCGTCCGGCGTGGGCACCTCCGCCGGGCGGGTGGTCACGCGGGGCTTCGTCCGCCGCGGGATCCCGCTGATCACCGCGCTGAACGTGTACCCGCTCCACGTCACATTCCTCGCCTGACGTGCCGGAGCCCGCGGGCCCCGGCACGCCGTCCGCTAGTCCACCTCGGCGGCGGCCTGGGCGAACTGGGCCGAGTACAGCCGGGCGTAGGCGCCGTCCGCGGCCAGCAGCGACTCGTGCGTGCCCTGCTCGACGATCCGCCCTTCCTCCATGACCAGGATGAGGCCGGCGTCGCGGATCGTGGACAGCCGGTGGGCGATCACGAAGCTGGTACGGCCCGCGCGCAGCGAGCTCATCGCCCGCTGGATGAGCACCTCGGTCCGGGTGTCGACCGAGCTGGTCGCCTCGTCCAGGATGAGGATCGCCGGCTCGGACAGGAACGCGCGGGCGATCGTGATCAGCTGCTTCTCGCCCGCGCTGACCGTCCCGCCCTCGTCGTCGATCACCGTGTCGTAGCCGTCGGGCAGCGTGTGCGCGATGCGGTCCACGTGGGCGGCCCGCGCGGCGGCCTCGATCCGCTCGCGGGTGGCGCCCTCCGCGCCGTAGCCGATGTTCTCCGCGATCGTGCCGCCGAACAGCCAGGTGTCCTGCAGCACCATGCCGATGTTGGCGCGCAGCTCCTCCCTGGACATCTCGGCGATGTCCACGCCGTCGAGCGTGATCCGGCCGCCGGTCACCTCGTAGAAGCGCATGATGAGGTTGACCAGCGTCGTCTTGCCCGCCCCCGTGGGGCCGACGATGGCGACGGTCTGGCCGGGCTGCACGGTCAGCGACAGGTCCTCGATCAGCGGCCGGTCCGGCGTGTAGCGGAAGGACACGTTCTCGAACGCCACCCGGCCCCTGACCTGGTCGGGCCGCGCCGGCTTGGCGGGCTCCGCGGACTGCTCGCCGGCGTCCAGCAGCTCGAAGACCCGCTCGGCCGAGGCGATGCCCGACTGCACCAGGTTCGCCATGCCGGCCACCTGCGTCAGCGGCTGGCTGAACTGCCGCGAGTACTGGATGAATGCCTGGACGTCGCCCAGCGAGATGGAGCCCGAGGCCACCTTGAGCCCGCCCACCACGGCGACCAGCACGTAGTTGAGGTTGCCGATGAACATCATCGCCGGCTGGATCAGCCCGGAGATGAACTGGGCGCGGAAGCTGGAGTCGAACAGGGCCTGGTTGTGCTCGGCGAAGGTGTCGGCGGCCTCCTTCTGCCCGCCGAACACCTTGACCAGTGTGTGCCCGCCGTACATCTCCTCGATGTGGCCGTTGAGCTTGCCCGTCGAGGACCACTGCTTGATGAACTGCGGCTGCGACCGCTTGCCGATGACGGTGGTGATGTAGATCGACACCGGCACGGTGACGAGCGCGATGAGCGCCAGGACCGGTGAGATCCAGAACATCATCACCAGCACCGCCACGACCGTCAGCACCGACGTGATGAGCTGGCTCATCGTCTGCTGCAGCGTCTGGGCGACGTTGTCGGTGTCGTTGGTGGCGCGGCTGAGGATCTCGCCGCGCGGCTGGTCGTCGAAGTAGCTCAGCGGCAGCCGCCCCAGCTTGGCCTCGATCTGCTCGCGCAGCCGGGACGCCGCCCGCTGCACGACGACCGTGGTCAGCCGGAACTGCCCGATCCCGAGCACCGCCGCCAGCAGGTAGATCGCCAGCACCCAGCTCAGCACCTGGGCCAGCGCGGTGAAGTCGATGCCGTGGCCGGGCACCACGCTCATCGACGACACCATGTCGGCGAACGTGTCCTGGCCCTGGGCGCGCAACCCCGCCACGGCCTGCTCCTTGGTGGTCCCCGCGGGTAGCCGGGCACCGATGATGCCGGAGAAGATCAGGTCCGTGGCGTGGCCGAGGATCTTGGGTCCGGTCACGGTCAGCGCGACGCTGACCACGCCGAGGGCCAGGATGACGGCCAGCAGCGTGCGCTCGGGACGCAGCAACCGCAGCAGGCGGCGGAACGATCCGCCGAAGTCCAGCGCCTTCTCGGCGGGCCCGGCCATCATCCGGCCGGGCCCGAAGGCGGGCTGGGGGCGGCGCGCGGGCGTCTGCGTCGTCATGCCGCGGCCTCCTGTTCGGTGAGCTGGGAGAGCACGATCTCCCGGTACGTCGGGCAGGTGGACATGAGTTCGGCGTGATCGCCGCTGCCGACCACGCGCCCCTCGTCGAGCACGAGGATGCGATCGGCGTCGCGGATGGTGTTCACCCGCTGGGCCACGATGATCATCGTGGCGTCCGCGATCTCCTCGGCCAGCGCGGCGCGCAGCCGGGCGTCGGTGGCGTAGTCGAGGGCGGAGAAGGAGTCGTCGAACATGTAGATCTCCGGCCGGTGCACCAGGGCCCTGGCGATGGCCAGGCGCTGGCGCTGGCCGCCGGAGACGTTCGTGCCGCCCTGGGAGATCGGCTCGTCCAGGCCGCCGGGCATCGCCTCGACGAAGTCCCGGGCCTGGGCCACCTCCAGGGCCCGCCACAGCTCGTCGTCGGTGGCGTCGGGCCGGCCGTACCTGAGGTTGGAGGCGACGGTGCCGGAGAAGAGGTAGGGCTGCTGCGGGACCAGGCCGACCGCGCCGGAGAGCGCCGCCGGGTCGAGGTCGCGCACGTTGACGCCGTCGACCAGCACGTCGCCGGCGGTCGCGTCGAACAGGCGCGGGATGAGGTTGAGCAGCGTCGTCTTCCCGCTGCCGGTGCTGCCGATGATCGCGGTGGTCCGGCCCGGCCGCGCCGTGAAGGTCACGCCGCACAGCACCGGCTCCTCGGCGCCCGGGTAACGGAAGTCCACGGACCGCAGCTCCAGCTCGCCGAGGTGCCGTTCAGGGGTGACGGGCGCCGCCGGCGGGTGCACGGTCGGCTCGGTGTCGAGCACCTCCTGGATGCGCTCGGCGCAGACCTCGGCCCGCGGGATCATCATGAACATGAACATCGCCATCATGATCGACATGAGGATCTGCATCAGGTAGGAGATGACCGCGGTCAGCGCGCCCACCTCCATGGAGCCGTCGGCGATGCGGTGACCGCCGAACCACACCACGGCGACGCTGGACACGTTCACCACCAGCATGACGGTGGGGAACATCAGCGCCATCAGCCGCCCGACCCGCAGCGACACGTCGGTCAGCTCGTCGTTGGCCACGCCGAAGCGCTCGCGCTCGTGCCGGTCGCGGACGAAGGCCCTGATGACCCGGATGCCGGTGATCTGCTCGCGCAACACCTGGTTGATCCGGTCGATGCGCTCCTGCATCGTGCGGAAGAGCGGGCGCATCCGCATGACGATCAGAGCCACAATGATGATCATCACGGGTAGCACGACGAGCAGCAGCGACGACAGCGCCACGTCCTGGTTCAGGGCCAGCACGATGCCGCCGACGCACATGATCGGCGCGGTCACCATCAGCGTGAACGTCATCAGCACGAGCAACTGGACCTGCTGCACGTCGTTGGTGGTCCGGGTGATCAGGGACGGCGGTCCGAACGCGTTGACCTCCTGGACGGAGAAGTCCTGCACCCGGTGGAAGATCGCGGCCCGCAGGTCCCTGCCGAGCGCCATCGAGGTCCGGGAGCCGTAGTAGACGGCCACGGCCGAACAGACGATCTGGACTAACGTCACGCCGAGCATCACCAGCCCGATGCGCATGATGTAACCGGTGTCACCCTTGACCACGCCGTCGTCGATGATGTCGGCGTTGAGGGTGGGGAGATAGAGGGTGGCCAGCGTCTGCACGAACTGGAAGAGGACGACGAGCGTGATCTCTTTCCGGTACGGCCTGAGCTGGACCCGTAGCAGGCGGAACAGCATCAAGAGAAGCTTTCTGTCGATGGGGTGGGGAAGGACCGCACGAGCAGCCCGTCGAGCAGGACGGAGACGATCTCCTCGTCGTCCATGTCGCCGAACTCACCGCCCTGGCCGAAGCCGCGGTGCACGCTCACGGCGATCAGCATGAGCAGCAGTTGTGCCGTGGCCTGGGGAGAGCGGCGCAGCCGGTCGCGGTCGGGCCCGACCAGGGCGGCGAGCCCGGCTATGATCCGATACCGGTCGTTCATCAACTGCTCGCGGAACTCGACGCCGTCGGCCAGCAGCTCCCTGGGCGCGGCCATGAGGTTGGCGTTGGCCTCCATCCCGGCCCGGAGCATGGTGACCGCCTCACGCAGCCGCGCGCGCAGCTCAAGCCGCAGGTCGATGGCCGCCAGCGCGTCCACCGCCGGCTGCGAGTCGAACGCCCTCATCAGCGCCGCCCGCAGCAGCGAGGCCTTGTCGGGGAACACCCCGAAGATCGTGCCCTCGGCCACGCCCGCGGCCTCGGCGATCTGGCGGGTGCTCACGGCGGTGCCGTGCGCGCGCAGCAGGGGAACCGTGGCGGCGATGAGAGCGGCCCGGCGGTCTTCTGGCGCCATGGCCGGCACCCTTCGCCTTCTGTTCACGCGAGGAGTCTAATGAGCGAGTACTCACTCGTTCAACCCATTAAACGGTGGTACGCCCCCTGAGGCCAGGATGGTGGTTTTGTGGCCGTCACAACGGTCCGCCAGGACGGCCGGTGCCGCGGCCGTGACGGCCCTGACCCTGAACGGCGGCAGCCGCGAAGGGCCGGCGCGGCGGTTCCCCTGCTCGGTCTCCTTCGGCGGCGCGATCGCGCCGGTCGCCATCCGCTGGTTCGTCAACGGCGGTCACGTGCCGGCGTTCTTGCCGGTCCGGCAACCCGTGACGCGTGCGCCCGGGACCGCGCGTCACCCTTCACCGTCCCGCCGGTTACTCGTGGCGCCGCCAGCCGAGACAGCCTCCGTCGAGGGTGCGGGCGGCGTACCCGTGCTCGGCCAGGACGCGGACGGCCTCCGCGGACACCACGCAGTACGGCCCGCCGCAGTAGGCGATGACCTCCGCCTCCCTGGGCAGCTCGTCCAGCCGGTCGCGCAGCTCGGCCAGCGGCAGCGAGATCGCCCCCGGCACGTGGCCGGCGGCGTAGTCGTCGGGCGAGCGCACGTCCACGACCAGCGTCCCCGAGCCGGCCAGGCGGGCGGCCAGCTCGCCCGCGGTCACGCCGCGCCGGCCACGGCCGGGTGGCCCTCGGGAAGAGCGATCATGATGGGCTCGGTGCCCAGGAGGCGGCGGTCGACGCCGGGCGGCGGCTCCTCGGGGATGAGGTTGTAGGTGAAGGTGATCGCGAGGTCGCAACCGCCGGCGCGGAGGGTGTCGGTCGCCTCGCGGGGTTCGAGCTCGTAAAGGATCACGTGCAGGTCCGGGTGGCGGGTCCGGGCCAGCGCGATGGCGGGCAGCAGGCGGTGGACCGCGGCCGTGGCGAAGCAGGCCACCCGCAGGGGTCCCCGCGCGGTGGAGGCGGAGCGGAGGTCCTCTTCCGCGGCGTCCAGGGCGTTCAGCACGATGTACGCGTGCCGCAGGAGACGCTCCCCTTCGGCGGTGAGGCGGACGCGGCGCCCGGCGCGTTCGAACAGCCGGACGCCGGCCTCGCGTTCCAGCGTGGCCAGTTGCTGCGAGACGGCGGAGGACGTCATCCCGCGGGACTCGCCCGCAGCGGTCATCGTGCCGCGCTCGGCGAACTCGCGCAGCAGGAGGAGCCTGGCCGGATCCAGCATCAAGTAATCCTTACAGGTCAGAGTGGAAATGCTAAGTGGACATTGGCAATTGCAACACGCGACACTGGCAGCCGGCCACCCGCGAGCCCGAGAAACGGAGAACGGCATGGTCACCGTCGTCGAGGTACCCCAGTGGCGGGGGTCGTTGTCGCCCACCGCTCCCAGGCTCGTCGAAGGGGCCGCCCGGGTGGCGGCCATGGTGCCGCGGGCGCGGCACGTCCGGGTGGAGACCGGCGCCACCCTGCGCGAGACCGCCGACCGGGTCCGGCGGGCGCTGCCGGACGACGGCTTCACCGTCACCGCCGGCGGGGACTGCGGCGTGGAGCTGGAGCCGATCGCGGCCGCGCTGCGCAGGTACGGTGACCGGCTGGCCGTGGTGTGGTTCGACGCGCACGGCGACCTGAACAGCCCGGCCACCTCCCCGTCGGGTGCCTTCCACGGCATGATCCTGCGCACGCTGCTGGGCGAGGGCCCGCCGGACCTGGTGCCCGCGCCCGCGCTGCGCCCCGGCCAGGTGGCCATGGTGGGCACCCGTTGCCTGGACCCGGGCGAGGAGGAATACATCCGCGGCAAAGGCATCGGCGGCGCGGAGACGATCGACGCGGACGCGGTCCTCTACATCCACGTGGACCTCGACGTCCTGGACGGCATCACCTCGGTCGGCTACCCGGAGCCGGGCGGCCTGTCCCCCGAGGCGCTGTCCGCCGCCGTCGCCGACCTGACCACCCGGCACGAGGTCGTCGGGCTGGGGATCACCGAATACGCACCCGCCGATCCCAAGGACGAGCACATGCTCAGGTTGCTGGTCCCCGACCTGGTCGGCCTGTGCACCGCCACCGGCGCCCGGTAGATCGAGACGGCCCGATCCCCCCGCCATTCCGGCCAGAAGATGACCGCTATTGCCGACACTCTGGAACTCGACAACCGGACGGAACCACGGAAGGCCGAGTCATGACCGTCAACGAGCCGAGCACCAGCGAGCGCGCCGACCTGCTGGCGACGCTCACCAAACACCGGCACTTCCTTCGCCTGACCATTCGCGACCTCACCGACGAGCAGGCGGGGCTGCGGACCACGGCCAGCGAGCTGTGCCTGGGCGGCCTGATCAAGCACGTCACCGAGGCCGAACGGTCCTGGGTGGACTTCATCCTGGCCGGCCCGTCGGCGAAGGGCGACTTCTCCGCCATGACCGAGGCCGACTTGGCCGAGTGGGCCGACCAGTTCCGCATGCTGCCCGGCGAGACCCTGGCCGGGGTACTGGCCGACTACGCCGAGGTGGCCCGCAGGACCGACGAACTGATCACCACCCTGCCCGACCTGGACGCCGCCCAGCCGCTGCCGGAGGCCCCGTGGTACGAGCCCGGCGCCAAGTGGTCGGCCCGCCGGGTCTTCATGCACCTCATCGCCGAAACCGCCCAGCACGCCGGCCACGCCGACATCATCCGCGAGTCCCTGGACGGCGCCAAGAGCATGGGCTGACCACGACGCCCACCCCGGACGCCCACCCCGGACGCCCGCTCTCCAGGCGCTGACGACCGCTCCCGGGCCGCGCCGCCGATCGGCGCGGCCCCCTGGCCCACCTGCCGTGAGAGCGCCGCAGACCTGCTGATGGCATAGGTCGTCCGGTCCTGCCGCTGGCCGCTAACCTAGGTCGGGTGGAGACAGAGCGGCTCATCCTTCGCAGATGGCGCGAAGAAGACAAGCTTCCCTTCGCTGCGCTGAACGCCGACCCCGAGGTGATGCGGCACTTCCCCTCCGTCATGACCAGAGGGGAGAGCGACGAACTGGTCGACCGGATCGAGCGGGCCTTCGACAAGCACGGCTACGGGCTGTGGGCTCTCGAAGTACGCGGCACCGGCGAGTTCATCGGGTTCACCGGCCTGATCCTGCAGACGTTCGAGGCGCACTTCACCCCCGCCGTCGAGATCGGCTGGCGGCTGGCCAGGCCGGCCTGGGGGCACGGCTACGCCATCGAGGCCGCGAGGAAGGCCCTCGCGTACGGCTTCGAGGAGGTCGGGCTCGACGAGATCGTCTCCATGACCGCCGTCGGCAACACGCGCTCCCGCTCGGTCATGGAACGCCTGGGCATGACCCGCGACCCGGCCGACGACTTCGAGCACGTACGCGTACCGCTGGACAGCCCGCAACGCTCGCACGTTCTCTACCGGATCAGGCCCGGTCAGGCACTCAGCTCGTAGCGGGAGGCCGCCGGCTCTCGCGCCGGCTCACCCCCGCGTGTCCGCTGCGCCACGCCTCACCGAACGAGGTGCTGCTTTTCCGGGCGTTCGCCCTCGTCAAGCTTTCGCTGAAGATCTCCCTGCTCGGCCTATGCGGACGCGACAGGGTCTTCAGGCCGGTGTTCCCGAGCCAGGCCGACCAGTGATCAACGATAGGTCAGCGCGCCGGGCCGTGTATCAAGTTTCGCCTTGGCCCAAGCTGGTCAGCCATCCCCCGGGGTAGGCACTGTGCTGGACTTGCGCCCTCAACCGATGCGGGTGTCGGTATATCGGGCGTTGTGGATGACAAGGTGACCGCTGTTGTGTTCCCGCGGTCGTCGGGGGGTGTGCGTGCCGGTCGATCCGGAATACCTGCTGCAGGCGCGGCAGATGCAGGCGGTCTCGCTCGCCGTGCACATTCCCTTGGTATGTTTCGGGATCGCGTTCCCTGCGATGGTGTTGTTGTGTGAATGGCGCTACCTGCGGACCGGGGTTCCGCTGTTTCGCACGCTGGCCCGGCGCTGGTCGAAGGTGATGCCGGCGCTGTTCGCGGTTGGTGTGGTGACCGGGACGATTCTCAGCTTCGAGCTGGGGTTGTTGTGGCCGGAGTTCATGGCGCGGTTCGGCAACGTGTTCGGGCTCGGGTTCACCCTGGAGGGTTTCTCGTTCTTTGTCAAGGCGATCACCGGCCCTGATCCGACCCGGTTCCTTCAGTACGGTCGGCCGCCGCATGGCGCGCTCACCGGCCGCGCACGGCATCGGGACGCGCGATTCCCGATCGTGGTTCGGCATTTGCTGCGGAAGGCGCCGCGAATGTGGAACGCCTTGCCTGGAGAGTTTGTGTGACGCCTGTGGGTAGGTGCCAGGGAGCGGGTTCTGGCCCTGTGAGGGGCTCGATTCTGCGGATCGACCGACTCCCAGCCGGGGCGCCGCACGCGGCCGACGCGACGGAAGCGGCCCAGGGAGACCGGGGGCCGTCAAGGTTCCCGGGGTGGTCCACCGATCAGGAACATCGTCAACGCCGGCATCGGTGATGGACGAACCGGGGGTGATCCATGGCAACCGACAGACCCATGCCGGTCGGCTTGATCGGGCTCGGGCGGATGGGCGCGGACCTCGCGTGCGGGCTCAGCCGGGACGGCCTGCTCGACGGCTGCACGGTCATCGAGGGGGCGGCCCTGTCCGCGATACGCGGAGAGTTCGGCGGGCACGCGGAGAGGCCGGAGTGAGCGCGCGCGTGGGTACATCGGCGCTCGGCCTGCCTGGCCGGGTCCGCGGGTGCCTGTTCGACATGGACGGCGTCCTCACGCGCACCGCGACGGTGCACGCCAGGGCGTGGAAGTCGATGTTCGACGAGTTCCTGCGGGGGCGGGCCGCCCGGACGGGGAGCCCGTTCGTGCCGTTCGACGCGGCCGCCGACTACGACCGCTACGTCGACGGGAAGGAGCGGCTGGACGGGACGCGGAGCTTCCTGCGGTCGCGTGGGATCGACCTGCCCGAGGGGTCGCCTGATGACCCTCGGGAGGCGCTGACCGTGCACGCGCTGAGCAACCGGAAGAACGCCCTCGTCCAGGCGATCATCGACAGGGACGGCGTGGACACGTTTCCCGGCTCCGTCCGGTACCTGCGCGCCATTCGGGACGCGGGGTTGCGCAGGGCCGTCGTGTCATCGAGCGCCAACACCGCGAAGGTCCTGTCAGCCGCCGGGCTCACCGAGTGTTTCGAGGCCCGGATCGACGGTGTGACGGCTCAGGAGCGGCACCTGGAGGGCAAGCCGGCCCCGGACATGTATCTCGCGGGCGCGCAGGCGCTCGGGCTCAAGCCTTCGGAGGCGGCCGTGTTCGAGGACGCGCTGGCGGGGGTGGCGGCCGGCCGCGCGGGGGGCTTCGCCTTCGTCGTCGGCGTCGATCGTGCCGGTCAGGCGGACGCACTGCGCGAGCACGGCGCCGACATCGTGGTCACCGACCTGTCCGAGCTGCTGGAGGCGCGATGAACGGGCATGTGGAGGGCGAGGTGGCACGGTGATCACGCATCCGGCGTTCGCGGTCGAGCCATGGTCGTTGCGGGAATGCCGACTGGACATAGACGTGCTGGCGCAGACCGAGTCGGTGTTCTCGTTGTCCAACGGGCACATCGGCCTGCGCGGCACCCTCGAGGAGGGCGAGCCGTGCGGGGAGCCGGGCACCTACCTCAACGGGTTCTACGAGCTCAGGCCGCTGCCGTACAGCGAGGTGGGCTACGGGTATCCGGAGTCGGGGCAGACGGTGGTGAACGTCACCAACGGCAAGCTGATCCGGCTGCTGGTCGACGACGAGCCGTTCGACGTGCGATACGGCACGCTGCACGAGCACGAGCGGGTCCTCGACCTGCGGGCCGGGACCCTCACCCGAAAGGTCGACTGGAGCTCTCCGACCGGTGGCCGGGTGCGGCTGACGACCACGCGGCTGGTGTCCTTCACCCACCGCGCGGTGGCCGCGATCCGGTACGAGGTCGAAGCCGTCGACGAGCCGCGGCACGTGGTCGTGCAGTCGGAGCTGGTCGCCAACGAAACCCAGCAGTACGTGGTCGGCGACCCGCGTGTGGCCGCCCCCCTGGAGTCGCCGCTGGTCCTGGAGGAGAGCGTTCCGGCGCGGGAGGGTGTGGCGATCATGGTTCACCACACTCGGGCGAGCGACCTGCGGGTGGCCGCCGCCATGTGCCACGACATCGACGGGCCGGACGGCACCCGGATCGAAGCGCAGGCCGCCGGTGACGTCAGCCGGGTGACCGTCGCCACGCGCCTTTCACCTGACCGGCGGCTGCGGCTGGTCAAGTACTTCTCCTACGGGTGGTCGGCCAGGCGGTCCCGGCCCGCCCTGCACGATCAGGTCGTCGCGGCGCTGGCGGCCGCCCGGCTGGCCGGCTGGGAGGGTCTGTGCGCCGACCAGCGGCGGTTCCTCGACGAGTTCTGGCAGGGCGCGGACGTGGAGGTCGTGGGCGACCCCGCGGTGCAGCAGGCCGTCCGGTTCGGGATGTTCCACCTGCTGCAGGCGGCCGCCCGCCTGGAGGACCGCCCCATTCCCGGCAAGGGGCTGACCGGCTCGGGATATGACGGACATGCCTTCTGGGACTCTGAGATCTTCGTGCTGCCGGTGCTCACCCACACCTACCCGCGGGCCGCCGCCGATGCGCTGTCGTGGCGGAAGTCGACGCTGCCGTCGGCGCAGGCACGTGCCACGCAACTCGGGCTGTCCGGGTCCGCCTTCCCCTGGCGGACGATCAACGGCGAGGAGGGCTCCGGCTACTGGCCCGCCGGAACCGCGGCATTCCACATCAACGCCGACATCGCCTACGCGGTCACCCAGTATGTCGACGCCACCGAGGACACGGCGTTCGAGCGCGACGTCGGCCTGCCGCTGTTGCTCCAGACGGCTCGGTTGTGGCGCGCGCTGGGCCATCACGACGCCCACGGGAGCTACCGCATCGATGGCGTGACCGGACCCGACGAGTACAGCGCCGTCGCCGACAACAACCTGTACACCAACCTGATGGCCCAGCAGAACTTGCGTGCGGCCGCCGAGGTCGCCGACCGCCATCCCGATCGGGCGGCGCGGCTCGGGGTCACCACGGAGGAGACCACGAGGTGGCGCGAGGCTGCGGCCGCGATGGCCGTGCCCTACGACGAGCGGCTGGGCGTGCATCCCCAGAGCGAGGGCTTCACCCAGCATGAGATCTGGGATTTCGCCGCCACCCAGCCGGAACAGTACCCGCTGCTGCGACATTTCCACTATTTCGACCTCTACCGTCGGCAGGTGGTCAAGCAAGCCGACCTCGTGCTGGCGATGCACCTGCGCGGCGACGCTTTCACGCCCGAGCAGAAAGCCCGCAACTTCGCCTACTACGAGGCGCTGACGGTTCGCGATTCGTCGTTGTCGGCCTGCACCCAGGCGGTGATCGCCGCCGAGGTGGGGCAGATCGAGCTCGCATACCGCTACCTCGGCGAGGCGGCGATGATGGATCTGGCGGACCTGGAGCAGAACACCGTGGACGGGATCCACATGGCCTCGCTGGCCGGGGTGTGGATCTCCCTGGTCGCCGGATTCGGCGGGATGCGCGCCGGAGAGGGCCGGATGCGCTTCGCCCCGCTCCTGCCGCCGGGCCTCACCCGGCTCGCCTTCCGCCTGCGCTACCGCGGCAGTCTCGTACACGTGAGCGTGACCACGGACGCGACGACCTACCGGCTCCTTGAGGGCCCGCCGATCACAGTGGCCCACCACGGCGAGCCGTTCCCACTGCGGACCGAGCCGGTCAGACTGCCGAACCCCTCAACACCGGAGCCCGAGCGGCGGATCCACCAGCCGGCCGGCCGCGCGCCCCTTCCTCGCCACCCGGAGGGGTGAGGAGTGGAATCCAAGGAGCGGCCGCAAGCGCACCTCGCCCGGCCGGTCCCGGAACACCGTGCGTCCCGCTCCGTCCGCCCGCCGCCGCGCCGGCCTGGCGGAGATCGCCTGCTCCGTCGTCGCCGGCGAGGGGATCGGCAGTTCGAAGCCCTGAAGGCCGATTACCAGCGTGGAGATGTGAAGCTGGTGCCAGGCTTGGCATCACGTGAGGCGATCGTCGTGACGGACGCTGACACCATGATGGCGACGGGCTCACAAAGCGGGGCCGCAGCTCGGCCGGGGTGGCCCGCCAGCACACGGGCACCGCGGGCGCGGTGGTCAATTGCCAGATCGGGGTGATGGAGGCCTGGGCCACCGCAGCCGGGCAAGCCATGATCGACCGCGTTCTGCCTGATCTGCCGCCCGGCCGGGTGTGGGTGGCCGCCGATGAGGTCTACGGCCGTGACGGTGCCTTCCGCGCCTACCTGGAAGAGCGCGGCCTGCCCTACGCGGTGACCATCCAGCGCAGCTCGGCCCCGGAAACGGACGACAAAAAGCCGACCAGGTGCGCTCAGCCTGACATGCCGGAGGAGGTGTAACCCTCCACGAAGCGGCGTTGCAGGGAGAGAAACAGCACGAGCGGCGGCAGAACCATGATCAGACCGGCCGCGCTGACGAGTGCCCAGTTGGGGGAGAAGCCCTGCTGGAAGGAGTAGAGCGACAGCGAGACCGGCAGGCTGTCGCTGTCCTGGATGAACGTCACGGCCAGCAGGAACTCGTTGTACGCCTGCAGCCCCGCGATCAGACCCGCCGTGAGCACGCCCGGCCAGATCAACGGGAAGACGATACGGGTGAACAGCCGCAGCTCTCCCGCGCCGTCGAGACGCGCCGCGGCTTCGTACTCCTTGGGCAGCGCGAGCAGGAACGAGCGGATCAGCAGCGTGGCGAACGGACTGTAGATGGCCCAGTAGATGACGACCAGACCGAACCTGCTGTCGTACAGCCCGAGCTTCGTCCACAGCGACAGCAGCGGCACGAGGAACAGCTGGATGGGCAGGGAGCTGGCGATCAGCAGGTAGAGGATGAACAGCCCGGGTTTGGGCAGGTCGAGCCGGGTGAGCGCGTAGGCCGCGCAGCCCGAGATGACGCAGACCCCGGCCGCGGTCGCGGCCACGATGACCGCGCTGTTGACCAGCCCGGTGCCCATGTTCGCGTCGGTCCAGGCCGTCACGAAGTTCTGCCAGCGGAACTCGCCGGGCAGGCCGAAGGGATTCTCGCTGATCTCGCTCGGAGTCTTCAGCGAGGCCAGGACGAAGACCAGCATCGGGCCGAGCGCGTAGACGGCCAGGACGGTCAGGATCAGGTAGGCGAACGGGCGCCGGGTCATATCTCCCACCTCAGGCGGCGGCGCAGGTAGAGGTAGCCACCGACGGTGACCGCGCTGATCAGGGCCAGAATGACCCCGATCGCCGAGGCGTAGCCGGCCTGCTGTTCGCTGAACGCGGCGCGGTACATCACGGTGCTGAGCACGTCGGTCGCGCCGGCGGGACCCCCCTGGGTCAGGATGTAGATGTAGTCGAAGACCAGGAACGACCAGATGACGGTCATCAGCGAGAGGAACATGAAGGTCGGGCGGATCGACGGCAGGGTGATGTTCCAGAACTCCCGCCAGCTGCCCGCTCCGTCCATCCGGGCGGCCTCGTAGAGCGACGGCTCGACCGACTGCATGGCCGCCAGGAAGATCACGACGAGGAAGCCCCACCACTGCCAGTTGTTGATGAAGGCCACCGTGCCGAGGGCGAGCCGGCCGTCACCGAGGAAGTTCACGTCCTGGAGCCACGGGAGGCCGAGGCCGGCCAGGGCGGGCGCGATGCCGCTGGTCGGGCTGAGGATCTGCCGCCAGATCACGGCCGACACGACGGTCGCGATCACGTACGGGATGAAGAAGAGCAGCCGGAACAGCATCTGGCCGCGCCGGATCCTGGACAGCAGGAAGGCGCCGAGCAGCCCCATCGACATCGGCACGACGAGGAAGAAGGCCGTCCAGAGCAGGTTGTGCACCAGGGCCTGGCGGAAGTCGGGGCTGCCGAACAGCGCCAGGTAGTTGGCGAGCCCGACGAAGTGCGCCTCGTCGAGGCCGTCCCAGTCGGTGAAGGAGTAATAGACCGACATCAGGCCGGGGCCGGCGACCACGAGCAGGTTCACGAGCAGCAGAGGAGCGATGAACAGCCAGGCCGTCAGCCGGGCGCGGGCACGGGATCCGCTCACGATTCGGGGGCGAACGGCTTGGCCACGGCGCCCGCCGCGAGCTCGGCGGCGAAGTTCTGCTGCAGTCCGGCACAGAAGTCGGCCGGTGACATCGCACCCGTGACGACCTTGTCGAACTCGGTGTAGAGATAGGTGTCCGTCTTCGGGGGGACGAAGCTCCAGCTCGCGTAGCCCAGGTTCGTCGTGTCCGGGATGGCCTTGTACAGCCGCGCGACCCGCTCGTCCATGCCGGCCGGGTAGGCGTCGGCGGAGACCTTGAGCGGCGGGGGGTTGGTGCCGGTCGCGGCGAGGAAGCCGAGCATGCGCTGGGGATCGGCGATGAGGTAGTCGATGAACTCGGCAGCTCCCGCCGGGTTCTCCGAACGCGCGTTGATCGACAGCGTGGTGCCGATCGCCAGCGGGAAGACCCCCGGCGGCACGCCGTCAGCGAGTGAGGGCAGCGGCGCCCAGTCCCACTTCTTGCCGCCGGTGAAGAACGTGCCGGCCGAGTCGAAGCTCCACGTCCCCGTCATGTACATCGCGACCTTGCCGTTGGCCAGACCGGTGAACATGTCGGTGTCGGTGTTGGTGAAGTAGCGGTCGGCGCCGCCGCCCCACCAGCCCTTGTCGATCTGCGCCTTGAACAGGGTGATGGCGTCGACGAAGACCTTGTCGTCCCACCTCCGTGCCCCGGTGAGGGCCTCGTAAAGGGCCTTCGGGCCGACGGCGGCGTTGAGCACGCAGGTCAGGTACCACTCGCTCTGCGCCTGGTAGCCGCTGTTGCCCGCACCCACGGGGATCAGGCCCGCGCTCTTGGCGGCGGTGCACACGGTCTCGAATTCGGCCAGGGTGGTCGGCACCTTCCAGCCGTGCTGGGCGAAGGTGTCGGGGTTGTAGTAGAGCACCATCGAGCCGTAGCCGGCGGGCACGGAGTGGAGCTTGCCGTCGATCTTGCTGGCTTCGTAGGCCCAGGGCAGCAGTTTGTCCTGCCAGCCGTACTTCTCGGCGTATTCGTCGAGCGCCACCGTCTTGGAGCTCTTGGCGAAGGAGAGAGCTGCCGAGGGGCCGTCGGCGTAGACGACGTCCGGGCCCTTGCCCGCCGCCATCGCGGTGTTGGTCAGGTTGGCCAGCGTCGTGAGCTGCTTGACGTCCATCTTGACGCGGACGTCCTTGGCGCTCTTGTTGAAGGCGTCGACGAGGTGCTGGCGGAAGTACTTCTCGCCGTCGGGCGTGGCGAAGGCGGCCCAGTAGACGACGTCCTTGGCGCTGGAGGAAGACGAGCTGCCGCACGCGGCGAGCACCCAACCGGCGGCCACCGTGGCGCCGCTCAGCTTGAGAAAGTCACGGCGGGCGAGATTGACGGACATGAGGATCTCCTTACGAACGGCTAGGACGAGTCGCGGACGATGAGCCGGTGAGCGAGGACGATCTCGCGTGCCGTGTCGTCGTACTCGCCGGCCAGCCGGTCGAGCAGAAGACGTCCACAGGTCCTGCCGATCTCGCGGGCCGGGTTGAGCACTGTGGTCAGTGCGGGGGTGATGAGAGAGGCGGCCTCGATGTCGTCATAGCCGGTGATGGCCACGTCACCGGGGACGGACAGACCGAGCTGCCTGGTCACGTCGAGCGCTCCGACGGCGATCAGGTCGTTGCCGCAGACCAGGGCGTCGGGGCGGGGCGAGCGGGAGAGCAGGGCTCTGGCTCCTTCCGCGCCGCCCGCCCGGGTGAACGTGCCCGAGTGGATCAGGCCGGGCAGGATCGGCCGGCCGGCCTCGCGTAGCGCCCGCTCGTAACCCTCGAGCCTGATCTGGCTCGGGTGGGCGTGGGGCTCGCCGTTGAGGAACGCGATGCGCTGGTATCCCCGGTCGATGAGGTGGCTGACCACGTCGTGCACGCCGCTGGTGTCGTCGGCCCTGACGATGTCGCCGAACTCGGCGCGGAACCGGCCGCCCAGCCGTACGAGCTTGGTGCCCGACTCCCCGATCGTGTCGATGTCGCTGTCGGTGGCGCCGTACGAGGCCAGCACGATGCCGTCGACCCTGCGGGCCAGCACGTGCCGTACGACCTCGGGCAGGCCCCGGCTGGGGAGCGCCGCGTCGGTGACGGACAGCAGGTAGCCGCTCGACATCAGCACGTCCTGCAGCCCCGCGGCGACCAGCGGGTAGAACGGGTTGGTCAGGTCGGGGACGATCAGCGCGATCGACTCGCTGCGGTGCGTGCGCAGGCTGCGGGCCGACGGGTTCGGCCGGTAGCCGAGCTCCTCGATGACCGCCTCCACCTTGGCCCTGGTGCGGGCGCTGACCGGTCGGCGCCCGCTCAGCACGTGGGACACGGTCGTGACGCTGACCCCGGCGGCCGCGGCGACGGCCGCGATGTCAGGGCGCCCGCCTGATTCCCTCATCCCACCCCCCGAATACAAAACGTTTTGTGTCGTAGCATGCGGTGCGCTGCGTTCTCCGGTCAAGGGGCCGGTGTAACGATCCGGTTTCCGGGGTTGTCGCAGGAAGATCCCTGTTTGGGAGCCAGCGTGCCGCTGCTAGCGTGTGGAGCATAATGCAAAACGATGCGACTTTTGGAGCGTGAGTGACCCCCTTGGACCGGTGCCGAGGCGCGCTCCTCGGCCTCGCGGTCGGCGATGCCCTCGGCGCGCCCACCGAAGGCATGACACCCGCCGAGATCCGAGCGCGCTACGGCAGGGTCACCGATTTCCTCACCGAGGACGCAGCCGGCACCGACGACACCGAGTACGCGGTCCTCTGCGCCCGGGGCCTGCTCGCCCACGGCAGAGGCATCACCCCAGATGACGTGGCCGGGGTCTGGCTGGACACGGTCGCGGCGCAGCAGGGCGGCTTCCACGGCGCGGGCTTCAGCGAGATGGTCGCCATCGCCAACCTGCGTTCGGGGCTGCGCCCGCCGCAGAGCGGGAGCGACAGCTACGAGATGTGGAGCGACGGCGCCGCGATGCGGGTCGCCCCGGTCGGCATCCTCTGCATGGGCGACCCCGACGAGGCCGCCAGGATCGCGGCTGTCGACGCGTCGGTCAGCCACGCCCGCGACGGCGTCTTCTGCGCCCAGGCGGTCGCCGCCGCCGTCGCCGCCGCCATCACCGCGGGCGACCACCGCGACGCGATCGACGCGGGCGTGCGCGCGCTGCCGCCCGACTCGTGGTCGGCGCGGCTGGTGGGCCGGGCCCTCGACGTGACCGCGGCGGCGAACTCGCCCGCCGCGGCGGAGGAAGCGCTGTACGCGCAGATCCCGCTGTTCCACTACCCCTGGGCCGACGCCGCCCCCGAGGCGGTCGCGCTGGCCTTCGGCCTGTTCGCCGCCCACCAGGGCGACTTCACCCGGGTGGTACTGGCGGGGGTCAACATCGGCCGCGACTCCGACACCATCGCCGCCATCGCCGGCGCCATGGCGGGCGCTCTGAACGGCGCCCCGGCCATCCCAGAACGGTGGCGGGCCCAGGTGACCCGCGTGAGCGGGCGGTGCATCACCGCCACCGCGGGCACGGACCTCGTCGAACTGGCCGACCGGCTGCACGACGCCGGCCGGCGGACTTCTGCCCCCGGAGAGGCGACCGTCAATGGGCTCTGACGAACTTGGACGTACCGGCCACGCCCGGGACGCGCGGCACGAGCGTGCGGCCGGCGCCCTGCTCGGGCTGGCCGCGGGCGACGCCGCGGGACTCCCCGCCCAGTTCCACCGCAGAGCCAGATCGGAGTGGGCCCGTGCCGCAGGGTGGAGGCTGTCGGCCGCGCTGGACGAACAGCGGGTCTCGCGCCCATTGCTGCCGTTCACGCTCGGCATCGGTGACGACATGCCCCTGTCTCCCACGGACGATGCCGAGACCGCGGCCGTGGCCGCGCTCGTGCTCCTCGAGCAGCCGCGCCACGATCCGGCCGCGCTCTTCGCCGGATGGCGCAGGCGCATGTCGGGCGACGTCTGGACCGGGGTGGCCGAACGCTCCGCGATCATCAACAGCGCCAGAGGTCTCACGCCGCCCGCCACCGGCAACGACAATCCCGTCCACTACTCCGACAGCGCCGTACCCGCCGCCGTGTCGATCGGCCTCTACTACGCCGGTGACCCGGCCGGCGCCGCCGAGGTCGCGCGGCGCTACGCCGAGATCACCCACGCCGAGGACGGGGTCTGGGCCGCTCAGGCCATGGCTGTGGCCATCGCGTCGCTGGTCGGCGGCGCCGGCCTCGGCGACGCGCTGCGCGCGGCGGCCGGCGCGATCCCCGAGGAGAGCTGGACCGCCCGCAACCTCGCCAAGGCGGACCGCGTCCGCGAGTCGGCGCTCTCGTGCTTCGACGCCGTCCCCGGCCTGGTCGAGCAGCTCAGCCCGGCCACGTACAGCCACGGGGGAGTGGCCGCCGAGACGCTGCCCACGGCCTTCGTCCTGGCCGAACTGGCCGACGGCGACCTGGCCACGGCCCTCGGCTCGGCCGCGCTGGTCTCCCGGCAGTCCGACAGCATGCCCGCCATGGTGGGCGCGCTGTGCGGCGCGGCGTCCGGAGCTGCCGCCGTGCCCGACACGTGGCGCCGGCACGTCGACACGATCGCGGGCGTCCTGGTCCCCGATCTGAAAGGGCTCAGCCTCACCGCGCTCGCGGGCCGCCTCCTGGACGCGGCCGACGCCGACTCCTATCGTGACCCGGGCGCGGATCCGGTGGGGCGGCCGATTTCCTGACCCCCGGTGTGGTCGTCCTCATGACGATCACACCGGCACGGGGCCGCCACCTCGACATGGCGCGCCCCGTCCAGCCTCGGCGGCCCTCATCGCGGGCTGCAATCGGCTCGAACGAGAGGCCCGCTCATGGTTCCTCGGGAATCTCGTCGAGCGTGTTGGTCATCTCGTCGGCTGCCTGTTGTGCCTCGGGCGTGCCGATCTCATCGGCCGCGTCCAGGATCGCATTGATCGTTGGGTCCCGGCTCGAAGGGATCGGGATCTCTCGCAGCCATCTGAGCGATCGGCCCCGAGACCTGCCGTCAGGGCTACGTCCGGCGTGAGGTCCGCGCCTCCGACCTGGTCTGCGCCACGCCCGCGACCCGCACCCAGGTGCGCGCGGACAAACGGTCAAGCAGCGCGCCGAGGCCAAGGCGGACAACAACGCCAGTTCAGGACGCAAGGTGCTGGCCAAGCTGTGGATCACGAAGTACACGGTGGGCCCCGAAGGACAACGGCGACGGTACCGCCAAGTCCAACGGCGGACACCCGGGCGGCAGCTTCGGCCACCGCACCGGCAAATCCCTCTGCTCCGGCAAGGCGAACGCCTACGCCTACGACACGCGGTCGGGCCGCTACTCGGCCCGGGTCCCCGTCTCGGTCGGCTGCGCCGTCCGCTGAACACCGACCAGACCAGCAGGGCCGTTCCGAGGGGGGACGGCCCTGCTCTTGTCGGCGGGCTTGCCCGAACCCGCGACGGGTCACGACCAGCGGACCTCCGGGGTGCGTTCCACGAACCGCGCATATTTCTCGAATGCCCGCTCGACCTCCGCCCGGCCGCCGGGCGACGGGCGTAGCAGCAGGCTGGACATCCGCATGCCGAGCGCCTGTCGGGCGGTGAGTTGCACAGTTGATCGCCTCCTGTTCCGCCACCGTAGCCTTTGCCACCGACAATCCCGCCGAGATGACGGGCCGCCGCTGGCCGGGGCTGCTGACGAAAGGCTCAGCGTAACGAGGCGAGGCCGGCCGATGATCAGCCGCTGGATCTCCGACGTTCCCTCAAATATGGTGCAGATCTTGGCGTCGCGGTGGAAGCGCTCCACCGGGTGCTCTCGCGTGTAGCCGGCTCCCCCCAGTACCTGGATCGCCTGCTCCGTCACCCACACCGCCGTCTCGCCCGCCACCAGCTTGGACATCGATCCCTCCGCCTGCTCGAACGGGCGGCCGTCGCGGGCCATCCAGGCGGCTCGCCAGGTCAGGAGGCGGGCCATGTCGACGCGGGTGGCCATTTCGGCCGGCAGGAAGGCGATCGCCTGGTTCTCGCCGATCTTGCGGCCGCCGGGCGAACACGCCAGGGAACGCCGGGCGAACACGATCGGCGGACGGCCGGGGGCTAGGCGGCTATGGTGATCATGGGAGGGCGTTCCCCGATGCCGATGTCCCGGACCGTCACCTGGTGCCCGTCCCATCTTTTCCTGAACTGCGCCAGCCGGGGCGACGGCACGTGCCGCGACTCGATCTTGCCCTGGCGTTCCAGGCGCGACCACGCGGCCAGCATGATCTGCGACGCCATCCCGCCGAGCGCCTCCGTCGACTGCGGCGCGTGCTCGCGCGTGCCCAGGTCCACCTGCGCGAACGCGTCCAGCCCGGCGAGTTCGAGCAGGTCGATCAGCAGGCCGAGCTCCACGCCGTACCCGGTCAGGAACGGCACCCGTTCCAGGGCCGAGCGGCGGCCGGCGTACTCGCCGGCCAGCGGCTGCACGAAGCCCGCCAGCAGCGGCCAGTGCAGGTTGATCAGCGGGCGGGCCACCAGCTCGGTCACCCGGCCGCCGCCGGTCGGAGCGCCGTTCAGCGGGCGGTCGTAGCACCCCTTGGCGTACACGACCGAAGGGTCCGCGAGGAGCGGCCCAAGCAGCCCAAAGATCAGCGAAGAACGAAATTTCCGGATATCGGCGTCGGCGAACACCAGCACGTCACCCGAGGTGACGGCCAGCGACTTCCACAGCGCCTCCCCCTTGCCGTCGAGCGGCTTGAGCTGCGGCAGGATCGCGTCCTGCGCGTGCACCGCGGCCCCTGCCCGCGCGGCCACCAGCGCGGTGTCGTCGGCGGAACGCGAGTCGATGACCACGATCTCGTCCACGAGCCCGCTCAGCTCCCGCCGGATGACCCCGACGATCTCCCCCACGGTGTCCCGCTCGTCACGCGCGGGGAGCACCACGCTCACCGTGGTCCGCCCCTTGGCGGCCATCAGCTCGCGGATCGGCCAGTCCGCGGCGGACGAAGTACGGCGCCGCAACCATCCACACACTTCAGGCAGCATGGCAACCCCTCCCCCCGAATCCCCACATTTCAGGTTAGGTAGTGGTGGCGTGTCGCTCCAGGAACGTGTAGACATCCGCTTCGTCCACCCCCGGGAACGACCCCGGCGGTAGCGCGGCCAAGACGTGGGAGTTGGCACGGGCGGACGGCCAGGCGTATCCCTCCCAGCGCTCGGCCAGTTCGGCGGGCGGGCGGCGGCAGCAGTCTCCGCTCGGGCAGTTGGATTTGGTACGGTTGGTCGTCTCGCGCCCGCGGAACCATCGCGATTCCTTGTAAGGTACCCCGAGGGTGATCGCGAAATCCCTCTCCCGCGAGGGATCGACGTGAGCCACGCAGAAATAGGTGCCCGTCGGCGAATCCGAATACTGGTAGAAGACCGAGAAGCGATCCGGCGAGGCGAACACCTGCCTCCCCGACCACTGCAGGCACATCCGTTGCCCCTCGATGGCCCCCTGCTCGTCGGCCGGGAAGACGATGCCGTCGTTCTCGTACGCCTTGTAGATGGTGCCGCCGGCGTCGTTGCGCACGAAGTGGCAGACGAGACCCAGGTGGTGGGTGGCCAGGTTGGTGAAGCGGTGCGCGGCCATCTCGTACGACACCGCGAACACGTCCCGCAGGTCCTCCACCGACAGCGCCCGGTCGGACTTGGCCTCCTGGAGGTAGAGCGTGGCGGCCTTCTCGGGGACGAGCACGGCGGCGGCGAAGTAGTTCGCCTCGGTGCGCTGGCGCAGGAAGTCGGCGAAGTCGCGGGGCTTGTCGTGGCCGAGCGCGAGGTGCCCGAGGGTCTGCAGCAGGATCGTGCGCGGGGTGTGCATGCCGAGCTGCTCGTGCTTGACGTAGATGCGGCGGTTGCGGAGGTCAGTGATGGAACGTACGGATCGGGGCAGATCCTGGGCGGTGTGCACGGTGTAGCCGAAGTGCGTGACCAGGCTCTGGATCATGCTCTGCGACAGGGCGCCCGTGCGGTATCCGACCGCCTCCAGGGCGCCGGCGGCGGCCTTCTCGATCTCGGGGAAATAGTTGCCCTGCTCCCGCTGCCTGCGGCGGAGCTCGGCGTTGGCGACCCTGGCCTCCTCCGGCGTGGCGGTGCCGCGGGCCTGGCGGGAGCGCAGCTCACCGTACAGGCCGAGCAGGTGTTCGAGCACGTCGTTGGGCACCCGGGCGGAGACCTTGAGCCGCGGCAGGCCGAGGCCGGCGTAGATGGGGTCGCGCTGCGCCTCCTCCAGCGCGATCTCGAGCTGGGCGCGGCGGTTGGGCGGCTGGCGGCGCAGCAGCTCCTCGATGGGCACGTTGAGGGCGGTCGCCAGCGACTTCAGCAGGGAGAGCTTGGGCTCGCGCTTGCCGTTCTCGAGCAGGGACAGCTGGCTGGGCGCCCTGCTGACACGCGATCCCAGGTCGGACAGGGTGAGGCCGCGCTGTTTGCGCAGGTGACGAAGGCGCTGCCCAAACGCGATCAGATCCAGCTCTTGCGTCAAAGACAGCGGTTCTTCGCCTAGCAAGGACGCCATGGCCGAATCATAGACAGAAAATCCGCCCATTTTCTAGCCTCACCAGCGCATTCTCCGGCACCCGGCCCTGGAACGCCGCGCCCGCCTTCTCTCGACGCGATTGGTCTAGGCCAACGGGAAAAATCACGATTTGTTCGCCCATGAATCCCCATCCACAATGACCAAAAAGGGAAATTTCATGTTTCTTCTCTTCGATTCTGCCTATTGGCGGCCCTCCCTCGGGCAGAGACTCGGCGTGAGCCCCAGGGGACGACCCAAGGAGTGAACCGATGAACGATCGCCTCAAGGGAGCTGCGGAGCAGCTGCGCGAAGAGTGGGACGACGACCCCCGCTGGGAGGGGATCGAGCGCACGTACGACGCGGAAGACGTGGTCAGACTGCGCGGCAGCGTCCAGGAGGAGCACACGCTGGCCCGGCTCGGCGCCGAGCGGCTCTGGGCCCTGCTGCACACCGAGGACTACGTCGGCGCCCTCGGCGCGCTGACCGGCAACCAGGCGGTCCAGCAGGTGCGGGCCGGGCTGAAGGCGATCTACCTGTCCGGCTGGCAGGTGGCCGCCGACGCCAACCTGAGCGGGCAGACGTACCCGGACCAGAGCCTTTACCCGGCCGACTCCGTGCCGGCCGTCGTGCGCCGGATCAACAACGCGCTGCTGCGCGCCGACCAGATCACCTGGTCGGAGGAGGCCACCGGCGCGCCGCACTGGCTGGCGCCGATCGTGGCCGACGCGGAGGCCGGGTTCGGCGGCGTGCTCAACGCGTTCGAGCTGATGAAGGCCATGATCGCGGCCGGCGCCGCGGGCGTGCACTGGGAGGACCAGCTCGCCTCCGAGAAGAAGTGCGGCCACCTGGGCGGCAAGGTGCTGATCCCGACCGGCCAGCACGTCAAGACCCTGAACGCCGCCCGCCTCGCCGCGGACGTCGCCGGAGTCCCCACCCTGATCATCGCGCGGACCGACGCCCAGGCCGCGACGCTGCTGACCAGTGACGTGGACCCGCGCGACCAGGAGTTCATCACCGGCGAGCGCAGCGCGGAGGGCTTCTACCGGGTCAGGAACGGCCTGGCGGCGTGCGTGGCCCGCGGGCTGGCGTACGCGCCCTACTCCGATCTGCTCTGGATGGAGACGAGCACGCCCGACCTGGACGTGGCCCGCGAGTTCGCCGAGGCGATCAAGGCCGAGTACCCGGAGCAGATGCTGGCCTACAACTGCTCGCCGTCGTTCAACTGGAAGCAGCACCTGGACGACTCCACGATCGCCAAGTTCCAGCGGGAGCTGGGGCACATGGGGTACAAGTTCCAGTTCATCACCCTGGCCGGGTTCCACTCGCTGAACCACTCGATGTTCGATCTGGCCAGCGGGTACGCCACCGACGGCATGCCGGCCTACGTCGAGCTCCAGGAGGCCGAGTTCGCCGCCGAGGCGCGCGGTTACACCGCCACCCGGCACCAGCGCGAGGTCGGCACCGGCTACTTCGACCTGGTCAGCACGGCCGTGGCGCCGGACTCCTCGACCACCGCCTACAAGGGCTCGACGGAGGAGGAGCAGTTCAGGAGCTGACCCCCTGATCTCGCCGGCACTCCTTTGCGGCGTCGCCTGCCGGGCTCCGTTGTGCCGTCGCCCGCCAAGCGGCAAGGGCATGCGAAGGTTCCCCGGCGAACGGCCGCGCCAGTCTCCCCCAGCTCCGGCGCGGCCCTCTTCTCAGTGCCGCGCCGGGCCGGGGATGTACTCGGTGACCAGGTGGGGGCGATCCCCGTCGGTGCCGTCCTCCACGACCGCCGCCGTGCAGAAAGGGTGCCGGGGTCAGACGGTCTGATGCGGCCGGCGTGCCGCGTGAGGGCGGTCAGGAGGCGAGGGCCGCCTGCTCCTCGGCCTCGACGCGGCGGTTCCAGTCGGGCTTGACCGCACGCCATCCCTCGTCATCCACCCCGGTCCGCCAATATCCGGAGATGGACAGCCGGTCCATCCCGATCCCCCGCTCCAGGCGCAGGTAGCGGCGAAGCTCCTTCACGAAGCCCGCCTCCCCGTGCACGAACGCGTGCACGTCACCCTCCGGGAACTCCAGCTCCCGCACCGCCCGTACGAGTGCCTCGCCCACCGGGCGGTCGCGCCGGTGGATCCAGGTGATCCGCGCGTCGCAGGCCGTAACGAGCTTCTGCTCGTCCTCCGGCCCGTCCACCTCCAGCAGGACGTGGGCCAGCGCCCCCGCGCCGAGCGCCTCCAGGGAGGCCGCGATGGCAGGCAGCGCGCTCTCGTCGCCCACCAGCAGGTGCCAGCCCGCCTCGGGGTCGGGCGCGTAGTTGCCGCCGGGGCCCAGCATGAGCACCTCGTCACCGGGCTCGGCGCGGGCGGCCCACGGCCCGGCCAGGCCGCTGTCGCCGTGGACCACGAAGTCGAGGGTCAGCTCGCGGGTGTCGGGATCCCACGCGCGCACGGTGTAGGTCCGCAACCGTGGCCACAGCTCGCGGGGCATGGTCTCGCGGCAGGTCCGCACGTTGAACGGCTCGGGGTAGTCGACGCCTTCGCAGGGGAAGACGAGCTTGACGTAGTGGTCGCTCATGCCGCCGGTGGCGAAGCCGGCCAGGCCGTCGCCGCCTATCACGAGGCGGACCATGTTCCGGGAGATCCACTCCGACCGCAGCACGACACCCCGATGCTCGTTCACCGGCTTTTCGGCCATCAAACCGCCCCCTGCCGCCAAGTTAGGTATACCTAACCTTATACTTCCGGACCTCGCCAGCGTACGCCCAATCGCGAGGCGACTGCTGTGACGCACGTCACGCCGCGGCCGGATCCCTCGCGGACGCGTGCCTGCCGGCCACCGCGCCGACGAACTGCTTCATGTGCCGGAACGCCAGCTGCGCCTCGGGCAGCACGTCCGCCAGGATCGGGAAGACGTGCGGCATCCGCGGCCACTCCTCGTAGCGGACCGGCACCCCGGCATGGCGCGCCCGCTCGGCCACCCGCCTGGCCTCGTCCCGCAGCACCTCGGTGGAGCCGGTCACGATCATCAGCGGCGGCAGCCCGGTGAAGTCCCCGAGCACCGGCGAGACGAGCGGATCCCGCGGGTCCAGCCCAGAGGTCCACCGGCGCGCCAGCCAGCGCACCCGCCCGGCGGAGAGCATGGGGTCCTGCCACCGGTTGGCGCGGCGCGGGAAGTCGGTCAGGTCGGCCCACGGCGACAGGCAGATCGCCGCCCCCGGCAGCGGCAGCCCCGCGTCACGCAGCGCCAGCAGGGTGACCAGGGTCAGGTGGCCGCCGGCCGAGTCCCCCGCGAAGATGACGTCCCCGGGCGCGTGCCCGCGCCGCAGCAGGCAGTCGTAGGCGTCCTGCGCGTCCGCCAGGGAGTCGGCCAGCTTGAACACGGGCCCCTGGCGATAGTCGAGCGCCAGCACGGGCCGCCGGGCCGCCACCGACAGCCGCCACGTGATGGACCGGTGCGTACGCGGCGAGCAGGAGAAATATCCCCCACCGTGGAAGTAGAGGACCGCCTTCCGCTCGTCCAGCCCCGGACCACCCCGGATCCACTCCCCTCCGCATGAGGAGAACTCCTCGGGCGCGACCAGGACGTGCGGCGGCTGAGGCATCTGGACCAGCCGTGCGAGGTCGCCGAGCCGGTTGGCGCAGAAGAGCGCGAGCGGATGCCGCATCAGCAAGCTGGAGAAAGGCTTCAGCGTGCCGTACATGACACCGGTGAGTGCGCGGGCCTGCCAGCTCAAGGGGTAGTCAGGCACCAGGTCCCGATTAATCCGCATATCGGCCCTCCAAAGGGATTCTTCCCGCGCGACCCCGCCCTACCGGCCGGTAAGAGTCTCATCTTTTACAGGGATATTTCGCCAATGTTTCACGCGACCGGCCCGATGATCCGCGAACCTCGGCAAACCCGGCGCCAAGCCGGGCCACGGAAGACGACCGCCGGCCGCGGAACCGCCGCAGGGCCACTTCCCGCCGGTTTTGCCCACATTTAAACGCGTTGCGAGCGCCCGACCCGGCGATGCATAATTCCATGCTTTCCCAACGGCACCCGTGCGCGGGCACGGACACGGCCTGTCACCGTGTCCTCACACCCTGGAGGTGCAAAACCATACCCCTCTATGCCCTGCTCGTCCGGTACGGATTCCGCAAGCACGCCACCTACGTCGGCGCCGCCCTGGCCGGCGCGTTCACCAACAGCGTCTTCGGCATTTTGCGCGCCTACATCCTCATCGCGTTGTGGCAGGCCCGCCCCGGGCTGGCCGGATACGACGTGGCCGACGCCGTCACCTTCTGTTTCATCACCCAGGCCTTCATCGGGCCGATGCAGCTCTTCGGCGGCGGGCTCGGCATCCCCGAGCGCATCCGCAGCGGCGACATCGCGCTCGACCTGGTCCGCCCGGCCTCCCTGCAACTGTGGACGCTGGCCGAGGACCTGGGCAGGGGCGCCTACCTGTTCCTGGTGCGGGGCATCCCGCCGATGCTGATCGGCGCGGCCCTGTTCGGCATCGTCTTCCCCACCGGCCCCGGCCGGTGGCTGACCTTCCTGGCCGGCTTCGCCATCGCCCTGGTGATCAGCTTCGGCTGGCGCTACCTGGTGGCGCTGTCGGTCTGCTGGCTCCTCGACGACCGCGGCGTGGCCGTGCTGTCGATGGTCCTGACCACGTTCTTCAGCGGCATGATGCTGCCCCTGCACATCTTCCCCGGCTGGCTCGGCGACCTGGCCAAGGCGCTGCCGTGGGCGGCCATGGTCCAGTTGCCCACCGACCTCTACCTCGGCAAGGCCCCGGTCCTGGACACGCTCGCCTTCCAGGCGTTCTGGGCCGTGGTCCTGCTCGGGCTCGGCACGCTCGGTACCCGGGCGATCCGCCACAAGGTGGTGATCCAGGGTGGTTAGGACGTATTTCCTGCTGCTGTGGACCTGGACCAGGGCCGCCGCCGCGTACCCGGCCTCGTTCGCGCTGATGACCCTGCTGGGCTTCGTCACGGCCGGGATCGACGTCGCGGTGATCCTGATCGTCTTCGCCAACACCACCACCCTGGCCGGGTTCTCCCGCGAGGAGGTGCTGTTCCTGTACGGCGCCGCCAGCCTGTCCTTCACCATCTGCGACACGTTCGTCAGCAACATCGACCGGATCAGCCAGCACATCAAGGCGGGCACCCTGGACACCTTCCTGATCAGGCCCGTCGGCGCCTGGATCCAGCTCACCGCCGACCGCTTCAACGCCAACCGGGTCGGGCGGATCATCCAGTCGGCCCTCGTGCTCGGGTACGCCATCGCCGCGCTCGACCTCGACTGGCGGCGGGCCTGGATGATCCCCGTCATGGTGGTCACCGGGGTGGTCATCTTCGCGGCGCTCTGGACGTTCGGCGGTGCGATGCAGTTCGTGCTGACCGACGCGCCCGAGGTGGCCAACGCCTTCACCTACGGCACCCAGCAGCTCAGCCAGTACCCGTTCAGCATCTACGCCCGCGACCTGGTCAAGGGCGTGACGTACGTGCTCCCGCTGGCCTTCATCAACTGGCAGCCCGGCCTGTACGCGCTGAGCCGGGACGACCCGTTCGGCACTCCGGAGTTCATGCGCTTCCTCGGACCGGCCGCCGCGCTGGTCCTCGCCCTGCTGGCCGCGCTGGCCTGGCGGCAGGGCATCAGGCACTACCGATCCACGGGGAGTTGACGATGATCGAGCTCGATCGGGTGGGACGTTCGTTCAAGGTGAAGCGGAACGTCGTCCACGCCGTACAGGACCTGTCGTTCACGGTGTCGGCGGGAGAGTTCGTCGGCTACCTCGGACCCAACGGCGCGGGCAAGTCCACCACGATCAAGATGTTGTGCGGCATCCTCACGCCCACCTCCGGCAAGGTGCGGGTGGCCGGGCTGGATCCCTCGCGCCGGCGCACGGCGCTCGCGCGGCGCATCGGGGTGGTGTTCGGGCAGCGCACGACGCTGTGGTGGGATCTGCCGCTGACCGACAGCTTCCAGCTCATCAGGCATCTCTACCGGGTGGACCGGGCGAGCTTCCGGACCCGGCTCGACGAGTTGGCCGAGACGCTCGACCTGGGCGGGTTCCTGCGCACGCCCGTGCGGCAGCTCAGCCTGGGCCAGCGCATGCGCGGCGACCTCGCCGCGGCGCTGCTGCACGCGCCCGAGGTGCTGGTGCTCGACGAGCCGACGATCGGGCTGGACGTGGTCAGCAAGGCCGGCATCCGGGCCTTCCTGCGGCGGGTGAACACCGAGCAGGGCACGACCGTGCTGCTGACCACGCACGACCTCGGCGACATCGAACGCCTGTGCCGCCGGGTCATGGTGATCGACCACGGGCGGCTGGGGTTCGACGGCACCCTCGACGACCTGATGGCCACGGCGCCGGGCCGGTCCAGCCTTGAGGACGTGGTGACCCACCTCTACACAGGGACCACGTCGTAGGCGGCCGGACGACTCAGTAGTAGCTGCCCTCCGGCGTGGACTCGTAGTCCTCGTCCAGGTCGTCGTCCCGGCGCGCCCAGCGCGAGGGCATCAGGACGGGAACGAACAGCGCCACGCCGAGCAGGGCGAACACCCCCGTCGTCAGCATCGTCCGGACGCCGAAGCCGGCGTCCCGGATGATCTGGTTGACGGAGGCCTCGGTCGGGATGAGGGACAGCGCCCTGTTGACGTCGAGCGCGTACACGACCGTCCAGGCCAGCAGCACCATGGACGGCAGGAACGTCGCCACCGGCGAGACCCGGCCCGCCACCACGAGCCCGAAGACCAGTCCGACGGCCGCCATCGCCCCCAGGGCGATCCACATCCGCTGGTCGTCCGGCGGGGTCGCCGCCGCACCGCCGACTGCCTGCTGGACAGCCCATCCTCCGCCGCCCAGGATGGCCGCCGTCACGACAAGTCCGATGAGCAATCCCGCCAAGTGCCGCAACGTTCTCACCTCTGTATCAACGTGCTCGGCACGACCCTAGCGACAAAAGGCGCATTCGGCCCAGCCATTGCGTCGCCTTGAATGTCGGGGTCTCCAAACGGCCTGCCCCGTGAGAGCATGAGCACACCCATGCGTGCGCGACTCCCCCTCAGGCTCGCGCGGACGGCCGCCTTCGCCGCTGTCTGCGTGACGCTGGCGGCGCTGGCCCACGTGCTGGGCGGCGGCTCGGCGCCCGAGCCGTGGGTGGCCGGGCTGGGCCTCGCGGCGGTGTCCGGGCTGGGGCTGGCGCTGTCCGGCCGGGAGCGCTCGACGGCGACGATCAACGTGGTGCTGGTCGTGGCGCAGTTGGGGCTGCACGAGTTGTTCGCGGGCGAGGAGACGGCCTACGTCTCGGTGCACACGCACGGCCAGGGCGGCCTGGCCGTCAACCTCGGCATGCTGCTCACGCACCTGACGGCCACCGTGATCACGGGGCTGTGGGTGGCGCGCGGGGAGGCCGCGCTGTGGGCGCTGCTGCGCCGTCTCGGCCGCCGGTTCGAGCTGCTGCCGCCGGTCGTGGTGCCCGCCGTGGGGCCCGTCGCGCCGGTCGTCTTCACCAGGGTGGTCCCGCTGCCGCCGGCCTTCCGGCACAGCCTGGCCAGGCGTGGTCCTCCACTTCCCGCCTGACCACCTGACACCCCTTTTCCTTTTTCACCCAAGTGGAGATTTCGCATGTCCTTCATTCGCCGTGCCGCGACCGTGCTCGCCGCCGCCACCGCCATCACCGCCGGCCTCGCGCTGCCCGCACTGGCCCACGTCACCATCCAGCCGGGGAGCGCCGAGCAGGGCGCCTTCACCAAGGTCGCCTTCCGGGTGCCGAACGAGCGTGACGACGCCTCGACCGTCAAGATCGAGGTCTCCTTCCCCACCGACCACCCGCTGGCCTTCGTCTCCGTCAAGCCCCTGCCCGGATGGGACGTCAAGGTCACCGAGGGCAAGCTGCCCGCGCCGGTCAAGACCGAGTACGGCGAGCTGTCGGAGGCCGTCACCAAGATCGTGTGGTCGGGCGGCAAGATCGCGCCCGGGGAGTTCCAGGAGTTCGAGGTGTCCATGGGGCAGTTGCCCAAGGACACCGACAGCCTGCTGTTCCCCACCAAGCAGGAATACTCCGGCGGCGAGGTGGTCGACTGGGCCGACGCCCCGAAGACGGACGGCACGGAGGCCGAGCACCCGGCCCCGATGCTCAAGCTCGTCCCGGCGGCCGCGGACGGGGCCACCGTCTCCCCCGCCGCCACGACCGCCCCTGCCCAGGCCGCGCCGTCGGTGACACCGGTGGCGGCGTCCTCGTCGTCCTCCTCTGACGGGACGGCCCGGCTGCTGGGCGGCGCGGGCCTGGTGGTGGGCGTCGTCGGCGTCGTGATCGCCGCCCTGGCCCTGCGCCGCCGCCCGGCGGCCTGACCCCGGCGCGGGGAGGGGCGGGCCGCGGCGTCAGGACGTGATGTCCTTGCCGGAGAAGCGGGCCCAGGCGATCGAGCCGAACAGCGCGATGTAGGCCCCGAAGACCACCAGCCCCTCCCTCAGCGCCCCCAGGTCGATCGGGTCCCGCAGCACCGCGTCGAAGTTGGTGAACCAGGTCGGCAGCAGGTACGGAGTGATCGAGCCCAGCTCGGGGATCGCCCGGAGCACCTGGCAGATGATGACCAGCACCACGGTGCCCGCGATGGCCCCGATGGAGACCTCGGTGAACGTCGACAGCGCCAGCCCGATCGCGGCCAGGGCCGCCATGCCCGCGCCGACGTACCCGACGGCGATGAGGATGCGCAGCAGGCCCTCGGCCATCGGGATGGTGCTGCCGGACAGCAGCGTCACCGGGCCCGCAGGGAACAGCACCAGGCCCGTCGCCAGGGCCGACAGCGCCACCACGGCCGTGACCGCGTAGGCGTAGACCGCCGCGTTGAGATATTTGACCAGCAGCAGCCGGGTGCGGCCGGCCGGGGCGGCCAGCAGGTAGCGCAGGGTCCCCGCGCCGGCCTCGCCCGCCAGAGAGTCGCCCGCCACCACGCTGACGGCGACCGGCATCATCAGGAGCACCAGGAAGGAGAACGCGACGAACGTCAGCATCAGGCTGTTGCCCACCACGTCCTGGATGATCCCGCCCATGCCGTCCTGACCGCCCACGATCCGCAGCGTCACGCCGATGATCACCGGCACGGCCGCGATCGCGGCCAGCATCGCGAGGTTGCGCGGGCGGCGGAAGGTCAGGCCCAGCTCCGAGCCCAGCAGCCGCCAGAACGCCCACGGCTGGCGGCCGGGCGGCGCGGCCGGGGACGCGGGAGGCTCCGGCGGCGCGTGGCGTTCGGTGGTCTCGAGCGTCTCGGTCACCGGTACGAGCCCGGGCGTGCGCCGCGCCTCCCGCGCCCGGCCCCCCGCCTCCGAGATCCCGGAGCGCGCGCCGGGCGACGTCGAAGTGTCAACCGTCGACATCGAAGCCCTCCCCTGTCAGTCTCACGAACACGTCCTCCAGGCTCGGCCGCAGCACGGCCAGCCCCCGTACGGCCACGCCCTCCCCCACCAGCGCGGCGTTGATGCGCTCGGGCGCGTGCCCGCCCAGCTCCGCCGTGACCTGCCCGGCCTCGGAGAGCACGTCGGCCAGGCCGAGCGTGCCGAGCACCCGCGCGGCGCCGGCCGTGTCCGGGGTCTCGACCCTGACCCGGGTGGCCAGCCCGCTGCTCAGCGAGGCGATCGTGCCCTGGGCCACCAGAGTGCCGGTCCGCATGATGGCGGCGTGCGTGCACATCTGCTCGACCTCCGCCAGCAGGTGCGAGGAGACGAACACCGTGGTGCCGTCGGCGGCGATCTCCTTCACCAGCGCGCGCACCTCGCGGGTGCCCTGCGGGTCGAGGCCGTTGGTCGGCTCGTCCAGGATGAGCAGCTCGCGCGGCCCGAGCAGGGCGGCGGCGATGGCCAGCCGCTGGCGCATGCCGAGGGAGTAGTTGCGGTAGCGCTTGCCGGCGGCGGCCGACAGGCCCACGCGTTCGAGCGACTCGGCGACGCGCCGCCTGGCGCTGGCGCGCGGGGCGGTCGGGTCGGCGGCGTCGAAGCGCAGCAGGTTGGCCGTGCCCGACAGGTACGGGTAGAAGGCCGGCCCCTCGACCAGCGCCCCCACCCTCGGCAGGGCCTGCGCCGAGGGCAGCCCGAGCACGGAGTAGCCGCCGGCCGTGGGCGTGACCAGGCCGAGCAGCATGCGGATCGTGGTGGTCTTGCCCGAGCCGTTCGGGCCCAGGAAGCCGAACACCGAGCCGCGCGGCACGGCCAGGTCCAGCGCGTCCACGGCGACCTGGCCGCCGCGGAAGCGCTTGGTCAGCCCCTCGGTGACGATAGCGCTCTCCCCGGCGCCGTTCGCCGGGGGCGGGGCCGCCCCGAAGGGCGCCCCCGCTTCCTGCGTGACGGTGGTCACTTGGTGCCCGCCGCCTCGATGATCTCCTCCGGCGTGACCGCGCCGACCAGGAGGCGGCCGTCGTCGGTCACCAGGGCGGTGACGAGCTTGGACTTGATCAGCTTGCCGGAGCCCCACGTGCCGCTCACCGGGGTGGCGGACTTGAGCACGCTGTCCACCAGCGCGCCCGGGTCGGCGCCGCCGCCGCTGAACGGGTCGTCCGGGTCGTGCCCGGCGGGGGCGGACGTGGACGACGACGCGGCCGCCAGGTCGGACGGCGAGAACGGCAGGACCGCCACGCGCGTCCAGCCCTCACCGACCGTCTTCACCCGGGTCGCGACGTCCTTGGCGTGCTCGGCCCGCTCCTCGGCGTGCCGGTCGGCGGTCTCCGGGCCGAGCGTCCTCTCCTCCACCTTGGTGCCCGCGGGTGGGGTGAAGGTGAAGTTCTCCGGCGCCGGCGGCGTGAACGTCACCTGCGTGAAGCCGAGCTGGAACGCCGGCTCCGCCGAGCCCTTGGCATAGACCTGGACCTGCAGCGGGACGTAGTTCTCCCCGTCGAGCGCGATCCGGATCTCCTGCACCAGCGAGCCCGGGTCCTTGGGAGCCAGCACGAGCTGGTAGGCCGGGCGGCCCGCCACCTCCGCCGTGTTGATCACCCGGACGGCGGTGTGCTGGTCGACGTTGGCCAGCAGCCGCTCCGCCACCTGCTGCGGGGTCATGTCGGTCGGCTGCGGCGTGGGCATGTGGTGCTGCCCGCCGGCCTCGTCCTTGACCTTCACCTTGGTGGCGGTGTTGGAGCTGCTGTCGTAGTACCAGGCCTCACCGCCGTTCACGATCAGGTTGGTCTCGTTGAGCTGGGTCGGCATGGCCACCCGCAGCTTGTCGTGGGCGCCGTACCAGACCTTCACCTCGTGCGAGCCGGACAGCAGGCTCAGCGGCGACTCGACGCCGGTCTGCGGCAATGCGGGCAATCCCAGGGAGGCCGTCTGCTGCACGGTGCCGGACATCGGCGGCAGGCCGCCGTCCTTGCTCGTCGCCGCGGCGGCGTCGGCCAGCAACTGCTGGGCCGTGCGCTCCGGCAGTACGGGCTCTCCGCTCACTGCGGCGATGACTGGGCCGGCGCCGATCGCGGCTCCGATCACGGCCGCGGTCGCGATCGGGACACCCCACCTCACGAACGTGCCTTTTCGCATCTCACTCCTTTACGGTATGTCCTCGCCGACTCGGCGAAATTGGAAGTCGATGGTCAGAGCCTGCGTCATGCATCCTGTGGCAAGGCTGAGACTGTCTGAGACGGCTCTCAGGCTCTCAGCGTCGTCTCAGCGCCGGAACGGGAGAATCGCCACATGAGGGTACTTGTCGTCGAGGATGAGCGGCGGATGGCCGCCGCGCTCCAGCGGGGGCTCCAGGCCGAGGGCTTCGCCGTGGATCTCGCCCACGACGGCGAGGAGGGCCTCCACGCGGCCAGGAACGGCGACTACGACGTCGTGGTGCTGGACATCATGCTGCCGAAGCTCTCGGGCTACAACGTGTGCAAGCAGTTGCGCGCGGAGGAGAACTGGGTGCCGATCCTCATGCTCTCCGCCAAGGACGGCGAGTACGACATGGCCGACGGCCTGGATCTGGGGGCCGACGACTATCTGACGAAACCGTTCTCGTACGTGGTGCTGGTGGCCAGGTTGCGGGCGCTGATGAGGCGCGACTCCGGGCGGCGGCCGT
Source organism: Nonomuraea sp. B12E4 (assembly GCF_039871825.1). Taxonomy (NCBI): domain Bacteria; kingdom Bacillati; phylum Actinomycetota; class Actinomycetes; order Streptosporangiales; family Streptosporangiaceae; genus Nonomuraea; species Nonomuraea sp. B12E4. The sequence goes on along the minus strand of NZ_JBDPME010000001.1, from coordinate 732,942 downwards.
CGGTGCTGACGGCGGGGGACCTGTCGCTGGATCCGGCGCGGCGCAGGGTGACCCGCGGCGAGCGGGCGGTGGAGCTGACGCCCAGGGAGTTCGCGCTGCTGGAATACCTGCTGCGGCGGCGTGACGAGGTGGTGTCGAAGTCGGAGATCCTGGAGCACGTCTGGGACACGTTCGACACCGACCCGAATGTGGTCGAGGTGTACGTCGGCTACCTGCGCCGGAAGATCGACGCGCCGTTCGGCCGGAACGCGCTGCAGACGGTGCGCGGCGCCGGATACCGGCTGGCGGGCGACGGTGGCTGACTCCCCGCTGGTCTGGTGGCGGCGGCAGGGGCTGCGGTTCCGGCTGACGGCGGCGGCGTCCGCCGTGCTCGCGCTGGCGCTGGCGCTGTCGGCGTGGGTGCTGCTCAGCGTGCTGGACCGGGCCCTCATGGACACCGTGGACGAGACCACGATCCAGCAGGCGCAGGCCGTGCGGGTGGCGGCCGACGCGAACACGCTGACGAGCCCGATCACCACGCATGACGGCACGATCGTGCAGGTCATCGACGCGCAGGGGCGGATCACGCACGTCACGTACGGCACCGACCGGCTGGTGCCGCTGCTGGACGCGCGGGCCCGGGCCGGGGTGCTGGCGCAGGGGCGGCCGACGACGCTGGACGGGCGGCCGTACGCGATCCCGGGTTTCCTGCGGGTGGTCGTGCTCAGCGCGGACCACGGGCAGACCGTGGTGGCGGCCCGGCCCATCGGCGAGATCCAGACCAGCCTGGCCACGGCGGCGCGCGTGCTGCTGATCGGCACGCCCGCGCTGGTGGTGCTGCTCGCGGTGGCGAGCTGGCTGATGATCGGCCGCACGCTGCGGCCGATCAGCGCGCTGCGCAAGGGCGCCGCGGACATCACGGACACGGCCCGGTCGCGCCGGTTGCCGGTCCCGCAGTCGCACGACGAGGTGCGCTCCCTCGCCACCACCCTCAACGGCATGCTGGCCCGGCTGGAGGAGGCCGAGCAGCGCCAGCGGGCGCTGGTCTCCGACGCCGCGCACGAGCTGCGCAGCCCGCTGGCCAGCATCCGGCTGCAGCTTGAGGTGGCGCTCGGGCATCCCGAGGGGCAGCAGTGGCCCGAGACCGCCGAGGGCGTGCTGGAGGACACGATGCGGCTGTCCCGGCTGGCCGAGGACCTGCTCGCGCTGGCCAGGCTGGACGAGCGCGGCGGCGTGCCGGCCCGGCGCGAGCCGGTCGAGCTGGACGACGTGGTGCGCCAGACCGTCGACCGGTACGGCGAGGCCCGCCTGACGGTCTGCGACCCGGTGGTGGTCCGCGGCGACGCGCTGGACCTGAGCCGGGTCCTGACGAACCTGATGGACAACGCGGTACGCCACACCTCCTCCAAGGTCGAGGTGGCCCTGACCGCCGACGGCGTCCTGACCGTCACAGACGACGGCCCCGGCATCCCCGAGCGGGACCGCGAGCGGGTGTTCAACCGCTTCACCCGGCTCGACTCCGGCCGCAGCCGCGACGAGGGCGGCGCCGGGCTGGGGCTGGCCATCGTGCGGGAGACCGTGCACGCCCACGGCGGCACGGTCGCGCTGGAGGACGCCGCGCCGGGGCTGCGGGTCGTGGTGAGTCTTCCGGTGTCCCGCTAGGGGACACAGGCTCCGATCCGGGTTCCTCGTCACGCCGAGGGGGTGACGGCGGTCCCTACGTGTCCGGCAGGAGGCACCGGCCGGTACGGGCGAGGTGGTGTGGATCAGGAGCCGAGGGTGGCCCTCAGGGGCACGGCGGCGTCGCCGGGCCCCCAGGGCGCGGTCATTTCCGGGCCCTGTGTGTGCGGTGGTGGTTGGACATGGAGCGTTCCGAGGAGGTCAGGCGGCGGTGCCCTTCTCGGCGGTGGCCAGGAAGTCCTGGGCGATGAGCGGCAGACGGCGACGGGCGTGCACAACGGCGATGACCCGGCGCACGGCCGGTTCGAGCGAGCGCACCACCAGGCCCGCGCGCGCGGCCTGCTCGGCCATGCCGCGGTACCACAACAGTGACGCCTGGCCCGCGCGGACCGCGTTGAGCCAGCCGTTGCGCTCGTCGGTCTCGAGTACGACGACGGGGGTGACCGCGTACTTGCCGAACATAGCGTCGAGCTCCCTGCGCCGCATGCTGCCACGGGCGGGCAGTGCCAGGCGCATGCCGTGCAGCTTGCCCATCGGCACGGGACTGGGCAGGTCGAGCCCGGGCGGGGAGATCAGCACGATCTCCTGGCGCTCGAGCGGGTGGGTGATGAGGTCGGTGGGCACGGGCAGATCGGTCAACCCGAGATCGGCTCGCTGATCCCGGATCGCGCTGACGACGCCGTCTCTGCCGTCGCAGCGCACGATGTGCACACGTACCCCCGGATGTTCGGCCGTGTAGGCGGGCAGAAGCCGCCCGGCCAGGCCGGGTTCGAGGCTGGGGGTGGAGGCTATGCGGAGCTCGGCCTCGGTGACGGGACCATGATTGGCCAGACCCTCGATCTCGTGAACCGCGTCGAGTGCCTCCCTTGCCAGCTTGACCACCCGGCGGCCCTGTGCGGTGACGACCACGCCACGGCCTGAACGAGCGAAGAGCGTCATGCCGAGCTCCCGCTCCAGATCACGGATCGCGCGTGACAGCGCAGGCTGCGCGATGTATAGCGATCTTGCCGCGTCGGTCATGGTGCGGTGCTCCGCAGTCGCGACCACATAGCGGAGCTGCTGGAGATTCATGCCAACGAAGCTAGGACACAGCCCGCCGCGCGGACCGGAAGATAGCGGAGATCACCTCGAATGATTTCGGACTGTAACCGAGCACCGCTACATCCGTGACGGGTGATAAATCAGTATGCTTTTGCCCCAAATTTGGCAAGGGTCCGGCAAGTCCTTCGACAAAGCCCCCAATGCCGACATTCGGGTGAACGGGGATACACGGTGACAGGGAACGGTCAATTTCCACCGCCGCCACAGGGGCCGGGGCAGCCTCACAGGCCACCCTCGTTGCCGTGGCCGCCGCCTGGCTACCGCCAGCCGCAGGCGCCGCCGGGGGGCGGGCCGGGGAACCCGCACCCGCCGCAGCCGTCGCCCGGCCACCCCCAGGCTCCCCCGCCGCAGAGCCGGCCGCCGTACGGCCCGCCGCCCCAGGCGCCACCACCCCAGGCACCGCAACAGGGACCACCACCCCAGGGACCACCGCCCCAGGGACCACCGCCGCAAGGGCGGCCCTACCCTCAGGGTGGGCCACCGCCGCCGCCTTTCGGGCAGCAGCAGTACCGGCAGCCGCCTCCGCCGCCTCCCATGCCGACGCGGCAGTGGCCGCAGCCGCCGCAGCGCAGGAAGTCCGGGGCCGGCGTCATCGGGGTGATCGGGGGCGTGCTCGGTGGCGTGGCGGCGCTGTTCGTGCTGCTCGTCATCGGGTCCGCGATGCTCAAGAGCTCGCCCAGATCGGACACGACCACGCCGGTCGCGATCCCGACGTACGAGCCGTCGGAGCGTGCCACCAGCGACACCGAGCCCTTCCCCACGGAGACCGGCACCCAGGAGCCGACGCGGGAGCCGACGAGCGAGCCGACCCAGGAGGACGAACCGGACACGAACGTGAACCCGCCCGCCCAGGTCAAGCTCAACACGTCGCTGAAGAGCAACACCATGTACCGGGCGGGAGTGCTGCCGAGGCTCAGCTGCCGCGCCGGCAACGCCAGCATCTTCAGCCACAGCCAGCTCAAGGCGCTGATCCTGAAGACCGGCCGGTGCATGGACCAGGCGTGGCGGCCGATCCTGGAGAAGCAGGGCATCCAGTTCAGCCCGCCCCACTACGCCATCGTGGCCTCCCGGGGCAGGGGCGCGTGCGGGGACTACCCGTCGGCGGGGAGCATGGTGCCGTACTATTGCCCGCAGAACAACACGATCTACGCCTCCACCGGGGCCATGGCCAGGGGCAACGGCAACGCCCGCGGGTACGGCCAGATCCTGTCCTGGCACGGCGGGATCATCAGTATGCTGGCCCACGAGTACGGTCACCACGTCCAGAACATCACCGGATTGATGGACTCCTGGTGGAGGTCCAGCCTGGACGCCTCCAGCCAGAGCGGCAAGCTGGCACTCAGCAGAAAGCTGGAGCTCCAGGCAACCTGCTTCGGCGGCATGTGGATGCGCTCGGTTGCGGCCTCCTATCCGGTGAGCACGTCGAACCGCAGCCGGCTGTTCTGGTTCTACGGCCAGGTGGGCGACTACCCGGGCTATCCGCGCGACCACGGCTCGCGGGCCAACAACAACCGGTGGTTCCGGCAGGGGTGGGAGCGGAACGCGGCCTATCAGTGCAATACGTGGATGGCGCCGTCCTCAACCACCTCGTGACGGACATACGGCGTTCATCTCAGGTTGGGCACATGTCTTTGATGTCCAGATAAGGGCACTAGAATCCTGGCAATCTTGTGCCCCGTCGGGGGCAAAATCCAGTTTGGCCTGGTAGGCGGGTAAGGAGCCGGGTGTGAGTGAGCGCGATGGGGTCGAGGCCGTTCCGGAAGGCAGGAAACGGGGCCCCATTCGCCGTCGCCCACGCCCCGGCTCCGGATCGGCCTCCGGCTCCGGATCGGCCTCCGGCTCGGGCTCCAGGTCCGGCTCGCGCTCAGGCGCCGGGTCCGGCTCGCGCTCAGGGTCCGGGTCCGGGTCCGGCTCGCGCTCCGGCTCCGGGTCCGGCTCAGCTCCCGGATCCGGCTCCGGCTCTGGCTCCGGGACACCGCGCTCCGCCGTACCACGCTCCGGCGCGCCACGCTTCGCCAAGCCGCTGACCACCGCCTCCGTGCTCGGCTGGACCGCCCTGTCCGCCGTCCTGCCCGGCGCCGCCCACCTGCGGGCCGGGCAGCGCCGTACCGGGCTGGCCCTCGTCGGGACGTACGCCGTGCTGCTGCTCGCGGTCCTGGCCTTCGTGCTGATCAACAGCGGCGACCTGCTGGCGAGCGCCACCTCGTTCGTCAGCGACGGGATGATGGTCGCGGTGGTCGTCGTCGCCTCGGTCCTCGCCCTGGCGTGGTTCGCGCTGCTGGTGAGCTCGTACGTGGCGCTCGGCCCCAACCGGCTGAACCAGCAGGGCCAGGTGGTGACCGGCATCGTGGTCGGAGTGCTGTGCGTGGCGGTGATGTCGCCGTTCGCCTTCGTCGGCAACACCGTGCTGACCGTGCGGGACACGATCCAGGACATCTTCCCCTCGGCGGCCGACCCGGACCTGCCCGCCGCGGCCGCGGACGGCGAGGACCCGTGGCACGGCAAGACCCGGGTGAACTTCCTGCTGATCGGCGGCGACGCGGCGGGCAACCGTACCGGCGTACGGACCGACAGCATGAACGTGGCCAGTATCGACCTCAAGACCGGCAGCACGGTCCTGTTCAGCCTCCCACGCAACCTGCAGCACGTGCGCTTCCCGCCGGCCTCGCCGCTGCACAAGCAGTTCCCCCATGGCTACATGGCCGAGCTGCCCAACGGCGGCCTGCTCAACGAGGTCTGGCAGTACGCCAACGACAACCCGCAGATCATGGGCGGCAAGAACAAGGGCCCCCGGGCGCTGATGGACGCCATCGGCTACACCCTGAACCTGAAGATCGACTACTACATGCTCATGAACATGTACGGATTCGCCGACCTCGTCGACGCCATCGGCGGGCTCAGGATCCGGGTCGAGCAGGACGTCAAGTGGGGCGGCCACTACGGCACGGCGGGCACCATCAAGGCGGGCTTCCGCAAGCTGACCGGCGAGCAGGCCCTCTGGTACGGCCGCTCCCGGGTCAACAGCGACGACTTCTCCCGGATGGCCCGGCAGCGCTGCGTCATCGGCGCCTTCGCCCAGCAGGCCACGCCCGCCAAGGTCCTGGCCAACTTCACCAAGATCGCCGGTGCGGCCAGGCGGCTGGCCGAGACGAACATCCCGCAGCACCTCGTGCAGCCGCTGGTGGAGCTGGCCGTCAAGGTCAAGGACGCCAAGATCACCAGCCTGCAGTTCGTGCCGCCGGACTTCTACTCGGGCCGCCCGGACTGGGCCAAGATCCGCCAGGCCACGCGGAAGGCGATCGCCAACTCGACCCGGCCGGTCCAGGCCAAGGCCGCCAACGTGAGCGCCGCGCCCAGCACCCCCGCCCGCCCGACGGCGTCCCCGACGCTGAAACTGCCCGTGACACCGACGCAGACGCCGACCAGGAACACGCAGAAGAACGACGACGCCAAGTCCCTCGACGAACTCTGCGGCCTCTGACCCCCGGGGGGCCCTGCCGGACCGGGGCAGCCCGGGGCCGGTCGGCGCGGCGCGGGGTCGGCGCGCATCGGTTAAGAAGGCTCGCTTATTCGGCCGCCGGAATTTCCGTTATCGGCCGCGATTCACATCGGCGCGACGGACTTGCGGGGCAGCAGCGCCAGCGCGCCGACGTAGAGCACCGCCGCCACGATGAGCAGTCCCTTGTAGCCGATCACCAGCGCCGCGTACTCCAGGCACCCGCCGACCATCGCGCCGAGCAGGTTGGCGCCGAAGGACGTGGTCGCGTCCGCCGTGTCGGCGAAACGCTTGGCGAAGACCACGTTGGCCACGAAGATCGGCAGGAACGCCACCGTCACGGCCGCCACGGCGCGCAGCGGCACGGGCAGCGACAGCAGCCACTCGTTGGGCACCAGCCAGGCCAGCAGCAGGCCCGCCAGCAGCACCGCGTACATGACCGGTAGTGGCGGCATCCTGAAGCGGCGGGTCACCTCGACGGCGGCGAGCACCGCGACCAGGACGCCCGCGAAGACGATCGCGTTGACCACCCAGGTGGTGCCGAACAGCAGCGCGAACCCGGTCACGCTCTTCGTCTCCAGCAGCATGAACCCCACGCCCAGCAGGAACAGGTCCGCGTAGGGGCGCATGCGGTCGTAGGGGCCTGCGACGACGCGGACGGCGAGCAGGCTGACGATGAGGATCAGGCCGAGCGTGATGATGTAGATCGGCGGGATCGTCGCGTCCTTGAGGTAGAGGAAGGGCCGGTCGTCGTCGGCGGGCGCCGGCGTGCCGGGGGCGGCGCCGGGCCATTCGCTCGCGCAGCGCTGGTCCGCGGCGGTCAGGCCCGCGGTTATCACGGCCTGCTGGCCCGCGGTGCTGACCACGTCGACACACGGCTTGTGGCCGAAGGCCCGCTGCATGGTCGAGGCCAGCCGGTCGACGAGCCAGCTCTCGCGGTAGTAGTTGTACATCGAGAAGGTGCCACCCGGATTGAGATGGGCGCGGGCGGCCCGCATGGCCTCCTCGGTGAACAGGTAGCTCTCCAGGCGCAGCGAGCTGGCTCCGGAGACGAGGGTGAGCGAGTCGGGCAGGGCGAAGAGGATCAGGTCGTACTTGTCGCCGGTGCGCTCCAGGAAGGCGCGGCCGTCGGTGATGTGGGTGACGACGCGCGGGTCGTCATAGGGCCGGTCGGGGTGGATCGAGGCGCCGAGCTCGTGCAGCTTGGGGTCGATCTCCACGGCGTCGACGCGGCCGGCGCCCTTGGACAGCGCGATGGCCACGTCGGTGCCGCTGCCCGCGCCGACGATGAGCACGTTCTTCGGCGGTTTCGTGGTCCGCTCGTACGGCAGGCCGTACTGGGCCTCCCACTGCAGCCGGGCGGCGGCGGGCACGGCCTGCTGGTGCGGGATGCCGTTGACCGCGATGTCGGTGACGGGGACGCCGAGCTGCGTGAGGTGCCGGAAGGTGACCTTGTAGTACGGCGACCAGATCGCCCCCGCCCCGAGCGTCTCGGTCAGCAGCAGCGCCACGACCGCGAGCGAGGGCACCGTCACCAGAGCCACGTACAGCGACTTCGGCCGGGGCATCAGCAGCAGTCCGTAGCAGACGGCGACGATCGCGCCCCAGAACACCGGCGGCGCGCTCAGGAACGACAGCGCCGTGAACGCCGCGATCCCACTGAGGCTGCCGATCAGGTCGTAGCGGTAGGCCTCCAGCCGCGGCAGCTCGGGGAAGCACCGGCCGACGAGCTCGGCGGGCCCCATGAGCACCAGCGCGGCGGCGCAGAAGATCACCGGCAGGATGAGCCAGGCGGGCGGGCCGGTGGTGCCGAGGCTCGTCCAGTACAGGATGCCCTCGGTGTTGCGGTCGACGGTCACCGGGAAGGTCAGCACGACGGCGACCAGGACGGCGAGCACGACGGGCGAGTAGTACGGTTGCCGCCGCGAGCGCCCCACCCGCAGAAAGCCGAGCCCGATGCCGAGGAACGAGCCGAGCAGCACGAAGTTCGTGAAATAGCTGAGATGGACGATGTTCGACCCGGTCCACCGGATCAGCGCCAGCTCGAGAAAGAGCATGAAAGCACTGGCGAGAACGAGCCTCGGCCGCACCGCCAGCCAATGGTCCTTCTCTCCGCCAGCGACCGGCGTCTGCGCCTGGAGCGTCATAAAGAATCACCGTAGTGAACTGATCGAAAACAAGGAAGTACGGGCACCCAGAACAAATGTCGTCCGCTTCGCCTGGATTGCGGCATTTTTGCAGGTCAAACCCTTAAAGAGGCCCTGGACGAGCACGCGTTGATGAGTGAATGTTGTGGCATTCGTTTTCCCTCCGATCCACCGGTGGTGACTCATGCGGGTCCTGATCCAGCTCCGTCCCTCCCCCGAACTCGTCGCGGCCGTCGCCGATCCCGGCCAGACCGCCACCACGGCCGACGTCGCCGACGGATTGCCCGGGGTCGAGCTCGACACGGCGTTTATCCCCGTGGCCGTGCCGCGGCCCCTTCCCCCGCCGGGCGGCGACCCGCTCTCCCTCAACCAGCCGCTCGACTTCTCGCTGGCCGCCGAGGACGCCTCCGTGCTGGTGCGCGGCACGATCTCGGACGACGAACTGGCCGCCAGGGTGACACTGCTGCCGGCGCTCAGGCCCGACGTGGTCGGCGTCTTCGCCGACCCGGTCATCCAGTCCACGCCGACGTGCGGCGGCGATCCGCCGGTCGGCACCTGGCACGACGTGGAGCGCCTGCTCAACGTGCCGGGGCTGCACGCGCAGGGCCTGGACGGCGCCGGGGTGGCGCTGGCGGTGCTCGACACCGGGATCAACACCGCCCACACGGCCCGGCAACTCGGCCGGGGCGTCACGCTCGACGCCGCGCGCTGCTGGAGCCCGGCGGGCGTGGCGGGCAAACCGGGCGAGTTCGAGGTGAACCATGGGACGATGTGCGCCTTCGACGCGCTCATCGCCGCTCCCCAGGCGACGCTGATCGACATCCCGCTGCTGCTGTCCACCCGGCCGGGCGGCTCGGTGATGGACGGGCTGCTGTCGGACGCGGTGTCGGCTTTCGCCCACCTGCGCACCGTGCTCGCCGCCCAGCCCGCCGAGTCCAGGGCGCTGGTGGTGAACAACTCCTGGGGGTCGTTCTCCCCCGAGTGGGACTTCCCGGTCGGGCACCCGGGCAACTACTCCGACAACGCGGCGCACCCGTTCAACCTGATGGTGGCCGAGCTCGACAAGGCGGGTGCCGACGTCCTGTTCGCGGCGGGCAACTGCGGGACCGAGTGCCCGGACGGCCGCTGCGCCTACCCCGACCGGCCCCTCCTGGGCGCCAACTCCCATCCCAAGGCCCTGTCGATCGGCGGCGTCGACGTCAACGGCGCGCGGGTGGGCTACTCCTCGCAGGGGCCGGGGCGGCTGACCGCGCGCAAGCCCGATCTGTGCGCCTACACGCACTTCTCCGGGTCCAGGGCGTTCGGGAGCCGGTCGCCGGACTCCGGCACCTCCGCGGCGACGCCGGTGGCCGCCGGGCTGGTGGCCGCCGTGCGCACCCGCTGGCCGGCCACCCGGCTGTCGCCGACGCAGTTGCGGGCACTGCTGCGGCGCACCGCGGAGGACCGCAGCGACGTGGGGTTCGACTACGACTACGGCTACGGGATCGTGGACCCCGCGGGCATCATCGCCGCGCTCCAGCGCCGGGCCAGGAGCGCGGCGTGAGTGGCCGCCTGCCCGGTCGACCGCCGAGCGGGTTTGTCAGGCGTTCTCCCGGTCGAACACCCGGGCCCCGATGGTGAGGGCGACCGCGGCGAAGACCACGGTCACCACCACGCCGGCCCCCACGGTGCTCGTCAGGTAGCGCCCCTGGAAAAGCTCGCGCAGCGCCTCCAGGACGTATCTGAACGGGCTGATGTGCGAGATGGCGTCGAGCCAGCCCGGCGCCATCGACATCGGCAGGAACGAGCCGGACAGCAGGATGAGCGGGACCACGGCCGTGCTCATCACCGGTGCGAAGAGGTGCTCGTTGATCGTCAGCGCGATGGCGTAGGACAGCGCGGCCAGGCTGATCCCGAGCACCACGACCAGCACGAACCCGGCCGCCAGCCCGGGCGCCGGAGCACGCAGGCCGAGGGCGAAGGCGACGGCCAGCAGCAGCACCGTCTGGACCACCAGCGTGACCGCGTTGTTGAGCACCCGGCCGAGCAGCAGTGCCAGCCGGCTGGCCGGGGTGACGCGCATCCGCTCCAGCGCGCCGGAGCGTTTCTCGAACACCACACCGAACCCGGCCAGCCCCATGCTCAGCAGCCCGAGCTGGACGATCAGCCCCGGCACCAGCGTCTCCCAGGTGCCGAACGTGGTGAAGATGGGCCCGAACAGCACCAGGAACAGCAGCGGCTGGACCGCGCCGAAGACGATGCCGACCTTCTGCCGCACGGTGGCGCGCACGCCGTGGCGGAACAGCACCCAGGTGTCGCGCAGCATCAGGCCCCCTTCCCGGAAAGCTCGCTCTCCTCGCGCAGTGACCTGCCGGTGATGTCGAGGAACACGTCGTCGAGCGTGCGGCCGCCGGTCTTGAGCTCGGCCGGGGCACCCTCGGCCACGATCCGGCCGTGGTCGATGATCAGCACCCGGTCGCAGAGCGCGTCGGCCTCGTCGAGGTAGTGGGTGGTGAGGAAGACCGTGATCCCCTTCTCCGCGCGCAGCGTGCGGATGTGGTCCCACAGGTTGGCCCGGCTCTGCGGGTCGAGGCCGGTCGTCGGCTCGTCGAGGAAGAGCAGGACCGGGTCGTGCAGCAGCGCGAAGGCCATGTCGAAGCGGCGGCGCTGACCGCCCGAGAGCGTCTCGCCGGATCGGGTGTCGAGCCCGGCGAGCCCCAGCCCGGCCACGACCTCGGCCGCCTTGGCCACGGCCGGCCCGCGGCCCAGGCCGTAGAGCATGCCCTGGAGCTCTAGCTCGTCCTTCAGCGGCGTCCCGAACGGGATCCCGCCGCTCTGGGAGACGTAGCCGATGCGGCGCCGGACCTCCCTGGCGTCGCCGAGCAGATCGCGGCCCGCCACCGTGGCGGTGCCCGCCGTGGGGCGGAGCAGGGTCGTCAGCATGCGCATGGTGGTGGTCTTGCCCGCGCCGTTGGGGCCGAGGAAGCCGACGATCTCGCCGGACTCGACCGTGATGTCCACGCCTTGGACGGCTTCCACACCGCCCTCGAAGGTCTTGCCCAGACCTGTGGTCTTGATCATTTTTCATCGCCTCCAAACTTAAAGTAGCTACAAACTTGGAGTCACTGCAAGTTTGGTAACATTAAAGCATGGAAGAGGGGCTCCGGGAGCGGAAGAAGCGGGAGACCAGGCAGCGCATCGCGGACATCGCGATGGGACTGTTCATGGCCAAGGGGTTCGACAACGTGACGGTGGCCGAGGTCGCGCGGACCGCCGACGTGTCGGTCAACACGGTCTTCAACTACTTCAGCACCAAGGAGGACCTGTTCGCCGACCGGCAGGACCTGGCCGTGGACTATCCCGTGCAGGTGGTGCGGGGACGCGCACCCGGCGAGAGCGTGGCCGCGGTCTTCCGCCGCGATGTCCTCGACGCGCTCGAGACGCGTCACTGGCGTTACGGCTTCAACGTGGGCGCCGACCTGTTCGCCAAGATCGTCGATGACAGCCCCTCGCTGGTGGCCCGGCTGCGCGAGGTCCACGAGTTGCGCCAGCAGTCGCTGGCGCGGGCGCTCGCCGACGAGGTCCGGGCCGAGCCGGACGACCTCACGCCGCTGCTGGTCGCCTCGCAGGTGCTCAACACGACGCGGCTGCTGAGCCACTCCTCGGTGCGCCGGGTGCTGGCGGGCGAGCCCTGGGAGAGCATCGGGCCCGACCTCAGGGCACAGGCGGAGCGGGCCTTCGACCTGCTGGAGTCGGGCATCGGCGACTACGGCGCGCGGCCACCCCTGGCAGACGGCGAGACCGGCCGCGCGGCCGGCACAGCCGGGAGCGCGCGGCCGCCGCTAGTAGCCGCTGGTGGTGGTGCTGAGACCGGAGAGCAGTCCGAACCCGAGCCCCAGGACCATGAATCCGGCGGTGATGATTAGCAGGACGGTGCCGATGATGCCGCAGATGCGACCGGCCTGCACGCTGCCGCGGTTGTCGAAGTAATAGCCGCTCTCGTCGATCTCACGCAGCGCCTTGTTGCCCATCGACCAGGCGAAGGGAGCGATGAAGGAGCAGACCACCAGGCCGAGGATGCCCAGCACGAGGATCGTGGTGCCGTTGGGGTGGCTCTGTGGCGGACCATAGGAAGAGGGACCGTAATTCGGATAGGACATGGCCGCTCCAACCCCCGTCGCCCGCTGATGTCAGGAGGGATTTATACCACAGACTGCGCGTTGATCACGTTGCGCCATCATGGGACCGCAGATGATCGACCTTAGGAGCCTGCCCCCGTGCGTGAACGCACTCGCGCCTTCCTCGCCCACCCGCGATTCCACCGCTTCATCATCGGTGTCATCCTGGTCAACTCGGGCGCCCTCGGCCTCGAGACGATGCCGGCCGTGGCCGAGCGGTACGACCACCTGCTCACCACGATCGACCATGTGGCGCTCTACATCTTCGTCGCCGAACTGCTGGCCAAGATCTACGCCGAGCGCGCGGCCTTCCTCCGCGACCCCTGGAACATCTTCGACACCGCCATCGTCGCCATCGCCCTCGCGCCGATGACGGGCAGCCTGTCGGTGCTGCGCTCGCTGCGCATCCTGCGCGCGCTGCGGCTGCTGTCGGTGGTGCCGAGCCTGCGCCGGGTGATCTCGGCGCTGCTGCGCGCGATGCCGGGGATGAGCTCGATCGTGGTGCTGCTCTCCCTGGTCCTGTACGTGGCCGCCGTCATGGCCACCAAGCTCTACGGCGGGACCGCCCCGGAACGCTTCGGCAGCCTGCCGACCTCGCTGTTCACCCTCTACCAGACGATGACGGGCGACGACTGGGGAAACATCGCCCGGGACGTGATGCGAACCCACCCAACGGCCTGGGTCTTCTTCACGATCTTCATCCTGGTGTGCACCTTCGTCGTGCTCAATCTCTTCATGGCCGTGGTCGTGAGCGCCATGGACGAGGAGAACGCCGAGGAGCGGGCCGCGCTGGAGGACACCTCGGCGCACACCCAGCAGATCCTCGACGAGCTCGCCGCGGTGCGCGAGGAGCTCGCCGAGCTGCGCCGCCAGGCACCCACCGGGCTGACCCCCCGCTGAGGGGAAGCGCCCCGGGGGCCCCGCTGACGGGAGTAGAACTCCACGACGAGCTGCTCGTCCACTTGTGCCTGGAGACGGCGCTGCGCGGCCTGCTGTGCACGTGCTGATCATCGGTGCCCCCCGCTGACGGAGCGGCCGTGACCGGGCTTTTATGCTGGACCGCATGCCCTCAAGCCTGAAGATCGTGGGATTCGACACCTTCCTCGTCCAGCCCCGCTGGTTGTTCCTGCGGATAGAGACCGACGAGGGGATCACCGGATGGGGCGAGCCGATCGTCGAAGGCCGCGCGGAGACCGTCAGGGAATGCGTGCACACCCTGATGGAGCGCCTCGTCGGCGCCGACCCCGCCCCGATCGAGGACCACTGGCAGCGCATGACCAAGGGCGGCTTCTACCGGGGCGGCCCCGTGCTGTCGAGCGCGGTGGCGGGGATCGACCAGGCGCTCTGGGACATCAAGGGCAAGGCGCTCGGTGTGCCGGTGCACGAGCTGCTCGGCGGCCCCATGCGGGATCGGGCGCGGGTCTACACCTGGATCGCCGGCGACTCCGCCGCGGAGCTGGCGGACGCGGCGGTGGCCAGGAAGGAGGCCGGGTTCACGGCGATGAAGTTCACGCCGTTCCAGGCCACGCCGCACGTGCCCAGCGCGGCGCACGTCAAGGAGGCCGTGGGCCGGGTCGCGGCGGTGCGCGCGGCCGTGGGCGACGACGTGGACCTGGCGATGGACTTCCACGGCCGGCTCTCGCCCGCGGCGGCGCGGCGGGTGCTGCCGCTGCTGGAGCCGTACCTGCCGATGTTCGTGGAGGAGCCGGTGGTGCCGGAGCTCTCGCGCGACCTGCGTACCGTGGTGGAGTCGACGTCCGTGCCGATCGCCACGGGCGAGCGGCTCTACTCCCGCTGGGACTTCCGCGAGGTGCTGGCCACCGGCATCGCCGTGGCCCAGCCGGACGTGTCGCACGCGGGGGGCATCTCCGAGCTGCGCAGGATCGCCGCGATGGCGGAGGCGCACGGGGTCGCGGTGGCGCCGCACTGCCCGCTCGGGCCGATCTCGCTGGCGGCGTCGCTGCAAATCGACTTCGCCACCCCGAACTTCCTCATCCAGGAGCAGTCCCTCGGGATCGGCTACCACGCGGGGACGCCGTTGCTGGACTATCTGGTGGATCCGTCGGTGTTCGCCTTCTCCGAGGGGTACGTCGAGCGTCCGGTGGCGCCGGGGCTGGGGATCGAGGTGGACGAGCGGGCCATACGGGAGGCGGCGGAGCGCGGGCACGCCTGGCGCAACGAGGTGTGGGAGCACCCGGACGGGTCGTTCGCCGAATGGTGATTATTCGGACATACCTTTACATCGGCCCATGGAGTGCGCGCGCATCCCTAACATGTGACTGGTGACTGGGACGCACCGACCCTCAGATCCGCCCTTACCTCATGACCCCGGCGCCCCGCCCCGGCAGAGGCCGGCGGCGGCCGATCACGAGGTGCCGCCTCGGCAGGCGCTGACGGCCGAGCGGGGGGAGCGGTGCCGGCGGGTGCTGATGGCGGGCGGGGTGGTGACCGGGACGCTGATGCTCGTCATGGCCGGGGTGCTGATGACCGGCGCGTTCGGCACGCGAACGCTGGACGCGGCCCACTGGCCGGGCCGCGAGGCGCCCACTTCCTGGCATTCCGGCCCGTTCGCCTTCGAACCGCTCGCCACCGCCCGCCGCAACACCCCGCCATCGACCTCCACCCCGCCGGCCTCGAACCCATCGGCGCCGGACCCCACGGCCTCCGGCCCACCGGCCTCGAACCCGTCGGCGTCAGGTGCGGCGACGTCGCCCGGCCGATCGATCCCGCCGTCCGGCTCGGTGCGGGCCGGCGGGGACGGGCCGGCCGCCTCCGGCGTGCCAGGCGGCGGTGGTGCGGGCAAGTATCACCCGCGCGGCCCCGCCGGTGCGCTGCCGGGCCGCGGGCCCGCCACGTCCCGAGCGCCCGTCGTCTCGCGCGGGCCCTCCGCCGGGGGTGGCCGCCTGCCGATCACCCGGACCCCGTCCGCCGGCACCCGCCCCGGCACCAGGCCCGGGGTCGGCGCCACGGCGTACGACTCGGCCTCCGCCACCGCGGAACCGGGCCGCACCCGGCCCGCCGGCACCCCGATCAGAGTCCTGGAGGCCGTGCCCGACCCCACCCCGGCCCGCACCCCCGAAGCCACCCGCTAGCCGAGCGCCTCACCGGAGCCACCTCTAGCCGGAGACCCCGCGCAGGACGGAGACCGTCATGGCCTCGTCCACCGTCTCGGGTGAGAGCACGTGGTCGAGCACCATCACCGCGCAGCCGCTGATGCCCGCCCCGGCGCCCAGCCGGCTCGGCTCGACGCGCAGCCGCCGGGTGGCCAGGGCCGTCGAGCGGCGGTAGACGACCTCGCGGATGCTCGACATCAGCGGCCCGAACGCCTCGGCCACGTCTCCCCCGAGCACCACCACGGACGGGTTGAGGATGTTGACCGCCCCGGCCAGCACCTCGCCGATCCTGCGCCCCGCCTCGCGCACGGTGGCCATCGTCTCGGCGTCGCCCGCCCGCACCAGCGCCGTCACGTCCGCGATGGTCTTGACGTCCTTGCCGTGCGCCCGCAGCTCGCGAAGGAGCGCGGTGCCGCTGGCCACGGAGTCCACGCAGCCGGTGTTGCCGCAGCGGCACAGCACGTCGCCGCCGTCCAGCACCGGGATGTGCCCGATCTCGCCCGCCGCGCCGAGCGCGCCGCGCAGGATCTCGCCGCCGGCGATCACGCCCGCGCCGATCCGCGTCGAGATCTTCACGAACATCAGGTCCTTGAGCTCGGGATAGATCCCCCGGTGCTCGCCGATGGCCAGCACGTTCACGTCGTTGTCGACGAGCACGGGGACGGGGAAGCGCTCCTGGATGATCGGCGGGATCACCACGCCGGTCCACGACGCCATCACACGGGCGCTCTCCGTACGGCCGTGCGCGAACTCCACCGTGGCCGGCACGCCCATCCCGACGCCCCTGATCATCGAGTGCGGCCGGTCGCCGAGCAGCTCGTCCCAGGTGTCCATGAGCAGCGGCAGCACCGTGTCGGGGCCCTGCTCCACGTCCATCGCGAACTCGCGGCCGGCCAGCTCCCGCCCGGCCAGGTCGCACACGGCCACCCTGGTGCGGCTGGCACCGAGCGCCGCCACCAGCACCACGCCGCCCGCGGCGTTGAACTCCAGCCGGACCGGCGGCCGCCCGCCGGTGGACGGGGCGTCGTCACGCTCCACGACCAGGCCGCGTTCCAGCAGCTCACCGACGCGCAACTGCACCGCGGGGCGCGACAGGCCGGTCACCCGGCCGAGGTCGGCCCGCGTCACGGCCTCTCCGGTGCGGATGAGGCGAAGGATCTCGCCACTCGTGGCGAGAGTCGCGGCGGTACGTCGTGGCATCGGCTAAGTGAACCACATGGGGTTAGGTAATGAAAAGTCCAGACTTTTTCATCTCGAATGCCAAAACTCGGCTTGTGTGCGACCCAAACTCCGGTTAGTGTCCGTTCTGTCCCTCTTGGCAGATCATCGGAGCGCTCAGCCGTGTCCCTCCCCACGACCTCACCCGACCCTGGCGTCCAGACCGCCGACCTCGTCGTCTTCGGCGGCACCGGCGACCTGTCCATGCGCAAGCTGCTGCCGGCGCTCTACCACAGCGACAGGGACGGCCGCCTTTCCCCGGAGACCCGGGTCATCGCCCTGTCCCGGGGCGGGCTGACCGACGACGACTTCCGCGGCAAGGTGGACGCCGAGGTACGCGACCGGGTCCCGGCCGGCGACCCCGCCGGATGGCGGCGCTTCCTGGAGCGGCTGCACCACGTGTCGGTCGACGTGGGCGGCGAGGACCGGGCCGGCTGGCACGCCCTGGCGGAGCTGCTGGCCGGATACGAGACGCGCGACCGGGTGTTCTACCTGGCCAGCCCGCCGCGTACGTTCGGGCCCTTCTGCCGGGAGCTGGAGCAGGCCGGGCTGGTGACGCCGCGCTCGCGGGTGGTGCTGGAGAAGCCGCTGGGCCACGACCTGCCGAGCGCGCAGCGGATCAACGACGAGGTCGGCGCCATCTTCGACGAGCGCCAGATCTTCCGCATCGACCACTACCTGGGCAAGGAGACCGTGCAGAACCTGCTGGTCCTGCGCTTCGCCAACGCCTTCCTGGAGCCGATCTGGAACTCCCTCTGGATCGACCACGTGCAGATCACGGCCGCCGAGACCGTCGGCACGCCCGGCCGGCGCGGCTACTACGACCACGCCGGCGCGCTGCGCGACATGGTGCAGAACCACCTGCTCCAGTTGCTCACCCTGACCGCGATGGAGCCGCCGGCCCGCAACGACCGCGAGGCCATCCGGGACGAGAAGGTCAAGGTGCTGCAGGCGCTGCGGCCGATCTCCGGCACCGAGGTGGACCGCTTCACCGTGCGCGGCCAGTACGTCGAGGCCGCCGGCATGCCCGGCTACCTGGACGAGCCCGCCTCCACGCCGCCGACCGAGGCCTCCCGGCGGGTGGAGACCTTCACCGCGATCCGGGCCGAGATCAGAAACTGGCGGTGGGCGGGGGTGCCGTTCTACCTGCGTACCGGCAAGCGCATGCCGCACCGGCGCTCGGAGATCGTGGTGCAGTTCAAGGACGTGCCGCACTCCATCTACCCCGGCGGCACGCCGAACCGCCTGGTGCTGCGGCTGCAGCCGGAGGAGGGCATCGAGCTGCACATCATGGCCAAGGAGCCGGGCGCCGGCGAGGTGGCGCTGAAGCCGGTGCCGCTGTCGCTGAGTTTCGGCAAGACGTTCACGGCGCGGGTGCCGGAGGCGTACGAGCGGCTGCTGACGGACGTGCTGGCCGGGAACCCGACCCTGTTCATGCGCCGCGACGAGGTGGAGGCGGCCTGGCGCTGGATCGACCCGATCCTGTCGGCCTGGGAGTCGTCCGGCGACCTGCCCGAGCCCTACCCCGCGGGCACCACCGGCCCCGTCGGGGCCCACGAGCTGCTCGGCCGCAGCGGTCGTGCCTGGCACGAGGAGGAAGTGTGAATTCGCTCATTCAGGACATCACCGATCGCATCGCCGAGCGCAGCGTGGCCAGCCGGGCCACGTACCTGGCGCGGATCCGCCGCGACGGCGAGGCCGCGCGGGCGAACGGCCCGGCGCGCTCCCACCTGGGGTGCGCGAACCTGGCGCACGGCTTCGCCGCCTCCGGCGCGGACAAGCCCGCCCTGATGGGCTCGGCCAAGCCGGGCGTGGCCATCGTGACGAGCTACAACGACATGCTGTCGGCCCACCAGCCCTTCGAGACCTACCCGGCCGAGCTGAAGACGGCCGTGCGCCGGGCCGGGGGCGTGGCGCAGGTCGCCGGCGGCGTGCCCGCGATGTGCGACGGCATCACGCAGGGGCGGGCCGGCATGGAGCTGTCGCTCTACAGCCGCGACGTGATCGCCATGTCAACCGCGATCGCGCTCTCGCACGACATGTTCGACGCGACGCTGCTGCTGGGCGTGTGCGACAAGATCGTGCCGGGGCTGTTCATCGGGGCGCTGCACTTCGGGCACCTGCCCGCGGTCTTCGTGCCCGCCGGCCCGATGACCTCCGGGCTGCCGAACAAGGTCAAGGCCCGCACCCGGCAGCTCTTCGCCGAGGGCAAGGTGGGCCGGGGCGAGCTGCTGGAGGCGGAGTCCAAGTCGTACCACTCCCCCGGCACCTGCACCTTCTACGGCACCGCGAACTCCAACCAGGCGCTGATGGAGGTCATGGGCCTGCACCTGCCCGGCTCGACGTTCGTCAACCCGCACACCGAGCTGCGCCACGCCCTGACCGGGGCGGCCGGGCGCCGGGCGGTGGAGATCACCGCGCACGGTGCCGAGTACACGCCGATCGGCGAGGTGGTGGACGAGAAGGCCATCGTGAACGCGTGCGTGGCGCTGCTGGCCACCGGCGGCTCCACCAATCACACGCTGCACCTGGTGGCCATGGCGGCGGCCGCGGGCATCGTGCTGACCTGGGACGACTTCGCCGCCCTGTCGCGGGTCGTGCCGTCGCTCACCAAGATCTACCCCAACGGCCAGGCGGACGTGAACCACTTCCGCGACGCCGGCGGCATGCAGGTGCTCATCGGCGACCTGCTCGACGCGGGGCTGCTGCACGGCGACGTGCTCACCGTGGCCGGGCCCGGCCTCGACCGCTACCGCGAGGCGCCCGCCCTGGTGGACGGCGAGCCGGTCTGGTCGCCGGTCACCGGCGGCAGCGGCGACCTGGACGTGCTGCGGCCGGTCGCGCGGCCGTTCTCGGCCGACGGCGGGATCCACATGGTCGAGGGCAACCTGGGCCGGGCCGTCAGCAAGGTCTCGGCGGTCAAGCCGGAGCACCTGGTGATCGAGGCGCCGGCGAAGGTGTTCGACGACCAGCTCGACCTGCTGCGCGCGTTCGAGGCGGGCGAGCTGGACGGGCAGGACTTCGTGGCGGTCATCCGCTACCAGGGGCCGAGCGCGAACGGCATGCCGGAGCTGCACAAGCTCACCCCGCCGCTGGCGGTGCTGCTGGACCGGGGTCAGCGGGTGGCGATCGTCACCGACGGGCGCATGTCCGGGGCGTCCGGAAAGGTGCCCGCGGCCATCCACCTGTCGCCGGAGGCGGCCGACGGCGGGCCGATCGCGCTGGTGCGCGAGGGCGACGTGATCAGGCTGGACTCGGCGGCCGGGACGCTGGAGCTGCTGGTGCCCGCGCCGGAGCTGGCCGCGCGCACGCCCGAGGGGCGCCCGCTCAGCGACGCGCAGTGGGTCGGGACGGGCCGCGAGCTGTTCGCGGCGTTCCGCCGGATGGCGGGCCACGCGGAGCAGGGCGCCGGGATCTTCGGGGTGAGCGGCGCCGAGTCGCCGGAGCACGGCCCGGGGCTCGGCTTCCCGGCCGAGGCCGGCTCCTCGCACCTGGAGACGGGCGGCACACCGGTCGCCGCGCTGGCCCGATGATCTGTTTTGAGGTCGTACGCGGCTTACGGGCCTGTATGGGATGGCGTGTTGGCCCATGGGATCCTTTGTACGGCGATCGATCTTGACGCCGTCCTGGACGCCGGAGGTGCGCCGTGAATGCCTTTGACCTTCCCTGGCTCGTCGCCGACATCGGCGGGACCAACGCCAGATTCGGCCTGGTCACCTCGCCGGGAGCGCGGCCGTCGAACGTCGCGGTCCTGCACGGGGCCGACTACGCGACCCTCCCCGAAGCCGTAGCCGCCTATCTCGCGGACCACGCGGGCGGAGTGCGACCGGGGGCGGCCTGCCTGGCCCTGGCGGGGCCGATCGACGGCGACCGATACCGGCTCACGAACTCGACGTGGGCCGGGTCCGTACGCGATCTCGACGTGCCGTACGCGGTGCTGCTCAACGACTTCGCCGCGCTGGCGGTGTCCCTGCCCCACCTGCACGCCGGCGACCTGGTGTCCCTCGGCGGCCCCGAGCCGGGCCATGGGGTGAAGGCCGTGCTGGGCCCGGGGACCGGGCTCGGCGTGGGCGGCCTGATGCCGACCGAGCACGGCTGGACGCCGATCCCGGGCGAGGGCGGGCACGTCACGATCCCGGCGGTGGAGCCGCGGGAGCGGGAGGTCGTCCGGGTCCTGCGGGAGCGGGGGCCCGGGCACGTGGTGGCCGAGCACGTGCTGTCCGGGCCCGGCCTGGTACGGCTGCACCGGGCGCTGGCCCTGGTGAACGGCGTCACCGCGCCCGACCTGACAGCCTCGGACATCGTGGCCAGGCTCGACGACTCGCTGTGCGCGGAGACGGTCGAGATGTTCTGCGGGATGCTGGGGTGTTTCGCCGGCAACGTCGCGCTCACCCTCGGCGCCCGGGGTGGGGTCTACCTGGGCGGCGGAGTGCTGCCCCGTATCGTGGAACGCGTGCGTACCAGCGGCTTCCGCGCCCGGTTCGCCGCCAACCCTGACATGCCCGCATACCTGGCGGCCATCGGCACCGCCCTGATCGTGGCGCCGCAACCGGCCCTGACCGGCGCGGCCGCCTGGCTGAGCCAGCTCGCCCGGACGAAACTGGTGGGCTGAAACCGGATAATCCTGAAGTGTTCAGGACAAGACGGCCCCTCGTGGGCCGGCGAGGAGACAGACCGATGAGCTTGCTCGATCTCGCTCCAGTGATCCCCGTCGTGGTGGTCGAGGACGTGGAGAGCGCCGTACCGATGGCCCGGGCGCTGGTCGCCGGGGGACTGCCGGTGATCGAGGTGACCCTGCGCACCCCGGCCGCCCGGGAGGCCATCGCCAGGATCGCGGCCGAGGTGCCGGAGGCGACCGTGGGGGCGGGGACCGTCCGCACCAGTGATGACATCGCGGCCGCGGTCTCGGCCGGGGCGGGGTTCCTGGTGTCCCCGGGGACGACCCTGGCGCTGGTCGAGGCGCTGGATTCGAGCGGGGTCCCGTACCTGCCGGGCGCGGGCACCGTGTCCGAGATCATGGCGCTGGCCGAGCGGGGCGTCAAGGAGCTCAAGTTCTTCCCCGCCGAGGCGGCGGGCGGCGTGCCCTACCTCAAGTCCCTGTACGGGCCGCTCCCCGACGTGCGGTTCTGCCCGACCGGCGGGATCAGGGCGGAGACCACGCCCGCCTATCTGGCGCTGCCCAACGTGGGGTGCGTCGGCGGCAGCTGGCTGACCCCCGCCGACGCGCTCGCCGCCGGCGACTGGGACCGGGTGGAGAAGCTCGCAGCCGAGGCCGCCGCACTCCGATAGGGGGCCGGCTCACGGGGAGATCATCGCTCTGCGCCGAGCATCGGAAACGCGCGGGCGGGTAGGCAAGGAACTGTAAAGCCGCAGTCCCGGGAGACCCCCTTCGCTCCCTGGAGAGGGAAAGGGGCGTGCATGCCGGGCACAACGGAGAGTCAGCAGGAGTCGCCCGACCGGGTCCGCGCGGTGGCGCAGCCGGGCAGCCTGGAGCGGGGCATCGACATCATGCTCGCGCTGGGCGCGGCCACCCGCCCGCTCACGCTGTCCCAGCTGTGCCGGAGCACGGGCCTGCCCAAGTCGACCGGGCACCGGATCCTGGGCGTGCTGTGCTCGCGCGAGCTGGCCCGGCGGGTGGGCAACGGCTACCTGCCGGGCGAGCTGCTGGAGACGATGGCCGGGGTCACCCGCGTGCCGGGCACCCGCCGTACGGTGCTGCCCTTCCTGCTCTACCTGCACGAGACC
The DNA here is from genome assembly GCF_039871825.1 of Nonomuraea sp. B12E4. Lineage (NCBI taxonomy): Bacteria > Bacillati > Actinomycetota > Actinomycetes > Streptosporangiales > Streptosporangiaceae > Nonomuraea > Nonomuraea sp. B12E4. The sequence continues at coordinate 710,306 of NZ_JBDPME010000001.1, read as the reverse complement.
ACCAGGCAGACGGTCAACCTGGCGGTGCCCTCGGGTCTGGAGGCGCGTTACGTCGAGCGGCTCTACGGCCACAACCGCGTCGTCTCCCGCTCCGACGACCTGGACCGGGCGCCGCTGCACTGCACGGCGACCGGCAAGGCGCTGCTGGCCTTCGATCCCTGGCTGCGCCAGGGGTTGCTGGCGCGCGGCACGTTCGAGCGCGCCACCCATCGCACGATCACCAACGCGGCCGCGCTGGAGCGGGAGCTGGCGCAGGTCCGCCGCAACGGCGTGGCCTACGCGCGGGACGAGTACACCGAGGGCGTGGCCTGCGTGGCCGCCCCCGTGTTCGGGCCGGGCGGCCGCGTCTGCATGTCGCTGGGGGTGGCCGCGCCCGCCGCCTCGGCGCCGCTGGCGAAGCTGGGCATCTCGGTACGCGGCGCCGCCCAGGCCATCTCGATGGCCCTGGCCTCCACCTAGCTGTTCCGGTCACCGGAACGCCGGGAGATCATGGGTCCGAAAACGTTCCATTGGCCGAAACCTCGATTGCGCCCACGGGCCCGCGGCGATCACATCGACCTATGACCTTCCCTCGCCGTCCGGCTTTCGTGAACCCCTACCGGGCGACGGCTGGATCGTGGACGGCCGCGCGTGCCTAGGGGGCTGCCCAGGGCCACCGTGCTGGAAAGCCTGCGACTGGCGGCCCTGCTCGCCCCGCAGGGCCCGCCGCACCTGCTGCGGCGGCGCGACCCGCTGCGTTCCCGCAGCCTGCTGGCCGACCTCGAGTCCCGCTACGGCGGCCGCCCCGTCCTGGTCCGCGGGCTGCGCGGCCCGGCGCTGCTGATCCTGTCCAAACGCGACGCGCTGCGGGTGGTGTCCGGGGACGACGACGCCTACGCGCCCGCCGTCGAGCCCCACCCCTCCGGCCTGACCTCGGACGTGCTGCGCCCGGCGTTCATCGAGATCGCCCGGGAGGAGGCCGGGCATCTCACCACCGGCGTGGTGGACCACGCGCGGCTGAGCGCCCGCTGGGAGCGGGTGGCCCGGCGCTGCGTCTACGGCGACGGCGCCGCCTCCGACAAGGAGCTCACCCGGCTGCTGACGGCCCTCACGCGGGCGGGCGGGCGGCGCCGGGGACGGCGGGCCCTGCGGCGCCAGGAGATCCTCTCGGGCCGCTACGACGCGCGGATCATCGACCACCTGCGCCGCGCCGAGCCCGGCAGCCTGGCCGGCCTGATCGCGGAGACACCGGAGGCCGAGTCGCGCAGGCTCATGCAGGCGGCCTTCTGGCTGATGGGGTTCGACGTGGCGGGGGCGGCGCTGACGCACACCCTGGCCCTGGTCGCCGCCCACCCCCGGCAGCGCAAGACGGCCCGCGCCGACCCCGGCTACCTGCGGGCGTGCCTGCGCGAGGGCCTGCGCCTGTGGCCGCCGGTGCCGGTGCTGGCCCGCGTCACCACCGCCGAGACCTCCTGGTACGGCACCACCCTGCCCGCCGGCCGTACCGTGCTCGTGCCGGTCGCGGCGCACCAGCGCAACCCGCGCCTGCCGTACGCGAACTCGTTCGCACCCGAGATCTGGCTGGACGGGACCGCGGCCGAGGAGTGGTGGGCCCGGCCGGGCTGCGACGGCGTGCACCTCACGCTCGCGATCGGCACGGCCTTCCTCGGCACCATCCTGCGTGAAGCCCGGCCCCGGCCGGTCGGGCGGGTGCTCTCGCCGCACCGACCGCTGCCCCACTCGCTCAACCTCTCGCGGCTGCGCGTCACCATGCGTCCCGTCCGGCGCAAGCCCTCCTCCGGTTGACCGCGAAGCATGCCTGCTCAAGCCTTGTGGCCAACGGGAAGTCCCGTCCTCCGTTAGAGTCTGGGGGTACAAACGGGATGCCGGGCGGCGGAAACGGTTCGGGTTGCTGCAGGCCGACGAGCCGGGTGGAGGAACGGTTCGGGTTGAGACAGGATCAGGACGGCGAGAGGACGGCGACGTTGGGGCGCTCCGCAGGCACTCCGCTCCAGCCGGATGATCCGCCGGCGATCGGCCCCTACGAGCTGATCAGCCGTCTCGGTTCCGGTGGCATGGGAGTGGTCTACCTCGCCAAGGCCGCCGACGGGCCGCGGGTGGCGCTCAAGGCGATCCGGCGCGACTTCACGGCCGACCCGGTCTACCGGGCGCGCTTCCACGAGGAGGTCTCCAACGCCCGCAAGGTGGCCTCGTTCTGCACGGCGCGGGTGCTCGACCACGGCGAGGACCGCGGGCGGCTCTACCTCGTCACCGAATACATCGACGGCATCTCACTGGAAGACCACCTGATCGAGCACGGGGCGCTGTCGCCGTCCGTGCTGCACGCGGCGGCCGTGGGCGTGGCCGCCGCGCTGACCGCGATCCACGCGGTGGGTCTGGTGCACCGCGACCTCAAGCCCGCGAACGTGATGCTGACACTGGCCGGGCCCAGAGTGATCGACTTCGGGCTGGCGCGGTCCACGCGGCACGTCGACTCCCGGCACACCAACGCCGGCATGGTGATGGGCACGCCCGGCTGGATCGCTCCCGAGCAGGTCTTCGAGGGTCGCACCAGCCCGGCCGGTGACGTGTTCGCGTGGGGGTCGCTGATCGCGTACGCGGGGCTCGGGGGGCATCCCTTCGGGGAGGGCGACGCCTACGTGATGGCGGCCAGGGCCCGCACCGCGCCGCCCGACCTGCGTGGGCTGCCGGCGCCGCTGGACCGGCTGGTCGCGGCGGCCATCCACCCCGACCCGGCGCGCCGGCCGGCCGCCCGGCAGCTCCTGCTGGAGCTGGTGGGAGCGGCCGACGAGCCGGCGGCGCAGCTCGCCGCCACCAAACACCTCACCAACGCGTGGAACCCGTCGGAGTTCGGGCCGCTGATGCCCGGGGCGCCGCACCCGGTGCCGTCTCCCGACCGCGCCGGCCCCGTCCCCGGCGCCGGCCACCCCCAGCCGCCCCGCCCGCCGGAGGGCCGCGGCCCCCAGCCACACCCCGAAACCTCGGGCCGCATCCCGCGACAGCCTCCGCACGCCGAGACCTCCGGCCGCATCCCCCCGCACGCGGAAACCTCCGGCCGCATCCCCCCGCACCCGGAGACCTCCGGGCGCGTCCCGCAGCAACCACCACACGCCGACGGCACCGCCGCGGCCCATGCTCCCGGCCCGGGCTCCGCTCCCGGCCCCGGCCATGCCCCTGGCCCGCCCCCAGCTCCCGGCTCGGGCCATGGTCCTGCTCCCGCTCCGGCTCCCGGCTCGGGTCACGTGCCTGGCCCCAACCCTGGTCCCGCTGCCGGAGCCGGGAGGGTGCCGCACGCCGAGCGCACGGGTCCGGCCAACCGGGGGCCGCAGCCGCCGCCGCTCGTGGAGCGGACCGGTCCGATGCCCGCCGTGCAGATGCCGCTGCCGCACCAGACGGGGCCGATGCCGGCCGTGCGCGCGCCGCTCCCGCACCAGACGGGGCAGGGGCCGCTGCCGCACCACTCGACCACCGGCCAGGGCCCTCTGCCCGGGCCCGGCTACCAGCGTTCCCGGCCCAGGCGGAGCGTGGTGACGGGCTGCCTGACCGCGCTGGTCATCGTCATCGTGCTGCTGGTGATCCTGATGGCCGCACTGATGTGGATCTTCCGCACCCCGCCTGCCGGGGCGGACGGGCCCGTGCAGGACGGCAGGCTGAAGTTCGCCGTCACGAGTACGAAGTGCCCCACACCCTCCAAGGCCGCCACCAACCGCACCTGCCGGATCGGGGTGCGGGTGGACAACCTGGGCCCCGAGGCCAGGGTGCTCTACCCGGGCCAGCAGAAGCTCATCGACGAGGACGACGACCCGCACAGCGGCACCGGTCTGCTGGACGGCGGCGGCAAGCAGATCACGCCGATCCGCATCGAGGCGGGCCGGTCGTTCGCCGGCACGCTGGTGTTCGAGTTCCCGAAGAACCGAGTGCCGTCCGGGCTGGAGGTCCACGACTCGGGGCTGAGCAATGGAGCCCGGCTCAATCTGGAGAGCTGAGGACGGCCCAGGACCCGGACAGGCGACCACCCCGCGGGAGTACCGGTCAGAAGCCCTGGGATGGGGAGACCAGGCCCTCCAGCGGGGTGCCGGTGCGGAAGTGGCGGACGTTCGAGGTGACGCGTTCGGCCAGGCCGCGCCAGTAGGCGGCGCGCGGGTTGGCGCAGTGTGGTGTGATCAGCACGTTGTCCAGCTCCCACAGCGGGTGGCCGGTCGGCAGCGGCTCGGGGTCGGTGACGTCCAGTGCCGCGCCGCCGATGCGGTCCGCGCGCAGGGCCGCCACCAGGTCGTCGGTCACGACGAGGCCGCCCCTGGCGACGTTCACCAGCCAGGCGTCCTCGCGCATGAGAGCGAACTCACCTGCGCCGAACATGCCCCGCGTCCCCGGCGTGGCGGGCGCGGAGACGACCACGTAGTCCGCCTCCGGCAGCGCCTCCCGATAGCGGGCGCGCGGGACGACCCGGGTCGCGCCCGGCACCCCGCCGCTGCCGGTGACCGCCACGATCGAGCACCCGAACGGCTCCAGCATCCGGATCAGCTCCCGCCCGATGCCACCGCAGCCCACGATGGCCACCGTCGAGCCCGCGAACTCCCGGGACTTGTTGGGCCCCCAGGAGGTGGCTCTGGCCAGCCGGTGCAGCCCGCGCGCCGCCGCCAGCATCAGGGCCAGCGCGTGTTCGGCCACGGGCGCGCCGTACGCGCCGGCGGCGGCGGTGAAGACCGGGCGCTCGGAGACGACCCCGGCGTCGGCCCACCGCTCGACGCCCGCGTGCGGGAGCTGCACCCAGCGGATGCCGCCGTGCAGCATCGACCGGATCTCCTCGGGGTCGTCGTTGCCGAAGTAGACGATGGCCTCGGCTTCCTCCAGCGGCACGACCTGCCCGCCGCCCCGGCGTACGGCGTCGATGAGGGCGGGGACCGGCTCGGGGCCCACGTGGATGGGGACGGTCATCGTTGGTTCTCCTGAAGGTCCGAGGTGCTGGGGGTGCCACACGCGGGGGCGATGGCGAGAGGCGTGCGGGGGCTGCCGCGCGCGGGCTGGAGGGCCGGCCGGTGGGCCGCGTCGACTCCTTCGCGGGTGTCAGCGCGCCTGCGCGAGCTTGGCGAGCAGGGCGGTGACCCGCTCGCCCGCCGCGCGAGGCCCGCCGGAGGTCAGCGCGGAGCCCATGCCGCAGGCCACGGCGCCGGCCGCGATCCAGTCCGGCGCGTTGTCGATCGTCACGCCTCCGGTGGGGATCGCGGGCACCTGCGGCAGCGCCGCCCGCACGTCCCGCAGCCAGGACGGCGACACCGCCGCCGCCGGGAAGATCTTCACCGCGTCCGCGCCCTCCTCCAGGGCCCGGACGATCTCGGTCGGGGTCGCCACGCCGGGGAAGACGGGCACGCCGTGGCGATGCCCGGTGCGGATCACCTCGGGGTGCAGGCTGGGCGAGACGAGGAAGCGCGCGCCCGCCTCGACCGCGGCGCGAGCGGCCGCCGCGTCGAGCACGGTGCCGGCCCCCACGAGCGCCCGCGGCCGGCTCTCGCTGAGCCGCGCGACAGCGGTGAGGGCGCGCGGCGTGGTGAGCGCCACCTCCACGGCCCTCAGCCCGGCCTCCAGCACGGCCTCGGCGGCGGCCACCGCCTCCTCCGGCCCTGTGCTCCTGACGATCCCGAACACCCGCTGCTCGGTGACGGCCTGGACGATCTCCCAGCGGTACATGACTCCCCTTCTGCCGGCGGATGCTCCTGCCCGGCCTCGGTGAACGCGTCCCCCGCGTTCGGGGTCGGTGTCCGACTGAGACATCCAATCATCTCCGTACGGCGCCCGAACTCAAGGCCGTCGCGGCCGGGCATGCGGATGTCGGCGAGGACCACGTCACAAGGAGATCCGCCGGCGCCCCGACGTGGTCGGCATCTTCCCCGGCCGCCCCTCGATCATCCGGCTGGTCGGTGCGGTGCTGGCCGAGCAGACCGACGAATGGGCCGAAGCCCGCCGCTACCTGGGCCTGGACGTGCCGGCCGAGACCCGTCTCCGGCTGATCGCCGGCGACCCACCGGCCCCGAACCCGCTCCAGCAGACATTTACCGCTTAACCCGCCGAAAAGGGATGACTCGGAGATCGATTCATACACCACGTCCGTGGACGTGACCGTTGCCGGCCCTGCGGTGCGGGATCCATGCGGGATGGTAAAAAGGGGCATGAGCGAATCCGCCGGGTATCCCTCGCGGCCGAACATGCCGTCGGCCCGGCGTGTCCACAGTCGGAGGTACCGTGTGTGGGCCCACGTGCTGCTGTGGACGCCGATCGCGCTCACGGTGGCCGGTGTCGTCCTCGGCCTGGGGCTGTTCGCGGCCGCCGACTCCGACCCGACGTACAGTTCGTCCGCGCTCGGCTATCTCGGCCTCGTCGTGTGGGGCGGCCTCGCGGTCCTTTCGCCGGTCCTGCTTGGGTCGTTCATCGCCGGGCTGGTCATGCTGATCCGCACGCGCAGCTGAGGTCACGGTGGGACATGGTGGCCACCTACACCGGCGAGTAGGCTCCTGGTCATGAGTTCCAGGATCGACTTCGACGACGACCCCAACGCCCCCAAGGTCAACAGCCTCGCCCCATCGGTCGCCGTCGTCGTCACCAACGACGACGGGGATATCCTGATGATCCGCCGCTCCGACGACGGCAAGTGGGTCATCCCCGGCGGCGACATCGGTCTCGGCGAGACGATCCCCGACGCAGCGATGAAAAGAACCTTGGAACAGACCGGGCACTGGTCCCAGATCACCGGCATCGTCGGCACCTACAGCGACTTTCGTCGCATCACTCTCTACACCAGCACTGGCGAGGTCCGGCGAGAATTCTCCATTGTCCTCCAGGCGTACGTCAACGGCGAGGCGACGCCGGCTGATGAGTCAGGCGATGTGCGCTGGATCGACTTCGGTGATCTCGACGACTACGACGTGGACCCCCGGATGCTCACGTGGATCGGGCAGGCTCACTTGCTCTCCCGCTTCCGCGAGGAGAAGCCGCACATCGGATAAGCCGTCACGATGACCTTGTTCGTCCACATCACCACAGGCCAAGAACCGGAGAGGAAACCGGACGTGGACCGCGCCAACTCCCCGCCGGCCGGGCGGGGGTGGGGGGTCGAGCGTTCGCCCAGTCGGCCAGGCGACCGAAGTTCCGGTCGCTGAACCACCGGTGTTGACGCGCTCCCCGGGCTGAACCGGCCGCTCTGCCTGCTCGGCGGCCTGCTGTGAACGGGCACGGCGCCGGCGTGGCAGCGGCGCACGGGCGGGGCGTGCGAGAGCTGCGGCCGCCCGGCCCGAGTGCCGCCGGTGTCAGGTGGCGGACCGGCTCAGCAGCAGGGCCTCGGTGATCGGGGACTCGTGAGTGCCGGCGACCGTGCAGGCGTGCGCCCCGGCCGTCGCCCCCAGGCGTACGCGCTCCTCCAGCGGCCTGCCGCGCAGGGTCCCGTACAGGAAGCCGGAGACGAACGCGTCGCCCGCGCCGTTGCTGTCGGCCACCGGTCCGGGCAGCGGCGCGGCCGGGAAGGCTCGTACGCCGGAGTCGCGCGTCAGGACGAGGCACCCATCGGCGCCGCGCGTGCACACGACCGTGTGGGCGCGGCCGCCGGACAGGATGCCGCGCATGGTGGCGACCGGGTCCGCGAGCCCGGCGGCCGACAGGAACACCAGGTCGGAGCGGTGGGCGAAGTCGCGGTGGTAGTCGGAGACACCGTCCCAGTCGTGCAGGTCGGTGGAGACGGGCACGCCGTCGAGGTCGGGGTAGACGTGGCGGCAGAAGTCCATGATCGACACGTGGACGTGCCGGGCGCGGACGCCCGCGTACAGCTCCCTGGGCAGGCGCTCGCCGGGCGTGGCCCTGGCATCGTGCAGCGAGGTGCGGCGGCCGTCGGGGCCGACGAGCAGGACGCTGCGCCGGGTGCCCGCCGCCGCGAGCCCCCAGGCGCAGTGCACGTCGCGCAGCGCGTGGCGGACGAGCGCGCCCTGCGGATCGTCACCGACCAGGTCGGCGAAGGCGACGTCCAGCCCGAGCGCGTGGCAGCCGAGCGCCACACCCGCGCCCGTGTTGCCGAGCCGGTCGGCGACCGGCGGCACGTGGTAGGTGTCGCGGTAGGCCAGCGGGAGCGCCGGAACGTAGACCGTCGTGTCCACCCCGGCGCCGCCGAGGACCAGGATGTCGCGGGTCACCGGTTGACCAGCGGGCCCGAGCCGGTGGAGCCGCGGACGACCAGCTCCGGCTGGAAGATCAGCTCGACGTGTTTGGCGGGGACGCCGTTGACCTCTTCGAGCAGCGTCTGCACGGCCGCCGAGGCCATCGCGCCGATCGGCTTGCGTACGGTGGTCAGGGGCGGGTCGGTGAACGCGATCAGCGGCGAGTCGTCGAACCCGACCACGGACACCTCCCCCGGCACCGACATGCCCTTCTGCCGGCAGGCGCGGATCGCGCCCAGCGCCATCAGGTCACTCGCGCACACGATGCCGGTGCAGCCGAGGGCCAGCAGTTGCGCGGCGGCGGCCTGCCCGCCCTCGACGGAGAACAGCGAGTGGGAGATCAGCTCGTCCACGTCCGTCGCGCCGAGCAACTGCGCCATCGCCTGCTTGTAGCCCTCGATCTTCCTGATCACCGGCACGAATCTGCGCGGCCCCAGCGCGATCCCGATCCGCTCGTGCCCGAGGTCGACCAGGTGCTGCACGGCCAGCCGCGCGGCCAGCCGGTCGTCGGGCGAGATGAACGGCGCGTCGATGTGCTCGCTGTAGCCGTCGACCAGCACGATCGGCAGCCCGCGGTCGGTGAGCCGGGTGTAGCGGTCCATGCGCGCCGTCGTGTCGGCGTGCAGGCCCGACACGAACACGATGCCGCTCACCCCGCGATCGACGAGCAGCTCGGTGAACTCGTCCTCCGGCGCGCCGCCGGGCAGTTGCGTGCACAGCACCGGCGTGTAGCCGTGCTGCGTCAGCGCCTTCTCGATGGCCTGGGCGAACGCCGGGAAGATCGGGTTGTCCAGCTCCGGCGTCACCAGGCCGACCAGCCCGTTGCTGCGCTGCCGCAGCCGGGGCGGGCGCTCGTAGCCCATCAGGTCGAGCGCGGTCATGACCGCCTGCCGGGTGGCGGCCGAGACGCCGGGTTTGCCGTTGAGAACCCGGCTGACCGTGGCCTCACTCACCCCGGCCTGGGCGGCGATGTCGGCAAGGCGAGCGTGACCGTTCATGCCACCCACTTTACTTTCCGCCGGCCCGCCGAATCCGCTGCTCCAGGGACATCCGAGACCGCCGCCGGCACCCCTTCGGCACCGGACCCGGCGGCTCCTTCCGCGTCTTCCGCGAACCCCACGGCTCGTTCCGCGAACCCGGTGGCACCCCGGCCCTCACCCACCCGCACCGGCACACGACCGGGCCGGGGCCGCGGTGCGCAGCCGGACCCACGCCCTGGCCGGGGCCGCGTCGCGGAGCCGGGCTCAGGCCCTGAGCCTGGCGCGCGGGCGGACCGGCGCCGAGGAGCGCGGGCGGGCACGCGCCGTAGTGCCCGTGCGGCCGTCTCCGCCGGGCGATCGCGATCGCCGATCGTCCCTCGGGCGCCGCCGCCGTCCCGGTCGCCGGACCCTCCGGCGCAGACCTGCCCCATCACGCTCCCGCCTACGTCGTCGTCATGTCCTCCCCGAGCGTCCCGAACCATGGAAGCTCTTGCTGCAACTTTACGCAAGCCCTTCCACAGATCCCATATCCGGAAATTTCGGCGTACGGATGCCCAAAAACCCCGACCGAAACAACCGCGAAAGAGATTCTTTATGGCAAGGGTGGACATGTAGCGTTACGGCGCGATGTACTACCTCTTCAATCAGCCTCGTCACTGGTGACACGCGCGCAAGGTGTGGGCCCATGAGCTCGGTCGTTCTCGATAAAGTGACCAAGGTGTATCCGGGCGACTACCTCGCAGTCGACCGGCTGAGCCTGCGGGCGGAAGACGGCGAGTTCCTCGTCCTCCTCGGCCCTTCAGGATGCGGGAAATCCACCTTGCTCCGCATGATCGCGGGATTGGAGGAGATCACCGAGGGTGATCTCTGGCTGGACGGCCAGATGGCCAACCATCTCGCCCCCCGCGACCGCGACGTCGCCATGGTGTTCCAGAACGGCGCCCTGTATCCGCACAGGACCGTACGCGGGAACATCGCCTTCCCCTTGGAGATCGCCAAATCCGACCCCGCACTGGTGCGTGAACGCGTCACCGAATTGTCCAAGGCGCTGCACATCGACGAGACGCTGGACCGCCGCCCCGGCACCCTGTCCGGCGGCCAGCGGCAGCGCGTCGCGATGGGGCGGGCGATCGTCCGGCAGCCCAAGTTGTTCCTCATGGACGAGCCGCTGTCCAATCTGGACGCCGGGATGCGTACCGAACTGCGCATGGAGATCTCGGCCCTGGTCAGGTCGCTCGGCGTCACCACGATCTACGTGACGCACGACCAGGTCGAGGCGCTGACCCTGGCCGACCGGATCGCCATTCTGAATCGCGGGGTCCTGCAGGACGTCGGAACTCCGGCCCAGATTTACAACGATCCAGCGACGGCGTTCGTGGCGGCGTTCCTCAACTCACAACAGTTGAACCTGTTGGCGGCCCAAGTCAGGACGCCGCAGAACCAGTACGTCATGCTCGATTTCGGCCCGCACCGGGTCATGCTGCCCTGGAGCGATCCCAGGGCGTACGCGATTTCTCAGCACACGGGCGGGCAGGTGCTGGTGGGGTTGCGGCCGGACGGGCTGGCGCCGGTGCCGGAGTCGTACGAGGGACCGTCGTTCTACGGGCGGGTGCGGACGCTGGAATACCACGGGCACGAGTGGCTGGCTTACCTGGAGTGCGGGATGCCCGCCGTGCCGGTGCCGGAGCCGCCGGACCCGCGCGGGCGGGTCAACGGGAAGGCGAACGGGTCGGGCAGGGTGACGGGCCTGATGCGGCGGCTCTTCGCAGGTCACCGCGAGGAGCGGCCGGAGCAGGAGCAGGTGGGCCAGAACCCGAACAGCGGCATCCACCGCCGCTCGGACCTGATCATCCGGCTGGGCAACCGCCCGGTCTGGCGCGCCGGCGACGCCGCCAAGGTGGCGGTGGACCTCTCCCGCGTCATGATCTTCACCCTCGACGGCGCCCGCATCGACGCCCCACGCCGCTAACCGCCCTCCCTCCTACCCGGCAGAGGCCGCCGGACGAGGCGGTCAGCGGGGGCCGGTGAGCACAGCGGGGTCGAAGGAGACAGGGAAGGGCCGGTCGAACGTAAGGACGCTGCCCGCCTTGCCGACCGCGACGAGTCCGTAACCCTGCTCCCCCAAGCTGAATACTTCGACCTGGGGCGTGTCATCGCCTTCCAGGTCCACCCGGATGAAAACGGGGATGCCCGCCGCAGCGTATTTGGGCGGCTTGATGGTGTAATCGCGGTCCCGATTCACCTTGCCGGGACTGACGACCTCAGCCACACACACGACGTCGAACGAGGAGAGCACAACTGGCCCCTTGTGCATCGCCTCGGCGTATCCGACCACCACGTCGGGAATCAATCCGTCGTCCCCGACTCGGAGGTTTCCCGTCTCGACCACCTCGAACTCCGCCGGTGCCGCGTCGAGCAGGATCCTCACGAGCCTCCCCGCGCAGAGCGCGTGATCGTATGCGGGCATGGGACTCACGACGAAGCTCCCGTCGATCAACTCGATCCGCTCCCCGGTTTCGGGCAGCTTGAGCCAGTCCTCGACGGTGTAGCCATCCGTGGTGGGCGGCATGGCGAAAAGCCTGGCACGCCGCGGTGGCGGATGAGCAACCAGCCAGCCGTCAGCCGACAGCGCAGACATCGCCTCATCGCCTTCCATGGATTCAAGTCTTGCACGCACATCAACGCATAGCCAAGCGTTGCCGAATAAACACGAATAGTGACGACTTCACGTTACCGTGTCTTTGCTCAACGTGCACGCCTGATCGCCAGGGACCCCCGAGCTCAAGGGGCGGGTGTCCAGCGAGGGCCGTCCGGGGTGTCCTCCACGACCACCCCGCCCGTCTGCATCGCCGCACGCAGGGCGTCCGCCACGTCGTAGCGGCCCTGCTCGCGCAGTTGTGCGCGGAGCTCCAGCAGTGGTTGGACCAGGACGGTCAGGCCCTGGGCGCGCAGGCCGGCCGTCGAGCCCAGCTCGCCGAGGCGGGCGATCAGCAGCCGTAGCAGCTCCCTGGCCTGGTCGACCCCGCCGGCGTCCTCCTCCGTGTCGGCGGCCCACTTGACGATCTCCGCCTCCAGGTCGAGCACGGTCTGCGCGGCCGCCACCAGGTCCGGCTTGGCCGCCGCCGCCTTGAACAGCTCCTCGCAGGAGTGGATCGCCTCCTCCAGGGTGACCTCGGCGGCGGGCGGCTCCGGCGCGGCCTGTGAGGGCGCGACCGGGCCCGTGCCGCCCTCGGCCAGGCGGCGCATGCCGGCGAGGTCGGTCACCGTGCCCGCGGGCAGGACCGTCACCGCGCCCGGCCGGCGCACGGTCAGGCCACCCCGGCCGGCCACCCGCACCGACTCGCTCTCCAGGTCGATGAGCAGGGCGGTGTGCTCGTCGAGCCCGAGGACCGTCGTGTCGGGCGGCAGCTCACGCTCCATGCGCGACAGCCGGCGCTCGCCGAGGTAGCAGAAGCGGGTGTCATGGGTGCCGCCCTCGGCGTTGTCGAAATGGGGGATCAGCACGGCCCGCAGGCCGAGCGGCTCCAGCACGTCGATGCCCTCGCGCCAGTGCGGCTCCGCGCCCACCTTGTAGATCTCGTAGACGGGCACGGTGGCCAGCCCCGCCGTGCAGGCCGCCGCCGAGGCCAGCACCGTCACCCCCGCGCGGGCGCGCACGCGGGCCCGCAGGTCACCGGCCACGCCCGAGCCGGCCCAGCGGTCGAGCGCGTAGGTGGGGCTGCCGGGGCCGGAGAACACCCAGTCGGCGCCCGCGATCCCCGAGGCCACCTCGACGTCCAGGCCGACGCTGTGGGCGAAATAGCGGCGGGCGCGGGCGGAGATGTCGGCGGAGTTTTCCTGGAAGGCGTAGGGAGTGTCGAGCAACACGGCACGCGCTCCGGGACGCAACGTCCGCGCCACGGCACGGTGGATCTCGACCATGGTCGGGCTCGTCTCCCCCGACCCCATCAGAACCAGCAAACCGGGCATGGCTGTGGGCCTCTCTCTCGCACGCCATCGACTACGGCTCTGCCCGCCGCGCCGTTCAAGAGCGAAGACAATGTGCGTGGGGCACGCACTTGCATACGATGGGCAGTAGGTTGTTGGCGGTGACGGGAAGACACGTGGTCTCGGTTGAGACGCTCATGCTACGGGTGGGGACCGACAATCGCTGGTCATACCGGCATGCCATGACCGAGCCAAGACGCGGCGAGAGCCCCGACGCGGCCGCGCGGCGGCTCAGCGGGGTCGCGACCGCCGACGAGGACACCGTCGTGCACTCCACGAGCTGGCGATCCGAGCCGGACGGGAAAGTCGTACTGACCTATGCGGTGTGTCCTGATCCGGCGCCGTGGCTGCCCGCGGTCGAGGTGCCCGTGCTGGAGATCGCCCGCGGCGAGGCGCCCGCCACGCCCTCACCCGACCACGTCGCCCTCGCGAACGTGGTCGCGCATGCCGTCCGGCACCTGGCGTTCCTGATGGCCGAGGATCCCGTCGTGGCGCGGGCGCTCGCCCGCCATCCCGGCCTCGCCCCGGCGTTGGAGCCCACGGGCGCTCCGGCCTGAGAGCCGGCGGCCCAGCTCCTGCATGGGCCGCTCGACGTACCGGTAGGTGAGCGCGCTGACGGCGAGGATCGCGGTCACGGCGAGTGCGGTCATCGCGATCTGGTACGGCACCGCCGACCACCGCAGGTCACCGCTGATCTCGACGAAGTACTTCAGCAGCGGATGATGCACCAGGTAGAGCGAGTAACTGATCAGCCCCAGCCAGACGAGCATCTTGGGCACCCGCCGCCCGCGCAACGCCATCCCGGCCGCGAACGTGGCACCCGCCAGCGCGATCGTCGTCCACCAGACGTCGGCCCGCACCCACCACCAGCCGCCCTCGATCGCCCACAGGGGCGCGATCCCGACCAGCGCCGTCGTGACCGCCACCGGCCACAACCGCCCGGTCCCGCGCTCCCACCGGTGGATCGCCGTGCCCGCGAACATCACCGCCACCACCGCCGTCCCCAGCCACGGCACCCGGCTGCTGAACAGCAGCGCCACCACCGCCATCAGGCCGAGCACGCAGGCCGCCGCCCCGCGGAACCGCCCCCACATCACGCAGATCATGCCGGCCACGAAGACCGCGCAGGTCACGTAGGCGGTCCAGCCGCCCACCAGCAGCGCCCCCGGCACCACCAGCCCGATGGCCACCGCCGCGACCCCGAACCCCATCGACAGCCACCCGCTCCGATCGTGCCACCCGGCCAGGAACAGCGTGGTGACCAGCAGGTAGAACACCATCTCGTACGACAGCGTCCACATCGTGTCGGCCACGCCGCCGACGCTCACGACGTCGAGCAGCATGGTCGCGTGCGCCGCCACCGCGCTTCCGTCGCGCGGCACCTGCACCCGCACCGGCACCCACCAGGCCACCGCCAGCATCGCGACGATCACGGTCAGGTAGAGCGGGTAGAGGCGGAAGAACCGGCTGATCCAGAACTTGCGCACGTCGCCGTGCCGCTCCAGAGAGGTGGGGATGATGTAGCCGCTGACCAGGAAGAAGACCAGGATGCCGTAGATACCCAGGTTGAACCAGTGCGGTCTGAGCGCGGGCAGGAACCACGGCAGGAGGTGCTCGCCCACCACCGCCATCGCGCCGATCCCCCTGAGGGCGTCCAGCCAGGCGAGCCTGGTGAGAGGTGCGGAATCCGGGGTCGCTGGCACTGCGGCGGCGGCTGACACTCGGCACAACTTACCCTTATCGCGGCAGGTAATGCGATGTATTACCAAGGATGGCCCGTGACCTGCCATGACGGCCTCGACCACCACGGACGCCGCGTCTGAGGCCGGGGCGTGTGGGGGTGCGGGGTCAGGTGGGGCGATGGGAAGCGAGGGTGGCGAGGGTGGCGTGGTGGCCGGCGCCGGCCGGGCCGTGCGGATCGGTGTGCACGGTGGCCGCCCGCGGCCGCGGAAGGTCTTGGATGAGGCGGTGCTCCGCTTCCACCGCCACCGCGTGGGCGTCCACGACCGACAGGTCATGATCGACCAGGATCTCCACCTCGGCATGGAGGGCGTGACCGATCCAGCGCGCACGGGACTCACCTGTGCGCGCGCTCATCGCCGAGGCCCTGTTCCACGCCGATCACGAGGTCTCGGGCCTCCCCCGCCACGACTGACGAGCTCCCGGGCCGCGGTTACCAGCCCACCTTGCCCTTGCCCGTGATGAGGGACCGGGCGATCACCATACGCTGCACGTCGTTGGTGCCCTCCCCGATCGCCATCAGGGGCGCGTCCCGGTAGAGCCGCTCCACCACGAACTCCTGCGAGTAGCCGTACCCCCCGTGGATCCGCATCGACTCCAGCGAAGCCTTCAGCGCCACCTCCGAGGCGAAGTACTTGGCCATCCCCGCCTCCATGTCCACCCGCTTGCCCTCGTCCGCCTGGGCGGCGGACCAGTACGTGAGCAGCCGGGCCGCCTGGATCTCGGTGGCCATGTCGGCGAGCTTGAGCTGGATGGCCTGGAATTCGGCGATCGCCTGGCCGAAGGCCGTGCGCTCGCGGGCGTAGGCGAGCGCGGCGTCGTACGCGGCCTGGGCGACCCCGACGGCTCGGGCGGCGATGTTGATGCGGCCGATCTCCAATCCGCCGAGCACCTGCTGCATGCCGCGCCCCTCGACGCCCCCGAGCAGGGCGGACACCGGCACCCGTACGTGGTCCAGCACCACCTCGCACGTCTCGGTGCCCTTGTAGCCGAGCTTGGGCAGGTCGCGGCTGACGCTGAAGCCCTCCGTGGCCGGATCCACGAGCAGCACCGACATGCCCCGGTGCGCGGGCTCGGTGATCGAGGTCTTGACGAGCACGGGCAGCGGGTCGGCGTGGCGGGCGTTGGTGATCCAGGTCTTGGTGCCGGTCACCACGTAGAAGTCGCCGTCGCGTTCCGCCCGCGTCTGGATGCCCTGCAGGTCGGTGCCCGCGCCGGGCTCGGTGAGCGCGATCGCGGTCCGGCGGATGCCGCCGGCCAGGTCCTCCAGGTGGAGCCGCTTCTGCTCCTCGGTGCCGTGCCGGGCGATCATCCAGCAGGCCAGCGAGTGGGACCCGATCGTGCCCGCGACCCCCATCCAGCCGCGCGAGATCTCCTCGAAGACCAGGGCGAACGACACCATGTCGGCCCCGAGTCCCCCGTACTCCTCGGGCACCGACAGGCCGAACAGCCCCATCTGCTTCATCTTGTCGATGATCTCCGCCGGGTATCTGCCGGAGTGCTCCCATTCGGTGGCCACCGGCATGATCTCTTTGTCGACGAACGCGCGCAGCGTCTCCCTGAAGGCCTTCTGCTCGGTGGTCAGTTCGAAGTCCATGTGCCTCATCCTCAGAGCGGGCCGGTCTTGGCCCGCGGGAAGTAACCCTTGTCGTGCGGGGCGTCGCGCTTGTACACCATGACGGTCCTGGTCCACGACATGATCTCGTCGCCGTCCTGGTTGAGCCCGCGGGTGCGGCAGGTGACGATCCCCGCGTACGGCCGGGACTTCGACTCCCGCTTGGCGGTCACCTTCGACTCGGCGTACAGGGTGTCGCCCACGAACACCGGGTGGGTGAGCTTGATGTCCTCCCAGCCGAGGTTCACGATCGCCTTCTGGCTCACGTCGATCACGGACAGGCCGAGCACGATGGCCACGCTCAGCCCCGAGTTCACGATGATCTTGCCGACCGGGGTCCTGCCGGCGAAGTGGGCGTTGAAGTGGCTCTGGTTCGTGTTCATGGTCAGGAGCGTGAACCAGGTGTTGTCGGCCTCGCTGATCGTGCGCCCCATCGGGTGCTGGTAGACGTCCCCGACCGTGAAGTCCTCGTAGTAACGGCCGATCTCGGGCTCGTGGACGGTCACTCAGCGGCTCCTGTTCACCAACGATCAGAGCGCTCACGTTAATCGTCTGACATTTTCCTGGTCAATCAGGCACGGGCGGCCATCTTGGCGACCACGTCGACGATGCGGGCGGCGCGTTCCACCTCGGCGCGGTGGAACACCGGCCCCTCCGCGCGGGCCACGACCACGTGCATGCTCTGCGCCAGCACGGGCAGCAGCATCAGCCGCAGCTTGTCGGCGTCCCTGGTGATCGCCCGGGGCGGCGGCTCCGCCAGGAAGAACTCGGCAGGGGCGGCCAGCGAGGCGTGCCGTACCGCGCCGTCGGCCAGCGCCAGCGACCACTCGGCGCCGCACAGTCCCGGCAGGGCGTCCACCAGCGTGGCGAACCCCCGCGCGGGCTCCACCGCGACGTGCATGAGCAGGTCATAGTCCGGGGCGGAGCCCGGCACCTCCCTGGTCACCCAGACGCCTTCGACGCGTACGCCGGGCATGGCGGACAGTCGCTCGCGCGCGTCGGAGGCGGTGACCGGGCCCGGCCAGGAGACGGTGAAGTCGTCCACGGCCCGTCCGGCCTCCCGTTCGAGCACCGTGACCTGCAGGATGTCGGCTCCGAGCGCTCCCAGGGACTTGGCGACCTGGCCGAGGCCACCCGGCCGGTCCGGTAGCGACACCCTCAGTCGCAGCAGCATTGCCCGCCCCCTTCCAGAGGCTCCACAGTGCCGTGGAAACATTTCAAGCATGTTCCACGGATATGTCGCACATGCTGCGGTTATATCCCAGGATCCAGTGTTAAGTCCGGATTGTCGAAACTTGAGACGCCATGTGCCAAGGGCGGGCCACCACCTCCAAAGCCTCCCGGAGCGCCCCCCGAGGTGCCGCCTCCGGTGTGCCCCGGAGGCGGGCCCCGGAGGCGGGCCCCGGAGGCGGGCCCGTCAGGGGCGCGGCGGCCCGCCCTCAGGTCATGCGAACACGTCCTGCTGGTAACGCCCGCCCGACTCCAGCCCGGCCAGCCAGCCGGTCCCGTCGGCGCCGGTCTTGAGGCGGTGCAGGTCGAGCAGGGCCTGCCGGACGGCCGGCGCCATCCGCAGGCCGTCGCCGCAGACGTACACGTGGGCGCCGCCCTCCAGCAGCTCCCACACCTCGTCGGCGTGCGCGGCGACGGCGTCCTGGACGAACCGGTAGGGATGCCCGGCCACGGCCGAGTACGCGGCACGCACCGTCACCGGCCCGGCATCGGCCCAGGCGGCCACCTCGCCGGCGTACAGCTCGTCGTGCCCGGGATGGCGGCAGCCGGTGAACACCAGGGCCCGCCCGCTCGCCCCCGTCAGCGCGCGCTCCTCGAGGAAGCCGCGCAGCGGCGCGAACCCGGTGCCGGGGCCGACGAGGATCACCGGCGTGGCCGGGTCGTCCGGCAGCCGGAACGGCGGCGCGGGGACGCGGACGTAGCCGTAGAACACCTCGCCCGGCGCCAGCCCGGCCAGGTAGGCCGAGCACATGCCCTGGTAGGTGCCGGTCCCGGACCAGGCGGGGCCTTCGACCAGGCCGACGGTGAGCCGTACGAGGCCGGGGTCGGACAGCGGCGAGGAGGACACCGAGTAGTAACGCGGCCGGATCGGCCCGGCCATCTCCAGGAACACCGGCAGCGGCAGCTCGACCGCCGGGAACCGCTCCAGCAGGGCCAGCGGGGAGACACGCTTGGCCAGGATCTCCTCGGCGTAGTTCGCGGTCAGCTCGGCGAGCTGGCCCCGGGTCCAGGGGCACTGCGTGTGCGCGGACAGCGCCTCCAGGTCGGAGCGGGTGGCCACCTCCTGCAGCTCGGCGAACTCGGTGAGCAGCAGGCCCGCCGTCACCGGGGTGTCCACGGGCAGGTGGGTGGTGCCGGCGGCGCGCAGCCGTACCACCTGCTCGCGGGGGACGCGCAGAGAGCGCAGCGCCCACTCCGCCAGCTCGGGGTCGTTCTTGGCGAAGACGGCCACGTGGTCGCCCGCCGAGTAGGTGACGCCCTCGGGCAGCCGGGCCACGATGGAGCGCACACCGGGGCGCGGCGCCTCGATCGAGAAGTCCCACAGCCCGGCCGGGTCGCCGGTCAGCTCCTCGTTGGAGACGACGGTCAGCGGGAAGGCCCGCTCCGAGACGACGGCGGGCCTGATCTCGGCCTCGCTGAGCACCTCCATCTCGTAGCGCGGCCCGGCACCGTCGGCCGAGGCGCTGTACTCGGCGGCCAGCGCCGCCCACAGCCGGGCCGTCCACGCGGACACGTCGCCGTCGAAGTCGCCGTCCGTGTCGGCCTCGCCACGCTCGATCAGCGGCACCGCCCCGGCGGCCGTCAGCTTGTCGAAGGCGCGCCGGGGGAAGTCCTGGTACGTCGGCCACTGCGTGTTCCCGCAGCCCAGCACCGCGAGGCGGACGTCGGACAGGTCGGGCAGGCCGTCCAGGGCGTCGAAGCGCTGGGCGTTGTCGGGGGCCTTGCCGTTGTAGGAGGAGGCGACCACGACGAGCAGGCCGGACCGCGGCGGCTCCAGCTCGTCCAGCGTGGTCAGCGTGGTGGCGAACCCCGCCCGCCCGGCCCGCTCGGCCAGGCGCTCGGCGAGGTCGGCGCTGGTGCCGAGGTTGGAGCCGTAGGCGACGGTGAGCGGCACGCCGGTGACGGTGACGTCCTGCTGCTCGCCCTCCTGGACCGCCGGTTCGGCCACGGCGGCGCGCTCGTGGGCGCGGCGCTCGCGGACCCGGAGGGTGAACCCCTCCGGCTTGAGGGTGAGCGTCTGCTTGATCTTCATGCGGTAGGCGTTCTGGTCCGACAGGGCGAATCGCTGAAGGATCATCGCCAGCGCCATCCGGGCCTCGGTGAGCGCGAACTGGCGGCCGATGCAGGCCCGCTCGCCGTTGCCGAACGGCTTGTAGGCGCCCGGGTGGTGGGCGGCCTTGTTCTCCGGCAGCCAGCGGTCGATGTCGAACTCGTCGGGGCGCTCCCACGCCTTGGGGTTGCGGTGCAACGTCGGCAGCAGCACGGCGATCTGCTCGCCCTCGGGCACGGGGTAGCCGCCGAGCGTGGTGTCGGCCACCGGGGACACCGCGAAGATCGGGATCGGCGACCAGAACCGCAACGTCTCCTCCAGGACGCGGGGGATGACGTCGAGCCTCATGATCGTCTCGTAGCTGGGCGGCTCGTCGCCCGGCAGCAGCCTGTCGACCTCGTCGTAGGCGCGGGCCAGGGTGTGCGGCTCGCGCAGCAGGTTGTACAGGGCGAAGGCGAGCAGGCCGCTGGTGGTCTCGTGCCCGGCGATGAGGAAGGTGAGGACCTGGTTGCGGATGTTCTCGTCGGACAGGCGGGCGCCGGTGTGCGGGTCGGACGCCTCCAGCATGAGGCCCAGCAGGTCCTTCGCGCCGATCCCGCCGCCGCCGCGGCGCTCCTTGATCACGTCGTCGACCAGCGCCTGCATGGTGGCGATGTCGCGCCGGTAGGCCTCATCGCTCTTGCGCATGAGCTTGTTGACGAACGGCAGCCGCTGGTTGCGCAGCATGGCATGGGTGAGGGCGCCACCCATGGCCTGCAGGAACGGGTGCAGCTCGGGCGACTCGAACGACCTGAACCGGTAGCCGAACCCGGTGAGCGAGATGATGTCCAGGGTCAGCCGGGTCATGTCGTCGGAGACGGGCAGGTCCTCCCCCTGGCGACCGGCCCACGACTCGATGAGCCGCTCGGCGACCTCGAGCATCTGCGGGTAGTACGCCTTCATCGAGCGCTGACTGAAGGCGGGCATGAGGATGCGGTGGGCGTGCCCCCACACCGGCTCGTGCAGTTCGGCCGTGAATAATCCGTCGCCGCCGAAGTCGCGGACGATGGACAGCGGTGGGTTGATGCGCTTGATGAACCGTGTCTCGTCGCACACCTCGGCGACGAGGTCGGGGTCGTACACCAGCACCACTGAGCGCCCGGCGATGTCCAGGCGGTAGATGCCCTCCTCGTAGTCCGCGGCCACCCGGACGAAATGCTCCACCGGGGAGTGCGAAGGGATTTGCAGGGTGTTGCCCACGATCGGCAGGCCCTGCGGGGCGGGGATCCGAGCCATGAGTTGCTCCCTCACGTAGCCATACGCTGTATGGCGGACGCTACCATACGGCGTATGGCAGCGAGCGCGCGCAGGGGCACTCCCCTGACTCTCCAAGAAATCAGCGCCACGGCCGTGCGGATGGTGGACGAGGGCGGAGTGGAGGCGCTGTCCATGCGCAAGCTGGCGGCGGAGCTGGACGTCAACCCGATGTCCCTCTACCACCACGTGGAGAGCAAGGACGCGCTGCTCGAACTGCTCTGCGACACGGTGGCCGACCGCATGCGCATGCCGCCGGACGACGGCTCGCCCTGGCAGGAGCAGCTCAGGGCGCTGGCGGTGGCCTACTACCAGCACGCGCAGGATCATCGGGCCATGTGGGGATACATCCACGAGCATCCGGAGCTCGTCGCGGACCGCCGGCAGGTGGTCTGGCAGACGCTCTACCGGATCATGCGGCTGGCCGGGGTGCCGGAGCCGGAGTTGCGGCGGACGAGCGACGTGCTGCACGCCTTCGTCTCGGGCTTCATCTACGCGGAGGTCCAGGGCCACTTCTCGGACGACCCCGAGGAGATCGCCCGGATGTTCGACACGGCCATCGACGTGATCATCCACGGCCTCCAGGGCGGCTCCCGGACGGGGTGAGGGGGCCGTGGCCCCCACACCGCGGGTTTCCAGTCCACCGCCCGCGTCCTGCCATCAACGCGGCGACCGCGCGGAATCGACGCCCGGGGGGCCGGCCGCGGTCAGCCCGACGCCTCCCAGACCGCCTCGAACGCCTCCCGCGTGATCTCGGTCAGCTCCCAGATCTCCAGGGGCTGGTCGGTGAGGAAGCCGCGCTCGTCCTGCAGGTGCCGCCACCAGTAGCGCCGGGCGCCCCGATCGGTGCCGACCTCGACCTGCCGCACCGCCCAGTGCTCCGCGTCGCCCTCGACACTCTCGAACAACCACGCCCGCCCGTCCTCGTCGCCGAGGTGCCAGTAGTGGCGCGGGGCGTCGGACTCGGCGAGCTGCCGCACCAGCGGCCGCCGGAGATCGTCTGAAAGCACGCGGCCCACTTTAGGGCCCGGACGGGCGTTACCGGGCGCAGGCGCCGGTCCTCCCCGGACGGGCGTTACCGGGCGCAGGCGCCGGTTCTCACTGATCCGCCGCGGCGCGGCCCTGGCCTGGTGATCGGCGCCGCCGACGCGGCCGCCCGCCCGGCGAGGTCAGCCCTGGTGGGCCCCCGCGTTCGGCGTGGCGGGCAGGGGCCTGCCGGCGATGTCCTTGATGAGGGCCGCACCGCCGTACCAGGACGGGGGGAGCCTGACGCCGCGGCCGAGCGCCGGGGAGCCGGGGCGCAGGCGCAGGTTCGTCCTGGAGACGAACATCGGGTCGGCCATGACGGACCTCGGCCCCAGCTTGAACCTGGCCTTGCGGCCCTGGTAGACGCCGGCGTCCTCGTCGGCGCCCGTACCGTCCTCCCAGCCCGCCTCGCCGCCGACGGCGATCGCGTTGTTGCGCAGCTTCAGGATCGACGGCGAGCAGCCGTCGTGGCAGGACCAGCCGATGGTGTCCCTGGCCGGCAGGTAGACGGAGTTGTGCACGGCGATCGTGCCCTTGACCGGGCCGACGGGGTGGCGGGCGCCGCGGGTGATGAGGAACGAGCCACGACCGCGGGCGGAGGTCACCACGTTGAAGGCGAAGACGTTGCCGGTGGCGGTCCTGCCCTTCTCCGCGCCGAGCTCGGCGAAGGTCTCGTTGTCCTGGGTGGTGTTGTGGGTGACGCGGTTGCGGTCGCCGTTGAAGATCTCGACGGCGGCCCCGTCGGTGCCGTAGTCCCTGCTCCTGGCGAAGCTGCCGGTGATGGTGTTGCCGGTCACCAGGTTGTCGTCGCCGTTGAGGAGCACGCCGAAGGCGCCGGAGTCGTTGTCACCGCCGGCGTCGTTGACGCTCATGCGGTTGTTGTCGGCCAGGACGCTGTCGCGGATGGTGTTGTGCGAGCCGGCGGGCGTGACGAAGACGCCGGCGACGTTGCCGTCGGCCCGCACGCCGGACAGCTCGATGTGGTCGCCGTCGAGCGCGAACCCGGCCCAGCGGCAGCCGGAGGCCCACAGATCGCTGATGCGCCAGTGGTCGCCCTTGACCGCGACGCAGTCGGCGCCGCTGCCGCTGATCCTGGCGAGCGGGCCCGAGCCGTAGGAGCTGACGACGATGGGCCGGGCCGCGGTGCCGCTGGCGGACAGGACGAGGCCGCTGGTGAAGCCGCTGCCGCGCTTGAGGCGGACGGAGTCGCCCGGCTTGAGGCCGGCGGAGCCGATCTTGCCGAGCGACTTCCACGCCGTCGAGGCGCTGGTGCCCGCCGCCGCGTCGTTCCCCGCTCTGGAGTCCACGTAGTACGTGGTGCCGGCACGGGTGGAGGCCGCCTCGGGAAGCGCGGGCAGCAGGGAGGCCATGACGGCTACGGAGAGCAACCTCATACGTGCACACCACTATCTAGTTCGAGTTGGAACGAGCCAATGATGGCAACCGTAGCCCGCCATCGCCTGTCCCGCTACACGATCAGTGCATGACTCGTCACTCTGTGTATTGGCGGCGCCGACCGTCCCATTGCAAGGACCGGAAGAAACTTGCGGCAGGGTGATTCCGGACTGATCCCCTTGCACACCGTTCCGACCTCGACAAAGGCCCCGGAGTCAGGCGCGGCGAGATTTGCAACTTTCCGAAAGTTGCACTTGACCCTGGTCAACGATCGCGACATCCTTCACCAGAACATCACCCGACATCTCGGGCATCCGGGGGAAGGACGTTCATGTTCGGCAACGACGACTGGTGGCGTGACGCCGTCGTATACCAGGTCTACCCCCGCAGCTTCGCCGATGCCGACGGCGACGGCATGGGAGACCTCGCGGGCGTCCGCTCCCGCCTGGGCTACCTCGCCGACCTCGGCGTGGACGCCATCTGGCTCAGCCCCTTCTACACCTCGCCGATGGCCGACGGCGGCTACGACGTGGCCGACTACCGCGACGTGGACCCCATGTTCGGCACGCTCGGCGACTTCGACGCGCTCGTCGCCGACGCCCACGGGCTGGGCCTGCGGGTGATCGTGGACCTGGTGCCGAACCACTCCTCCGACCGGCACCCGTGGTTCCAGGCCGGGCTGCGCGACCGCTACATCTTCCGCGACCGGCCGAACGACTGGGAGTCCGTCTTCGGCGGCTCCGCCTGGACGCAGGTCGAGGACGGGCAGTGGTACCTGCACCTGTTCGCGCCCGAGCAGCCCGACCTCAACTGGGACAACCCGGCCGTACGCGCCGAGTTCCGCGACATCCTGCGCTTCTGGCTCGACCGCGGGGTGGACGGCTTCCGGGTCGACGTGGCACACGGCATGATCAAGGCCGACGGGCTGCCCGACGTGGGCCCCAAGGACGGCCGCCAGGCCGAGATGCTGGGCGGCGAGCAGGTCCCCTACTTCGACCAGGACGGCGTGCACGACATCTACCGCGAGTGGCGGCCGATCCTCGACTCCTACCCGGGCGGGCGGATGGCCGTCGCCGAGGCGTGGGTGTCCTCGCCGGAGCGGCTGGCCCGCTACATCGGGCCCGACCAGTTGCACCAGGCGTTCAACTTCGAGTTCATGATGGCCGACTTCCACGCCAAGTCGTTCCGTACCGTGATCGAGAAGTCCCTCAAGGAGGCGGAGCTGGTGGGCGCGCCCACCACCTGGGTGCTGTCGAACCATGACAAGCCCCGGCACGTCACCCGGCACGGCAGCCTGGCCCGCGCCCGGGCGGCCACGCTGCTCATGCTGGCCCTGCCCGGCTCGGCCTACCTCTACAACGGCGAGGAGCTGGGCCTGCCCGAGGTGCTCGACCTGCCGGACGAGCTGCGTCAGGACCCGGCCTTCCGGCGCCGCGGCGAGAGCCGTGACGGCTGCCGGGTGCCGATCCCGTGGACGAGCACCGGCGGCTTCGGCTGGCACGACCCGTGGCTGCCGATGCCCGCCTCCTGGGGCGCGCTGTCGGCCGAGGCGCAGGAGCCC
The DNA here is from genome assembly GCF_039871825.1 of Nonomuraea sp. B12E4. Taxonomy (NCBI): domain Bacteria; kingdom Bacillati; phylum Actinomycetota; class Actinomycetes; order Streptosporangiales; family Streptosporangiaceae; genus Nonomuraea; species Nonomuraea sp. B12E4. The sequence continues at coordinate 685,231 of NZ_JBDPME010000001.1, read as the reverse complement.
GACCCCGCCTCCACGCTGAACCTCTACCGGGCCGCGCTGAAGCTGCGCAGGACGCATCCCGCGCTCGGCGGCGGCACGCTGACGTGGCTCGACTCCCCCGAGGACGTGCTGGCCATCGAGCGCGAGCCAGGGTTCGTCGCGGCGCTCAACACCGGCGAGCAGCCGGCGCGCCTCGACCTGGCCGGCGAGGTGCTGCTGGCCAGCGGCCCGCTGGGCGCCGACGGCACGATCCCGCCGGACACCGCGGTCTGGCTGCAACGCTGACGGTTGGCGGAATCTTTCCCTCCACCGGACACTATGCCGAGGATCACGCTCGGTAGCCTCGTGAGGTGGCACGCTGGTGGGCCAGATCCTTGCGCGGACGCGTGACCCTCATCGCGACGGCGATCGCCGCCCTCGTGTTCGTCCCCGTGGCCGTGGCCGGGGTCGCCGTGGCCAAGTCGGTGGTCGCCGCCGCCGTGGCCAAGGACACCCGGGACACGGCCGAGCGCATCGCGTACGAGATGCGCAGCGGCGCGCTGCCCATGGGCGCCGCCATCCCCGTGCCCAACCCGTCGGTCGACCTCATCCAGATCGTCGCCGCCAACGGGCAGGTGCTGGCCGCGAGCGACGGGGCCAGGAACCTGCCGCCGCTCAGCGGCGTACGCCCCACGGTCGAGACGCGGGTGGTCAGCACCACGAACTGCCTGCCGACCGAGTGCGTGCACCTGTCGGCGGTCCGGGTCACCATGTACGCCGACTCCCCCGTCGTCTACGCCGGCCGCCGCACGCCGGACGTGCTGGCCAGCCGTACCCTCGAAATCGTGGTGTTCTCCGAGGTCGCCGTGGTGATCACGCTGACGGCGTGGGCCACCTGGCTGATCACGGGGCGGGCGCTGCGGCCGGTGGCGACCATGCGCGCCGAGCTGGACGAGGTCCACGCCGGCGATCTGAGCCGCCGTGTCACCCAGCCGAGCGGTGACGACGAGGTGTCCCAGCTCGCCAGGTCCGTCAACGCCACGCTGAGCCGGTTGGAACGTTCCGCTCTGCAGCAGCGCCAGTTCGCCTCCGACGCCTCGCACGAGCTGCGCACCCCGATCGCCGGGCTGCGCGCCCAGCTTGAGAGCGCGCAGCTCTATCCGGACGACACCGACGTCGAGTCGCTGGTGGACTGCGCGCTGCGCGACACCGACCGGCTGGAGGCCATCATCACCGACCTGCTCCTGCTGGCCAGGATCGGTTCCAGGGTGGACATCGTCAGGGAGCGGGTGGACCTGGCCGAGCTGGTCCGGCAGGAGCTGATCGCCCGCAGCGACAAGGTCCCCGTACAGGTGGACCTGGAGCCCGGGGTGAGCGTCGACGGCGTGCGGCTGCAGCTCGCCCGGCTGCTCACCAACCTGCTGGACAACGCCCAGCGGCACGCCGAGAGCCTGGTCCGGGTCGCGGTGCGCGGGGAGGGCTCCGTAGCGACGGTGGCGATCGAGAACGACGGCGTGGAAATCGCCACGGAGGACCGCGAGCGCATCTTCGAGCGTTTCACCCGCCTGGACGCCGCCCGCAGCAGGGACGCGGGCGGCACCGGGCTGGGCCTGGCCATCGCCAAGGACGTGGCGATGGCCCACCGCGGCCGGATCGGCGTCGAGGAGTGCCGGGGCGGGGCACGCTTCGTGCTCCGCCTGCCCCTCGCCCCACCGCCACGATGCCCGGGCGGCTAGACCGGCGACAGCCCCCCGCCGCCGTGGTGCCCGGGTGGCTAGACCGGGGAAAGCTCCCTGTCGCCGCCGGTGCCGGGCCCCGGCTCCGGGCGTTCCGCGTCCTCGTCCAGCAGTGTGGCCTCGTCGAACGGCAGCCGCCCGGCCAGCACCACCTCGGCCCGCTCCCGGTCGAACTCGCCCGTCCAGGTGCCGACGAGCACGGTGGCGACGGCGTTGCCGGCGAAGTTCGTCAGCGCCCGGGCCTCGGACATGAACCGGTCGATGCCCACGATGAGGCCGACGCCGTCCACCAGCTCGGGCCGGTGCGCCCGCAGGCCGCCCGCGAGGGTGGCCAGCCCGGCGCCCGTCACCCCCGCCGCGCCCTTGGAGGCGACCATCATGAACAGCAGCAGCCCCACCTGCTCGCCGAGCCCCAGCGGCGACCCGGTGGCCGTGGCGATGAACAGCGTGGCCATCGTCAGGTAGATCGCGGTGCCGTCCAGGTTGAAGGAGTAGCCGGTCGGCACCGTGATGCCGGCCACGGCCCGGCTCACGCCCAGGTGCTCCATCTTGGCGATGAGCCGGGGCAGGGCCGTCTCGGACGACGAGGTGGACAGGATCAGCAGGAACTCGCGGGCCAGGTAGCGCAGCAGCGCCAACAGGTTGATCCGGGCGACCAGCCACAGGACCGTGCCCAGCACCACGCCGACGAACAGCACGCACGTCACGTAGAAGGCGACCATGATGATGGCCAGGCTCTTGAGCGCCTCGACCCCGGTGGCGCCCACGACGGCCGCCATCGCGCCGAACGCCCCCACCGGCGCGGCCCACATGACCATGGCGAGGATGCGGAACACCAGCCTTTGCAGGTGCTCGATGCCGCGCAGGATCGGCGCGCCCTTCTCGCCCATGGCCTGCAGCGCGAACCCGGCCAGCAGCGCCACCAGCAGCGCCTGCAGCACCGAGCCGCTGGTGATGGCCGACAGCAGCGTGTCGGGCACGATGCCGAGCAGGAAGTCGACCGTGCTGGCGGCGCCCTTGGCCGCCTCCTCCTGGACGGTCTGCCTGGCGGCGTCGGTGATCCGCAGCCCCGTACCCGGGTGGATGACGTTGCCGACCACCAGGCCGATGACCAGCGCGACCGTGGACATCACCAGGAAATAGCCCAGCGCCAGGCCGCCGACCTTGCCGACCTTGGCCGCCTTCCGGACCGAGCCGATGCCGAGCACGATCGTGCAGAAGATGATCGGCCCGATCACCATCTGGATCAGCGCCACGAAGCCGGTGCCGATGGGTTTGAGCTCCTTGCCCACGTCCGGCCAGATGAGTCCGACCAGGATCCCGAGCACTACCGCCACGATGACGGCCAGGTAGAGATAACGAGTGCGATCACGCATGGGGAGCTCTCCAGCGTAGATGACATACCTTCTGGAAGTCCGACTATGCGGTTCGCAGTGACGCAGGTCACCATTGAGTAAGTTACGTTCACGGGAGAATGTCAGATGCGGCGCTGGAGCCTGGCAGGCCAGATGCTGGTCCTGCACCTGCTCGTGGTCGCCGTCACGGTGTCGGGCGGCGCGCTGCTCGCGCTCGTGCAGGCGCACGATCTGCTCACCGAGGAGGCGGGCAGCACCGCCACGGCGGTGGCGGTGAGCGTGGCGGCCGCGCCCGACGTGCTCGCCGCGCTGGACACGGCCGACCCGAGCGCGCGGCTGCAGCCGTTCGCCGAGGAGGTACGCCGCAGGACCGGTGTCGACTTCGTCACCATCATGCGGCCGGACGGCACCCGCTACACCCACCCGAACCGGGCCGAGATCGGCCATCCCTTCCTCGGCCACATCGACCGGGCGCTGGCGGGCGAGACCTTCACCGAGACCTACACGGGCACGCTCGGCCCGTCCAAACGGGCGGTCACCCCCGTCATGGCGGGTGGCCGGGTGCGGGCGCTGGTCAGCGCGGGCATCACGATCGACAGGATCAGTGCCAGGGCGCGCGACCAGTTCGCCTGGGGCGCGCTCGTCGGCGCGCTGGCGCTCGCCGTGGGCGCGGTGGGGACGTGGCTGGTCACCGTACGGCTGCGCCGCCAGACGCACGGGCTCGGCCCGGTGGAGCTGGGCCGCATCCACGAGCACCACGACGCGGTCCTGCACGCCGTCAGGGAGGGCCTGCTGCTGGTCGGCCGGGACGGCACGCTGACGCTGTGCAATGACGCCGCCCGGCAGTTGCTCGGCCTGCCGCCGGACGCGGAGGGCCGGCACATGGCCGGGCTCGGACTCTCGGAGGTGCTGGCCGACCCCGAGGAGCGCGTTCACCTGGTGGGCGAGCGGGTGCTCGCGGTCAACAGCGCCGTGAGCCGGCTCGGCACCGTGGTGACCGTGCGGGATCACACCGAGTTGCAGTCGCTGGCCGGGCAGCTCGACGCCGAACGCGGGTTCGCCGACTCGCTGCGCGCGTCCGCGCACGAGGCCGCCAACCGGCTGCACACGGTGATCACGCTGGTGGAGCTGGGCCGTACCGAGCAGGCGGTGGCGCTGGGCACGGCGGGGCTGCGGGCCGCACAGGAGCTGACCGACCGGGTGGTCGGCGCGGTGCGCGAGCCGGTGCTCGCGGCCCTGCTGCTGGGCAAGAGCGCCGAGGCGGCCGAGCGCGGCGTGGAGCTGCTGATCAGCCAGGACAGCGAGCTGGACGACCTGGGCCTGGATCCGGGCGACCTGGTCACGATCGTGGGCAACCTGATCGACAACGCGATCGACGCGGCGGGCCGGGTGGAGGTGCATCTGGCCGGCGACGCGGACGGGGTGGTGATCAGGGTGGCCGACGACGGGCCGGGGCTGAGGGACCCGGGGGCGTTCGCCAAGGGCTGGACCACCAAGGGTGACGGGCACGGGCTGGGGCTGGCGCTGGTGGGCCAGGCGGTGCGGCGGCTGGGCGGCACCATCGACGTGGCCGGATCGACCTTCACGGTGCGGCTGCCGGTGCCGGACCCGGGCACTGTCAGGCCCGTGCCGGACCCGGGCCCAGGCAAGCGCGCTCCGGACCCGGGCACGACCGAGCGTGCGCCGGCGCCGGGACGGGTGCGATGAGTTCGGCGCCGGTCCCGGGTGGGGTGATCTCCGTTCTGGTGGTCGAGGACGAGGAGATCACCGCCGAGGCCAACCGCGTCTACGTCGAGCGGGTGCCGGGTTTCGCGGTGGCCGGGGTGGTCAGGTCGGGCGGGGAGGCGCTGCGCTTCCTGCGCGGGAGGCCGGTGGACCTCATCCTGCTCGACCTCTACCTGCCCGACATGCACGGCCTGGAGGTCTGCCGGGCGGTACGCGCGGGCGGCCTCATGTGCGACATCATCGCCGTCACCTCGGCCCGCGACCTGGCCATGGTGCGCTCGGCGGTGTCGCTGGGCATCTCGCAGTACCTGCTCAAGCCGTTCACCTTCGCGACACTCGCCGAAAAGCTCACGCGTTACGCACGGTTCAAGGAGGAAGCGGGCCTGGCCGTCGGGCAGGGGGATGTGGATCGGGTCCTGGGCACGCTCCGCGGCAGCTCAGAGCTGCCGAAGGGAATGTCCAGGGACACCCTCGACAGCGTGGCCGCGCAGCTACGCGGGCACCCGGGGGGCATGGCGGCCCAGGCCGTGGCCGACGCCGTCGGAGTGTCCCGCGTGACGGCCCGCCGATACCTGGAATGCCTGGTGGAGCTGGGTGTGGCGGCCCGCTACCCACAGTACGGCGGAGTGGGCCGGCCAGAGTTGCTCTACCGGATCCCCATGGAAAGTTAATGACGCTGACGCTGGCTGTTCAATCCGGCCCTCTAGCTTCTGGGTGCAATCCAATGCTTTGAGGAGACACACCTTGCGAGTCCTGGCCGTTGTTCCCGCCCGCGGAGGTTCGGCGGGCGTACCCCTGAAGAACCTCGCCCTGGTCGGGGGCGTCCCACTGGTCACGCGCGCGGTGCGGGCCGCGCTGCGCGCCGAACTGGTGGACCGGGTCGTGGTCAGCACTGACCACGACGGCATCGCCGAGACCGCCAGGCAGGCGGGCGCCGATGTCGTCGAACGACCGGAGGAGCTCAGCGGCGCCACCGCCTCCAGCGAGTCCGCGGTGCTGCACGCGCTCGACGCTCTCGGTGAGGAACCCGAGGTGGTCGTCCTCGTGCAGTGCACGAGCGCGTTCATCGATCCCGAGAACATCTCGGCCGCGGTGCGCAAGGTGCTCGACGGGGAGGCCGACTCGGTGGTGTCGGGGCTGCCGACGCACGAGTTCCTCTGGACCGCCGCCGGCGGCGGGGTCAACCACGACCCGGCCGTCAGGCAGCGCCGGCAGGACCGCGAGCCCGAGTTCCGCGAGAACGGCGCCTTCTACGTCATGCGCACCTCCGGTCTGCGCGAGCACGGCCACCGCTTCTTCGGCAGAACCGCCGTGCAGCCGGTGCCGTCCAAGCACGCCATCGAGGTGGACAACCCCGAGGACCTGGAGCTCGTACGCGCGCTCGCCCCGTTCATCGACCAGCCCGAGCCGATCGACGTGGACGCGGTCATCACCGACTTCGACGGCGTGCACACCGACGACCGCGCCTACGTCGACTCCGACGGCCGGGAGATGGTGCTGGTCAGCCGCTCGGACGGGATGGGCGTCTCGCTGCTGCGCCGTTCCGGCGTCAAGGTCCTGATCATGTCCACCGAGCACAACCCGGTGGTGGCCGCCCGCGCCCGCAAGCTGGGCGTGCCGGTGCTGCAGGGGCTGGCCGACAAGCGCACCGTGCTGCGCGACTGGCTGAAGATCGAGGGTCTCGACCCCGCCCGGGTGGCCTACGTCGGCAACGACGTCAACGACCTCGGCCCGATGAGCGAGGTCGGCTGGCCGGTCGCGACGCCCGACGCCCACGCCCGCGTGCGTGCCGCCGCCCGGGTCGTGCTGACCAGGGCCGGCGGGGACGGCGCCGTGCGCGAGCTGAGCGACCGCGTGGTGGCCTCCCGGCCGCAGCCGACGGCCGCCGACATCAGGACGCAGCCCAGGCTCGGCCCGGTGGCCATCGGCGACGTGCTGGTCGGCGACGGCGAGCCGGTGTACATGATCGGCGAGATCGGCATCAACCACAACGGCGACCTCGACATCGCCCGCCGCCTCATCGACGTGGCGGCCGAGGCCGGCTGCCAGGCTGTCAAGTTCCAGAAGCGCACTCCCGCGATCTGCGTGCCCGAGGAGCAGAAGGGGCAGATCAGGCAGACGCCGTGGGGCGAGATGACGTACCTGGAGTACAAGGAGCGCACCGAGTTCGGCTACGACGAATACCGGCAGATCGCGAAATACTGCGACGAGCGTGGCCTGCACTGGTTCGCCTCGCCGTGGGACGTCCCCTCCGTGGAGTTCCTGGAGGAGATGGACGTCCTGGTGCACAAGGTGGCCTCGGCCAGCGTCGCCGACCACGAGCTGCTGCGTGCCCTGGCCGCCACCGGCAAGCCGCTCATCCTGTCCACCGGCATGTCCACGCTGTCGGAGATCGACCAGGCCGTGGAGATCCTCGGCATTGATAAGCTGATCATGATGCACGCCACCTCGACGTACCCCCTGCCGCCCGAGGAGGCCAACCTGCGCACGATCACCACCCTGAAGGACCGCTACGGCGTCCCCGTCGGCTACTCCGGGCACGAGCGCGGCCTGCAGATCTCGCTGGCAGCGGTCACGCTCGGCGCGGTCTGCGTGGAGCGGCACATCACGCTCGACCGCACCATGTGGGGATCCGACCACGCCGCCTCGCTCGAGCCGTCCGGGCTCGAGCACCTGGTACGCGACATCAGGATCATCGAGCAGGCCCTGGGCGACGGCGTCAAGCGCGTCTTCCCGGGTGAGGAGGCCCCAAAGGCCCGGCTGCGCAGGGTGACCGTCTGACCGTCCCGTACCAGGAGAAATACCGTTGATCACCCTCTCGGTTGTCGTGCCGGTGCGGGACGGCGAGCGCTTCATCGCCGACGCGCTGACCTCCCTCTGCCGCAACGCCCGGCACGACTTCGAGTTCATCGTCGTGAACGACGGCTCCGTGGACGCGACCGGAGAGATCATCGAGGACTTCCTCCCTGATCTCCCCGGGCTGACCGTGTTGCGCAACCCCGCCCCCGTCGGGCTGGCGGACGCGCGCAACACGGGCCTTTCAGCCGCGTCCGGCCGATACGTGACGTTCATGGACGGTGACGACTGGCTCGCGCCCGGCTACCTGGCGCAGCTCGTCGCCGCCATCGACGGGCTCGGCTGCGACTTCGTACGCACCGACCACGTCCAGGTCGAAGGCCGCAAACGGGTCCTGCACCGGGCCCCGATGACGCAGCGCGGCGTCGTGCTCAACCCCCGTGATGCCATCCTCCCGGCCAGCACGCGGACCATGGTCGACTACCCCTACGCGTGGGCCGGCATCTACCGGCGCTCCCTGCAGGACCTGCTGCACTTCCCCGGCTCGCTGCACACCGCCGAGGACCGCCCGTGGATCTGGCGGCTGCACCGCGAGGCCGCCACCTTCGCGGTCGCCTCGCTGGCCGGGGTGTTCTACCGGCGCCTTGTCTCCGGGTCGCTGACGCAGGTCGGCGACGAGCGCCAGCTCCACTTCTTCGACGCCTTCGACCTGGTGTTCAAGGACCTGGAGCCGGAGTTCATGCCCAAGGCCGTACGGAACTTCTGCGCGCTGCTCGCCCACCACCTCGGGCTCGCCGACCGGTTCACGCCGGCGCTGCGGGCCCGCTTCGAGGAACGCGGCGCGCAGATGATGCGCGCGCTGCCGCGGGAACTGGTGGCCGCATCGGTGGCGCGAATGTCCCTTGAGCGCGAGACCACGCTCCGGGCCCTGGTGCCCGATCTGCCCCCCAGCCCGTACATCCGGGTCCGCCGCGACCGGGAGGAGTCCTAGTGAAGGTCTTCTACGCCTCGACGCTGTTCGGGGCGATGTCCCTGGCTGCCGCCATCGATGACGGCCGGTTCGGGGACGGGCGCCGCGTTCTCGTCGTGTCCAACAACTCCGCCATCCCCGAGGTGGCGATGCCGCTGGACAAGTCCCCCGGCTTCGCGGCGCTGCGCTCCCGCTTCGACGAGGTGCTCTCCTGGAACGAGCTGATCGCGCCGCTGCACCCGTCCGACTGGCGGGCGCGCGTCATCGAGGTGCCGATGATGGAGCGCCTGATCCGCTCTCACTGGGGGCTGGACGGGATCGAGGAGCTGGTGCTGGAGTCGATCGCGGTGCCGCCGGCGCGGACGATCGCGGGGCTGGTGCGCGACTGCGCGATCACGGTCTACTCCGACGGCCTGATGAGCTACGGCCCGACCCGCGACCCGCTGCCGGCCGAGATCTTCCGCCGCATCGGGCGGCTGCTCCACCTGGACCTGGTGCCGGGGCTGACGCCGCTGCTGCTCAGCGAGTACGGCGTCACCCCCGCCATCCTGCCCGAGGAGCGCTTCCTGTCGATCGTGCACGACGTCGCCTCCACCGCGCCCGACCTGCCCACCGGCAGGGCCGTCATCCTCGGCCAGTACCTGTCGGCGCTGGAGATCGTCACGCCGGAGGAGGAGGCCGCGCTGCACGAGACGATGCTCAAGGCGCTGGTCGCCCGCGGCTTCCGGGACATCGTGTTCAAGCCGCACCCGGCGGCCGGGCGCCGGCACGCCCAGCTCCTGCGCGGCGCGGCGGTGCCGCTCGGCGTGCGGCTCTCGGTGGTCGGGGAGAGCGTGCCGGCCGAGGTGTGCTTCGCGGCGCTGCGCCCGGAGCTGGTGGTGGGCTGCTTCTCCACCGGCCTGGTGACGGCCCAGCGCTACTTCGGGCTGCGGGTCGCCTCCCACGGCACGGAGATGGTGCTCGACCGGCTGGCACCCTACGAGAACAGCAACCGGATCCCGGTCACCATCGTGGACGCGCTGCTGCCCCGGATGTCGGCGGACGGCACGATCGAGCAGCCGTCGCCGGCCCTGGACCTGCCCCGGCTCGTCCACGCGGTCGGCTATTGCATGCAGGCCGAAAGCTATCCGGACCTGCGGCCGGAGGGCATCGAGTTCGACCGGCGCTACTTCAAGCGCAAGCGCCTGGAAGTGCTGGGCCTCGCCGAAGGGGGTAAGCCCAGCACGTTCACCAAGATCCGCAGAAAGATCAGGTCAGCGATCTGAGATAGCGGCGCATCCGCCGCTTGGCCCGGTAGCCCGCCCGCAACATCGTGGGCGGCACCTCCACCCGCAGCCTGGCCCGGCGCCGCGCGGCCGCGAACTCGGGCCCGTCGAGCAGCGACTTGGCGGGCACCCGCGGCCGGGAGATCACCAGCCCGGTCAGCAGCCCCGCCCAGTCGTTGCGCTCGGCCGGCTGGAAATAGTTGGCCGCGCACCACCGTTGCGAGGCCATCCGGAAGTCGCCCTTGGCCAGGTCGTCGAGCGTGCCCAGCAGGTCGCTGTCCTCGAACACCAGGTTGATCATCTCGGCGCTCACGCCGAAGTCGCTCAGCACCAGCGACGGCACGCCCATGGCGATGGCCTCCAGCGCCGCCGTCGAGCTCACCGTGACGAACCCGGCCGCCTGCGAGAGCTGGTCGTGCATCGACCCGGCCTCGAACAGCAGCCGCCCCGGCTCGCCCATGTCCCGCCACAACCGCTGGTAGTGGTGGCGCTCGTTGTGCGTCTGCCGCTCGTCCTCCAGGGCGCGCAGCTTGATCACCACATCCAGATCGGGCCGCCGCCCGGCCAGGTCGGCCAGCGCGGTCAGGATGCTCTCGCGCTGCTCGCGCTGGCGCGGCACCTTGGCCTGGGTGGCGAACACCACCCGGTTGCCACCCCTGGAAACGACGTCCGGCCGCAGGAACGGCAGCCTGGCCAGGCCCACCGCCCCGCCGCCGCCGAGCCGGGCCGCGATCTCGCCGAACTCGGCGGTCTCCCGCTCGCTGTGCACCACGAACAGATCACAACCGCTGCGGAACAACCACGCCTTCTCCGTCGCGGGCACCGAGATGCCGGGCAGCCCGCTGACGAACACCGGGCGCGGCCGCAGCCCCGCGAACACCTCGGCCACCAGCACGTCCACCACCGGGCCCGTGCAGGCCACGAGGATCACGTCCGGCTGCGTACGCTCGGCCACGCGGCGCACCGAGCGCGCGGACAGCACCGGCGGCAGCTCGCCCCCGTGGTCGCGCCCGCCCACCGCGGCGGCGATCTGTTCCGGCGAGGGCGCGATCGGTGTGCGCACCACCACCAACTCCGTCGCACAACCCGGGGGGAGATCCTCGAGCAGACAAGCCGCCCACTTCAGATATGAATCGGAGTCGGCAACCGCCAACACTTTCAACCGGACACTCCAGTCAGATGTGAGCGCAGGGCAGGAGCCGCCCTGCTGGTCCACCAGTCATCAGGAACGTCCACGGGCTCCACGGCGACACCGCGCGGGCTGAGCAGCACCCGCAGCGAGGTGATCGCGGTGGAGGGAAGGCTCAGCACCCGCTGGCCCGGGTCCAGGCCACGCAAGGTCAACTCGGCGGGCGCGCCGGCGTCGTGCACGGTGATGCCGGGACGCTCCCGGATCAGCGCCACGTCCACCGGGTCCTCGCGGCGGTGCGGATAGTAGGCCAGCGGCTCCCGCGCGGCCAGCTCCGTCAGCCAGCGCAGGTAGTGCTCGCGGTGCACAAGGCCGTTGCGCACGAGCGAGGTGCCGAGCACGACCGTACGCTCGGCGGGCCCCTCGGTGCTCGGCGGCTGGGCCCGCAGCCAGGAGAAGTCGTGCCGGACCAGGTTGACGCCCGCCTGCCGGACGGCCTCCGCCAGCTTGTCGTCCACGGCCAGGGCGGTGAAGATCGACACCTTGCTCAGGCGCAGCCGCAGCGCCGCCGCCAGGCCGAGCGCACTGCGCAGCTTGGTCGGCGTGGCGCGGGCCCGCAACAGCGGCTTGTACGGCCCCCCGGCCAGCAGTTCGAGCAGCCGGATCGTGGCCAGCCCATCGTCCACCACGATGATGCGGCCGGGATTGGACACGAGCCAGCGAAGCTGCACCTTGCCGGAAAAGGCGTCGCCGACCGCCTGCACCCGCCTCGGCATGCGCTCACGCGGCTCCGCCAGCACCAGGCCGTCAGGGAGCCCGAGTGCGCCCAGCTCCCGCCGCGTCGCCTTCAGCGGTCGAAGCCCCGCACGCGGCACGACAGCCGTGGTGGGACCGAGGAGCCCGGCGTGATGGGCCTCGACGGCGCACAGCATCTGGAGCGGGGACTCCACCCAGGCCGACGCCTGTTCGACCACTCGTTGCCCTCCCAGCCGGGTGATGGCCCGTTATGACCCCTGCAAGCTACCCCGGCCGCCTTAAGCCCTCAGAAACTCAACGTGAACAATGGACGGTATGAACTCGCTCATGCTCAACACCGACGGCGTGCAGATCCCGCAACTGGGGTTCGGCGTCTGGCAGATACCCGCTGACGAGGCCGAACAGGCCGTGACGACCGCGCTGCGGGCCGGTTACCGGCACATCGACACCGCCGCGGCCTACGGCAACGAAGACGGCGTGGGCCGGGCTGTGCGGGCCGGCGGGCTGCCCCGCTCGAAGGTGTTCGTCACCACCAAGCTGTGGAACGGGGATCACACCCGCGCCGAGGAGGCCTTCGACGAGAGCCTGGCCCGGCTGGGCCTGGACTACGTCGATCTCTTCCTCATCCACTGGCCGGTGCCCAAGCAGGGCAAATATGTGCAGGCGTGGAAGGCGATCGAGAAGATCTACCGTGACGGCCGGGCCAAGGCCATCGGCACGTCCAACTTCACCGTCGCGACGCTCACCCGGCTGATGGACGAGACCGAGATCACGCCGTCGATCAACCAGATCGAGCTGCACCCGTACCTGCAGCAGCGCGAGATGCGGGCCTTCCACGAGGCCAACGGCATCCTCACGGAGGCGTGGAGCCCACTCGGGCAGGGCAGGGGGCTGCTCGACGACCCGGCGCTGGGGGTGCTGTCGGGGAAATACGGCAAGACGCCCGCGCAGATCGTGCTCCGCTGGCACCTGCAGCTCGGCAACGTCGTCATCCCCAAGTCGGCGACGCCGTCCCGGATCGCCGAGAACATCGACGTCTTCGACTTCCTCCTCGATCCCGAGGACATGGCGGCCATCGGCGCGCTGAACAGGGGGCAGCGCATCGGGCCCGACCCCGACACGTTCAATGTGAGCTGAAACGTCGTAACATTCTCCCCCGTGCGGGAGTTTGCGTGGGGTATAGCGGCGACGGGCGGCATCGCGCGTACGGTCGGGGCGGCGATCGTGGCCGAGCCCGGGATGCGGGTGGCCGCCGTCGGGTCCAGGGTGCTGAGCCGGGCGCAGGCCCTGGCCGCCACGTTGGGGGCGGAGTCGGCCTACGACTCCTATGAGCGGCTGTGCGCCGACCCGGCGGTGGACGCGATCTACGTGGCGACGCCGCATGCCCAGCACCTGGAGGTGGCCGAGGCGGCCATCGCCGCCGGCAAGTCCGTGCTGTGCGAGAAGCCGCTGGCCGCCACCGTGGCCGACGCCGAGCGCATGGTACGCCTGGCGCGCGAGGCGGGCGTGTTCCTCATGGAGGCCATGTGGATGCGCTTCAACCCGCTGATCCAGGCCATCGCGGCCGATCCGCGCTTCGGCGACCTGCGCTCGGTGCAGGCCTCCTTCGGCTTCAGCCACCCCTACGACCCGGCACACCGGCTGTGGGCGCCCGAGCTGGGCGGCGGCGCCCTGCTCGACCTCGGGATCTACCCGTTCGGGCTGGCCCAGCTACTCCTCGGCATGCCCTCCGGCCTGCGGGTCACCGGCTCGCTGGCGCCGAGCGGGGTGGACGCGGAGGCGGCCGGTGTCCTGTTGTATCCGGAGGGCCGGCGGGCCCTGGTGGAGACGTCGCTGGTGGGCGACTACCCCAACAGCGCCAGTGTCGTGGGCACCCGGATGCGGGCCGACATCCTGGCGCCGTTCTGGGCCCCGCGGCGGATCCTGTTCTCCGGGCCCGGCATGGAGCCGGAGGAGCACGTGCTGAATCCCGCCGACAACGGGTACGCCGGCGAGCTGCGCGAGGTCCGGGCCGCGACGGCCGAGGGCCGGACCGAATCCCTGATCATGCCGCTTGACGAGTCCCTTGCCATGATGGGCCTGCTGGCCGACGCTCGGAAACAACTTGGCTAGCCATGCCTTTATGGACTTGTAATCCACTTGCCTGATGTATTACCTTATGGGGCATTCGGAGATAAACATCCGGTTTGTCCGGATTTATCCGACCATCGTTTGGAAGATCACAGGAACGTCCTGTGACCGCTGAATCCGCCTCCGGGCGGAACCGGGGACCCACGTCCTTGGGGTGAATCGGCACTCCGGTGCCGTAGGGCAGCTTCCACGCCCGAACCCGTCAGCTAACCCGGTAAGCGGCATGGAAGCAAGGAGCGCCCCCTCGATGGCTACGCATCCCTGTACGACCTCGCCGAAGACGCACCTCGCCCGCGCCGCCCTCGGTGTGGCCGTCGCCGCCGCGGTCTTCGGCGGCCAGGTCACCGCCGCCGGCGCCGACACCGGCCACGAGCAGCCGGCCGCCGTCACCGTCCACGAGCAGCCGGCCGCCGACAAGCCGGAGAAGGCGCCCATCACGGCCACCGCCGCGCAGGTCCTCGCGCTCGCCCGATCCCAGATCGGCACCTCCGAGGACGCCGACGGCGGCGGCACCAAGTACCAGAAGTGGTACGCCGCCTCCCCCCGCGCCGAGGAGACCGTCGCCCGCGACGGCGGCACCACGGCGGGCTACCTGAACGCCGCCTGGTGCTCGATGTTCGTCTCCTGGGTCGGAGACCACATCGGCGCCCCCAGCCTCGTCGGCTGGGACGCCTACACCGTCGCCCACGCCGAGTGGTTCGCGGCCAACAACCGCTTCGGCGACAAGCCCAAGCCCGGTGCCGTCGTCTTCTTCTCCTGGAGCGGCAGCAAGAACATGGACGACATCCAGCACGTCGGCTTCGTCGTCAAGGACAACGGGGACGGCACCATCTCGACGATCGAGGGCAACACCCGGGGCCAGGTGGCCGCCCGGGTCCGCCCGAAGTCCCAGGTCGTCGGCTACGGCTACCCGGACTACGCGGCCTGACCACCCGGGGCCCCGCCGGACACGATGTGAGCGCGCGCCTTTCGCCCGAGGCGCGCGCTCACATCGCGTCCGGGGGCGATCTACCCCGGGCGGCAGGGTCGCGCGACGGCCGCGTTCGTCGCAAGCGCACGACAGCGGAATCACCGGGGCCGCCAAGACGGCGGGTTTGCCCGGCCCGCTGAGTGGCTACGAGTATCCGGCGGCACTGTCATCAGCGGAAACCCGCCGACAACACACCGCGGCACCGCCGGCGCGCCACCACCGTGGGCGCCACAGGGGCGCCGCAGTGGGTGCCCACACCGGACATCACTGTGGGCGCCGCAGGGGGCGCCGCAGGGGGCGCCACATGTGTCGCCGCCACGCCGCCGAGGAGACCCGCATGAGAGCCGACCCGCGACCCCGCCGGTCCGCCGGCGTCCGCCGTACCGGAGGTCGTGGGTGAGGGGCGGGCTGAGGCGGATCGCCGACGCGCTGTTCCCCGGGGGAGAGAACCCGCACGGCGAGCTGCCGGCCCTGCTGATCGTGCTGACCCTGGTGAGCGGCCTGGTGGACGCCGTCAGCTTCCTCGGCCTGGGCCGGGTCTTCGTCGCCAACATGACCGGCAACGTGGCCTTCCTCGGCTTCGCCCTGGCCGGCGACAACCAGCTGGCGGTCTGGGCCCCGCCGCTGGCCCTGGCCGCCTTCGCCGGCGGCGCGTGGAGCGCCGGACGGCTGACCGGGCTGCTCGCGGACGCGCGGCGGGAGTTCGTCATCCTCACGGTCGCGCACGCGTTCCTCGTGGCCGCCGCGCTCGCGCTGGCCCAGCTCGCCGGGCACCGCGAGCCGGTCGTCCAGGCGGTGCTCATCGCCCTGCTGGCCTGGGGCATGGGTTTGCAGAACGCCTCCGTGCGCAGGGCGGGGGTGCCCGACATGACCACCACCGTGCTCACCCGTACCATCACGGGCCTCATCGTCGACCCGCCGGGGCGGGCCGCCCGGCGGCGGCAGGCCGTGTCGGTCCTCACCCTGCTCGCCGGCGCGCTGGCCGGCGCCGCGCTGAACCTGACCGTCGGACCGGTGCCGGCGCTGGCGGTGGCCCTGGTCCTGCTCGTACTCGTCGCCGTCACGACCCCCCGCACGCCTGGGCCCCCGGCCCCGGCGGGAACGTAGGCGGCCGCCTTTACCATGTAGATTTCTTGAGGATCTTGACACGGTGGATTCCTCGGTGGCCGGCGGCGCGGCGGAGGTGTCGATCCGCCGCGGAGTCGTTCGACGCGTCGACGGGACCGGCGGGTGGCCGGGACACACGAAAAGGAGATCATCTCGATGAAGTTCATGATCGTGGGCAAGGCCGGCGTGGAGACCGAGGCCGGGGTGCTGCTGGCGGCCGAGGGCCTCTACCCGAGCTCGGAGGGGGCGCGGATCGCCTACAGCGGAGGCCGGGCGAGCGTGATCGACGGGCCGTTCACCGAGGCCAAGGAGCTGATCGCCGGGTTCTGGCTGATCCAATGTCCCGCTCCCCCATCGTCGAGCTCAACCGGGCCGTCGCGCTCTCCATGGCGTACGGGCCGGAGGTGGGCCTCGGCCTGCTCGACCAGATCGTGGACGAGCCGTCGCTCAAGGACTACCACCTGCTGCCGAGCGTGCGGGGTGACCTGCTGTTCAAACTGGGACGGACCCGGGAGGCCCGCGCCGAGTTCGGGCGGGCGGCCTCGCTGACCCGCAACGCCCGCGAACGCGCCCTCCTGGAGGAACGCGCCGCCGCCTGCTGACGGGCCTCTCGCGGGGCGCAGGCTCAGCAGGTCTCCAGAGCCGGGAGGCGTCCGGCGAAGAACGCGCCCGGGGACACCCCCATCATGGTGCGGAACTCGGCGTTCATGTGCGACTGGTCGTAGTAGCCGGCCGCCGCGGCGAGCCGCGCCCAGCGCGGGGCCCTGGCCCGGCCGGCGGCGAGCACCCGGCGGATCCGCGCGATGCGCGCGAAACGCTTGGGCGGCAGCCCGACCCAGCCGGTGAACAGGTCACGCAGGTGCCGCTCGCTGACGGACAGCCGCCGGGCGATCCCGGCCACCGACTCCCGGCGCGGCCCGGGACCGTCGGCCAGGGCTTCGGCGGCGAGGCGTACCAGCTCGCTCCGGGCCAGGTCGGCGCTGCTCCGCGCGCGCAGGCGGGCCGACAGGGCCGCCTCGACCCGTTCGAGAAGCGCCCGCGGATCGACGCCCGTCTCCGCCGGCCCCTCCCACGGTCCGCCGCCCAGATCGCCGAGGTTGATCACTCGATCCACCAGCTCGCTCGCCTCGACCCCGAGCAGCAGTCTCGCCACCCCGGGGCGGAGCCGGATCCTGAGGCAGAGGGGGAATTCCTTGCCGGCATGGTAGGTGGCGCGGGTGCGCGGCCCGACCAGCAGCAGCTCGGCGCGGCGCGCGGCGGCCGTGCGGAGGACCAGCGCGGTGTCGCCGTCGGGGACGTGCACCAGCGGCTCCCGGCCGGCACACCCGCCACCGGAGGTCAGGACGGTGACGCCGCCGGCCCACCACCGCGGGGGCAGGTCCATGGGGGCTTCGGTGCTCACGGGCCTCACGTTATCCGGGCTCCACGGGGCCTCGACGACCGGGCCCGCTGTGCCGAAACTTCCTATAGGCGCTGGTGGGAGCGCTGGCAGGGTAATGACCATGATCCTTGTTACAGGTGCGACCGGCACGGTCGGCAGTGAGGTGGCCCGGTTGCTGGCGGCCGGGGGCGAGCGCGTACGGGCACTGACCCGGAATCCGGCGAAGGCGCCGGCGATGGCCGGTGTCGAGATGGTGCGGGGCGACTTCGACGACCCCGAGTCCCTGGCGTACGCCGCGGCGAAGGCGGAGGCGCTCTTCCTGCTCGACGCCCCGGGCCCGGAGGTGCCCCGGCACGACCAGGCCATGCTGGCGGCGGCGCGGACCGCGGGCGTGCGCAAGGTGGTGAAGATCTCGGCCATCGGCACCGGCGAGCGGGACGGCGCCGAGGTGGGGGACTGGCATCTGCCGGGAGAGCAGGCGCTGCGGTCGACCGGCACGCCGGATGGCTGGGTGTGGACGGTCCTGCGTCCTTCCAGTTTCGCCTCCAACGCCCTGGGATGGATCGAGCCGATCCGGTCCGGGGCCCCGATCCCCAACACCACCGGGAACGGCACGCAGGGCGTGATCGATCCGCGGGACGTGGCCGAGGTCGCCGTGCGGGCACTGACCTCCGACGACCATGCGGGCGAGGTGCTCACCCTCACGGGGCCGGAACTGCTGAGCGTCCCCGACCAGGCCGCACGGCTGGGCGAGGTGCTCGGGCGCCCGCTGGAGACGGTGGACGTGCCGCTGGAGACCTACCGTGAGGGCCTGCTGGCCGCCGGCCTGCACCCCGCCTTCGCCGAGGTGGCCGTCAGCGGCTCCCGCCTGGCCGCGGCGGGCGGGAACGCCCGCCTGACCGGGGACGTGGAACGGGTCCTGGGCCGCCCGGCCCGCTCCTTCACCGTCTGGGCGCGCGACCACCGCTCCGCCTTCGCGAGCTGACCGGCCCGCCCCGTGGCCTCCTCCGCGTGACTGGCCGGGTGACCGGGAGCCAGAGGAGGCTGTGCGGGTGACATGCCCTTGATGCGACACAAAAGATGTCTCTTGTGGTGGGAGCGCTCCCAATCAGGTCTTTGCGAGCTTTATCAGGAAAGCTCCCCTTCTTAGCGGCCTAAACGCCCCAGAGGTAACGGTTGCGTTTCGGCGCATTGACGCGCAGACCCCGTAAGTGCACCCTTTGTGGGAGCGCTCCCAAAGACCCCACCGCGGCGGGGCGCATGCCGCGGTGCATCTCCCCAACATTCACCCGAGAAGGGGTCCACCATGATGATCAGCAGGCGTCGCGGCGGTCTCGCCGCGGCCTCGGCCCTGGCCGTGGCGGTGCTGACCGTCGCGTCCTGTGGCTCCGGCAGCACCCCGGAGTCCAGCGCTCCCGCCTCGTCAGCGGCGGCCGAGCCCGTCACGATCCGCGTGCAGACCTTCGGCGGCGGCACCAACTTCGGCTACAAGAACGCCATCGCCAAGTGGAACGCCGAGCACAAGGACATCCAGATCAAGGAGGAGCACCTCACCGACCAGTTCGAGCAGCAGTACTGGCCGCAGATGATCCAGTGGTTGCAGGCCGGCAACGGCGCGGGCGACGTGGTCGGCATCGACGAGGGTGGCATGGGCCTGGCCAAGGCGCACCCCGAATGGTGGACCGATCTGAAGGAGTACGGCCTGGAGTCCCGCAAGGCGGACTTCCCCGCCTGGAAGTGGGAGAACGGCGTCACCGCCGACGGCAAGCTGTTCGGCCTGGGCACCGACATCGGCGGCATGAGCATCTGCTACCGCAAGGACCTGTTCGAGAAGGCCGGCCTGCCGGGCGACCGCGAGAAGGTCAGCGCCCTCTGGCCGACCTGGGACGAATTCATGAACGTCGGCAAGACGTTCCAGTCGAAGATCAAGGACAGCAAGTTCGCCGACGGCACGAACACGCTCTACCAGGTGGTCCTCTACCAGGAGGCGGCCAAGAACGGCAACGTCACCTACTTCGACAAGGACAACAACCTCATCGTCGACAAGAACCCGGCGGTGAAGGCGGGCTTCGACTTCGCCACGAAGATGAGCCAGCAGGGCCTGACCGCCAAGCTGCGCAACTTCACCGACGAGTGGGCGGCGGGCACCCAGAAGGGCTCGTTCGCCACGCTCGGCTGCCCGTCCTGGATGCTCGGCGTGGTCAGCGGCAACGCGGGCGACGCCGGCGCGGGCAAGTGGGACGTGGCCGCGGTGCCCGGCGGCGGCGGCAACTGGGGCGGCTCCTGGCTGGCCGTGCCCAAGCAGAGCAAGCACCCCAAGGAAGCCGCGATGGTCGCCGACTACCTGACCAGCGCGCAGACCGAGGCGAGCATCTTCACGGACTTCGGCAACATGCCGAGCAACACCAAGTCGCAGGCCGACCCCGCCGTGCAGGGCGCCAAGAACGAGTTCTTCAACGACGCCCCCATCGGTGAGATCTTCGCCAAGTCCGCCTCGAGCCTGCAGCCGGTCTTCATGGGCGTGAAGCACGCCCAGGTCAAGAACGCCATCGAGTCGGTCATCCAGGGCATGGACGACGGCTCCGTCCCGTACGACAAGGCCTGGCAGCAACTGGTCGACGACGCGGTGAAGGCCGCGGGCTGATCTCCCCGCCCGGCCCGCGCGCTGCGGGCCGGGCATTGCCGCCGTCGAAAGGTCTGCTATGAGCCTCGACACCCTTTCGCGGGCGACGCGGAACAACCACCGCCGCCCCCGCCCGCCCGGCCGTCGCTGGCGTTCCAGAATGGACGTCAAGGCGATGCCGTACGCCCTGGTGTCCCCATATTTCCTGCTTTTCGCCGCCTTCGGGCTCTTCCCGTTGGCCTTCACCCTGTACTACTCGCTCTACGACTATGACCTGGCCGGCACCACCGAGTGGGCCGGACTGGGCAACTACACCGCGCTGCTGGCCGACGACGACTTCTGGAACGCCGTGGTGAACACGGTGGGCATGTTCGTCATCGCGACCGTCCCGCAGATGCTGCTGGCGTTGTTCCTGGCCAACGCGCTGAACAAGCGCTTCAGGTTCCGCCTGGCGATCCGGATGAGCGTGCTGCTGCCGCTGGTCACCTCGGTGGTCGCGGTCGCGGTGGTGTTCACGCAGCTCTACGCCCGTGACTGGGGTCTGGTCAACTGGATCCTGAGCTGGTTCGGGGTGGACCCGACCAACTGGCGGGCCGAGCGCATCCCGTCCTGGATCGCCATCGCCACCATGGTCGACTGGCGCTGGACCGGCTACAACGCGATCATCTTCCTGGCCGGCATGCAGACGATCCCGCGCGACCTGTACGAGGCCGCGGCGATCGACGGTGCCTCGCGGCGCCGGCAGTTCTGGCAGATCACCCTGCCGATGCTGCGCCCGACCATGATCTTCGTGGTGCTCAACTCCACGATCGGCGGCCTGACGCTGTTCTCCGAGCCGACCACGTTCTACAACGGCAACGTCGACGGCGGGTCGCAGGGCCAGTTCCAGACGGTGGCGATGTTCATCGTCAAGCAGGGCTTCCGCGAGTTCGACTACGGCTACGCCGCTGCGGCCGCCTGGCTGCTGTTCCTGCTCATCCTCATCGGAGCGCTCATCAACTTCCTGTTCGTGCGCAGGATCGGGGGCACGAAATGACCAACTGGTCTCCGACCGTCATCACCAGGGTCATGCTGGGCCTGGCCATCGTGCTGTCGGCGTTCCCGTTGTACTGGATGCTGGTGATCGCCTCGCGCACCAACGCCGACGCGGTGTCGGTGCCGCCGCCGTTCCTGCCGGGTGGCAACCTGGGCGAGAACATCGTGGCGGTGCTGAACAACGAGGACGCGCATTTCCTGCTGGGCCTGACGAACTCGTTCATCGTCGCGAGCATCGTCACGATCTCCGTGGTGCTCATCTCGACGCTGGCCGGCTTCTCGTTCGCCAACCTGAACTTCAAGGGCCGGAACCTGCTGCTCCTCGCCGTGCTGCTGACCATGGCGGTGCCGCTGCAGCAGATGGGCGTGGTGCCGCTCTACCGGCTCATGGTGAGCCTGGAGTGGACGGGCACCCTCAAGGCGGTCATCCTGCCGTACCTGCTCAACGGGTTCGGCGTGTTCCTGATGACGCAGTACACCCGCCAGGCCGTGCCCATGGAGCTGGTCGAGGCGGCCCGGGTGGACGGCGCCGCCACGCTGCGGATCTGGTGGAACGTCGTCCTGCCCGCCGTGCGGCCCGGCATGGCCGTGCTCGGCATCAACACGTTCATGCTCATGTGGAACGACTTCATGTGGCCGCTGATCGTGCTCACCCCGGACAACCCGACCGTGCAGATCGCGATCACCCAGCTCAACGCCAGGTTCTCCACGAACTACACGTTGATCTTCGCGGGCACCGCGTTGTCCATCATTCCGCTCATCGCAGTATTCGTCGCATTCGGCCGCCAGATCGTCGGCGGCCTCATGGAAGGTGCGGTCAAGGCGTGACGACACAAGAGGAACAGACGCGTTCCGGGCTGCGCTTCCCCGCGGGCTTCGCGTGGGGTGCGGCGACCTCGGCGTACCAGATCGAAGGAGCCGTCAACGAGGACGGGCGTGGGACCTCCATCTGGGACACGTTCGCCAGGACGCCGGGCCGGGTGCTCAACGGGCACCACGCGGATGTGGCCATCGACCACTACCACCGGTACAGGGAAGACGTCGCCATCATGGCGGATCTGGGCCTGTCGGCCTACCGCTTCTCGGTCTCCTGGCCCCGGATCCAGCCCTCGGGCTCCGGCCGGATCAACGCCAAGGGGCTCGACTTCTACAAGCGGCTCACCGACGAGCTGCGCCAGCACGCCATCGACCCCTGGCTGACCCTCTATCACTGGGATCTCCCCCAGGAGCTGGAGGACAGGGGCGGCTGGCCCAACCGTGACACGGCCTACCGGTTCGCCGAGTACGCGGCGGCCGTGCACGAGGCGCTGAAGGATCACGTACACACCTTCAGCACCGTCAACGAGCCATGGTGCGCCGCGTTCCTCGGCTACGCCTCGGGCGAGCACGCCCCGGGCCGCCGCGAGCCGCAGAACGCGATCAGGGGCGCGCATCACCTCAACCTGGCGCACGGGCTGTCCGTGCAGGCGATGGACGCCCGCCGCGTCGGCGGGTGCGTCAACCTGTACGCGGTCAGCCCCGCCACCGACAGCCCCGAGGACCTGGACGCGGCCAGGCGCATCGACGGGCTCCAGAACCGGTTCTTCCTGGACGCCCTGCTGGCCGGGCGCTACCCGGAGGACGTGCTGGCCGACCTGCCGTTCGAGATCGACTTCATCGAACCGGGCGACATGAAGATCATCAACGCGCCGATCGACGTGCTGCTCGTCAACTACTACAGCCGCTTCACGGTCTCGGGAGCACCAGGCGGCAGGGCGTCGGCGGCGGCGGCCCCCACGGACACGGCTTCGCCGTGGGTGGGCAGCGAGCACGTGTCGTTCGTCAGCGGCGGCCAGCCGGTCACCGCGATGGGCTGGGAGATCGACGCGGGCGGGCTGGTGGAGGTCCTCACCAGGGTGGCGCGGGACTACCCGCCGATCCCGATGGTGCTCTCCGAGAACGGCGCCGCCTTCGACGACCACCTGAACGACGGCCGGGTGCACGACCGGGAGCGGCAGGCGTTCGTGGAGGCGCACCTCGCCGCCTGCAAGGAGGCCATCGAGGCGGGCGTGCCGCTGGAGGGCTACTTCGCCTGGTCCCTGCTGGACAACTTCGAGTGGGCCTGGGGCTACGGCAAGCGCTTCGGTCTGGTTCATGTGGACTTCGAGACCCAGAAGCGGCTGCTCAAGGACTCAGCGCTCTGGTACGCGGAGATCATCCGGCAGAATAGGCGCCATGAACCGACCGACTCTTGAGGCAGTCGCTGCCCGGGCCGGCGTTGGCCGGGGCACGGTGTCGAGAGTCATCAACGGCTCGCCGAATGTCAGCGCCAAGGCCCGCGAGGCCGTGGAGCTGGCCATTCGCGAGCTGGGTTACGTGCCCAACCGTGCGGCGCGCGCGCTGGTGACGCGCCGCACGGACACGGTGGCGCTGGTGGTGTCAGAGTCGCAGTTCCGTGTTTTCGACGAGCCGTATTTCGCGGGCACGATCCGCGGCATCGGCTCGGCGCTGTCGGAGACCGGGCTGCAGCTCATCCTGGCGATGGCCAGGACCCAGGAGGAGCACGAGCGGCTCCAGCACTACCTGACCTCGCAGCACGTGGACGGCGTGCTGCTGCTGTCGCTGCACGGCGCCGACCCGCTGCCTGGCAGGCTGGAGGCGATGGGCGTGCCCACCGTGCTCGGCGGCCGGCCGGTGGGCCTGGACCCCTACAGCTACGTGGATATGGACAACAGAGCAGGGGCCCGGCAGGCTGTCAAATACCTGCTGGGCCTCGGCCGCGGCGCCATCGCGACGATCGCGGGCTCCCAGGACATGGGCGTGGGCGTGGACCGGCTGGCCGGCTACCGCGACGCGCTGCTGCCCTCGCGCCTGCCGGAGCTGGTGGCCTACGGTGACTTCTCGGAGGAGAGCGGCGAGACGGCGATGGCCGAGCTGCTGG
Organism: Nonomuraea sp. B12E4; assembly: GCF_039871825.1. Classification (NCBI taxonomy): domain Bacteria; kingdom Bacillati; phylum Actinomycetota; class Actinomycetes; order Streptosporangiales; family Streptosporangiaceae; genus Nonomuraea; species Nonomuraea sp. B12E4. The sequence continues at coordinate 661,375 of NZ_JBDPME010000001.1, read as the reverse complement.
CGGCCTATCCCGATCTCGACGCGGTCTTCGCCGCCTCCGACCCGATGGCGCTGGGCGCGATGCGCGTGCTCAAGGCCCAGGGGCGGGCGATCCCCGGCGACGTGGCGGTGATCGGGTTCGACGACTCCAAGGCCGCGCTGCACGCCGACCCGCCGCTGACCACCGTCTACCAGCCGGCCGAGGCCATGGGCCGGCAGATGGCCCAGCTCCTGGTGGCCCGGATCAACGGCGAGGAGCTGCGCCAGCCCGTGGTGATCCTCGACACGCACCTGGTGCGGCGCGAGTCGGCGTGACCGGAAGGCCCGCCTTCCGCGGACCGCGGACCGCGCGGTCGGGACCGCCCGCGGGAGTCGTCGGCAGAGTTCCGGTGTAGGAGGCTCCGTGGACAGTAGGACCAAGCGCCGGCTGACCGGCGCCGAGCTCGACGCTCTGGCCCGGCGCGCGTTGGGCGCGGGTGTGGCGGCCGCCACCGAGCTGACCGACGGCTTCGCCAACGCCGTCTGGCGGCTGCGGCTGGACGACGGGCGCGAGGTGGTGCTCAAGCTGTCGCCGCCCCCGGATCTCGACCAGCTCAGCTACGAGCGCAACCTGCTGCGCATGGAGGCGGTCGCCTACGAGCTGGCGCTGAAGGCGGGTGTGCCGGTGGCGGAGCTGCTGCGGGCCGGTTTCGACGACCCGGTGCTGGGCGGCGACTACCTCCTGCTGAGCGCGCTGGACGGCGTGTCGTGGAACGACGTCAAGCCCGCGGGCGAGGACGCGCTGCGCAGGGAGCTGGGCCGCCATCTGGCCAGGTTCAACACGGTGACCGGCGAGGTGTTCGGCTACCCGCACGCCGGGATCGTCGGCGCCACCTGGCGGGAGGCGTTCCTGGCCATGGTGGGCGCGCTGGTCGGCGACATCGAGCGCTACCCGACGCCGCTGCCCCGCCCGGCCGGGGAGATCATGGCCGTGTTCGAGGCGGCGGCGCCGGTGCTCGACGAGGTGACGACGCCGCGGCTGGTGCACTTCGACGTGTGGGCGGGCAACGTCTTCCTCGACCTGACGGGGACGCCGCGGATCCAGGCCATCATCGACCATGAGCGGGCCTTCTGGGGCGACCCGATCGCCGAGTTCGTCACCCCGACGATCTTCGGCGAGCTGCGCGAGGACGACCCGCTGCTGGCCGGCTACCGCGAGGTGACGCCGCTGGAGCTCACCCCGTCGGCGCTGCTGCGGCTCGACCTCTACCGCGCCTACCTCTATCTGATCCTGCTGGTCGAGAACGGGCCCCGGCAATACCCGGAGGACGAGTACGCCAGGGTCCGCGACCTGGCGATCGGCTCACTCCGCGACGTGCTGGACCGCCTCGAACACGCGTCCCCGGGGCCCCGGGGCTAGCGTCGCGCACCGCCCGGCGCCCGTGATCGTGCTCGGCCGGCCGTCAGGTGCCGGGCAGCCTGGTCAGCAGGATGGGCGGGCTCGTGGGCTTCTCGGAGCCGCGCGCGGGCTCGACGGTGAGCGCCACCTGGTCGTCGTCCGGCACGGCCGTGACGAGCATGGGCGTGGTCAGCCCGTCTTCGTCGCGGGTCAGCATGCCGGCCGCGCGCGGGCCGCCGGGGCCCATCAGCCACAGCTCGTATCCCTGGCCGCGCGGCAGCTCGGGCAGGTCCGAGGAGGCGAACACCATGCGGCCGCGCGAGCGGGAGATCACGACCGTGCCGGTGCCGCCGCTCGTGACGGGCTGCCGCATCGTCTCGGCGTCCGGCGCGGCCAGCACGGCGAGCATCTCGCCGTTCCTGGCGTTGACGATGTCCAGCTCGCGGCGGGTGTCGAGGGCCAGCACGCCCAGCACGACCGCGGCCGCCGCGGCCGCCGCCGCGAGCCCCGCCAGCAGCTTGGTCCGCCGGGGCCGTAGCGGCACGACCTGTCCCCCCTCGGGCGTCACGGGGATCCGCGGCGCCATCCGGTACGCCTGCCCGGGCGGCCGGCCGGCCGTGTCACCCTCTCCCTGGCCCGGTCGCAGCCCTGGCAGGCTCATCGTCGGCGCGTCGGGGGGCACGGCTTCCGGTGTGCGTTCCTGACGGGGCCGCCAGATGGTCGGGCTGTCGTCGTACGGCCGCGCCGGCGCGTCGGGGCGCCGCCTCTCGTGCGCGGCGGACAGAAGCCGCTGCCTGAGCCTGCCGGGCGGCGGCTCGGCCACCGCCTCCGCCAGCCTCGCGGCCGTTTCCCGCAGCCTGCGCACCTCGGCGCCGCAGCGCGGGCAGCCGAGCAGGTGTTCCTCGAACAGCACCCACTCGGCGTACGGCAGTGCGTGCACGGCGTAGGCACCGGCGAGGGTGTGGAGCTCCTCGTTCATCGTTCCACTCCCTGTGTGAGAGGCGGCTCACGCATGTACTTCGGTGCTTCGGGCATGCCGGATGGCCACGGGCCTTGCTCATTTCGCGTGAGATGAGACAATCTCATTAGGTGATGAATTATGAGCTGTGTAATAGCGGGCGGCGGCCCCGCGGGCGCGGTGCTCGCGTTGCTGCTGGCCAGAGCGGGCGTCGAGGTGACGCTGCTGGAGAAACACGGTGACTTCCTGCGCGACTTCCGGGGCGACACCATCCATCCGTCCACGCTGCAGGTGCTCGACGAGCTGGGCCTGGCGGCGGAGTTCGAGAAGATCCCGCACCGCAAGGCGTACGGGCTGACCATGGTGTCGGACGCCGGCGACATCCGGCTGGCGAGCCTGAGGGACCTGCCCGGCGGTTTCGGCTACATCGCCTTCGTCCCGCAGTGGGACTTCCTCACGCTGGTCACCTCGGCCGCCGCGACCTACCCGACGTTCCACCTGAAGATGAACGCCGAGGCCCACGACCTCATCAGGGAGGACGGGGCCGTGCGCGGCCTGCGCTACCGGGACGGGGACGGCGAGCACGAGATCAGGGCGGACCTGACGATCGCCGCCGACGGGCGGCACTCGACGCTGCGGCAGCGCGCCGGGCTCGTGCCGCAGGACCTCCGCGCGCCGATGGACGTGGTGTGGTTCCGGCTGCCCCGGCAGGCGGACGACCGGGAGGACACCTTCCTGCGGATCTCGGACGGCCACATGATGGTCGCGATCAACCGGGAGACCTACTGGCAACTGGCGTACCTGATCCCCAAGGGCGGCTTCGACGTGCTCGTACGCGGCGGGATCGAGGCCCTCCGCGAGCCGGTGGCCAGGCTGCTGCCGTGGCTCGGCGACCGGGTCGGGCAGATCCGCGGCTACGAGGACGTCAGCGTGCTCACGGTCGCGCTCAACCGGCTGCGCCGCTGGCACCGGCCCGGCTTCCTGTGCATCGGGGACGCGGCGCACGCCATGTCGCCCGTGTTCGGGGTGGGGATCAACCTGGCCGTGCAGGACGCGGTGGCCGCCGCCAACCTGCTGGCGGGCCCCCTCCGGTCCGGCGCGCCGATCCCGGAGTCCACCCTGCACCGGCTGCAGCGCCGGCGGCTGTTCCCCACACTGGTCACGCAGGCGGCGCAGCGGCTGGTGCAGAACCGGGTGATCCGGCCCGCGCTGAGCCGGCGGTTCAACCCCTCCAGGCTGCCGCGCGACCTGACGAGGATCCCGGTGATCAAGCGGCTGACGGCGCGCTTCATCGGCCTGGGCATACGGCCCGAGCACGTCGAGGTGCCCTCGGTGAGGAGCTGATCCGGTCTCCGGGGCCATGTCAAACGTGGACAATGAGGTCGGTTGGTCGGCGGAGCGGGGCCAGTGGAATACCCTCGTATCTCGTGAGCAGCAATCTCGTGGATCTGGATTCCTGGCGAGCCCTCTCCGCCGCGCAGCAACCCGACTGGCCCGACCGTGGCGAGCTCGAAAAGGTCGTCGCCGAGCTCGGCGGCCTGCCCCCGCTGGTCTTCGCGGGCGAGTGTGACCAGCTCAAGGAGCAACTGGCCGCCGTCGCCCGGGGCGAGGCGTTCGTCCTGCAGGGCGGCGACTGCGCCGAGACCTTCTCCGGCGCCACCGCCGACAACGTGCGCAACAAGCTCAAGACGTTGCTGCAGATGGCGATCGTCCTGACCTATGCGGCCAAGGTGCCGGTCGTCAAGATCGGGCGGGTCGCGGGGCAGTTCGCCAAGCCGCGGTCCAAGTCCACCGAGACCCGTGACGGCATCGAGCTGCCCGCCTACCGCGGCGACATGGTCAACGGGTTCGACTTCACCGCCGAGTCCCGCCTGCCCGACCCGTGGCGGCTGCTCAAGGCCTACCATTCCTCGGCCGTCACCCTCAACCTGGCCCGCGCCTTCACCAAGGGCGGCTACGCCGACCTGCGCCAGGTGCACGCCTGGAACCAGGACTTCGTCGCCGAGTCGCCCGCCGGGCGCCGTTACGAGCGGCTGGCCCGGGAGATCGACCAGGCGCTGGCGTTCATGCGGGCCTGCGGGGCCGATCCCGAGGAGTTCCACACGGTGGAGTTCTACTCCTCGCATGAGGCGCTCATCCTCGACTACGACCGCGCGCTCACGCGCATCGACTCGCGTACGGGCCTGCCCTACGACGTGTCGGCGCACATGGTCTGGATCGGCGAGCGCACCCGGCAGCTCGACGGGGCGCACGTGGAGTTCTTCAGCCGCATCCGCAACCCGATCGGCGTCAAGCTCGGCCCCTCGACGACGCCGGACGAGGCGCTGGCGCTGGTCGAGCGGCTCAACCCGCGCAACGAGGCGGGGCGGCTGACGTTCATCACCCGGATGGGCTCCACCAAGATCCGCGAGCTGCTGCCCGCGCTGGTCAAGGAGGTCACGGCCTCGGGCGCGAAGGTGGCCTGGATCTGCGACCCGATGCACGGCAACACCTTCGAGGCGCCCAGCGGGCACAAGACGCGGCGGGTCAACGACGTGCTCGACGAGGTGGCGGGCTTCTTTGAGGTGCACCGCGCGCTCGGCACGCATCCCGGGGGCATCCACATCGAGTTCACCGGCGACGACGTGACGGAGTGCGTGGGCGGCGGTCACGAGATCGTCGAGGGCGACCTCGCCACGCGCTACGAGACGGCCTGCGACCCGCGTCTCAACCGCAGCCAGTCCCTCGACCTCGCCTTCCAGGTGGCCGAGCTCTACCGCGGCTGACCCTGCCTCGCCCCTTCGTGTCACCGGCCGCCACGGGCCGGTGACACATTCATGTTCCGGCAGTGATCTGCGTCTCATCGGAGCCGCCGGGGAGAACGAAATTCGGTGAAATGTGCGTGGCCCCGGTTATGATCGCCCCGTCATCAGGGCGGAATATCGGGAGAATAACCGTGGACAGTGCCCCCGAGGGAGTGGACCCCAACGTCCCCAACGTCGCACGGATGTACGACTACTTCCTCGACGGAAAGGACAATTTCGCGGCCGACCGCGCGGCCGCGGACACGATCCTTCAGACGTTCCCGCGTACCAAGCCGGCCGCCCGCGCCAACCGGGCGTTCCTGCGCCGGGCCGTGCGGCACGTGGTCGACTCGGGCATCCGGCAGATCGTGGACCTGGGCGCCGGCCTGCCCACCCAGGGCAACACGCACGAGATCGCGCCCGAGGCGCGGGTGATCTACGTGGACTACGACTCCGTGGTGTGCGTGCACGGCAGGGCGCTGCTGGCCAGGAAGGACGACGTCGACTTCGTGCAGGGCGACCTGCGCGAGCCGGACGCGCTGCTGGACAAGCTGGGCGGGCTGCTGGACTTCGGGCAGCCGGTGGCGTTCCTGATGCTGGCGGTCCTTCACTTCGTCCCGGACGAGAGCGCCTACGACATGGTGACCAAGCTGCGGGAGACCAGCGCGCCCGGCAGCCGGCTGGTGATCAGCCACGCGGTGGACACCATGCCGAGCACCGCCCCGCAGGCCCTGGAGATCTACCGCAGGGCCACGGCGGCGCTCAACCTCCGCTCCAGGGAGGAGATCCTGCGCTTCTTCGACGGCTACGAGCTGGCGGAGCCGGGCCTGACGTTCCCGGACAACTGGCGTCCGGACGACCCGGACGCCCCGGGGAACGGCATCGACTTCGGCTACGTGGGAGTCGGCCGCAAACCCTGACCCCGCCTCCCGGCACCGCCGACGGGAAGCGGGGCCCCGGCGCGCTCAGTTCTTCTCGGCGCCCTTCAGCTCCTCGGCGAGCTCCGCCCTGATGCCGTCCATGTCGAGCGCCCGCACCTGGCGGATCAGGTCCTCCAGCGCCGGCCCCGGGATGGCACCCGCCTGGGAGAAAACCACGATGCCGTCGCGGATCGCCATGAGCGTGGGGATCGAGGTGATCTGGAAGCCCTGCGCGAGCCCCTGCTCGGCGTCAGTGTCGATCTTGCCGAAGGTGATGTCGTCGTGCGTGTTCGAGGCCTGCTCGAAAATCGGCCCGAACTTCTTGCACGGCGGGCACCAGTCGGCCCAGAAGTCGAGCAGCACGATCCCCTTGTCGGCGATGTCGTTGAAGTTCGTCTCGGTTACTTCGATGGTCGCCACAAGTGGCTCCTCGTCCGTCGCTGAAGGTTTGCACTGGGTATGAACCACTACCCTGCCCGTGGCATTCCAGCAACCCGCCGCCCGGCCCCGGCCCTGTCCCCTCAAGGCCCCTGGACCTGCCGCTCCGCTCCTGTCCGCCTTCCTGCCGCTGAGATACCACCGCGCCGAACCTGCGCGGCGCCGTGAGTCGCGGGGGCGTCAGGGACCGCCGGTTCGCGGCGGGCGCCGGTGGGCGGGCGGATCTCCCGCGACAAGGGCGGTTAGGGATATTCGTGATTTAACACGCATCTCCCGACACATTTCGCGAATTTAGACCGTCTATTTCCCCAAAAAAGTGACTATCACATAAAATCGACGAACCTTGACATCGGCCGCTGCGGGTATGACCAGGTTCATGGACTGGGTTACCTGCGCGTATTCGGCTGCCTGCACCGGAATCGCCGGCCAGCCGTCCGGCTTCTGCATGGCGCATCTGCCACCCGAGCAACTCCGGGAGGCTCTCGATGAGCTGTCTCCGGGCCGTCTGCTCGACCTGCGCGGCACCGTCGTCAACAGCGAGTTGCTGTCACAGGTACTCGACGCCACCAGCGCCCGGCCCGGCCGGGCGCGGCTGGACCGGGCCAGGTTCACCGGCGACGTCCGGCTGTCGGGCGTGACGTTCGCGGGCGACGTGTCGCTCGACGGCGCCAGGTTCGAGCGGCTGGCCTCGTTCTTCGGTGCCCGCTTCGAGGGCAACGTGTCGCTGGCCGGCGCCCGGTTCACCCGGGAGCTGTCCTTCCACGGCGTCACCGTGCGCGGGCACGTCTCGCTCGACCGGGCCGTGATGTGCCGCGACGCGCTGTTCGGCCAGGTGATGATCGGCCACGGGCTGTCGTGCGAGCACGCCAGGTTCGACGGGTACGCCGCCTTCGACGGGGCCCGCCTGGGCGACGGGGCCGCCTTCCGGGGCGCGCGCTTCGGCCGTACCCTGTCCTTCCGCAAGGTCAGCGGGCCGGCCGGGTTCGAGGGCGCGCACTTCGTCGCGGACGCCTATCTGTCGGCCACCGGCCGGCTGTCCGGCGCCCGGGCGCGCGCCGACGGGCTGCTGGACGTGGCGGTCGCGCGCTGCGGCGTGGACCTGCGCGGGGTCGAGGTGGCGGGGGCCACGACGGTGCGGCTGACCGACTCCCAGGCCGACCTGGAGGGCGCGGTGCTGCGCGGCCCGGCCACCGTGACCGGCCGGGGCAGGTCCGTGCTGACGTCGTTGCGGCGGGTGGAGGCGGCCAGCCTGAGCCTGTTCGGGCTCGACCTGTCGGCGTGCAGGTTCGCCGGGCTGGCCCACCCCGCGGGGGTGCGGGTCAAGGACTGCACGTTCGCGCTCACCCCGCGCGGCGTGCGCGTGAGCCTGCGCTGGCCGATGTTGCGCTGGTTCTCCCGCCGCCGCGCGCTGGCCGACGAGCACACCATGCGCGGCTGGTCGACCCCGGGCGACCCGGCCGGCACCACTCCCGACCGGCTGGCCGTGCTCTATGCGGGGCTGCGCCCCAGCGACCACGCCACCTCGGTCGACTTCGCCTTCGCCGCCATGGAGATGCGCCGCCAGGCCGGCCATCGCTGGTGGCTGTCGGTGTCGTGGCTGCTGTGCGGGTACGGCCTGCGCATGGGCCGGGCGGCGGCCTGGGTCGCGCTGCTGGCGGCGCTCACCGCGGCCGCGGTGTTCTGGGGCTCGGCCTCGCACGCCGACCGGCGGGCCGAACCGCCGAGCCCTGTCATGCACCGCTGACGGCACATCCGGGGACAGGGGCGAAAAATCGGGGAGCTCCCTGATGAGACCCTGAGATCGACGTTCGTACACTTGGACCATGCTGATCGACGACTACGTGGCCGACCTGCACCGCTGCCTGGCCGGTCCGCACGGTCCCAAGCGCGACATGGTCGTCGAGGCACGTGACAGCCTGACCGACACCGCCGACGCGCTGGAGGCCGGCGGGCTGGACCGCGCCGAGGCGGAGCGCCTGGCGGTCGCGGAGTTCGGAGAGGTCGCCGAGATCGCCCCGGAATACCAGGCCGAGCTGACCGCGGCCTCGGGCCGCCGGCTGGGCGCCCTGCTGTTCCTCGGCGTGCCGGTCATCACGGTCATGTGGTCGGCGCTGTGGAGCCTCTACCCGGCCACGGAAGACGTCTGGATGAACCGGCCCGACTGGTATTCGGTCGTCTCCCGGTCGCTCGACATCCTGCAGCTCTGCGTCGGTCTCTATGGCGGGATCGCGCTGTTCGCGCTGAGCCGGGGCGGCCGGTGGATCCGCCGGCCGCGGCTGATCACCCGGTCGCTTGGCGTGATCGTCTGGGCCATGCTGCCGATCACCGTCGTGATGGGGCTGGTCCTCAGCTTCGGCATGGGGTCCCCCAACACCCTGACCCCGCTGCCCGCCGTGCTGGCCAACCTGGTGGGCGCGGCCATGTGGGGCATGCAGATCTATTGCGCCACGCGCTGCCTGCGTGTCACCCGGCCCTCGCCTCGGCGCGACTGACCACGCCGCGGGCGGCCGTCACGTGGTGGTGGCATCCGCGCGCAGGACGCTGCCGATCACGCTGGTGAACTCGTGCCAGGCCGACCGCTCCCCTTCGAGCTGCTTCCTGCCCGAGTCCGTCAACCTGTAGGTGCGGCGCTTGCGGCCGCCCACCGTCGCCCACTCGCTGGCCAGGTAGCCGACGCGTTCCAGCCTGCGCAGAGCCGGATAGACCGTGCCCGTGGGCACGTTGAGCACCCCACCACTGCGCTCCTGCAGTGCCTCGATGATGGCGTAGCCGTGCAGCGGCCGTGCTTCGAGCACCGACAGCAGCAGCGCGTCCATGTGCCCGCGCAGCGCGTCTGGATTCATGTCTCAGATCCTAGACATCCGTGCGTCATGTAGACAGTCTACATGTAGGCTCTCTATATGTAGACAGGCACAACAACGGAGTCGCAATGGACGTACTTGACCTGGCACGGACACAGTTCGCGGTGACGGGGAGCCTGCACTTCCTGTTCGTGGTGCTCACGCTGGGGCTGGCGCCGCTCGTGGCGATCATGCACACCCGGTGGGCGAGGTCGGGCAAGCCTCTCCACGAGCAGATGACCCGGTTCTGGGGGCAGATCTACGTCATCAACTACGCCCTGGGCATCGTCACCGGCCTGGTGATGGAGTTCCAGTTCGGGCTGTCGTGGAGCGGGCTGTCCCACTACGCGGGCGACGTCTTCGGCGCGCCGCTGGCCATGGAGACGCTCGTGGCCTTCTTCCTGGAGTCCACGTTCCTGGGCCTGTGGATCTTCGGCTGGCGGCGGCTGCCGAAGTGGGCCCACGTGGCCTGTATCTGGGCCGTGACGCTGACCGCGTACGCGAGCGCGTTCTTCATCATGGTGGCCAACTCCTACCTCCAGAACCCGGTCGGCTCGGTCGTCAGGAACGGCCGGATGGAGCTGGTCGGCTTCTTCGCGCTGCTCACCAACAAGTCGCTGGTCTTCTCCTTCCCGCACGTGGCCGGGGCGGGGCTGTTCACCGGGGGCATGGTGCTGGTGGGGGCGAGCGCGTACCAGCTTTGGCGCCGCACCCGGGACGCGGAGTTCTTCACCGCGTCGCTGCGGACCGGCGTGGTCACCGCGGGGCTCGGGATCCTCGTCACCATGGGCTTCGGCTACGCGCAGTTCGCCGGGGTCGCGGAGGGCAAGTTCGGGGGCGGCGGGCCGGCGAGCGTCGCACTCGGGTTCATGATCGAGATCGGGCAGTTGCTGGGGCTCGTCGTGCTGCTCGGGATGTGGCCGCTGGTCGGCTCCCTGCACCGGCGGCGATGGGCGCACCCGATCCTCATGCTGTTGACGCCGCTGCCGTTCGGGCTGGCGATCCTGGGCTGGATCGCCAGGGAGGTCGGGCGGCAGCCATGGATGATCTGGGAGCGGCTGAGCGTGGCCGACGCCATGTCGCCGGGGCTGACCTCCGGCATGATCACGGCCTCCCTGATCGGGTTCGTGGCCGTGCTGGGGCTGCTGGGGGTCGTCGACTACGTCCTCATCGCGCGGGCGATCCGGCGGGGGCCGCGGCGGCTCGCGCTCGGGGCCGCCACCGACGTCGACGAACCGCGGTCGCCCGCGCTGAGCTACTGAGGGGTACGTGACATGGAAATCTTGTGGTTCGTCGTCTTCGCTGTGCTGCTCGCCGGATATTTCGCCCTTGAGGGGTTCGATCTGGGGGTCGGGCTGCTGCTGCCGCTGCTGGGCAGGACGCGGGAGAACCGGGACCGGATGGTGGCCGCCGTGGCGCCGTACGTTCTGGCCAACGAGGTCTGGCTGGTGGCCGTGGCCGGCACGCTGTTCGGGGTGTATCCCCTGCTGGAGGGCGAGGTGCTGTTCGGCCTCTACCCGCTGGTGGTGGCCATGCTGCTGAGCTGGGTGCTGCGGGACGCCGGGCTGTGGTTCCGGCGCAGGCTCGACGGGCGCCGGTGGCGGGGGTTCTGGGACGGGATGATCGCGTTCGGCTCGCTGGGGCTGTCGTTCTGCTGGGGCATGGCCCTGTACGCCGCCGCCACCGGCTTCGAGTCCCCTCCCGTGCACCCGCTCGGCATGCTCCTGGGCGTGGTCGTGAGCGGGCTGTTCGCCCTCCACGGGTGGACGTTCCTGGCCTGGCGGACGCCCGGGGTGTTCGGCGGGACCCGGTCGGGGCGGGCGCTGCTGGTGTCGGGGGTGGCGGCGGCGCTGCCCGTGGCGGGGCTGCTGGCGGGCGCGATGCCGTACCTGCTGGCGCACAGCGCGCCCGCGGGCACGCTGAATGTGCTCAGTATCATGGCCCTGCCCTTCGCACCGGTCATGGTGGGCGCGCAAGTATGGGTGTGGCGCACCTTCCGCCCGGGGAAGGACGCCGTCCGTCTTCCGTCGTTCTTCTGAGGGCTCGTGCACAAGGATCTCCTACGGCTCATGCGGGCCGAGCGGTCGGTGCGCCGCCACCTGGCCGTGACCATGGTCGCGGCGGTGGCGGCGGGGCTGCTCGTGCTGGTGCAGGCCGAGTTGCTGGCCGGGGTGCTGTCCGGCAGGTTCACGGCCGCCGCCCTGGCGGGGCTCGCGGCGGTCGTCGGCGTCCGGGCGGCGCTCGCGTGGGGCCAGGGCGTCTTCGCCGGCCGTACCGCGACCGGGGTGAAGTCGGCGCTGCGGCACCGGCTGCTGGGCCGGCTGCGCGACCTCGGGCCCGCGCGGCTCGCCGCGCACCGCTCCGGCGAGCTGGTCACTCTGGCCGGGCGGGGCCTGGACCGGCTCGACGACTACCTGACCGGCTACCTGCCCGCGGTCGCGGTGGCCGCGGTGGTGCCGGTGGCGGTGCTGGTGCGGCTGTTCGCCGCCGACCTGGCCAGCGCGGTCATCGTGCTGGTCACGCTGCCGCTGATCCCGGTGTTCGGGGCGCTGGTGGGCATGACCACGAAGGCCGTCACCGAGCGCCAGTACCGGGCGCTGTCGCGGCTCGGCGGGCACTTCCTGGACGTGGTGCGCGGGCTGCCCACGCTGCGCGCCTTCGGGCGGGCCCGCTACCAGGCCGCCGTCCTCCGGCAGGTCGCCGACGCGCACCGGAGCGCCACCATGCGGACGTTGCGGGTGGCGTTCCTGTCGTCGCTGGTGCTGGAGTTGTGCGCGTCGCTGTCGCTGGCGCTGGTGGCGGTGCCGATCGGGCTGCGGCTGCTCGGGGGGTCGCTGGATCTGACGACGGCGCTGCTGGTGCTGTTGCTGGCGCCCGAGGCCTATCTGCCGCTGCGGGCGATGGGGACCCGCTTCCACGCCTCGATGGAGGGGGTGGCCGCCGCCGACGCGGCCTTCGCCGTACTGGAGGATCCCGCCCCTGATCCCGACGCTGGTCCGGCCGCTGATCCGGCCGCTGGTCCGGCGCGCCCGGCGGCGCCCGGGGCCCGACCGGCGAATCCGGGATCGCCCGAGATCCGGCTGGAGAGCGTGACCGTCCGCTATCCCGGCCGGGACGGCGCGGCGCTGGAGGACGTCTCGCTCGTCATCCGGCCGCGGGAGCGGGTGGCGCTGGTGGGCGAGAGCGGCGGCGGCAAGAGCACGCTGCTGCACCTGATCCTCGGCTTCATCCGGCCGTCCGAGGGGCGGGTGCTGGTCGACGGCGTGGACCTGCGCGAGCTGGACCTGGGGAGCTGGCGTGCCCGGCTGGCCTTCGTGGCCCAGCGGCCGCACCTGTTCGCCACGTCCGTCGCCGACAACATCCGGCTCGGCGCGCCCGGCGCCTCCCTGGAGGAGGTACGCCGGGCGGCCGCCGCCGCGCACGCCGACTTCGTGGACGCGCTGCCCGAGGGGTACGACACGGTGGTGGGCGAGCGCGGCGCCAACCTGTCCGCGGGGCAGCGGCAGCGGATCGCCCTGGCGCGCGCCTTCTGCCGCCCTGACGCCTCGGCGCTGCTGCTGGACGAGCCCACGGCCCGGCTGGACGGGCGCAGCGAGGCGGCCGTGGTGGCGGGCACGGCGGAGCTGGCCCGGGATCGCACGGCCGTCATCGTCGCCCACCGCCCGGCCATGATCGACCTCGCCGACCGCGTCGTCCGCCTCCACGACGGCCGCATCGTCAGCGACACCACCCGCCCCGCCCGGGACCCTTCCGGACACGATGCCCCCGGTCAGGAAGCGTCGGGCCCGGAGGCATCCGAGCCGGAAGCATCCGAGGCGGGGGCGGACGGGGAGCGGGCGGACGGAGCCCGGTGGCCGGGGCGGGTCGCGGTGGCGCGGGGCGAGAGGGGACAGCGGTGAACCGGCGGATGGGGACGCGGCTGGTCTGGGCCGTGCTGGCGGGCGCGGCGGCCGACCTGGCCGGGCTGGGGCTGATCGCCGCGGCGGCGTGGTTGATCACCCGGGCCGCCGAGCAGCCGCCGCTGGCCGCCCTGAGCGTGGCGATCGTGGCGACCAGGGCGTTCGCCACGAGCAAGGGCGTCTTCCGCTACGCCGAACGCCTCACCGGCCACGACGTGGCCCTGCGCGCCCAGGCGGGCACCAGGGAACACCTCTACGAGGCCCTGATCCCGCCCCAGCGGCCACGGCACGCCGGCGCCGACCTGCTCAGCCGGATGGTGGACGACACCGAGGCCGTACAGGACCTGCTCGTCCGCTGCCTGCTCCCGGCCGTCGCGGCGGCGCTGGCCGGCCTCGCCGCCGTCGTGGTCGGCCTGACGCTTCTGCCGGTGGCGGCGCTGGTGCTGGTGGCCGGGCTGGTGCTGGCCGGGGTGCTGCTGCCCGCCGGTACGGCCGCCGCGGCCCGCCGCTGGTCGGCCCGGATCGCCCCGGCGCGGGCGGCGCTGGCGGGCCGGGTGGCCGACCTGGTGCACGGCTCCGCCGACCTGGCCGCCTACGGGGCCGACGAGGCGGCCCTGGGCAGGGCGCGGGCGGCCGACGAGGCGCTGGCCGTCCTCGAACGCCGCCAGGCCCGCGTGCACGCCGCCGCCCTGGCCGGGGGGACCCTGGTGCAGGGCCTGACGGTGGCGGCCGTCGTCCTGCTCGCGCAGGGGGCGGAGGTGAGCCCGGTCGGCACGGCCGTGCTCGCGCTGACCGCCCTGGTGTCCTTCGAGCCCGTGCTCCCCTTGGCGGCGGCGGGCGAGCGCCTGGCGGGCATCATGGCCGCCCTCGGGCGGCTCCGGGAGGTCCGCGCGGCCGCCCCCGCGGTCGCCGGGCCCGACCACGCCGCACCGAGGCCCGCGGCTCCGCTGACCGTCGAGATCGACGATCTCGTGGTCCGCCACACCGGCCCCGCCTCGCGGGAGGCCGCGGTCGGGCGGCCCGCTCTGGACGGGGTGTCGCTGCGGCTCACGCCCGGCCGGCGGGTGGCGGTCGTCGGGCCCAGCGGGGCTGGGAAGAGCACGTTGCTGGCCGCCCTGATGCGGCTGGTCGAGCCGGAGTCGGGCAGCATCCGGGTCAACGGGGTGGAGCTGCGGGAGCTCGCCGGTGACGACGCGCGGGCGCTGATGACGGGGCTCACCCAGGATCCGTACATCTTCCGTACCAGCCTGCGGGACAACCTGCGCCTGGCGGGTCCGGAGGCCGGTGACGAGGCGTTGCGGCAGGCCGTACGGGATGCCCGGCTGGAGGAGTGGGTCGAGCGGACCGGGTGGGACACGGAGCTGGGCGAGGACGGCACGACCGTGTCCGGCGGGCAGTTGCAGCGGCTGGCCCTGGCCAGGGCGCTGCTGTACGACCCGCCCGTGCTGCTGCTCGACGAGCCCGCCGAGGCGCTCGACGAGGAGACGGCCGACCGGCTGATGGGCGACCTGCTCGACGTCACCAGGGACCGCACGACGCTGCTGGTGACGCACCGCCTCAAGGGGCTGGAGACGGTCGACGAGATCGTGGTGCTCGACGAGGGCCGGGTCGCCCAGCGGGGGCGCCACGACGAGCTGGTGGCCGTGCCCGGCTACTACCGCGACCTGTGGGAGTCCGAGGTCCTGACCCGGCGGCCCGGCATCGGCGTCGCTTCATCGAGGTCATCTCGCCGTACACGCCCGCCAGGGGCGCGGCCGAGCTGATCTGGGGGGCGGCCACGGACCACACGCCCGACCCGGTCGCACTGGCCGCGCCGGCCGGGTGGACCGTGGTCGCGGCGCTGGCCGCCGCCTGGGCCCACCGGCGCGACGAGGGCCGGCGTTTCACCTGATGGGGGGGTGTGCCGCCGAGTCCGCAGCGATCTCGACGGCACACCCGTCCATGTGGGGGTCCCGGGTTACTTGTCCTCCTGGAGGGTGACGTCGATCTCGTGCGACGCGCCATCCCTCATATATGTGATCTTGACCTCTTGGCCCGGTTTGAAACCTCTGACCTGCCCAACAACCGTATCGCCCCCGTCAACCGCTGTGTCACCGATCCTGGTGATGAGGTCGCCCTGCCGCAATCCGGCCTTCTCCGCCGGGCTTCCCGCGGTGACCTGCCTGATCAGCGCGCCGGGCACGTCGCCGGTGGCGTCCGTGACGCTCACGCCGAGGAACGCGTGGCTGACCTTGCCGGTGCTGATGAGCTGCTCGGAGACCTGCTTGGCGGTGTTGACCGGGATGGCGAAGCCGACGCCGCCGCCGGCCGCCTCGGAGGCGATGGCGGTGTTGATGCCGATCACCTGGCCCGCGGCGTTCACCAGGGCGCCGCCGGAGTTGCCGGGGTTGATCGAGGCGTCGGTCTGGATGGCGCCGCCGATCGTGGTCCCCGCGCTCTGCTGCTCCTGTCCGAAGCCCGGCGGGAGCTGCTGCTGCTCCGGCCCGGTGGTGAGCGTGCGGTCCAGCGCGCTGACGATGCCCGCGGTGACGGATCCGTCCAGGCCGAGCGGGCTTCCGATGGCCAGCACGGCGTCGCCGACCTTGAGCGCGTCGCTGTCGCCGAGCGTGGCCTTGCTCAGCCCGGAGACGCCCTCGGCCTTGATGACGGCGAGGTCGGTGGCCGGGTCGGTGCCGACGATGGTGGCCCTGGCCGTCTTGCCGTCGCTGAACTTGACGGACATCTGCCCGCCCTGACCGGCGCCCTCGACCACGTGGTTGTTCGTGAGGATGAGGCCGTCCTCCGACAGCACCACACCCGAGCCCTCACCGGTCTGGCCCTGGATCATCACGACGGTCGGCTGCACCTTCGCCGCGACCTCGGCCACGGTGAGCTGGTCGGAGGCCGGCTTGAAGACGGGGCTCGGCGCGCTGGCGGTCGCGACCGGCTCGGGCTGGAACGAGGTGGCCACGGCGGCCCCGACGGCACCGCCGCCGATCGCCATGGCCGCCAGGGCGAGCCCCGCGAGGGCCTTCTGACCGGCGGTGAAGCGCGCCGCCTTGTGCGGAGCGGCCGGGGGTGGCGGGGGCTGCTCCATGGCGATGGTGTCGCGCCGGGGAAAGCCCCCGGCGGCCGGCGGAGTGGAGCCGAACTGACTCCACCCACCGGTGCGCTGCTCGTGAGGCTCGTTCGCGTTCATCTGTCATCTCCCTCGAGTCCCATTAGCTCAAGGGTGTCAAGTCTCTCGTAAGAGCTGGTTAAGCCACTGGTCCGCGCGGACTCCCGACCCCTGATGACGGCCTTATCGATCGAGGTGGGACGGCGATCGGGGCCCGTGAAAATCTTGGCAGAATTTACCCGCGGACGGGCCAGTAGTCGTCCCTGAGCAGCCTCTTGTACAGCTTACCGGTCGGGTGGCGGGGCAGCTCGGCCCGGAAGTCCACCGACTTCGGGCACTTGTAGTGGGCCAGCCGTTCCCGGCAGTAGGCGATCAGCTCCGCCTCCAGCGCCGGCCCGGCCTCGGTCATGGACATCGGCTCGACCACGGCCTTGACCTGCTCCCCCATCTCCTCGTCCGGCACCCCGAACACCGCCACGTCGGCCACCTTCGGATGCACCGAGAGCACGTTCTCGGCCTCCTGCGGGTAGATGTTCACGCCACCAGAGATGATCATGTACGAGCGGCGGTCGGTGAGGTAGAGGAAGCCGTCGGCGTCCAGATAGCCGATGTCGCCCAGCGTGGTCCAGCCTCTGCCCCGGGGGTCCTGCACCGAGCGGGTCTTGCCGGGGTCGCCGTGGTATTCGAAGCGGCCGCCGTTCTCGAAGTAGATCGTGCCGTGCTCTCCCGGCGGCAGGTCGTCGCCGTTCTCGTCGCAGACGTGCACGGCGCCGAGCAGCGAGCGGCCGACCGTGCCGGGGTGTGCGAGCCAGTCCTGGGGGCCGACGTAGAGGAAGCCGTTGCCCTCGGTGCCCGCGTAATACTCATGGATGATCGGGCCCCACCACTCGATCATCTCCTGTTTGACGGGGACGGGGCAGGGCGCGGCCGCGTGGATCGCATACTCAAGCGATGAAATATCGTATTTTGTCCGGGTTTCTGGCGGCAGCTTGAGCAGCTTGATGAACATCGTGGGGACGAGCTGCGAGTGCGTCACCGCGTACCGCTCGACCAGCTCCAGATAACGCTCCGGCTCGAAGCGCTCCATCACCACCACCGTGGCGCCCAGCCGCTGGAACGTCAGGCAGTAGCGCAGCGGGGCGGCGTGGTAGAGCGGCGCGGGCGAGAGGTAGACGCTGTCCCCCGACGGCGCGAACAACGCCCCGATGAGCTTGAACAGCAGGCCGGGATCGGTGAGCGGGCCGTGCGACGAGGCCAGCTTGACGCCCTTCGGCCGGCCGGTGGTGCCGGAGGAGTAGAGCATGTCCGCCCCCGTGCACTCGTCGGCGATCGGGGTGACCGGGTGCCTGGCGACGGCCTGCTCGTACGACTCGAAGCCGGGGGCGAGGCCGTCCAGCATGAGCCGCAGTTCGACGCCCGGCGTGGCGGCGGTGATCGAGGTGGCCGGCCCGGCCAGGTCGGCGCTGGAGATGAAGACCCGCGCGCCGCAGTTACCGACGATGTAGGCCAGCTCCCCGGCCTGCAGCCGGGAGCTGATGGGCGTGTAGTACAGGCCCGAGCGGTGCGCGGCCCAGGCGATGGCCAGGAAGTGGGGGTGGTTGGCGAGCATGAAGGCGATGTGGTCGCCGGGGCGTAGCCCGGCCGCGCGGAACAGGTGTGCCAGCCGGTTGGACTCCTCGTCCAGCTCGCGATAGGTGACGACCCGCCCGGAGCCCGCCATGATCACAGCGGGCTTGTCGGGGGTGACTGCTGCGATGGCTCCCGGATACATGAACAGAACACTAATCGGCTGGTCGCCCGCCACGCCAGAACGGCCCGGTGCGGCCCTCTGCCGCCCCCGGACACCGACAAGCCGCGGCCTCGCCGTTGAGGCCGCGGCTCACGGGGGGATCAGGCGGCCGCGTGGTAGACGTCCCGCCAACCCGAGGGATAGCCGCTCGGGCCGTGGCGGTGACCCGTGCTCACCTTCACGTAGATGTGCGCGGCGTTCTTGCCGAAGAAGGAGAAGTCCTTGCCGTACTTCGAGCAGTTGGAGAAACTCTTGAAGTACGAGGAACCGTCCAGGTTCACGATTTTGAAGGTCTCCCAGGCGCAATCGCGCTTGCCCCACCACTTGTAGTTCTTGAGCGTGCTGTGCACCTTGTAGAAGTGGTCATAGCGCCACTCCCACACGTGCTTCTTGACCTTCTTCACGACCCAGTGGCAATCGTCCTTGCCCTCGTGGTGGCCCTTGTCCTTGCCCTTGTGGTCGTCCTCGCACACCCACTTCTTGACCGGCACCCACTTCCAGTACCAGTACTTGGAGCGCTTCTCGTCGACGCTCACGTGGCCGTCGGCCCTGGCCTTGTGGTCGCTGGAGAAATAGGGTCCCCAGCCGTCGGAGTGAGCGGTGGCGGATGTCGCGGAAGTGACCGTCGCGTTCGCGGCGACCGGAGCGGCGATCGCGACAGTCGTGGCGGCGGCGACGCCGATGAGGATTCGTGAAACGAATCGCACTTTGGGTCCTCCTCGGGAGAGGTTTTGCTGTCCCCGCCTTGGTACGCCGACCGGATTGCGCCCCACTTACAATTCGCTTGCCGCCGCCAATTCCCGGATATATCGATATTCCCGATCATCGCCGGCGGTTCCCGAGGTCATTCCGCCGGAATGACCGAGCCCTGGTACTTCTGCTGGATGAAGTCCTTGACCCGCTGGTCGCGCAGCAGCTTGCCGAGGGTGACGATGTTGGCGTCCTTCTCGTGGCCGGCCTGGACGACCAGGCCGTTGACGTACGGGTTGCCCGCGCTCTTCTCCAGCACCAGGGCCTGCGAGGCGGGCTTGAGCCCGGCCTCGATGGCGTAGTTGCCGTTGATCACAGCGGCGTCCACGTCCTCCAGCGAGCGCGGCAACTGCGCCGCCTCCAGCGGCTCGAACCTCAGGTTCTTGGGGTTCTGCACCACGTCGCGCTCGGTCGCGGTGGTGCCCGCGCCGTCCTTCAGCTTGACGATCCCGTTGTCGGCGAGCAGCTTGAGCGCGCGGCCGAGGTTGGTGGCGTCGTTGGGCAGGGCCACGGTGGCGCCGCTCGCCAGCGCGGACACGTTCGTGATCTTCTTGGAGTAGAGGCCGAGCGGCTCCAGGTGCACCGGCGTGACGAACGACAGCTTGGTGCCCTTGGAGGCGTTGAAGTCGTCGAGGTAGGGCTTGTGCTGGAAGAAGTTCGCGCTCAGCCGGCCCTCGTCGAGCTGGACGTTCGGCTGCACATAGTCGGTGAACTCGACGATCTCCAGCTTCAGCCCGGCGGCCGGGGCCAGGTTCTTCTTGACGAAGTCGAGGATCTCGCCGTGCGGCACAGGGCTGGCGCCCACCTTGAGCACGGTGTCGGCCGACTCGGCGGCGGGTCCGGAGGTCGCGGACGGCGACGTGCCGCATGCGGCGAGCGACAGGGCCAGGGCGACCGCACCCGCTATATAACGAAATTTCATTATTTTCCTTACTTGTGGGAAAGGCGCCGGGCCAGCCGGTCGCCCAGGCTCTGCAGGACTTGCACGATCACGACGAGCAGCACGACGGTCACGATCATCAGCAGCGTCTCGAACCGCTGGTAGCCGTACCGGACGGCCAGGTCGCCCAGCCCGCCGCCGCCGAGCGTGCCGGCCATCGCGGAGTAGCCGATGAGCGCGACGACGGTCACGGTGAGGCCCGCGACCAGCCCGGGCAGCGCCTCGGGCAGCAGGACCTTGCGCACGATGGTGGCGCGGCTCGCGCCCATGGCCTGGGCGGCCTGCACCACGTCCGCGCCGACCTCCCTGAGCGCCGTCTCGACCAGCCGCGCGAAGAACGGCACCGCGCCGACGGTGAGCGGCACCACGAACGCGGCCGTCCCGATGGTGGTGCCGACGACGAGCCGGGTGACCGGAGTGATCGCGATCATCAGCACGATGAACGGCAGCGACCGCCCGACGTTGACCACGAACCCCAGCACCGCCCTGACCGCGGGCGCCGGCCGCAGCCCGCCCCGGTCGGACACCACCAGCGCCACGCCGAGCGGCAGCCCGACCAGCAGCGTGAACAGCGTCGACCACCCGACCATCTCCGCCGTCTCCACGGTTGCCGGCCACAACAGCGGCAGCATCTCCTCCCAGGTCACGCCGCCTCCTCGATGATCACTCCGGCCTCACGCAGGTACGCCAGCGCCGCCGTGGCCTCGCCGCCGTCGAGCACGACGCGCAGGCGGCCGGCGGCCCCGCCGGCGAGGTCCTCGATCGAGCCGCCCAGGATGCTCAGGTCCACGTCGAACTTGCGGATCAGCTCCGACACCACCGCCCTCCGGGGGTCGCCGGTGAACGTCAGCGTCACCGAGCCGGCCGGGGCGGGCTCGGGCAGCGGGAAGATCTCCCTGGTCAGGCGGGATCCCGGGGTACTGATGAGGTCGGCGATGGCCCCGGACTCCTCGATGCGGCCGCGGGCCATGATGGACACGGAGTCGCAGACGTTCTTGATCACGTTCATCTCGTGGGTGATGAGCAGGATCGTCAGGCCGAGCTCGGCGTTGAGCCGCTTGAGCAGCGCGAGGATCGACTCGGTGGTGGCCGGGTCGAGCGCGGAGGTGGCCTCGTCTGACAGCAGCACGGCCGGGTTGCCCGCGAGCGCCCTGGCGATGCCCACCCGCTGCTTCTGCCCGCCGGAGAGCCGGTCGGGACGGTCCGCGCCGCGGCCTTCGAGCCCGACCAGGTCGAGCAGTTCGGCGACGCGCCGCTCGCGCTCGGCCCTGGGCACGCCCATGACCTCCAGCGGGAAGGCCACGTTGCCCGCGACCGTGCGCGAGGAGAGCAGCGCGAAATGCTGGTGGATCATGCCGATGTTCCGCCTGGCGCGGTTCAGCTCCCGCTCGCCCAGCGCGGTCAGGTCCTGTCCCGCGACGGTGACGGTGCCCGCGGTGGGGCGTTCGAGCAGGTTGACGCAGCGCAGCAGCGTGCTCTTGCCGGCGCCGCTCTGGCCGAGCACACCGTGGATCTCGCCTTCGCGTACGTGCAGATCGACGCCGTCCAGGGCGACGGTGTCACCGTAGTGTTTGCGCAGGCCGGAAGCCTGGATCATGAAAGTCCCCATGACTGACGAGCGGCCGGGGCCGCGGGAGGGTGCCTCGGAACGGGCCGGGGCCGCGGGAGATCGCCTCGGAACGGGCCGGGGTCAGCGCGTGCCGGGGTGGAACGGCAGGTGGCTCAGCCTGCGCAGCACGAAACCAGGTGCGATCACGACGGCCTTCGACGGGAACGGGCGGACAAGTCTGTCTCAGCGGGCCGGCATTCGCCCCGCATGCGCGCGACAACACGACGCGTCACTGCGGGCGCTCTGGTCGTTCGCGTATGCCTCGTTCACGCCGGTCCTAACGACTTCACCGAATCCCCCTATTCCCCATGGGTTTGTGATTCGGGTCACGCTCCGCGACGGCCGGGGACGTACCGGGGTCGGCGTGGTGGGCGGGCGGGCGGAAAACCGGCTGCCCCGCCGCGCGTCCGTAGCCGGGCGCGGCGGGGCGGTCGTCACCGGATGGTCAGGCCGTCAGGCCGCCACGGAGCTGGCGACCTGGGCGGGGCTGAGCGCGATGTCCAGGACCTCCCGCACGTCGCTGACCGCGTGGATGGTCAGCTCGTTGCGGATCTCCTCGGGCACGTCGTCCAGGTCCGGCTCGTTGCGGGCCGGGATGAGCACCGTGGTGATGCCGGCCCGGTGCGCGGCCAGCAGCTTCTGCTTGACGCCGCCGATCGGCAGCACCCGACCGGTCAGCGAGATCTCGCCGGTCATGGCCACGTCGGCGCGGACCAGGCGGCCCGACAGGAGCGAGGCCAGCGCGGTCGTCAGCGTCACGCCGGCCGAGGGGCCGTCCTTCGGCACCGCGCCCGCCGGGAAGTGGACGTGGACCGAGCGGTCCTTCAGCGCGGTGACCGGCAGCTCCAGCTCCGCGCCGTGCGAGCGCAGGTAGGACAGCGCGATCCGGGCCGACTCCTTCATCACGTCGCCGAGCTGGCCGGTGAGCGTGAGGCCGGTCTCGCCGGTCTCCGGGTCGGCCAGCGACGCCTCCACGTAGAGCACGTCGCCGCCGGCGCCGGTGACCGCCAGGCCGGTGGCCACGCCGGGCACCGAGGTGCGCTGGGAGGCCTCGGGCAGCGAGGACTCGGGCACGAACCGCGGCCGGCCGAGGTAACCGACCAGATCGTCCTCGCCGACCCTGACCGGCAGCTCGCCTCCGCCGGCCGTCGCGGCCGCCACCTTGCGCAGGACCCTGGCGACCGCCCGCTCCAGCGAGCGGACCCCGGCCTCGCGGGTGTATTCGGCGGCCAGCCTGCGCAGCGCACCGTCCTCGACCGTGACCTCCTCGGTGGTCAGCCCCGCGAGCTCCCGCTGCCTGGGCAGCAGGTGGTCGCGGGCGATGGCCACCTTCTCGTCCTCGGTGTAGCCGTCGAGGGTGACGACCTCCATCCGGTCGAGCAGCGGCCCGGGGATGGCCTCCAGGACGTTGGCCGTGGCCAGGAACAGCACGTCGGACAGGTCCAGCTCGACCTCGAGGTAGTGGTCGCGGAACGTGTGGTTCTGCGCCGGGTCCAGCACCTCCAGCAGGGCGGCCGTGGGGTCACCGCGGTAGTCGGCGCCGACCTTGTCGACCTCGTCGAGCAGCACGACCGGGTTCATCGAGCCGGCCTCGCGGATGGCGCGGACGATGCGGCCGGGCAGCGCGCCGACGTAGGTGCGCCGGTGGCCGCGGATCTCGGCCTCGTCGCGGACGCCGCCGAGCGCCACCCGTACGAACTTGCGGCCCATCGCGCGGGCCACGGACTCGCCGAGCGAGGTCTTGCCGACCCCGGGAGGGCCGGCCAGGGCCAGCACCGCGCCGCTGCGCCGCCCGCCGACCACGCCGAGGCCCTTGTCCTGGCGGCGCTTGCGCACGGCCAGGTGCTCGATGATGCGGTCCTTCACGTCGGCCAGGCCCGTGTGGTCGGCGTCGAGCACCGCCCGCGCGCCGGTGATGTCGTAGTTGTCCTCGGTGCGGTCGTTCCACGGGATGTCGAGCACCGTGTCGAGCCAGGTGCGGATCCAGCCGGTCTCGGGTGACTGGTCGAAGGTCCGCTCCAGCTTGTCGACCTCCTTGAGCGCGGCCTCGCGCACCTTCCCCGGCAGGTCGGCGGCCTCCACCCGGGCCCGGTAGTCCTCCTCCTCGGACTCGGTGGCGTCGCCGTTGAGCTCCTTGAGCTCCTTGCGCACCGCGGCGAGCTGCTGGCGCAGCAGGAACTCGCGCTGCTGCTTCTCCATGCCCTCCTGGACGTCCTTGCGGATCGTCTCGGCGACGTCGAGCTCGGCGAGGTGCTCGCGGGACCACTCGATCAGCCTGGCCAGCCGGTCGGCGGGGTCGGCGGCCTCCAGCAGCTCGACCTTCTGCGCCGTGGTCAGCCACGGCGTGTAGCCGGAGCTGTCGGCCAGCACCGACGGGTCGTCGATCTGGTTGACCTGGTCGATCACCTGCCAGGCGCCGCGCTTCTGCAGGATCGTGGTGGCCAGGGCCTTGTACTCCTTGGCCAGCTCCTGCGCGCGCTCGCCGGCGGGCACGATGTCCATGGTCTCGGCCTCGACCCACAGCGCGGCGCCGGGGCCGGTCGTGCCGGTGCCCACGCGGGCGCGGCCGACGCCGCGCACCACGGCGGCGGGCTCGCCGCCCGGCAGCCTCCCGACCTGCTCGACCACGGCCTGTACGCCGATCGCGCCGTAACGGCCGTCAATTCTGGGAACGAGCAGGACCCGCGGCTTGTTGCCACCGGATGCGCGGGCCGCGTCTATGGCAGCGCGCACCTCGGAGTCTGAGAGGTCCAGCGGGACCACCATTCCCGGCAGGACGACCTCGTCGTCCAGCGGCAGCACCGGGAAGGTCAAGCTCTCACTCATGCGAACTCCAAAGGGTTGAGTTATACCGACTCAATTCATCAGAGCCCGCCAATGTTCCCAACCTTGCTGATGTTCGCTCATGGCGATCGTAATCATGTAACTGCCACCTGAGGGGGTGCTGATGGACGTGCGCATGCCGGTGATGAACGGCCTGGAGGCCACCAGGGAGCCGGTGTCGCGACCGGCCTCGCCGAAGGTGCTCATCCTGACGACGTTCGACCTGGACGACTACGTCTACGAGGCGTTGCGCGGCGGGGCGGGCGGGTTCCTGCTGAAGGACGCCTCGGCGGCGCAACTGGCCGAGGCGGTGCGGGTGGTCGCGGCCGGGCCCGCCACCCGCGTCAGACCGTGAGCTGCTGGGTCAGGGCCGCGGCGACGCGGTCCTCGGCCCACGGCACCATGAGGAAGCCGCGCTTGACGGTCAGCACCTGCACGCCCGCCGTCCACGACTGGATGCCCGGCACCGAGGCCAGCGTGCGCGAGGTGAAATGGTGCAGGTCGGCCGTGGTCGGCACGATCACCTCGCACATCAGCGACGCCTGCCCCAGCATGGACGCGATCATCCGCACGCCCCGCTCGTTGGACAGCCGCTCGGCCACGCTGTCCTGCATGCTGGGCTCCACCGACAGCCAGAACAGGATCTCCGCCTCGTAGCCGAGGGCGGCGGCCGGGATGAAGGTGGCCACCGTCGCGCAGCCGCGCTCCAGCATGGCCTCCAGCCGCCGCCGGGCCGTGCTCTCGCTGATGCCCAGCCGCCGCCCTACCGACTGGAAGCTGGCCCGCCCGTCCGCCCGCATCGCCGCGAGCACCTCGCGGTCGACATCATCGAGATGGCCGCGCTCGCACGAGTGCACGCGGGGCGGCACCGCGAACGGGACCGCCCGCTCCCCCAGCACCGGAACGCTCCAGTCGTAGCTCACCTTGTACGTGTGCAGCACCAGGTCGGCGTTGCTCTGCTGGGTGCCCGGGATGGTCTCCACGAACTGCACCAGCATCGAGTACAGGTCACGGCGCTTGGGCGCGACCAGCTCGAACACGATGTCGTAGCCACCCGTGACGACCGTGACATACCGGATGTCGGGGTTGCGGGCCAGCAGCCCGGCGACCCTGAGCTGGCTGCCCGGCGCGCAGGTCAGCCGCACGATGAACACGTGGATGGGTCCGTCGTGCTCCAGGTGCGGCAGCACCGCCACCCGCGCCAGGCCCGCCGCGAACAGGCTCTGCGCCCGCCGTGCCACGGTCGTGGTGGAGGTGCCGAGCAACTGCGCGATGTCGGTCCAGCTCGCCCTGCCGTTCACGTGGAGTGCGGCGAGGATCTTCCGGTCGAGGTCGTCGAGATCGTCCATCGGGGGCATCATCGCGCGTTCAGGCCCGTTCTCGCACCCTGGCGAGGAAGCCGCGTACGGTCGCCTCCCACAGCTCGGCCTCCTCGACCTGCGGTGAGTGGCCCGACTGCTCGAAAACGCGCAGCTCGGCGTCGGGGATCAGCCCGGCGATCGTCTCGCTGCACTCCGGGGGCGTGATCCAGTCGTGCCTGCCGACGGTCACCAGCGTGGGCGCCGAGATGGCGGGCAGCAGGTGCTTGATGTCGTAGTTCGGCTGGTTCACGGCGAACGCGAAGTTGTGCGTCCTGTAGTGGTACGGCGTGGCGGCCACCCGCTGCTCGACCTTGGCCGGGTCGTAGTCGTGGTCGTAGAGCGGCAGGATCTCCCGCCAGCAGTCGCGCAGGTCGTCGTCGTCGCGCACGGTGCCGGACATGATCCGGTCCAGCTTCTCCTGGTCGATCGTCACCCGGGAGGAGGCGGCGGCGTTGCGGACGGCCAGCTCCTGGTTGCCGTTGTCGGCCGAGGTGTCGCGCAGCACGACCGCGCTCACCCGGGAGGGGTGGCGGGCGGCGTACTCCATGGCGATGAAGCCGCCGTACGAGCCGCCGCCGATCACAACCTGCTCCACGTCGAGCCACTGACGCAGCGCCTCGACGTCCGCGACCCACTGCTCGTGCGTGAACGGGCCCTCCTGCCCGCTCTGCCCCGAGCCGCGGGCGTCGAAGACGACCACCCGGTAGGCGTCGGCGAGCCGGCCGAAGCTGCCCTTCGGCTCGGCGAGCGAGCCGAGGCCCGGCGCGCCGTGGTGGGCGATGACCGTCTGCTCCCCGTCCCCGAGGATCTCGACGTTGAGCGAGGTGCCGTTGATGTCGACGAACAAGTGTCCCTCTTTTCAGATGATGATGTCGGTGAGCTCGCGCGGGTACGCCGTGAGCCGGCGCGGACCCTGCTCGGTGACCAGGACGGTGTCGGAGATCCGGTAGCCGGCGTGGCCCGGCACGTAGACGCCGGGCTCGCTGGACAGGATCATGCCGGGGGCCAGCACGGTGTCGTCGCCGTCGGACAGCCACGGTGGCTCGTGGAACCCGAGCCCGATGCCGTGGCCCTGCCGGTGGCGGATGTGCTCGGCCAGCCCGGCCTCCTCGATCACCGCCAGGCAGCGGCGGTTGGCCGCCTCGCAGGAGACGCCCGCGACCAGGGCCTCGGTGCCGATCTCCTGCGCCTCGCGGACGGCCTCGTAGTAGCGGGCCTGCCGCTGGGTGGGCTCGCCGATCACGAACGTGCGCTCGCTCTCCACGAACCGGCCGCCGACCGCGCAGCCCAGGGACAGCATGAACGTCTCCCCCGCCTTGAGCCGGTCGCCGCCCGGCAGACGGTGCGGCTGGGCCGAGTTGGGGCCGCCGTAGACGAGGCCGCCGGTGAGCATCGGCACCACGACGACGTCCTCGTGCTCGGCGTACATGAGCCGGGACCCGAAGGAGATGACGTGGGCGGCCAGGTCGGTCTCCGTGGGCAGCTCGCCGCCGTCCTCGACGGCGGACCTGACCAGCTCGACGCCGGCCTGGATCATCGCGTCGGCGATGCGGGCGGCCTCCTCGTGCAGCACGACCTCCTCGGGCAGCTTGCGCAGCCGTGCCCGGCCGACCGCGTCGGAGACGCTCCAGCGGGTGGCCGGGAATGCCTCGGCCAGCGCCCGAGCGCGGGCGACGCTGGTGGCGGGGGCGTGCCCGGCGGTGGCGACCGCGGGCACCTGCCCGGCGAGCACGGCGAACGGCGAGCGGCGGCCGGGGAACTCGGGGTAGGCCCGGACCTCGGCGCGGACCCGCTGGTCCTGGGCGTACTCGCGTTCCAGGTCGGGCACGAGCAGCACCGGGCCGCCCTCAAGGGGCAGCCAGCAGGCGACCGGCCGCTCGTTCGGGAAGTGCTGGAAGCCGGTGACATAGGCGACGTCGAGCGGGTCGTCGAGCACCAGCGCCGCCACGCCGTCGGCGGCCATCTCGGCGCGCACCTGGCTCAGCGCCGTGTCGTAGAAGGTGTCCGGGAGTCGCTGGGAGAAGGTCATGAGGCGTCCCTGTGGTTGCGGGCGTCGTTGTAGGCCACGGAGAGCAGCGTCGTGGACAGGACCAGCAGCAGGATGGCGAGCGACGGGAACAGGGTGGTCCACCAGGCGGTGGCCAGCGCGCCCGACTGCTGCGCCTTGTGCAGGATCGTGCCCCACGACCAGCTACTCGGGTCGCCCAGGCCGAGGAACGACAGCCCGGCCTCGGCGATCACGGCGCGGGAGGTGGTCAGCACCACCGACACGCCCACGACCGGGATCACGCCCGGCAGCAGGTGCTTGCGCACGATCCAGAAGGACGACCCGCCGACGACCTTGGCCGCCGACACGAACGGCATGGGCACGATGGACATCGCCTGCGAGCGCACCACGCGGGCCACCTCCGGCCAGCTGAACAGCGCGATCACCACGGCCAGGGTGCGCACGCTCGGCCCGGCCAGCGCCGCCACCAGGATCATCAGCGGCAGCATGGGCAGCGAGAGCGACAGGTCGACCAGCACCCCGAGCGGGGTGTCCAGGCGCCGGAAGTAGGCCGCGCTGACACCGATGAGCAGGCCGATCACGATGGCCAGCACCGAGGCGCTGACGCCGACCGCCATGCTGACCCTGGTGCCCCAGACCACCTGGGCGAACACGTCCTGCCCGATGTCGTCGGTGCCGAACCAGTGCGCGCCCGAGGGCGGCTGCGAGGTGTCGGAGCCGTACCCCTCGGGGAAGGGCGCGATCAGCGGAGCGAAGATCGCGACCAGGGCCAGCAGGACCAGCACCGCTCCGCTGGCGAGGCCGAGCGGGTTGCGCCGGAAGGAGGCCCAGGTCCGCTGGCGGGGCGTGAGTTCCACAGCTGCCGCCGTCATGTGCGCACCCTGGGGTCGAGGATTCCGTACGCCACGTCGGTGATCAGGTTGGCCACCACGACGGCCGCCGCGAGCAGCACGAACGCGCCCTGCAGGACGGGGAAGTCGAGCTGCCCGACCGCCTCGTAGATGGCCCGCCCGATGCCCGGGTAGGCGTAGATGGTCTCGGTCAGCACCGCGCCGCCGACCAGCGTGCCGAGCTGGAGCCCGGCGATCGTGGTCGTCGGCAGCAGTGCGTTGCGCAGGGCGTGCTTCCACACGACCTTGCCCGGCCGCACGCCCTTCGCCTTGGCCAGCGACACGTAGTCCTCGCTCAGCGCGTCGATGAGCGTGGTACGCATCGTCAGCACGTAGCCGCCGAGCTGGATGAGCACCAGCGACAGGCAGGGCAGCACCAGGTGGTGGATCATGCTGACGGTGGCGGCGATGCCGGTGGCGTCGAGGTCGACCGCGCCGCCGATGGGGAACCAGCCGAGCCAGACCCCCAGGACGTACATGAGGAAGATCCCGACGCTCGGCACGAACAGCGACTGCGCGGTGACACCGGTGACCTGGATCACCCGGTCCAGCCAGCCCTTGGCCCTGGTGGCGGCGAGCACGCCGAGCGGGATGCCCAGCACGATCGTCACCACCATGGCCGTGATCGTCAGGATCAGCGTCCAC
Organism: Nonomuraea sp. B12E4; assembly: GCF_039871825.1. Taxonomy (NCBI): domain Bacteria; kingdom Bacillati; phylum Actinomycetota; class Actinomycetes; order Streptosporangiales; family Streptosporangiaceae; genus Nonomuraea; species Nonomuraea sp. B12E4. The sequence goes on along the minus strand of NZ_JBDPME010000001.1, from coordinate 632,269 downwards.
GGCAGCCTCTCCATGAGCACGGTCGTCACCGGGATCGACTGCCGGAACGACATGCCGAGGTTGCCGTGCAGGAGCTGACCGAGGTAGTCGATGTACTGCACGCCGAGCGGCTGGTCCAGGCCGAAGTCGGCCAGCAGCTTGCGGTGCAGTTCCTCGGTCATGTTCGGGTCGGCCACGGCCAGCACCGGGTCGCCGGGCAGCAGGCGGACCAGGAAGAAGGTCACCGTGACCGCGAACCACAGGGTGAGCACGCCGCGGGCCAGCCGTAGGCCGATGAACCTCATCCGATCAACCCGCCGGCTTCGCCGTCACGAGGGAGAGCGGGTTCAGGATGGACAGCAGCTCGCTGGGCATCGGCTTGAACCCGGTCCACTTCGTCGAGTACGCGATGTTGAACGTCTCCACGTACAGGACGTTGTCGTAGACCTGGTCGTGGATGATCCGCGCGGCCTCCTGGATCGGCGCCTTGGCCTCGGCCGGGCTCAGCGCCCGCTGCGACTGGTCGATCAGGTCGTCCAGCTTGGGGTCGGTGACCTTGCCGTAGTTGATGAACCCGCCGGTCTTGAACGCGAGCCCCAGGTTGGCGGGCGGGTTGTCCATGATCGCCCACGACCCGGCGTAGATGTCGAAGTCCGACTTCAGACTCTTGTCCACGTACGTGTTCCGCTCCAGCCCCTGCAGGTTGATCGTGATCCCGGCCTTCTTCGCCGAGTCGCGGACCATGGGAGCCCAGCGGGCGATGTTCGGGTCGGCCTGGTCGTAGATCATGTTCAGGTTGAGGTTGGAGACCCCGGCCTGGGCCAGCAGCTTCTTGGACAGCTCCGGATCGAAGGTGTACTCCTTCGAGGCCGGGTCCATGTAGTCCGGCTGTGAGGGAGTCAGGACGCTGGAGTTGGAGGACTTGGCGAAGCCCTTCATCGCGATGGTCCTGATGGCCTCGTAGTCCACCGAGTGCGCGAGCGCCTGGCGGACGCGGACGTCGTCCAGCGGCTTGCGCTTGGTGTTGTACTGCAGGTGCGCCCAGCCCAGCGACGCGATCTGCTGCAGCTTGACCTTGGGGTCGCTCTTCAGCTCGGCCGCGGTGGCGGGCGGCAGCACGTTGCCGATCAGGTCGATCTCACCGTTGCGCAGAGCGAGGACCTCGGTGTTCACGTCGGGGAAGACGCGGAACACCACCTGCTTGATCGTCGGCTTGCCGGGGCCGAAGTCGTCGACGCGGTCCATGATGTAGCGCTGGCCGCGCTCGACCTTGGTCAGGTTGAACGGCCCCGCGCTCACCCAGTTGGAGTCGTTGGCGAACTTCTGCAGGCTCGGCGCCTTCCCGAACACGTGCTTGGGCACAACCGGCATCCAGAAGCCGACGTTGTCCAGGAACGTGCCGTCCGGCCGGGTGAGGTGGAACCGCACCTCGGTGGGCGAGACCGCCTCGGCCTTGTCCAGGGCGGTGATGAGCCCGGCGACGACGCCGAAGTTCTCCTTCTTGACCGCGTTCACGGTGTAGGCGACATCGTCGGCGGTGACCGGCTTGCCGTCGGTCCACTTCAGGTCGTCGCGCAGCTTGGCCGTGGCCGTCTTGCCGTCCTTGGAGTAGGACCACTCGGTGGCCAGGTACGGGATGCGCTTGCCGGCCTCGTCCATCTGGGTGAGGTGCGGGTACATCAGGTCCGTGACCCACGAGTCGGTACGGCTGTTGCCGACCAGGGGGTTGTAGTTGAGCACGTCGGCGGTGGTGCCGATGGTCAGCCGGTCGGCGCCGGCAGCCGGGGCCTGCGAGCCGGACGTCCCGCCCGAGGACCCCGGCACGCTGGGAGCGCAGGCCGCGCTCAGGGTAAGAGCCGCCAGCGCGGCCAGCAGCGTGGCACGTCTCATCAGATCCAAACCTCTTCCAACACCCGCAGCACGTTGCCGCCGACGACCTTGGTGATCTCGTCGTCGGAGTAACCGTGGCTGACGAGCCAGGCGATGATGTTCCAGAAGCACTCGGCCGGGTTCTCCAATCCGTCCACGTACGCGACCTTCTCGTACGTGGTGCCGCCGTGCGCCTCGTTGAGCGACAGGTGCTCGGCGAAGGTGTCGTGCAGGCCCACGTGGTCGCCGAACAGCGTGTCCGGGCCGAAGGCCACGTGGTCGATACCGACCAGGTCCACACAGTACGTGAAGTGGTCCATCACCGACTCCAGGCTGTGCCGCGGGTGCTCCGGCGACAGGGTCGTATGCGGGGCCGCCTCCAGGCCGATCACGCCGCCGCGCTCGGCGGTGGCCTTGATGACCGAGTCCGGCTTCATCCGGTTCGTCGGCCAGACGGACCGGGCGCCGGCGTGGGTGATGAGGATCGGCTTGGTGGAGTGCTTGACCGTGTCGAGCGCGGTCTGGTCGCCGGAGTGCGAGACGTCGATGGCGATGCCGAGCTTGTTCATGCGGCGCACGGCCTTCTCGCCGAACAGGGTCAGGCCGCCGTCGCCGCGCTCCTTCAGGCCGCTGCCCAGGGCGTTGGCCTCGCTGTAGGCGATGCCCATCTGGCGGACGCCGAAGCCGTACAGCATGTCGATGCGGTCGACCTCGTTCTCGATCATGGTGGCGGCCTCAAGGGCGAGGACCAGGCCCATGCGGCCGGTCTCCTGCGCCTCGCGGATGTGGGCCAGGCGCTCGACCTTGATCAGGTAGTCCTGGTGGGCGATGTCCGACAGGCGCATGCCGATGTCGGCGACCACGTCGTTCCACTTCCAGCCGGCCTGGCTGGTGATGCAGCAGGTGCCGTCCATGAGGTTGTCGAAGACGACGGTCATACCGGAGTGGGCCAGGCCCTCGTACCCGGTGCGGTGGCGGGCGGTGCGGTTGTACTCGACGGTCTGGCGGATCTCGTCGGGGAAGATCGACGGGTGGTCGTGCAGTGAGATGACCAGGCTGTCGGTGAGCAGGCGGCGCACCCGCTCGGCCTGCTCGGCGCTGAGCTCAGGCCCCTGGTACGCGGGAACCCTGCCGAGTTCCGGCGCCAGGTCGAACTCGCGGTAGTCGACACCCGCCTCCAGGTATTCGTAGGAACGGTAACCCTTGTAGCTCTTCGCGGCTTCCAGCACTTGCTATCCCCTCTTGTCCGATTGCGGGAAGTTTGCCAGGATCAGGCGCGAAAGACAATATTGGAGTTGTTTTCCGGCAACCAAGCCGGAGTCGGCGCCAAGTTTCGTCACTACTGAGGAAGGGGTGCGGTGAGCGAAGCACCGGTCCTGGAAATTCGCGACCTCCACGTCACGTTCACCGCCCACGGGCACGAGATCCCGGCGGTGCGCGGCGTGGACCTGACCATCGAACGCGGCCAGACGCTGGCGCTGCTCGGCGAGTCCGGTTCGGGCAAGTCCGTCACCGCCAAAGCCCTCATGGGTCTGCTCGACCAGCCGAACGTGCGGGTGCGCTCCTCCATGGCCCGGCTCGGCGGCCGGGACCTGCTGAGCCTGTCGGCCGAGGAGCGCCGGGACCTGCGCGGCAGCGCGATGACCCTGGTCTTCCAGGACGCGCTGTCGGCCCTGAACCCCGTGCTCAGCATCGGCGACCAGGTCGGCGAGCTGTTCCGGGTGCACCGGGGCATGTCACGCAAGGAGGCCAGGGCACGCTCGATCGAGATGCTGGACCTGGTGGGCATCCCGGCGGCGGCCAAGCGCGTCAACGACTACCCGCACCAGTTCTCCGGGGGCATGCGGCAGCGCATCCTGGTGGCCATGGCGGTCGCGCTCGAACCCGACCTGATCATCGCCGACGAGCCGACGACCGCGCTGGACGTGACCGTGCAGGCGCAGATCCTGGAGCTCATCGACCGGCTGCGGCGCGAGCTCGGCACCGCCGTCCTGCTGATCACCCACGACCTGGGGGTGGCGGCGGAGGTCAGCGACCGGGTCGCGGTGATGTACGCGGGGCGGATCGTGGAGAGCGGCGAGGTGCAGGAGCTGTACGACCGGCCCGCGCACCCGTACACCGCCGCGCTGCTCGCGGCCATCCCCGACCTGGAGCGCCCGTCCTCGACGCTGCGCGCCATCCCGGGCGCCCCGCCCAGTCCCGCTTCCCTGCCGCCGGGCTGCTCGTTCGCGCCGCGCTGCGACCGGGCCACCGAGGTGTGCTCGGAGGCCCGGCCGGAGCTGATGCTCCTGGACACCGGCACCGGCCGGCGCGCCGCCTGCCACTACTCGGAGGAGATGCTCCATGGCGCCCTCGCCTGAACCCACCGCTCCCGCCGCACCTGGCGGGCGTGGGGCCACCGCCTCCGAGCCGGTGCTGCGGGCCGCCGGGCTGCACAAGACCTACCACGGCGGGATGCTGTCCCGGAGCGGCGCGGTGCGCGCCGTCGCGGGCGTCGACCTGGAGCTGTACGCCGGGGAGACGCTGGGCATCGTCGGCGAGTCGGGGTGCGGCAAGTCGACCCTGGCCCGCATGCTCGTCGGCCTCGAACGCCCCGACCAGGGCGAGGTGACCTTCCGTGGCCGGCCGTTCTTCACCCGCGGGGGCGTGCCACGCGACATCCGCCGGCGGGTCCAGATGGTCTTCCAGGACCCGCTCACCTCGCTCAACCCGCGCATGACCGTGCACGACATCGTGGCCGAGCCGCTGCGCGTGCACCGCCTGTCCCCGAACGCCCGGGCCATGCGGGACCGGGTCGGCGAGCTGCTGTCCCTGGTGGGGCTGCCGCCCGACCGGATGAACCGGTTCCCGCACGAGTTCTCCGGCGGGCAGCGGCAGCGCATCGGCATCGCCCGCGCCCTGGCCACCGAGCCGGACGTGATCGTCTGCGACGAGCCGGTGTCGGCGCTGGACATGTCGGTGCAGGCGCAGGTGGTGAACCTGTTCGCCGAGTTGCAGAGCACGCTGGGGGTGGCGCTGGTCTTCATCGCCCACGACCTGGCCGTGGTGCGGCACGTGTCGCACCGGGTGGGGGTGATGTACCTGGGCAAGCTCGCGGAGATGGGGCCGGCGGCCGAGGTGTACGGGGCGCCGGCGCATCCGTACACGATGGCGTTGATGTCGGCGGCGCCGGTGCCGAAGCCGCAGTTGCGGGGGCGCTCGCGGATCATGCTGGCCGGCGACCCGCCGAGCCCCGTCTCGCCGCCGCCCGGATGCCGCTTCCACACGCGCTGCTGGAAGGCGACCGAACGCTGCGCCGAGGTGGAGCCCCCGCTGGAGGCGGTCGGCGAGCACTTCGCCGCCTGCCACTACGCGGAGCGAGCGTCGTGACCTACGCGGCGGCGCATGCGGCGTGGGGGCGCCGTCCGGGGTAGCCGCCGTCCCCCTGAGGTCCTACGCGCAAGTTCGAACCCAGCGGTGACGCGGTGGAGGGACCACTCTCCGTGGCGTCACCGCATGCTCAGACACCTTGCGATCTTGCCCCGCGTCAAGATCGGCCCGCTCGGCTTCGGCGCCAACCCGATGAGCGAGGAGTTCGGCGCCCGCGTCTTCGAGACGGGCCCGGCGGCCACAGTGACTGCTTCCGTCCCGGCACCCCCTTGCTGCGCAACCTCGCCCTGATCGCCCTCGGCCATCCCGAGCGGGTGACCCTTGACCTGCCGATTCTGGGTAGATGACACAAGGAGGAAGTCTTTGATGACATGGTGTCGTCATAAGCTTGACGCCGAGTGCCGATGTTTGTGACACTTCGTCATGAAATGCCAGTGCGAGTTGGGGTGAGCCGTGACCACGCCGTTCTCCGAGACCTTGCGGAACGCGACCTGGACCGACCACGAGTCGGCCGAGTCCGAGGGTTACCTCGCGGAGCTGATGGGCGGGCGGCTGAGTGAGCACGAATACGGCGAGATGGTCGCCCAGCACTACTTCGCCTACGCCGCCCTCGACGGGGTGTCGCGGGAGCTGTCCGGCCACCCGGTGGCGGGCCGGTTCGTGTTCCCCGAGCTCTATCGCGAGCGGGCGCTGGAGCGGGACCTGGCCACGATCTACGGGCCGGGCTGGCGGGCAGGGATCACGCCGTCCAAGTCCACCAGCACCCTGGTCGCCCGCATCCACCAGGTCGCCGACTGGCCGGGTGGCTTCATCGCCCACCACTACACCCGCTACCTGGGCGACCTGTCGGGCGGGCAGTTCATCCGGATGGAGCTGCAGAAGATCTACGGCTACCGGAAGGGCGGGGGCGTCGACTTCTACATCTTCGACGAGCTGGGCAGCATCCCCCGGTTCAAGAGCGCCTACCGGGCCCGGCTGGACGAGCTGGAGGTGGACGAGCGCGAGCGGCAGCGGATGATCCGCGAGGTCAAGCTGGCCTACCAGCTCAACACGGAAGTTCTGACCGACCTCCACCGCACCGTCCGAACCGCCGCCTGACCCCCTCCCCCATTCCGGCCTCCCCGGCGCGTACCCGTCGGAGCTGATCAGGGCGGCCGCGACGAGCCATCTCTCGACAGAGCCGGATGATCTTCAACCCGGCCTACGATGGACATATGCCCCGCATCTCGGCCGCCACGATCGGCGAGCACCGCGCCCAGACGCGCGACCGGATTCTGCAGGCCGTCTCCCGCCTGTCCAGGGTGCAGGGCATCGACGCCATCTCCATGACCGACGTGGCCGTCGAGGCCGGCATCACCCGGACCGTGCTCTACAACTACTTCCCGGACAAGACCGCCCTGCTGCTGGCCTTCACCGAGCGGGTGACCCGCTACTTCATCGACAGCTTCGAGCGGGACCTGCCCGAGGGAGCCTCTCCGGCGGACCGGCTGCGCGCGTTCGTACGGCTGCAGCTCGCCGGGCTGGTCGCCCATCCGCACCCGGGAGCCGCCGATCTGAGCGCCGCCCTGGGCCCGGACGCCTACCAGCGGCTGGCCGAGCACGTCGCGCCCATGCAGGCGATCCTGGCCGGCATCCTGGAGAGCGGCGTCGCCACCGGGGATTTCCGGGTGCCGGACGTGGGCGCGACGGCCCGGATGGTGCTCGCGGTCATCGGCGCCGAGCGGGTGCCCCTGATCAGCGGCGAGGTCACGGTGGAGGCGGCCGGGGAGCTGGTGTCGGAGTTCGTCCTGCGGGCCCTGGACGCCCGGGCCACGTGACCGACGCGTGGGGCCACCACCCCATCCAACAGTGAAACCCAACACCTTAACCTACCCGCCGCGCCTGCTCAGCCCCCGGTCCGCGTGATCGGCCGAAAAGGGCCGATGACAGGATGAAACCATGACATCCGGCCCAGAAGAGTCCCCCGTCGACGGCCACATCAGGCTCAAGTCGGCCCGCGGGCGGTGGATACTGGCGGCTACCGTGCTCGGCTCCGGGCTGGCCCTGCTCGACAGCACCGTGGTCAACGTCGCGCTGCCCTTTCTGGGCGGGGAGCTCAAGGCCGGCATGGCCGGGCTGCAGTGGACGATCAACGCCTACACCCTCACCCTGGCCGGGCTGATCCTCCTGGGCGGTTCCCTCGGCGACCGGTACGGCCGGCGCAAGATCTTCCTCATCGGCACGGTCTGGTTCGCCGTCGCCTCCGCCCTGTGCGGACTGTCACCGAACATCGAGTTCCTGATCACGGCCCGGGCACTGCAGGGCGTCGGGGGCGCCCTGCTCACGCCCGGCTCGCTGGCGATCATCCAGGCCTCGTTCGTCCGGCACGACCGCCCGCGCGCCGTCGGGGTGTGGTCCGGGCTCGGCGGGGTGGCCAGCGCCATCGGGCCGCTGCTGGGCGGCTGGCTGGTACAGACAGCCGGGTGGCGGTGGGCGTTCCTGATCAACCTGCCGTTCGCGCTGCTCATCATGTTCGTCGCGCTGCGGCACGTGCCGGAGAGCAGGGACGAGCTTGCCGTGGGCCGCTTCGACGTGCTCGGCTCGGCGCTGGCGGCGCTGGCCCTGGCCGGCATCACCTACGGGCTGATCCAGAAGGGCGCGCCGCTGCCGCTGGTGGCGGGGCTGGCGCTGGGGGTGGCCTTCGTGGCGACCCAGATCCGCCGCTCGCCGGACTCGCTGGTGCCCGTGGGGATCTTCCGCGACCGCGTGTTCACCGCCGTGAACGTGGTGACGCTGATCATGTACGCGGCCATGGGCGTGGTGTTCTTCCTGCTCGTCATCCAGCTCCAGGTCGTGTCGGGCTTCTCCCCCATCCAGGCCGGGCTGGCCATGCTGCCCACGACCATCCTGATGCTGCTGCTGTCGGCCAGGGCCGGGGAGGTGGCCAAGCGCGTCGGGCCCCGCTGGCCGATGACGTTCGGGATCCTGCTCGCGGGCGTCGGGTTCCTCTGGATGAGCACGATCGGCCCCGGCGCCTCCTACCCGCTCCAGGTGCTGCCCGCGGTGTCCGTCTTCGGGCTGGGGCTGTCGGCGGCCGTCGCGCCGCTGACCGCGACCGTGCTGGCCAGTGCCGACGAGCGGTACGCGGGCACGGCCAGCGGCGTCAACAACGCGGTGGCCCGCACCGGCAGCCTGCTCGCGGTGGCCGCCGTGCCTCCGCTGGTGGGGCTGGTGGGCGACGCGTTCCAGCAACCGACGGTCTTCGACGCCGGCTTCCGGATGGCGATGCTGATCAGCGCCGGGATGATGGTGGTGTCGGCGCTGATCACGTTCTTCACCATCAGGACCAACGTCCTCGCCGCCGAGGACTGACCCGGCCGTCCCAAGGCGTCAGCGCACCTGGCGGGCGGTGACGGTGCCGAAGGTGAACGCCTGGCTGCGCACGCTGTTGTCGAAGTTGGACAGCAGCAGCTCGGGCTCGCCGACCGAGCGGATGTCCGGGAGCCTGGTGAGCAGCTCGCGGAACATCGTACGCATCTCCTGCCGGGCCAGGTTGGCGCCGAGGCAGAAGTGCGGCCCCGGGCCGCCGAAGCCGACGTGCGGCTTGGTGTCGCGGGTGATGTCGAACGTGTCCGCGTCCGGGAACACCGACTCGTCCCGGTTGGCCGAGCCGTAGAACAGCACCACCTTGTCGCCCCGCCTGAGCTCCAGGCCGCGCAGCGAGTAGTCCTGGGTCACCGTGCGGCGGAACTGCATGATGGGCGACACGTAGCGGACCATCTCCTCGATCGCGCCGTTGATGTGCGTGTCGAAGTCGCTCATCAGTAGCTCGCGCTGAGCCGGGTTGTCGGTGAGCAGCTTGATCCCGTGGGCCATGGTGTTGCGGGCCGTCTCGTTGCCCGCGACCAGCAGCAGCGCGAAGAACGAGCCCAGCTCCCTGTCGGTGAGCTTCTCACCGTCCGGGTTGGCGTTGACCAGCAGGGAGAGCAGGTCGCCCTTGGGGGCGGCGACGCGTTCCTGGCCGAGCTTGATGACCATGCGCTGCAGGGCGAGCAGCGCCAGCATGTTCTGGCCGGCCATCTGGACGCTGCGGGCCAGGCTGGGCCGCACCCCGGTGTAGGCGGTGGAGATGTCCACGTGCTGGTGGACCCTGGCCCGCAGCTCCCGGGGTATGTCGAGCATGTCGCAGATGACGTGGATGGGCAGCCTGGCGGCGACCTGGGCGACGAAGTCGCGCGGCCCGTCCCTGATCACGTCGTCCACGATGGCGGCGCAGGCGGACTCGATGTCGCTCTGCAGGCCGGCCAGCATGCGCGGGCTGAACGAGCGGGTGACGATCCGCCGCAGCCGGGCGTGACGCAGGTCGTCCATGTTGACCATCGACTCGCCGAACACCTGCTTCACCCAGCCCGGCGGCTCCGGGTTGGTCACGGCGGGCTCGCTGGAGAAGACCTTGGCGTTGCGGCTGGCCTCGACCACGTCAGCGTGCCGGACGAGGGCGTAGAAGCCCCGGCCCGAGCGCAGGAAGGGGACCTTTTTCTCCGGGAAGAACACCGGCCGCTCCTGTTGCCGGAGCCAGGCGAACGCCTCATGCCGCTTTTTGGGCGGTTTGCGCCAGAAGTCCAGGTCAGCGAGGTCGATGTCCACCCGACTATCCTGACACGTTCCCACGCCCCCGGGGCGACCCGGAACCCCGCGGGCATAGGCCGATCGCCACAAAACGATCACATCCCGGCGAGTCGGTTTCTCACATGGTCACCGCACGCGGCGCACGATGTGCATCCTGCCCTCCTGACCCGTTCCCGCACTGTTCAGAACCGGTTTGAGCTGGGTGGACATTACTTCCGGTATGAAGGTTCTACTAGCGGCCTGTGTGCTTTTCCCCCTCGCTTCCGGTACGTCCTCCGCGGCGGCGGCGTCGTGCTCCGGCCACCCCCTCGACTTCGACGGCGACGGACGGCCGGACCTGGCCGTGGCCGCTCCCTACGACGCCTCCAGGGCCGGCTCCGTGACCGTGATGTACGGCTCCGGCAAGCAGGCCAGGCTCACCCAGGACGGCGCGGAGCCCGGCGACTCGTTCGGCTCGGCGCTGGCGGTGGGCGACTTCAACGGCGACCGCTGCGCGGACCTGGCGGTGGGCGTGTCGGAGGAGTTCGTCGGGCGGCGGACGCCCGGCGCGGACGGCAACGGAGTCGTCCAGATCTTCGACGGGTCCACCGCGGGGCTGGTCAAGGGCAAGGAGCTGGCCCTGGCCAAGCCGTCGAGCGACCGGTTCGGGGCCGCGCTGGCCGCCGGGGACCTGGACGGGGACGGCAGTGACGAGCTGGTCGTGGGGGCGCCCAGCCAGCGGTCCGGCGGGGCGGTGACGGTCTACGGGATGAAGGGCCGCAAGCCGTACCAGATCACGCAGAAGACGTCGTGGGTGCGGCAGGCGGCGAGCATGACCGACCAGTGGGGCGCGGCGCTGGCCACCGGCGACTTCGACGGCGACGGCCGGGACGAGCTGGCCGTCGGCGCGCCCGCGGACAGCGTCAAGCTGGACGGGCAGGGCTCGGTCACGGTGATCGACGTGCGCGGGGAGCGGGCCCGGCAGTACACGCAGAGCAGCCCGGGCATCGCGGGCTCCTCGGAGAAGTGGGACTCGTTCGGGGCGGCCCTGGCCACCGGCGACTTCAACGGCGACGGCCGCGCCGACCTGGCCATCGGGGTGCCCGGCGAAGGGCTCAGCGAGAACCAGCGGGCGATGGACTACGGCGACGGGACCGTCGACGTGCTCTACGGCAGCCGCGGCGGGCTGAGCGCCTCCGGCAGCGAGGCCTGGTCGCAGAACACGCTGAAGGGCATAGCGCGCTACTACGACCGGTTCGGCGCGTCGCTGGCGGCCGGGGACCTCAACGGTGACGGCCGGGACGAGCTGGCCGTCGGCGTGCCCGGCGAGAAGGCGGTCCAGGTGCTCGCGGGACGCTCCTCCGGCGGCCTGACGCGCGAGGGGAACCTGCTGGTCAAGGGCCAGGGACGGGACTTCGGCGCCGCGGTGGCCATGCTGCCGGGCTGGGAGCGGTACAAGCCGCTGGACAAGCGCCGGCCGCTGTACGGGCTCGTCGTCTCCTCCCCCGACCAGGGGCTGGTCATGTACGCGCCAGGCTCACGCGCCAACGGGCTGAAACTGGGCAAGGTACGGCAGCTCAGCAAGGGCACCGGCCTGTACGGCTACACCTTCGGCTGAATCGCTCATCCTCAGAGCGGAAGAACCACCCTGAACAGGGCGCCCTTGCCCGGTTCGCTCTCCGCCACGATGATCCCTCCGTGCGCCTCCACCAGCGTCGCCGCGATCGACAGTCCCAGCCCCGAGCCGCCCGTGCCGCGCGCCGGATCCGCCCGGTAGAACCGCTCGAACACCCGCTCGGCCACCTCCTGCGGGAACCCTGGCCCCTCGTCGGCCACCTCCACCACGGCCTGCTCCCCGTCGATCCCGACCCGTACCTGGAAGGGCGTGCCCGCCGGGGTGTGGACGAGCACGTTCGTGACGAGGTTGTTGAGCACCTGGCCGAGCCGGGTCTCGTCGCCCGTCACCAGCACGTCCCCCTCGCCCCCGGACAGCCGGACCAGCTCGACCCGCCGATCGGGCGCCAGCGTCTGGGCGTCGATCACGGCGGTGGCGGCCAGGCTGAGCAGGTCCACGGGCCGCCTGGCCAGCTCGCGCCGCTGGTCGAGCCTGGCCAGCAGCAGCATGTCCTCCACCAGCAGCCCCATCCGCGCCGCCTGCCCCTCGATGCGGCTCAGCAGCCGCACGGCCTCGGCCAGGTCCTTCTCCTCCCCCAGCCGGTACAGCTCGGCGAAGCCCCTGATCGACGTCAGCGGCGTGCGCAGCTCGTGCGAGGCGTCGGCCATGAAGCGGCGCATCAGCTCCTCGGAGCGCCTGGCGGAGGTGGCGGAGGCGCGGGCGGCCTCGGCCGCCGACTCCCGCTCGCGCGCGGCGGCCTCGATCTTGACGAGCATGGTGTTGAACGCCCGGCCGAGCTTGCCGACCTCGGTGGTCGCGGCCCACAGCGGGACGCGACGCGACAGGTCACCGCCCGCGATCTCCTTGGCCGTACGGGCGATCTGGCCGAGCGGGCGCAGGCTCCGGCGCACCAGCCAGTAGCAGGCGAACCCGAGCACGATCAGCGTGCCTCCGCCGCCGACCGCCACGATGAGCACGAGCTGCGAGACCGTGGCCTCGGCGTCGGCCAGGTTGATGGCGACCACCCGGCTCTGGCCGTTGCGCACCGGCACGGCGACGACCCGCCAGTCGGGGCCGCCCTCGACACGTGACTCCACGGTGAACGGCCGGTCCCCGAGCCTCAGGACGTCGGCGCGGGTCAGCTTGGGCAGGGCGGGGGTGTGGTCTTCGGGCGACTCGCTGATCGTCCTGACCGTGGCGCCGTCCGCGTCCAGGATCACCGCGTGGAACAGCCCGTAGAAACGTTGCGGCCGCAGGCCGGGACGCGGCGGCTCGGGCGGCGTGTCCGTGGGCGCCTCCCTGAAGGGGCGGGTGGCGGCGTGGAGTTGCTGGTCGACCCGCTCGACGAGGTAGCCGCGGAGCAACCGCACGGCGAACAGCCCGGTCAGCGTGATGGCGAGGGTGACCAGCAGCAGGGTCGCCGACACCAGCCGCAGCCACAGCGGGGCCCGCGCGAGGTGCTTGCGCACCGCCATGCCCTTCCCGATCGCCCTGTCCTTCCAGGCCGCGACGGTCCTTCCCAGGGTCCTCATCTCCGGAGCGTTCACGAGCGGACGTTCAGATGCGGGGCGGGCGCAGGATGTAGCCGACGCCACGCAGCGTGTGCAGGTATTTGGTCTCTCCGGTGTCCACCTTGCGCCGCAGGTAGGACACGTACGACTCCACGAGGCCGACGTCGGTGCGCCAGTCGCCGTTCCAGACGTGGTCGAGGATCTGCGTCTTCGACAGCACCCGGCCCACGTTGAGCATGAAGTAACGCAGCAGCCGGAACTCCGTCGGCGACAGCCGTACCGGGACGCCGTCCCGGAAGACCTCGCAGTTGTCCTCGTCCAGCTCAAGGTCGGCGACCTGGAGCCGGTTGGGCCGGGGCGAGCCGCGGCGCGTCCTGCGCAGCACGGCGCGGATCCTGGCGATGACCTCCTCCAGGCTGAACGGCTTGGTCACGTAGTCCTCGCCCAGTCGCAGCCCGGCGATCCTGTCCTCCGGGGCGTCCTTGGCGGTCACGAACAGCACCGGGACCCGCCGGCCGCGCGAGCGCAGCCGGCCCGCGACCGCCAGGCCGTCGAGGTCGGGCAGCATGACGTCGAGCATCACCAGGTCGGGCGCGCTCTCCTCGGCCACGCGCAGCGCCTCCATGCCGCCGGCCGCGGTCAGCACCTCGAACCCGGCCATCCGCAGGCTGGCCGAGAACAGCTCCCTGATGTTGGGCTCGTCGTCGACCACCAGCAGCCTGGCCTCGGGTTCGATCATCTCCGGCCTCCCAGCCCTCCCTGGTTGATCGACGCCGCCGTCACGGAGCCGTCCTCGCCCTGCCGGCCGCGCACCACGACCGTGGCACCTGTCTTGAGATCGGCCACCTTACCGGCCTCGCTGACCGTGATCGCCGTCCGGGCATCGGTGAGCACGGTGACGGTGGTGCCGTCGGCGGTCTTGACGTACACCTTGCCGCCCTGGACCTTCTCCACGGTGCCCAGGGTGGCCCCGCCGGCCGCGCCCGTCCGCCGGCCGCCACGCTGGTCGCCGGAGCCGGGCGGCCGGCCCTCGCCGGAGCCGTCCTGCCGCTGCGCGAAGCCCCCCATCGGCCCGCCGCCCCGCTGCTGGGCCGCGGCAGGCACGTCCCGCCGGCCGACGGCCTTGCCCGCCTGGATGCCGATGAGGATGCCGGCCACCAGCACGACCCCGGCGGCCAGCGTCAGCGTGAGCCTGGACATGCCCGCCCGCGGCCGGACGGCGAGCTCCTCCCGCAGGTCGTCGGGGTAGGGGGAGGAGTCGAGCTGGGCCATGTCATTCTCCTTACTCATGGCGGAGGGCCTGGATCGGCCTGAGCTTGGCCGCCCGGTTGGCGGGATAACTGCCGAAGAACAGCCCGATCCCCACCGACACGCCCAGCGCCAGCGCGACCGACGAGGGCACGAGCACCGGCTGGATGCCGGCGAAGGAGAATCTGGTCCCCAGGAACGCCACCAGCACCCCCGCCAGCCCTCCGATCAGGCTCAGCAACGTGGCCTCCACCAGGAACTGCCCCAGGATCGCGCTCCTGGGCGCGCCGATGGCCTTGCGGATGCCGATCTCGCGCGTGCGCTCCGTGACGGTGACCAGCATGATGTTCGTGATGCCGATGCCGCCCACCAGCAGCGAGATGCCGGCGACCGCGGCGAGCAGCGCCGTCAGGATGCCGGTCGCCTGGCTGACCGTCTCCTGCAGCGTGGCCTGGTTGAGCACCCGGTAGTCGGCGTTCTCGTCCGTGGTGCCGTGCCGCTGGTTGAGGATGGCGGTGATCTCCGACTGCGCAGCCGTGGTGGTCTCCGCCCCGGTCGCCTGCACGACGACGGAGCTGAGCGGCCCGAACCCGCTCAGGCTCTGCTGCACGGCAGGCAGCGGCGCGATGGCCACGTCGTCGGCGTCCTGCATGCCGGCGGAGCCGCTCTCCTTCAGCACGCCGACCACCGTGAACGGCACGCCGGACACGGTGACCTGCTTGCCGATCGGATCGACGGTCCCGAACAGCTCCTCCACCACGGTCTGGCCCAGCACCACGACCTTCCTGGCGGCCAGCACGTCGTCGTTGAAGAAGTAGGTGCCCTTGGCCACGGGCTTGTTGACGGCCTCGAAATAGCTGGGGTACGTGCCGACGAACTGCGCGACGGTGTGACTGGCGGCCCCGTACGCGGCCGCCGGGGAGGCGGCGGTCACGACCGGCGAGACGGACCTGACGCTGGGCGCGAGCGTACGGTCGGTCAGTGCCTTGGCGTCGGCCAGGCTGAGCTGCTTGGCCTGCGTGCGCGGGCCGGTGCCGCGGCCGGCCTGCCCGCGCATCCCGCCGCCGCCCCCGCCCGTGAAGGACGGGGAGATGGTGATGGTGTTGGCGCCCAGGCGCTGGATGTTCTGCTGGATGCTGTTCGAGGCGCCCTCGCCGATGGCGACCAGCATGATGACCGCGGCGACGCCGATGAGGATGCCGAGCGTGGTCAGCAGGCTGCGCATCTTGTTGGCCAGCAGGCCGCGCAGGGCGAAGCGGAAGGTCTCCAGGTGGTTCATCCGGCCGCCTCCAGCAGCCGCGGCGGCGGGCCGTCCACCGGCGCCTGGCGGCGGTCCTCCACGATCTGGCCGTCCACCAATCTGATCACCCGCTTGGCGTGCGCGGCCACCTCGTCCTCGTGGGTGATCAGCACGATGGTACGGCCCTCCTCGCTGAGCCGGTCCAGGATCCGCAGGACGTCGCCGGTGGAGGCGGTGTCGAGGTTGCCGGTCGGCTCGTCGGCCAGCAGCAGCGCGGGCGCGGTGACCAGCGCCCTGGCCACGGCCACGCGCTGCTGCTGGCCGCCGGAGAGCTGGTTCGGCTCGTGGTGCACCCGGTCGCCCAGCCCGACCTGCTCCAGCGCGGCCAGGGCGCGGGCGCGCCGCTCGGCCTGGCCGACGCCGCCGTACACGAGCGGCAGCTCCACGTTGGCCAGCGCGCTCATGCGCGGGATCAGGTTGAACGACTGGAACACGAACCCGACCCTGCGGTTGCGCAGGATGGCGAGCTGGTGTTCGTCCAGCAGGCCCACGTCGGCGCCGTCGATCTGGTACGTGCCGGAGGTCGGGATGTCGAGGCAGCCCAGGATGTTCATCAGGGTGGACTTCCCAGAGCCGGAGGCGCCCATGATGGCCACGTAGTCACCGCGTTCGACGTCGAGGCCGATGCCGCGCAGGGCGCGTACCCTGGCGTCGCCCTCGCCGTACTCCTTGACGAGGTCGCGCACGCGCAGGACGGGCACGGGAGCCGTCATCGCGCGGCCCCCCGCCGGACGGCGCCGCCGCCCGGGAAGCCCCCGCCGCCGGGGATGCGCAGGTTGCCGCCGGTGCCGCCGGTGGTGGCGGGCGGCACGATCTGGTCGCCCTCGGACACACCCGAGGTGATCTCGGTCAGCGTCGTGCCGCGCAGGCCGACCCGCACCGGGGTCCTGACCTGGCGGCCGTTCACGAGCAGGGTGACCGTGGTCTGGCCGCCGCTGGTGGAGACGGCGGTGGAGGGCACCGTGACCACGTCGTCGGCCTGGCCGGTCACGACCTCGACGGTGGCCGTCTGGCCCAGCCGTACCTGGCTCGGGACCTTCGTGAAGGTGATCGTGACCGGATACTGCACGACGTTGTTGCTGGTGGCGGCGACCGGCTCGATCTGGGTGACCTCGCCGGTGGCGGTCACCCCGGGCAGGGCGTCGAACGTGACCGTGGCCTGCTGGCCCTGCTTGAGCTTGCCGACGTCCGACTCGGTGAAGTCGCCGACGAGTTGCAGGCGGCCGGTGTCCGCGATCTCCACGAAACCGGCGGAACCGGCCTTCTGCCCGCCGCCGGCGTTGTTCCCGGCGTTCGCGCCGGTGTCGTTGCCGCCCGCGCCGCCGGAGTTCCCGCCGCCGGAGCTGCTGCCGCCTACGGAGCCGTTCACCGCCGTGACCGTGCCCTTGAACGGGGCCTTCAGCACGGTGGCCGTCACCGTCCGCTGGGCCTCCCGGTAGGCGTTGCGTGCCTTGAGGTAGGCGGCGTAGAGCTGGGCCGTGTCGGTCCCGTCGTCGACGGCGCCGTCGTAGGCGGCCTTGGCCGCCGACAGGTTCTCCTGGGCGGCGTCGTCGTCCAGCCTGGCCAGGATGTCGCCCGCGGCCACCTTGTCGCCCGGCTTGACGTAGACCTTCTCTACCGTCCCTGACGTGCCGAACGAGAGCGCCCTGGACTTCGAGCTCTCGACCGCGCCGGAGGCGGACACCGAGGCCGTCACGGAGCCGCGCGTGGCGCGTACCGTCCGCACGTCCGACTGGCCCGCCGCCCGGCCCGTGCCGAGCTGGGCGTAGGCGAGCACGACACCGCCCAGCAGGAGCACGGCCAGTGCTCCGTTGGTCATCAGCGCTCTGCGCCTTCTCGACACCTTCACAGGCGGTGACCCTCGCACACAATGCTGCACCGCAGCCGCGAGCAAGCTGAACGTTCGCTGACAACCCGGCGGCCACACCGGGCACACAGGTGACTTTGAGGCGGCCCGCAGCCTGGCGCGAACCTGCTGCGCCAGGATGGGCGCCCATGAGACCGACTTTCGCGCTGGGCGGACTCGCCCTGGCCGTGCTGGTCGCCGGGTCCGGCCTGGCGCTGGCGCTGCGCGACGACGCCCCGCCCGCCGTCCAGGTACGGCTCGCCGCCGCTCAGCGCGGCCAGGTCACGGCCTCGGTCAGCGCCGCGGGCAACACCGTGGACGGCTCGCGCCGGGACCTGGCGTTCGGGTCCTCAGGGGAGTTGACCAAGGTCTACGTCAAGGTCGGGACCAAGGTGAAGAAGGGGCAGGTGCTGGCCCGGATCGACAGCCGGAAGGCGCAGGAGGCGTACGAGGCGGCCAAGGCCGACGTCGCGGCCGCCGAAGAGGCCCTGGACCAGGCCCAGGACGCCGCGAGCACCCCGCCCCCCTGCCCCGCACCCGGCCGCTCCGCCACCGGCGGCACCCCGGCCGCCCCCGGCCCGGCAACCGGTGACCAGGCAGGCACCGTCCCGGCCGGCAGCGAGGCAGCGCCCGGCCAGGCCGGTGGCAAGACCGTCGCCGTCCCAGCCGGTGGCGCGGGCGGCGCTTTCGGGCCGGTGGAGGGTGCCTCCGCGAGCCCGAGCGCACGGCCGGGGCAGCACCGGGGGCCTCATGCGGGTGCCCGCTCGACGGCTCGGCCGGCTCCCGGGCCGACCCTCACCCCGGCCCCCACTCCGACCGGCGAGCCCACCGGCGGGCCGACGGACGAGCCCACGGGGCATCATCCCCGCCCCACGGTGACGGTCACGGTGACGGCCACCGTCACCACGACGGTCACCGCCACCCCCACCAGCCCGCCCAACGGCGGCACGGGACGCCCGGGCGGCCATCCACCGGCGACCGGCGGGCCCACCGATGGCCCCATCGGGGGCAGCCCGTTCCCCACGGGCTCCTCCACCGGCGAACCGACCACCGGCGGCAAGCCCTCCACCGGCGCGAGACCGACCGCGAGCGGCAGGCCCACCGCGGGCAGGCGGGCCGTTGGCAAGCCCTCGGCCCGGCCGGACGCCCGGGGAACGGGTGGCCCACGACCGGCGGGTTCCTGCGGCCGGAGCGCGGGCGCGACCGCGGGGGGCCGGGGCGGGCTCAGCGAGGACCAGGCGACCGCGAATGTGGACCGCGCGGAGGGGGCGCTCGAAGAGGCGGCGGACGACGTACGGGCCACCCGCATCGTGGCCCCGGCGGCGGGAACCGTGCTCTCGGTGGCGGGCGGCGTCGGCGACCTGGCCGGCACCGGCACCTTCATCAGCCTCGGCGACCTGAACGAGCTCCAGGTCCAGGCCATGGTCACCGAGTCCGACGTGAACCAGCTCAAGCTCGGGCAGAAAGCCCAGGTCACGCTGGCCACCCGCACCGGCGAGCGTTACCCGGGAACGGTCACCGCCGTCGCCCCCACCGCGACGGTGGACGACCGGCTCGTCCGCTACGCGGTCACCCTCGCCTTCGACGAACCCCCGGCCGGGCTGATGCTCGGGCAGACCGCCTCGGTGACGATCACCACCGACGAGGCCGAGGACGCGATCTACGTGCCCGCCGCCGCGGTGCGCAGCAGGTCGGACGGAACGCAGGTGGTCACGGTACGCTCCGGCGGCCACGACTCGTCGCGGGTGGTCAGGACAGGGGTACGCGGCGACCAGTACGTCGAGGTCACCTCGGGACTGGGCGAGAGCGACCAGGTGGTCATGTCGGGCGGCACCTCGGGCGAGTTCCCCGACGGAACCTGGCCGGGCGCCTGACCCACCGGCGACCGCCGGGACGGACACCCACCCCCCAGCGAGCGGGCACCAGCCCGGCGGGAGGAGCGAACAGGCACCCAACCCCAGCAGAACGGGCACCCGCCCGGCGGAGTCCCGATCGGGCGGGCGGGGACGTTGAGGAGACTTTCAGCGGACTCCCAGCCGGTGTTCAGCCTACGCGGGCGACTCCCGCCTGCCCGGCGGCCGCCGCACCGGTGACGGCCGGCAGGCTCAGGCGGTGGGACGTCCTGGCCGGGGCGCCCTTGCGCGAGATGTAGTCCAGCGTCCGGAAGTCGACGGCCAGCTCGTCCCGCGTGAGCCTCGCCATCAGGTACCCGCGCCGCTGGTCGATGTAGGAGAAGTGGGGGTTCTCCTGGAGCGCCTCGGAGATCCAGGTCCGGTCCCGGTAGCCGTCGCCGTCGCTGGCGATCGACGAGGCCACCAGCTCCGTGGCCACCGCCGGCGACTCGGGGTCGTCGAAGTCGGCCTTGAGCTCGGCCAGATGGTGCATGTGCGCGTCCCCGGTGAGCACCACCGGGTTGGCCGTGCGGGCCAGCGACTTCAGCAGGCGGGTGCGCTCGGCCGCGTACCCGTCCCAGGAGTCCAGGTTGACCTCCCGCCCCGGTCCGATCTTGAAGTCGCGCTGCGCGACCATGATCTGCTGCCCGAGCAGGTTCCACCGGGTGGTGGAGCCGTTCAGCCCCTCCTCCAGCCAGCGCCACTGGTCGGCTCCGAGGAGCGTGCGGTCGCCGGCCAGCCGGGTGTCGCATCCCGCCCGTACCCCGTCCAGGCACGCCTGGTCGTCGCGGAACTGCCGGGTGTCGAGCAGGTGGAAGCGCGCCAGCGACCCCCAGGACACCCGCCGGTTCACCCGCAGCACCGCCCCCTGGAGGCTGGCCCGCCGCAGCGGCATGTTCTCGTAGTACGCCCGGAACGCGTCCGCCCTGCGCCTGGCGAAGCCTGGCTCGCCCGTGCTGGAGGCGTGCCCGGCCCAGTTGTTCTCCACCTCGTGGTCGTCGAACGACACCAGCCAGGGCGCCACCGCGTGCGCGGCCTGCAGGTCGTGGTCGCTCTTGTACTGGGCGTGCCGCAGCCGATAGTCGGCCAGCGTCCGGCACTTGCCGGGCGTGTGGGTACGGACGCGGCCGGCCAGCGAGGTGTAGCCGCTGGGGGCGTACTCGTACATGTAGTCCCCGAGGAACACCACCAGCTCAGGTTCCTGCTCCGCCAGGCGGCGGTAGGCCGTGTAGTAGCCGTGCTCGTAGTGCGCGCACGCGGCCACCGCGAAGTTGAGGGGGCTCTCCCCCGCCGGCGCCGTCCTGGTGCGGGCGGCCGGCGAGACCCGGCCCTCGCTCCTGAACCGGTAGAAGTAGTCGCGCCCGGGCTCCAGGCCCTTCAGCTCGACGTGGACGCTGTGCGCGTCGCGCGCCCTGGCGGTGGCGGTGCCGGATCTGACGATCGAGGAGAAGCGCTCGTCGGTGGCGACCTGCCACTTCACGTCGATGTCGCGGGAGGGCATGCCGCCGCGGCCGTCACCGCTGAGCGGGTTGACGGCCAGCCTGGTCCACAGGACGAAGCCGTCGGTCGAGGGGTCGCCCGAGGCCACGCCCAGGGTGAAGGGATCGGTTTTGAGGGTTCTCGACGAGGCCGCCGCGGGGGCGGACTGCGGGATGAGCAAGCCGGCTGTCGCCGCTGTCAGAAAGGCTCTGCGGTCCACGTCATCAGGTATTTCCGGTCGCGCTGACTCCGCCGTGACAACGGAGTCAAGCGCGGGTGAACAGCATCAGTCGTCCTGCTCGCGAAGTTTCTCCGGACAATGATGGGAAGTGATCAGCGGGACGCCCCGCTCAGCACCCCCCGCAATGCCACGCGCAGCGGGGCGGCGCCGGTGAAGTGCAGGCCGGTCATGCCCGCACGTGCGGCGCCCTCGACGTTCTCCTCCCGGTCGTCGATGAAGACGATCTCGGACGGGTCGGCGCCGAGCTCGCCGGCCATCCGGTCGTAGATCTCCCGGTCGGGCTTGACCAGGCCCATCCGGCCGCTGTAGAAGCGGCGGCCGATCGCGGCGATCCACGGCAGCTCGTCCACCCCGTCGCCGATGCAGATCGGCGCGTTGGACAGCAGCGCCACGTCACGCCCCGCCTCGATCAGCTCGCCGAGCAGCGCGACCGTGCCGGTGTCGGGGTAGGCCCAGCTCGCCACGTCCATGGCGACCAGGCGGGCGATCTCGGCCTGGGTCGCGGGCCGCCCCAGCACCGCCGACCAGTAGTCGAACGGGGTCAGTCCGGCCCGGTCGAACTCCAGGCGGTGCTCCCAGTAGGCGCGCTTGAACGCCTCCGGGTCCGCCTCCACCGCCTGGGCCATGGCGTCCGCGTCGGACTCGGTCTGAGGCAGGCACAGGACACCGCCGTAGTCGAAGACAATCCACGTCATGCAAGGAATGGTCGCAGATGTGGATCGAGTGCCGGGCAACCCAGGTACTTCTCGGCGGTGTGGAAGTCGATCCAGTCGAGATTGACCAGTTCCTCGACGTCGATGCCGGTGAAGCTGTCGCGCAGGGCGGGCGGGATGGCGGCGATGTCGTCCTTGTCGGCGATGTTCACCCAGCGCCCGACACCCTTGGGGCGCTCGCCGCGGCCGTTGACGGGGGCGGGCAGGAGGCGCTCGAAGACGACGTTCCGCATGCCGAGCGGGCTGCCGAGGGTGATCAGGAGGTCGGCCTCCAGATCGGGCTCGGCCCACAGGGCCTCGTACGCGACGACGCTGCCGAGCGAGTGCGCGATCACCACCTTGGGCCGGTGCTCCCGGATGGCGTCGGCCACGACCCGCCGGCACTGCTCGCGCCTGCCCTGATCGGTGAGGTAGGCCGCCACCTCCGGCACGAACAGCCTGGCGAACGCCGCCGACCGGTCGTCCAGCTTGCCGAGCAACCAGCCGGTGAACGACTTGAGCATCCCGGTGACGTGCTCGCCCACGCCCAGATTCCGCAGCCAGGCGGCGAGGACCTCCTGCGACGGGGACTCCGGCACGGCGAGCGACCGCCGGCCGCGCTCATCGTCCTCGCCGTCGTGCAGGAGATGGGAGAAGTACGCGATCTCGCTGAAATACGACACGGCCTCGCCCCCGAGCCCCGCGTGCGGGGACTCGCCTCCCAGCCCCGCGTGCAGGTAACGGTCCCACTTGAGCCGCATGGCCGCGGCCGCGCCCGCCGCCGATCCCCCGGCCTCCAGGTAGTAGTTGTACTTGCCGATCCCGTGCACGCCGACGATGACGGCCACAGCGCCTCCCCACCCCGTGATCTTCCGCGCGATTCTGGCATGCGCCGCTTGCAAGCGACCATCAGGAGGGGCCAACTTTAGGCTTGCCTAAAGGTTTAGGCAGAGCTAAACTCGAAGCATCAGGAGAAGGACGTCGAGAGCGAGACCGTGATGGCCTTTCGTCGTGGCACCGGTGACGAGGTGGGCGGGCTCGCCCAGGAAGTCGTCGACGAGATCACCTGGTACATGAGGGAGCACAAGATCTCCCGCGCCGACCTGGCCACGTCGATGGGCGTGTCCCCCGGCAGGGTGAGCCAGATCCTGTCCGGCGACGAAAATCTCACCCTCCGCACGCTCGGCGCCGTCATCGACGCGCTCGGCGCCCGCCTGGACATCACTCTCAGCGACGTGGAAGGCTCCGCCGCCGCCTTCTGACCAGCACCGGACCGGCCGCCCCCGGCGCTCCGGCCGTTCGGAGCGGGGCGCCGGGGGCGGTGATCCGGTCGGTGACCGCCGGGTCGCCGGCGCCTCAGCGGGTGCGCCTGGCCGATTCGGTGCCGCGCGCCGGCGAGGGCGGGCCGGGCATCGACGGCTCGAACTTGGCCAGCGAGCGGTATCCGGCGCGGTAGGCCGAGGTCAGCAGCCGCAGCAGGTCGCTCTCCGCGTCGTGCCTGAGCACGCCGTGCAGCCGCGTCAGGTTGTTCAGATAGCGCTCGTACCGGACCAGCCGTGTGTAGCGCGATCCGTTCAGTGCCGTGACCACCTTCGACCGCGCCGCCCCGTCCTCGATCAGCGCCGCCACGTCCAGCCGCCGCTCGATCGCCTCCAGCCTGGCGTGCACCCGCTCCCGGCGGCGCTCCTCGGGCGAGAGGCGTTCGGCGATGCGCTCGTGGTAGCGGCCGGCGGCCAGGCTGAGCTCGTAGACGTTCCAGGAGTCGTCCAGGCGTTTCTCGCACCAGACCCGCTGGTCCTCGGCCATCGCCTGGTCCAGCCTGGCCAGCAGCGACACCAGCCAGAACGTCGCCGCCTCCTGCGCCAGCGACCGCCGCTCCTCCTCCTTGGCCCGCATCTGGCTGAGCCAGAGCCCGCTCGGCGCGACGGCTCCCAGCACGGTGGCGAGATACTGGTTCAGCACCATCCCGCTCACCAGCGCGACCCCGGCGGAGACGCACCCGGTCAGGATGGTGATGGCGATGGCGAGCCGGCGCCCCGCCGGCCCGAACGGCCGCCCCTTCCCCTGGCACCGCAGCAGCAGGAACCCGGTGGCCGAGACGATGGCCAGCACCACGGTGAGGCCCGCCTGCGCGGCCGAGACAGGCTGCATGGAATGTCGCCTCTCCTGTGTGGTGTTCCCTTCATAGTCGCAGCGACGGCGAAGATTGAAAATGCCGTTGCGAACGGCATATACCACCCGGATACGGTGGATTCGCATCAACAAGCCATCCGGTGAACAGGAGTCCCACGCATGCCCGGCCCGCTGGTCGTCAACGACTCGGTCGTCATTCCCGACGCCGAGCTCGTCTGGCGTTTCTCGCGCTCGTCAGGCCCGGGCGGCCAGGGCGTCAACACCACCGACAGCCGCGTGGAGCTGGTCTTCGACCTGGCCGCGACGACCGCGCTGCCGCCCGCGCTGAAGGCCCGGGCGCTCGAACGCCTCGGCTCCACCACGATCACCATCGCCGCCTCGGAATACCGTTCCCAGCTCAGGAACAGGGAGGCCGCCGCGCACCGGCTGGCGCAGCGCCTGCGTGAGGCCATCGCCCCGCCCCCGAAGCGCCGCCGCAAGACCAAGCCCAGCCGGGGCTCCGTCGAACGCCGCCTCGCCGCCAAGAAGCAGCGCTCGGACGTCAAACGCCTGCGCCGCGAACCCTGACGCCCCGCGCATCGGAAACCCACAGCCCGGACGGCCCGCGTACCGGAAACCCCTGGAGCGTCTGTCAGAGGGAGAAGGCCGGTTCCAGCACCTGGGCCGGGCAGAGCTGCCGGACCACCGCCCGCACCTGCGCCCGCAGCTCGGGCACCGTCAGATGCCCCGCCTCGTCGAAGTGGGGACAGGCCGGCGAGATGACCAGTTCGGCCCCCATCACGACGGCTCCCGCCCCCTGCAACTGCTTGTAGAGCTCGGCCTGGGCCCACATGGCCCCGCAGGCCCGCGCGCTCGCGCTCATCACCGCGACGTGCTTGCCGGACAGATCGTGACGGGCCGCCATCCAGTCCAGCGCGTACGTCAGCTCGGGCGGCAGCAGGCTGTGCTCGGGAGCGGTCAGCAACACGGCGTCACAGGCGGCCACCAGCCCGGACAGCTCGCATACGGAGGCCGGGACGGCGGGCCCGGCGGTGTACGGCGGGATCTCCCCCAGCCCTTGCCACGCCTCGAAGCCCACGCCTTCGGGCAACTCGCCGCCCGCCGCTTCCAGCAGCCTGTTGATGAACGACCCCGCATGGAGGCTGGCGGCGATCCCGATGATTTTCACCCTTGCTCCCCAAGCTCCGGATGTGTACGGGGAACCTGCCCGATGCCGGGGATGTCCAAGACCATCCCCCGGTCAAGACGCGCACAGGGTTCGGGCGGAAGCCGGAGTGTCGGCACCGCGAGCAGCGACCGGGCCGTCCGGGAGGGTGCCCCCGGCCCGCAGGGGGCCGAGGCGGCGCCGATGGGACGGGGAGCTCCACGCTCCCCGATCAGCTCACCACGCGGCGGACGGTCAGCCCGCGGCGGCGGCGCGGGCCCGGCGCTCGTCCCGGCGCTCGACGAACTTGGCGGCCGTGGCCTCGGTCTTGGCCAGGAACGCGGCCAGCTCCTCACGCGCCCGCTCGCCCTCGGCGTCCAGCCCGGTCTTGTCGAACACCGACCACTGCCGCAGCACCGGCATGAGCACGTCGTCGAGGTGCAGGCGCAGGTCGTAGATGCCCTCGTTGGCGATGATCATGGCCTTGCGGGCGAACCCCTCGATGCCCGTGCCCGGCATCTGGAACGTGGTGACGACGTCGGTCACCGAGCGCATGGTCTGGTTGGGGTCGAGCTCGAAGGCCGCCTTGAGCAGGTTGCGGTAGAAGAGCATGTGCAGGTTCTCGTCGGCGGCGATCCTGGCCAGCAGCCGCTCGCAGCCCTCGTCGCCGGAGGCCCTGCCGGTGTTGCGGTGCGCGATGCGGGTGGCCAGCTCCTGGAAGGAGACGTACGCGAGCTGCCCGAGCATGGTGCTGTATTCGGAGACGAAGCCGTTCTCCATGTGGTGCATGCGGGCCCGCTCCAGGGCGACCGGATCGACGGCCCGGGTGACGGTCAGGTAGTCACGCAGGGCGGTACCGTGCCGATCCTCCTCGGCCGTCCACCGGTGCACCCAGGTGCCCCAGGCGCCGTCGCGGCCGAACGTGGTGGCGATCTCGTGGTGGTAGCTGGGGAGGTTGTCCTCAGTGAGAAGATTGACGATGAGCGAGACGCGGGCGGCCTCGGGGATCTTCGAGTCGCCCTCCTGCCAGGCCTGGCCCCCGTAGACGCCGTCGAAGTCGCGGCCCTCGCTCCACGGGATGTACTCGTGCGGGAACCACTCCTTGGCCATCGTCTGGTGGCGGTCGAGCTCCACCGCGACTACCGGCTCGAGCTCGTGCAGCAGCTCCGTCTGAGTCATCGCCATAAAGATCTTCTCCTTCAGGTTACGGTACCGTAGGTTAGGCTACCCGAAGGACATACCGGTCAATTAGGGTTCCGTTATGCGACCCATTGTCCGCAGTGTCCCACTTACCATTCTGGACGCCGGCAGCGCACGCCGTGGACTACGCGCTCTCCTTCTTCAGTAACCGATCGAGCTTGATGCCGAGATCGGTCATCTCCGACCGGACGGACCCGAGCTCCAGCTCGATCCCGGACCGCACGGACGCGAACTGGTCGGCGATCTCCGCCCACACGTCCACGCCCGCCCGCCTCCGCCTCGCCACATAGCCACATCGCCGCGAAAAGGAACATGCCCAATCTATCCCGGGCCACCCCCCGCCCGTCACCACTTGGTCGCACTCCGTGAGCAAAACTCGCCCCGGCCACGTCCGTTGATCACGCGAGGTGGCACGGTGCGGTGTGCTGTGCCACTGTTGCGGCGGCGGACTCGCGCGGCGAAGGAGCGACCGATGACCACCGACCCCACGATGACCCGGATCGGCGAGGGGGTGGACCTGCACCACCGCCAGGGCCGGCCCGAGGCCGCTCGCGACCTGTTCGCACAGATCTGGGATGACATCGGCGGCGAGCAGGGCGACCCGCTGCACGTGTGCGTCCTGGCCCACTCGATGGCCGACGTCCAGGACGACACGCACGAGGAGCTGGTGTGGGACCTGCGGGCGCTCGCCGCCGCGGACCTCATCACGAACGAGCGGGTGGCGGAAGCCGGGGTGCCGCTCCCGGTGGCCGGCCTGTATCCGTCGCTGCACCTCAACCTGGCCGAGTGCTACCGCAAGCTGGACGATCTCCCCCGCGCCCGCGAGCACCTCCGGCAGGCCCAGGCCACGATCGGCACGCTCGGCGACGACGCCTACGGCAAGCTCATCAGGGACGGCCTGGAGCGCCTGACCGAACGGCTGGGACACGCCTGATCCCGGCACCCGGGGGCGATCCGGCACCGGCCGGGCCGGTCGATCGCGCGGGCGACGACCATCTTCGGGCCGCCCTCCAGGCGGACACGGGGCCATGCCACGTCAGCCTGCCACGCGGACCTGTCAGGACAGGCCGGGTTCAGATGAGCTCGATGAGGTCGGCCACCGACTCGACCACCAGGGACGGCCGATACGGGAAGCGGTCGATCTGGTCACGCTGGGTCACGCCGGTGAGGACCAGGATGGTGTACAGCCCCGCCTCCATGCCCGAGACGATGTCGGTGTCCATGCGGTCGCCGATCATCGCCGTGGTCTCGCTGTGCGCCTCGATCTCGTTGAGCGCGCTGCGCATCATGCGCGGGTTGGGCTTGCCGATGAAGTAGGGCTCGACCCCGGTGGCC
This sequence comes from Nonomuraea sp. B12E4, assembly GCF_039871825.1. Lineage (NCBI taxonomy): Bacteria > Bacillati > Actinomycetota > Actinomycetes > Streptosporangiales > Streptosporangiaceae > Nonomuraea > Nonomuraea sp. B12E4. Next base: position 604,829 of record NZ_JBDPME010000001.1, on the reverse strand, counting down.
TTGGTGACGAGGGCGGCCACGGCGCCGCAGGCCGGCAGGGAGCCCTCGGTCGAGGGGCCGATGGGGTCGGGGTTGGTGGCGATGAAGCGGGCGCCGCCCTCGATGAGGCGGATGGCCCGGGTGATCTGCGAGAAGCTGTAGGTACGGGTCTCCCCCAGCACGACATAGTCGGGGTCGCTGTCGGTGAGCACGTAGCCGACCTCGTGCAGCGCCGTCGTCAGGCCCGCCTCGCCGATGACGTACGCGCTGCCACCGGGCCGCTGGTCGTCCAGGAACTGGGCGGTGGCCAGCGCGGAGGTCCAGATGGACTCCGGCGGCACGTGCAGGCCCGCCCCGCTCAGCCGGGCCGACAGGTCGCGCCGGGTGTAGATCGAGTTGTTCGTCAGGATCCTGAACTTCCTGCCCGACTCGCCGAGTCGTTTGACGAACTCGTCCGCCCCGGGGACCGGCCGCCCCTCGTGGACGAGCACTCCGTCCATGTCGGACAACCAAGAATCGATCCGCTTACCCTGAGTCACCCGGACATCGTACCGAGCGCGCCTTATCGACTTCCTGCCTGCTACGTGAACAATGTGAACCATGTCGTTCACTGAATCCGCACAGGACATGCGGGAAGAACTCGTTCAGCTCAGGCACTCGTTGCACACCACGCCGGAGATCGGCCTGCACCTGCCGCGCACCCAGGAGAAGGTGCTGGCGGCGCTGGAGGGCCTGCCACTGGAGATCAAGACTGGCACCGCTTTGAGCTCCGTGACGGCGGTGTTGCGCGGCGGCAGGCCGGGACCCGCGGTCCTGCTGCGCGGGGACATGGACGCCCTGCCGGTGACGGAGAAGAACGACCTGACCTACCGGTCGGAGTTGCCCGGCCAGATGCACGCCTGCGGCCACGACCTGCACACCACGATGCTGGCGGGCGCGGCGCGGCTGCTCAGCGCGCGGCGGGAGGAGCTGGCGGGTGACGTCATCTTCATGTTCCAGCCGGGCGAGGAGGGCCACGGCGGCGCCGAAGTCATGATCGGGGAGGGCGTGCTGGACGCGGCCGGGGAACGGCCGGTGGCGGCCTACGGGATGCACGTCGTCTCCTCGATGTTGCCGCCGGGGCTGTTCTCGGCGCGCCCCGGGCCGATGATGGCGGCGGCCGACGTGTTCTGCGTCACGGTGAAGGGGCGCGGCGGGCACGGTTCGACCCCGCACCGGGCGCTGGACCCGATCCAGGCCGCGTGCGAGATGGTGACGTCGATGCAGGCGATGGTGACCCGGTCGTTCGACGTGTTCGACCCGGTCGTCGTGACCGTGGGCACCTTCCACGGCGGGTCGAAGGACAACATCATCCCGGACGACGCCTCGTTCGAGGCCACCGTGCGCACCTTCAGCAGGGAGAACCGGGACCTGATCCAGCGCCGGCTGGTGGAGGTCGTGCGGGGCGTCGCGGCGGCGCACGGGCTGGAGGTCGAGACGTCGTTCGGGATGGGCTACCCGGTGACGGTCAACGACGAAAGCGAGGCGGGGTTCGTCGGGCGCACGGCCGAGGAGTTGTTCGGGCCCGGGCGGTTCTTCGTCACGCCGAACCCGATCATGGGCTCGGAGGACTTCTCGTACGTGCTGGAGTCCGTACCGGGCGCCTTCACCTTCCTGGGCGCGTGCCCGCCCGGCCGGGACCCGGCGACGGCGCCGTACAACCACTCGGCGGAGGCGCTCTTCGACGACGCGGTGCTGCCCGACGGGACCGCGCTCTACGCGGCGCTGGCCTTCGCGCGACTGTCCTGACATGCGGGCCTGGGTGGTGGACCGGCCGGGGCCGATGGCGTCCCGGCCGCTGGTCGCGGTCGAGCGGGAGGTGCCCGCGCCCGGTCCCGGCGAGGTGCTGGTACGGGTGGAGGCGTGCGGTGTGTGCCGGACCGACCTGCACCTGGCGGAGGGGGATCTGCCCCCGAAGCGGCCGCGCACCACGCCCGGGCACCAGGTCGTCGGGCGCGTGGTGGGCACCGGCGAGCGGGTGGGGGTCGCCTGGCTGCGCTCCACCTGCGGGACGTGCCGCTACTGCCGCAGGGGGATGGAGAACCTCTGCCCGGACTCGGCCTACACCGGGTGGGACGCCGACGGCGGGTACGCCGAATACCTCCTCGCGCCCTCCGGCTATGTCTACCCCCTGCCCGACGGGCCGCCCGCCGAGCGGCTGGCGCCGTTGCTGTGCGCCGGGATCATCGGATACCGGGCGCTGGCGCGGTGCGACCTGCCGCCGGGCGGGCGGCTGGGGATCTACGGGTTCGGCGCCTCGGCCCACCTGACCGCCCAGGCCGCCATCGCCCAGGGCGCCGTCGTGCACGCCGTCACCAGGTCCGCCGCCTCCCGGGAACTGGCGCTGGAGCTGGGGGCGGCCTCGGCCGGCGACCGGCCGCCTGAGCCGCTGGACGCGGCGATCCTGTTCGCGCCGGTCGGCACCCTGGTCCCGCCCGCTTTGGAGGCATTGGACAGGGGAGGTACGCTGGCCATCGCCGGGATCCATCTCACGGACATCCCCGAGCTGAATTACGAGCGGCACCTGTTCCAGGAGCGCACCGTGCGCAGCGTGACCGCGAACACCCGGGCCGACGGGCGGGCCTACCTGGAGCTGGCACTGGCGCATCCGCCGCGGGTGACCACGACGCCCTACTCCTTCACAGAGGCCGACCGGGCGCTGTCCGATCTGGCAGCGGACCAGGTCAACGGGGCTGCCGTCCTGGTCGTGGCTTGACCGACTATTTGGTGGAACTTAGCGCCACTTCGTACACTCATGAAGGAAAGTTACATTAGCCTCACAACCTCTGGAGATTATTGACGCCGATCGGGCGCGATCGTAGGGTCCGGTCAACTCGTACTGATCCACTTATGGTCCGACATTCCCCGGAGCGGCATATGAAGCGACTGGCAGCGGTAGTGGCGATGGTGAGCCTGGCCACCGCTACTGCGGCGTGCAGCGGTGGCACGAATACGTCCGGCGGCCCGGGCGGCGGCGGGCTCTTCACCACGATCGACGTGACCAGGCCCGGCCTCGACGCGAGCGCCCCGGCCAACATCTGGAACCCGAAGGGCAACGCCTTCCTCGGGTACAACGCGATGAAACTCGGATGGGTCAAGAACTCCCTGACCGACCCGAACCAGTTCTACCCGGGCATCGCGGCGAGCTGGGACATCGCGCCCGACAACTCCTCGATCACCCTGCACATCCAGCCGAACGCCAAGTGGTCCGACGGCAAGCCCGTCACGGCCGAGGACGTCAAGATGTCCCTCGGGCTCGCCTACACCACCGGCAGCACCGCGTTCGCGCTCACGCCGGGCGCGGCGGGCGCCGCCGCGGACGTGCAGATCGTGGACGACAAGACCGTCAAGGTCACCCAGGACATGTCCAACCCCAGCAGCAAGTTCGCCCGAGGCGTCCTCGACAGCTGGGTCGAGCCCGCCCACATCTGGGGCGGCCTGCTGCCGGCCGACTTCTGGGAGAAGCTCAAGGCCTCCCGGGGCACCGGCGCGACGGCCGACAAGGACCGCGAGGAAATCCTCGCCATCGGCCAGAAGGTGCTCGCCTTCGCGCCGCAGAAGGACGTCTCGGCCGGGCCGTTCACCCTGGAGCGGGTGAACCCGGGTGAGGCGCTGCTGGTCAAGAACAAGTACTTCTACAACGCCGCGAAGATCGCCCCCGACCTGGTGAAGTTCCTCAACTACAGCGGCAACGAGCAGGTCTGGAACTACCTGAGCGCCGGCAAGCTCGACCACTCCGGCTTCACGGCCGCGCCCACCGACGTGATGAACCGGATCAAGAACGCCCCGGGCTCGGAGATCATCAAGGGCTTCTCGCCGGTGGCCGTCGGCATGGCGTTCGACCAGAGCAAGAAGCCGTACGACAACGTGCACGTGCGCCGCGGCCTGGCCTACCTGATCGACCGCGCCCAGGTCACCAAGGTGGCCTCGCCCGAGGGCGGCATCCCGGCCGTGACGACCTCCGGCATCCACCAGAAGCCGGCCCAGGAGTGGCTCGGCCCCGAGCTGTCCAAGCTGAACCCCTACCCGCACGACGTGGCCAAGGCGGCGGCGGAGTTCAAGGAGGCCGGCCTGCGGCAGAAGGACGGCAAGTGGACGCTGCCCGACGGCTCGCCGTGGACGGTGACCATGACGGCCCCCTCCGGCTTCTCCGACTGGATCTCCGCGCAGGAGAACATCAAGAGCCAGCTCATCGAGAACGGCGTCAACGCCGAGGTCGTGACCGTCGCCGACTACGCGATCTACCTGGAGGAGCTGGCGGCCGGCAAGTACGACGTGGGCTTCTGGCTGATGGCCCTGGGCCCGGCGCCGTACGACATCTTCCAGCGCCTCTACGGCACCTCCAACGGCTGGAACAACGTCGCGGGCAGGGTCACGCACAGCGCCCCCGGCAAGGCCGGCAACTGGATGGGAGGCCCGGAGGAGCTCGACGTCGAGGGCGTCGGCAAGATCAATCCGGGTGAGCTCACCGCCAAGCTCAACGCCGCCTCCGCCGAGGAGGCCAAGCCGATCATGGTGGAGCTCGCCAAGGCGGCCAACCAGGACCTGCCGGCCATCCAGCTCTGGGACTACGTGAACACGCAGTTCGTCAACACCAGCCGGTTCACCGGCTGGCCCGCGCAGAACAGCGACATGCTGCGCCTGACCGCCGGGGTCTGGATGCAGCTCGGCATGATCAAGAAGAAGCAGTAACCTATGGGCGTTATCGCACGGCGACTCGCGGGCCACCTGGCCCGCGGCATCGTCATGATCCTTGTCGTGGCCACGATCAGTTTCTTCATCGTCAGGAGCATCCCGGGCGACCCGGTGGCCGCGAACGTGCAGAAGCTGATCCAGCAGGGCATGGACCCGGCGGCGGCCGAGCAGGCGACCCGCGTGCTCTACGGGTTCCAGCCGCAGGGCACGCTCTGGCATCAGTACACCGACTACATGTCGGGCCTGCTCACCTTCAACCTGGGCCAGTCGGTCAGCCACGCGGGCGCGCCCGTCACGCAGGTGCTCGGCGAGGCGGCCAAGTGGACCGTTCTACCGGTGCTGGCGGGCACGCTGCTGAGCTTCCTGGTCGGCATCGTGCTGGGCGTCTACGCGGCCATCAAGCGCTCCGGCAAGCTCGGCGACGTGCTGGCGATCTCCGGGTCGCTGCTGCACGGCGTGCCGCAGTACGTGCTGGGGCTGCTGCTGAGCGCGGTCTTCGCGACGCTGATCCCGATCCTGCCGGCGGACGGGCCGGTGGACATCCTGTACGAGCCGGGGTTCAACGCCGGCTACCTCGGCTCGCTGGCCCAGCACGCGGTGCTGCCGGTGGCGACGTACGCGCTGGCGTCCTACGGCGGGTGGATCCTGGCCATGAAGTCCAGCGTGGTCACCGTGCTCGGCGACGACTTCATCCTGGCCGCTGAGCTGCGCGGGATGAAGCGGTCGATCATCTTCAGGTACATCGCGCGCAACGCGATCCTGCCGCTGTTCACGATCCTCGCGCTGTCCCTGGGCCTGCTGCTCGGCGGCGCGGTGTTCATCGAGCGGATCTTCAACTATCCGGGGCTCGGGCTGCTGCTCATCGACAGCATCACCATGCGTGACTACGCGCTGATGGGCGGGGCGTTCCTGCTGATCACGGTGTCCATCATCGTGGCGAACATCGTGGCCGACCTCTTCTACAGCGCGATCGACCCACGGGTGCGCGGCGGCGAGGAGGTTTCGTCATGAGCGTGCTGCTGGAGAGCTCGTCGACGAGCGCCGCCATGCGCCGCAACTTCTGGACCGGCGTGTGGCGGGTCATGAAGCGCAAGCCCAGCCGCATGGTGGGCGTCCTGCTCGTGCTCGGGTTCGCGTTCATGGGCGTGTTCGGGCCGATGTTCTACCCCGCCCAGCTCCCCCTCGACCCCAACCTGATCACCAGCCCGCCGAGCGCGCAGCACTGGCTGGGCACCGACGACCAGGGCCGGGACGTGATCGCCCTGGTGGTCACCGGCTCCCGCTACGTGCTGCTGGCCGCGCTGGTGACGGCCCTCATCACCGTGGTGGTGGGCACCGCGATCGGATTGTTCTCCGGCTTCAGGCGGGGCCGCTCGGACACCGTGCTCATGCGGCTGACCGACATGATGCTGACCCTTCCGGGGCTGCCGCTGCTGCTGGTGCTGTCGACGGTGTGGAAGTTCGGCAGCGCGATCCAGATGGGCCTGGTGCTGGGGCTGCTCGGGTGGGGCGGCGTGGCGCGGGCGGTGCGCTCGCAGACGCTGTCGCTGCGCGAGCGGGGCTTCATCGAGGCGGCGCGCGGGCTGGGGCTGTCCACGACGCACATCGTGGGCAAGGAGCTGCTGCCGAGCATGGCGCCGTACATCGCGATGAACATGCTGATCGCGGTCACCGGCGGCGTCTACGCGCAGGTGGGCCTGTTCTTCCTGGGCGTGCTGCCGTACGAGTCGAACAACTGGGGGCAGATGCTGAACACCGCCGTGTTCCGCTCCGGGGCCCTGACCGTGCCGGAGGGGCTGGGCTTCCTGATCGGGCCGCTGCTGGCGATCCTGCTGCTGACGCTGGCCATCGTGCTCGTGGTCGACGCGATGGACGAGATCTTCAACCCCCGGCTGCGCGAGGAGTAGGGCGTGACCGAGCGAAGCGAGGGCACCATCGAACAGAGCACCACGCCACGGGAGGCCGTGGCCGCCCCGCGGCCGGAGTCGCCGGGGGTGCGCATCAACGGCCTCACCGTCGTCTACAAGACCCCGGCGGGCGAGCTGCCCGCGGTCCGGGACGTCAGCCTGACGCTGGAGCCCGGATCGATCACCGGCATCGTGGGCGAGTCCGGCTCGGGCAAGTCCACGCTGGCCCTGTCGCTGCTCAACGCCGTGCAGCCGCCCGGCAGGATCGCCGCCGGCAGCGTCGAGATCGACGGGCTCGGCGACGTGGTGGGCTTCCGGGGCGAGCGGTTGCGCAAGGCGCGCGGCCAGCACATCGGCTACGTGTTCCAGGCGGCACAGAACTCGCTCAACCCACTCAAGACGGTCGGCAAGCAACTGCTCGACCTGGGGCGCTCGCACGGGGTGGACGACCTGCGCGGCCTGGTCCGGGAGGCCAGGGAGCTGCTCGGCCGGATGGGGCTGGACGGGGCCCGGGTGCTCGACTCCCACCAGCACGAGCTGTCCGGCGGCATGCGCCAGCGGGTCGGCATCATGCTGGCGCTGGTGCTCAACGCCCACCTGGTGGTGCTGGACGAGCCGACGACCGCGCTGGACATGATCACGCAGGCCAACATCCTGAAGATCGTCCGCGAGGTGCACCGCGAACGCGGCCTGACGACGCTGGTCATCACGCACGACATCGGCGTGGTCGCCGAGGTCGCCGACCGGCTCGCGGTCATGTACGGCGGGCGGCTGGTCGAGCAGGGCCCGACCCGGCTGGTGCTCGGCTCCCCGCGGCACCCCTACACCAGGGGCCTGATCAGGGCCATCCCGCGGCTGACCGGCGACATCGACGAGGCCCAGGCGCTGCCGGGACGGCCGCCGACGCTGGCGACCGTGCCGAAGGAGGGCTGCGTGTTCAGGGAGCGCTGCCCGCTGCGCATGGACGTGTGCGACACCGTGGATCCGGAGGCCGTCTCGTACGGGCCCAGGATCGTGGCCTGCCACGCCATGACCGTGAAGGAGCACGCATGATCACCGGGACCGGCGTCGTCAAAACGTTCAAGCAGCGGGGCAAGGTGCTCGGCGCCCGCGAGGTGCCGGCGCTGCGGGGCGTGGACTTCACCATCCCCAAGGGCGGGGCCGCCTCGTTCATCGGGGAGTCCGGGTGCGGCAAGACCACGCTGGGGCGGATCATCGCGGGGCTGGAGACGTACGACGCGGGTGAGATCGTCATCGGCGACGTCACGATGTCGTCGTTGCGGCCCAAGGAGCGGCAGCCGCACTACCGCAAGATCCAGATGATCCACCAGGACCCGTACTCGGCGCTGAACCCCACCAGGACCATCCACCAGACGCTGTACGCGCCGCTGAGCCTGCGCGCCCGGCAGACCGGGCGGCCGCGGTCGTGGATCGAGGAGCGGGCGGCCGAGGTGCTGTCGCTGGTGGGGCTGGATCCGGGCACGGTGCTGTCGCGCTATCCGCACCAGCTCTCCGGCGGCATGCGGCAGCGGGTGGTCATCGCCCGCGCGCTGACCGTCGACCCGGAGATGCTGGTCGCCGACGAGGCCGTCTCGATGATCGACGTGTCGCTGCGGCTGGGCATCCTGGCGCTGCTGAAGGACCTGCGCGAGCGGCTCGGGGTGAGCGTGCTGTTCATCACGCACGACGTGGCCACGGCCCGCTACATCGGCGGCGACGGCGAGCTGTACGTCATCTACCGCGGCCAGGTCGTCGAGCGCGGTCCGGTGGACACGATCATCGCCGACCCGGTGCACCCGTACACGCAGTCGCTGTTGTCGGCCATCCCGGTGCTGCACGGCCTGGAGCAGCCGGGCGAGCAGCCGGTGACGCCGCTGGAGTCGCTGGACGAGAGCCTGTCGGACGAGGGCTGCCTGTTCGCCCGCCGCTGCCCGTTCCGGGGCGAGCGGTGCACGTCCGAGCGGCCGACGCCGGCGGTCACGGACGCCGGGCCGCAGGAGCACGCCTGCTTCTACCCGGAGCGCCGCAGTGTGATCGCCCGCCCGATGAGCGAGGTGTGATGGCGCACGCGGTGCGGGCGGCGGAGCCCGCCGCGGCCGCCCGGATCGCCGCGGCCGCGCTGACGCTGGACGACGAGGCGGCCGAGCTGGTGGGGCGGCTGTCGCGGCCGCCCGCCGACCGGCGCTGGACGGCGCTGGCCACCGACGGCGGTGTCGTGCTGACCTCCCTGTCCACCCGCGACCCGGCCGTCGGGCACGTCGACCTGCTCGCCGTGCACCCCTCCGAACAGGGCCGGGGCCACGGCAGGGCGCTGGTGCGGGCGGCCGAGAAGTGGCTGGCCGGGCAGGGGGCCCGGCAGGCGCGCTTCGCCGGCAACCCGCCCTGCTACGCCTGGCCGGGCGTCGACGTGCGCTACACGGCCGCCGCCTGCCTGGCCGAGAGCCTCGGCTACGAGCGCTACGACGTGGCCTGGAACATGACCGCCGACCTGGGCGGTGCGGACCTGTCCACCGGGGACGACCTGGCCCGCCTGGAGCGGGCCGGGATCGCCGTACGCGCGGCCGGGGAGGACCGTGACAAGGTCGCCGCGTTCGTCCGCGACGAGTGGAACGAGCTGTGGGCCTGGGAGGCGGCCAACGCGAGCGGCCTGCACTACGCCGAGCGCGACGGGCGGGTCGTGGCCTTCGCCGCCTGGGGGGCGCGGCCCGGCTGGTTCGGCCCCACCGGCACCGCTCCCGGCGCCCGCGGGCTGGGGGTGGGCCGGGTGCTGCTGCGCCGGTGCCTGGCGGACATGCGCGCCGCCGGGCAGTCCAGCGCCCAGATCGGGTGGGTCGGGCCGTTGCGGTTCTACTCCTACGCCGTGGGCGCCCGGGCGGAGCGCGTCTTCTGGCTCTACCGGCGCGACCTGGCGTGATGTCACGTATTCAGGAGCCCGTCCCGCGGGCGTCCCGGCGGCGGGCACAGGTCGCGGGGGTCCGCGCCGCTCTCCAGGCACCGGCTCAGCGAGCCGAGGCCCGCGGCCGGCAGGGCGTCGGGGGTGCGGGTGAGGTCGGGCAGGATCCCGGTGGGGTTCGTGATCAGGCCGAGCCGGGCACCGCCGGCGAGCGAGGGATCCGCGGCCGGCCGTTCGGCTCCGGCACGTACGTGCGACATGAGCTCATTGTCCTGAAATATATTTACATGGGAGTAGTTGAGGGTGGAAGTTAGCGACATGATTGATCCGCTACGCGAGTTGTCCACCGAGCAGAGCGATCCTCGCTACAGCCACATCGACCGGCTGCCGACCGAGCAGATCGCGCGGTTGATGAACCAGGCCGACGCCGCCGTACCCGCCGCCGTCGCGGTGGTCATCCCGGCGATCTCGGCCGCCATCGACGCGGTCTCCGCGCGCATGGCCGAGGGCGGCCGGCTGCTGTACGTCGGCGCCGGCACGTCGGGCCGGCTGGCGGTGCTCGACGCGAGCGAGTGCCCGCCCACGTTCGGCACCGATCCCGAACTGGTGCAGGGCGTCATCGCCGGCGGGCCGGAGGCGCTCACCCGGTCCGTGGAGGGGGCGGAGGACGACTCGGAGGCGGGTGCCGCCGCGATGAAGGACCTGGAGGTGGGGCCGCTCGACTCGGTGGTGGGCGTGTCCGCCAGCGGGCGGGCTCCTTTCGTGCTGGGCGCCCTGCATGAGGCGGCCGGGCGCGGCGCGCTGACGGTGGGGCTGTCGTGCAACGACGGCGCGCCGCTGTCGGCCACGGCCGAGCACGCGATCGAGGTGGTCGTGGGGCCCGAGGTGGTGACCGGGTCCACCAGGTTGAAGGCGGGCACGGCGCAGAAGCTCGTGCTGAACATGATCTCGACGATCTCCATGGTCCGGCTCGGCCGTACCTACGGGAACCAGATGATCGAGATGGCGACGATGAACCGCAAGCTCGCCGGGCGGGCGCTGCGCATGGTCAGGGAGATCACCGGGGCCGACCAGGAGACGGCCGGCGCGGCGCTGGACGCGGCGGGCGGGCAGGCGAAGATCGCGGTGCTGATGATCCAGCACGGGCTCGACGCGGCCGGCGCCCGCGCGCTGCTGGAGTCGCACGGCGAGCGCCTCAGCGACGCGCTCAGCGGCTGAGCGCGTCCCGTTTTTCGGTGGGGCGCCGGGCGGCTGAGCCCGTCCGGCCGGACGAGGTGCCGGGCGGCTGAGCCCGTCCCGGTTTCGGTGAGATGCCGGGCGGCTGAGCCCGTCCGGCCGATGAGGAGGGAACGGGATGTCCCGCCGGGACGCTGAGATGGGAACGGGAACGTCCGACCGGCTGGAGGCGATCCTGGCGGACGCGGTGCCGCGCGTCTGCTCGGCCGCGGTCGCGCTGATCGCCGTGGACGGCTCCCTGACGGCCGCCGCCGCGACCGGCGAGCTCGTCCGCTACGCCGACGCCACGGGGACCCCGGCCGCCGAGCGCCCGCCGGCGCGCCGGGACTCGATCTTCGATCTGGCCTCGGTCAGCAAGCTGTTCACCACGGTCGTGCTGCTCTCGCTGGCCGAGGAGGGCCGGCTGGGCCTGGACGAGCCGGTGGCCGCCTGGATCCCCGGCCGCGACCCGCGCGTCACGCCGCGCCGGCTGCTCACCCACACGGCGGGCCTGCCCCCGACCCGCCGCATCGACCTGGAGCTGCCCGGCGCCGATCACGAGACCCGGATGGCCGCGATGCTGGCGACGCCGATCGCCCACCCGGTCGGCGGGCCCTACCTCTACAGTGACGTCGGCATGGTCATCGCGGGCCGGGTCGCCGAGCTGGCCGGCGGCGCGCCGCTGGACGCGCTGGTCCGCGCCCGGATCACGGACGTGCTCGGGCTGCCCGGCACCGGCTACCGCCCGTCCTCGCCGTCCCGGATCGCCGCCACCGAGTGGAAACCGGAGCGCCCCGGACCCGGCTGCGTACGGGGTGTGGTGCATGACGAGACCGCCTACGCGCTGGGCGGCGTGGCGGGGCACGCCGGGGTGTTCGCCACGGCCGGGGACCTGCTGGCCTTCGGCGAGGCGCTGCGGCTCGGCGGCGGGCCGCTGCTGCGCCCCGGGAGCGTCGCCGAAATGGTACGCGACCAGGGCGCCGAGGGGGCCGCGTTCCGGCACGGGCTGGGCGTGCGCCTCGGCGATCCGGGCATCACCGGCCCGCTGGGCCCCGGCGCGTACGGCCATTCGGGGTTCACCGGCACCTCACTGGTGGTCGATCCGGCCCGCGGGCTGACCGTGGTGCTGCTGACGAACGCCGTCCACCCCCTGCGGGGACGCGAGGGGATCGGCGAACTGCGCCGCGCGGTCGCGGCCGAAGCGCATAGCCTGAAAGCATGTCCGTCCATCTGAACCACACCATCGTGCAGGCCAGGGACAGGGACGCGACCGCCGAGTTCCTGGTCGACGTGCTCGGGCTGGAGCCGGCACCGGTCTACGGACCGTTCCGGGTCGTCACGCTCGGCAACGACGTCTCGCTGGACGTCGTCCAGGCGGGCGGGGACGTGCCCGCGCAGCACTACGCGTTCCTCGTCAGCGAGCGGGAGTTCGACCAGATCTGGGGCCGGATCAAGGATCGCGGGCTGCCTTACTGGGCCGACCCGCACCACCGGCAGGCCGGCCGGATCAACACCAACGACGGCGGCCGCGGCCTCTACTGGTCCGACCCCAACGGTCACAACCTGGAGATCATCACAGTCCCGTACGGCGGCGGCTAGGGCGCCAGCGCCTCCAGTGCCTCCTCCGCCCGGCGCATCGCCTCCTTGGCGCCGAGCGTGACGAACTCGCGGTCGAAGTTGAGGTCGTGGAAGACCTCCGTCACGCCTGCCGCGGCCAGCTCGGCCACGTCATGCCGGATGTCGTCGTACGTGCCGGTCAGCATCCGGCCGGAGCGGGCCGCCCTGACCTGCGTGACGCCGCGCACCACGATCCGGAACGCCTCCGCGTCCCGCCCGGCCCCGGCCACCTCCTCCTTGAGCAGCCGCACCCGGCCCGCGATGGCGGACAGGTCCTCCCTGCTGGAGCTCACCCACCCGTCGGCCAGCCGCGCGGCGCGGCGCAGCGCGACCTCGGCGGCGCCCCCGAGCAGGACAGGCGGCGGTCCCGGCTCGGGCTTGGGGTCCATGTGGGACGGCGAGACCCGGTAGAACTCGCCGTGGTGCTCGATCACGTCGTCGCTCCACGCCTCGCGCAGCAGCTCGACATATTCCTCGCCCCTGCGCCCGCGCCGCTCCATGCCGACGCCGGTGGCCTCGAACTCCTCCGGCACCCAGCCCAGCCCGATGCCGGCCGTCAGCCGGCCGCCCGAGAGCGTCTGCAGCGTGGCGAGCTGCTTGGCCAGCACCAGCGGCTGCACGTACGCGTTGATCACGGCCACGCCGAGCCGGATCCTGCTCGTCATGCCCGACAGGTGGGCCAGCGTGATCAGCGGGTCGTGCACGCTGCGATAGGTCGGCCCCATCTGGTGCCCGACGGGGTACAGCAGCCGCTGGAACGTCCAGAGCTCGTGATACCCAAGCGCTTCGGCGCGGGAGGCGACACGGCGCAGGTTGTCCGGCGTGGCCCACGCCCCTGACTGGGGTACGGCGAAACCAACTCTCATGTCCCCCAGTCTGACCGACGCGAGTCCCCGGAGATGACCCGGCGACCCGGCGGAGACCATCTCTGGTGCGCCGGCGCTTCCGCCCGCCTACCGGCAAGCGCCGGCGGCCACCGAGGAGAGCGAGCAGCGGTCCGGCGAGGCGATCTTCGCCGTGACCGTCAAGTGAGCGTCGCGCGGCAGCGCACGTCTGGCCGGGGGTGAGGCCCGATCCGGCGGTCACGTCCGGTGGCATGCACCGCCCATACCGCCGAATAGTCTGTATGAGTGGGTCTGCAGGCGGAACTGGCGGGTATCGCGGAGGCGTACGGAGGGGCGGGGACACCCGTGTTACATCCGACGCGCACGGACGTCGTGGTGTTACGGCTGGGTGAGGTCGTGGTCAAGGCCCACTCCGCGCGTGACGACGCGGGGCTGCTGCGGCCGAGGTTGCGGGCCGCCGCGTCGGCCGCGGTCAGCGGGGTGATGCTGGCCCCGCTGGAGCCGGAGGTGCTGACGGCCGGGGGCCGCGCGGTGACGGTCTGGCCCGCGGGCCGCCCCGTCGCGCACGAGGACCCCGACGCCGCGCCCTGGGAGGAGGGCGCCCGGCTGCTGGCCAGGCTGCACGCCGTGCCGCTCACGCTGGTCCCGGGGCTGCCCGAGGCCGGCGGGCCCGCCAGGGCCGCCCGCGCGGTGGACCGCATGACCGGAGACGGGCCCGTCGAGCAGCTCGTCAGGCGGGCCTTCAAGGAGCTGCCCGAGTCCGGCCCGGCCCGCGGCGCGCTGCCCGGGCTGCTCACGCACGGTGACTGGCACCTGGGTCAGCTCGTCCACCGCGACCGCTGGCTGCTCATCGACGTCGACGACCTCGGCGTCGGCGACCCGGCGTGGGACCTGGCCAGGCCGGCCGCCTGGTATGCCGCCGGGCTGCTCGACCCGGTCGTGTGGGAGCGGTTCCTGGGGGCCTACCTGGCCTCGGGCGGGCCCGCGCTCGGCCGCGGCGACGACCCCTGGCAACGCCTCGACGGGCCCGCCCGGGCGCTCACCATCCAGCTCGCCGCGGTCGCCGTGGTCAACGCCGAACGCGAGGGCCGGGAACTGGATGAGGTGGAGCATTCGTTGGTCGAGTCGTGCAACAGAATCGTCAGAGCGTGACGAGGTTGCGCGCGGTAGGTTTCACCTTGGAGACCTCGAAGGCAAGGAGAGCGACTTAGATGCAGTGCCCCAAGTGCCGCGGCAACATGCGGACTTACGAGCGCAATGGCGTCCACATCGAGCAGTGCGACAACTGCCGTGGGATCTTCCTCGACTACGGCGAGCTTGAGACGATCACTCGGATGGAGTCGCAGTACAACGCGGCTCCCCCGCCCGCCCCCGGCCCCGCGTGGGGCGCGCCGCACGGTGGCCACGGCGGCCACTACGGCCACCACCGGCAGCGCAGCTGGGTGGGCATGCTGTTCTCGACCTGATCCAGGAGGGGCCGCGCACGGCGGGTGCGCGGCCCTCGGGTCCCCCGCGTGTGAGCGTGGCCCGGCTCACTTGGGGAAGTCGTCCGGGTCCACCGCCGAGGTCCGGGCGTTGCCCCCGGAGATCGAGTGCAGCGTGATCCGCCAGTCGTGCCAGCGGATCTGCGTCGCCGTGAACGTCGTCTTGAACGTCACCGACTTCTCGAACCGCTCGAAGCTGCACTCGCGCGTGAACGCCCTGTTCTTGCCGTCCCAGTCCACCCCGTGCGTGAAAAAGATCTTGTAGGTGCCGTCGCGTACGCCCCTGACCTTGAACGTGGTCTTCTTGCGCACATAGACGCTGAACGCCTTGCTGCTCCCCCGGACCACGGTCACCACGGCGTCGCGGCTGCCACCGTTGTCGATCTCCAGCGAGCTGCGGCCGTTGAGGGCGCCCTTGCGGACGAACGAGCCGTTGCTCAGCCGCCTGGACTGCTTGCCCTTGGCCGACACGTCCACGACGTCGGCCGGGTAGTCACCGGCGCGTTCCAGGGCCTCCCCCGCCTTGTCGAGGTCCTCCAGTGTGCCCTCCAGGTCGGTCAGAACGGCCGAGGAGGTGCACAGGTCTCTCGCGCCCACCTTGCCGGCCGTGGTACCCAGTTCGGAGGCGAAGTCGCGCAGGCTGGTCACGTATGCCTGGTGCTGGGTGCGTACGGCCTCGGGCGGGGTGAGGGCGCCGAGCGCGTCGGCCGCGCCGGTCAGCTCCTGCTCGGCCTTGTCCACCCGCTGGTCCAGGGCCTTGACCCCGCGCGCGCCCGCCAGGGCGCTGATCGCGTCGGCCATCGCCTTGTGCCTGCCGTCGAGCTCACCCTTGTAGGCCTCGGCGGTCATGGCGGCCGGGGTGGGCCTGGCGGTGGCTCCGGCCCCGCCGTTGGCCGCCACGCCCCCCTTGCCGCCCGCGACGCCGCTGACCCTCGGCTCGCCACCGGTCGGTGAGGACACATTCGCGGAACAAGCGCTGAGTGTGAGCGTCGCCAGGGCAAGAACGGAGGGGATCAACCGAGGTACAGCCACCTGCCACACTATCGCCGGGTTGATCCCCACGCGTCAATTACGATTCCGACAGTCCCTCGTCGCGATCCCGGCGCAGCCGGCGGGTGATCCCGATCGTCTCCAGCAGCGGCAGGTCATGGCCGGTCACGATCAGCGCCCCCGGTACGCCGACAGCGCCCGGCGGAGCTGACGGACGCCGGCCAGGTCCAGGTCGTTCGCCGGCTCGTCGAGCAGCAGCACCCCGGGCCGTTTGAGCAGTCGCGCCCGGCCGAAGGAGACCTGCTCCACCACGGGGGAAAGGCGAACCCTGGATCAACCGGCGTGGCGACGCGCCCGGTGCGCCGCCACGTTGACCCTGTTGGCGCAGCCCGGCGAGCAGAACCGGCGCCGCCCGTTGCGCGAGGTGTCGACGTAGACGACCTGGCAGCGGCCGCCGTGGGCGCTCACGTACGGCCTGGCAGCGGTGACGCCGAGCAGGTCGTTGACCAGCTTGATCTGCGCCTCCTGGGAGGTCTCCCCGAACACCGGCGCCAGCCGGCCCGCCCACGCCCGCAGCTCCCCGGCCTGCCCCGCGGTGACCGCGGCGCGGAGCATGCGGTGCTCCGACAGCAATGCCTCGACCACCGCCGGGGCGACGTCGGTCGCGTTGACCAGAGCCGCCGCCAGGGCCGACCCGTTGCCGCCGTAAGTGTTGAAATGCATAAAGCCATTACATCAGGTTGGACTCATGCATACAGAGCCGCACAACCCGCTCGACCTGACCGTCGTCTCCCGTCACCGCACGTCCGAGGGCCTCGTCTCCTATCTACGGTGTGCCTGCGGCGCGTGGGAGGTGCGCACGTCGGCACTGGTCGCGACCGCGCTGCCGCGGCGCGGTTCGATCAAGACCATCGACTGACGGGGGCCCGGGGACCTAGAGTCTGCTCCAACACCCCCTGGAGGTCAGGCATGTCCAGCATTCCCTCCCTGCTCCGCGACCGGATCGCGGCCACTCCCGACGCCGAGGCGTACCGATTCCCCTCGGACGACGGCTGGGCCTCACTGTCCTGGCGGGAGGTGGGCGAGCGGGTCCGCGGGCTCGCCCTGAGCCTGTCGGAGCTCGGCGCGGGGCCGGGGACGCGGGTGTCGATCCTCTGCTCCACGCGGATCGAGTGGATCCTGGCCGACCTGGCCGTGCTGGCCACCGGGGCGGCCACGACCACGATCTACCCCTCCAACACCGCCGCCGAATCCGCGTTCGTCATCACGGACTCCGGCAGCACGATCGTCATCGCCGAGAACGAGGAGCAGGCCGCCAAGATCAGGTCCGTCCGGGACGAGCTGCCCGGTGTCACCCACGTGGTCGTCATCGACGGCTCGGCGAGCGAGGACGGCTGGGTGGTCACGTTCGACTCGCTGAGCGACGGCGAGGGCGACTACGACGCCATGGTGGACGCGATCGGCCAGGACGACCTGGCCACCCTCATCTACACCTCGGGCACCACCGGCCGCCCCAAGGGCGTGGAGCTGACCCACGACAACTGGCTGTACGCGGCGAACGCCGTACGCGAGCTGGACATGATCTCCGGGTCCGACCTGCACTTCCTGTGGCTGCCGCTGTCGCACTCCTTCGGCAAGCTGCTGGAGGTGGTGATGATCGACATCGGCGTGTGCACCGCGATCGACGGCCGGCTGGACAAGATCGCCGACAATCTGGGCGTCGTGCGGCCGACGTTCATGGCCGCGGCGCCGCGCATCTTCGAGAAGATCCACAACACCGTGGCCGCCACCCAGCAGCGCGAGGGCGGCATCAAGCTGCGCATCTTCACCTGGGCACGGGCGACCGGCATCAGGGTCAGCAAAGCCCGCCAGCGCGGCGCCGCCGTCCCGGTCACCACCCGGCTCGAACACGCCCTGGCCGACCGCCTGGTGTTCAGCAAGCTGCGGGCCAGGTTCGGCGGCCGGATCCGGTTCTTCATCTCCGGCGCCGCCCCGCTGTCCCGGGACATCGCCGAGTTCTTCGACGGGGCGGGCCTGACGATCCTGGAGGGGTACGGCCTGACCGAGTCCTCGGCGGGCAGCTTCCTCAACCGGCCGGACTCGGTGAGGTTCGGCAGCGTCGGGCCGCCGCTGCCGGGCACCGGCGTACGCATCGACGACGACGGCGAGATCCTCATCGGCGGGCGCGGCGTCATGCGCGGATACCACGGCCTGCCGGAGGAGACGGCCGCCGCGCTGGACGACGGCTGGCTGCGTACGGGTGACATCGGCGAGCTGGACGAGGCGGGCCGGCTGATCATCACCGACCGCAAGAAGGAGCTGATCAAGACCTCGGGCGGCAAGTACGTCGCGCCGACATACCTGGAGGGCCGGATCAAGGCGGCCTGCCCGTACGTGTCGCACGTGTTCGTGCACGGCGACCTGCGCAACTACGTCACGGCGCTCGTCACCCTCGACATGGACGTGGTCAGGCCGTGGGCGCAGGCCGAGTCGCTGCCCACCGACGCCGAGTCGCTGCGCGAGCACCCGCGCATGCGCGCCGAGGTCGACAAGGCGATCAACCAGGTCAACGCGGACCAGGCGAGCTATGCCACGGTGAAGAAGTTCGCGATCCTGGCCGAGGACTTCACGGTGGAGACGGGCGAGCTGACCCCCAGCCTCAAGATCAAGCGCAGGGCGGTCGAGGAGCGCCACGGCAAGATCCTCGACTCCTTCTACGACTCCTGAGCCGGGAACGGCCCGCCGTGAGCGAGGCGAAGGAGCGCGCCCTCGTCACACCGGCGCCTCGCGTAGGGTCCCAGAGGTGATCTCCCACCTCCCGGTGCGCCCGCGGCACTGCGACGCGCAGTCGATGATGCACGCCACCCGCTACTACGAGTATTTCGAGGACGCCTTCCTCGACTGGCTGGGCGCTCGGGGCGGCTACGACCGGCTCCGGAGCGAGGGCGCCGACCTGGTCGTCAAGGCCAGCGGCTGCGAGCACCACGCCCCCGCCCGGCTCGGCGACGTGCTGGCCGTGGAGAGCGCCCCGGCCCGGCTGGGCACCACGTCGCTCACGATGACGTTCACCATGCGGCGCGGGGACGACCTGGTGGCCGTCGGCACGATCACGTACGTGTGCGTGCGCGGCGGCCGGGCCGCCCCCCTGCCCGGGATGCTCACAGCACCCGCTTAGCCCCCGGCAGCGACCGCACCGCGTAGGCCAGCGCCCAGCACAGCGGCAGGGCGAGCACCAGCATGGCGGCGAACTTGACGATCGCGGCGGCGTGCAGCCCGCTCAGCGCGAAGCCGAGGGCGACCAGCACGATCGGGTGCACGATGTAGACGGTGAAGGCGTGCTCGGCCAGGAACCTGCCGCGCGGCCCCTGCTCGTTGAACCGCTCCCGGAACAGCACCGACAAACCGATGATCATGCTGACCGCGAAGGCCGACTCCCACAGCGCGGTGGCCGCCGAGGACGCCGCGCCGGTGGTCATCCCCGCCAGCGGCAGCAGCACCGCGGTCACCACGCCCGCCATGACGAGGCCGAGCCACCCGGCCCGCGCGGGCAGCGACTCGAACCAGCCGCGCCGTTGGGCCACGCAGCCGACCGCGAACATGCTCGCGTACTGTGGCAGGTAGCTCGGCGTCGGCAGCCCGAGCACCGGCACGTAACTGCCGCTCGGCACCAGGATCCGCCACAGGAACGTGACGACCGCCAGCGCCACCACGAACAGCGCGATCGCCGTGAACGTGAGCGGGGCCGGCCGCGGGGCGGCGGGCTTGCGCAGGTGCCGCCAGACCGCGAAGGCCAGCGCGAAGACGATCAGCACCTCGACGAACCACATGGGCCCCGGGTCCCAGGAGGCGAAATAGTACTGCCAGTACGGCATGTTCGCCTGCGGGTAGGTGGGGAAGTTGACCAGCGGCCGGAGCAGGATGAGGAAGGCCAGCAGCGGGAGGCCGAGCCGCACCAGCCGGTCGCGCACGAAGGGGCCTGCCCCCTTGCGCTCGTAGGAGCCCGGGGTGAACAACCCGGAGATGAGGAAGAAGAAGCCCATGAAGAACGCCTGGTTGAAGACGACCAGGATGTCCAGGACCGCCCCCGAGGGGTCCTTGGCGGGCTCGACGTAGAACCAGAGGGGGATGTTTCCGTACGTGACCGCGCAGTGGTGGACGACGACCAGCGCGGTCAGCACGATCCGCAGGTTGTCCACCGCGTAGAGCCTGGTCCTGGTGATCGGCTCGGCCGTCATTGTCTGCAAGCCCTTTCGATGAAATCGGTAAGTTCCCTGACATGCGCGTCCAGGTCGTGGTCCGGGTTGGCCACCCAGTACGCGAACATGGCGTCGATGGCCGACGAGTGCGTGATGGCCATGACCCGCCGGTCGAACTCCCGGAACTCCCCGCTCTCCTGACCCAGCCGGTAGACCTCCTCCATGGCCCGGAAGATCTCCTCACTGGCGTTGATCCCGTAGCGGGGCTTGTTGTCCGCGGTCCTGAGGTTATAGAAGATCTCGCCCAGGGCGATGAGCTGGGTGCGGTGACCGCGCATGTGCTCGGCGACGGTCTGGAGATGCGTCCTGACCATCTCGGTGGCCGTCCGCAGGCCCTCCATCCTCCGCGTCACGCTCTCCCCGATGCTCCCGTAGACCCGGGCGACGACCTCCTCCATCAGCTCGTCCTTGCTGCCGAAGTGGTAGGAGATGACGCCCTTGCTGATGCCCGCGTGCTTGGCGATCCGCGCCAAGGACGCGTGGGTGAAACCGACCTCGGCGATCACCTCCACGGCCGAGGCGACGATCTGGGCGCGCCTGGCCTCCTCGATGAACGACCGGCTTTTCTGGCCACCCGGCTCGTTTTCTGGCCGCATGGCCAAAAAGTAGCACATGCGGCTAGGAAACGAAACGATCGGCTTGTTCTTCGAAAGGGCCTCTACCTCAGAAGCTCAGCCAGCCGAGCCGCCCGTACCAGGTGCCGCCCGCCGCCAGGTGGTCGGCGACGGCCCGCTCCAGCCTGGTGCGGCGCGGCAGCCGGGCCGGGTCGGCGGCGGCGGCGCCGAACACGAACGACAGCATGTCGCCGCCCTCGAACCTGTCGAGCGGGTGGAAGCGCCGCTGGAAGGCCACGATGTTGGAGTCGGCCGGCAGGTAACCGGCGAGCTGCTCGTCCAGCAGCCACGACATGCACGTCACGACCCGGTAGTCCTCCTGCGGGAAATGCCGGGGGAAGAACCTCCTGGCCTGTTCGAACGACGCGTCGCACGCCTCGGGCGACAGCGGGCCGCGGAAGTCCGGGACGTGCACGTCGAGCGCCATGTCGCCGCGCTCCGCCGGCACCCCCGCGACGCCGGTCCCGCCGAACCGGCCGCGGTTGAACTGCAGCCTGCCCAGCTCGTACAGCAGGCCGCGGGCGTGCAGCATGAACCAGTGGGGCGCGTGCAGGCCACCGGTGCCGTGCCGCTTGCGGTGCACCGCCATGTTGCGCCCCAGGTCCGCGAACGTCGCCCAGGACACCTCCTCGGGGATGCCCAGCTCGCGGTGGTAGCGGCGGGTGTGCGGCAGGGTCGCGAGGTAGACGTACACGTAGAAGTACGGCCCGAGCCCGGGCAGCGCCGGGAACGGCGGCGGGCCGTCCAGGCTGCCCATGGTGGACACCAGGGAGTGCACGCACCGCTCGGCCAGCCACCACAGGGGGCCGCCCGGCTCGGGACGGGCGGCGACGACGGCGTTGACGTCCTCGTGCGGCACCGCCAGCCGCAGTAACGCCGACGGCAGGTCGGCGGGCAGGGCGAGGTCGATGCCGTCCCGGGACTCGAGGTGTTCGAGCCAGGCGGGGTGGTCTTTCAGCAGCTCCTTGACGTTCACCGCGGTCAGCTTAGCCGCCCCCGGTAAACGGCCCTGGCCTGCTCCAGCAGGGACATGTGGTCGC
Organism: Nonomuraea sp. B12E4; assembly: GCF_039871825.1. Taxonomy (NCBI): domain Bacteria; kingdom Bacillati; phylum Actinomycetota; class Actinomycetes; order Streptosporangiales; family Streptosporangiaceae; genus Nonomuraea; species Nonomuraea sp. B12E4. The sequence continues at coordinate 583,255 of NZ_JBDPME010000001.1, read as the reverse complement.
CGAACTGGTACGGGCTGACCAGCCGGGCGTGCTGCCTGATCAGGTCCTCCAGCAGGTCCAGCCACTCCAGGCACCAGAGCACGTCCTCCCGCCTGGCCACGTGCCGGCCGTTGACGTCCACGTAGACGGGGCTGGTCAGGGCGTACCCGGTGGAGGTCAGGGTGCGCGGGTGCGGGTCGCACAGGACCTCGGCGACCACGTACGTGGGGGCGTCCACCTGGAAGGAGGCCGTCACGGTCAGCTGCTCGTCGCCCGCCCGCCCGTAGTCGGCCGACAGCCGCTCCGCGCCCGCGCGCACACCCTCGGCCGTGCGGATGCGCACCGCCGCGACCTCCGGGCCGACGGCGCTGGCGGTGATGCTGATGTGCTGTCCCGGGCGGGCGTCGATGACGTGTCCCGGGCCGTGGCCGTCCACGGTCAGCTCCAGCCAGGGGCCGGTGGTGGCGAACGTACGGCCCGCGCGTACCGCCGCCGCGAACGTTCTCGCCGTGAGCGGCCCGTCGACCCGGGCGTAGACGCGGGCCCAGCCGGGCGGGTTCGACTGGTTGTCTGAACGGGTGAAGGAGATCATCGCGTCCGTGCCGGCGGTGACGGCCAGCCGGTTGCCCGCGCCGATCAGCCGCCGGTAGACGGCCGCCGTGGACGGGATCGAGGCGTGGGTGAGCACGTCGAGGCTGTCCACCAGGCCGAGCGCGGCGTCGGCGACGAGCTCGCGGGCGGCGCAGTTGCGCGGCAGGGGCGACACGACGCCCTTGGGCGGGTCGCCGTCGGCGATCGGCGTCCTGAAGGGGTGGCTGTAGCCGACGAGCGCCCCGAGGCCGCGCAGCTCCCGCAGGCCGTCGGCGTTGGGCGGCCAGTCCGCGTCCCCGGCGAACCCGGTGTGGTAGCGGCCGGGGGCGGCGCGCGGCGCGAAGGCGTAGACGTGGCCGAGCAGGTCGTTGCGGTATTCGACGCCCATCCTGGCCACGTGCGTGGCGTCGGACCACGGCAGGTCCTCGTCCGTCCAGTGCTCCAGCGCCTCGCGGTCGTAGACGCGCCGGCCGGAGACGTTGCCGGCCAGCAGGTTGAGCACGTGCAGGTCCTCGCCGTACTGGGCGGCCGCCGCGTCGGCGGGCACGCCCACCACGTCGCCCGCCCAGTTGAGGTGCACGTGCATGTCGGCGCCGTACCAGCCGCGGGCGGCGGCGTCGTAGAGGCGTCGCGGGGTCAGCCCGACCAGGTGCGCCCGGCCCGGGGCGGGCATGAGCTCCAGCGTCTCCTCGTCGAACTCCATGCCCCGGGCCACGGTGATCGTCAGGGGGACCGCGGGGACCTCCAGCTCGATGTCGTCGCCGTGGAAGTACGGGCGGCCGTGGTAGTCGTGGCGGTTGGGGGTGCCGGGCGGGAACCAGCCGCCGCCGTCGGCCGCCGTGACGCTCCACCGGCAGGGCATGCCCGCCCGCAGGCGCAGCCGGGCGGCCGGGGTGGGCCGCAGGAGGGTGTCCAGGCGCACGCGGGCACCGTCGACGACGATCGTGCTGTCGTGGTCCACCTGGATCAGCCAGGCGCCGTGGGGGGCCAGCCGCCGCTGGGTGTCGTCGATGGACACCAGGCAGGGGCTGTCGCGGCTGGAGTCGACGAGCAACGAGATCCGCTCCTCCCCCCGCCCGGGCAACGAGGCCGCGAGACGCGGGGCGGAAGGCGGGCCGTCGGGCCGGGCGACGTCGGTCAGCAGCACGTACGGCGCCTCGCCCGTCCGTCGCGGCCCGGCCTTCGCCCACCTGACCGGTTCGCCGTCCGCGTCCCGTGGCATCGGCAGGAGCACCGTCCGCGGCGCGCCTTCGAGCGTGACCCCGTCCGGGGTGACCCGCAGGGCGGCGAGGTGCCCCGGCAGCGCACCGTCGAGGGTGTCACGCAGCACCCGGTCGTAGTCCGGCTCGGTCAGCCGGGCGGCGAGCTGGTCGAGCGGCTCGTCCGGATGGCTCTCGGTCACCGACAGGTGGATGAGCTGCCAGAACCGGTCGAACAACGCCGGCGGCAGCACCCTGCGCCTGGCGAAGAACTTCACATAGTGGATCTCCGGCTCGCCCCAGGTGATGCCGTGCTCGTCCAGCAGCCGGCCGTACTCCTCCAGCGCTCCGGCCACCTTTTCGGGCAGCGTCGACTCCGCGCACATATGTCGCCCCTCCCCACGTAGTTGCGCGCCATCGTGACATGGCTCGCGACGCCGCCCGCTCGGCGAGGAGCTGGTAGAGGCGGAATCTTCCCACCCGGGTGGAGGTATTCCATCCGGAGGTTTCCGATGCTGCCCCACCGCCCGCGTTCGGCCGGAGTCACGAGGCTTTGAGACCGCCCCGGGCTGAGACGGTCAGGGGCGTTTGAAGGCGGCCAGGAGGCGATCGGCGGCGAGGGCGGGGGGCAGCCGTCCGGCGAGCACCTCGCGCTCCACCTCCTCCGTGATCGCCGCCACGTCGGGGTCGTCGCGCAGCTCGCCCAGCAGCCGGTCCCGCACCATCGTCCAGGTCCACCGCACCTGCTGCGCGCGCCGCTTGGCGCCGAGGTCGAGCGACTCCCGGTGGGCCAGCACCTGCCGCCAGACCCGCTCCAGCCCGTCGCCGGCGAGCGCGCTGCAGGTCAGTACGGGCGGCGGCCCGGTGCCGGACGCGGTGTCGTACCGCAGCATGCGCAGCGCCCCCGCCAGCTCCCGTGCCGCCTTCCTGGCCGGGAGCTCGTGCTCGCCGTCGGCCTTGTTGACCGCGATGACGTCGGCCAGCTCCAGCACGCCCTTCTTGATCCCCTGCAGTTGGTCGCCGGTACGCGCCAGCGTGAGCAGCAGGAACGTGTCCACCATGTCGGCCACCGCGGTCTCCGACTGCCCCACGCCCACGGTCTCGACCAGCACGACGTCGAAACCGGCGGCCTCGACCACGACCATGGCCTCCCTGGTCGCCTTGGTGACGCCGCCGAGGGTGCCGGAGGTCGGGGACGGGCGGATGAAGGCGGCCGGATCGACCGACAGGCGGGACATCCGGGTCTTGTCGCCCAGGATGCTGCCGCCCGTCCGGCTGGAGGACGGGTCCACGGCCAGCACGGCCACCTTGTGCCCCCGGCCGGTCAGCGACGTCCCGAGCGCGTCGATGAACGTCGACTTCCCCACGCCCGGCACGCCGGAGATCCCCACCCGGCACGCGTCGCCGGACAGGGGGGTGAGCTCGACGAGCAGCCGCTGTGCCAGGGCGATGTGGTCCGCCCGGGTCGACTCGACCAGCGTGATCGCGCGGGCGATCCAGGTGCGTGACCCGGCCCGTACGCCCTGGACGTAGTCCTCCAGCGAGTGCATCCGCCTGCTCCCCCTTTTCTTCCCGGTTGATCAGCCTAATGTCTGACAAGTCGTGACACTTGCCAGTAGGGTGCTGGAGTTCTTGTCTCAGCCGTCACAGGAGTCACTCCCCTCATGCCCACCGTCGAACCCCTCCGCGAGGGGGACCCGGCAGCGGCGGGACCCTACCGATTGGTCGGGCGGCTCGGCGCGGGCGGCCACGGTGTCGTCTACCTCGGTCAGGCGCGCAACGGCGCCCCCATCGCCGTCAAGGTGCTGCATGAGGGGATCACCCTGAGCGAGCGCCTGGTCAAGGCGATCGCCGGGGCGCGGAGGGTCGAGCCCTTCTGCCTCGCGCGGGTGCTCGACGCCTCGACCAGCGGCAGAGCGTACATCGTGGCCGAGTACGTGGACGGGCCCTCGCTGCAGCAGGCGGGTCCGCGCGGCGGGACGGACCTGCGGCGGCTGGCCGTGGCGACGGCGACCGCGCTGGACGCCATCCACCAGGCCGGAGTCGTCCACGGGGACTTCAAACCGGCGAACGTCCTGCTCGGCGCCGACGGGCCGCGGGTCGTGGACTTCGGCATCGCCGCGGCGCTCGGCTCCGGGGTGAAGGCGACCGGCGCCATCGTGGGCACGCCCGCGTACATGGCGCCCGAGCAGCTCGCGGGCAGGGCGGTGGGGGCGCCGGCGGACGTGTTCGCGTGGGCGTCGGTGGTGGTGTTCGCGGCCACGGGGGTGCCGCCGTTCGGGGACGACTCGCTGCCCGTGGTGATCAACCGCATCCTGCACGAAGAGCCGGAGATCGGCGAGCTGGGATCGCCGTTGCGCGAGGTGGTGCTGGCGTGCCTCGCCAAGAGCCCGGCCACCCGCCCCGCGATGCGCGACGTCCTCCTGCGCCTCACGGCCCCCCTGCGCCACCGGTCCGCCGCCGGACCCGAACCCGCCATCATGCCCCGGCCCGAAACCCCGCCCCCGAACTGGCACCAGCTCCCCGACCTCACCCCCGACCACACCGCCCACCGCCCTCAGCCCTCAGGCGGTCCCCTCCCCTGGGCCAAACGCCCCGACGGCCCCGCCCTCCGCCCGCAACCCGCGAATCAGCCCGCCTCCGGCCAGGAGACCCAGGAACAGCCCCCGGTCTGGCCAGAGGTTCCGGCCACCCAGGACGCCACCCGCCAACAACCCCCGGACCAGCCCGCGGCCTCGCACGAGACCCAGGACCGGCAGCGACCGGCCCGGCAGTTCGAGACCGCGCCGATGGAGGCGCTGTTCAACCTGGCCTCCCCGGCCGAATCGCCGGAGCACCCCGAACCCGTGGCCCGATTCGAGCCCGAACGCCCCGAGCCCGCGCGCCGGTTCGAGGCGGCGACACCGGGCGGTTCCCCGGTCGCGGTGATGACGGCGCCCTCGGTCCCCGCGGAGGCGGCCGAGGACGAGGCCGGGTCTCGTCCTCCGAGGCCGCGGCCCTGGCGGCGGCGGTTGAAGACCGCGCTCGTCATCACCGTGGCGGGTGTGACCGTGCTGGCCCTGGCCGGTGCCATCGTGTGGCTCACCCCCACGACCCCCACCCCGAAGACCAGGAGCGTGGCCGCCAAGACCGACGCCCCCGCGACATCCACCGCGTCGCCGGACCCGGGGCGCACCACCGTCCCGACCCCGCGAACCGACGACGCCACCGGCGCCGTACCCACGGCGACCGCCACCGCCGCGACCGGACGGCTCAGGCTCATCAGCCTCCGGGCGAACGGCACCAGGAACGGCGCCTGCTGGGCCGACGGCGAGCTGACGCTTCAGGCGCTGGTCCAGCGGACGGGCGGCCCGCTCACCTTCACCTACGTCTGGATCGTCGACGGCGCCATCGCCAGGCGCGCCACGGCGCTCATCCCGGAGAACGGCCGGCGCTACCTGACCGCGCCCCGCAGCCTCACGAGCACGGCCGGCCCTCACGACGTCGCGCTGCGGATCACCTCCCCCATCGCGCTCCAGCGCAGCATCTCGGTCACCACGTGCGAGAGCACGACCCTCTGACGCCCGGGCTCACGGCGAACGGCCGCCGGGGATGTCCATCGAAGGATGACGAATCAGCAGGGTGATCACGGCAGGCTCGGCCCATGAACATCACACGGACCATGGCCGCGGCGGTCACGCTGGTGGCCTCTGCCAGTCTCCTGCCACAGCCGCTGCCGGGGAAGGCACTCTGAGCTGGGGCGACTGCCCAGGAGGCGGCGGCACCACGGGCATGCGCTGCGCCACCCTGCGGGTCCCCGTGGACTGGTCGAAGCCCGGCGGCCGCACGATCGAGCTCAAGCTGGGCCGGCTGGCCGCCACCGGATCCCGCCCGGCCAAGGGGACGGTGCTGGCGAACTTCGGCGCGGGCGCGCCGGGGATCCCCTCCCCCTTCCGGACCGGCCGGCCTCACCGGTGGCCGAGCCGGGACAGGAGGTCGAGGGCGGCGTCGGCGATCACCGTGCCGGGCGGGAAGATCGCGGTGGCGCCGGCGGCCAGGAGTTCGTCCTGGTCGCCCGGGGGGACGACGCCGCCTACGACGACCATGATGTCGGAGGCGTCGAGGTCGGCCAGCGCCCGGCGCAGCGCGGGCACGAGCGTGAGGTGGCCGCCCGCCAGCGAGGACACGCCCACGACGTGCACGTCGGCCTCGACCGCCTGCCGGGCGACCTCCTCCGGCGTCTGGAACAGCGGCCCGACGTCCACGTCGAAGCCCAGGTCGGCGAACGCGGTGGCGATCACCTTCTGGCCGCGGTCGTGCCCGTCCTGACCCACCTTGGCGACCAGGATGCGCGGCCGGCGGCCCTGCGCGCGCTCGAAGTCGGCGCAGGCTCGGCGGGCGCGCTCGATGTTGGCGGCCGGTCCTGACTCGTCGCGGTACACCCCTGAAATGGTACGTACCTGCTCGGCGTGCCGCCCGAACACCCGTTCCAGGGCCTCGGAGATCTCCCCCACCGTCGCCTTGACCCGGGCGGCGTTCACGGCCAGTTCGAGCAGGTTGTGCTCCAGGCCGGGCGCGGGGTCGCCGGCGGCCTTGGTGAGCGCGTCGAGGGCGCGCCGGACGGCGTCGGCGTCGCGCTCGGCCCGCAGCCGGGCCAGCTTGTCGAGCTGGCGGGCGCGTACGGCGCTGTTGTCGACCTTGAGCACCTCGATGTCCTCGTCGATGTCCACGCGGTACTTGTTCACGCCGATGACGGGCTGGCGGCCGGAGTCGATCCGGGCCTGCGTACGGGCGGCCGCCTCCTCGATGCGCAGCTTGGGCAGGCCCGCCTCGATGGCCCTGGCCATGCCGCCGGCGGACTCGACCTCGCGGAGGTGGGCCCAGGCGCGTTCGGCGAGGTCGTGGGTGAGGCGCTCGACGTAGTAGGAGCCGCCCCACGGGTCGATCACCCGGGTGGTGCCGGACTCCTGCTGGAGCAGGAGCTGGGTGTTGCGGGCGATGCGCGCGGAGAAGTCGCTGGGCAGGGCGAGCGCCTCGTCCAGCGCGTTGGTGTGCAGGGACTGGGTGTGACCCTGGGTGGCGGCCATGGCCTCCACGCAGGTGCGGGTCACGTTGTTGAACACGTCCTGCGCGGTCAGCGACCAGCCGGAGGTCTGACTGTGCGTACGGAGGCTCAGCGATTTCGGGTTTTTCGCATTAAATCCGGACACAAGCTTGGCCCACAGCAACCGCGCGGCCCTGAGCTTGGCGACCTCCATGAAGAAGTTCATGCCGATGCACCAGAAGAACGACAGCCGCGGCGCGAACCGGTCGATGTCCAGGCCCGCGGCCACCCCCGCGCGCAGGTATTCCACCCCGTCGGCCAGTGTGTAGGCCAGCTCCAGGTCACAGGTGGCCCCGGCTTCCTGGATGTGGTAGCCAGAAATGCTGATGGAGTTAAATTTCGGCATCTTTTCGCTTGTATAAGCAAAAATATCCGAGATTATCCGCATCGACGGCCCGGGCGGATAGATGTAGGTGTTGCGGACCATGAACTCCTTGAGGATGTCGTTCTGGATGGTCCCCGCCAGCTCCTCCGGCGCGACCCCCTGCTCCTCGGCCGCCACGATGTACAGGGCGAGCACGGGCAGCACGGCGCCGTTCATGGTCATGGACACCGACATGCGCTCGAGCGGGATGCCGTCGAACAGCTGCCGCATGTCGTAGATCGAGTCGATCGCCACCCCCGCCATGCCCACGTCGCCGGCCACCCGCGGGTGGTCGGAGTCGTATCCCCGATGCGTGGCCAGGTCGAACGCCACCGACAGGCCCTTCTGCCCGGCCGCCAGGTTGCGCCGGTAGAAGGCGTTGGAGTCCTCGGCGGTGGAGAAGCCGGCATATTGGCGGATGGTCCAGGGCTGGTTGACGTACATCGTGGGGTAGGGACCCCGCAGGTAAGGGGCCGCGCCCGGATAGGTGTGCAGGAAGTCGAGCCCGTCGAGGTCGCCGGCCGTGTAGAGCGGCTTGACGCCGATGCCCTCGGGGGTCTCCCAGACCTCGCCCGCCGGCGGCTCGGCGTCCTTGGCGGGACGGGTGTCGAGCGGGATGCCGGAGAAGTCCGGGATCATCGGGTCACCTCCAGGTCGTCGAAGGTCTGGCGGAGCACGGCCAGGGCGTCGCAACCGGTGTACAGATTGGCGTCCACGCCTTCGTACTGTCCCTTCCCCGCCAGCCACACCCTTCGCGCGCCCGCCCGGACCAGCGCGGTGGCCACGGCGGCGGCGTGCTGGGCATACAGCTTGTCGGTGGAGCACAAACAGGCGACGCGGGAGCCGCTGACGGCGAAGGCGGTGGCGATCTGCTCGGGGTCGGTGCCCGGCCCCGCGGTCTCGGTGTCCAGACCGCCCGCCCCGAACAGGTTGGCCGCGAACGCCGCCCTGGCCGTGTAGGCGGCCGGCGGGCCGATGGTGGCCAGGAACACCTTGGGCCGCTCGGGCCGGGCGTCGGCGAGGTCCCGCAGCTCCTCGAACGCCCGCGCGTACCGCACCTTCGGCAACCCGCCCGCGGCGGCGTCCGGGGCAGCGGCGGCCGGAGCGGCACCGGGCCCGGCGGCGGGCTCAAAGGCGGGCCCAGCGGTAGCGGCGGTGGGCGGGCGGCGGAGGGGGCTCTCGTGGATGTCCGGGAACTCGCTCACGCCCGTGATCGGGAAGCGCCGGTGGGCGATGTCGGCGTCGCGGCGGGCGCGGGTGGCGGCCAGCCGCTCGGACACCAGCCCGGCGGCCGCCCCGATCCCCCCGGCGGCCTCGATCTCCTGGAACCAGGCCCAGGCCCGCTCGGCCAGCTCGGCGGTGCGGCGCTCGGCGTAGTAGGAGCCGCCGGCGGGGTCGATGACCCGCCCCAGCCCGGACTCCTCCAGCAGGAGCGACTGTGTGTTGCGGGCGATGCGGCGGGAGAAGGCGTCGGGCGGCCCGAGGCAGGCGTCGAACGGCTGCACGGTGACCGCCTCGGCCCCGCCCACCCCGGCGGCGAAGCAGGCCACGGCGGTGCGGAGCAGGTTGACCCAGGGGTCGCGGGCGGTCATCATGGCCGAGCTGGTGACGGCGTGCTGCCGCTGCGCCCCGTGCTCGGCCGCCCCGCACACCTCGGCGACCCTGGCCCACAACCGGCGCGCGGCCCGCAGCTTGGCGATGGTGGCGAACTGGTCGTCGGTGGCGGCGTACCGGAAGTCGATCTGTTCCAGCGCCTGTGCCACGGTGAGCCCGCCGCCGGTGAGCACCCGCAGCTCGGCGACGCCCCGCGCGATCGAGCAGCCCAGCTCGTCGGCGTCGCCGCCGCCGGCGTCGTGGTACGGGGTGGCGTCCACGGTGACGGCCCGCAGCCCGGGGAAGCCGGCGACGCAGCGGGCGGCCAGCTCCAGCCCGGGGGCACCGGAGGCGCCCAGGTTGCCGCGGGGCGCGACGCCGCGCTCGGCGGCCAGGGCGAACAGGACCTCGGCGGCCTCACCGGCCAGTGCCCCGGCCTCCAGCACGACGGGGGCCAGGTCGAGGTAGACGTCCTTGAGCACCGCGCCCAGCGACTCCACCGGGATGGCCCCGGCCCCGACGACCAGCCACAGCGAGGTGGCGCCGCCCTCCAGGTCGGCCAGCACCGCGGCGGGGTCGGGCACGGCGTGCCGCTGGCGCACGTCCCACCCGGCGACCGCCCGGGCTCCCCGCAGGAACGGGTAGGCCCCGGGCAGGCCGGTATCACCCGGCAGGTCGTCCAGGTCGTAGAGTGGGGCGATCGTCGTCCCGTCGTAGGTGGCGCCGGACAGCGCCTCCTCCGGCGAGTCCGCCTCGACCCCGGACCGGCGCAGCACCTCGACCGCCAGCGCGCGCCAGTCGTCTCGATTGATGGACGCGAAACCCGCTGCCAGTTCCATGATTGGGATAGTAGGTCGGATCGCGCCGAACACCGTAACCGGGTGGGGTCAGTCCAGGGCGTCCCAGGTCAGTCGCCAGGTGAGCGGCCCCACGATCCCGTCGTCGGGCACGTCCTGCTGCCGCTGGAAGCGCCGGCACACCTCACGCGACCGGCTCCCGTACGCGCCGTCCACCGCCAGTTCCCAGCCGCGCGTCCGCATCTGACGCTGCCACATGCGTACGTCCTCCCCGTACGTCACCGGCGGGTATCGCAGCAACCGGCCGGGGAAGGGCGGGGGCGGGGCCGTGGGGGTGTCCGGTGACGGGCCGCCGCCGCCCGGCCGGGGCGCGCCCCGCCTGACCCAGGTGTAGAGAGGCTCGCCGGGGCAGTCGGTCGCGTATCCGTCCTGGTGGCCCTTGATCTCCTTTCCGGCCTGGCCGTGCTCGCGCGCGTGCCGGATGGCGTCGAGGATGGCGTGCAGCAGCTCGTCGGGGGGCTCGACCAGCCCGGCGTTGCCGACCAGCCCGAGCACGGCGTAGTGGCCCGCGTTGAGCCCCGGGCCGTTGGCGGCGGGCAGATGGTGCAGCCCGCGCCCCTCGAACACCATCCGGTGCGGGCAGGCGACGAACGAGTAGGCGATGTCGATCCAGCCGTTGGTGTCCATGTGGTGCGCCTGGATGGACCGCACCAGGGCCACGCAGCCCTTGTGGTCGGAGACGATGTCCGGGTCCACCCTGCCGCCCGTGTAATGGACCTTGACGCCCTTGGTGGAATCGAGCTGTGTGTGGTCGCCGCGCGGCGAACGGGCGTTCCAGTCATGCCGTAACACCAGGTCAATGGCCACGGTGATCTCCGGGGGTAGATATCGTGAACACTGAGCGTAACGCGCCGAACACCGATCGGTCCCCCGGATCCGGGGATTTTACTGTTGGCCGTCCAAACGCAATGAGCCGTCCTGGCCCACGGCCCGTCCATGCGGCGCTCCGCGGCCCCCCTTGCCCAGTCGGGCGGCAGCCTGGCCCTTCGAGTCCGGCTTCCAGTCCTGGACGAGAAGCCCGAGCAGCACCTCGTCCAGAAACCCGCCCATCACCCGGGCCGAGGGGCGCAGCACGCCCTCGCGGACGAAGCCGTTGCGCTCGCAGGCCTCCCATCCGACCGGGCCGGCCGGCGGCAGATCGACGCTCATCGCGTTGGGACCTCTCAGGGCCTGATCACCCGCTGGTCCGTCACGATCGCGGTGATCAGGTCGTGCGGGGTCACGTCGAAGGCCGGGTTCAGCGCCCGGGTGCCCTCGGGGGCCAGCCGCGTCCCCCTGATGGAGATGATCTCCTCCGCGCCCCGGTCCTCGATCTCGATGTGCTCGCCGGACGGGGTGGCCGGGTCGATCGTGGACTCGGGCGCCACCACCACGAACGGCACCCCGGCGCGTTCGGCGCCGAGCGCGAGCGCGTACGAGCCGATCTTGTTGGCGGTGTCGCCGTTGGCGGCGATCCGGTCCGCGCCGATGAGCACCGCGTCGACCTCCCCCTTGGCCAGCAGGTACGGCCCGGCGGAGTCGGCGATGAGCCGGTGCGGCGCGCCCATCCTGACCAGCTCCCAGGTGGTCAGCCGGGCGCCCTGGAGCAGCGGGCGGGTCTCCAGGGCGAGCACCTCGGCCAGCCGCCCCCGCTCGTGCAGCGTCTGGACGACGCCGAGCGCGGTCCCGCGTTCCACGGCGGCGAGCCCGCCGGTGTTGCACACGGTCATGATCCGCAGCCGGTCGCCTTCGAGCAGGCCGGCCCCGCGCTCGCCCATGGCCCGGCAGGCGGCGATGTCGTCGTCGCGCACGCGCAGGGCGGCGGCCAGCACCGCCTCACGGCCCTCGGACAGGTGCGCGGCGGCCTGGTCGACGCCCCATGCGAGGTTGACGGCGGTGGGCCGGGCGGCGCGGAGCGCGGCGATCGCGGCGGGGTCACCGTCGGCGAGCACCACCCCGAGCGCCCCCGCCACGCCGAGCGCGGGCGCGCCGCGCACGGCCAGCCGCCGGATGGCGTCCACGAGCGCCCCGACGGTGTGGACGCGCACCATCACGCACTTGTCGGGCAGCAGAGTCTGGTCCACGAGCTCGACGGCGCCGTCGACCCAGTCGATGGTCCTCACGGGCAAACGCTAACTGATCCGGCAACCCACGCATTCAGCTCTCGGCGAGGACGATCACCGAGTCCGTCTCGTCCAGCACGATGGGCTCCGCCTTGGCGGGGTTGAGGACGATGCCATAGTGCGGAGGGTCGTTCCTGGCCTGGGCGTTGCGGTAGCCGATGGCGGTCTCGCCCCTGCGCCGGGCGGCCTCCACGACCGTGGAGAACGTCACCTGCGTGCCCGCCTTGACGTACGAGGCGGCCGGGCGCGGGTAGATCTCGGACCCGCGCGAGTCGAACAGGTAGGCGAACACGTCGGCGAGGTGGCGGTTCTCGGCGAGCTGGGCGAGGAGCAGGCCGATGACGGTGTCGCTGATCACGATGTCGTCGGCCTCGGTTACCTCGGCCAGGGCCCGGTTGTTCTCGTCGTGCATCTCGCTGACGATCGAGTAGTGCTCGCCCAGCGTGCTCTGCATGTCGCGGAGCTGCAGCAGCGTCATCAGCGTACGCGTGTCGGAGTGGTGCGGGTCGAAGCGGTCGTCGGACAGCACGATGACGTGCTGGAAGAGGCCGACGCCGAGGGACTCCAGGGCGTAGCGGTCGGTGGTGTCGCAGTCCTTGACGTTCACGGTGAGGTTGCGCAGTCCCGCCAGGCCGGTGCCCGCGTTGGGGTGGTCGGCGGCGACCTCCAGCACCGAGCCGGGGGCGACGTACCCGTCCAGGTAGCGCACGATCTGCTCGGCCCGGCCGTTCCAGTTGAGCAGGAGCGTGCGCTCCGGCTCGATGGGCGTGGCGGGCGCCATGACGATGACGGACTCGTCCACGGAGGGCATGCCGGCCGCCAGGCTGATGTGGGAGTCGTCGTGCGCGATGACGATGACCTCGTCCTCGGCCGCGATGACGGTGTCCATGGGCGGGTTGAGCACGACGCCGGACGGGCGGCGCAGGCCGATCACGGAGGCCGTCTGGTAGGCGTGCAGCGCGTCGCCGTACGTCATGCCGACGGTCTTCTTCGGAGTGCGCAGGTAGATCTCGCCGCCGTCGAAGTTCAGCAGGTCCATGCAGACCACGGACATGCCGGACTGCCGCGAGGACTGCACGATCAGCCTGGAGGCCGTGTCGTCGGAGTCGACCAGGTGCACGTCGGTGCCGCCGGCCAGGCGGGCGGCGGCGATGTTGCGGCTGGAGGTGAGCCCGGCGACCACCGGCGGGTGGGAGCCCTCGCGCTTGGCCAGGGCCAGCAGGATCTTGATGACGTGCGCGTCCGGGTCCTCCCTGTCGGGCGAGAGCACCACGACGGAGTTGGCCGCGGTCAGGTTCATCAGCGCGAGGTCGTGCGGCTCGGTGGGACGCCCGGTGCGGCAGACGACCCGCGTCCTGCCGAGGTCGCCCACGTGCTCGCGGATTTCCTCCTCCATCTCCAGCTTGTCGCGCTCGGCGAGGATGGCGATGGCCGAGCTCCGCTGGCTGGCGTGCGCCTTGACCAGCTCGGCCACGATCGTGAAGATCTGGTCCGACCAGCCGAGCACCACCGTGTGGCCGGACTCGACGACCTTGGAGCGCCCTCGGCGCAGCCGGTCCACCTTCTCCTTGAGCCCGTTGGACAGCAGGCCGACGAGCAGGCTGACGATGAAGAGCCCGCCGAGCGACCCGGCGAACATCACGGCCATGTACGCGATGGAGCCCCGGTCGCTGGAGATCTTGGCCGGGCTGAAGGCGTGCATGAGCGCGATCCAGAGCACATGCCCCGCACCTGTCACGCCGTCCGGCTCGTTCGGCGCCAGCCAGAGGGTCAGCGACGCCACCACCACGATCAACGCCACCGACGCCAACGCCAGCCAGCCGATCAGCGACGCCGTCCCCCTGGACATGGTGTTGTCGAACCAGTACCGCATTCTTTCGCGGACCGTGACCTTCGACACTTCCCCGATACCTCCGTTTAAGGAGTGATTTATCCCAGCGGTACAAGGTACCGGTGGATCTTCGGTTCCGCAGGGCGACCGGTAACGTATCGGCCATGGCGACCCCCCTGACTGCTGACGACCCGGCGTCGCTGGGCGCCTTCCGGCTGGCCGGCCGGCTCGGCGAGGGCGGGCAGGGCGTGGTCTACCTCGCCCACTCCTCCGACGGCGAGCCGGTCGCGATCAAGCTGCTGAGCACGGGTGACCAGGAGACGCGGGCCAGGCTGGCGCGGGAGCTGCAGGCGCTGGAGAGCATCGCGTCCTTCTGCACGGCGCGGGTGCTCGGCGTCTCGACCGACGGGCCGCGCCCGTACGTGGTGAGCGAATTCGTCGATGGCCCGTCGCTGGCCGACCGGGTCCGCGGGCGCGGCCCGCTGCGCGGTGGCGACCTTGAGCGGCTGGCGGTCGGCACGGCCACGGCGCTCGGGGCCATCCACGCGGCCGGGATCGTGCACCGCGACTTCAAGCCGGCCAACGTGCTGCTCGGCCCCGACGGGCCCCGGGTGGTGGACTTCGGCATCGCCAGGGCCGAGGCGGCGGCGACGATGACGTCCGGGCTGATCGGCACGCCGGCCTATCTGGCGCCGGAGCAGATCGGCGGCTCGCCCGCCTCGCCCGCCTCCGACGTGTTCGCCTGGGCGGCCTCGATGGTGTACGCGGCGACGGGCGTGAGCCCGTTCGGGGCCGACACCGTGCCCGCGGTGCTGCACCGGGTGCTGCACGCGGAGCCGGACCTGTCGGCCCTGCCGCCGCGCCTGCGCGCCCAGCTCGGGGCCGCCCTGTCCAAGGACCCGGCACGGCGCCCGACCGCCCAGCAACTGATCGTCGCCCTGCTCAACCCCAACACGCCCGCACCCCAGGCCACCCCGCCCCCACCCGCCGCCCCCGCCGGATCCCCGCCCGCCGGACCGCCTTCGCGGCCCATCCCCGGGGAAACCGGAACCCCGTCCGGCGGCCCGCCCTCACAACCCGGCCCCGGCGGGCCGGCGCCGGGGGAGGGTCCCACGGGGCCGCAGCACGCGGGGGTGACCACCCAGACGCCGGCGCGCCCGCGCGGGCGAGGGCTGCTCGTCGGCGCGGTGGCGGCGGTGGTGGCCCTGGCGGCGGGCGCCACGGTCCTCTACCTCGGCCGTGCCCCGATCACGGGACGCGGCACCCCGACCCTGTCGGTGCCCCCGCCGCAGAGCCTGTCCGTGTCCGCGACACCGGCCGGGACGACGGCCGGGACACCCACCGAGGCACCACCCGTGACCGTCACGGCGACGCCCTCCCCCACCGGGCCCACCGCCTCCGCGGGCGGTGACCTGAAGATCCCGGCCGCCTTCGGGGGAGACTGGTCCGGGCATACCAAGACCGCCAACCCCCTGGACACCGACGGCGCCGAGAACGCGGTGGAGCTCAATGAGGGGGAGTCCACCGCGTCCTGGTCCGAGGAGGACTCCACCAGCGACTGCAAGGCCACCATCGCCCTGACCGGAGTGGAGCCGGACAGGCTGACCTTCTCACTGACCGAGATCGAGGGAGGCTGCGTGCCCGGCACCATCTGGCTGACCCTGAAGGACGACACGCTCGTCTACCTCTGGCGGGACGTCCCCGGCCGGGACATCGACTCTCAGACCGGCACCCTCAAGAAGAGCTGATCCCCGCCGCGCCGCGATTTTCCCGACCAAAACCCTTCGACATCCGACGCCCTGAAGTAGATCATTGGCCTTATGTCTGTGATCAGGGAGGTGCCGTACCCCAGTCGGGACTCCTCTGAGCTCCCCATGAACATCTGGATCGACGACTCCGACTCCGCCATCGACGTCATCGACGCCATGGCGCTGTCGCCGTTCGCGACGGGAGCCCAGCCGTGGTCACGCCTGGCCCATCTGGCACGCGTACGCCCTGACGCGATGCTGAGCCCCGCCGGCGGGCGCGTGATGCGCACCGCGCGGGTCGAGGACGGCACCGAGTCGCGGCTGATCTGCGGTGAGGGCTGGACCCTGTGCGTCGTACGCCACCGCAACCGCACCGCCACCGTCAGCGTCACGGCCGTGGACGAGGACCTGGCCAAGTCCGTCCTCACGGAGAGCATCGACGGCGCGGAAGAGCCCATGCCGGAGGCCGACCACGTCGAGATGGGGTTCTGGTGGCGCGGCATGCACGGCGGCACCCGCTCGGAGAAGCCGATCACGGCACCACCCTGGACCGAGGTCAGCGCCAACTACTCGGCGAAGGTCCGTCCGGCGCTCGACCGGCTGATGGCGATCACCCCTGACGACGTGAACGGCCGCCTCGTCCTCCTGCACGGCCAGCCGGGCACCGGCAAGACCACGCTGCTGCGCACCCTGGCCAGGCAGTGGAAGGAGTGGTGCCAGGTGGACTGCGTGCTCGATCCCGAGCGGCTGTTCGACGAGCCCGGCTACCTGATGGAGGTGGCCGTCGGCTACGACACCGAGGACGAGGACACGCCGCGGTGGCGGCTGCTGGTGCTGGAGGACTGCGACGAGCTGATCAGCGCGGGCGCCAAGGCCCAGGCGGGCCAGGGCCTGTCCCGGCTGCTCAACCTGACGGACGGGCTGCTCGGCCAGGGCCGCGACGTCCTGGTGGCGATCACCACCAACGAGGACCTCACCCGCCTCCACCCGGCGGTCGTGCGGCCGGGCCGCTGCCTGGCCCAGGTGGAGGTCGGCCCCCTGACCAGGGACGAGTCCGTGGCCTGGCTCGGCACCTCCGAGGGCGTCGGCCCCACGGGCGCGACCCTCGCCCAGCTCTACGCGCTGCGCGCGGGCCGCGAGCTCACCACCCCGGCCCCGGGCGAGGAGTCCACGGGCCTGTACCTCTGACCCGCCGGGCCGGGCGCGGGAGGCTCGGCCCGCAGGCCGAACCCGGCCGCGACCGCGGTCGAGCACGGCGCCACCGAGGTCAGCCGACAGGCCGGGCCTGCCGTCGGCGAGCGTCGAGGGACCGGCGTAGGTGTACGCCTGAGTCGCGGGAGTCATGCCGCGACCACAAAGATCGGCACCGACACAATCACGCTCCTACGTAAACCATCCGATGTGCGACATGCAGGACGAAACCACAATGGTGCCGGTGCTCACCGTCGATCTCGCCCGCGTCGCTTTCGCCCGCTTCGCCGTCCCCGCCGGGCCGGCCGTGGACGGGCGGTGGACGAGCGAGGAACGGCCGATCGGATTCGCCGCCACCCAGCTCGTGCCTTCATGGACGGCGCGCACCGCGCCCGGCTCCTGGATCGAGGTCGCGCTGCGGGCCACGACGGCGACGGGCGGGCGCACCAAGTGGTTCGTCATGGGCCGCTGGTCCGAGCAGGGTGACCCCCGCACCTCGGTGCCCGGGCAGGGCGACGAGGATGGAGACGTGGCAGTGGACACGTTCGTGGCCAGGCGGCCGGTGGTGACCTACCAGGTACAGGTCGTCCGGCACGGCGCGGGCGCCCGCGTGACCGGCCTGGGCGTGATGGCCTCGGCGGTGCCCCGGCACCCGGTCACACCGAGCACCCCCGGCGGGGAGGGACCGGTGGAGCTGGCCGTGCCCCGGCTCTCGCAGCACGCGCACGCCGGGCACCACCCGCGCTACGACGGCGGGGGCGCCAACTGGTGCGGCCCCGCCTCGGTGGCCATGGTGCTCGGCTTCTGGGGCCGCGGCCCGGCGCCCGCGGAGCTGGCCTGGGTGGGCGCCGGCGATCCCGCGCCGGGCGTGGACCACGCCGCCCGCGGCACCTACGACGAGAGCTACCAGGGCACCGGCAACTGGCCCTTCGGCGTGGCGTACGCGGGACGGTACGGGCTGGCCGGGTTCGTGACGCGGCTGCGGTCGGCGACGGAGCTGGAGCTGTTCGTACGGGCCGGGATCCCGGTCATCACGTCGCAGTCGTTCAAGGCGTACGAGCTGCCCGGGTCCTGCTACTCGACCGACGGGCACATCCTGGTGGTCACCGGCTTCACCGCCGGGGGCGACGTCGTGGTGAACGACCCAGCGGCGCCAGGGGAGGCCGAGGTGCGCCGGGTCTATCCGCGGGCGGCGTTAGAGCACGTGTGGCTCAGGGGCTCGGGCAGCGGGGGGATCGCGTACATCCTGCATCCGCCCGAGCATCCGCTTCCTTCCTGTACCAACGGCAATTGGTGAGTTGATGAGCATTAGACCGATCGACGTGGCGCGTACCGACGGAGGCCCCCAGTGGGTGGAGGCGGTGGCCACGCCCTCCGGTGTCGAGGTCTGGTGGGACGAGCCGCGCCCGCATGAGGGTGGCAGGCGCTGTGTGGTGCGCCGCCTGCCGGACGGCACGCGTACCGACGCCCTGCCTCCCGGCTGGAACGCGCGCAACCGGCTGCAGGAGTACGGCGGCCGCTCCTGGCGGCCGCTGCCCGGCGCCGGCCTCGTCTTCACCAACTGGGCCGACCAGCGCCTCTACCGCCTCGACGGCGGCGACCCGGTGCCGCTCACCCCCGCCGGCGCCGCCCGTTACGGGGACCTGTACCTGCCGCCGGGCCGGGACGAGGTGTGGGCGGTCCGCGAGACGGACGACGTGCGTGACCTGGTGGCGGTGCCGCTGGACGGCGGCCCGGTCAGGGTCGTCGCCAGGGCCCAGCACTTCCTGATGAACCCCCGTGTCTCCCCCGGCGGCCGCCAGGTCGCCTGGATCGGCTGGAACCACCCGAACATGCCCTGGGACAGCACCGAGCTGTGCGTGGCCCCGCTGGAGGCGGACGGCACCGCGGGCCCGTACCGGGTGGTCGCGGGCGGGCCCGCCGAGTCGGTGGTCCAGGCCGAGTGGCGCGACGACGCCACCCTGTACGCGGTGAGCGACCCCACCGGCTGGTGGAACGTCCACCTGATCCCCCTGGACGGCTCGCCCGGGCGCAACCTCACCCCGGTGGAGCTGGAGTTCGGCGCCGCGATGTGGAAGCCCGGCCTGGCCTGCCTGGCCGTCGCGGACGACGGCGCCCTGGTCGTCGTGTACGGCTCCCCCGACCACCGCCGCCTGGCCGTGCTGGACCCGGACTCGGGCGACCTGCGGGAGGTCGGCGGCGGCTCGGACGGGCCCACGTACTGGTCCTCGACCGTGTCGGTCGCGGGGCCGGTGGCGGGCGGGAAGGCGGCAGCCGTGCGGGCGACGCCGTACACGCCGCTGGAGGTGGCGCTCGTGGACCTCGCCGGCGGCGCGTACGAGGTGGTGTCGGCGCCGAAGCCGCTGCCCGCGCGCGACCTGCTGCCCACTCCGGAGGCCGTGACGATCGAGGGCGTGCACGCGCACCTGTATCCCCCGGCCCAGGCGCCGGGCGGCCCGGCCCCGTACGTGATCTTCGTGCACGGCGGCCCCACCGGCAACCTGCCGATCACGCTCGACCTGGAGATCGCCTACTTCACCAGCAGGGGGCTGGGCGTGGCCGTGGTGAACTACGGCGGGTCGACCGGCTACGGCCGGGCCTACCGCGAGCGGCTGCGCCACCAGTGGGGTGTGGTGGACGTGCAGGACTGCGCCAAGGTGGCCCGCGGCCTGGTCGAGCTGGGCCGGGCCGACGCCGCCAGGCTCGCCGTCCGGGGCGGCAGCGCGGGCGGCTGGACCACGGTGGCCGCGCTCGTGCACAGCGACGTGTTCGCGGGCGGGGTCGCGCACTACGCGATCACCGACCCGGAGAGCTGGGCCGCCGAGACGCACGACTTCGAGTCCCGCTACCTGGACGGCCTGGTGGGCCCGCTGCCCGAGACGCGGCAGCGTTACACCGAGCGCTCCCCGCTCCTCAACGCCTCCCGCGCCTCCGGCCCCTGCCTGATGCTGCACGGCCTGGAGGACGCCATCGTGGACGTGAGCCAGGCCGAGCGGTTCACCGCCGAGCTGGACAAACATGGCAAAGAGTGGGCCTTGCTCACCTTCCCCGGGGAGCAGCACGGCTGGCGCCGGGAGGAGACCATCGTCGCGGTACTGGAGGCCGAGCTGGCCTTCTACGGGCTGATCTTCGGCATGGAGACGCCCGACGTACCACCTTTGACCTTGAAGGGAAGATCGTGAGGAGCGTTGCCGAGATCTGCTCGGATCTGATCAGGTTCGACACCACCAACCCCGGCTCGGGTGAGCGCCCGGCGGCCGAATACGTGGCCACGCTGCTGGCTGACGCCGGGCTGGAGCCGGTGGTGTTCGAGTCGGCGCCCAGGCGGACGACCGTCGTGGCCAGGATCGACGGCGACTCCTCGGATGCGCTGCTCGTGCACGGCCACCTCGACGTGGTGCCCGCCGACCCGGCCGAGTGGCGGATGCACCCGTTCTCCGGGGAGATCGTGGACGGCTGCGTGTACGGGCGCGGCGCGGTCGACATGAAGGGCTCGTGCGCGATGACCCTGGCCACCGTGCTCGATCTGGCGGCGCGGGGCGTGCGGCCGAAGCGCGACCTGGTGCTGGCGTTCCTGGCGGACGAGGAGGCGACCGGCGATTTCGGCTCGCGGCACGCGGTCACCCAGCACCGGGAGCTGTTCGACGGGGTGACGGAGGCGATCAGCGAGTCGGGCGGCTTCAGCGTGGCCTCGAACGGGCACCGGGTCTACCCGATCGCGGTGGGCGAGCGCGGCACCGCCTGGATGAAGGTGACCGCGCACGGCGTGGCGGGCCACGGCTCGCGTCCCGCCGTGGACAACCCGGTCGCGACGCTGGCGCACGCGCTGTCGCGGGTGGCCTCCCACCAGTGGCCGGTACGCCTGACGCCGCCGGTCGCGGCCCTGCTGGACAGCCTGTCGGAGATCACCGGGCAGCCGATCGACCTGGACCGCCTGGACGCGGAGGCGGCGCGGCTCGGCCCGCTGGGCAGCCTGTTCAGGGGCCAGATCCGCAACTCGGCCAACCCGACGATGCTGGAGGCCGGTTACAAGGTGAACGTGGTGCCGTCCTCCGCCGGGGCGCACGTGGACGGGCGCTACCTGCCGGGGCTGCAGGAGGAGTTCCTGGCCACGATCGACGAGCTGCTCGGGCCCAAGATCACCCGGGAGTTCGTCAACCTGGAGGACGCGCCCGCCACGCCGTACCCGTCGCCGTTCTTCGACGAGCTGGCCACCGCCCTGGTGGCCGAGGATCCGGAGGCGCGGCCGGTCCCGTACGTGATGGCCGGCGGCACGGACGCCAAGTCGTTCGCCCGGATCGGCATCGAGGGCTACGGCTTCGCGCCGCTCATGCTCCGGCCCGACCTGGACTACTTCGGCATGTTCCACGGCAAGGACGAGCGGGTGCCGGTGGAGGGCCTGGAGTTCGGCACCCGCGTCCTCGCCCGCCTGCTCACCTGACGAGCCGCGTCCCGGCCGGGCCGAACCAGGTGGTGAGCGCCTCGGGCAGCCCGTCGCGCTCACCCGCCCAGGCGACGTACCCGTCGGGGCGCACCAGCAGCACGCTCGCCCCACCCGCCACCGCACCGCCACCACCGGCGGCCACCGGAACACCGCCAGGCGCAGGCACACCGCCAGGCACAGGGACATCGGCGGGCAGGGCGGCGCGGGTCAGGCGCACGCGGTCGCGGTGGCCCTTCATGGCCGCCAGGAGCCCCTCGATGCCGGGCGCGCCTGACAGGTCCACCACGAGCCCCCGCCCGTCGCCCAGCGCCTCTGTGGCCCCGCTGAGCCGGCCTCTCGCGGTCCGGGCCTCTCCGACCTGGCCTGTTTCGAGCAGACCCGTGTCGGACAGACCCGTGTCGAGCAGGTCCGTGTCGAGCAGGTCCGTGTCGAGCAGGTCCAGCGGCGGGACGAAACGGCCGACGCGGGGGTCGGCCGAGCCGGGCGCGTAGTCGGTCTCCGTCCCGTCGGCCATCCCCGTGAAGTGCCGCTTGGCCTCGGGCAGTTCCAGCACCTCCGCCAGCACCTCGCGCAACGCCTCCACCTGCGCCCCCGGCCGCATCAGCGCCACCTGCGCCCGCGTGTTGCGCAGCACTCTGGCCGCCACCGGGTGCCGCTCGGCGGTGTAGGTGTCCAGCAGGCTCTCCGGCGCCAGGCCGCGTGCCACCAGCGCCAGCTTCCACCCCAGGTTGAGCGCGTCCTGCAGGCCCAGGTTGAGCCCCTGCCCGCCGATGGGCGAGTGCACGTGCGCCGCGTCCCCCGCCAGCAAGGCCCGCCCCTTCCGGTACGTGTCCGCGTGCCGGGTGTTGTCGCTGTAGCGGATGCCGGTCTCCAGCCGGTCCACGACCACCTCCCGCCCCGTCACGCGCCGCAGGCTGGCCCCCAGCTCCTCGGCCGTCATCGGCGCGTCCCTGTCCTCGGCGGGCCCGCCGTCGAACTCGATGGTGGCGACCTCTCCGGGCACCAGCGACAGGTTCACCAGCCCGCCGGGGCCGCGCAGGGAGGACGTGACGGCCGCGGGGTCGGCCAGCTCGGCCACCGCGGTCCGCCCCGTCATGGTCGCCGGCGTCCCCTCGAACGCGAACCCTGACCGCTTGCGCACCACGCTCCGCCCGCCGTCACACCCCACGAGGTACGCCCCGCGCACGACCCGCCCGTCGGCGAGCGTGGCCACGACACCCGCCACGGGCTCACCACCGAAGTCCGCCGCGGGCTCCTCGGCGACGTCCACCACCGTGCAGCCCTCCCAGACCGGCACCCCCAGCTCGGCGGCCCGCGCAGCCAGGATGCTCTCCAGCCGGTCCTGCCTGAGCATGAGGTACTGCGCGGTCCCGGCCTCGCTCAGCAGCGGCAGGCCGCTGAAGTGCCCCTTGACCTGGCCCTTCCTGAGCAGCTCCAGCATCAGCGCCACCACGTCGGCCCCCGCGGGCCCGGGGCGCCCGGCCAGCTCGTCGAGCATGGCCCACTGCTCGGCGGCCAGCGGCTCGGCCAGCCCGCGCAACGCCAGGGACTGCACCGTCCGCTCGTTGAGCGAGCGCAGGCCGAGGCTCCGCGTCCGGCGCTGCCCGCCCGTGGCCGCCTCCAGGACCAGCACGCCGGCGCCCGCCAGCCTGAGCTCGCACGCCAGCAGCAGCCCGACCGGCCCGCCGCCCACGACGATCACATCCACCGCCATCTTCCGTCCTCCCCGCCTACTTACATCGTATGTGTACGCCGTAAGTAGAACACGTACACCGTAAGCTTTGTCAAACGGCGAGGAAGGGGCACGCATGACACGACGGGAGCCGCTGAACAGGGAGAGGGTCCTGGACGCGGCCCTTGAGCTGGCCGACCGGGAGGGCCTGGAAGGGCTGTCCATGCGGCGGCTGGCGAAGTCGCTCGGCGTCGAGGCGATGTCGCTCTACAACCACGTCTCGAACAAGGCGGACATCCTCGACGGCATCGCCGAGCGGGTGTTCAGCCAGGTCGAGCGGCCGGATCCGGCGCTGCCCTGGCAGGAGCAGGTGCGCGCGGCGGCGCTGGCCATGTATCAGGCGTTCAGCCGCCATCCGGTGGTGCCGCTGGCGCTGGCCACCGACCAGTCCAACCCGACCTCGGCCCGGGCGCTGGAGCCCATCGACGGCCTGGTGGGGGCGCTGTTCGAGGCCGGGTTCGACGACCTGGGCGCGTGGCGGGCGCTGGGCGCGGTGAACTCCCTGGTGATGGGGTCGCTGCTGCTGTCCACCGGCGGGTTCACCGGTGGACAGCAGCAGCACGCGGGCGCGGCGAACGTCAGCGCGTACATCCGCGAGATGGACCCCGACCGGCTCCCGCACTTCAGCAGGCTGCTGCGGATGACCCGGGAGCAGGGCGTGCGGCCGGCGGCCGACTTCGAGCATGCCCTCGACATGCTGATCAGCGGGCTGGTCGCCGAGGCGGCCACCCTACGCCCCGCCTGACCAGCCGGGGCCCGCGCCGTTTCAGGAGAACTTGGTCTTCGGGCGCTCCTGGAGCTCGCCGTCCACGTAGATGTCGAGTTTCTCGTTGTAGAAGGCGATCAGGCCGGCCACCTTCTGGCTCTCCGGCAGCGGCGTCCGGTAGGACCAGGCCAGGTCCTTGCCGCCGTTGACCGACCAGTATTCCGCCGTCCCCTTGTACGGGCAGGAGGTCGTGGTGTCGGTGCCTTCGAGCAGGTCGAGCCGTACGTCCGTCTTGGGCAGGTAGTAACGGGCGGGCAGCCCGGTCTCGAAGAGGATGCGCGGGCTGTGCGAGTCGGCCACGGTGACGCCGTCGACCTCGACCCGCACGTGCCGGTTGCTGGCCAGGATGTCGACCCGCGTGTACGGGTCACGCGGGTGCACGAACACCTCCTCGTCCTCCTCGAACCAGGCGTCCATGGCCTCCCACTGGAAACGCACGTGCCCGCGGATCTGCTCCAGCGGCGAGTCCCGGTAGACCAGGGCCGCGTCGGCGGCCTCGGCCGTCCCCGAGGCGACGGTGTGGACCTCGGCGTCCCCCCGGCTCGGGGAGTGCTTGACGGCCCCGGTCGCCTTCAGCGCGGACTCGTCCACGTCCTCCAGCGGGATGTAGTACGTCGGATAGTACGGAACCTCCCACACCAGCAGGGCTGAGGTGGTGTCGGCCACCACCCGGCCATCGAGATAGGTCCTCACACGTTTGGCCGTGGGCTCTACGCGTACCCGGCCACGGTTTGTGGCGTCCATGTCCGGCAGAACCCCGGCGGCGAGCCCGCTATTCCACCCCGAAGGCCAGCAGCGTCAGCAAGGTCGCCAGCGTGCCGGTCACCGCCCCGGCCACCACCTGGGGCCAGGTGTGGTGCGTGAGGCGTACCCGGGCCCAGGACACCAGCGCCAGCACGGCCGCTCCCGCGATCGCGGTCGGCCAGGCGGGCAGGACGTGCGCGAGCACCACCACCGTGCCCGCCCAGACGGCGGCGTGGAAGGAGATCTTCCAGCGCAGCGTGATCGGCACGGTCACGGCCAGCGCCACCAGCATCGCCGTCACGGTGGCGACCAGCAGCGTCGGCGCGCCCAGCACGACCAGCAGGGCCAGCGCCGCCAGCACGGCCGCCGCCGCGGCCAGCAGCGGGCCGGTGCGGCGGGCGCGGTCCACGATGTGGTGCGAGTCCAGGCGGCCGGAGCGCACGCCCAGCGCGATCACCGCCGCCGGGACGCCACCGCACAGCGCCGAGGCCACCAGGCCCCACGCCGCCCCGGCCCAGCCCTGGGCGAGCAGGCCCACGAGCGGCGGCATGACGATCACCAGCACCTGCGGTGCCAGCAGGTTCGTCACCCGTTTCGCCAGGAGATCGGCCGTCATGTCAGCAAAGGGTATGCGATCATGGACGACGCGCCCCTCCAGGATCCGTGGTCAGCCCTTACCGGCCGCGTTCACGATGCGGGTGGTCGAGCGGCCGGGGATGGCCGCCATCTCCCAGCACTCGGCCCCCAGGATCGCCGCCGCGGCCGCCCGGGCCCCGGCGTGCGGGTCTCCCGCCGTGTGCGCCAGCGCCGCCGGGCACATCGGCGCCAGCAGGTCGATGTAGTCCTCGGGCCCGTGCGCCTCCGGCGGCCCCGTCACGACGAACACCCCGGTCACGAAGCGGAGCGCGGCCAGCACCTCGGCCCGCTCCGCCGCCGGGTTGAACGGGCGGGTCGGCCCCTTCCAGGCCCGCACCCGCGGGTCGTCCTCGACCCCGACGACGAGCGGCAGCCCTCGCGCCGCCACCTCCCCCAGATAGCGCACGTGCCCCACGTGCAGGATGTCGAAGACCCCCGTCACGACCGCCGCCCCGGGCTTGTCGTACGGCTGCACCCAGACGGCCTCCAGACTGCTCACGCGACCTCCTCCGACGGCCGGGCGAGTAGGCTGCTCTGCACGACTTTGCTCCTCCACGGGCCTAGACGACTCGTCGATCGCAGCGTACTCGGTCGGCCTCGGCGGTCGCGCAAGCGACCTTGGGAAAGGGCATTCCTACCTTTTCGCAATAATCTGCATCCCTGGTCTGGCGCGTCTCATAACGTCACCGGATTTGGGGGAGGTCGCCGTGGCACCGCCGGACGTCAGACATGCCACCGGGTCAGCGGATGGAGCCGGGTTCGAGGACGGAGAGGACGAACCCGGATCACACGATCTCGTGGCCCGGCTGCCGGGGACGCCCTCCCAGGTGTCCAGGGCCAGAAACCTCGTCACGTCCGCGCTGGGCCGCGACCACCCGTTCCATGACGACGTGGTGCTGCTCACCAGCGAGCTGGCCACGAACGCCATCCTGCACACCAGGTCCGGCTCCGACGGCTCGTTCACGGTGGCCGTGACGAGCTCGGACACCCTGGTCAGGGTGCACGTGTCGGACGCCGGCTCGGACGGGCCGCCGTGCGTGTGCCGTACGGAGGCGCAGGCCACCGGCGGGCGCGGCCTGCCGCTGGTCGAGGCGCTCAGCCACCGCTGGGGTTTCGTCCGCGAGGACGGCGCCACGACGGTCTGGTTCGAGCTCCTGCGCTCCCCCGTGCCCGCCGGGGTGGCGGTTTAGACGTCCAGGCGGCACAGGCCCTCGGCGAGCGCCTTGGTGGTGAGCCGGGTGCGGCTGTCGCAGCCCAGCTTGGCGAAGATGTGCTCCAGGTGGGTGGTCACCGTGCGGACGCTGAGCACGAGCGCGGCGGCGATCTGCGGATTGGAGTCCCCGGCCGCCACCCGGGTGAGCACGTCCACCTCCCGCACCGTGAGGTCGTAGGGGAGCGTGCAGGGCCGCTCGGCCACGATGGCGCCCTGCAGCGTGCCCTGGAACCCGACCCCCGCCCTGATCAGCCGCAGCTCGTGCCACCGCCCGTCGCGGTCGAGCCAGAGCCCGTGCCGGCCCAGCTCCCGCGAGTCGATGAACGCCCGGGCGAACGCGGCCGCCGCCGGATCCTCCCACAGCGCCCGCGACACCGCGTGCCGGGGCACCTCGCGCCGCACGCCCAGCCGGTCGAACGCCACCGCGCGGAAGTCCGCCGGCAGGCCCACCGGGTCGATCACGCACCTGGTCAGGTCGGTGACGTGGGCCAGCATCGGGCTCGCCGCCGCGACCAGCTCCCCGGTGATCCGCGGGAAGTCCCGCCTGGCGGTCAGGTGCAGCAGCCCCGTGTATCGCCCCTCGCTCAGGAACAGCGGCGCCGTCAGCCCGGCCCGCCAGCCGTAGGGGGCCAGGTGGCGCCGGAAATAGCGCTCGGTGCCCGGCTGCGGCATCCGCACGGGCTCGCGGCTGACCATCGCCGCCTGGTATGCCTCCAGCCCCGCGTATTCCTCGGCCGCGTCGCGGTCGATGCGCCGGTGCCCGTCGGAGACGACGCTCTGGTGCCGCCCCGTGGCGGGGTCGAACGCGACGAACTCGTAGGCGTCGAGCGGGATCACCCGGCGCAACGCCGCCATCGCCCCGTGCGCACCCCCGCCGCCCGCCACCTGGAAGCCCACCTCGGCGAACGCCCGCAAGTGGCGCACACCCAAGGTGATCTCGACCACAGGCCCTTTATACCATCGCCAGAATTTCCTTACCGGACATCGGGAACCCGCGTGGGCCGCGGTCGCCGCGGCCTGCCGCCCACGGGCCGCCCGCCCGCCTTGATGCTATGGTCGTGCCATGCAGCGCGCCTCCGTCACGACGACGCCGGATCCCCACCCGGCGCGCTGATTCCATGCTTCCCGGGCGGACGCCCGGGAGCTGGTCGTTCGCCCTTTTCACAGAGAAGGACGATCATGAACGACCACCGCAGACTCGGCCGCGAGCTGGGCATCTTCGACACCGACCCGCTGATCGGCGCGGGCCTGCCCTACTGGCTGCCCGCCGGGGCGGCGCTGCGCAAGGCCATCGAGGACTACGTCCACGAGCTCGAACGCCGTAACGGCTACCAGCACGTCAACTCGCCCGTGCTCGGCAAACGCGAGCTGTACGAGCGGTCCGGCCACTGGGCGCACTACGCCGAGGACATGTTCCCGCCCATGATGGTGGGTGGCGAGGAGTTCGTGCTGCGGCCCAGCCTGTGCCCGCACCACGCGCTCATCTACCGCTCGCGGCAGCGCAGCCACCGCGAGCTGCCGCTGCGCCTGGCCGAGCTGGGCGGAATGTACCGTTCCGAGCTGTCCGGCGTGCTCGGCGGGCTGACCAGGGTGCGCTCCATCCAGCTCAACGACGGCCACGTGTTCTGCCCGCCGCAGGCCGCCGCCGCCGAGGCCGCGGCGGCGCTCGACCTGATCGAGGCCGCGCACGCCCAGCTCGGCATCCGGGCCGTGCGCTACCGGCTGTCGCTGGGCGGGGACGACGGCAAGTTCGTGGACGACCCCGGCTTGTGGGCGCGTTCGGAGGCGATCCTGCGCGAGGTGCTGAAGGAGCGCGGCCGGGACTACGAGGAGGAACGCGGCGAGGGCGCCTTCTACGGCCCGAAGATCGACATCCAGATCGCCGACCCGGCGGGCCGCGAGAGCACCCTGTCCACCGTCCAGGTGGACCTCTACCAGCCCGAACGCTTCGACCTGCGATACGTCGGCGGCCACCGGCCCGTGATGGTGCACCGCAGCGTCGTCGGCGGCCTGGAACGCCTGGCCGCGCACCTCGTCGAGGTGCACGGGGGCGCGTTCCCCGCCTGGATGGCGCCCGTGCAGGCCGTGGTGCTGCCCTTGTCGGAGGCCGAGTCGGCCGCCGCCGTGGACCTGCTGCGGCGCTGTGTGGCCGCCGGGTTGCGGGCGGAGCTGGCGCCCGCCGACCGGGGCAGCCTGGGAGCCAGGATCAGGGCGCACCGGCTGGTGCCGTACCAGCTCGTGGTGGGGCCGCGCGAGGTGGCGAGCGGGCAGCCGTCAGTACGGCTGCGCGACGGCGGCCAGGCGGGCCACGTGCCGGTCGAGCGGCTGGCGGCCGATTCGCTGCCCGTTTTCTGATTCCGCCGCCACGGAAATCAAAAAGGTAACGGCCCCTTCCCAGATCAAGTAAGGGACTCGTAAAGTCCCTGCAACGCGCCGTGTCGGGAGGACGACTTGACCGAGCTGAGCGACCGTGAGGCCGAGCTGGTTTCCGCACACGAGCAGGAACGCCCGGCCCGGCAACTCGGCGGCGCCCTGCGGCTCGGCGTGTGGATCGTGGGCGGGTCGCTGTCGGTCTATTCGCTGGTGGTGGTGTTCCGGCCGGTCGAGGCGGTGGAGCACCGGATCACGTTCCTCGCGGTGGCACTGCCCCTGGTCTTCCTGTGCTACCGCGCGGGGACGGGATCGCTGCTCCAGCGGCTCCTCAGACGCGGCACCGGCACCCCGGAGCCCGCCGCCCCGGCGGAGGCCGGGATCCCCGAACCGGCGCGGCGCGCGGAGCGGCCGAGCGTGGCCGACTGGCTGCTGGCCGCCGCCGCGCTCGCCGTGCTGGTCTACCCGCTGCTCGACATGGACGGGTTCCGCCAGCGCGGCTCGGGGGCGGCCCTGACGGAGCTGGACATCGCGGCCGGGCTGGTGCTGACGGTGCTGCTGCTGGAGGCGGTACGCCGCACCGTCGGCTGGGCCCTGACCATCATCTGCATCATTTTCCTGATTTATGCCTATTACGGAGCCTATTTACCTATTGATTGGACGATCGGGCACCGCGGCTTCGACCTCAGCCAGATCGTGTCCCAGCTCTACACGGGCACCGAGGGTTTCTTCGGCGTGCCGATGCAGGTGGCGGCCAGTTACATCATCCTTTTCACCATTTATGGCGCCGTACTCGACTATTCAGGCGCGAGCCGGTTCTTCATCGACCTGAGCTTCGCCGCCTTCCGCAGGTCCCGGGCCGCCCCCGGCCGTACCGTCACCACGGCGGGCTTCCTGCTCGGCACGGTGTCGGGCTCCGGCGTGGCCACCACGGTGAGCCTGGGCAGCGTCGCCTGGCCGGTGCTGCGCCGGGCGGGCTACCCCAGGGAGCCGGCCGGCGGCATCCTGGCCGCCTCCGGCATCGGCGCCATCCTGTCCCCGCCCACGCTGGGCGCGGCGGCCTTCATCATCGCCGAGTACCTCCGGGTCGGTTACCTCCAGGTGCTCCTCTACGCGACGATCCCCACGATCCTGTACTACCTGGGCATCTTCCTGGCCATCGAGATCGACTCGCGCCGCTTCGGCACCCACGCCGTGGGGGTGGACGCGCCCAGGGCGGGCAGGCTGCTGCTGCGCTTCGGCTACCACTTCAGCTCGCTCATCCTCATCATCGTGCTGATGGCGCTGGACCGGTCGGCCTTCCAGTCCGTGGTGATCGCTACCGGCATCGCGTTCGCGCTGTCGTTCCTCGACCCACGGCACCGGATGGGGCCCCGGCGCGTCGGGCAGGCGCTGGCCAAGGGCACCCTGGAGGTGCTGCCGGTGACCGCGGTGTGCGCGGCGGCGGGCATCATCGTGGGCGTCATCACCCAAACCGGGCTCGGGCTCAACCTCAGCGGGATCATCGTGGACCTCGCCGCGGGCAACCTGATCCTGACGACGGTCATGTCCGGGGTCGCGGTCATGCTGCTGGGCCTGGCCGTCCCGGTGACCGCGAGCTTCATCATCGCCGCGGTGATCATCAGCCCGGCGCTCATGGCGCTCGGGGTGACGCAGCCCGAGGCGTACATGTTCGTCTTCTACTACGCGGTGCTGTCGGAGGTGAGCCCGCCCACGGCGCTGTCCGCGGTGGCGGCGGCGGCCATCACCGGCGGCAACACGTACCGGACGATGATGATGACCTGGCGGTACACGCTGCCGGCGTTCCTGGTGCCGTTCGCCTTCGTGCTGACGCCGAACGGGCAGGCGCTGCTCGGGCAGGGGCCGATCGGCACCGTGCTGCTGATGACCGCCCTCTCGGCGGTCGCGGTGGCGGCGCTCGCGCTGGCCACCGGCGGCCTGAGCGCGTGGCCCGAGCGCCTGCTGACCGCCGCGGCCGCGGTGCTGCTGCTGTTCCTCGAGCCCGTCCCCATCGTCGCCGGCCTGGCCGCGCTGGCCGTGGTCGCCGCCGTGCACCTCGTCAGAAGAAGCAGAAGGGACCCAGCGTGAAGCGGATCACAGCGATCGTGGCGGCGGCCGTCCTGGTCGTGGCGGGTTGCGGCAGCGGAGGAAGCGGCGGTGGCGGGTCGGGCAACCGGCTCTCGATCGCCACGGGCGGCACGACGGGCGTCTACTACGTGTACGGCGGCGGCCTGGCCAAGCAGCTCTCGGCCGGCATCGCCAACACGCAGGCCACCGCGTCGGTCACCTCGGCCTCGGTGGAGAACATCAAGCTGCTGGCCTCCGGCCGGGCCGACATCGGCTTCTCCCAGGCGGACACGGCGGCCGACGCGGTCAACGGCAAGGACACGTTCACCGCGAAACAGCCGATCAAGGCCATCGCCCGCATCTACGACAACTACGCGCATGTCGTGGTCGCCCCCGGGGTCGAGGCGACCACGGTCGCGGACCTGAAGGGCAAGGTCGTCTCGCTGGGCCCGGCCAACTCCGGCACCCAGGTGGTGGCCAGGCGCATGCTGGAGGCGGCGGGCCTGAACCCCGACACCGACGTCACCAAGCAGCAGCTGTCGATCAACGAGTCGGTGCAGGCCGCCAAGGACGGCACCGTGGACGCGTTCTTCTGGGTCGGCGGCCTGCCCACCAGCGGCATCACCGACCTGGCCACGAGCAAGCCGGACATGAAGATGCTGGACACCAGCGACGTGCTGGCGAAGATGCAGACCACGTACGGCGAGCAGTACGTCGGCCTGGACGTCGACCTGGCCACCTACAAGCTGCCCGGCACCATCAAGACCGTCGGCATCGCCAACGTGCTGCTGGTGCCCGACAAGATGAGCGATCAGCTCGCCCACGACATCACCAAGGTCCTGTTCGAGAAGAAGGCGGAGCTGACGGCGGTGCACCCGGAGGCCGCCAAGCTCGACCTGGAGCTGGGCCGGCAGGTCGCGCCGGTCCAGTTGCACCCGGGGGCGGCCCGCTACTACCAGGAAAAGGGCTGATCAGGCCGGCGCCGGCGCTGGTGGCGGCGGTGGTACTCGGGATGGCGCTCGGCTCCGGCGGCGGCGCCGGGCGCCTCACCGTGAACGGCCTGCCCATCCAGAGCGGGTTCGCGATCGGGTATGTGCATTCGGTCTACCACGCCCCCTCCGCCGAACTCTTCACCGTGGCAGGCCGCCGCTTCACCATGTGGGCGGTCGTCTCGACCGACGACAGCGTGCTCGACTACTACGCCGTGGCGGGCACCCGATCCCGCACGCCGGACGGGTTGTGGGTGCTGCGCCTGGCCGAGCCCGCCACGTACCAGGAGCTGTCGCTGCTCACCACCTCCATCGGCCGCAGGACGCTGCTGGCGGACGGCCGCTGCCTGCGTCTCTACCCCGCCTCGGGTGCCGCCGAGGTGCGCCTGGCGGTGGAGCTCACGCCGGACCCGCGCGGCGAGCCCTGCCCGCCGCCCTACAGCCAGTCCCGCTTCTTGAACGCCGTGTAGAGCGCGACGGAGGTCAGGGCGACCAGCACCAGGGACATCCAGAACCCCCACGACTGTCCTTCGCCGGGGTAGGGCACGTTCTGCCCGTAGAAGCCGGTGATCATGGTGGGCACGGCGATGATCGCGGCCCAGCTCGTCACCCGCTTCATGATCTCGTTCAGCCGGAAGCCCTGCTGGGCGAGGCGGGTCTCGCGGACGTTCGCGAGCATCTCGCGAATCGACTCCACCCACTCGGTCACGCGCAGGACGTGGTCGTAGACGTCCTGATAATAGGGCGCCAGCACCGGGTCGGAGATGATCCCCTGGTCGCGGCGGAGCAGGGTGCTGACCACCTCGCGCATCGGCATGGTGATCTTGCGCAGCCTGGCGGTGTCCTTCCGCAGCACGTACATGGCGCGCTGCAGCTCCCTGCTGTCGTGGACCTCGTCCTCGAACACCGATTCCTCCATCGCCTCCGCCTGCGCGTCCAGGTCCTGGACCAGCTCGAACTGGCCGTCGACCACGTAGTCGAGCAGACCGTGCAGCAGGAAGCCCACGCCGTGCTCGGCCAGGTGGGCGGAGGAGTCCCAGCGCCGGATCACCTCGTCGATGTCGAAGTGGTCGCTCTCCCGCACGGTGACCAGGGCGTTGTGGGTGACGAAGGCGTTCACCTCGACGGGGTCGAGCCTCCCGTCGTCGAAGTGCACCCCGTAGACCGTGATGAACAGGTGGTTCTCGTACGTGTCCACCTTGGGGCGCTGGTGGTCGCTGAGCACGTCCTCGACGGCCAGTGCGTGCAGCCCGAGCTCCTCGCCGATCACGCCGAGGTCGGCCGGCGTCGGGGAGCACAGATCGAACCAGACAGTGTTGCTGGGATCACCGACATAGTCGGAGACGTCCTCGATGGGGAACCCTTCCTTCTCAAGGACACCATTCTTGTATAGACGCGTGTGCACTAGCCGAGTCTGGCAAATCGCTTCGCGTTTCGCACAGCCGCTCCCTCCGGGTCGTTGTTGAAGTAGACGTAGACCTCCTGCCAGCCCGCCTCGCGCAGCCGCCCGGCCCACGTCTTCAGGGCCTTGTCGCCGTACTCCCAGCCGGCGCGGCCCTCGTGCAGCCGTACGTAGCCCCACTCCGCGGTACGCCAGAACGGGCTCTGCGGCCGGCCCAGCCGGTCCCCCCAGCACAGGGCCGCCCCGTGCCGCCGCAGGATGTCCCGCACCTCCTGGGTCCACCAGGAGTCGTGCCGGGGTTCCACGGCCACCCGGACGCCCGCGGGGAAGCAGCCCAGGCAGCGGTCGAGCCGGTCCGGGGCGGCCTTCAGGGTGGGCGGGAGCTGCAGCAGGATCGGCCCGAGCTTGTCCTTCAGCTCGGCGGCGGCCCCCATCAGCCGCTCCACCGGCTCCTCCGGGTCGGCCAGCCGCTTGATGTGGGTGAGGAACCTGCTGGCCTTGACCGCCATCACGAACCCGTCGGGCGTGCGGTCGCGCCAGCCGGCGAACGACTCGGGCGTCGGCAGCCGGTAGAAGGCGTTGTTGCTCTCGACCGTGGCGAACGCCTCCGCGTACGTCTCCAGCCACAGCCGCAGCGGCACGCCCGGCGGGTACAGCACACCGCGCCAGTGCCTGTACTGCCACCCGGAGGTGCCCACCAGCCACGTCATGCCGTTGGCCCTACCCAGCACCGCGACGTGCAGTACTGTCCTATCCGTCATCCCGAGGAGGATCTCTCACACGATGGGCGCCAACCACACGCACGGCACCGCCGTGCCCGCCTCCCGGCGTACGGTGCTGGCCAGCCTGGCCGTGCTGGTGCCGCTGGCGATCGTCACCCTGGCGGGCCTGCTGTGGCTGTGGCCGGACGGCGGGCTGGACACCGGCGGGGGGCCGTCCTCCGTCGAGCGGCGGAGCGGCACGGTCACCGCCGTCACGCTCAGGCCGTGCCCGGCCGTCCCCGAGGGCGCGCCCCGGCCGGACCCCGCCACCTGCGGCAACGCCGTCGTCACGGTCGGGGACGGGTCCGAGGCGGGCAGGAACGTCACGCTCCGCCTGCCCAGCGCCCCCGGGTCACCGCGGTTCGCGGCGGGCGACGACGTGATCCTGCTGCGCGACGCGGACGGGGCCTACCAGATCTCCGACCACGACCGGGCGACGCCGCTGTGGTTGTTCGGGGCGGCCTTCGCGCTGGCGGTGATCGCCTTCGGCCGCTGGCGCGGGGTGACGGCGCTGGCCGGGCTGGTGGTCACGTTCGTGCTGCTGCTGACGTTCGTCATCCCCGGCATCCTGGCGGGCGAGTCGCCGATGCTGGTGGCCATCGTCGGGGCGGCGGCGATCATGCTGACGGTGCTCTACCTGACGCACGGCTTCTCGCTGCCCACCTCCATGGCCGTGCTCGGCACGGTGGCCAGCCTGGCGCTCACCGGGGTGCTGTCATACGTGGCGCTGGGGATGGCCCGGCTCAACGGAGTCACCGACGACAGCGCGCTGACCCTGGGCATGAGCCTGTCGATCGACACGCGGGGACTGCTGCTGGCCAGCATCATCATCGGCGCGCTCGGGGTGCTCGACGATGTCACGGTGACCCAGGCGGTGACGGTGGCCGAACTCGCCCACGCCAACCCGTCCTACGGCTTCGCCCGCCTCTACCGGGCGGCCGGCCGGGTCGGGCGGGCGCACATCGCCTCGGTGATCAACACGATCATCCTGGCGTACGCGGGGGCGTCGCTGCCGCTGTTGCTGCTGTTCAGCATCGGGGAGCAGCCGCTCGGTGACGTGCTGACGACGCCGGTCGTCGCCCAGGAGATCGTCCGTAGCATCGTGGGCACGCTCGGCCTCATCGCCGCCGTCCCCATCACCACCGCCCTGGCCGCGCTGGCCGCCTCCCGCCGCGCCGCCCCCGAGCCGGACGAGCCCGGGGACCACGACTTCTTCGCGCCGCAACGGTCCGGGCCGGACGAGCCCGAGAGACACGACTTCTTCGCGCCGCACGCGTCCAAGCCGGAAGAAGCCGACAGACATGACTTCTTCGCCCCGCACGACGGGCACCTCGCGGACGAGCCCCGAAACCGGCGCTCCGCCGCGCGCGAGCCGTCCGACCGGCCCGCCCGCCACCGCCGGGCGCGCACCTAGCCGGGGTCACCCCGGCCGGCCGCCCGGCCGGGTCAGCTGATCGCGGCGCTGCCGTCCACCCGCAGCTTGCGCCGGGCGCGCTCGTAGAAGGTGGTGCCGACGCGGACCACCTTCGCCGCCCCCGGCCAGGCGTGCACCTTGACGATGTCGCCGGGGCACAGGTGCCCGACCACCGCCCCGTCGACCTCCACCGCCAGCCGCCCGCTGCTGGGCAGCACCTGCAGCGTCACGTCCTCGTCCGCGGGCAGCACCAGGGCCCGGTTGAACGCGGAGTGCGCCGCGGCGGGCACGACCAGCACCGCCTCGACACGGGGCGAGACGATCGGGCCGCCGGCGGAGAAGCTGTAGGCCGTGGAGCCGGTGGTGGTGGCCACGATCACGGCGTCGGCCGCGTAGTTGACGAAGGGACCGCCCGGCGGGGCGCCGGAGTTAGCGTTGGGGTTGCCCGACGGGGTGACGGACACGGCCGCCAGCCCGTCGCCCGGGATCCTGACCAGCGCGATGTCGTTGAACGCGGTCACCTCCGTGCCCGCGATCTCGCTGCGGATGGCCATCCGGGGCTCGATCGTGTATTGGTGGCGGTCGATGGCGGACAGCGTCGCCGCCAGCTCGTCCACGTCGATCTCCGCCAGGAAGCCGAGCCGCCCCAGGTTGACCCCCAGGATGGGCGTCGGCCGGCCCGCCAGCAGCCGCATGGTGCGCAGCATGGTCCCGTCGCCGCCGAGCCCGACCAGCAGATCGGCGCGCTCCACGAGGCTGGCCGCGTCGACCGGCACGGCGCTGCAGTCGATCCGCCCCACTTCCTCCGGCAGGCCGAGCACGGTGACTCCGTTGTCACCGGCCCAGCGCAGGATGGTGTCGATCGCCTTCTTGGAGTCGCGCTGGGGGTGCAGCACCAGCCCGACCGTTCCGACCATGCCCATGACGCCAACCTTAGGCGATGCCGGCGGGCCCGTTCTCAGCGGACGAGGCAGGGACGTTTCGGGTCGAATGTCCAGTCCTTGACCAGATATCGCATGGCGACGGCGTCGTCCCGGGCGCCCAGGCCCTCACTGAGGTAGAGCTCGTGCGCCGCGGCGAGGGCCGCGCGGTCCAGCTCGACGCCGAGTCCCGGGGTGTCCGGCACCTCGATGGCGCCGTCGGTGATCTGGAACGGCCGGGTGGTGAGCGCCTGGCCGTCCTGCCAGATCCAGTGCGTGTCCAGCGCGGTGATCTCGCCCGGGGCGGCCGCTCCGGCGTGCGTGAACATGGCCAGCGAGATGTCGAAGTGGTTGTTGGAGTGCGACCCCCAGGTCAGGCCGAAGTCGTGGCAGAGCTGGGCGACGCGGACCGAGCCGGCCATGGTCCAGAAGTGCGGGTCGGCGAGCGGGATGTCGACGGCGCCGGCGCGTACGGCGTGGGCGAGCTCGCGCCAGTCCGTGGCGATCATGTTCGTCGCGGTGGGCAGGCCGGTCGCCCGCCGGAACTCGGCCATCGTCTCCCGCCCGGAGAAGCGGCCCTCGGCGCCGCACGGGTCCTCGGCGTAGGCGAGCACACCGCCGAGCCCGGAGCACAGCCGGACGGCGTCGGCGAGCAGCCAGCCGCCGTTGGGGTCGAGGGTGATCCGCGCGTCCGGGAACCTGCCGGCCAGCGCCCTGACCGCCTCGATCTCCTCCTCGCCGGCCAGCACACCGCCCTTGAGCTTGAAGTCGGTGAAGCCGTAGCGCTCCTGGGCCGCCTCGGCCAGCGCGACCACCGCGTCGGGCGTGAGGGCCTCACGCCTGCGCAGCCGGGACCAGCGGTCCTCACCGGCGTCGTCCACGCGGTAGGGCAGGTCGGTCCGGCCGGGGTCGCCCACGTAGAACAGGTAGCCCAGCATCGGCACCCGGCCGCGCTGCCGGCCCTCGCCGAGCAGCTCGGCCACGGGCAGGCCGAGGTGCTGGCCGTGCAGGTCGAGCAGGGTGGACTCCAGGCCGGTGACCGCGTGCACGGTGGTGCGCAGGTCGAAGGTCTGCCGGCCGCGGCCGCCGGCGTCCCGGTCGGCGAACCGCGCCGCCACCTCCCGCAGCAGGCTGCGGTAGCCCGCCACGGGCCGCCCGACCAGCAGCGCGCCCGCCTCCTCGGCGGTGCGGCGGATCGCCTCGCCGCCGGGCACCTCGCCGAGGCCGGTGCGCCCGTCGGAGTCGGTGGTGATGACGACGTTGCGGGTGAAGTACGGCCCGTGCGCGCCGCTGAGGTTGAGCAGCATGCTGTCGTGCCCGGCGACCGGGACGACCTCGACGCGCTGGATGGTGGGCGACATGGTCCTGCCTTCTAGCTGATCTTGTTGATGAG
Source organism: Nonomuraea sp. B12E4 (assembly GCF_039871825.1). Lineage (NCBI taxonomy): Bacteria > Bacillati > Actinomycetota > Actinomycetes > Streptosporangiales > Streptosporangiaceae > Nonomuraea > Nonomuraea sp. B12E4. The sequence continues at coordinate 545,866 of NZ_JBDPME010000001.1, read as the reverse complement.
CGCGGTCAGCTCGTCGAGCTCACCGTCGGTGAGGTTCCGCAGCGGCGGCCGTACCGGTCCCGCGGGCCTGCCGACGGCGGTCAGGCCCGCCTTGATGATCGACACCGCGTAGCGCCGGCCGGGTCAGGGCCGCTGGAGGCGGGCGCGCGAGTTGGACAGGTGCAGCCGCATCGCGGCGCGCGCCGCCGCGGCGTCCTGGTCGGCGATGGCGCGGTAGACGTTTTCGTGCTCCAGGGTCACCCGGGTGACGTGGGTGGCGTCGGAGACCGTGTAGCCGTGCTCCAGCCGGGTGCGCGGCAGCATGATCATCATGGGGCCGAGCGAGGCGAGCAGGTCGGAGTAGAAGCGGTTGCCCGAGGCGAGCGCGATCTCGTGGTGGAACCGGAAGTCGGCCTCGACGGCGCCGCTGGGGTGCTCGCCGGCCCTGCTCAGGTCGACCAGGGCCCGCTCGATGGCCTTGAGCCGCAGGTCGGTCCGGCGCTCCGCGGCCAGGCCGGCCGCCTCAGTCTCGACGCCGATGCGAAAGTCGATCATGTCGAGGACGTCGCGGTGTGTCCTGATCTGCGCGGCCTCCACGGAGAACCCGGCGGAGGCGGGCAGGGCCAGCACGAACGAGCCGCGCCCCTGGAAGGTCTCCACCAGGCCGGCCGCCTGGAGCCGCGAGATGGCCTCGCGGACCACCGTGCGGCTCACGCCGAACTCCTCGACGAGCGAGGACTCGGTCGGCAGCTTCTGGCCGGGCGCGATCTCGCCGGCGAGGATGCGCGCCTTCAGCCGCTCGACGAGCTCGTGCGCGAGGCCGCGCCCGGTGTCGCGATCGAGCTTCTGGTCTGGCGGCACGGCTGACAATCTACCGGGCCGCGGCATGGAACTCGACGTCGTGCCTATGCGGGTGTCGCCGGCGGGGGGTCGTCGCGCAGCCGGCTGTAGAGGAATCCGTCCCGCCATCGCCCGGCCCGGAACTCGCCCGCACGAATCCGGCCCTCAAGCTGGAAGCCGGCCTTCTCCAGCGATTTCTGCTCGGCGACGTTCTCCAGGTGGGTGGCGGCCTGGATCCGCTGCGCCGGCGTGTGGTGGAACAGGTAGTCGCACAGCATCGCCTGCGCCCGCCAGCCGATGCCGCGGCCGCGCCACTCGGGCAGCAGCGCGATCCCGATCTCCCAGTATTTCGCCAGGCCGGCGTACAGGCCGGCCCGGTAGCTCACCAGCCCGGCGGCGACATGGTCGTCCTCAAGCTCGACCATGAGCCGCCCGTCGTCCGCGCCGAGATAGCCGTCGGCGGCGAACCGCCGGGAGGGCTCCTGGGCGTCACGGAAACCGGCCCAGTCGAGGCCGATGAGGAACGGCTCGGTGAGGAATCGCCGGAACATGGCCAGGTCGTTCTCTTCTACCGGCCGCAGCCGGATGGATGATGCGGTCATCTCTCGGACCGTACGTCCCCTTCGCGTGATGTGAGCGGCAACGGCTCGCCCACACCTACGTTGCCCGATCGGGCAGGCGATTTGTCAGCATTTGGGGCAGTTGTGAGATACGGCCCCGTGTCCGTACGCCTGGCCAGGGCAGCAGTCGCCAAGGGGCGTGTCCTGGGCGGTGTGTTCGCGGGGGGATGATGATGGTGTCACCGGGGAAGAGGAAGCCGGATCTGGTGAGCTTCATGTTCGCCGAACAGGCGGACGGCAGCTTCGTGACGTCACTGCGGGGCCAGGCGGTGCTGAACGAGCCGCTGCTGAACAAGGGCACGGCCTTCTCGCCGGAGGAACGGGCCGAGCTGGGCCTGGAGGGCTTGCTGCCGCCGGTGGTCGAGTCGCTGGACGAGCAGGTACGGCGCATGTACATGCAGTACCGCGCGCAACCGAGCGACCTGCTCAAGAACGTCTACCTGGAGGCGCTGCGGGACCGCGACGAGGTGCTGTACTACCGGCTCCTGGTCGATCACCTGCGGGAGATGCTCCCCATCGTGTACGACCCGACCGTCGCCGAGGCGATCAGGACCTACAGCCACGAGTACCGCCGCCCCAGGGGCGTGTACCTGTCCGTCGACGACCCCGCCGGGATCGAGCGGGCGTTCAGGAACGTCGGGCTGGGCCCGGATGACGTCGACCTGATCGTGGCCTCCGACGCCGAGGAGATCCTGGGCATCGGCGACTGGGGAGTCGGCGGCGGCATCGGCATCGCGACCGGCAAGCTGGCCGTCTACACCGCCGCCGCGGGCATCGACCCCGGCCGGGTCATCCCGGTCGCCCTGGACGTGGGCACCGACAACGAGGGGCTGCTGAACGACCCGGCCTACGTGGGCAACCGGCACGCGCGGGCACGCGGGCAGCGCTACGACGACTTCATCGACGCCTACGTCACCACCGCCACCCGGATGTTCCCCGGCGCCCTGCTGCACTGGGAGGACTTCGGCCCGTCCAACGCCCGCCGGATCCTGGCGAAATACACCGGCCGGATCTGCACCTTCAACGACGACATGCAGGGCACCGGCGCCATCGTCCTGGCCGCCATGCTCAGCGCCGTCCGGGTGTCCCGGACCCCGATGCGCGACCAGCGGATCGTCATCTTCGGCGCGGGCACCGCCGGCACCGGCATCGCCGACCAGCTATGCGATGCGATGATCCGCGACGGCCTGGACCACAACGCCGCGACCCGGCGGATCTGGCCGATCGACAAGCAGGGCCTGCTGGTCGACGACATGACGGATCTGCGCGACTACCAGCAGCCCTACGCGCGGCCGCGGGACGAGGTCGCCGGCTGGGCCCGCGACGAGCACGGCATCTCGCTGGCCGAGGTGGTCGAGCGCGTCAAGCCGACCATGCTGCTGGGCACCTCCACCGCGCACGGCGCGTTCACCGAGAAGATCGTGCGCACCATGGCGGCGGGCGTGGACCGCCCGATCATCTTCCCGATCTCCAACCCGACCGAGCGCATCGAGGCCATGCCCGCCGACCTGATCCGCTGGAGCGACGGCCGGGCACTGATCGCGACCGGCATCCCGATCGAGCCGATCACGTACAACGGCGTCACCTACGCCATCGCCCAGGCCAACAACGCCCTGCTCTACCCGGGCCTGGGGCTGGGCGTGGTGGTCGCGCGGGCCCGCCGGGTCAGCCCCGGCATGTTCCAGGCGGCCGCCGAGGCCGTCGGCGGCATGGTCGACGTCTCCACCCCGGGCGCCTGCCTGCTGCCGATGGTGGACAACCTGCGCGCGGTCTCCGCCACCGTGGCCGTCGCCGTCGCGAACCAGGCCGCCGAGGAGCACCTGGCCCGCGCCGATCTGCACGATGTCGTCCAGCGGGTCCAGGACGCCATGTGGCAGCCCGTCTACCGCCGTGTCCACGGGAACGGGCAGTGAGCGCGCCGCAGGTCCGTGACGTGCCGATCGGGCTGCGGGCCACCGGCACCCGGACGGAGAGCGACTCCCTGGGCGAGATCGAGGTGCCGGCCGCGCACTACTGGGGCGCCCAGACCCAGCGCTCCCTGATCCACTTCGACATCGGCGACGACCGCATGCCCAAAGCCGTCTACCACGCCTACGGCTACATCAAGAAGGCCGCCGCGATCGTCAACGCCCGCGCCGGCCGGCTGCCCGGGTGGCAGGCCGAGCTGATCGCGCGGGTCGCCGACGAGGTCGTCCGCGGTGAGCTGGACAGTGAGTTCCCGCTGTACGTGTGGCAGACCGGCTCGGGGACCCAGTCCAACATGAACGTCAACGAGGTGATCTCCAACCGGGCGATCCAGCTGGTGGGCGGGCGGCTGGGCAGCAAGGACCCGATCCACCCGAACGACCACGTGAACATGGGCCAGTCCTCCAACGACACCTTCGTCACCGCCATGCACATCGCCGCCGTGACGGCCATCGACGACCACGTGCTGCCCGCCGCGACCCGGCTGCGCGAGAGCGCGGCGGCCAAGAGCCGGCAGTGGGAGCACACGGTCAAGATCGGGCGCACCCATCTGGAGGACGCCACGCCGCTGACCGCCGGCCAGGAGTGGTCGGGCTACGCCGCCCAGCTCGGCGACGCCATCGACCACCTGCGGCACTCCCGTACCGGGCTGTACCGGCTGGCCATCGGCGGCACCGCGGTCGGCACCGGGCTGAACGCGCCGCCGGGGTTCGGCGAGGAGGTGGCCGGGCAGATCGCCCGGCTCACCGGGCGGTCCTTCACCAGCGCGCCGAACAAGTTCGCCGCCCAGGCCTCCTGCGACGACGTGGTACGGGCCTCGGCCGCGCTGCGCGCCCTGGCGGTGCCGCTGTTCAAGTTCGCCAACGACCTGCGCTGGCTGGGCTCCGGGCCGCGTACCGGCCTGCACGAGCTGATCCTGCCGGCCAACGAGCCCGGTTCGTCGATCATGCCGGGCAAGGTCAACCCGACCCAGGCCGAGGCCATGCTGATGGTCGCCATCCAGGTAACCGGCAACGACGCCGCCGTCTCGATGGCCGGCGCCGAGGGCAACTTCGAGCTGAACGCCTTCCGCCCGGTCATCATCAAGAACGTCCTGCACTCGGCGCGGCTCCTGGCCGACATGATGGATCATTTCCGTACCTACCTGGTCGAGGGGGCCGAGCTCGACACGGAACGGCTGCGCCACAACATCGACCACTCGATCATGATGGTGACGGCACTCAGCCCTGTCGTGGGCTACGACCGGGCCGCCCGCATCGCCCACCACGCGCTGGACCACAACCTGCCGCTCAAGGACGCCGCACTGCAGTGCGGCATCGCGGAGGACCTCTACGACCGGATCGTCCGGCCCGAGAGCCTGACCAGGCCCGGAGTGCCCGCTCCGGACGGCGACAGACGACGCTGAGCGGGGCGGCCACGGTGGCGACGCCGCGCTCTCATGCCCCGCCGAACTCCACGCTGTCCACGGTCCATGCGCGGCACTGCTCGCTGAGCGTGAACCCGAGACCGGGCCGGTCGGGAACGTGCATGCGGCCCTCACGGGTCTCCAGCCGTTCGTTGAACAGCGGGTTGAGCCATTCGAAGTGCTCGACCCAGGGCTCACGCGGATAGGCGGCGGCCAGGTGGAGGTGGATCTCCATGGCGAAGTGCGGCGCGAGCTGGAGGCCCGCGTGGTCGGCGAGGGTGGCCAGGCGCAGGAAGGACGTGATGCCGCCGACGCGCGGGGCGTCGGGCTGGAGGATGTCGGCGGCGCGCGCCTCGATGAGGCGGACGTGCTCGGCGACGCTGGAGAGCATCTCGCCGGTGGCGATCGGCGTGTCCAGCGCGGCGGCGAGACGCGCGTGCCCCTCGGCGTCGTACGCGTCCAGCGGCTCCTCGATCCAGACCAGCCCGAACTCCTCCACCGCCCGCCCGAACCGCAACGCCGACACCCGGTCCCACTGCTGGTTCGCGTCCACCATCAGCGGCACGTCCCCGAGGTGCTCACGCACCGCCGCCAGCCGCCGCAGATCCGCCCCCATGTCCGGCTGACCCACCTTGATCTTGATCCCACCGATCCCCTCCGCCAGCGACCGGCCGGCCCGCTCCTTCACCTCCTCGATCGGCGCGTGCAGGAAGCCACCCGAGGTGTTGTAGGTCCTGACCGAATCCCGGTAGGCACCCAGCAGCTTGGCCAGCGGCAACCCCGCCCGCCTGGCCTTCAAGTCCCACAGGGCGATGTCGATCGCGGCCAGGGCCTGGGTGGCGACGCCCGAGCGGCCCACGGACGCGCCCGCCCAGAGCAGAGTGTCGTAGACCTTGCCGATGTCGGAGGGATCCTGGCCGATCAGGTTGCCCGCGACCTCCTTGGCGTGGGCGTACTGGGCGGGGCCGCCCGCCCGCTTGGAGTAGCTGAAACCGGTGCCGCCGTGGCCGTCCTCGGTCGCGATCTCGGCGAAGAGGAAGACGATCTCGGCCATCGGCTTCTGCCGTCCGGTGAGCACCTTGGCGTCGCTGGCGGGGACGTCCAGGGGCAGCACGACGGAGGAGAGCGCTACGTGGCGGATGCGGTCGGAAGGCATGGCGGTCCCGGGGCAGAGGTCGACAGGGTGTCAGTCATCATATAAATGCGTAACTCATATGACAACATTCGCGAACCCACGGACCCACGGACCCACGGACCCGCGAACCCACGAACCGCCGGACCGCCGGACCGCCGGACCGCCGGCAGCGGAAGCCGGCGCCCGGCGTGCCCTCAGGGGCGGGTGAGGACGACGTGCAGCCCGGGATGGTCGGTGTTGCGCATGCCGACCACCTCGGTCCTGACGAACCCCACGTTGGCCGCGAACACGTGCTGCACGCTCCCGTCCCCCTTCCTGAAGAAGGGCGCCACGTTGCAGTCCTGCACGTCCGGCCCGAACAGCGGGGCGTACTTGAGGTTGAAGTCCCCGGCCAGCACGGCCGGCTTCCCGGCCACGGCCCGGTCGCGCAGCACGGCGATGGCCGCCTTGCACTGCGCCATGGCGACGTTGCCGGTGGTCGACAGGTGGGTGCTACAGGCGACCAGGTCGGGGAACTCGGCGCAGACGTAGACGCGTTTCTCCGATCCGCTGTCCTGGGTGGCGTACTGGCCGGAGAAGACCGTCCCCGCGGCGGGCGAGCGGAAGATCAGGCCGTTGCCGTACTCGTCGCCGTTGGTGCAGCGCACCGGGGTGCCGTCGGGGCGGCGGGCGGGGGCGAAGGCGCTGAAGCCGTTGCCCATGGCCGGGGCCAGCAGGGCCACGTCATTACGGCAGATCTCGTTGAGCGACAGGACGTGGGGCTGCCGCGCGGTGATGACGGTGGTGGCCTCCTGGATGGTGGCGTCCCCGTGGTAGCAGGAGGTGTTGACGCCGCTGTGGCACAGGTTGAGCTGCAGGACACGGAACTCCTGCGCCTCGGCGGCGGCCGGTAAGACCGCGGCCAGGACCAGGGCGAGGACGAGGTAGATCGGCATGGGCTCGTTTTCCCCTCATATGATGATCGGCGACGGTGACAGCGTCTCAGCGAACATCCGATACCGTCGAGGGCATGCGGCTTCACGTGGGATGCGCGATGTGGACTCACGCGCGCTGGCAGGGGCGGTTCCTGCCCGCCCAGCTCCCCGCCGGTGATCGCCTGCGCGCGTACGCGACGTGGTGCGACGCGGTGGAGGGCAACACGACGTTCTACGCGACCCCGACGCGGAGCACGGTCGAGTCGTGGGTCCGGCAGACCGGCCCCGACTTCCGTTTCGTGGTCAAACTGCCCAAGCCGATCACGCACGAGCACCGCCTCACCGGCGCGGAGGCGGAGCTGCAGGCGTTCCTTGCGGCCATCGAGCCGTTGGGGCCCCGGGCGCACGCGCTCTGGGTGCAGCTCCCCGGTTCGTTCGGGCCGGCCGACCTCGGCGCCCTGGCGGCCTTCCTGCACCGCCTGCCCCGCTCGCACCGTTACGCCGTCGAGGTCCGCCACCGCGCCTTCTTCGAGGACGAGCGCGCCGCCCGCCGCCTCGAACAGGTCCTGGCCGCCGTCGGTGCCGAGTGGGTCCCGTTCGACACGACCGTGCTCTTCCGGAGCCCGCCGGCCAGCGACGCCGAGCGCGACGCGTGGACGAAGAAGCCGCGCCTGCCCCGCCGTTCCCGGGCCCTGACCGCCCACCCGATCGTCCGCTACCTGGGCCGCGACGCCACCGAGCGCACGGTCGAGGGCTGGCGGCCGTGGGTCGAGGAGGCGACGCGGTGGCTGCGCGAGGGCCGCTCGCCGACGGTGTTCATCCACACCCCCGACAACGCCGACGCGCTGACGCTCGCCCGCCGGTTCCACGACGAGGTCCGCGCGGCGGTGCCGGAGCTCGACCCGCTCCCCGAGCCGATGGCGGACGAGGAGCCCCTGACCCTCTTCTGAGCCCTCTGCTGGGCGATGAGCAGGATCGGCGCGGTGGGGTCGGTGACCCCGGCTCCTTCCCGGAGAAACACCGGAACATTGCTCTGGTATGCCGTCGGCGTCGATCGTCACGGCCTGCGCGTCAACCACTCCGGACACACGACACGCCCGGCTGGCGGCCAGCCGGGCGTGTCGGTCGCGGGTCAGCCCATGTGCGGGTAGCGATGGTCGGTCGGCGGGACGAACGTCTCCTTGATCGTCCGGGCGTTGACCCAGCGGATCAGGTTGTAGATCGAGCCCGCCTTGTCGTTGGTGCCCGAGGCCCGGGCGCCGCCGAACGGCTGCTGGCCCACGACCGCGCCCGTCGGCTTGTCGTTGACGTAGAAGTTGCCGGCCGCGAAGCGCAGCCGCTCCGAGGCCGCCGCGATGGCGTAGCGGTCCTGGGCGATGAGCGAGCCGGTCAGCGCGTACGGGGCGATGCCCTCCATCTGGTCGAGCACCGTGTCGAAGTCGCGGTCCTCGTAGACGTGCACGCCCAGGATCGGGCCGAAGTACTCCTTGACGAAGATCTCGTCGGTGGGGTCGGCGCACTCCAGGATGGTCGGCTTCACGAAATATCCGACGGAGTCGTCGTACGAGCCGGTGAGGACGTCGATGCCGCCGGCCGCCCGCGCCCGGTCGATGGCCTCCTTGTGCTTGGCGAACGCCCGGTCGTCGATCACCGCCCCCATGAACGCCGACAGGTCGCCCGCCACGTCGCCCACGGTCAGCGACTCGGACACGGCGACGAAGTCGTCACGCATGCGGTCCCAGACCGAGCGCGGCACGTAGGCTCGCGAGGCGGCCGAGCACTTCTGCCCCTGGTATTCGAACGCGCCCCTGACCAGCGCCGTCGAGAGCACGGCCGGGTCGGCGGACGGGTGCGCGAGCACGAAGTCCTTGCCGCCGGTCTCGCCGACGAGGCGCGGGTAGCCGTGGTAGGAGGCGATGTTGGTGCCGACCGTGCGCCACAGGTGCTGGAAGGTCGCGGTCGAGCCGGTGAAGTGCACGCCGGCCAGCGCGGGGTGCGAGAGGGCCACCTCGGAGACGGCCTGCCCGTTGCCGGTGACCATGTTGATGACGCCCGGCGGGAGACCGGCGGCCTCCAGCAGCCGCATCGTGAAGTGCGCGGCGAACTGCTGGGTGGGCGACGGCTTCCAGACGACGACATTACCCATCAACGCGGCAGAAGTCGGCAAATTTCCAGCAATGGCGGTGAAGTTGAACGGCGTGATCGCCAGCACGAAGCCTTCGAGCGGCCGGTACTCCATCCTGTTCCACACGCCGGGCGACGAGATCGGCTGCTCGGCGTAGATCTGCCGCGCGTAGGCCACGTTGAACCGCAGGAAGTCGATCAGCTCGCAGGCGGCGTCGATCTCCGCCTGCTGCGCCGACTTGGACTGCCCCAGCACGGTCGCGGCGTTGAGCGTCGCCCGCCACGGGCCGGACAGCAGGTCGGCGGCCTTCAGGAAGATCGCGGCCCGCTCGTCGAACGACAACGCCCGCCAGGCGGGGGCCGCCCGCAGCGCCGCGTCTATGGCGTCCTGCACGTCCCGGGCCGTGGCGTCGTTGGCACGGCCCAGGACGGAGGCATGGTTGTGCGGCTGGACCACGTCGATGGGGGCGCCACCGCCGAGGCGCTGCTCCCCGTCGATGGTCATGGTCAGGTCGATCGAGGACCCGGCCAGTTCCTTGACGCGGTCTTCCAGCACCGAACGCTCGGCGCTGCCGGGCGCGTAGCCGTACACCCGCTCGTTGGCGGGGACGGGGACGTTGCTGATGGCATCCATTTACTTACCCCCAAGGGCACGAAGGAAGAAGGCGACGTTGGCCGGCCGCTCGGCGAGGCGGCGCATGAAGTAGCCGTACCAGTCGTCGCCGTAGGGGACGTAGACGCGGACCGTGTGACCGGCCCCGGCCAGGGCCTCCTGCCGGTCGGTCCGGATTCCGTAGAGCATCTGGAACTCGTGGTCGCCGACTCTGCGCCCGAACCGGTCGGCGAGCAGTTCCGTGATCGCGATCATGCGGTCGTCGTGCGTCGCCACCATGGGGTACCCCTTCCCCGCCATGAGGACCCGCAGGCATCGTACGAACGCCCTGTCCACGGCGCTCCTGCCCTGGTGGGCGACGGAGGCGGGCTCGCGGTAGGCGCCCTTGACCAGGCGCACCCGGGAGCCCTCCGAGGCCAGGTCGCGGCAGTCCTCCTCGCTGCGGAACAGGTAGGCCTGGATCGCCACGCCCGTCGTGGGATAGTCCTCGCGGAGCTTGCGCAGGATGGTGAGCGTCGAGTCGACCGTGGTGTGGTCCTCCATGTCGAGCGTGACGCTCGAACCGTTGATCGCGGCGGCGGCGCAGATCTCGCGGGCGTACTCCAGGGCCATCGCGTCGTCGAGCCGCTGCCCGAGGGCCGACAGCTTCACCGACACCTCACCCCGGCCGCCCAGTTGCAGCGGCCGCAGGGCGTTCAGGAGCGTGAGGTAGGCGTCGGCGGTGTTCTCGGCGGCCCGCGCGTCGCGCGTCTCCTCGCCGAGATGGTCGACGCTCACGGCCAGGTTGGTGTCGCGCAGGCGTTCGACGGCGTCGCGGACCTCCTGGACGCTCTCCCCCGCGACGAACCGCTCGACGACCTTCCTGGTGAGCGGGAAGCCTGACACGGAGCGGCGCACGAGGCGGCTCCCGGAGGCGGCGAGCAGCAGTTGACCGAGCATGGTTCCAGTCTAAAAACGCAGCTCAGAGGGGGCCATCGACGCTCGTAACGCGACCTGTGGCAGGCTGTCGTACAAATGCACAACTCCGCAGACCTACAAGAGATCGTCGACGAGATCGCCGCCCGGCTGGGGGCGTCCGCGACGCTGGAGGACCGCTCGTTCCGCCTGCTGGCCTACGGGGCGCAGCACGGCGACATCGACACGGTCCGCCAGGAGTCGATCCTGCGCCGCCGCGCCACGCGCGAGGTTCGCGAATACTTCGAACGCTACGGCATCGCCAGGGCCGAGGGCCCGGTCAGGATCCCGGCCGACGCCGAGCTCAAGGTGCTGGCCAGGGTCTGCTGGCCGCTGCGGCACCGCGAGGTCACCTACGGCTACCTGTGGCTGCTCGACTCGGGCGAGTTCACCGACGGCACGCTCGCGGCCGCGGCCCCGCTCGTCGCCAGGGCCGCCGCCGAGCTCGCCCAGGAGGCCAGGAGCAGGCAGGATCTCGGCCACGGCCTGCGCGCCCTGCTCTCCGCCGATCCCGAGGAGCGCGCCGCCGCGGCCATCGAGGCACAGGGCCCGGTCGCCGCCGTCGCCGTGCGCGAGTCACAGGAGCGCGTCGCCACCCTGTGGACGCTCCCGCGCGGCGTCCTGGCCCGCCCGGGCTCGCCCGTCGCCCTGCTGGCCCCCGCCCACCTCGCCGCCGAGGTGGCGCATACCATCCAGAGCGCGCACGGCACCGCCGCCGGCATCGGCGCCACCCGGGAGGACCCGGCCGACGCCTGGCTGAGCTGGCGCGAGGCCCGCCAGGCCCTGCGCATCGCCGAGCACTTCCCCCGCTACGCCCCCGTCGCCCACTGGGCGGACCTGGGCGTGCACCGCCTGCTGGCCCGGCTGGGCCCGGCGGACCTGCGCGAGCTGGCCGCCGAGGCGGAGGCGCTGGACGCCGAGCTGGCCCAGACGGTGGAGGTCTATCTCGACCGGGGCGGCCACGTCCAGAAGAGCGCCGCCGAGCTGGGCATCCACCGCCAGACGCTCTACTACCGGCTGGGCAAGGCCGAGCGGCTCACCCACCGGGACCTGTCGGACGGCGACGACCGTCTCGCCCTGCACCTGGGTCTCAAGGCCGCCAGGTTGCGCACCTGACATGCCTCCGGCAGGCGGCCGGGCCGCCTGCCGGAGTGTGGGTCACGGGGTCAGGCGCAGGCCGCCTCATAGACGCGTACGAGCTCCTGGCTGACGCGCTCCCAGGAGTAGCGCGAGCGCGCCCGGTCGGCGCCCGCGTAGCCGAGCGCGGTGCGCAGGGTCGGGTCCCACAGCAGCTCGCGGGCCAGCCGGGCGGTGCGTGCCGGCCGGTCCGGCGGGACCAGCAGGCCGGTGACGCCGTCGATGACGGAGTCCAGGTGCGCGCCGACGGCCGAGGCGATCACCGGGACGCCGCAGGCCATCGCCTCCAGCGCGACGATCCCCGTGACGGCCTCGCGCGGCACCGACACCACGGCGTCCGCGCTGCGCATCAGCTTCGGCACCGCGGCCCGCTTCACCTGGCCGAGCAGCGTGATCCGGTCGGCCACGTCGAGCTGCTCCGCCAGGGCGCGCAGGCGGCGGGCGTCCTGGTCGTTGTCGAGGTCCTCGGGCTCCGGCCCGCCGGCGATGATCAGCTCGACGTCGCCGAGGCCCTGCAGCGCGCGTACGACGGTGTCCGCGCCGCGGTCCGCGGTGAGCGGGCCCACGTGCAGCAGCCGCCTGCGGGCGCCGCGGGTGGCCACCGCGCCGCGGCGCTGGAAACGCTCGGTGTCGACGCCGTAGGGGACGACGGCGATGTTGCCGCGCGGCACGCCGAGCCGGATCAGCGCCGACTCCTGGTCGCCCGAGCCCGCGATGACCGCGTTGGCCCGGCGCCCGAGCGCCCGCTCCAGGTCCTGGTGCATGGAGTCCATGCCGTAGAAGGTCTGGGTCACGGGGACGCCCAGACCTTTCGCACCCGCCACCGCGGCCAGACCGCAGGTCCACGAGTGCGCGTGGATCACGTCCGGGCGCTCGTGGCTCCACCGCTCCATCAGATGGTGGCCCACGTCGTTGAGGTAGGGCGCCACCTCGTCGGCCTGGAGATCCATGGCCGGGCCCACGTCGATCTGCTCCAGCATGACGCCCGGGGCCACCCGCGTCTTGGGCTTGCCCTCGGCGTTGTCACGGCGGGAGTAGATGGTGACGTGATGCTCGCGTCCCAGCTCGCGTGCTACGGAGATGATGCGGTGACGCTGGTTTCCCCCGGCGGATGCGACGATCGCAATATTCATGGCACACCTCAGCGTGGAAAGCGTGAAAGGTATGCCTGCGTCTTAGGCACATCGATCTGCAACTTCGACCATACCCGGGTTTCCGCCGACCGCAAACATCCGCAGATCAGGCACCCCGGAGGGCCAGCACCACGATCTCGTCCCACACCTGGCCGCCCGAGAACGCGTGCCGGTCGGCCTCCACCGTCTTGACCACGGTGGACGGCGACTGGCCCGCGCACCGGCCGAGCACGTCGGCCAGCCGCTCCTCGCCGTACGGCTCGCCGCGGTCGTTCCTGGAGGAGACCAGGCCCTCGGAGTAGAGCACCAGCGTCTCCCCCGGGCCCACCGTCAGCTTCTCGACGCCGGTCTCCGCCTCGGGCGAGATACCCAGCGGCACGCCGCCGCCGGCACCGAAGCGCACGACGCCGTCGGACTGCAGCAGCACCGCCGGATGGTGCCCGGCCGACGACAGGCTGATCTCGCGGCCGTGGACGAACCCCGCCACGGCCATCACGAACATGCCGGTGCCCTGCGCGATCAGGGCCTCGTTGACCTTGCGCATCACCGTGGCGGGATCGGACTCCCAGGCGCTCAGCACCCGCAGCCCGCCGCGGACCAGGGCGCTGACCGAGGCCGCCTCCTCGCCCTTGCCCGCCGCGCCGCCCAGCGCGAACCCCCACCCGCCCGAGACGGGGAACACGTCGTAGAACTCGGCCCCCACCGACGAGCCCGGGTGGTAGACGGCCGCGGCCTCGTAGCCGGGCACGTCCGGCAGCTTGCGCGGCGCGACGCTGGCCGACAGCGCGTCCGCCGCCTGCGAGTGGCGCTGGAAGCTCGTCTGGGCCCGTACGGCCAGGCCGATCTGCAGCCCGACCTCCTGCATCACGGCCAGGTCCGCCAGCGCGAACGGCTGCCTCTCGTGCGTACGCACCAGCGTCAGCACGCCGTCGCCTGACCCGATCGGCACGCACAGCATCGAACCCGCGCCCATCGCGGTCAGCAGCGGCCCCTCGGCGCAGAACCCGAGCAGCGTCTCGTCGTCCACCATCTCGTACACCACGCCGGAGCCACGCTCCAGCACCTGCAGGATCACCTGGCTGCCCACCGGGTCGGAGGACTCCACCTGACGCACGAGCTCACCGATCGGCTGGTCCTTCGGCGCCACGACGACGGAACGCTGCGGCAGCCCGGCGCGCACCATGTCGGCGATCACCCAGTCGGCCCACTCGGAGGCCAGCAGCCGGGTCGCCCGCGCCAGCGCGACGGGCCGCAGCAGCGTCTCCTCGTCCAGCAGCAGCGTGGCCATCCTGACCAGCAGGTCCTGCCGCTTGGCGGCGGTCAGCAGCAGCGCGCCGTCGGACGCCTCGGGCCGCCGCGCACCCGGTTCGGGTAGCTGCACCTGGGTCGGCAGCACCACCGCCGCCACCATCTGCTGCGGCTCGCCCGGCATCGTCAGCCTGGTCAGCGCCACCTGGGCCGTGTGCGTGCGCCCCTGGTGCGCCAGCCGCGTCTCGAAGGCCGCGGGCTGCCCGGTCTGCAGCACCGACGTCAGGTGCGAGCGGAAGGCCGCCCGCCGCGACACGTCCACCAGCAGCGGGAACGACCGGCCGACCAGATAGCCGTCAGGGCTGCCGAGCATGCGGGAGGTCTCGGGGTTGATCCGCCTGACCACGCCGCCGCCGTCGAGCACCACGACCGGCACCGGGAAGGCCCGGAACACCTGGCGCAGCAGCTTCAGCTCCCGCTGCGCCCCGTCTTTCTTGCTGCCGGGCCGTTTGGGCGCCTTGCGCAGCGCTTCGCCGGCCGCGGCCAGCAGCTCGGCGGCGGTGTCGAGCTCGGCCAGGGCGGCGTCCAGCGTGGGCGCGAGGTCGGCGGGATAGGCCACCCTCGCCTCACGCAACGAGGAGACGCGCCCCGCCAGCGCGTCCAGCGCGTGTTCGAGGTCGGGCATGGTCACCCTCTGACGCTACGCCACTCGGGATAAGGGGGGCCATATCGGGTAGAGGCTAATCGCTATGGAATCGACCGCGATGATCACCCCCGGTCTCGCCCGGGATCTGGCCGCCCTCGGCCGGTTGGGCGAGGACACCTCGACGGAAAGCGTGCTACGCGGGCTCACGACGGCACTGGCGGCCGGTGTGCCCGGGTGTTCCGGAGCCTCCGCCGAGCACTGGCGCGACCAGCGGGTCCTGGTCTCCGGCTCACACAGTGAGCTCATCATGCTCGTCGAGGGAGAGCGGGAGCTGGGTGAGGGCCCCGCCACCGAGGCCAGGCAGAGCGGCGCCCGCGCCGCCGTGACCGACGTGCTCAGCGACACCCGCTGGCCCCGCTACGACGCCCTGGCCAGCCGCTGGGGCGTGCGCTCCGTGCTCGTCGTCCCCATCGACGTGACCCCGGCCGTGCTGGTCGTGGGCCTGTATTCGGTCCGGCCGGGGGCCTTCTCCCCGCTCGGGGCCCACTCGCTGGCCGACATGCTGACCGAGCAGGTCGGCGTGGCCATGGCCAACATGTGGGACTTCGAGGAGGTGCGCACCGACGCCGCCCAGCTCCAGGAGGCCCTGGCCGGGCGGTCGTTGATCGACCAGGCCAAGGGCATCATCATGCAGACCCGCGGATGCACGTCCGACGAGGCGTTCGAGGAGCTGCGCAGGATCTCCCAGCACCACCAGGTCAAGGTGGCCGACCTGGCCAGGATGCTGGTCGACGAGCACCAGCACAAGTCGAAACGCTGACGTCGGGCGGCCTCAGCCGATGGCGGCCAGGGCGTCGTCGAGCGTGTCGTAGAGCGGCAGGCGCTGCGCCAGCCCGGTGATCCACATCACCTTGGACTTCGAATACTCCACACCGATCAGCGCGAACCGGGCCCCCGAGGCCAGGCTCGTCTGCCAGTGGTGCACGATCAGCCCGAGCGCGCGCGAATCCATGAACGTCACCCCGGCCAGGTCAAGGATGAGGTTTGAGCCCGCCATGGACAGGTAATCGGCGAACTGCTCGCGCGTCGTGGCGTCGAGCACACCATCGACGGTCACCACGGTGATCCCGTCAACGGTCGACGACGTCAGGCTGAGGGCCGCAACGTGCCCCTCGCCGTTCTCCGGCATTGTCACGGAGCAACCCTACTGTCACCACACCAGGGAGGAATACTTCACGCCACACGGGGGACACTGGATCCGAAGTCCAGCAGAGGGCTTTCGTCTCGAGAGTAGAGCGAGGCGTGCCTCTGCCTGGGCTTTTTCTGCTGGGAGAGGACGCCTGCGATCCATATGAGGAGCAGCCATGGCTGTGCAGGAATACATCCTCGAGGAGATGACAGCAGAAGACCTCCTGGCCGAAATGGTCAGGGAGGACACGCCCGGCAGCCACAAGGAGCGGCTGCGCGAGCGCATCGTCGAGATGCACCGGCCGCTGGCCATGGAGATCGCCAGGCGCTACCGCTACCGCGGCGAACCTTTGGAAGATCTCCTCCAGGCCGCGTACGTTGGCCTGATGAAGGCCGTCAACGGCTTCGACCCGAGCCTCGGTCACGCGTTCAGGGGCTACGCGGTCGTGACGATGACCGGCGAGGTCAAGCGCCACTTCCGCGACCGCACCTGGGCCATCCGGGTGCCTCGGCTCTACCAGGAGCGCCGCTCGGAGCTCAACAGGCTCGTGGCCGACCTCAGCCAGGACCTGGGCAGGTCGCCGACCGTGGCGGAGCTGGCCGCCAAGATGAACATCACCGAGGAGGACGTCCTGCTGACACTCGACGCCTCCGCCGCGTACAGCACCCTGTCGCTCGACGCGCCGCTCGGCACCGACGACGACGCCGCCTCGCTCGGCGACGTCATCCCCGAGGACGACGACACGCTGAGCAACATGGTCGACAGGGAAGCCGTCAAGCCTCTCATCGACGCGCTCCCCTCCCGTGAGAAGCACATCCTGCTGCTGCGGTTCTTCGGCAACATGACCCAGGCCGAGATCGCCGCGGAGTTCGGGATCTCGCAGATGCACGTCTCACGTATACTCCGCAAGGTGCTCGACCAGCTCCGCACCGAGCTGGTCGGCTGAAGAAGGCGGTCGTCGGGTGAACGAGGACGTAGAGCCTCAGTCGGGCTACACGAGCCCGCCACCCGGCGCGCCCGTGAAAGAGCTCCGCTTCCGGCTGCCGGGCCTGCCGTTGGTCCGGCAGTTCGCCGAGGACGAAGCCCGCGCCTCCGGCATACCCGAGGAGGCCATCGGCGACTTCGTCATCGCCGTCAACGAGGTGGCCACCAACGCCGTCACCCATGGCGCGGACGATGCCTGGATACGCACCTGGACGGTCGACGGGGCCCTGGTCGTCGAGATCCACGACCAGGGCCGGTGGAAGCCGGGGCCGATCCCGGGCGCCGTGGGTGGCATGGGCCTGTGGGTGGCCCGCCTCCTCTCCTCCGACCTGACCTTGCGGGTCGGCCGGGGCGGGAGCACTGTGATCATGCGTTTCCCGGGCAAGGGCTGACGCTGAGTTCACTTCTCCGACCATGACTCGACCGGGGGCCGCCACCGCGGCCTCCGGTCCTTGTCCGGCCTCCTGTTCACCGGCGGATACTGCTCACCGGTGGGTACTTGTCCCCCTGCTCACCGGCGGGTCCGACCGCGCCAGTTGCTGTATCCGCTACGGATGGACGCCGTGCCGACGCCGGCCTGATGCAGCGCCAGCAGGGTCAGCCCCAGCAGGGCGAAGGTCATCCCGGAGAACCCGCCGGGAATGCGCACGCCGACCAGGTCGAGCAGGAAGCCCAGCCCGAAGACGATCGCTGCGACCACTGCGAGCATGTCGTGTCACCTCATTCCCCGGCTCGAAGGATTCCCCGGCTCGAAAGCCCCTGCTCCGGAATCCCCCGACCAGGGATGCCCTGGCCTGTGAATCCCTGACTCGCAAGGCCCTGGTCGTGGGCCTGGCCCTGACCGGGGAGGCTTCGGCTGGAGAGGGCCAGCAGGCGCTCCAGGACGCTCCTGTAGTCGCGCAGGGCCTGGCGGAGCTGTTCGGTGTCGGGGGCCTCGGCGTCCTTCCAGCGGCCGCGCAGGGCGCTCGTACGGCTGTTCAGGCTGCTGGTGAGGGACTCGACCACCTCGCCCACCAGGCCGTCGGCGCGCTGGACCGCCTCGCCGGGATCGTCCACGAAGGACGTCTGCACCTCGCGCCAGCGAGCCTGCACCTGGCCGGGATCTTGGTCGAACAGCCCACCCTCATCGGGGAGAGCGTGGGCGGGAACGGTGGCCGCACCGGGGACGGCGGCGGGCTCGCGACCCGCCGGAGCCTCGGTGACGCCGGGGGTGGGTGCGGGCTCGGCCAGCATGTCACCGCCGGTCCGGGCGTAGGGATCCCGGTAGGGGGTGTCGTCGTCGTACCCGCGTTCGGGGGTGCTGACGGCACCGGGGACGGCCGCCGCGTACTCGTCGTCCATCCGCGGAGACCTCAGCCCGGCCTCCGCGTCATCGCGGAGAGCCTCGTCACGGGCGCGCTCGTCGCCATCGGCGAGCCGCTCGCGCCCGCCCTCGCTCCTCCCCATGGCCCCCTCGCCCTTCCCCGTGACCATTTCCTCCCGCTCGGCCTCGGCGTCGGCCTTGACGGGATCGGCCTTCGCCGGGTCACCACGCCGCTGATCGCCCTCTTCGTGAGCCGGCTCCCCACCGCTGCCGGGACGTTGTGCGGCGTGGGGGGTGGACCCGACGTCTCCGTGGGAAGTCGTGGAGTCATCGCCGCGTTGCGACGGCACTCTCAGCTCGTCGCTGCTCATATGTGTCTCACCGTCCTCGTGTGGTCTCTTGCAGCAGGTCCTCGAACAGCGTGCGGTAGTGCACCATGGCCTGCCGGAGTTCCTCCGTGGAGGACTCCTCCCTGGCCGCCCGCCCACTGATCTCGTGAGCCGCCCTGTAGTGGTCGAGAGTCTGCGCGTGCCCCACCGACAGGTCGGACAGCCGCTGCTCGAAACCCTCCGTCGGGTAGCCGCGCTCCTCCATGACCGCCGTGACCAGCCGATCGGCCTCGGTCACCGCGGAGGCGGGCGCGTCGACGAAGCGCTCCTGCACTTCCGTCCACCGGTGCGCGTAGGTGTCTCGGGATTCGTCCGTCAGGGGCCGGATGTCCAGCTCGGCGTGCCGCTGTTCACGGCTGAGGAGTTCTTCCTCCGCCTCCCGCCGGGTGTCCCGCTCGGAGACCATGCGTTCGTACTCGGGGCCGAAACGTTCGCGGAGGTGGTTGCGACGCTGCTGCCGCAGCCCGATATAGCCGATTGCGGCGAGCGCCACCACCGCGACCACGACGACGGCCACCCAGATGTAGGTGGTCATGATGTTCGCCTCCGGTCTCTTGTCGAGACCAGCGACTGCCCGCGAGCACTGCTTCGAAACTCGCGCCCTCAGCGGGCTTCCAGGCCCCTCCTGGCCGCCTCGAGAACGGATGCGACATGTGAGCCCTCTGATGCGGCGGCGACCTCGGTGAACCCTTCCGCGGCGTCGTACCGTACGTCGAGGCCCGCGTCCACGAGCCGCTGCGCCCACCGGAGCGCGGTGTTCAACCGCTCGGACGCGGGTGGCTTGCCCTGCGCGGCGGCCGACAGGTTGCGCAGATTGGTGGCGGGCCCGGACTGGCTGTGGGCGCGGGTGAGCTTCCACGGCAGGGCCCCGCTGTGGTCGAGCATCGGCTTGGCCAGCCCGGCGGCCCGCTTGGCCTGCAGCACCCCGGACTCACTGACCCCGAAGTGCGCGGCCAACTCCTGCACGCTCATCCCCTCGGCGACCAACCTGGCCAGCTCCCGCCGATCAATGGTCGACTTCCGCCCCACCGGCCACCTCCACTCCCGCTTCACGTGTGCGCGTGCACCTCCGATGTGCGCTAAGGTTATGACGTCCCGCCCCGAAGGGGGCGGCCGACACAACCGGGACGTAGCGCAGCTTGGTAGCGCACTTGACTGGGGGTCAAGGGGTCGCAGGTTCAAATCCTGTCGTCCCGACCAGGCTCTTTGCTGGTCGAGCAGGGTGTCACTCATCAGGGTGACACCCTTTCGCATCTGGCGAGTGGCCATCAGGTGAAGAGCTTGTCCATCGCCGCAGCTCCGCCCAGGAGTACGGGCCGGATCTGCCTACGGTAGACGGCTTCGGTGACGACTCTCCCGCTGTGGCCGACAAGCCGGACGATGCCCTCCAGGGGGACGCCGGAGTCGGAGAACAGCGAGACGAAGCTGTGCCGCATCTCGCGAGGCGTCCGGCAGTAGGCGGGTATCCCCGCATCCTTGACGATCTTCCGGAACGCTCTACGGACGTCATGCGCGTCGAGCGGCGTACCCACCAGAGACGCAAAGACCAGGCCGTGGTCCTTCCACCTCCCCTGCCCGTCTTCCATGCCGGGAACTTGGCAGCAGAAGTCGGCGGAACCTGGAAGACATACGCACCCGGTGATCACACAACGTGATCTACACCTGCGACGGGCGAAGAACGCGGATCACTCGATCAGCGGTTACCGCCAGTACAGCACCCCCGGTACGCGGGAGAGGCCCGAGGCGGCAGCTTGGGAAAGGCGGCCGGTAGAGTAGGGCGTGAGGATCTCGATCGACAAGCGAGGTTCGCGGCGGTGGGGCCCGCCGCCCCCGATCGTCCGGGGAAACCGCGGTGAGCGTCGCCAACGGTCCCTACCAGGAGGGAATGCTTGTCGTTCTGGTAGGGAGCTGAATGGACGAGCCTGTCACACCCGTCGATCCCGACGTCGATGTCCATGTCCCCGGTGTGCGTGGGGAGCTACGCCCGCGGGCCTGGCCGGTGCTGGCGTCCGTCTCCGCGGGCGGTGTGCTGGGCGCCCTGGCGCGCTACGGGATCTCCGTCGCGCTCCCGCACGCCCCGACCGGCTTCCCGTGGTCCACGTTCCTGATCAACGTGTCGGGCTGCCTGCTGATCGGCGTGCTCATGGCGCTCGTCGACCAGGTGTGGACCGGGCAGCGGCTGCTGCGCCCGTTCTGGGGTGTCGGCGTGCTGGGCGGCTACACCACCTTCTCCACCTACGTCATCGAGATCCACACCGCGATGCGTGCCGGCGTGCCCGGGGTGGCCCTGGCCTACCTGGCCGCCACGCTGGTCGCCGCGCTGCTGGGGGTCTGGGCCGGCGCAGCCATCACCCGACAGGCACTGGCAATCGCCCGGCGCCGCAGCGAACACAGGAGGCAGCGGTGAAACTGCACGGACCCGCGATGCGGCTGACCGTCTTCATCGGCGACACCGACACCTGGCACCACAAGCCGCTGCACCACGAGATCGTGCACCGGGCACACGCGGCCGGTCTGGCCGGCGCGAGCGTGTTTCGCGGCATGGAGGGCTACGGCGCCTCCAACCTGGTCCATACCACTCGCATCTTGTCGCTGTCGGAGGACCTGCCGGTGGCCGTCATCATCGTCGATGCCGAGGAGAAGATCCGCGCCTTCCTGCCCCAGCTGGACGAGCTGATCAGCGAAGGGCTGGTCATCCTGGACGAAGTCGAGGTGATCCGCTATGCGGGCCGCACGCCCGGCCAGGCGGGCGGAGATGAGGGCAGCCGGTGACGATGCTGTTGGTGGCGCTCGGCGCTGCGGTCGGTGCGCCGCTGCGCTACCTCACCGATCGTCTGATCCAGGCCCGGCACGACTCGGCGTTCCCCTGGGGCACTCTGGCCGTCAACCTGACCGGGTCGTTCCTCCTGGGCCTGCTCGCGGGCCTGCCCGCCGACGCGGCCTGGTCGGCGCTCCTCGGCACCGGCTTCTGCGGCGCGCTGACCACGTACTCCACCTTCAGCTACGAGACACTGCGGCTGGCGCAGGACGGCTCCCGCTTCTACGCCCTGGCCAACATCATCGCCAGCGTGGTGGCCGGGCTCGGCGCGGGGTCGATGGGGCTGCTGGTCGCCCAGGCCGTAACCGGCTGACCGGCTGGGCCGGCGGGTGGCGCCCTGCTGGACGGACGGCGGCTTCGGTGAGGCGTTGGATGGCGCACGACCACGCGGGTCACGTCGGGCTGAGGTCAACGGGCTCGACCTGGCGCGGCTCGATCCCACCGTGCGCGGCGGGAAGCCGCTCGCCGCTCAGTACGCGCCGACGGCCGGCGACTGTTTGCGGCCGCCGGGCTGCGGGCTCGCCCATCGGTACGTTTCCCCGGTTGCGGCATCTCCTGGCATCGGGGGTCGATATCGGGGTACGAGGCAGGCATCATGCCACGTGAGAGGGGCCCCGATCGGATGCAGTACGCCGAGGATGACCCACGCCATCACATCACCGGAGCCATGCTCATGCGCGACCGAGGAAGGGCTTGAGGAGGATGGAGCGGCTTGGAGGATGGTGGCCGCGGCTGGTGCGCACGCAGGCGCCCGGCGCGGTGGCCTGGATCCGTCTCTACGTCGGAGCGATCTTTCTCTCGGAGGGGGTGCAGAAGTTCCTCTTCCCGGACGTGCTGGCCGAGGGCCGCTTCGCCAAGGCCGGCATCCCGTTTCCGGGTATCCTGGCGCCGCTGGTCGGAGTGTTCGAGATCGGCTGCGGCCTGCTGATCCTGGCGGGGTTGCTGACCCGGCTGGCCGCCGTTCCGATGATCGTCGATATGGTCGTCGCGCTGGGCACCACCAAACTGCCCATCCTGTGGGGACAGGGCACCTTGTATGTCGGTGAAAGCGGATGGTGGGACTTCGCGCACGAGGCCCGGACGGATCTGGCGATGGTGTGCGGCAGCGTGTTCCTGTTCATCGCCGGTGCCGGCCGCCACTCGCTGGATGCCGCCCTGATCGCGCTCAGGCACGACCCACGAGCGCGGCGCCGGTTATCCGGCTACCCGGCGCTGACGGGGCCTGCCCGGCCCGCAGGAGCGCCTGCGTGAGGAGGGGCGGTTGTCATGGCTGAGGGCACGCCGCGTGCCGAGGATGTCACCGCCGCACCCGCTACTGGCGGCGGCTGGAGAAGCTGCTGGAGGACGTCCTGATCAAGATCCCAGCCGCACCGGCACCTTCCTCGGCGAACGCTACCGGCGCATCGCCAAACGCCGCGGCCGGCTCCGGGCCGTGGTCGCCGTCGGCCGCTCCATCATGGTCATCATCTGGCACCTGCTGTCCTACCTGCCCGCCCGCTGCCACGATCTGGGAGCCGACTACTTCCTCACCAAGATCGACGGGGAGAAGGAGGCCCGCGCGGCCACCCCCACGGGGCCCGGACCGCCTCAGCGCGTGGGAGGACACCGCCCCTGGCGGGGAAGGGGCAGGACATGACATGGTTCGTGACGCTCCTCGGTGCCGCCCTCGTGATGGCCATCCTCCGGGACATATTTCACACGATCTGGCATCCAACCCGCCACGGCGGCCTGAGCAGGCTGGTGATGACGGGCATGTGGCACCTGTCCTCACGCCTGAGCGCCCGGCGGCGCGCAGCCGGGGTCGCCGGCCCCCTGGGCATGGTCTGCGTCGTCGGGGTGTGGGCGCTGACCGTGGCCGTCGGGTGGGCACTGATCTACTGGCCGCACATGCCGGAGAGCTTCACGTACTCCTCCAAACTCGTCCCAGCCGAGCACGCGGAGCCGGTGGACGCGTTGTACGTCTCCCTGGTCACGCTCGCCACCCTCGGCCTCGGGGACATCGCGCCGGCCGCGGGCTGGCTGCGCATCGCCGGCCCGCTGGAGGCGCTCGTCGGCTTCGCCCTCCTGTCGGCGACCGTGTCGTGGATCCTCGGCATCTATCCCGCCCTGGCCCGCCGCCGTGCGCTCGCGCTGCGCCTGTCCCACGTGTGCCGCGGCGGGGTGACTTCCCAGGAAATCGACTCGGACGGAGGCGCCGCCCTGCTGGACGGCCTGGCCTCGACCATCTCGGTCATCACCGTCGACTTCCTCCAGTACTCCGAGTCGTACTACTTCTACGACGGCGACGAGAACACCTCGCTGCCCAGGCAGATCGGCCACGCCGCCAGCCTCGCCGAGCTGGCGGGGAACGCCAGCCATCCCGACGTCCGGCTCTCCGCCACGATGCTGCGCGCGGCGCTGGACGACCTGGCCACCATCCTGGACGAGCGCTTCCTGCACACTGGGGCGGCCACGGCCGACGTCTTCGCGTGGTACGCCTCCGATCATGGCACCTGTACGGGCTCCCTGCCCGCCCTCCGGAGCGAGCCGGACATATCCGCCTCGGGCGGTGAAGAGCGGTGTCCATGAGTTTGTCGTTTTCGTCGGGAGCCCGGGGGCGAGCCGGCTGGGGTGACCTGGACGACGAGCTCCTGCCGAACCAGGGCCGGGCGTGGCGGCGTTGGCCACAGTCCTGGCCCTGGAGCTCCCCCGGGGTTTTGTACGATCTGGGCGCCGGCGAACCTCCAGGAGACGATGAGCTCAGCGCATCACACCGGAGGCGTCCGGTGAAGCACGCCGGCTCCTCGCTCGCCAAGCCTTGTGCACGGCTCGGCCGGCGCCCTCACGGGAATCGCCAGCGGCGAGGGTCCATCCGGCCACCGGCGGGAAAGTGCCGCCCAGCGGCAACACGCCGATGAACGCCCCCATCGCGGCCAGGGCCTGCGCGGAGCCCGAGAACGCCGAACACGCGGACAACAGGGGCGCGCACTGCTGAAGCCGCCCTGGCCGCTGCGGCGCGGCCTGAGCTGACCAACGACTGCCCCGTTCGGGACCTTCGCCCCTGAAAATCGCCAGCGTCGCGAGATGTGATGAAAGCGAACGACAAGGAGGAAGGTATGAACGCCATCGCGCGCCGGAACCGCGGATTGTTCCCGGAGATCTTCGATCTGCTGGAGTCCCCGCTCGCCGGGCTACGCCCGCAGGTACGGATCAAGCTGGAGGACTACGTCAAGGACGGCCGGTACGTCCTGCGCGCCGAGCTGCCCGGCATCGACACCGACAAGGACGTCGAGATCACCCTGGCCCGCGGCATCCTCACCATCCAGGCCGAGCGCCACCACGAGCAGAAGGACGCCCACCGCACCGAGTTCGCCTACGGCGCGTTCACCCGCTCGATCACGCTTCCGCCCGGCGCCGACGAGAGCGATGTCACGGCCGCCTACGACCAGGGCATCCTCGAGGTCAGCGTGAAGCTCACCGAGCCCAAGCCGGCCGGCACCCGCATCCTCGTACAGAAGCCAGAGAAGCGCTGAGTGCCATGCGCATGACCGTCGCGGATGTGATGACGACCAAGGTCGTCACGGTCACCGCCGCCACCCCCTTCAAGGACATCGCCGAAGCCCTCATCTCCGGCGGCATCAGCGCCGTCCCGGTCATCGACGACGGCGGCCACGTGCTCGGCATGGTGTCCGAGGCCGACCTGCTGCGCAAGGAGGAATTCCGGGAGGAGTTCTACCGCGAGGGCTACCGGCCGCCGCTACGCGCCCGGCTGCGCCACCCCAAGGGGCGGCAGAAGGCCGAGGGCGACACCGCCGCCGAGTTGATGACCAGCCCGGCCGTCACCATCTCGAGTGGGGCGTCGGCCGTCTCGGCCGCGCGCCTCATGGACGCCCACGACGTCAAGCGGCTCGCGGTCGTCGACGACAACGGCCGGCTCGTCGGCATCGTCAGCCGGCGCGACCTGGTCAAGCTGTTCCTGCGCGCGGACGAGGAGATCGCCACGGAGGTCCGCGACGACATCCTGGACCGCAGGCTGTGGGTCAACACCGACGGCATCCAGGTGGGGGTCCGCCAGGGCGTCGTGACACTGTCCGGCTGGATGGAACGCCGCACCGAGGCCGCCATCGCCGTCCGCATGACCGGCCGCGTCAACGGCGTGGTCGACGTCGTGGACGAGCTCAACTGGAAGACCGACGACTCCAGGTGGGAGGGCATGTAGCCATGCTCGTGCGCGAGGTCATGAGCAGTCGTGTGATCACCGTCCGCCGCACCGACCCGGTGCGGCGGGCCGTCCGGACCCTCTATGACAACGACATCACCGCCGCTCCCGTCGTCGACGACTCAGGTCGCCTCGTGGGTGTCGTCAGCGAACTGGATCTGTTGCGCGGAGAGTTCGAACCGGACCCTCGCGCCACCGTCCTTCCCCCGCACGCGGCGCACGAGCCGCCGCCTCGGCGGGTCACCGAGGTCATGACCCGCGAGGCCGTCACCGTCACCGAGACCACCGACATCACCACGGCCATCGACCTCATGGTGGGCAAGCGGATCAAGAGCCTGCCCGTGGTCCGCGGCGCGCAGCTCGTCGGCATGGTCAGCCGCCGCGATCTGATGGCGATGCTGGCCCGCCCCGACGACGAGCTGCGCCGGGCGGTCGTGGCCGCGCTGCGCGAGCAGTACCCGTTCGGCCCGAGCTGGGAGGTCGCCGTGCACAACGGCGTCGCCGAGCTGTCCGGGCCGACCCACGAGCACGCCGACCACGTCGCCGACCTGCTCGCCCGCACCGTGCCCGGCATCGTCCGGGTCAGGCACCTCAGGAGATCACCATGAGAACCACCGTCGAGAACGTGATGACCACCGACGTGGCCGCCGTCAACGAGAAGGCGTCCTTCCACACCGTGGCCGAGCTGCTCATCAGCCGGGGCGTCAGCGGCGTGCCGGTGCTGGACGACGACAACCGCGTCCTGGGTGTCGTGTCCGAGGCCGACCTGCTGGCCAAGGAGGAGTTCAAGGAGCGCTACTACGGCGACGGCTACCGGCCGCCGCTACGCGCCCGCATCCGCCACACCGCCGGCAGCGAGGGCAGCGGCTACCACAAGTCCCTCGGCGAGACCGCCGGCGCGCTCATGAGCGCTCCGGCCCACATCACCACTCCTGAGGCAGCCGTCGTGTCGGCCGCGCGCCTGATGGACCGCTACGGCGTCAAACGCCTGCCGGTCGTGGACACCGACGGCCGCCTGGTCGGCATCGTCAGCCGCCACGACCTGATCAAGGTCTTCCTGCGCCTCGACAAGGACATCGAGCAGGAGGTACGCGAGGTCCTGCGCGGCAGGGCGGACGTCACCGTGACCGACGCTGTCGTCACGCTCACCGGGACGTACGCCGAGCGCAGTCAGGCCGTCACCGCCGTCCGCCTGGCCGAGAACATCGACGGCGTCGTCGCCGTGCGCGACGAGCTCACCTGGAAGCACGACGACATCGCCGACCTGCCCATCTGGGGCGGAGCATGACATGGAGCCCGTCCTGCGTAGCCCGTTCACCAGCATGGCGACGACCCTTCGCGAACCCACCACCGTGCGCATGGTGACCCGGCCCGGATGGTCGGGGACCACGGTCCTGTACAGGTCAACGCCCACCTCCGGTGTGCCGGAGGTGGGCGTGTGATCGTTCGCACTACTTCAGCCAGGCGTTGCGCCGGACGATCGGCAGGTTGCCGAGTCCGAGCGTGGCGCCTGGGCACGAGGTCCCGGAACGAGACGCCGTTGGTCCTCAGCCGGCCCGCTGGGCGAGCGAGAAGTACGCCTCTTCCTCCTGTGCGAAGTGCAGGGTCAGCACGGCATGGAGTCCGTACAGGCAGGCCCGCAGATCGTCGAGCTGCTCGGGCCTGAGGCCTTGTGCGGTGGCGAGGTCCAGGTGACGGCCCAGTCTCGCCGCAAGCCTGCTGATCTCGGCGTGTGCCCTGCTCATGGTGACTGTGGCCTCGGGGTCGCCGAGCAGCCGGCTGAGCGCCGGGTACAGGCGCCGCTCCTCGGCCTGCTCATGCGGCAGGATCTCGCTGGTCAATGCTTCGTGGACTCTGCGCAGCAGGGCAAGCGCCCTCGGCGACGGCCGATCGAGCGCGTCGGCGGCTTCTCGCAGCAGGCCCAGCGCGGGCCGCAGCACGGCGTGCTCCTGCTCGAAGCGGTGCAGCAGCGCGCCGGTCGGGGCGTCGACGTCCAAGCGGGTTCCCCTGGCTGGACGCAGGGCACGCAGGGCATTGAGAATCACCGCGACGTCGATGGCCTCCTGCAGGAGCGCTCCGGCCGCCGGTGGAAGGAAGCCCGCGGCGGCCACGACCATGGCGGCCAGCGACAGGCCGAGACCCACCGCCGCGCTCTGTACGGCGATGCGCCGGGTACGGCGGGCCACGTCCATGGCGTCGGCCAGCCGGTCGAGCCGGTCGGTGGTCAACACCACGTCAGCCGCCTGGGCCGAGGCCGCCGAACCGCGCGCCCCCATGGCCACCCCGACGTGGGCGGCGGCCAGCGCCGGCGCGTCGTTGATGCCGTCGCCGACCATCACCGTCGGCGCGCGCCCGGCCTCCTCCTGGACGGCCGCGACCTTCTGCTCGGGCGTTCTCTCCGCAAGCACGCGATCGACGCCGAGCACGGCCGCCACGCTCTCGGCGACCTCGGTCCGGTCGCCGGTGAGCATGACCACGCGGCCGATGCCGGCCGACCGGAGCCTGCGTAGCGTACGTGCGGCATCCGAACGCACCGCATCCCGCAGGAAGATCACTCCAGCGATCACACCGTCCACGCTGACCCAGACGGTCGTCGCGCTGTCGAGGGCCGCTCTGGCCCGCTGGGTCGCCATCCACGCCGAATCGGTCCCAGCCGGCGCCTTTCCGACGCGCACGACTCGGTCACCGACCGTCCCCGTGGTGCCGGATCCGGCCTCCTCGCGCACCTGAGCGACCCGGTACGGCGTGCCTCCCCCCTCGTCCGCGCGGCGCACGATGGCGGCGGCCAGCACATGCGAGGACATCCGGTCGACGGCCGCCGCCAGGCCCAGCACCTCCTGCGGTGTGAAGCCGTCCGCGGCGACGATGTCCACCACCTCGGGACGGCCCTGAGTCAGGGTCCCCGTCTTGTCAAGGACGAGCGTGCGGGCGTGGCCCAGCCTCTCCAGGGAGCCGCCACCCTTGACCACGACACCCCGGCGGGCAGTGCGTGACAGACCGGAGGCGATCGCGGCCGGTGCGGCCAGCAGCAGCGGGCACGGGGTAGCCACCACGAGCACGGCGACGGCCCGCACCGCATCTCCCGACAGAGCCCACGCCAGCCCGGCCATCCCCAGCGTCGCGGGCAGGAACCAAGCGGCGAACCGGTCGGCCAGCCGCACCACCGGAGCACTGTCCGCCTCGGTTTCGCGGGTCAGTCGCACCACACCGGCGTAGGTGCTCTGGTCCGCCGCTGCGGTGGCCATCAGATCGAAGGCCGGCCCGGCGTTCACGACACCGCTTCGCACCCTTTCCCCGACCGGATACTCCACCGGCAGCGCCTCACCGGTGAGGGCCGACTCGTCCAGCACCGCCGCCGCGCCCCCGGCCACCACGCCGTCGACCGGCACCATCTCGCCGGCGGGAACCAGCAGCAGGTCGCCTCGTGACACCTCGGAAACATCCACCTTGCGCGGGCCGTCGTTCCCGTAGCGGTGTGTCCACCGCGGCGCCCGCTCGTACAGCGCGGTCAGGTCGCGCCGGGCCCGCCTCATCGCGTACTCCTCCAGCGCACGGCCGCTGGCCAGCATCACCGCGATCAGCGAGCCCGCCAGGTACTCCCGCACGGACAGCGTACCGGCCAGGGAGAGCACCGCGATGGCGTCCACACCGAGCCTGCCGCCCCGAAGCGCCGACACCACCCACCACGACGCGGGCAGGATGGCGATGACCGTCCCGGCCGCGAACACCGCATCGCCCCAGTCGGGACGGCCGATCAACTTCAGCACCCCTCCGACGGCCAGCGCGGCGACCGTGAGCGCCAGGAAGGCCGCCAGCCTCGAACGCTTCACCCAATAATCCTCGCCGCTCCGGTGATTCTCCCCCAGGGACCTTCGACCTGCTCCAACTGCCGATCGGCCATTCATACCCACGCCGCGTCACGCACAGGTCCCTTGGTCCGCGGCTTTGGAGACCAATGGCACTCGTATGGCGGAAATTTCGCGACTGTGCGGGGCGGCGGACGAGTTCGAGCGGAACCAGTGCGCCGGGCCACTTGTGGTGGGGCCAGTCCCACGCGTGGCACACGGTCAGCGGCAGCCCTCTGCCGGCGGCTTCGGCGGCACCCCATCGCAGGGCTTCGTGCGCCGGCAACGATCCTTCGTATCCGACCAGGACGCCGAGCTCATGCTGGTTCATCGTCTGCCTCCGCCTGTTCGATCTCATTCACGCTCTCCCGGGAGAGGCGGTGTCGTTCAGAGGCGTCTCTCTCGTTCTGAGGGGACTTGGGTCCTCCTGTGTGCGCTGCTGATCACGCCCAGGTCCACTCACGGACCTCGGGCGCGTCCTCGCCGTGCTCGCGGGTGTGGGCGCGGGCCCGCAGACGTTCGTCGGCCATCTGCTGGCGCAGGTGCGCCTGGGTGGCGCCCAGCCCCGGCACGCGATCGATGACGTCCATCACCAGGTGGAAGCGGTCGATGTCGTTGAGCATGCACATGTCGAACGGCGTCGTCGTGGTGCCCTCCTCCTTGTAGCCGCGCACGTGCAGGTTGGCGTGGCCGCGACGGCGGTAGGTGAGGCGGTGGATCAGCCACGGGTAGCCGTGGAAGTTGAAGATGATCGGCTTGTCGGTGGTGAACAGGGCGTCGAACTCGGCGTCCGGCATGCCGTGCGGGTGCTCGGACGGCGGCTGGAGCCGCATGAGGTCCACGACGTTGACCACCCTGACCTTGAGCCGCGGCAGGTGCTCGCGCAGGATGGCCGCGGCGGCCAGGGTCTCCAGGGTGGGCACGTCGCCGGCGCAGGCCAGCACCACGTCCGGCTTGTCGCCGGCGTCGGTGGAGGCCCACGGCAGGATGCCGAGGCCGCGGGTGCAGTGGGCGATGGCCTCGTCCATGGTGAACAGATCGAGCACCGGCTGCTTGCCGGCGACGATGACGTTGACGTAGTCGCGAGAGCGCAGGCAGTGGTCGCCGACGGAGAGCAGCGTGTTGGCGTCCGGCGGCAGGTAGACGCGCACGATCTCCGCCTTCTTGTTGACCACGATGTCGAGGAAGCCGGGGTCCTGGTGGCTGAAGCCATTGTGGTCCTGGCGCCACACGTGGGAGGACAGCAGGTAGTTGAGCGAGGCGATCGGTCGCCTCCAAGGGATCCGCTTCGCGGCCTGCAGCCATTTGGCGTGCTGGTTGAACATGGCGTCGATGATGTGGATGAACGCCTCGTAGCAGTTGAACAGGCCATGGCGGCCGGTCAGCAGGTAGCCCTCCAGCCAGCCCTGGCACAGATGCTCGGACAGCACCTCCATCACGCGGCCACCGGCCGCCAGATGCTCGTCCGTGGGTTCGACCTCGGCGTTCCAGGCGCGCGTGGTGGTCTCGAAGACGGCCTGCAGCCGGTTGGAGGCCGTCTCGTCGGGCCCCATCAGCCGGAAGGTGCGCGGGTTGGCCGCGATCACGTCCCGCAGGAACGCGCCCAGGACGCGGGTGGGCTCGCTTGACTGGACGGCGGGCGTCTTGACCTGCACCGCGTACTCGCGGAAGTCCGGCAGGGCCAGCGGGGCCAGCAGTTCGCCGCCGTCGGCGTGCGGGTTGGCGCTCATCCGCAGCGGCCCCTCGGGCACCGTCCGCAGCACGGCGGGCGCCGGGCGGCCGTCGGCGTCGAACAGTTCCTCCGGGCGGTAGGAGCGCATCCACTCCTCCAGCATCGCCAGGTGCCCGGGGTTGTCGCGGACCCCGGACAGGGGCACTTGATGGGCCCGCCAGGTGCCCTCGATGGGCAGGCCGTCGACTTCGCGCGGCCCGGTCCAGCCCTTGGGCGTCCGTAGGATGATCATAGGGGAACGGTTCGCGCGGCCTTCCTTGTAGGCGGCGATCTGGTCGAACACCACGTCCAGCGTCCCGGCCATCTGCTCGTGGTCCGGGCCGACGATGTGCGGACGGTAGCCGTAGCCCTCCATGAGCTTGAGCAGCTCCGTCTCGGGGATCCTGGACAGGAGCGTCGGGTTGGCGATCTTGTAGCCGTTCAGGTGCAGGATGGGCAGGACCACACCGTCGCGGCTGGGATCGAGCAGCTTGTTGGAGTGCCAGCTCGTGGCCAGCGGGCCGGTCTCGGCCTCGCCGTCCCCGACCACGCAGGCCACGACCAGCCGGGGGTTGTCGAACGCGGCCCCGTAGGCGTGGGCGAGGGCGTAGCCGAGCTCACCGCCCTCATGGATCGAGCCCGGTGTCTCAGGTGCCACGTGGCTGGGGATGCCGCCGGGGAAGGAGAACTGCCGGAACAGCCTGCGCATGCCGACGGCGTCCTGGGAGACCTCGGGGTACGCCTCCGAATAGGAGCCCTCCAGCCAGGCGTGCGCGACCGCGGCCGGGCCGCCGTGCCCGGGACCGGCGATGTAGATCATGTCCTGGTCGCGCTCGTTGATGATCCGGTTGAGGTGGGCGAAGCAGAAGTTCAAGCCCGGTGTGGTGCCCCAGTGACCGAGCAGGCGGGGTTTGACGTGCTCGGGTCGGAGCGGCTCGGTCAGCAGGGGGTTGTCCAGCAGGTAGATCTGCCCCACGGACAGGTAGTTCGCGGCACGCCAGTACGCGTCGATCGCCTGTGTCATCGTCATGGTCACGATGATTTCCGCGGCCGCAGGTGCTGCCTAGGGACCTTGGTCCCCAGGCTCGCGGGCCAACCTCACAGGGGGACCTGCCAGCGCAGCCGTGTCCCGCCCTCGCCGGGGGACCCGAACTCCGCGGTGCCGCCCAACCGGCCGGCCCGTTCTTCGATGTTGTGCAGCCCGCTGCGGCGCCCGCCCTCGCCCAGACCGACGCCGTCGTCCGTGACCACCAGAGTGAGGCCGGCGCTCGTGACCTCGACGGACACGTCGGCACGGGTCGCGCGGGAGTGGCGGACCACATTGGACAGCGCCTCGCGCAACACCGCCACCAGATGCTCGGCGGCGGAATCGGGCACCAGGGTGTCGATCTGGCCTTCCATCCGCAGGCCCGGCATGAACCCCAGGTGGCTGCCCGCGCCCTCCACCAGCTCCACGATCTGCCCGCGCAGGCTCGGCGCGGCATCGGCGGGCGAGCCCTGCAGGGCGAAGATGGACGAGCGGATCTGCCGGATCGTCTCGTCCAGCTCGTCGATCGCGTGCTGCAGCCGCTTGCCCGCCTCGGGCCGCTCCACCAGCCGGAGCGTGCTCATCAACGTCATCGCGGTCGCGAACAGCCGCTGGATGACCACGTCGTGCAGGTCCCTGGCGATCCGGTCGCGGTCCTCCAGCAGGCCGAGCCGTTCGGCGTCCCGCCGCGCCTCGGCAAGTTCCAGCGCGATCGCCGCCTGGCCGGCGAACGCCCCCAGCATCTGCTGGGTCGCCCGGCTGAAAGGCAGCCGACCGCTGCGCTTGGCGAGCACCAGCACCCCGCGCACGGCCGGTGCGGTGCCCAGCGGGACGACGAGTCCCGGGCCGTAGCCGAGCCGCCGCAGCGGCGAGCCCGGATAGGGGGCGCTCTTCATGTCCGCATTGGACAGCGGCTCTCCTTGGGCCAACGCGGCGCCCTCGAGCGTGGCCGATATCTCGACCAGGGTTCCCAGCAGGCCCTCCGCGCCCTCCCCCTCGGCGACCTCCACCACGAGCGCCTGTCCGGCGGCATCCGGCAGCAGCACCTCGACCAGGTCCGCGTCGCCCATCTGGCGGGCGCGGGCGGCCACCACGGACAGCACCTCGCGCGGGTCGGCGCCGGACAGCAGGCTCGTGGTCACCTCAGACGACGCCTGCAGCCAGGTCTCGCGACTGCGCGATTCCTCGTACAGGCGGGCGTTCTCCACCGCCACGCCGGCCGCCGTGGCCAGGGCGATCACCACCGCCTCGTCCTCTTCGTCGAACTCGCCGCCGCCGCGCTTCTCCGTGAGGTACAGGTTGCCGAACACCTCGTCGCGCACCCTGACAGGCACGCCGAGGAAGGTCCCCATCGGGGGGTGGCCGGGCGGGAAGCCATAGGACTCCGGATGATCGGAGATGCGGGCCAGCCGCAGCGGCCGGGCATCCTTGATCAGCAGCCCGAGCAGGCCCAGCCCGTGCGGCCAGTGCTCAATCCTGGCGATCTCCTCCTCGGTCAGCCCGACCGGGATGAACTGCAGCAGCGTGCTGTCCTGCCCGACCACACCCAGCGCCCCGTAGCTGGCGTCCACCAGCGTGGTCGCCGTCTCCACGATGCGTCGCAGGACCGTCGGCAGGTCGAGATCGCTGCCCACCGACACGACGGCCTCCAGCAGCGCGTGCACCCGGTCACGGGTGGCCAGCACGGCGTTCAGCCGAACCTGCAACTCCGCCAGCAGTTCATCGAGCCGCATCTGCGGCATCAGCGGGCTGTGCTCACTTTCCACGCCGAACAGTGTCGCATCGGGACGGCCGGATGCCCAGTACGGCCGATCAGCGACGTCGCGCCTGCTCAAGGACCTTCGGCGCCTCCGAAGGGCTCCCGGTCAAGGGCTCCGGACCCTCACGACGGCGCCGTGGGAGAAAGCGCGATGAAAGAGAGGTAGGAGGGGCCGAAGGGGATCTCGCGCGCAAGGAGGGGTTCCGGGACTGCGGGGCATCCTCAGCAGGCGTGACCTGCTCAGGATGCACCTGCGCGACGACTACGAGACCAGGCGGCGCGTCGTCGAGGGCAGCATCGTAGACGTCCAGGAGGCGCTCACTCGGCGAGAGGACGACGTCCTGGAGCTTCCCCGTCACCTGGGGCCGCCCGTGAACCTCCGGTCCGGTCAGTGGACGGGAACCAGTTCGAAGCCCGTGATGATCTCTGGGCGGATGCGGATCACCTGGTCCATCTCACCTGCCACCCAGGGCTGCAGCAGGTCCTTGTAGCGGGCGACCTCTTCGGAGCGGCTCACCAGCTGGGCCCTGCCCGTCACGACCACGCTCCAGCCCAGCCGCTCCACGATGTCGAGGTCGTCCGCCTCGAACGCCACCACGACGTCGGCGGCGGCCAGTTCCACGCTCAGTATGGCGCTGTGGCCGGAGCGGATGACGATCTGGCCGCCCGTGACAATGTGATTCACCGGCCGTATGGCGGGCAGCGCGTTGCGGGTGAACACGATCCGCCCGATCGGCACGCTGGCCAGCCGTCGCAGTGAGTCCACCGTGGACAGTTCCTTGAGGTCACGGGGATGCATGTCGCCGGACCGTTTGCGAGGTCATCGGTACATCGTGGTGCGCGGATCACGACCGGGGGTAGGGCCGAAAGTCCTTCGTCACAGCACAACGTGTTTGCCGGCCCATCGCCGCGTCCACGGCCACTCCGGTGCCGGACCGACTGCGTGTGGTCGGCGCGACGCCGAGCACCGCGCCCGGCGCACAGGCCAGATAGCGACGCAGGATGGGAGCCCGCGCGCCTCGGCGAGGCCGGCCCTGGAGCCGTCCACCGCCACGCGAATCATGTTTCCTCCTCTGTGTCCCTTTCAGGACCACGACACGCTGGAGATCGTCGCCCGCCCAGCATCGGAGGGCCCGTGCCGGAGGACCTTCGCCGGCGCCACTTCGGGACTTTCGTCCTTTCGGCGATGCCACCGCTTCGGTAGCGTCGCAGGTATGATTCGTGTGTTCCTCCTCGATGATCACGAGGTTGTACGCCGGGGTGTGGCCGCCCTGCTGGACTCTGAGGACGACATCGAGGTGATCGGCGAGGCGGGCACCGCGGAGTCCGCGGTCGCCCGCATCCCGGCGCTCAAGCCGGACGTGGCGGTGCTCGACGTGCGATTGCCGGAT
This sequence comes from Nonomuraea sp. B12E4, assembly GCF_039871825.1. Classification (NCBI taxonomy): domain Bacteria; kingdom Bacillati; phylum Actinomycetota; class Actinomycetes; order Streptosporangiales; family Streptosporangiaceae; genus Nonomuraea; species Nonomuraea sp. B12E4. The sequence continues at coordinate 510,539 of NZ_JBDPME010000001.1, read as the reverse complement.
GGCAACGGCGTGGACGTGTGCCGGGAGGTGCGCTCGCGGGTGCCGGGGCTGGCGTGCCTGATGCTGACCTCGTTCGCCGACGACGACGCGTTGTTCGACGCGGTGATGGCCGGGGCCGCCGGCTATGTGCTCAAGCAGATCCACGGCTCCGACCTGGTCGGCGCCGTCCGCACGGTCGCCTCCGGCCAGTCGCTGCTCGACCCGCAGACCACCGCCGCCATGCTGCAGCGCCTGCGCGACCAGGCCGAAAGGAAAGACCCCCTCGCGGCGCTGACCGCCCAGGAGCGGCACATCCTCGACCTCATCGGGGAAGGGCTGACCAACCGGCAGATCGGCGAGCGCATGTTCCTGGCCGAGAAGACGGTCAAGAACTACGTCTCCAACCTGCTGTCCAAGCTGGACATGCAGCGCCGTACGCAGGCGGCGGCCCTGGCCGCACGGTTGCGGGCCGACCGCAAGGAATGACCGGCGGCACCGCCTGCGCTCAGCGATCGGCTCAGTGTGGTGCGACGCTCCGCCGGGCCACGGTGATGGGGCGGTTCGATCCGCCATGCCGCGTCCGCGACGGCACTCCTACATCAGTGGAGGGACGACAATGAGGTCGTCGTTACCGGAGACCACCTCGCACACGACATCCACGACGCCTTCGACGGCGCGGACCGCCTCGGTGAGGGCGATGGCCTGCGATCTCCGCTGCACCCGTCCACCGATCGTCACCACACCTGCGTCGATCTCGATGGAGAACGGGCCGGGGTCCGAGAGTGCGGCCCGGATGTCGGCCTCCAGTTCCGCGGCGGGGCGGGTGAACACCCGCAGCACGTCGCGCTGGTGCAGGGTGCCGACCACGCGCCCGGTGACCGGATCGATCACCGGCAACTGCTTGATGCGCTTGGCGTGCATCAGCAGGGCCGCGTCGCGCACGCTGGTGCGCGGGGTGACGGTGATCGCCGGGGAGGTCATCAGCTGGGACGCCGTGACCGCCGCGGCCTTCTCATGCTCGCGCCGCTGCCTGCGGGACTCGAACATCGACACGCTGTGCCGTACCGGGTCGATCTCCTTGAGCAGCAGGTCGTCCTCGGAGACCACGCCCATCGGCCGCCGGTCGGCGTCGATGACGGTGACCGCGCCGACCGCGTACCGCTTCATGGCGGCCACGATGTCGGCGAACGACGCGTCCGCCGACACGGCGATGGCCACACGTCCCATGACGTCCTTGACTTCGATCGACATGGCGTCCACCTCGCTTCCACCTCCCACGCTCCCGTACGGCGGGCCGCGGAGCCAGCGGCGAACGTCCCCCCGCCGCCGGCCGAAGGTCCCGTGTCTCCGCCGCGCGCTCGCAGCCGTTCGGCGAAGGCCTCGGCCGCCAGGCGCGGCCGCGAGGGTGGGGGCTGCGGAAAGCCGGCGGGAGCGGGCCGTTGTGACGGGTCGACCAGCGACGCGAACAGCGCGACCGTCTCGGGGGGCGGCAGGGCGGGCAGCCGGATGCGGGTCATGCCGTACGGCACCGCCAGGTCGATCCGGCTGGTCAGCAGCACCGCGCGGCAGGGCCCGCAGCGGCGACTGGGTCTGCCCGGCATCGGTGACATCGTCCAGCACGACCGGCACCCGCCGGCCGGCCGGCCGCGCCCGCAGCGGTTCGCGATCGAGATCCGGGCAACCGCCCAGACGTAGTCGACGGAGGTGCGCGCCGCCCTGCCGACGCCGGTGTCCATCACGGGCTTGCGGGTGCTGGTGGCCATGGCGGCCTCCCTTCGGTTCCGTCGTACGTCCCTCTCGCACCTCCATCACACGGTTCGCGGCCGGTGGCGTTCAGTGTCGTACGGCCCGTCGCCGAAGGACCTTGGTCCCCCTCACTCCAGCACGTCGGTGAGCGGTCGGCGGGGGACATCCTTGCTGTCGAAGGTGACGCCCAGCCGCATGATCATCTGCGGGTACTCGCCGGAGCAGAGCTCCTGACGCAGGAACTCGCGCAACAGATCCATTTCCAGGGCCTGCGTGTGAAAGGCGGCGCTGACGCCGTGCGCTGAGGCGTGCAGCAGGACACGCTGCAGCGCCTGACCGGTGGCGATCCACTCCTCGCGGCTGTCGCCCGGCGTGGTCAGGACGGCCACCACTCCGGTCGACGCCTCGCTCCGGGTGGCCGGGATCCCCCAGCCGTGCCGCCAGGAATAGCGGCGCTGCGGGAAGTCAGGCTCCGTCGGCACGGGCTCCCGCGGATAGGCATCGGCAGGCACCCCGTCGGCACGGGCACCGCCCGGCGGCTGTGACCAGCGGATGAGCTCCAGGCTGAACCGCTGCTCCTGCACCTGGACGCCCTGAGCCGCCTGCGTGAGCGCGGCGAGCACGTTCACCGCGGCCGGGGAGCGGATGGGCGTCAGCTTGGCGCCCTCCCTCATGGCCGCCCTGGCCAGCGACTCGATGAGCTGGTCGGGTATCGGCACGTCGGCGAAGCCGGCCCGGTGGGTACGGCGCCGTTCGATCTCGCCTCCGAGGACCCATGTCAGCTCGTCGGCCTCGATCTCCTCGCCCGGTCTGATCGTGGCCAGCAAGCCTGGCCGGTCGGGATCAGGAAGGATTCGGACGACGGGTTCGTAGCCCTCGAAGCGGATGGTGGTGCTCATGGTGAACAGGGCGGCACCGCAGCTGATCAGCAGCTCCCGGCCCGCGGGATCGCTCACCGGAAGTTGCCTGCTGGTGTCGGCCCTCAGGCTGATTTCCTCTCCGGAGACGGCGAAGGCCCAGGGCTGGGTGTTGTGCACGGATGGGGCCCAGCGGCCGGCTTCCACCGCGGCGTCCAGTGCCTGCTTCGGCGAGCGGATGCTCATGGTGCACCTCCAGGAGACGATGCGCTCAGCGCATCACACCGGAGGCGTCCGGTGAAGCACGCCGGCTCCTCGTTTGCCAAGCCTTGTGCACGGCACCATCGAGGGGATCAGAGACGTTCGACGCTGATGATCGAGACCGGCCGGGGCGAGGCCGTAGGTCCTGGCCGAGGCCGGAGATCGGGAAAGCTCAGGCCCAAAGGCCCTGTCCGATCCGGCAGGCGAATGGGTAGCTTCCCACAAGGCGGCACGCGTCAACCACGACGTCCGCCATCGGCGTCATCACCACGGGAGGACACGCTCATGACACACACCGGCGACTTCGGGCGTCGCATCACCCATCATCGTACGAGGCTGGACCTCAGTCTTGAGCAGGTCGCCGACCGCGCGGACATGTCAGCCGACTACATCCAGTACCTGGAAGATCACCTGCGCACACCCGACATGGGCACGGTGGCCCGGCTGGCCAAGGCGTTGGAGACCACCGTGGAGGATCTGCTGGGCGGTGGCCGGGATCGCCCGCCTGGTCCCGGTTCGGCCATGGCCGAGCCGGTCCTGGAGGTGCTCAAGCCCGAGGAGTGCCTGCGCCTGATCGCGCCCGGGGGTATCGGCCGAGTCGCGTTCAGCGGCTTGCACGGGCCGACGGTGCTGCCCGTCAACTACAAGCTGCACGACGGCGCCATCGTCTTCCGGACCGCGCACGGTGGCCCCATGGACCAGGATCTGCGGACCGGGCTGGAGGGCGTGGACATCAAGATAGGTTTCCAGGTGGACCGGATCGACGAGGCCCAGCGCGCGGGCTGGAGCGTCCTCGTCCAGGGGCCCGCGCACCACGTGCCGGACGACGAACTGGCCACGGTGGCCGATGCCGAGGTCACCCCGTGGGCGGGTGGCCAACGCCACCTGTACATCCGCATCGTGCCCCATCAGATCACCGGCCGTCGCATCCACGGCCTCTGAGGCGCCCGGCTCGGTGGCGTGCTTCATCGCCGCTCGGGAGCGCTCTGAGCCCTCGTAGCCGACCACGACGTGCCTGGCCAGCCCGGGGATGAGGCCGGCGCTTGCCCTCTGGTGTGTTCCGGCATTCCGGACCTGGTCGGTGCTGAATGAACTATGTACCCCACCTGCCGGCCGACCAGCGCGAGTGACCCAGATCCCGCCAACAGGGAATGCCTACCCCCGAACCCGGAGGTAGGCATTCCCTGTGTGAGCTACTTGAGCCAGGCGTTGCGCCGGACGATCGGCAGGTTGCCGAGCCCGAACGTGGCGCCCGCGCCCGCGAGAGCGAGGCCGATGAGGACGATGGAGTAGATGATGTGGTCGTCCATGAACGGGTTGGTCTCCAGGGGCAGCTCAGCCGCCCACATCAGGACCAGCATCAGGCTGCCGGCACCGGCGGCGATCCGGGTGCCGACGCCCAGGATCAGCGCCAGGCCGACGCCCAGCAGGCCGGCCATGAACAACCAGTCCACCCACGCCTGCCCGGCCAGCGAGCTGAAGAACCCGCCGAGCGCGTGCTCGCCCGTGCCCTTGAGGAACCCGGTCGTCGGACTGCCGCCCTCGATCCAGGCGCGGTTGGCCGGAGTGGCGAAACCCCAGCCGAAGGTCTTGTCCAGGAACGCCCACAGGAAGACCCAGCCGATCGCGATCCGGGCGGCTGCCCAGACGTAATCGACCGAGCGGCGTTCGGCGGCGGTGGCTGCTCCTGTATGCATGGCGGGCCTGCTGATCGTGGCGGCCATGACGGCCCCCTTTCCTTTGATTTCGTCCCTTATCCGCGCTTTCATCACACCGCTTCCGGCGGTTGGCCAGCAGTGCCGTACGACTGTCGTTCCATGGGACCTTGGTCCTCTCCCTCGGACGCCGGTGTGGCTCCACGCGTCCGCCACAGCCTGTATGGACCCAGTCACCGGCCATGGCCACGACCTGGCCGCGTGAGCCAGGACGCCGGCAACGCGCAGCTTGTCCCCGGGCACCATCCGTGGGGCTGACACCTACGGGAGCGTGCGACGGGCCGGCGGAAGCAGGATGGGCCGTCGGCGGCCGGCCTGCCGTCACCTGGGCACTGGCGAGCCTCACTTGGGTGAGACAGGGTGGCGCCGCCATGACCGCCACGGTTCTCACCGAGCGGGTGTGCCGGGCAGGGCCTTTCGGCACCCGTGCATGGGCCGTCCGGCACTGCCCGTGGACCAGGGGCTCGCGGGAGGGTCAATGGCGGGAGGTGCGCCATGTTCACTCCACTCGTTCACGAATCCGGCGTTCGAAGGCTGCTGGTGGCGGCCGGTCAGGCGCCGTCGGTGCTCAACACCCAGCCATGGCGTTTCCGCGTGGCCGGTCGTGAGCTGGTCGAGCTGTACGCCGACGCCGAGCGGCACCTGCGGGTGAGCGACCCGCGAGGGCGCAACCAGCACGTCAGCTGCGGTGCGGCCCTGTTCAACCTGCGCCTGGCGGTGCGGACGGCCGGGTGGCGGCCGATGGTGTTCCTGCTTCCCTCGCCCGAGGCGGAGCCCGATCTCCTGGCCGCCGTCCGCGTCGGAACGGCCCTGCCCGCGACGGCCGAGCAGCGGCAGCTGTACGACCTCATCCCCGTGCGGCGCACCAGCCGCCGGCCGTTCTGGGACCGGCGGATCCCGCCTGCGGTCATGGCCGAGCTGTGCCTGGCCGCCTCCCGTGAGGGTGCCCGGCTCATGCCGCTGGACCGGCACGGAACGGCCGACACACTCGACTACGCCGCCATCGCCGAGGACGAACTGTCCCGCGACCACGACTATCGCGCCGAGCTGGCGGCCTGGACGATGCGCGGCGCACTCTATGACGGCGTGCCGGACTGCGCCCAGGGCCCTCGTCCTCTGCATGACCCGTCCCCGACGCGTGACTTCGGGCGGCGGCAGGGCGAGACCCGGTTCGAGGAGCGGCCCCAGCTCGCCGTGCTCACCACGATGGGCGACCGGCCCGTCGACTGGCTGCGGGCCGGGCAGGCGTTGCAGCGGGTGCTGCTGGTCGCGGCACGGCATGGCGTGTCGGCGTCGTTCCTGAACCAGCCGCTCGACCTGCGTGACATGCGCCGCCGACGCGATCCGCGCCACCGGCGCGGCCACCCACAAATGATCACGAGGCTCGGTTACGGTCCTCATGTGCCCCGTAGCCCGCGCCGTCCCGCCACCGAGCTGGAACTCACGCGTGCCTGACATGACCCGCGGCCGCCGAACAGCCGGACGCCGATCCCGAAGGTGTAGAGGCCGTTCGCCGCGTCTCTGCTGACCTTCTTGCGGTCTTCGGTGAAAGGCGCACGTCGCAGGGCGCGGGCTGCCTCAGCGGTCGATGAGGTGGCGCGGCGCGGCGCGCGTCCCGGACGCCTCGCCGGAGTGACGGCCACGTCCCGGCCGCGAGCCGGTGCGCGAACGGCCGAAGCCGACGCCCTGGACGATCCCGTGTACCTCGATCCGCCATGCCGTGTCCATGACCGGCTTCTACAGCAGCGGGGGGACAACGATGAGGTCGTCCTCGTCACTGGCCACGTCCGCCACGACGTCGACGACGCCCTCGACCGCGCGTACCGCCTCGACGAGCGCGATGGCCTGGGACCTCCGCCGCACCTGTCCGCTGATGGTCACCACGCCCTTGTCGATCTCGAGGGTGAACGTCTCGGGGTCGTCGAGCACCGCTCTGATGTCCGCTTCCAGTTCGGCGATCGGGCGGGTGAAGACGCGCAGCACGTCCCGCTGGTGCAAGGTGCCGACGATCCGGCCGGTGACCACGTCGATCACGGGAAGCTGCTTGATCCGCTTGTCGTGCATCAGGCGGGCCGCGTCACGCACGGAGGTTCCCGGTGTGACCGTGATCGCCGGGGAGGTCATGAGCTGGGCCGCCCGCACGCCCGCCGCTTTCTCGTGCTCGCGCCGTTGCCTGCGGGATTCGAACATCGACACGGCGTGCCGCACCGTGTCGGCCTCCTTGAGCAGCAAGTCGTCCTCCGACACCACGCCCACCGGCCGCCGATCCGCGTCGATCACGGTCACCGCCCCCACCGCGAACCGCTTCATCGCCGCCACGATGTCGGCGAACCTCGCGTCCTCCAGCACGGCGATGGCCACTCGTCCCATGACGTCCTTGACTTCGATCGACATGATGTCCACCTCGCTTTCTACTCCCAGGCTCCTGCGCGGCGGCCCTGCCCGGCAGCGGCGAACGTCCCGGATGCCGGGGCCCAAAGTCCTACGCGCGCACCACCGCCACCGGGCAGTTGGCGTGGTGCAGCACCCCCCGGCTGACCGAGCCGAGCAGCGCCGATCCCAGGGGGCCGCGCCCGTGTGAGCCCATCACCAGCAGATCCGCCCGGCCGGACGCCTCGGTCAGCGCCGCCACCGGGTGCGCGACGGGCACGTGCTCGATCACTTCGACCTGCGGGTAGTCCTTTCTGAACGCGGCCAGCCGGTCGCGGACGCCCTGGTGCTGCGCCGCACGGATCTCGTCCATGTCGTACGCCACCTCCGGGGCGTAGGCGTGCACGGGCAACTGCCAGGCGTGCACCACCCTCAGCGCGGCGCCGCGCAGCTTGGCCTGCTCGAAGGCGCAGGCCAGCGCCGGCTCACATTCCGCCGAGTCGTCCACACCCACCACGACCTCCCCGTACGGCACCGGCCGGCGCTCGCCGCGTACCACGACGACGGGGCACCGAGCCTGCACCGCCACCTGCGTGCTCACCGAGCCCAGCAACGCGCCGGCGAAGCCACCCAGGCCCCGGCTCCCGACCACGATCTCGGTGGCGTCCTTGGCCTGATCGCACAGGACCACGGCGGGGGTGCCTTCGACGTCCTGCGTCGTGACTTCAACGGACGGCTGACGCTCGTGCACGAGGGCCAGCGCCTCACGCAGGATCCGCCGCCCCTCGCGCAGCAGCGTGTCGGGCACGTCGTCGATAGGAAATCTGCCGACCTGGTACCAGGAGCGATCCACCGCGTGCACGATCCGCAGCGGGACCCGCATGCGGAGAGCGTCGTTGGCCGCCCATTCGACGGCGGCGCGTGAGGTCACGGAGCCGTCCACTCCGACGATGATCATGTTGTCCTCCTTCGTCTCCTCTCCATCGGACCTGGTCGCGAGGGCACCGTGCAGGGCCGGAGGTCGGTCATCGCAGGGGCCGAAAGGCCCTGGCTGCCGACGGTCGGGGCGATGGTTCTCACCGACATCGACCGTGACCACCTCCGCTTCGTCGCCGGACACGCCGCCGGCCCGTGCGTGGCGGAATGCCCGGCAGGCGCGACCGAGATGGTCCCCGAGATCAGCTGATGCGGCGCCAGTGACCTTGGTCCCTGCCGCCAGGACCGTCCGGCCCTGCTCAGTGATCCGCCTGCCGGACAGCCTTGATGTGGGAGACACCTGATGCCCTCCGCCGGACGACACGAGCCCACCCACGAACGGGAGATCCGCCATGCCTGATGGATACGACGTACTGCTGCGTGACGGCGGCATCGCCCACGTGCGCCCCCTGCGCCCCTCCGATCGCGACGCCCTGCACGAGTTGGTGGACCGCTCGTCGGAACGCTCGGCCTACCTGCGCTTCTTCACCGGCGGTCGGGGCACCGCCCACTCCTACATGGATCGCGTCACCAGCGACAGATACCGCGGCCACGCCCTGGTGGCCACCGTACGCGACCGGCTGGTCGCGGTCGCCGAGTACCTCCCCGTCGACAACGGCAGCGCCGACCTGGCCATCCTCATCGACGACGCCGTTCACGGCCACGGCCTGGGCACCCTGCTGCTGGAGCACGTCGCCCTGGACGCCGCCGGGCACGGAGTGCGCGAGCTGGTGGCCGACGTGCTGGCCGAGAACCGCCCGATGCTCCGCGTGCTGCACGACCTCGGCCTGGACGTCGCCCAGCGCATCGACGGCGGCACTTTTCACATCAGCATCGCCGCCGAGCCCACGTCCCGGCTCCGAGCCGGTGTCGAGGCCCGCGACCATGAGGCCGAACGCGCCTCGCTGGCGCGCGTGCTCACCCCCCGCTCGGTGGCGGTGATCGGCGCGAGCCGGAACGAGCAGGCCGTGGGGCACAAGGTGCTGAGGAACCTGGTCGACGGCGGCTTCCCCGGGACCGTCTACCCCGTCAACCCCCACGCCGCCGAGGTGGCCGGCCTCGCCTGCCACGACAAGATCCCCGACGGCGTGGACCTGGCGGTCGTGGCTGTTCCCGCCCGGCACGTGCTGGACGTGGCCCGCGACTGCGCCGACGCCGGCGTGGCCGGGCTCGTCGTCCTGACGTCAGGATTCGCCGAGGCCGGGCAGCGGGACGGGGAGTCCGAGCTGCTGAAGATCTGCCGTACGGCCGGGATGCGCCTGATCGGCCCGAACTGCCTGGGCGTGGTCAACACCGGCGCGCGCCTGAACGCCAGCTTCCTGCCGCATCACCCCGTCCAGGGCCGCGTGGCGCTGATGTCACAGTCGGGCGCCGTGGCCGCCGCACTGCTGGAGCGGCTCGACGTCTCCTCGTTCGTCTCGGTCGGCAACAAGGCCGACGTCAGCGGCAATGACCTGCTCGAATACTGGGAGGACGACCCCGGTACCGACGTGATCGCGCTGTATCTGGAGTCGTTCGGCAATCCCCGCAAGTTCGCCCGCATCGCCCGCCGCGTGGGGGCGCGCAAGCCGGTGTTACTGGTCAAGAGCGGCCGCAGTGACGCCGGCGGCCGGGCCGTGCGCTCGCACACCGCCGCCGCGGCCACCCCGGACGTCGCGGTGGACGCGCTCACCCGGGCCGCCGGTGTCATCCGGCTCGACAGCGTGCACGAGTTGATCGACACCGCCAAACTGCTCTCGACCCAACCTCTCCCCCGCGGCCGCCGTATCGCCATCGTCGGCAATTCGGGTGGCCCCCAGGCGATGGCCGCCGACGCCTGCGAGCGGCACGGGCTGATCGTCCCCGAATTGCCGCCCGGCCTGCTGAACGCCCGGGCCGCCGCCGCGCTCGGCAACCCCGTCGACCTGACCGCCGACGCGAGCGCCACGGAGATCGGCACCGCGGTGTCGGCACTCGCCGCCACATCCGAGGTGGATGCGGTGCTCGTCGTCTACACCCCGCCGTTCGGCTCCGGATTGGACGAAACCCGCCAGGCCATCGCCGAAGCGACCAGGACAGCGGGCAAGACCGTGCTGGCCTGCGTCGTCGGCCACGACGGCCTCATCGACGGGCGTGTTCCCAGTTACGCCTTCCCAGAACAGGCCATCCAGGCGCTCACACACGCCGTGCACTACGCCGAATGGCGCCAGCGCTCGGAGGAGCAGTCCGCCGCCCCGGTTCCGGCGGACGGCAAGACCGCGCGAGAGATCGTACGAGCCGCATTGGAGGCGAACCCTGAGGGCGGCTGGCTCTCCCCCGAGGCCACCACCCTGCTGCTGCGCTGCTACGGCGTCGCCCTGACGGAATCGGTCGAGGTCCACGGCCCGGACGCCGCCGCCGAGGCGGCCTCTGAGGTCGGCCTGCCCGCCGTGCTCAAGGCCGTCGGTCCGGTGCACAAGAGCGACGTCGGCGGCGTCCGGCTCGACCTCCGGACCGCCGACGAGGCACGCCGGGCCTACCGCGGGATGTCGGCCCGCATCGGGCCGGAGATGACGGGCGCCATCGTCCAGCACATGCTGCCCGGCGGTGTTGAGATCATCGCCGGCGGCGTCAACTACCCGGCCTTCGGACCGCTGGTCATGGTCGGCATGGGCGGGGTGATGGCCGATCTCCTGGCCGACCGGGCCTTCCGCGTCCCCCCGGTCACCGACCCCGCTACGATGCTCGCCGAACTGCGCTGCGCCCCGCTGCTGCACGGCTACCGCGGCTCACCCGTCGTGGCCGCCACGGCCCTGGAAGACCAGCTCGTACGCGTCGGACAGCTGCTCGACGACCTCCCCCAGGTGGCCGAACTCGACCTGAATCCGATCCTCGTCACACCGGACGGAGCCACCACGGTGGACGCGCGGATCAGGGTCGCGCCCTGCGAGGCGCCGCCCTCACCGCTGCTGCGCCACCTGCGCTGACCCACCAGAGCTCTCTGAGCTGCGGCGGCGCAACGTGGGAGACCCGCTCCCCGCTCCTCCCCCAGGCGGCGGTTACACAGTCGAGCGCGTCGTCCCGGAGCACGAGATTGTTAGGACCAAAGTCCCACAAACCAGGTGCCTTTGCGCCTATGCGATCCGCGGAGGCGGCCTGTTGAGTTGTGGAGAGGACTGGCCAAGGGAGGAGGTTGGGGGAAGATGTCCTTCTTCGCGAGCAAGCCCCGGCAGGGGCATCGAACCGGCGGGCCGCTACACCTGACCCGGCCCATACCGCTCACCGAGTCGCCGACCGCCCGGTACGTGTGGGCGATCGCCAGGCTGTCGCTGGGTTGGGTGTTCCTCTGGGCGTTCCTGGACAAGACCTTCGGTCTGGGACGCCAGACCCCTGCCGCGAAGGCGTGGATCAACGGTGGCAGCCCGACCGAGGCGTTCCTGAAGCACGGGGTCAAGGGCCCGTTCGCGGACTTCTACCACGGACTGGCAGGGGCGTTCTGGGCCGACTGGCTGTTCATGATCGGCCTGGCCGGGGTCGGCGTCGCCGTGCTGCTGGGGGTCGGCATGCGAATCGCCGCAGCGGCGGGGGCGGTCCTGCTGGTGATGATGTGGAGCGCGGTGCTGCCGCCTGAGAACAATGTGTTCATGGACTACCGCCTCATCTACGCGATTCTGCTGGTAGGGCTGGCGCTGGTCAACGCTGGTGACACCCTCGGGCTGAGCCGGTGGTGGCGGCAGACCGCCGTGGTGCGCCGCTACCCCATCCTGAAGTAAGCCGCACCCGTTGCCGTCGGGAGTGCCCGGCTCGGGGCGGCACTCGCGCGGCGATGCCAGCGACATGGGGGCGCGCGAGGAGTGATGGGTGTCCAGGCGTGCGTCTCACCGCCGACCGGTGCGGTGGACTCGACCATACCTGCACATCAGACGCGCCTTACACCATGGCCTGCATGCTGCACATGGCTTTGCCGGCAGGGCCGTTACCGATCACCTGGCCAGGTAAGCCATTTTACCATGGCCGTAAATGGCCGCACCCGGCCGGGGAGGTAGACATGGTCCGCTTCTCAGCACGCGCGTTCATCACCAGTGCGTTCGCGATCGCGTTGAGCACACCCATCGGCGGCGCGCTCGCCACGACTGCACCGGCGCAACCGCCCACGGAAAAGACGGGGGAACTGAACCCTCAGACCCGCAAAGACCTGGAGCAGTCGATGCGCGGCGAGGCCTTCGCCAACGCCTCCTACCTGCTCTACGCGGCGCAGGCCGGACGGGAGAACCTGCCGTCGGTGGCCCGGCTGTTCGAGCGCACCGCCGAGGTGGAGTTCGGCGAGCACTTCAAGGAGGAGGCCGGACTCAGTGGCCTGGTACGCGGCGACGCGGAGCACCTACGGGACGCGATCAAGGGGGAGACCGACGAGTCCCAGAAGATGTATCCCGGATTCGCCGACCAGGCCAGGGCCGCCGACGACACCGAGGCGGCCGACCGCTTCGCCGAGATAGCCCGCGACGAGGGGACGCACGCGCAGGCCTTCGAGACCGCGCTTCGGGTCGTCGAATCCGGCAAGGGCACCGTCCCGGCGCCACCGCGGGTCAAGCCGGAGGAGGTTCCGCAGGGCCCGCCGGCGGTCAGCGCCGAACAGACCAAGCGTGACCTGGACACCGCCATGCACGGCGAGGCGCTCGCCCACGCCAGGTACCGGCTGTACGCTGAGAACGCCAAGGATCCCGCGGTGGCGCACCTGTTCCGCGGCAACGCCGACGTGGAACGGCGTGAGCACTTCGCCGAGGAGGCCAAGCTGGCCGGGTTCGTCGGGACGACCAGCGACAATCTGAAGAAGGCCATCGCCGGGGAGCGGTACGAGTCCCAGACCATGTACCCGACCTTCGCCAAGCGCGCCGCGGCGGCGGGCGACACCGAGGCAGCCGAACGGTTCTCGCACAACGCCGAGGACGAGGCCGCACACGCCCTCGCCTTCCAGCGGGCACTGGATCGGCTGCAGCCCTAGTGGGCCGCTGCCGCCGGGGCCGGAGGGTGACGCAGGCCGTGTGCGGGCGGCGCCCTCCGGCTATCGGTAGGTCGTGTCAGCCTGCCGACTGACCCATAAGGGTGTCCCAGGCCAGGGTGGAGGGTTATCGATTGCCGGCCTGGAAGGCTCGTTGGCCGGGCGCCGCTCTATGTGGAGCAAGGAGAGGGGCGGCAGGCCATACCCGGAGATCACCCCGGAGGCACGACGATGTTCACCAGACGGGAGTTCCTAAGCCTGGCGGCGGCGACCGCAGTTGCCGGAGTGGGCGAGGCGGGGACGACGGCTCGCGGTCTGCGCAAGTACGTCGATCCCCTGCCCAGACTGCCGATGGCCGTGCCCGACACGTCCAGCCATTCGGGCCGCGACCACTACGTGCTGACCATGCGGGAGCGTCCATGGCGTTTCCATAAGGACCTGGGCACCACAGCCGCCTGGGGCTATTGGGCATCCGACCCGTCCGGCCGTGCCGTGCCCGCCGGGCTCGGCTGCCTCGGCCCCATCCTGGTGGCCCGACGAGACCGGCCGTCGATCGTGCGATACCGCAACGAACTACCAACCCGGCACCTGCTGCACCGCGCGATCGATCAGACGCTGTGGCGGCAACTGCCCGGTGTGCCACCCGATCCGCCCGGCGGCCGGCACATGGACATGCCGAGCGGCCTCACCGTGTGGAACGTCGTGCACCTGCACGGCGGGTGGAATCCACCACAGTCGGATGGCAACCCGCTCGCCTGGTTCACCCCGCAAGGCCAACACGGCCCGCTGTACGCCACGCTGCCCGGCGCCGCACCGAATGAGGCGATCTACGCCTACGGGAACAGGCAACGGGCCACCATGCTGTGGTACCACGATCACGCGATGGACCTCACCCACCTCAACAACTACGCCGGTCTGTCCGGGCTCTACGTGATCCGGGACGAGGCAGAAGAGACGCTCGGCCTCCCCCGGGGCCGCTTCGAGATCCACCTGGTCCTGCAGGACCGCACGTTCAACCCGGACGGATCCCTCTCCTACCCGGTCAAGGGAGTGACCGCCTACCACCCGATCTGGTCCCCGGAGTTCTTCGGCGACACCCCTGTGGTCAACGGCAAGGCCTACCCTTTCCTGACGGTCGAGCCCCGACGCTACCGGCTGCGCGTTCTCAACGGGTCCAACTCACGCTTCTACCACCTGTGGCTGGGCGACGAGCGAACCCGGTTGCCGTTGTGGCTGATCGGTGTCGCCGGCGGGCTCCGGGGAAACGCCCTCCGCACCACAACCCTGCTGATGGCCCCGGCCGACCGCATGGACATCATCATCGACTTCTCGATGGTTCCCCGCGGCGGCACCGTCACGCTCATGAACGACGCTCCCGCTCCGTACCCCGCCGGGGGTGGCGGGCCGGCCATCCCGCAGATCATGCAATTCCGGGTGACGGAGCCGCTGAGCCGGCGCGACCCGACCACACCGCCCGACGAACTGGACCTGCCGCCGCTGGAGCGGCTGAGGCCCGATAGCAGGACGTTCTGGCGCGAGCGTGTGCTGACCGAAACGACCGACCGGCACGATAACCCCATCCACCTGCAGATCAACGGCCGCTACTTCTTCGAGCCGGTGGACGACTTCATCCGCGCCGGCTCGACGGAGGTATGGGAGTACATCAACACCACCGAGGACGCTCATCCCATGCATGTGCACCTCGTACAGTTCCAGATCCACAACCGGCAGCGGTTCAAGTCAGATCTATACCGGGGCGACCACGGCCGGTGGCTTGCGGGGGGCCGTCCCAAAGGCCGCGAGCCGCGACTGGAGCGCTACCTCATCGGCCCGCCCCTGCCACCAGAGCCGGAACAACAGGGCTGGCGCGACAGCTTCATCGCTTATCCGGGCATGGTGAACAGGATCATCGCCCAATACACCAAGGCGCCTCCGATACCCGGGATCGACGGCACCGCCACCACGTTCCCGGCCGACTACATCCACCACTGCCACATCCTGGAACACGAGGACAACGACATGATGCGCCCCTGGCAACTCATCAGCTGACCGCCTCGATCACTCGGCGGCCCAGCCAAGCCCGCGAACGCGTGAGCCGTCAGGTGACGGAGAGCGCCATGTGGCAGACGGTGTGGCCGGGAGGGCTTCCCAGGTCCGGCGTGCCGCCGTGGGCGGCGGCCACCGCTTGGGCGATGGGACCATTGATCACGGCGCGCTGCCGGGAAAGCCGGCGGTGCGCCAGGTGGTGCCAGCAGCGGTGATGGCGAAAGCCTCTACGCCGGGGAGTCGTTCGACCCATGCCCGGGCCGCGTCCCCCATCGCGAAGGCCGCCGTGGCGTAGGCGTCGATCAAGGTGAGGCCGGCGCCGGTGAGGGTGATCGAGGCCAGCTCCAGCGCGGGCCGTCCGGTGCGGGGGTTCATGATGTGCGGCCCCCGCTCGGCCGTGCCGGAGGTCGCGATGGCCAGGTCGTGTCCGGCGACCACTGTGGCAAGCACCCGGGGGCGCAGCGGGTGCACGACGGCGACACGCCACGACCGGTCGGGCGCGGGCGTTCCGGAGCACTGGACGTCGCCGCCGCCGTTGAGGCAGTGGTTCACCGCTCCGTAGCGGGCGAGGATGCGTGATGCCTGCTCGATCGCCCAGCCCTTGACCAGACCAGAGGGGTCCAGGAGTCCGCGGGGGCGGATGCTGAAGTAGCCTTCGGACACCTCCGCCACCGATGCGCCCAACTCGAGAACCTCCGCCACCTGAGGTGGGCAGTCATCCAAAGGGATCTCACCCCTGGCCAGCCGGCTTACGGGGCTCTCCGCCCGATACGTTGAGAAAACCGCGTCCACCCGGTGCAGCCAGGCGACGGCCTCGGTGACGGCCCGCCGCGCGTCGCCGAGCGGAGGCCGCAGGTCGAAGGAGAACACCGTACCCATGGCGTGCTCGACGTGCCGCATCACAGGCCTGCCCGGTCCAGGGCACTTTGCAGCGACCGAGCGTATCCCTCGCTGGTGTAGGTGGCGCCGGAAACGGCGTCGATCTGGGCCGACTGGGCGGCGAGCGCCTCGTCGTTGAGCATCGGCAGCGCCTCGCTGCTGATGGCGAGGTCGCGGTGAGTGCTGTCGGGAGCCCGGAGCACCCGGATGCCGGTCATCCTGCCACCGGACAGGACGAGCTCGACCTGCACAGGCCCCCAGCGTGTGTCGGCGATGTCACCGGTGGCCACCTTGTCCCCCCTGGTGGTGCCTGCCGTGGCGCCCGGCCCGGTCCAGGTGCCGTTGGCCGGCGGGACGGCGGTGTCCTGCCGGCCGCTGGAGGGCGGCTCGCCGGCGCTGTGCTGAGGGGCGGGCGCATGGGAGACGGCGGACGGCGGGGAGGCGACCGCGGTGAGCTCATGGGGTTTGAACGACAGCAGCAACACCAGGCCGACGGCGGTGACGAGGACCGCGAATATCGCTCTGCGCATGAGATTCCTCAGAACTCGAATGACTCACGATGGATGCGGTGGTTCGGTATTCCCGCGGTGCGCAAAGCGTCTGCCGCAGCGCCGGTCATCCCGGCGGGCCCGCACAGGTAGACCTCGTGCCGCGCCAGCTCGGGCACCAGCCCGGCGAGTACGTCCGGCGCGAAGGGGTCGCCGACCCGGCCGCGCGGGCCGACGCAGTAGTGCAGCGCCGCCCCACGCCGGCGGGCGATCTCCTCCAGCTCTTCGCGGAACACCAGGTCCGCTGGGGTTCGGGCGCGGTAGAGGAGGGTGAGATCGCCGGTTGCGGCGGGAATCGCTTCGAACAGGGCACGCACTGGGGTGATGCCGACTCCGCCCGCGATGAGCAGCACCTTGCGGTCCCGGCGCGGCCGGCCCGGGGTCAGCGCGCCACTCGGGCCTTCGGCGATGACCCGGGTTCCCGGCCGCAGGCGCGCAAGCCGGCCGCTCTGGTCCCCAAGATCCTTGACGGTGATACGCAGCTCACCGGGCCGGGGGACGGCGGACAGCGAGTACGGGTTGGCCGACCACCACAGGTCCCTGGTGAGGAACCGCCACCGGAAGAACTGGCCCGGCTCCGCCTTCAGCCTGTCCAGGTCGCGGCCGGAGAGGTAGACGGAGACGATTCCCGGGGCCTCGGGCTCCACCCTGTCGACCCTGAGCCGGTGCCGGACCGCCTGGCGTACGGGGGCGAGGAACCGGTACCAGACGAGCACCGCCGCGACCCCGAAGTAGAGGGCGTACCAGGTGGCGCGGGCGAGCGGCGAGCCGACGAACTCGCTGCCGGTCGACAGCTGGTGCCCGAAGGCCAGCCACGCCGCCAGGTAGGTGTAGAAGTGCAGGTGAAACCAGGTCTCGTAACGCAGGCGGGGCCGGACCGCGCGCGCTGAGACGACGCCGATGCCCACCAGGAGCAGCACCGCCACCGTGGCGGAGAGCACATCGGGGTAGGACAGGTTCAACGTCACCGTCTCGCTCGCCACATCGGTGCCGTCCGCCACCGCGTACCCCCAGATGATCAGCAATGTGTGCGCAACCGCCAGCCCGACCACGTAGCGGCCGCCCATCGAGTGCCAGCGGGCGAGCCGATCGGAGCCCACCCCACGCTCCAGCGCGGGGATCCGGGCCATCAGCGCCAGCAGCACCGCTATCCCGTACGCGGCCAGCAGGCCGGTGATTCGGCCGGCTCCGGTCAGCCAGTCCCCGAGCCCCACGACGCGCGGGGTGCCGGACCACCAAAGGCCCACGACGGCCGACGCGCCGGCGACGATGACCGGCAGAACAGCGGCGGGGCCGGCGCGGCCGGCCCCGCGGTACGGCGTCCTGGTGGCGGCACGCCCGGCCAAAGCGGTGCTCACGGCTTTGCCCTTTCCTCGACATCCCTTTTCTCGATCGCGGGCCACACTGCCAGCCCAACCTCTCGGTTTCCTATGAAAGCGGCATATATCGGCCATTCAGAGAGTTCTCATAGGAGAAGTAGATGGTCCGCAGAGCGGACAGATGGATCCTGATAAAGCCATGCAACCGATTTCCCGTAACCTGCCCGAACTGCGCCGCGTGGACGGCACGCCCGTCCGCGTGCTCGTCGTCGACGACGAACCCGACCTCGCCGAGGTGCTCGCCACCGTGCTGCGCGAGGAGGGCTGGCAGGTCCGCATCACGGGCGCCGGCGCCGCCGCGGTGAACGTGGCCCGCGAGTTCCACCCGGACGCGGTGCTGCTCGACATCATGCTGCCCGACCTGGACGGCCTTGAGGTGCTGCGCCGCCTGCGGATCGACGCGCCGCAGTTGTGCGTACTTTTCCTGACCGCCAAGGACGCCGTGGAAGACCGAATCGCTGGGATCACCGCGGGCGGCGACGACTACGTCACCAAGCCCTTCAGCCTCGCCGAGGTCCTCGCCCGGCTGCGCGGGCTGCTGCGCCGGGCCGGCATGGTCCGCACCGCCGAGGGCAACCGGCTGGTCGCCGGCGACCTGGCGATGGACGAGGACGCCCGGGAGGTGACCCGCGGGGGAGAGCTGGTGGAACTCACCCCGACCGAGTTCGAACTGCTGCGCCTGCTCATGCGCAACCAGCGCCGGGTACTCAGCAAGGCCCAGATCCTGGAGGAGGTCTGGTCCTACGACTTCGGCGGCCAGGCACACGTTGTCGAGCTCTACATCAGCTACCTGCGCAAGAAGATCGACGCCGGACGCCCGCCGCTGATCCACACGGTGCGGGGCGTGGGCTACGTGCTCAAACCATGAGACCGCACACCCTCCGCGGCCGGCTGATGGCCGGGATGCTGGTCCTGCTCGCGCTGGCCTGCGCCACGATCGGCGTGGTCACCTCCATCGAGCTGGAGCGCTTCCTGGTGGATCGGCTGGACCAGCAGCTTTCCACAGCTGCCGGCCGGTTCGCCGTCACCCTGGAGCACCACCGGCAGGAAGCGGGGGAGGAACGCGAGCATGGCGACAGCCGCGGCCAGTCCGTCGGCACTCTCGGCGTGCGCATGGTGAACGGCCAGGTGACCGACGCCGCCATGGTCCGATCCCGCAGCTCGGACGACGCCAAGCTCAGCCTGTCGGCCCAGGACGGCGCCGTCCTGGCCGCCGTCCCGGTGGACGGGCGGGGCCACTCCATCGAGCTGTCCGAACTGGACGACTACCGGGTCATGGCGACCCGCGGCGAGAACGGCGTCGTGCTCGTCAACGGGCTCCCGGCGGAAGGGGCCGAGGCCACGGTGCGCCGGCTGCAGCTCGCCGAGCTGGTGGTGTTCGCCGTGGTCATCACCGCTGCCGGGACGGCCGGGGCGCTGTGGGTACGGCTGTCCCTGCGCCCGCTCCAGCGGATGGCCGTGACGGCCCAGCGGGTCAGCACGCTCCCGCTGTCCAGCGGCGAGGTGGCGCTGCCCGACCGCGTGCCACTGGAGAACCCGCGGACCGAGATTGGTCAGCTGGGCGCCGCCTTCAACCGCATGCTGGGGCACGTGGGCGACGCGCTCGCCCGGCGCCACGCCAGCGAGCAGAGGATGCGGACCTTCGCCGCCGACGCCAGCCACGAGCTGCGAACACCCCTCGCCACCGTCCGGGCTCACGCGGAGCTGGCCCGCCGCCATCGCGAGGAGCTGCCGGCCGAGGTCGGGCATTCCCTGGAGCGCATCGAGGCCGAATCGTCGCGGATGAGCCGCCTGGTCGATGACCTGCTGCTGCTGGCCAGGCTCGACGCGGGCCGGCCGCTGGCCCGCGAGGAGGTGGATCTGACCCGCGCGGCGCTCGACGCCACCGGCGACGCCCGGGTCTCGGCCCCGAACCACCGTTGGCGGTTGGAGCTGCCGGAAGAGCCGGTGACCGTGATCGGCGACGCGGCGCGCCTGTATCAGATCGTGGTGAACCTGCTGGGCAACGCCGCCGTCCACACCCCTCCCGGCACCACGGTGACGGTATCGGTGCTCGTCCTGCCCGGCGAGGTGGAGCTGACGGTGACCGACGATGGGCCGGGCATTCCCGAGGGGATCCAGCAGGAGCTGTTCGAACGGTTCGTCCGCGCCGACAAGGCCCGCTCGCGCGCCCTGGGCGGCAGCGGGCTCGGGCTGGCCATCGTCAAGGCTGTAGTCGGCGCGCACGCGGGAGCCGTGTCCGTCCAGAGCCGACCAGGTCGTACTGCCTTCCGCGTGACCCTCCCCGCTCCTGCGAGCCGCTCCGAAGCAGGACCACATGAGTAGCGGCTGAAGCCCGGTAAACCCGGCGCGTACGTCTGGCGGGACCAGGTATCGGCACAGGCGACGCCTCTCAACCCAGGCTTGTCCTGAAATGGTCGGCGAACCAGTCGCGTGCCAGGTCGGCGACGCTTTCCAGCGCTCCGGGCTCTTCGAAGAGATGCGTAGCGTCAGGGACGATCTCGAGGCGGTTTTCACAGCTCATTCGCTCTTGTGCCGCCTGGTTCGGGCCCCTGCCGGAGGCGAAAGCCACCGTCCGTCATGAGGTAAAGTCCCCGCCTTCCGATTCCTACGACCGCATTGCCCAGGATGTTGGCAACGCTGTCGTTCATTTGGCCGGCTTGTCCGGCGAAGCTCCCGGCCAGGGATCAATCCTCCAGGGAAGCGGGACTTTCGCCTCTAACGCAGCTCGCCCCCGGCAGGGAAAATGGATACATATCGATTCGTCCCGACTTCAGGTGCTCTCCGGTCGCGGTTGTGCGGCCGCGGGCAAAGGAGGAGTCATGACCGTGGAATCGCTGACCGCCGGGCAGGTGATGAGCCGGTGCCTCGTGGCGATCAAATCGGACGAGTCACCGTTGATGGCTTGGGAGCTGATGCGCCGCGCCGGTGTGCATCACCTGCCGGTCGTCGAAGGGCGGCACGTGCTGGGCATTCTGACGCGTGAGCTGGTGTCGGCCTCGTGGTCGGGCGGACCGCAGGAGCAGTCGAGCCGCCAGGTCCGGGCGTTGCTCGGGTGCGAGCGCAGGCCGGTGGTCCGGCCGGACACCCCGCTGCCCCGGGTGGCGGCGGCGATGCTCGATGCTGGGTGCGACGCCGTGCCGGTAGTCGACGGAGACGGTCTGAGCGGCATCATCACGGCTCATGACGTGCTCTCGGCCGTCGCTGGACGTCTCCGGCCGGCCGAAGGGCCTCGTGAGATGGTCACCGGGATGTTCCGTCTCGAGCCGGTCCTGCCCTCGACGCTCTCGCCAGAAGGCGTGGCATGAATGGGCCGGCACGCACGCCATGCCGGGCATGCCCGGACTGGCCCGCCGGGTGTGGCCAAGCGGTCGGGCCATCACCACGGCCCGGGCACCACCTTCCCAGGCGACCACATCCACCCCTGCCACATCCTGCAACACCTGGGCAACGACATGATGTGCCTCTGGCAGCTCGTCAGCTGAGGTCAGGGTGGGCTGAGGATGCCGCGGGCGATGGCGGTGGTCACGGCGGCGGTGCGGTCGGCGACTCCGAGCTTGTCGAAGATGCGCATCATGTGGCTCTTCACGGTCGCCTCGCTGATGAACAGCTCGCGGCCGGTCTCCCGGTTCGACAGGCCGCGGGCCGCGCACTCCAGCACCTGGATCTCCCGGGTCGTGAGGGCGGGGGCCTCACCTCGCATGCGGGTGGCCAGCTTGGCCGCGACCGGAGCCGCGAGCACGGTGCCGCCCGCCGCGGCCATCCGGATCCCGGCGACCAGTTCCTCTCCCGAGGCGTCCTTCAGCAGGTAACCGGTCGCTCCCGCGGCGACGGCGCGCAGGATGTCCCCGTCGGAGCCGTAGGTGGTGAGTACGACGACCGCCGTCGCGGTCCCGGCCGCGACGATCTGCTCGGTCGCCTCGACCCCGCCCAGGCCGGGCAGCCGCAGGTCCATCAGCACCACGTCGGGCACGATGGCCGCCGCCAGCGTGACCGCCTCCTCGCCGGTGCCGCATTCGGCCGCGACCGTGAGGCCCGGTTGAGCGGCCAGCACGGCACACAGCCCCTGCCGGACGATGGGGTGGTCGTCGACGATGAGGACGCGAACGCTCACGACGGCAGCTCCACCTGGACCAGGGTTCCCGCGGGCCGGGCTGGGCCGAAGGTCAGGATCCCCCCGACCTCGGTGACCCGGTCGCGCATGCCGCCGATCCCGAATCCGGTGCCGGCATCGCCGGGGTCGAAGCCTTGGCCGTCGTCGCTGATCCGCAAGGTCACGCCCTCGGTCCCGTAGGCCAGCACGCCCTCCAGCCGGCCTGCGCCGGACGCGTGCTTGCGGACGTTGGCCAGGGCCTCCTGGGTGACGCGCAAAAGCACCACCTCCTCGTTCGGCGTGAGCCGGCGGGGCGTGCCGGTCACCGTGAAGGCGGCATCGAGCGCGGTCTCCGCCTCGAACCGCTCGATGAGCCCGCCCAGGGCGTCGGGCAGCGAGGCGCCGCGGAGTTGGGGCGGCGGCAGCGCCGCGACCAGGGCGCGGGCCTCGGCCAGATTGTCCATGGCGGTGCGGCGGGCCTGATCGAGGTGGCCGCGAGCGGCCTGGTCGCGCTCGCACGTTCCGGCCTTGGCCGCTTCGAGCAGGAGCAGCACGCTGGTGAAACCCTGCGCGAGCGTGTCGTGGATCTCCCTGGCCAGTCGCTCGCGCTCGGCCAGCGCCCCGGCCTCCCGGCTGACCTCGGCCAGCTCGGCCCGTGTCGCGGCCAGCTCCTCGACGAGCCTGGCCCGCTGCCGGCTCTGC
This sequence comes from Nonomuraea sp. B12E4, assembly GCF_039871825.1. NCBI lineage: Bacteria > Bacillati > Actinomycetota > Actinomycetes > Streptosporangiales > Streptosporangiaceae > Nonomuraea > Nonomuraea sp. B12E4. The sequence goes on along the minus strand of NZ_JBDPME010000001.1, from coordinate 488,032 downwards.
TCGATGATCCGGGTGATCCAGAGGCCGAGCACGAGGGCGGCCAGCAGCGCCACCGCCGCCACAACCATCACCGACGGCAGGTCCTGCCCGTAGGCATCGCCGCGTACGACCATGACGACGGCCATCGACAGGACACTCGCGACCGTCGCCCCGATGGCTCTGCGTAGCGGGAGCAGCGCCCAGATATGCGGGTACAGCATGAACGACATCAGCGCGCCCGAAGGCGCCACCGCGAACAGCGCCGCCGACAGGGGGACCGCGCCGGCCAGATAGACGACGCCCAGCCGGCTGTGGTCGCGATGCAGCGCGCGAGCGCCGGTGGCGCCGTACCAGCCGCATAGCAGCACGAGCACGAACAGCGCGGTACTTCGCTCGGCGGCGGGAGGGCCGGCGTCGCCGGTGACGACGAGACCGGCGGTCAGCACGGCCAACGTGGCGAAGGCGAGATGCCATCCGGGCACAGTCCGATGCCAGTCGTCCTGCCCGGCATCGACCGGGTCTGTGAGGGAACCGCCAGCCATCTCGCCAGTATGGACGGTCAGCGCCGCCGCGCGATATCCACCTTTCGTCGGAATCGGCGTCCCATCCCCCGGTGACTGTCTCTGTGCGGCCGGGCTCGGGCAGGCTCAGCACCCATGAACCCGAAACTCTCCGCACGAATCCTCGTCGCCCTGTCCATCGTCTACGGCCTGACGATCGGCCTCCTGTCCATCCTGAACGTCGCCCAGCGCACCATGACGACCTTCCTGATCGTCGGCGCCGTGGTGCTCGGCGGCCTGTGGGTGGTGCGTGGACTGTTCACCCGACGCGGCTGACCGGAGCTCTCCGCTCCCACCGCCTGAGGCTCCCGCTGATGCGTGCGGGCCACCGTGCGTTGCCGCAGCGTGGCCGCTGTAATCCTCAGGCCATGATCTCTGACAAGGGGCGACGAACCGAACCCTTGTCGTCGAAGGTGACGCCGAGCCGCATGATCATCTGTGGGTACTCGCCGGAGCAGAGCTCGTGCCGCATGAACTCGCGCAGCCGGCTCATCTCCAACGCCTGAGTGTGGAAAGCGGCGCTCACACCGTGCGCCGCCGCGCGCAACAGGACATGCTGCAGCGCTTGACCGGCGGCGACGCAGTCCAGGCGGGTGTCGCCCCGCGTGGTGAGCAGCGCGACGACACCGACGGACGTCGCGGCTCGCTGGTCCGTCTGGCTGCCCCAGTCGTGTCGCCAGGAATAGTCGCGCTGAGGGAAGTCAGGGCTGGTGCGCACCGCCTGACGGGGGTAGCCCTGGGCGGGAACCCCGTCCTTGCGGCTGCTGCCGGGCGGCTGCGCCCAGCTGATCAATTCCAGGCTGAAACGGCGGTCCTGCGCCTGTACGCCCTGCGCGGCCCGGGTGAGGGCGGCGATCACACTGATCGCCTGCGGAGAGCGGACGGGCGTCAGCCTCACACCCTCTTCCGTGGCCGCGCTGACCAGCCGCTCGATCAACCTGTCCGGTACCGGCACGTCGGCGAAGCCCGCTCGATGCGTACGGCGGTGTTCGATCACGCGGCCCAGCGCCCGGAAGGACTCGTCAGGCTCGATGACGGTGCCGGGGCGGAGGGTGGCGAGCAACGACGGGCGGTCCGGGTCTGGCAAGGTACGCACCTCCGGCTCGAAGCCTGCGCACCGCATCGCCGTACGCATGGTGAACAACGCGGCCCCGCAACTGATCAGCAGCTCGCGGCCCGCGGCGTCGGCGACACGCAGCTTCCGGCCGGGGTCGGCCCGCAGGCTGACCTCCTCCCCGGATATCGAGAAGGTCCAGGGCTGAGTGTTGTGCACGGACGGCGCCCAGCGTGCGGCCTCCACCGCGGCCTCCAGCGCCTGCTTCGCCGGAACGGATCTCATGACTTCCACCTCCACGCATTCATGTCCCATCGCATCACCCCCGCGACGGGTTCGTCAGGGCCAAAGGTCCCGCACCCACACGGCCGTCGGCTCTGCCGCTGTTGCCGGCCGGCGGCGCTGGAGTGCGCGGCCAAGGCGATGGCCACCTGGCGGGCGTGTGTACGGGTCGTGATCGGGCGCGCCCTACGTGTCGTCACGTCTCCACTGGAGCTTGTCGATCACATCGACCACCCCGTCGACGCGTGCGACCAGCCGGACGGCGAGCTGTGCCCGGCTGCGGCGGTCCATGCGACCGCTCAGCGTCACGACCCCCTGACGTACGTCGACCCTTACGTCCGCGGTCTCCACCAGTAGCGAGCGGTTCAGCACGTCCTGGCGGAGCTCGTGGGCGATGTCGGCGTCGGCGCGCACGAACACTTTGAGCAGGTCGCGCCTGCTGACGATGCCTTGCAGCGTGCCGTCCTCGGCGACGACGATCAGGCGCTTGACGCCGTACTCGTCCATCCGGCGGGCGGCCATCACGGCTGAGGTGGTGGCGAACACGGTCACGGCGGGTGCGGTCATCACCTGCGCGGCCGTGTCGCCGGCGGCCTTGCGCCGGACGTCTGGTCCTTCCTCGGACAGGCGGTGGCGCAGCCGTGCCCGCAGCGGCGGTCTGTAACCCTCGGCGTAGAAGGCTTCGCGGAACTCCTCCTTGCGCAGCAGGTCCGCCTCGGACACCACGCCGAGCACGTGGTTCTCCGCGTCGACTACGGGTACGGCGCTGACACCGTGCGCGATGAGCACCTCAGCGATGTCCTTGAATGGTGTGCTGCCGTTGACCGAAGCGACCTCGCTGGTCATGATGTCCTGAACTTTGGCTCGCATGACGGCTCCTCCCCTCAACCATCCCTGCCCTCGCCCAGGCCCAGGACTCATCCTCGCAGGCAGGGGAAGGAGGCTCCGCACGGTGAAGCCATTCGTCAAACATGTCAGGTACTGCCGCCGCCGGGGTTGTGCGGCTGAATCGACGCCTCGGCGCAAGGGGCCATGGGCCGCCATCGAAGGACGTAAGCCCCGGGTTTCTTGCGGCAGCGGCCCACTCGGCAAAAGTGTCATGCTACGGGCGATATGTCTTAATCGAATGCGGGCGGGGTTTTGGACCTGACATCGGTGTCCGATGAGTAGCAAGGTGGAACGTTCGTAGTGAGCTGGGGCATCCAGATCGAGGCCGACGACGCCTTCGTCGCCGACATCGATCTGCCGGGCGTGCAGAAGGACGACGTCAATGTGGAGATGAGCGACCGGGAACTGGTGGTGACCGCCGAGATCAAGGAGAAGGGAACGGACGGCCGCCCGCACCGCCGCATGCGCCGGACCGGCCGCGTCACGGTGACCGGCTCCGGGCGGCGGCCCGGGGGCTTGGCCGGACTTGACGGGCATTGATACGTTGTTGACGGTGCGCCGGGAAGTCTGGTCGGCAATGTCCTGTCACCGATCCCGGAAGAGGCCCGCCGATGCGTGCGCGCGATCTGGTCACCGACTTCCCCACCGTCGCCCTCGACACCCCGGTGCACGAAGCCGCCCGGCTGCTGGCCGCGCAGCGGCTGCCCGGCCTCATCGTGGTCGACGAGCGTGGACTGCCCTCGACCATCCTGCCGGGCACCCAGGTGCTGCGGCTCGCGGTGCCCTCCTACTGCCAGGAGGACCCGGCGCTGGCGCGCGTGGTGGACGAGGAGCACGCGGACCGGTTCCTGCGGTCCCTGGACGGGCGGACCGTGCGTGAGGCGCTGCCCAGGAAACCACGCGAACTGCCCGTCACCGATCCCGATGCCACGATGCTGGAGATCGCGGCGTTGATGGCACGCACGCACAGCCCGCTGGTGGCGGTGGTGGACCACGGCCGGCTGCTCGGAGCCGTCACGCTGCAGGTGCTCCTCGACCAGGCGGTCGGCACGTGACGGTCACCGCATGGGCGGCGGTGGCGGTGTTCCTGGGCGCGTACGCGCTGATCGCCACCGAGTGGATCCACCGCGTCGCGGCGGCGCTCGGCGGGGCGGGGATCATGCTGCTGATCCACGCCACGAACGCGCACGCCGCCTTCTTCTCCGAGGCCACCGGCATCGACTGGAACGTCGTCTTCCTGCTGCTCGGCATGATGGTCATCGTCGGCGTGCTCAAACAGACCGGCATCTTCGAATACCTGGCGATCTGGGCGGCCAAACGGGCCAAGGGGCGTCCGTACCGGCTGATGGTGCTGCTGGTGGTCATCACCGCGGTCGCCTCCGCGCTGCTGGACAACGTCACCACCGTCCTGCTCATCGCGCCGGTGACGTTGCTGGTGTGCGAGCGGCTGGCGCTGCCGGTGGCTCCCTACCTGATCGCCGAGGCGCTGGCGTCCAACATCGGCGGCGCCTCCACCCTGGTCGGCGACCCGCCGAACATCATCATCGCCAGCCGCGCCGGCCTGAGCTTCAACGACTTCCTCGTCCACATGGCGCCGATGGTCGTCGTGCTCATGCTGGTCTTCATCGCGATGTGCCGGTTCCTGTTCCGCAGGTCCTTCCGGTACGACCCCGAGCGGGCGGCCGGGGTCATGGCGCTGAACGAGCGGGAGGCGATCGCCGATCGCCGGCTGCTGCGGCAGTCGCTGGTCGTGCTGGCTGTGGTGATGGTGGCGTTCGTGCTGCATCCGGTGCTGCACTACGAGCCGTCGGTGGTGGCCGTGCTGGGCGCGGGGGTCCTGGTGGCCGCCACCCGGGTCACCGCCGAGGAGGCGATCCGCGAGGTGGAGTGGCCCACGCTGGTGTTCTTCGCCGGGTTGTTCGTGATGGTGGGCGCCCTGGTGGAGACCGGCGTGATCGGCCAGATCTCCCAGGCGGCGGCCGCGGCCACCCAGGGCCGGCTCGGGCTCACCACCATGGTGCTGCTGGGCGCCTCGGGCGCGCTGTCGGCGATCGTGGACAACATCCCGTACGTGGCCACGATGAGCCCGATCGTGGCCGAGCTGGTCCAGGCGGGCGGCGGCCACGGCGCGCAGGTGTTGTGGTGGGCGCTGGCCTTCGGCGCCGACCTGGGTGGCAACGCCACCGCGGTGGGCGCCGCGGCCAACGTCGTCGTTCTCGGCATCGCCGCCCGCAACGGCACCCCGATCAGCTTCTGGCAGTTCACCAGGTACGGCCTGGTGGTCGCCGTGGTCACCATCGTGCTGTGCGTGCCGTACCTGTGGCTGCGCTACCTGTGAAGCGCGCGGTGTCGACCCGCCCGCTGCTGATCGACCATCGGAGCCCCGTCCCGCCGGACGTGGGCCAGCCGCTGAGGACGTCCCACCAGGGCACTTGGGGTGGCAGACGACCCGAATCCGCAGATCGACCGGCGAAGAGCACAATCACGAAGCTCAGACTCGCTTCACCGGATCGTGCTCTCCACCTTCCGTCATGCCCTACCACTACTGGGGCATGAGGACCTTGTCGAGGACGTACACGGTGGCATTGGCCGTCGGGATGTCGCCGCAGACCACTTTCGCGTCGTTGACCGTAAGATCGTCACCCGAACCCTTCACGCGCAGCTCCTGCCCCTGCAGGGTCTTGAGGGTGGCGTTCTCAAGGTGGGCGGGTGATTTCTTACCCTCCACCACGTGGTAGGACACGATCCTGGTAAGCAGCTCTTTGTCCGCCATGACCGCGTCCCGCTTCTCCTGCGGGAGCGCCTCGAATGCCGCGTTGTCCGGCGCGAAGACCGTGATGTCCTTGGCGGTGTTCAGGCGGTCAGCGAGACCGGCCCGCTGAACTGCGTCCGCCAGCGTGGACAGTTCGGGCACCTCCGAGATCGCGGTCCCGACCGGCTGGTCAGCGAGGTCGGCGATACGTTCCCGAATCCGGGCACATCCGGCCCCGAACGGGCTTCCCTCCGGTGAGGGCGACATGTCTGGAGAGACCGGCGGAGACATGTCGGAAGAGGATGGTGGCGAACTCTCTGGGGAGGGTCCGGGCGAGCTGGTGGATGCGCCGGCGACGCCGGACATGGTTGTGGCGAACGCCAAGCCCGCCGCGAGAAGCATGCGTTTCACGATGATCCTTCCCACTCCTGTGAAACCCGGCTGTGACCTGTCCACTCCAGGATCGCCACAATGGCCGCGAATAGAGGCCACGACCAGGGCAAACGAGCTCAAGAAGCTGTTGGACGTCGCCCCGGACGTGGCGATCCAAACCCACTGGCGGGTCTGGAGTGCGCGGTGCCCCACGCAGGGCTGCTCGCGGGCTCAAGAGGTGACCGGGGGTCAGGAAGCTGGGAACGCATGGCTCCAGGACGTCCGACGAGCCCTGGACCCCTGCGCCGGCGCAGCCGCGCCCCACGACGATCGCCGTGTCCATCATCGACCCTCTTCATCGCTGGTGACCGGACTGCCGTGCCGTACGGGTCCAGGACCAATGTCACCCCTATCAGGGACTTTGTCCCCGTGTGCGGCGAATTTGCGGTCACGAAGATGGAGATGAGGAAACCGGACATGTGAAGAGGCATGATGGCCGGTTACATCGTGGTGGGTGTGGACGGGTCCGCACCGGCGACCGCGGCGGTCGAGTGGGCCGCCGCCGACGCGCAGCGGCGTGGATTGGCCATCCGCATCGTGCACGTTGGCGAGCAGCAGTGGCCGCACGGCGAGACCATCGAGTGCCGCGCAGGTGCGCTGGAGGCCGCCGCCGACCGAGCCCGCCGGCTCACCAGGGATGTCAAGGTGACGGCAGAACTGCTCAGCGGCCACGTGATCACGAATCTGATCGCGGAGTCGGAGTCGGCGGACAGTCTGGTGCTGGGCAGCAGAGGGCTCGGCGGGTTCGCACGGATGGTGCTCGGCTCGGTCGGCACGGCCGTGGCCGGGCATGCGGCCGGTCCGGTCGTGGTCGTCCGGGCCCCCGCCGTGGTGCAGCACGGCAGGATTGTGGTCGGCGATGACGGTTCCGAACACTCCGAGGCCGCCATGGCCTACGCCGTCGAACAGGCCGGGGCTCGCGGGGCGCAGTTGCACGTCGTGTCGGCGTGCCAGATGCCGGCCCTGTCACCGTACGCCGTCAACTACAGCAGCCTGATGGAGAGCGCCCTGCGCGACGAGGCCCGCGTGGCGCGGGAGCGCGTGATCCCCTGGCGCGAGCGCAGTCCCGGTCTCGTCATCACCGACGATCAGCCGTTTGAGCACCCGGCGATAGCGCTGGTGGAGGCGAGCCGGACGGCCGACCTGGTGGTGGTGGGCTCGCGTGGGCTCGGCGGTTTCGCCTCGGCGGTGCTGGGTTCGGTCAGTCGCGGGGTACTGCACCGCGTACACTGCCCGGTCGCGGTCGTACGGCCTCGCGCAAAGGCGAGGCCATGACCGTGGAAGCGCCGGCTGCCGGCCAGGTGCAGGGGTAACGTCCCTCGCTTACCGGCCCACCGGCCCGGCGAGTCCGCCGTCCAGCGTGCCCGACGCGCTGAACGTGCCCTGCCGGTTGATCGTGTGCCAGCGCAGCCGTACGCCGAGGATGGCCGTGGCCACCGACTGGATCACCACGAGGTACATCAGCTGCCGGTAGACGAACTGCTGCAGCGGCAGCACCCACAGCGCCGAGGCCCGCTCGCCGTCGAGGCGCAGCGCGTACCAGCCGGTCACCGCCTGAACGGCGACGAACCCGGCCCACACCGCGACGACCGGCAGCGGATCGCCCACCACCGTGCTGTAGATCGCCATGAGGTCCACCACAGGTGCGAGCAGCGGCAGCACCACCTGGAACAAGGTCAGGTATCCCAGGCATCGGCGGCCGAAGGGCGCGCCTTCCACCAGCGATCGCCGGTGCTTCCACATGGCCTGCAGGGTGCCGTAGCACCAGCGGTAGCGCTGCTTCCACAGTTGGCCGAGCGTCGTCGGGGCCTCGGTCCAGGCCAGCGCCTTCTCCTCGTACACCACCCGCCAGCCGGCCCGGCACAGCGCCATCGTCAGGTCGGTGTCCTCGGCCAGCGTGTCCGTGCTCACCCCGCCCAGCGCCACCAGTGCCGAACGGCGGAACGCCCCGATCGCGCCCGGCACCGTCGCCATGCAGTCCAGCAGCTCGAAGGCGCGCCGGTCCAGGTTGAACCCGATCACGTACTCGATGTGCTGCCAGCGTCCTACCATGCCGCGCCGGTTGCCCACCTTGGTGTTGCCGCTGACCGCGCCGATGCCCGGGTCGGCGAGCTGGCGGACGAGGTGCCCGATCGTGGCGGGCTCGAAGACGGTGTCGCCGTCCACCATGATCAGGATCTCGTGGGAGGCCTGCGCGATGCCGACGTTGAGCGCCGAGGGCTTGCCGCCGTTCGGCTTGGTGATCACGCGGACGTTGCCGTAGCCGAGCGCCGCGGCCAGCTCGGCGGTGCGGTCGGTCGAACCGTCGTCGACGACCAGGACCTCCACCTGGCCCTGGTACGCCATGGTGACCAGCGAGTGGACCGTCGCCTGGATCCCGGCCTGCTCGTTGTAGGCCGGGACGATCACCGTCACGGGAGGCGGCGCGGGCCAGTCGGGAGCGCGCCCCTTGCGCCGCCGTCCGCCCCGGTTGCGGTGGGCGTGCACCATCGCGAGCACCGCGAAGAACGCCAGCCGGCCCAGCGTGAGCACCCCGGCGGCGAACAGCGCCCACGACAGGGCCGTGGTGAACCACCCCGAGAGACGCTGGGCGAAGGAGAACACCGCGCCCACGAACCGCTCGCCGCCTCCCGCCTTCTGGTGCGCCGAGGGCATGCCGAGCGCGTCGGTCACGGTGACCATCCGGTACTTGCGCGCGGTGAGCTCCCGCAGGGTGCGGTCCAGGGCCTCGACGGTCTGCCGCCGGTTCCCGCCCGAGTCGTGCATCATCACGACCGCGCCCCGCCCGCGGTCCGGCACCGCCGCTGCGACGATCTTGTCCGTGCCGGGGTGGCTCCAGTCCTTGGTGTCCAGGTCGGTGAGCGTGACCAGGTACCCCTGGGCCGCCGCCGTACGCAGGCCCTCCCACTGAGGAACGGTGATCGTGCCCGGCGTCGAGGAGTACGGCGGGCGTACCAGCGTGGTGTGCAGGCCCGTCGCGCCGGCCAGTGCCCGCTGGGTCAGCGACAGCTCCAGCCGCAGCCGCCACTCCGGGACCGCCGCCATGTCCGCGTGCGTGTAGGTGTGGTTGCCGATCTCGTGGCCCTCGGCGACGATCCGCCGGACCAGCTCGGGGTGCTGGGCGATCTTCGAGCCGATCAGGAAGAACGTGGCCTTGGCGCCATAGCGGCGCAGCACGTCCAATACCTGCGGTGTCCACTCCGGATCGGGGCCGTCGTCGAACGTCAGCGCGATCGTGCGAGCGGGCAGGCCGGCGCTTGCCGGCCTGCCGTCCGTGAGGTTGAGCACGGGGCCGCCGCGGCGAGCCCGCTCCAGGTCGGGACTCGGATGGTCGGTGGCGGGCGGGACGGCCTGGGTCTCACCGGCGACGTTGGTCACGTACCCGTTGAGGACGAGCATGGCGGCCACCAGCAGCAGCCCGGTGGCCATCAGGAACCAGTGGCCCCGCGGATCCTTCGGCTTCCGGGATGCCGGCGCGGCGGTTCCGTCCACGGACGGCGGAACCGCTGACGGCCGCGTCCGCGGCGCTTGGCTCCGCGGTTGCCCAGGCAACGGCTGTCCGTGCGGGGGCTGGGCTTGTGGCGGCTGTCCGTACGGCGGGTTCGGGTGCCGCGGGGCGACCGGTGGGCGGCCGGCGACGAGGCGGGGATCCTGCCACGCAGGCACGGCAGGACGGCTCACCTCTTCGGACCTCTCGTCTTGTCAGGGTCGTGTCCCGGTGGGAAGTCACGGCCGGGCAAATCCAGTTCGGTCGGCACGGGCTCGGCCGTGGGCCCGGCGCTGTCCTCGTCGGCCGGCTCGCCAACCGGTTCCGCGCTCGTCGAGCTGCCGGGGTCCACGGTCGGCCGCTCGGCCGCGGGACGTTCTCCGGGGTCCGTGCCGCTCACCCGCGGGGGCTCCTGCTGGTCTCGCACCCGAGTCGGCTCGGCCGAGCGTGTCCTGTGCGCCTCGGCCGAGGGGGAGGAGGACGCGGTACGGGCAGGGGTCGTCACCGGCGGCTCGCTTGCCTGGATGGTGCGGCGGGGCGTCGGCGTGGGGCTCGCACGCGGGGGCGAAGCCGTACCGGCCGGGCCGCCGGGCTGGTCGCCGGGCCAGCCGCTCACGGAGAGCGTCGTGCCGGTGAAAAGCCCGCCGACCATGACGATGAGCACTCCGAGCACGACCACGCTGCCGGCGATCGAGGCGAACATGATGAGCCGTCGGCGGCGGCCGCTGTGGTCCACGAAGACTGCGGTGGCAGGCGGCTCGGCGACGGTGGGCGGCGCCTCGAAGACGGCCGTGGGAGACGGCTGAGGGCGGTGATGCTCAAGGGACACAAGCTGAGATCGTAGTGACAAATCGGGAGATATGACGCTTAACCCCCAGCTTGACATGAGTTAGGAGCGGGCTCGTCCGAGCCGATCCCTGGCCCGGATCCAGTGGAACCACGGGGGTGCGCGGGTCGACCGGGCCAGCGCACCACGGCCATCCGAGCTTGATGGGGCGAGGGTATCCGCCCGTTGACAGGGCACCGACGGCCGGACGAGGCAGGACTGGAGATAGGTCGGCCCCGTGCCGGCCACGCCGATGTCACCCTCTCGATCGTTGATCACGCGGATGTGGCCGCCGGCTCCGCACCTCGCCTGGAGGTGGGGCGCTGCTCCCGGACCTCACCCCCTCGCGTCCGGCTACGCTCGGCAACGATCAGGCCGGCCCCGATGGCCGCCGCCACCGGCCATTCGATCACCTCGAACGCGGCCAGAGCGGTGAGACCGCCGTAGTAAGCGAGGTGACCCGGCCGCAGAACCGACCGGGCGGTTCCCGCCACGGTGCCGACCACATTTCGGACCTGCTGGCGGCTGACGTTCGGCGGGTGGACGTTGAGGCTGAGCATGGGCAGATCCAGCGTGACCCCGCGTCCTTGGCCGTCATGCTCCACGACCGGCCCTCTGCCCTTCCGCTCCTCGGGCTCGGGCTTCCTGACTTTCGCCGGTCTGGGCTTGCGAGCGCGCGGTGTTGGCTCGGCCATGACTCCTCCTCCCAAGGGTTGGAGCGTCGGTTCAAGCGATGTACGTGCCGTTGCGGGCACGGCATGCCACTTCTCTATCCCCCTTACTGGGGGGTGCGGGTCCAAACCCCCATATTCGCAAAAATGAGGCTGGTACGGTGCGGCCAAAACGGATCTGACGTGCGGTTATGCCGTGAAGCGCCGGGGTAGCGAGCCGGGAGTCACATCAATCGGGGAGGCGACACCATGCTCAGCATGCTGCACAAGATGGGAATCCGCTCCGGTCACATGTACGCCGCCGGCGCGGTGTCCATCCTCGCCTCGTTCGCGTCTTGGATGTTGTCCAAGCAGTACGAGAGCGAAGGGATCGCCCGAGCCGACAGGTGGGGAATTTTCGTCGGCGAGTGGGCGCCCACGTTCATGGCGTTGGGCGTGGGACTGGCCGTGGAGGAGACACGCGAGGAGCTCAACCTCGTGCGCAGGGAGGAGATCCCTGAGCAGATACGCCGGCCCGTGGGAGTGTAGCCGGCGCGGGCGCCGGAGCTGGTGGGGCCGGACAGCAGGAGCCGCAGCGGCCCGCGTGTCACGTCGGCGAAGGCCGGCGCGGCGCTGAAGTTCGCGGTGAAGCCGAGGTGGGTGGTGTAGAAGTCGACGGCTGCTTGGACGTCGTCCACGATGTAGCGGACGCTGGCGACCTGGTCGGCTGCTGTCATGGCCGGACCTCCCGGTGCGAGGTGGGGAAAAGGACGGGTTGCAGGTGCCGGATGCGGATGTCGATCTCCGCGGCGGTGCGGTCGAACGCGCGGTGGATCTCCGCTGCGGTCTCGTCGCCGCTGGTGGCGGCGGGGTCGGGGATGCTCCAGTGCAGGTGTTGCGGATGGTCGCCGAAGTCGGGGCAGACCTCGCGGACCTTGTCGCACAAAGTGATCACGTAGTCGAAGTGGCGGCCGGTCATCGTGTCCAGGTGCCGTGGGCGCTGGTCGGCGAGGTCGATGTCGTATCGCCGGCGGAGCACACGCGCGGCATGGGGGTGCAGGCGGGCCTTGGGGGCGCTGCCGGCGCTGGTCACCTGGGCGCGGCCGCCGACGCGGTGGCGCAGCAGGGCCTCCGCGATGGGTGAGCGGGCGCTGTTACCGGTGCACAGGAACAGCACGGAGGGTGTTTCCGCCACGGAGATCGCGGCCGGGCGGGCCGGCTCGGCGGGGAGCAGGCGCAGCGCGGGGTGCAGGGCGGCACCGGCGTCGGCCAGCGCGTCCGCACAGCGCTCCAGATCCAGGTGGTAGTAGCTGTCGCGGCCGTCGAAGCTGCTGCGGCGGGCGTGGACCAGCCCTCCGGAGCGCAGCAGCCGCAGGTGGTAGGAGATCAGGTTCTGCGGCTCGCCGACCAGGGCGACGAGCTCCCGCACGCGCAGGTCGCTGCGCGCCAGCTCACTCAGCAGCCGCCAGCGCACCTCGTGGGCGGCCAGCCGGACGAACGGCGGCGGGGCGGCCTGATCGGACAGCACCATGCCCGCATAATACATCAAATTGATTTGATGTAATGGGCGGCCGCGGCTGTGCTGACTCATCAAGTAGCCGTGTTCATGGCGCCCCTGGCGCCCGCTCCCGCCGCACCGAGGTGAGCGGCTGACCGCGGCGAAACAAGCGCGCGTTCGAGGAGCTGCTCCTCCGCTTCCTGTGACCGGACGTCAGAACCATGTCCGCTGAACCCGCCGCCGGTCATCCTGCCGAGGGAGACACCTCACCCTGCCGCAGACGCCGCACGAGCCGCGAATCTCCTGCGTCCGCGGTAGGCACGGGTCCGTGCCGGCGGCAGCCGCGTACCGGCTGCCGGAGATCATGGATGCCTCTTCGCTTCTTCGGCACCGGTGACGGCGGCCGCCGGGGGGCCGTATGACCTGCGGCGATTACCCGCCGTCGTACAGTGGAGGCGAAGAGTCCCAATGTGCTGGTTTGCGTACAAAGCGCACCACAAAACCGCCGCTGCCGAGGCGACAAGGGAGCGATAAGGAGGAGACCAGCCCGGCCCACCGACCGTGCGGTCCGACCACGTCATGGACATGCTGATAGAGAAGCGCAACGCCGCTGATCAGGGGTTCAACATCTGGACCCTGAACGGCGAGGCGTTCAACATGCGCGCCAACGAGCCGATCTTGCCGGTCGAGCGCGGCAAGCGCTACCGGCTGCGCTTCCGCAACGTCACCGACGACATCTACCCCCTCCATCTGCACCGCCACACCTTCGACGTCACCCACATCGCCGGCTTTCCCCATGCCCTTCATCCGCTCGACCGCGCCGGCTCCGCGGGGAGCCGGATCGCCCCTCGGGTCAGGAGGCGGTGTGTACGGGCGTGGCGGGTGCCTGATCGTTCTGGTCGCGGTCGATGTGGTCGGCGTGATACAGGCCCTGGGCCAGCAGGCGGCGCACATGTTCGTCGGCCGCGCTGTAGTAGACGAAGGTGCCCTCCCGGCGGCCCTTGACCAACCCGGCCAGGCGCAACTTGGCCAGGTGCTGACTGACCGCGGTGGGGGCCGCGTCAGCGAGTTCGGCCAGGCAGGCGACATTGGACTCGCCCTGCAGCAACGCCCAGAGGATCTTGATGCGGGTCGGGTCGGACAGCAGCCGGAACGACTCGGCGGCCAGGTGCACCTGTTCCTCGTTCGGCATGTCGAAGTCGGGCGAAGAGTCGTGCATACCGCCAGCATATCCCCGGACCTGAGCATTTGAATATCTGCATGAATACGCATATACGATGGTTCGATGACAACAGAACTGAGACCCTCCCTCGCTGCGCTGAGCCCGTCGGCGTCGTCCCGGTCGTCCACCTGGTGGCGATCCGGGGCCGGTTCACTGCCGGAGGTGCGCTGGGCGATGGCGGCCACCGCGCTGTTCGCCGTCGGCGGCATCGCCCAGCTGGCCGGCGCGCCCCCGTGGCTGTGGTGGACCCTGTACCTGGCCTGCTACGCCGCCGGCGGCTGGGAGTCAGGTCTGTCCGGGCTGAAAGCGCTGCGCGAGAAGACGCTGGACGTGGACCTGCTGATGGTCGTCGCGGCGATCGGCGCGGCGGCGATCGGGCAGGTCTTCGACGGCGCGCTGCTGATCGTCATCTTCGCCACCTCCGGCGCGCTGGAGGCGACAACCCCCGCGCCGCAGCCCGTGTCGCCGGCCAAGCCGGGATCACCGACGTACGAGCCGGCCTGCTGCCCGAGGACAAGGTGCGCGCGGTCCTCGAACCGCGACAACACCAGGCGCTCATCGCCCTGGTGGGCGATGGCGTCAACGACGCCCCCGCGCCGGCCACCGCCCACGCCGGGATCGCCATGGGCCGCGCGGGCGCCGACCTCACCCTGGATGCCGCCGGCGCGGTCATCACCCGCGACGAACTGGCCACCGTCCCCGCCGTGCTCGCCCTCGCCCGGCGCGCCCGACGCCTGGTCACCACCAACCTCGTCATCGCCGGCGCCTTCATCGCCGTACTGGTGGCCTGGGACCTGCTCGGCGACCTGCCGCTGCCACTCGGCGTAGCCGGCCACGAGGGCTCCACCGTCATCGTCGGCCTCAACGGCCTGCGCCTGCTGCGCGACGCGGCCTGGCGACGCGCCTCGACCATGGCCACGCCCGCCGCCCGGCGGAGCTGACCACGACCGCCGCCGGCGCGCTTGGCGCAACGACACCGCCGCATCCGATCACAACGACCTGGCCGCAGAGCCGGCTCACCTGCACGCGACCCTCACCTGACGGTGATGACGCAGATGAGTGCTTCCGGCCAGGGTCTGACCCATCGCCTGACAGACATCGGGCTTTGCGTCGCGCTCGACGGCATGTCGTTGGGACCCAGACCCCTGCCCGAGCGCCGAACGCGCCCGGGCAGGGGTCGTGGGGTCAGAGCCGGTCCAGGATCTTCTGTAGCTGCTTCACCTCGGCCTGCTGCGTGGACTCTATGGTCGCGGCCAGTGCTTTGGCCTGCGGGTTCGAGCCGTTGGCCTGCTCGGTACGGGCCATCTCGATCGCGCCGTCGTGGTGGGCGATCATCTGCTGCGCGAACAGCTTGTCGAACTCCGCACCCTTGGTCGCCTTGAGTTTGGTCATGTCCTCCTCGGACATGACGTCGGGCATGTCGTGCCCCATGCCGGCCTCCGGCGCCGGCTTGCCCCACTCGGCCAGCCGGCCCTTCATGGTCTGGATCTCTGGGTCCTGGGCTGCCTTGATCTTCGCTGCGAGCTTCTCGATCTCGGGATCGCCCGCGCGTGCGGGAGCCAGTTCGGCCATCTGGACCGCCTGCTCGTGGTGCGGAATCATCATCTGCGCGAACATGACATCCGCGTCGTTGAAAGTCCCCGACGGCTGCGGGCTGGCAGTGGCGGCTGCGTTGCGGTTGCTCATCTCCTCGTGCCCGGTCACGGAGCCACCGTTTCCGCCACACGCGCTCACCAGGGTGAGGGCACTCGCGGCCACGGCGACGGTCATCTTGCGATTGATACGCATCATCGTTCGATCTCTCGATTTGTCGGATCTGTTGGCCTGTGTGCGGGCAGGGCTCACCGCCCGTCCGCACCTGGGATCGGCCTATATGCGCAACATCGAGAGAATTGCCAGACGCTGAGACGTGAGCTTCGGCGGTGGGCGAGCGACCTGCCGGACGGGCGAGGTCATCCCGTCCCTGGCCCCGGCTCGTCGGTTCATCCGCGTGTAGACGCTGGCCAGCAGCAGGACGATGAGCGACATCAGGATGGCCAGGCATATGTCCGTCGGGTCGAATCCTGGCATCCCGCGGTCGGGAACGAAGGCCTGAAGTCCAGCGGGAACTGCGGGAAGAGGCGACTGGGCGGTCTCCATGGCGTGCGTGACGGCGGCGTGGCCGGCGTGCCGGCCATCCAGATGGCCCAAGGTATGCATGCCGCATACACCCAGGGCGAGGGCCACGAGCAGGACCGCGCGTGCCACGCGCACTGCGCGGAATCGCCGCATCATCCCTCCACCCTCGTGGCAGTCAGCACGTCACAGTACCTGTCAGCGTACTGATACACGTCGTTGAAGCCGGCACCGGGCGCCGCCACGCACAGGGAAGGGTACCGCGCCCGGCGCTCAGTCGTTCACCGGATCGCCTGAAGGTCTCTGCCGGGCGGTCAGGCGGAGGTCAAACAGCGAGTGGGGCGACTGGTTCTGGCTGAAGTGATCGGCGTGGAGCCGGCGCTACGGGACGAGCGGTGATGACGAGCACTCCCGCGAGGGGATGGCCGACCGCTTCGCCGCCCTGACATCCGGCCGGGCCGGTCATAGTGCACGACATCGAAGCCCCGGGAGACCCGTTCGGTCGTCAAAGCCGGGGTGGGCGGGTCGAGGTCGCGTGCGCCGACAAGTGGAGGCAGGCGGAGATCAGCCGGATCAGGTCCACGGTGTTGCCGACCTCGCGCACGAGTCCGAGACCGCCGAGGCGCTGCGCCTCGGGCACGTACATGGCGTAGTCACAGGCCAGCGGGATGGTGAAGTCGATCTCGACGCGCATGCTGTCCGGCACCGGTGGGCACACCAGCCCCGCGCGGCCGGACACGGCGTCGCGGGCGGCGGCCCTGATGCGCTCGGCGGCCACCGACGGGTGCGTAGAGGTCGCCGCGTGAAAGCCCGCCGCCCGCTTGACCGGCACGGTCAGCACACCGGGCAGCGTCTTCTCCGCTGCCGCGCAGACCAGGTCGTCGCCGGTGACCAGGCCCACCGGCACGCCCAGCGACGCGGCATGGAGCGCGTTGACCTCGAGCTCGCCGACCGGCGCGCCGTTCACCCGGATCTCGCGGAAGGTGCCGGAGAAGCTGTGCGCCAGCACGCCCCGCTCCCCCGCCGCCGCGTGGTAGCCGATGAACAGGGCGACCGCGTCGCCCTCCGTGATGCCCTGCATCATGGCCAGCGGCTTGGGCGAGCCGGTCACCACCTGGGCCCGCGGGTCCAGTTCGGTGTGCAGGAGGTTGTCCATGGTTCCGTGGCTGTCGTTGACCACGACTTCCTCGGCGCCGGCGTCGAAGGCTCCGCGGACGGCGGCATCGGCCTCGGCGGTCATCAGGCGCTGGGCTCGCGCGTAGCCGGTGCCGCCGCGTACGGCCTGGTCGAGGGTCGCGATGCCCGCGACGCCTTCCATGTCGATCGAGATGAAGACTCGCATGCCCATCATCGTAGTGTTCAGGGAAGCCTGAGTTCCCTGAGGCTTTTCTGCCCTGACCAGCCATTGGATCTTCTGCTTCAGCGGGACTCTGGGCCCACGTGAGTTCTCGTTGAAGGACCTTCGGTCCGCGTGAACTCTGGGTTTTCGATGGCCCCCGCCCGGCCGGCCCCAAAATCGTGTCAGCGCTATACCGCCGAGACCGCTCAGGTAGTCGTTGCCGTGTTTGAGGGCGGTGGCCGGTGGGGATCCGGGCCGGCCGAGGCGCTGTTCAGCGCCGTGTTGGGGCGGCGGAGCACTGTGATGACGAGTCCTTTGGCAAGGATCTCGCGTCCTCATTGCCTGCGCTGCCCGCCGGGCAGTCATCCTGAGGTGGAAGGCAGGAAGACCTCCGCACACCCAAGGGGGGTTCTCGACGACCTCGCACGACAAGACGCACCGGCTCGTGCCCGCCGCCGTCATCCCCGGTATCGCGCCGGCGCGGCAAATGCCCAAGCGCCCGGGAACCGCCACTGCCTTCGGCATCCACGGAGCACACCACCGGATGGGAGAAGGGTTACAAGCGGGGGCTGGAGACTACGGCCGGCAGGCCAAGGAAGGGAAGGTCATGGCCATCAGGAGATACGCGGTTCTGACATCTTTCGTTCTGCCCATGCTCATGCGAGTTCCGGGACCCAAACGCTGCACGCGCAGCAGCAGATACCTCCGTTGCGGCGGCCGACCTTCCATGACTCGCCGGCTCCTTCGCCGCCGCTGATCGATCATGAGCATGTGGGGGCACGCCCCGCCCCCACATGCTCATGGTTCCGGTGAAAGCACGGGTCCGATCACGCTGCCGGACGGTGTCCCCGGCCGCAGATGTCACGTAGCGCGGAGGCGAAACGGTCCACGTCCTCGATGGAGGTGAACAGGGCCGGCGTGACCCGGACCGCGTCCCCGCCGATCATGCCCTTGCGCGCGACGGTGAAGATCTTGTATCTGTTCATGAGGTCGTCGGCGATGGCGGTGTTGTCGGCCTCGGAGGTGTGACCGCGCACACGGAACGCGGTGATGGCGCCGTACATGTCCGGCTCCTCGGGGGTCAAAATCTCCAGGTTGCCGATGTCGCGCACCTGGTGAACCCAGCGATCGCGCAGATATCGCAGGCGGGCCTGCTTGGCCTGCGCGCCCAGCGTGTCGTGGAAGTCCAGGGCGGCGTCCGCGGTGAGGAAGGGCGCGACGTTCATGGTGCCGGAGTGGACGCGGGAGCGGATGTCGGTCGCGGGGAAGGTCTCATCGGCGCAGAAGACGTCGATGTCGGCCAGGCGATGCTCGCGGATGTAGAGGAACCCGGCTCCCAGCGGTACGCCCATCCACTTGTGCATCGAGAAGACGGCGAAGTCCGCGTCGAGATCGGGGAGCGTGAAGTCGAGCTGGCCCCAAGAGTGGGCGGCGTCCACGATCACATCCACGCGCCGCTCGCGGGCCATGGACACGATCTGGCGCACCGGTGTGACCAGGCCGGTGCGGTTGTTCATGTGGCTGAGCAGGAGCAGCTTGACCTTGGGGTGCTCGCGCAACGCCCGCTCGTAGGTCTCCAGCACCGCCTGGTGGGTGGCGGGCTCCGGGATGACGATCCGGACGATCTGAACGCCGCGCCGGGACCGCAGCCAGTTCATGGCGTACTGCCCGCTGTGGTAGTCCAGGTCGGCGTACATGACGCCGTCATCCGGGCGCAGGAGACGGTATCCGCTGATCAGGTTCTGCAGGGCCTCGGTACCGCCCCTGGTCAGCGCTATCTCGTTCCGGGTCACGCCGAGCAGGCGGGCGATGCGGTCGCGCACCTCGTCGGCTCGCGGTTTGTACGCGGTACGCAGCAGGTGCGAGCCGCGCTCGTTGAGCTGGTCGACGTGGCGGTGGTAGGCCCGCCGGACCGGCTCCGGCATGATCCCGTAGTAGCCGTTCTCCAGGTTCACGAAGTCCGGGCTCACGCGGAACTGCCGGGCGACCCCGGCCCAGAAGCGCTCATCGCGGGCCAGCCGCTCGGGGGGCACGCCATGCGGGGCAGCCGGCACTTCTGCGGCGAGGGGGCGCGTCGTGGCGCCGGCGGCCAGCGCACCGAGCCCAGCGACCATCCGGCGTCTGGACAGCATCAAGGACACCACCTATATCGACGGTTTTCGCGAATGACCATTGTGGCGAACATCTCCGTACGGGCACGGCATTTCTCTTCCCGTGTCGGCGAGAATCGGATTGAATGACGAGGGGCGTACGGCGACCAGCCCTTCGCCCGCGCGCACCCCGCAGCAGAACAAAGGCGCGAGCTTTACCTGAACCTTTGCTGCCGCTGGGCGCGCCGAGCCGTCTCCCGGGCATTATCACCGGTGATGCTCACCACTCGAACACACCACTCGCGCCGACCGGCGACATCACGCGCCGGCCGGCTGGTGGCCCATGCGGCGCTGGCGATCGCCTTGGTCATCGGTGTGGTGTTCGCCCATGGTGGTGCCTGCGCGGCCGTGGAGTTCGCGGAGTCGGCGGCTCACAGCGCCCCCCTGGAGGGGCATGCGGCGGAACCGGCGGCTCACCACGCGCACTGCCTGCATCGCAACCTGCCCGAGCGTCACCACCACGGGACCGAACAGGACTGCTCGGCGATCGGTCCGGGCAGCGCCCCGCCTTACGTGGCCGTGCCGTCGGCGACGTCCGTCTCCTCGACGCCGGCGACCAGCGAGGCTCCATCATGTCCGGCGGGCAGTGCTCGCCTTACCGCGCCCTATCTGGAAGATCTCTGCGTGAAGCGCATATAGGACTCGCGACGTCCATAAGTCGTCCATGTCCGCTCAGGTTCGCGGCTGTTCTGTCATACCGTGAATTGCGTCATTCACTTCGGGGATTTATCAATGTCAACCCAAGCTACTTTCGCGCGCCCGCAAGAAGCGTCATCCACCGGGTATTCCGCTCTCTCCCTCGCGGTCGGCAACACGCCGCTGACCTTCATTTCGGAGCCGCTCGTGCCCGGTGGCGGAGGGTTCTGGGCCAAGCTCGAAGGCTTCAACCCGGGCGGCATCAAGGACCGGCCCGCCCTGCACATGGTCCGCCGGGCCCGCTCCCGGGGAGACCTTCAGCCGGGCGCGACGATCGTCGAGTCCACCAGCGGCACCTTGGGCCTCGGCCTGGCGCTGGCCGGCATCGTCTTCGGCCACCCGGTCGTGCTGGTGGGCGACCCCGGGATGGAGCCGCTCATGTGCCGGCTGCTCGCCTCCTACGGCGTGCGGCTGGAGATCGTCACCGAGTCGCACCCGGTCGGCGGCTGGCAGCAGGCCCGGCGGGAACGCGTACGACGCCTGCTGGCCGAAATCCCCGGCTCCTACTGCCCGGACCAGTACAACAACCCCGACAACGTCGGCGCCTACGGCGGGCTGGCCCACGAGCTGCTGGGCCGGCTCCCCCACATCGACACCCTGGTGTGCTCGGTCGGCACCGGCGGGCACAGCGCGGGCATCTTCGCCGTCCTGCGCCGCCACTTCCCCGGCCTGAAACTGGTCGGCGTGGACACCGTCGGCTCGACCATCTTCGGCCAGCCCGCCCGAGCCCGGCTGATGCGCGGCCTCGGCTCCAGCATCCATCCGCGCAACGTCGCCTACGACGCCTTCAGCGAGGTGCACTGGGTCAGCGCCGCCGAAGCGGTCTGGGCCTGCCGTACGCTGGCCGCCCGCCACTACGTGTCGGGCGGCTGGAGCACCGGTGCCGTCGCCCTGGTGGCCCGCTGGCTGGCCCGCACCGGCCCTGACCAGGCGATCGTCGCGATCTTTCCCGACGGGCCGTGGCGCTACTGGAACACCATCTTCGACGACGGCTACTGCGATGCCAACGGCCTGCTCGGCACGATCCCGGACGAGGAACCCGACCGGGTGCGGGTACCGGCCGAGCGGGAGGTGCGCCGCTGGACGCGCTGTACGGACGTGACCGACCCGCTGGCAGGCGCACGATGAGGAGCACGCTGCGGCAGTTCCGCTCCTTCGACCGGCCGATCCGGCTCCTGCAGATCAACCAGGCGGGCATCAACCTCGGCTTCTACATGCTC
This sequence comes from Nonomuraea sp. B12E4, assembly GCF_039871825.1. Taxonomy (NCBI): domain Bacteria; kingdom Bacillati; phylum Actinomycetota; class Actinomycetes; order Streptosporangiales; family Streptosporangiaceae; genus Nonomuraea; species Nonomuraea sp. B12E4. Next base: position 466,882 of record NZ_JBDPME010000001.1, on the reverse strand, counting down.
ATGCCCTACCTCGCCCAGCACCTGTCGGCGGGCGCGGGACTGGCCGCCTGGACCATCGGCCTGATCCTGGGCCTGCGGAACATGAGCCAGCAGGGCATGTTCCTGATCGGCGGCACCCTGGCGGACCGGCTCGGCTGCAAGCCGATGATCATGCTCGGATGCGCGCTGAGAACGGCCGGGTTCGCCCTGTTCGGGCTGACCTCCTCGCTGCCGCTGCTCATCGTGGCCGCTCTCGTGACGGGGTTCGCGGGGGCGCTGTTCAACCCGGCGGCCCGCGCCTACCTGGCCGTGGCGGCGGGCGAGCGCAAGGTGGCGGCCTTCGCCGTGTTCAACGTCTTCTGCCAGGGCGGCATCCTGCTCGGCCCGCTGCTCGGCATCGTCCTGCTGAAGATCGGGTTCACCGCCGTGTGCCTGTCCGCGGCGGCGATCTTCGCGGTGCTCACGGTCCTTCAGGGGTTGTGCCTTCCGGCCCGGCGCGGTCCCCTGCCAGCCGATCGGCCGGTGCTGCGCGACTGGCGGCAGGCGTTCGGCGATCGGGCGTTCGTGTCCTTCGCCGTGGCGATGATCGCCTCCTACGCGCTGTCCTTCCAGATGTATCTGGCCCTGCCGCTCGACGTACAACGCCTCGGCGGCGGCGAAGCCGGGGTGGCGGCCCTGTACGCGATCTCGGCGCTGCTCGGCATCGCCGGGCAGGTGCGGCTGACCACCTGGTGTTCAGGCCGGTGGAGCCGCGGTCAGGCGATCAGCCGCGGCCTCGCGCTCATGGGGCTGGCCTTCCTGCCTCCGGCCGTGGTCGCCCACCTGCCGCTGCCTGCGCTGGGGGGGATCCTGGCAGTGGCGACCTGTACCTTCCTGCTCACCCTGGGGACGATGGCGGCCTTCCCGTTCGAGATGGCGACCATCGCCGACATGGCGGGAGACCGGCTGATCGGCACCTACTACGGGTTGTACAACCTGCTGTCGGGCATCGGCGTCCTGGCCGGGAACCTGATGGCGGGCGGGCTGGTCGACGTGGCCCGTTCCGCCGGGCTGGCCGGTCTGCCGTGGGTGCTGCTGGCCGTCGCGGGGCTGGTCTCCGCGGCGGCCGTCCGGCGGCTGGAACGCCATGACCGGCTGCCCTCGAGCGGTCAGGCAGCGGTGGCCACCTGAGCTTCCCCGGTGCGGCTCGCGCCGGCCGCACCAGGGAAGCGTCCGCTCTCGCCGTTGAAGAACGTGATCGTGATGTTCCATGCCCGGTAACCCAGGAGAGCGTTCCACCGGATCGCCGCCACCATCTGGCCAGGGCCGGCACCGCTTGGCACGCGACCCGGTCGAGATGCTTCCCAGCCCCTACTCGGCAGGCGGGACCTGGGAGTCGTTGGTCAAGCTGTAGCTGCGGGTGACCGCGATGAGGTCGCCGTCCTCCCGGGTGGCCGCGACCAGGTGAGGCGGTCTGGGGACGAAGCCCGGCACCGCGGTCAGCCCGTCGGTCTCGCCGATGACGGTGAGGCGAATCCGGTCCGCTTTCGGGATGCGCAGGGTGATCTGGGCCTTCTGGGCTGGGATGCCGCGGAAGCGGATCTCTGAGGGCCAGGTCGCGGCTCGCGTGCCGGTGACGGGCACGCTCGCCGACCCGAACCGGCCGGCCGACGCGGTGGCGTGGGCGATCGGCCGGTCGAGCCGCAGCGTCACCGAGCGCGCTCCCTTTCCTGCTGTCACGTGCAGTTTGAGCGTGTTCTCGCTGTGGGCCAGGACGGTGGCTCGCGGAGCGGCAGCGGCGATCGCCGGTGCGGGACCCGTCCACAGCGTGCCTCGTGCGTACCCGGCGGGCAGCGCGGAGGTGTCGTGGCCGGACACGTACTGCCTGGTCCACTGTGCCGGGTCGGTGTCGGCGCTGACCCAGTGGGCGGTACGGGTGCCGGCGTCCATGACGTAGGCCAGGTGGGTGCGCTGGGGCCGGCCGGCGTCGAAGTCGTCCACCACGAGCCCGGTGGCGACCAGTCCCGCCGCCAGCAGAAGGGCCGTCAGGGGCATGGAGAGGACGGCGGCTCGATCGGGCCGGGTGGCGGGATCGGGCGGGAACAGTTCCGCGAGCGGCACCACGACCAGCCCGAACAGGGCCAAGGCAGGTGTGCGGAGCAGGATCGCGGCGGTCCAGCGCGCGTTCGGCACTGAACTGCGCTTTCGGGGCGGTGGCCGGCAGAGGTTGCATGGTGCTGTCGGTCATGGCGGACAGCATGATCACCGCCATCAGGGTGAGCACGGCCGCCGCCCCGGCCAGCCGCCGCCGTGGGACATCGAACAACGTTCCGATCATGGCCAGGAAGGCCAGGCCGGGTCACTCGCCCCGCGGAATGGGGTGCCCGCCCGCTCATACCTGCGGTTTTCCGCAGCCCGAGACGGCCATCGACGCTCCTTCTCGGGCTGGGTGCCGTCAGCTCAGCGGCGAAGGGCCTCGCGCCGGCAGCCGCCGCAGGCGGCTGACCGCCGGCGCGGCTGAGTCAGCACCAGGTCAGCGTCGAGTTGACTCGGGTCACGTTGCTGACGGTGTTGTTGCCGCCGGTGCAGGGGCTCCACCGGATGTTGGTGTTGGTGACCGTCAGGTTCTGGAACCTGATGCCCGACGACGGAGCGAACTCCGTACGGGCCGAGATACGGACCTCGCCGCCACCGCTGATCGTGCCCGACGCTCCGGCGATGACGACGTTGTAGCAGTTCTCCACCAGAACCGAGTTGTTGCCGGTATTGGCGATGTCGACCCGGTCGATGGTGACGCCGCCGCTCTCCGAAACGCAGAAGATGCCCCGGCCGCCGCCGCGCGCCTTGACGGTGCCCACCCGGATGTTGTCCGGGTAGGAGCTGCCGACCCGGCCGTTGCGGTTGGCCATGCGGAAGGCCGCGTACCCGGTGCCGGCGCCGGCGTTGTCGGCGTCGACGGTGCCGACCGTCGCGTTGATGGTCTGGTTGAGCAGCAGGCCGGACTCGCCGACGTTGCGTGCCGTCACGGTGCCCACGGTGAGACCGTCGACGCCGTAGGTCTCCATGGCGTGCGAACGGGCTCCTTGGACGTAGACGTTGTCGACCCGTACGTTGCGGGTCCACTGGCTGGTGTCGCCGCGGTTGTCGATGCGCACGCCGAGGCCCCCGCTGAGCCGCATGTCGATCTGCCCGAGCCAGACGTTCGTGACGTTGCGCAGGAAGATGCCGTAGATCGGGGTGCCGGTGACGTTGACGTACGGGACCTCGATGTTCGTGGTGCCGCGAGAGTAGATGGGCGCGTAGTCGCCGGAGCCGGAGCCGGTGACGTTGATCGTGCCGCAGACGGACAGGGAGGTGTAGCTCGGCAGCGAGATCCGGGCGCCGGCGCTCATCGTGCCGTTGCCGCGCACGACGACCCGCTGGATCGAGGTGCGCCCGGACGTGAGGCTGCCGATGCCGGCCTGGACCGCCGCCCGGAAATCGGTGCCGCTGTAGACGCTGCCGCCGGCGCTGTTCCGCGCGGTCCAGGTGCTACCGCTGAGCGTCACCTGCGACTGGAAGGTGCCGTCGCCGCAGGCCAGTGCGGACGCCGGGAGCGTGCCGAGCACGACACCGGCCCCGGCACCGCCCATCAGGACGGCGAGCGCGGCGACGATCCGGGGGAGCCGACGACGACGTCCCGTGGGCGGACGTAACGCGGTGGTGGTGACTGTTGTCATGGGATCCTCCGTGGGGTGATGGCAAAGGGCTCGGGCGATCCGAGCCGGTAGTGACCGTGACCGCAGTCAGTTCGCCAGCGGCGAGCGGGCCTGGATGAGCGGTCACGACGTGCTCCTTGGATTTGAACGTTTCAGCACGTCTCCCTGCCGCTCGGCCAACCGGCCTGACGCCGAAGCGGATGAGGGGTCGTGCCGGTCGCCGACGCTGATGCACGGGTGGTGCCGCCTGGTCCTGGCACCGGGTCGCGTCCAAGCAGGCTGTCAGTACGGTTCGCCGCAGTCGTGGCCAAGGCGGGGGATGTGTTCGTCACCGACGAAACCGCTGGTCACGCGGGCCCTAGGAGTGTCAGGGCCCGTCGGTGCGCCGAAGGTCGCGGCGGACTCCGCCACCGCGGCGCCGGCGATCAACGCGGCCACGGGGGCCCCGCGGTGCACGCCATCAGCGCTTTTCCGGTACGCATGGATCTCTCCCGATGACGGTGGGTGGGGAGATGGAGCCGCGCTTCGCTACCGAGCGCGCGTACTATTTATAAAAACGTTTCACACCGTTTGTCACCGAGACAGTAAATATCGATCACGACCGTGTCAAGCAGCCTGTGAGAATCTGCGTCGGACAGTGCATTGTCGACCGGACACTGACGGAAGAACGGCATCGAGGAACACCTCGCCGGTGAAGGTCCGTTCAGGCGCCCCGAGGTTACGATGCCGGCGCAGGATCGTCGCTGGGGTAACCGGATACGCCTCCACCCATCATCAGGCGGCAGGCTCGCCCCCGGTGTGCAGCCGCATCAGCACCACTCCGTACATCCGGTGCGCCGGGCACAGGCCCCACTGTTTGGAGTCCTCTGATCGGGGGTGGTCTCCACGCAGCACCAGCATGCCCGGTGGCACGCGGTCAGGCCGGTCGCCCGCCACCCAAGGGGGGACCGGGTCTCCGGCCGCCGCGACGACCCGTTTGACGTACCAGCCGGCGGCTCGGGAGGGGCCGGCGGGACCGTGCCACCCCTTGTCCCGGTCGGGCCGCTGGACGACCACGATCCGGCCGGGCCGGGCCCGGCGGCGGTGGCGCAGCACCAGCAGCACATCGCCGTGAAGCAGGGTCGGGGTCATGCTGCCGCCGCGCACGGTGACGGTGGACAGCAGCAGCCGGGCTGCCAGCGCGGCCCCGATCAGCAGCGCCGCCGCGCCGATCCAGCCCAGAACCGGGCTCATCCGGCGGCCACCGTGGTCGGCACCGTGTCGTCCTCCCCGTTCAGCGGCCTGACGTCGCCCTCCGAGGAGGCGGGGTCCTCCCGGTAGCCCTCCGCCTGGGTACGGAAGAGCCGGGCATAGAGGCTGTCCGGGGACGCGGTGAGGGAGGCGTGGTCGCCGCTCTCCAGGACCCGGCCGTCCCGCACGACGACGATCCGATCGGCCCGGCGGACGGCGCTGAGCCGGTGGGAGACCAGGACGCTGGTGGCGCCCGCGCGCAGCTCCCGCAGCCGGTCGTGGACCGCCCGCTCGGCCACCGCGTCCAGGCCGGAGCTGGGCTCGTCCAGGATCATCAGGTCGCGGCCCTGACGCATCAGCCCGCGGGCCAGCGCCAGGCGCTGCCACTGCCCGCCGGAGAGGTGGACACCGGTGGTCCGCGCGGCCTCCTCCTCGTCCTCCTCGTCCCCCGCGTGGAACAGCCTGCTCAGCATGGTCTGGTAGCCGGCCGGCAGCCGCTCGACGGCCTCGTGGACACCGGCGCGCTCGGCGGCGGTCCGGACCCGGTCCTGGTCGTCGATCGCCTCCAGGTCCCCGAGCCCGATGTTCTCCGCGGCGGTGAGGTCGTAGTCCATGTAGTCCTGGAACACCGCCCCGATCCGCTGCCGCAGTTGCGCCACCGGAATGTCGCGGATGTCCGTCCCGTCCCACAGGACGGAGCCGCGCTGCGGGTCGTAGAACCGGCAGAGCAGCTTGACGAGGGTGCTCTTGCCGGCGCCGTTGAGCCCGACCACGGCCAGGCTGGTGCCGTACGGGATGGTCAGGTTGAGCCCGCGCAGCACCCACGGGGAGTCCTGGCCGTAGCGGAACCACACATCACGCAGTTCGATGGCGTGGGCCAGCGGGGCGAGCCGGCGGGGCTGCGAGGGTGCGGCCAGGTCGTCCCGGGCCCCGACCACCGTCAGGTAGTGGTGAAAGACCAGAGCGGACTGGTGCCCCTGGGCGATGCCCTGCACCAGGACGCCGAGCCCGGACTGGACTCCGGCCAGGGAGGCGATGAAGACCGACACGTCGCCGATGCTGATCGTCCTGGTGGCCGCGGCGTGCACGGCCCACAGCAACCCCCCGGCTGACAGCAGCGCCCCCAGGACGGCCAGGCACACCTGAACGCGTACCACGCCCCGCTCCAGCCGATCCTCGGCCCCGTTGACCGCCCGCAGTTCGGTGAGCATCCGGCCGTGCAGAAACGCTCCCAGCCCGAACAGGCGGACTTCCTTGGCGGCCTGCAGATCCGTCAGCAGCATCTGGTAGAAGAACTTACGCCGCATACCCGGGCTGGTACGCCACATCAGCCCGGCCCGCCGCCGGCTCAGCACCAGATGGGCGATCATCGCGGGGATGGCGGCCACCAGCGCGGCGCCCGCCATGACCGGGCTGATCGCCAGCAGGGTGCCCAGGAACCCGGCGATCCCCAGAGTCCCCCGCAGCGTGGACAGGCCCATCTGCACCAGCTGGTCCGGGGCGAGCTCCGCGGACTGCTGGGCCAGCCGCAACCGGTCGTGGAAACGCGGCTCCTCCAGGCGCGCCAGCCCGCTCAGCCGGTTGACCGCGTCGAACAGCCGCTCCTGTGAGCGCAGGCCGACCGCGCGCCGAGCGCGCCCCTGCGCATAGGTGGTGACGGCCGAGGTGGCGGCCATCGCGATGCCCAGGACCCCGATCCCGGCCGCCACCCACACCAGCGCTCCGAATCGGGGACCGGGGCCGGCGAGCTCGTCGAGCGCCAGCTTGGTCAGCCAGGCGGTGGCCACCGGCGCCACGCCACCGATCACCGCCATCACGCACTGGAGGAGCAGCATGCCGGGACAGGCCTGCCAGGCGAGAGCGCAGGCCGCCGTCATCCCGCGGACGACGGAAGCCCTGGGCTCCTCATCGCACTCCGTGCCGTTGCCGCTCACGACGCCGAAGGCTGCGCGGGCTCGCCCAGCCTCTCCAGGCCGACGCTGGTGGTGGTGGCGACCCCATCGGCACCGTAGTGGGCGAATCCGGGGTAGAACCGGACCCCAAAGAGGTTACCGACCGGCGCGTCGAGGAACTCGGGCACCACATGATCCGCGACGCCCGCGAGCCGGGTGGCCAGTTCGCTGCCGGCCGCGTCGATGCCGACCACCGTGGCCAGCACCCGGCCTCCCGCCTCGCGCACCCGGCGCGCGCGTTCGGCGAACTCGGGCACGCTGTCGTCGCAGCCCGCGCAGTCCAGCGACAGGAAGGCGATCAGCGCCGGGCGGCCGGCCAGTTCGTCGCGGGTGACCGTCATACCGTCGATGGTGACCGCGGTGAAGTCGGGCATCCGGTCTCCGGGCGCGATGCCCAGCTCTGGGTCCCTGCCGGAGGAGACGGAGCTGTGGTGGAGGGCGGCCGGCGGGGCACTCAGACGGGCACGCCAGCGGCGCACCACGGCCACGGTCAGCACGACGTTCAGCGCGGTGACCACAGCGACCAGAACGAGTCCTGCGACAAGGTATTCCACGAATGTCCTTTCCGGCTCCGGTGCCGTCTCACCGGCCGGACTTCCCGGCCGCGACCGGGGAGGCGAAGAGCGCGGCGATGTCATCGACGAAGACGATCACAGTGGTGAGCACGCCGGCCGCGACCACGGCCAGCGCGATGCCCGGTATCTGGGCGGGAACCCCGTCGCCAAGACGTATCGTCACGAACGAGCCCAGGACCGCAGCCGCCAGCAGCACCGCGTTGCGGGCGATGTGCCAGCCGCCCATGGGCACCTCACCGGCGCCGAAGCAGGCACACTTCACCTGCTTCCCGCGGGCCACGACGAGGATCGGCACGACCGTCAGGCCGCAGCAGAACAGCGCGGCGGCCAGGAAACCGGCGGTGACGGTGGCCGGCACGGCCAGCAGCAGCGCGATGAGCAGCTCGGCGGCCGGGACCAGCACGGCCAGCGGGCGGCGCAGCCGCACGGGGACGAAGTCGAAACCCTCCAGGGAGGCGGCGAAGACACCCCGCGAGCGCAGCTTGGCCACCGCCGCGAGCGCCATCACCGCCACGAGGGCCAGACGGCAGGCGAACGATATGTACAGCACGCAGGCTCCTGGAAGTAGTAAGGCCCGAACGGGCGCCGCCCTGACTCAGGCGGCCACGCGCATTCGGGGAGCACCGGGGGCGCGCGTGGCCGCCCTCGGCGAGGGCGGCCACGCGCGTCAAACAGGTGTCACGCAGGACCAGAAGGGGCGGGCGTCAGCAGTAGTTGTCGCTGTAGCTGTACCAGGTGCCGCAGTGGGTCTTGCAGTCGCCACTGGTCGAGCAGGTCCGGCCGAAGCACACACCGTCGATGTACTTGTACTCCATGTACGGGTCCGGGGGGCAGCCGGCGTCGGCGGTGGCCTTGGGAAGCAGCACCTCGACCGCACGGGTGACACGCCGGGTCATGGATCGGAACATGGTCTCTCCTCAGGGTTGGTGTATCCGGTTTCCAACACGGGCCTCGAGCCACCGAGAAAGTCGGAACGCGATGGCTGCCGCCCACGCAGGCATAAGGGGGGAAATGCGCTTCGGCACGCTAGAGGGCGACCAGTTCGGACCGCAGGGCGGCGACGCCCACGCCCGCCGTGATCACCACCCCGTTGGGGCCGTACGAGGCATAGGTCGGGTAGTGCCTGGCTCCAAACCGCTTCGACAGCTCGGCCTCCGCACCTTCGGCGACGACGATGTCCATCACGTCGCCGAGCATCGCGGCCAGCTCGCTGCCGGCCGAATCGTCTCCGTGGACGATCGCCAGGGAGATCCCTCCGGCGGCCCGCAACCGCTCAGCGTGCCCGGCGAAGACGGGCACGGCCGCGACGCAGGCCTTGCAGGTGAGCGAGAAGAATCCGACCAGGGTCTCCTTACCGAGCAGGGTGCTCTCCGTCACCGTGGTGCCGTCGAGGGCACGGGCGGAGAAGCCCGGGATCCGATCCATGATCCGGACGTCGGAGCCATGCCCGTGCGCGCCACCGCCCGTGGCCTCCAGCTCCCGCCACCGGCGGAGCACGACCAGGAGAACCACCAGATTCAGTACGCTGACGACGCCGACCAGCACCAGCCCCACAACAGCGAATGTCACGACGTGTGTCCTTTCTCCACCGACCTCGGTGCAGGCCCTGGCTGGGCATCGTCAAAGTCTTGAAAGGTTGTCAAGAGAGTCATCCATCCAATGCCCGCTAGCTGGCTCAGCGTCCAGGGTCAGCACTGCCGGCAGCAATGTCCGGGCAGCCTTTTCCGGGATAAGCCGGAGCCGAGCGGCCGGGGCCAACCGAAACAAGCCGTCCACAGCGAGTCCCAGTGGCTTTCAGCAAGGATCGGCCGTATGCGAGCAGTGAGCCGCTACAAGCTTCAAGCGCTCGACATCGTCCGAACCAGGCCGTCTGCGCACACCGATCGGTGGATTCCCGGTCGACAGACGGCGCAGGCGGAGGGTCTTCATGGGATGCGGAGCCCGGGGAGGCCACGCCCGAGGTGGCCACGGTCTCGCTGAGGACGCCAGTTTTCCCTTGAAATCGACAAACACGGAGCTGCTGTCCTCGTTTCGTGAGCCCGGCTCTCCTGGTGCGATCGCCTCACGGGCAAAGATTGCAGCGGGCTGCACAAAACCTCCATATGATCACCACATGCGAGAACTCCCTGGCGATCGCCGCCATGGCGGGCGCCCCGGGCACCCTCTCCGGGTTCGTCGCCCGCGGGCTGCGCGCGCAGCCCGCCGGCGACACACGCCACCGACCTGATGAGCGAGGACGTCGATGGCTGCGCCGGCCGAAGGCACCATCAGAGCAGCTGAAGCGGCATGTGGGCATTCAGCGGACTCCGCCGAGCCCACCTGTGCCGCATCAAAGCCCATCGCACAGAGTTTGAACTGCTCGTCCTTCGAAGCGTCTGGGCGGCTCCGTGATACTCGCTGATCGGCCCGCCGAACACTTCCGACATTCGATCCGACCTTCAGCGGTGCAACGTCCTGCCTGTCGTCGAGATGGATGACGCCCCGGCTGGCGTTCCGTTTTGACGGAGGACCTCATCGGTGCCGTCGCTGCGGCTGAGGACGCATCGGGGGCAGCCCGTCCGCGGGCTCGGTGAGGCGAGCGTGGAGGCCGCCGGGCCTGTCCAGGACAGGCCTATGGCCCACCACACCCGGTGAGGGGTGGGTGGGCCAGGGGAGGAACGGCTGTCAGGCGCAGGTGTATCCGCTCGGCAGCGAGGTGTTGCCGCTGGGACGGCTGACCTGGAAGCCGAAGGAGGTGCTGGCGCCTGGGCCGAGGTTGCCGTTGTGGCCCGCGTTCCTGGCCGTCACGGTCTGCCCGCTCATGGTCACCTGGGCGTTCCAGGAGCCGGTGACGGTGTGTCCGGCCGGCAGGGTGAAGGTCACCGTCCAGCCGCTGATCGCCGAGCTGCCCGCCGTCACCCGGACCGGGTCGACGACGTACCCGTTCTGCCACTGAGTCTGCGTGGTCGCGGTCACGGCGCAGGAGCCGCCGGAGCTGCCGCCGGTGGTGGTGAAGGTCGCCGACGCCGAGTTGGCCGACAGGTTGCCGGCGCCGTCACGCGCCCGGACGTACACCTGATACTGGGTGTTGGCGGTCAGGCCGGTCAACGTGATCGAGTTGGTCTCCGGCTGCCCCAGCAGCGGGTCGGTGGCGCCCTGCTCCCGGTACACGTTGTAACCCGCCAAACCGCTGCCGCCCGAATCCGTGGACGCGGTCCACGTCAACGTCGCACCGGAGGACGTCACATTCGACGCGGCCGGGGTGCCCGGCGTGCTCGGCGGCGTGGTGTCGGTGCCGCCGCCCGTCTGGGTGGTGAAGGTGACCAGCTGGGAGTTGCCGGACAGGTTGCCGGCGCCGTCACGCGCCCGGACGTACACCTGATACTGGGTGTTGGCGGTCAGGCCGGTCAACGTGATCGAGTTGGTCGCCGGCTGCCCCAGCAGCGGGTCGGTGGCGCCCTGCTCCCGGTACACGTTGTAACCCGCCAAACCGCTGCCGCCCGAATCCGTGGACGCGGTCCACGTCAACGTCGCACCGGAGGACGTCACATTCGACGCGGCCGGGGTGCCCGGCGTGCTCGGCGGCGTGGTGTCGGGGTTCGGGTTCACGCTGTTGAGGGCGTTGAGGACCGAGGTGTAGGCGGGCTTCTTGTTGCCGTTGCCGTCGAACAGCAGCGGGGTGTCGCCGGAGCGCCAGGAGTCGCTGTCGCGCACGCCCCACACGGTGATGCCGACGCATCGGGGCACGGCCAGGCAGTCGTTGGTCACGTTGGCGTACGTGGTGGCCGAGGCGCCCTGAATGTCCAGTTCGGTGATCTGCACGTCAACCCCCAGGGCGGCGAAGCTCTGCAGGGTCGTGCGGAAGTTGCTGTTGTACGGGCTGCCGCTGTTGAAGTGGGCCTGCAGGCCGACGCAGTCGATCGGCACGCCGCGTGACTTGAAGTCGCGGACCATGTTGTAGACGCCCTGCGTCTTGGCCCACGTCCAGTTCTCGATGTTGTAGTCGTTGTAGCACAGCTTGGCGGCCGGATCGGCGGCACGGGCGGTTTCGAAGGCCACCTCGATCCAGTCGTTGCCGGTGCGCTGCAGGTTGGAGTCGCGCCGGCCGCCGGAGTTGCCGTCGGCGAACGCCTCGTTGACCACGTCCCAGGCGTAGATCTTGCCCCGGTAGTGGGCCATCACGCCGTTGATGTGGTCGATCATCGCCTGGCGCAGCGAGCTGCCGGACAACGACTGCATCCAGCCGGGCTGCTGGGAGTGCCAGGCCAGCGTGTGCCCGCGCACCCGCTTGCCGTTCTGCACCGCCCAGTTGTAGACCCGGTCACCGTTGGTGAAGCTGAACTGGCCCCGGTTCGGCTCGGTGGCGTCGATCTTCATCTCGTTCTCGGCCGTCACCATGTTGAACTCGCGGTTGGCGATCGTGGTGTACGCCGATTCGTTGAGCTTGCCCGCGGAGATGGCGGCGCCGTAGTACCGACCGCTCTGCATGGCCGCCGCGCCGAGCGTGGTCTCCGCGGCATCGGCGGGAACCGACAACGTCAATGGTGCGATCGTGCCCACCAAGCCGAGAACGCCGGCGGCCACAACCCGGCGGAAGCTGCTGAAGGATCGTCGGCTTCCGGGCGGGGGTAAGGCGTTTGTACGCATGCCTGGGCCTCCATTACTGGATCACGAAACCTACGCGGAGACACACCCCGCCGGATACGAAGCCGCATCCCGCATGGGATGCAGACCACCAGGGCGTCGGAAGGCGGCGATCCCTGCCGTGTCCACCGACCCGGCAGGGAAGCCGCCTCGAGGACTCAGTGTGGAAACGTCCCCGAAATATGTCAAGAATGCTTAGAAAGGTTTCGACCCCCATAGACTGAGCAAAGCGCCTATCACGCGCTTATACAGCAGAAATACTCTGCTGAAACTTTCGGCATCCGCTCGCCAGATGGCGATGGCCGTGAAATTTCATCGCGAGGCTCCGTGCACGACAGCCTGGTTCTCCCGATCGAAAGCCGGCCCTTGATCATTTGGCCGTCGATGAATGCGTCGGCGGGGCCGACCTGGAGGACACCGCGGTGGCGCGCAGGCACCGGAGGGCTCGGCGGATCGGGACCCGGTGAGCAACGGCTCGAGACGAGCGCGAGGCGGCCCGGAACGGTTCATTCCTCCAGGACCTCGGACAGCGGGCGGCGGGCAGCGCGCTTGACGTCATCGGCCGCCACGCCCAGACGCATGATCACCTGTGGGTACGCGCCACCGCAGAGCTCCTCCCGAAGGAACTCGCGCAGGTGGGGCTTCTCCAGCGCCTGGGTGTGGAAGGCGGCGCTGACGCCGTGCGCGGCGGCGTACAGCAGGACATGCTGCAGTGCCTGACCGGCGGCGATCCACTCCTCGCGACCGTCGCCATCGGTGGTGAGCAGGACCAGCGCCCCCAGCGCCCGGCCTTGCCCGCCCTCGGCTCCCCAGGCGTGCCGCCAGGAGTAGTCCCGCTGGGGGAAGTGCGGGTCGGTCGGCGCCGCGTGTCGCGGGTAGGCCCCGGCCGGTACACCGTCCTCGCGCGTGCTCTCCGGCGCCCGGGACCAGCGGAGCAGTTCCAGGGTGAAGCGCTGGTCCTGGCTCTGCACGCCCTGTGCGGCCTGGGTGAGCGCGGCGACCACCGTTGCCGCCGCCGGATGGACGACGGGTGTCAGCCGCACGCCCTCCGCGGCGGCCTTGCGCCCGAGTGATTCGATGAGGTGTCCCGGCACCGGCACGTCGGCGAAGCCCGCCCGATGCGTTCGCCGCCGTTCGACTTCGCCGCCCAGGGCCCGTATCTGCTCATCGGCCTCGATCGGCGTCCCGGCTTTGACGGTCGCCAGCAGGGACGGCCGATCCGGGTCCGGCAGGAGCCGCACGGCGGGCTCGTACCCCTGGCACCGCATCACCGTACGGATGGTGAACAACGCGGCGCCGCAGCTGATGACGAGTTCCCGGCCGCTCGGGTCACTCACCCGCAGTTGCCGATCGACGTCGGCCTTCAGGTCGATCTCCGTTCCCGTCACCTTGAAGATCCAGGGTTGGGTGTTGTGCACCGAGGGGGCCCAGCGAGCGGCCTCCACCGCGGCGTCGAGCGCCTGCTTCACGGACCGGACGTCCATCGTTCCCACCCCCAGCGAATGAGCCTCCAGGAAAGGGCGATGCCGCCGACGACGGCGATGGCGACCGGCCCCATGACGTCCTTGACCTGGGTCGGCATGAAATCCACCCCTGTTTCGAGACTACTGCCGGGTCGGGCTCCGCCGTTGCTCGTACGTCATCGCAGCTCACGGCCGGCGGCACTCTCGTCACCGTCCCGTTCGACGGCTCCCGGTGCCGCGGATTTCCCGCTGGTCGCCGCCCGGGCGGGGAACGCCGGCCCCTGACCGCAGGACAGGCCGTCGAAGAGCAGGTCGAGCAGGCGGTCGAGGCCATCGGCCTGCGCCGCCGCGGCCTGCTCGTGCGCCCACGCCACGCCGAACACCAGCGTGAACAGCTCGACCGGGGCGAGATCGGCTCTGATCTCCCCGCTGCGCTGGGCATCGGCCAGCAGGGACTCACCCGCCGCGCGCATCGCCTCGCACGAGGCGTGCAGGGCGGAGGTCTCGTCCCGCAGCGTGGCCGACAGCGCGGCGGTCAGGCCCCGGTAGGTGGAGCCGGCCGCCGCGAAGCGCCGCGTCCATGCCTTGAGCGCGTCGCGGGGGCGGCCACGGCCCAGCAGGGCGCGGGCCTCGGTGGTGAGCGCGTCGAACCGCTCGCGCAACACCGCCTCCAGCAGGGCCTCTCGGGTTGGGAAGTGGCGGTAGAGCGTACCGATGCCGACCCCCGCGCGGGCGGCGACGTCCTCCAGCGAGGCGGTGACGCCGTCCTGGTCGAAGGCGGCGTGCGCCTCGGCGAGCAGCCTGGCGCGGTTGCGCCGGGCGTCGGCCCGCAGCGGCCGTGGACTCGCCGCGCCGTTCATGAGCGTACTCCTCCCGTGTCCTTGCCAACCGGAGCCTGCCTCCGTATCTTATCGTCCGAGAAATCGGAGGATGCCTCCGAATAATTTCATGGCGAGAGGTGAGGACCATGGACCTGCGGGAGACGCGTGACAGGCTGGGCGCCTTCGGCGTGTGGATCGCGCCGATGACGCTGCTCGACACGCCGGTGTCGGTGCAACGCGAGCAGTTCGCGCGCGTTGAGCGGCTGGGGTACGGGTCGGTGTGGACGGGAGAGCCGCCGGCGGGCGCACCGGCGAGCGGCCGGGAGATCTTCGCCCAGCTCTCCGTCGTCCTGGGCGCGACCAGGCGGCTGGTCGCCGGGGCAGGCATCGCCAACATCAGCAGCCGCGTACCCACCACGATGCACGCCGCCGCGGCCACGCTGGCCGAGGCCCACCCGGGGCGGCTCGTGCTCGGTCTCGGCGGGCAGCCCGCGGACCGCCCGATCACCCGGCTCCGGGAGTATCTCGACGCCATGGACGAGGCCGCCACCCGCCTGCTGCCGGACATCCGCTACCCGCGGGTGCTGGCCGCGCTCGGCCCCAAAGCGCACCTGCTCGCCGCCGAGCGCGCCGACGGTGTCCACCCCTTCCTCCAGCCGGTGGAGCACACCGAGATCGCCCGCAAGTCGCTCGGGCCCGGCGCCCTGGTGATCCCGCACCAGGCCCTGGTCCTCGACTCCGACGCCGACACGGCCAGGGCACGGTTGCGCGCCATCCTGAACATCGGGCAGCGCAACGTGGAGACCCCGTACAGCGCCAACTACCGCAGGCTCGGCTACGGCGACGCCGACCTGGCCGACGACCGCAGTGACAGGCTCATCGACGCCACGCTGGCCTGGGGCGAGGAGGGCGCGGTGGCCCGCCGCCTGCGCGACCACCTGGACGCGGGCGCCGACCACGTACTGCTGCACCCCCTCGCCGGCAGTCTGACCGCTGCCGTCGACCAGCTCGAAAGTCTCGCGCCCCGGCTCCGCCCGGCCCGCTCCTGATCATTTCCTTCCGACGACGCCAGGCGCCGCGACTCTCCTCGCCGCTCGTCGGCCCTGGTCACGTATGCGGGGGCTGAGTTGCGCGGTGCTGGCGGACGGTTCGTTCGTCGCGGCGGACGCGGTCGTGTGGACCGCCGGCCTGGAGGCGGACCGGCTCGTCGCCTTGTCCGGCGCGGAGGGCAAGTGGGTGAAGCGCTGGATCATGGACAAGATCCATCCGCCGGTCGACGACGCCGCCGTGATCCGTTCTTCGCGGTCCGCCCGGTGCGGAGCCGGCGCCTTTCGGCTTGGCTGTCAGGGACGAGGGTCCGTCCAGCCGCGGCGGGCGGCGAGCAGACCCGCCTGGAACCGGGTGCGGGCGCCCAGCCGGTCCATCAGCTCGCTGACGCGGCGGTGGATCGTACGCAGGCTCACCCCCAGTTGGCGTGCCACGGTCTCGTCCTTCAGGCCGGCCGCCAGGAGGGTGAACAACTCCGGATCCGGCAGGTCCGCGGCCGAGGACTTGGCGGGGAACGGGAGGGCCGAGCGCCACAGGACCTCGAACAGGGTGACCAGCGCGTCGAGCAGAGTCGAGGAGTGGACGATGACCGCGCTGTCGGCGTGCGCGGACTCGGCGGTGCTCAGGGGCAGGATCGCGCTTCTGCGGTCCGCTATGGCCAGTTTCATGGGAACCTCGGAGCTGATCCGGGCCTGTTCGCCGGCCGCGACCGACTCCTGGGCCAGGCGTAGCTTGCCGGGGATCTCCAGGGCCGAGGCGTCGTAGATGCCGCGCACCAGGACGCCGTGCGCCAGGCGTTGCAGCTCGGTGGCGTTCTGCTGCGTGGGGTCCTGGGCGTAGGGCGGGCGGTCCAGGACCAGGAGCTCTTCCGTCGCGGTCTGCTGGAGCTGGGTGAAGCGCTGGGCCACGGCCGCCTGGCCCTGGACGACCTCGACCAGTTCCTCGGGGGCCTGGTTCTCGGTTCGCGGCGTCTCGGCGAGCATGGCCAGGGCGGCCAGGCGGGCCTGGGCCAAGCCCTCCTCGCGGCGGGAGATGAGGGCGGCCACCGCGACGTCCGGCCGGGTCGGTACGTACCTGACCGGGCGGCCCGCCATGCGGCTGGCCAGCCCCAGCTCCTCCAGCCTGCTGAACGCGCGGCGCAGGGCCACCGTGCTGCGCCCGGTGCGCGCGGCGAGCTCGGGCAGGGTGGCGCGCGGGCCGCGTAGCAGGTCCCGGTAGATTCGTTCGTCCTCGGCGTCGACCCCGACGGCCGAGAGCGCGTTGTCGTCGGGTTTCATGATCCTTTGCCGTGTCTGATTCGTGCAATGTCATAGATCTGCCAATCCTCGGGCTAGCGTAGGCGATCCCGCCCCCGATAGGACAGATACAGATCATTTGCGCTTGTTGTCTGTCTTGGAGGCAGTTTTGAGAAAGGCGCTCACCCTCGGGGTGGCGACCGCGCTCGCGGTGCTCTCGGCCGCCACGCCCGCCGTCGCGGCGGACGACGGCTTCCGCGGCTGGCACCAGCCGCGGTGCACGACGGTCACCGGCGGCGGGTCGGTGACGTTCACGCGGGACGAGGGCAAGACGATCACACCGACCAGCGAGGTGCTGCATCCGATCGTTTACACCAGCGGGCTCGTCACCCTCGATCGTCCCGACACGTTACTCGCCCTGTCCAACAATCTGCTGTTGACCTCGGGTGACGCCGGTTGCAGCTGGACTCCGGTGGGCAAGGTGAACGGCTCGTACATCGAGCTCGTCGCGGCGCGGGACGGCCGGGCGTACGCCTGGGATCGCGACGGCAACCTCTCGCTGGTCACACCCGGCGAGATCACGCCGCTGACCTCACCGGCCGGCCGGTTGCGCGGTCTGGGAACGGATCGGCGCCGCGGTGACCACCTGCGCGCGGCCGACGGGTCCGGGCAGTTGTACGACTCACGGGACGGCGGGCGCACCTGGCGGCCCCTCGGGGTGCCCGCCTGGCCGCAGGACGACCTGCTGATGGTCTACACCACGGCCTTCGATCCGGACAACCTGGACCACGTGGTGCTGGGCGCGGCGGGCCACGGCGCCCGCGTCACCTTCGACGGCGGTCGCACGTGGAAGACGTCCACCGGTCTGGGCGAGGAGGGCGCCAAGGTCAACGTGTTCAGCGCCACGGTCTCCCCCGCCAAGCCGAACATCGTGTATGTGATGGGCCTCAATCTGGCGGAGTCGGACGCGGGCGCGCCGTCCGACGGCCGGCACATCTACCGGTCGTCCGACGGCGGCCGCACCTTCACCCCCGTCGTCGACCAGGGCAACGGGATCACGCTCAGCAACGGGCCGGTGCTCGCCGCCCATCCGAAGGACCCGGGGGTGCTCTATTTCGAGTTCGGCACCGCGTGGGCCGCGACCGGCACGGACATCTACACGTACGACTTCCGCCGCAACCGGGTCACCACCCGGCACAACGACTACGACCGCGTGACCTCCTTCGCGTTCAACCCGTCGAACGCGAGGGTGATGTATCTGGGCGTGGCCGAGGAAGGATAGGCGAACGCCGCCTTCGTGGCCCGGCCGGGGAACGTGACGAGCGGACGTTTCCCGGCCGGGGCCTCGTCCCCGGGAGTCGGTCGCCTGGTGCAGATGTGCCGGGCCGTCGGCGGCCAAGGTGGGGCGTGGTCTGGGATGATGGCGACCTCCGCGCGGGCGATGCGTGAGGCGGGCGTCGATGTCGCCGCCGGCACCGCCCAGTGTGCCCAGGGGCGTGGGCAGGCGGTCACCGGAGCGCCGGCATCTCGATGGGCGCCCTGCTGACGGAGACGCTCTTCGCCAGGGCCTGGAGCACGTCGCGACGCACGCGCTCGCACCGCTCGCGCATGGCCTCGTGGGCGCCGTCCGCGTCCCGGGCGCGCAGCCGCTCGAAGATGGCTTCCAGCTCCCCGGGCGGGCTCGCGGCCTCGGGAGCGATCAACGCGGCCATCCGCAGGACCCGCTCCAGCTCGTCGAGCACGTCGACGATCGCCTTGCCGAAACGGTCGTTACCGCTGGAGTTGGCGATGACGGCCTCGAACTCGATCCCGGCCCGCAGCGACGCCTCTTGTCCCACCTCGCCCGCCGCGAGCGCGTGCGGCACCTTGGACAGCACGTCGAGCCGATCGAGCGCCGGCGCCTCGACACCTCGGCGCGCGGCGGCGGCGACGGCCTCGCCGGACAGCAGCGTCCGCAAGGCACACAGATCGCCGGTGTCCTGGAGCGTGATCGGGCTGACGACGTAGCCCGCGCGCGGAAGCGCCTCCACGAGCCCGTCGCGCCTCAACCGCGCGAGCGCCTCACGCACTGGCGTCTTGCTGATGCCCCATCGCTGCGCGAACGACGCTTCGCTGAAGCTGCTGCCGGGCGGCAGGGTCAGGTCGATGATCTGGCGCTTGATCGCCCGGTAGGCCTGGCTGGTGCGGTCGAGGCCGGGCTCTTCCTCGCCGGCCAGCAGCAGCGCGGGGATGTGAGGCATTCCCCTGACCACGGGATGGATATCGGGCACTCGCTCAGCATATCAGCGGAGGCATTTGAGATATCAACGAATAAGATTGGTATCTTGCGCCTATGCTGCTCATGTGCAGGAACCTCCGCCGATCCCGGGTCCACCGCACCGTGAGCGCCCCCTGCGATGGGCGCGATGAGCACGCGCCGACCCCGTCAGCAGGTTCCCCGGCCCCGTTTCAGCGATCGCGTACGAGTGGATGGCGTATTTCATGATCCTCAAAGCCTTTGATCACAGCGCCGGCGAGATGCCGGAGAACATCGTGGTCCTCGCGGACGGCACGATCTGTGCGACCCTGCTGATGGCGGGTACCGTCTGGTCGTCCAGCGGCGAGCCGGAACGGGTGGTCTCGGGACCGGCCGACGCGATCGTGGTCGGCCTCGCCTCGGACTCCGAGGGCCGGCTGTATGCCGCCGTGCGCAGCTCGACCGGCACCGTGGCGGGAATCTGGCGGCGCGAGGCTCCGCGTCGTTGGGTTCGATTCGCCGCCTCGGAAACCCGGGCGGGGCTCAACGGCATCACCTTCGCCGAGGACGGCACGCTGTTCGCGGCCGACTCCGTGAACGGCGAGATCCTCTGCTGTCCTCCCGGCGACGACACGCTTCGGCTCTGGCTCGCCGACGAGCACTTGGCGCCGGTGTCGCCGGACGACCCGGTGTCGTCCACGGGCGTGAACGGGCTCAAGCTCTGGGACGGCGCCCTGTGGGCGACCAACACGGCCCAGGGCACCGTCCTGCGTATCGGCCTCGACGAGGGACGCCCAGGCGAGGTGAAACAGATCCACACCGGCATACCCGCCGACGACTTCGCGTTCGACAGCTCGGGCACGCTGTATCTGGCCGTCCATCCGCACGACACCGTGCTGCGCATCGCCCCGGACGGGGTCATGACCACCCTCGCGACCCAGGCCGACGGCCTCGACGGCCCGAGCGCGATCGCCGTCATCGACGACGGGCTTCTCGTGACAAGCCTGGGCATGCTCGGCTCACGTCACAACCCGAACATCGCTCGTCTCAGCCTGGACGTGGCCGCTCCCGCACTGCCCCGCCCGCGAATGCCCCGCTGACGACCAGGACAGCGCTCAAGGAGCACCGTGGCTCGCCCGAGGCTCGCGGAGGCTCGCTCCGACCTCGTGGATGCCACCGCAGAGCCGTAGATCATGCCGCTGCCACGGCTGGATACGGGCATTCATCCTCGAATGTGCGGAAGGTAGGGTGAGGGCTTGTGACGACGTTTCGGATCAGCGAGGCCGCGGCTCCGCTCGGGATCAGCGCCGACACCGTCCGCCGGTGGGTGGACGCGGGCCGGCTCGGGGCCGAGCGGGACGAGCACGGCCACCGGCGGGTGAGCGGCGCCGACCTGGCCGCTTTCACCCGTTCACAGATCGAGAAGGGCGACGGCGATGGTCGTTCCTCGGCGCGTAACCGATGTCGTGGCATTGCCACCGAGGTGACCCGCGATGTGGTGATGGCGCAGGTGGAGATCGCCGCGGAGCCGTTCCGGGTGGTGTCGCGGATGAGCCGCCAGGCCGCGACGAGCCGGGCCTGGATGTCGGGGTGGCGGCGGTCGCCGTGATCAGGTCCGCCAACGTCGTCGTGGAGATCCCCGGCCACGAGCGCGTGGCCAGTTACCTGTGAGGAGCCCCCCTTGGTGTTCAGGCGTAGATCCCGGTGGGCGATCGCCCTGCCCGTCGCGCTCGCGCTGGCGGGTTCGTCCGGCTGCGGCTCCGGCGACCCCGCAACGTCCACGACCTCCGCTTCGTCCTCGGCGTCCGCCGGAGGCGAGGCCAGGGAGGTGACGGTGTTCGCGGCGGCTTCGCTGACCGAGACGTTCACCGAGCTCGGCAAGATCTTCGAGGCCACTCACCCGGGCACGACGGCGAGGTTCAACTTCGGCTCCAGCGCCACGCTGGCCCAGCAGATCACGCAGGGGGCGCCGGCCGACGTCTTCGCCGCCGCGAGCCCGGCCACCATGAAGACCGTCACCGACGCGTCGCCGGCTTCTGCGCCCACCACGTTCGTACGGAACAAGCTGCAGATCGCGGTGCCCGCGGACAACCCGGCCAAGGTGGACGAGCTGAGGGATCTGACCGATCCCAAGGTGAAGGTGGCGCTCTGCGCCGAGCAGGTGCCGTGCGGGGTCGCGGCGGTCAAGGCACTGGACGCGGCCAAGCTGGCGGTCAAGCCGGTCACGCTGGAGCAGGACGTCAAAGCCACACTGACCAAGGTGGAGCTGGGCGAGGTGGACGCGGCGCTGGTCTACAAGACCGACGTGATCGCCTCCGGCGGCAAGGTGCGGGGCATCGCGTTCCCGGAGGCGGACCAGGCGATCAACGACTACCCGATCGCCACCCTGGCCGAGGCTCCCGCCGGTGACACGGCCAAGCAGTTCGTGGATCTGGTGCTGTCGCAGCGGGGCAAGGACGTGCTGACCAAGGCCGGCTTCGAGTCTCCCTGATCCCGGATGAGCTGATCCGCTCCGCAAGAGTTCGACTCGGCGGCGCCACGTGGCGGCCCCGCCGATCCTCCGGCAGGGCGATCCCCGGGGCGATCCCATCGCACCGCTCCGCGCATCGCCCGGGCCGCCGGCCGGTTCCAGGACCGAGGACCGGCGGGACCGCTGACCGGCTCGTGACACGTTGTCGCAGGTCAGACAAAGTACGAACGCATCTGGGGGATGCCCTTTGGACCACAGAAGTTGTACTATGCGAGTTGTACAACAGATGTTTTGCCAAGGGTGACCATCTTCGAGGGGGTGCGGACATGCCGAAAAACCCTGAGCGCCGGGATCAACTGGGCGACGTCGCCCTCGAAGTGCTGGCCTCCGAGGGGAGCCGGGGGCTGACCCACCGGGCCGTGGATCAGCGGGCGGGCCTGCCGGCGGGCACCACCGCCAACTACTACCCCTCCAGGGAGACCCTGCTGACGGCCGCGGCCGAGCGCATCAACGCCCGGCGCTGGAAGGAATACCAGGCGCGCTGGCCGATCTCCCACGTGCGCACCGGTCCGGAAGGCTTAAGTGACGCCTTGTGCGAAACGCTGCGGGCCGCCCTGACCACAAACCGGGAGCGCTGCCTGGCGGTGCTGGAGCTGAGCCTGGAGGCCACCCGCCGGCCGGATCTGGGCGAGCTGATCGCGCAGAACCGCCGGGCTCAGGAGAAGGTCGTCGAGGGGATCCTGCAGGCCAGCGGCGCCCACTACGGCCAGGCCGATCTGGTGGCGCTGACCACGTGGGTGTACGGCACCATCCTGTGGCTGCTCACCAGGCCGCCCTCCGAGCCGGCCGATGACCAGTTGCTGGCATCGCTCTCGCGGACGACCGCGTACCGGTTCTGGCACCCCTCACCCTCGTCCCTGGCGCCGCACGAGGCCGGCGGGAGCGTGGCCGAGGACAGCGACGACGATCTGCGCAGGATCTGACCGAACGCGAATCCCACCCTCGCCCGGCCCCGGCCGTAGATCGCTCCGGCCTCATAGGGAAGTCCGGAAAGGTGTGGCACGACCACCTGGGACGAGCCGGCCGGCAGCGACATCGTCTTGGCCGGCGGACGCGGCACCCGGAGGACAGGAACCGGACGGCCGCGCCTGAAACGGGCCGGTGCGGGCCCTCCCGGGGGCGGGACCGGATCGGTCCCGCACCCGGGGCCCCATCCCAACACGACGAAACCCAGAACTCCGATCACCGCAAAGAAACCGCGTTCCGGGGCCCCATCAGGGAGGACTCATCATGGTAACCCGATCCGGCGGAGGCAGAGGCGACCCGAACGACACGGGCCGCCCCGCCAAGCCCCTGGTCAGTTGCCCGCGTCACCCGAGCGTGATGACCAGCGGCGCGTGTCCGGCCTGCCTCCGCGAGGCTGCCCGCCGGCAGGAAGGGACCCCACGGCCCCCGGTCGAGGGCAGCCTGTCCGAGCACCACGTCGTCATGTGGTTCAACCCCATCTGGGACTCCGTCCGCCGGCTGCGCCGAACTCCGGCCCGGGTCTGACGGCCGCGACCCACTGACAGCAAGCCCAGCAAGGCCGCGTCGGCCGGATGCTTGATCGTCATCTCGGCGGCGCTCGTGGCCGCCGGCGCACTGGCCGCCCCCGCGTCCGCCGACCCGCCCCCGCCGAGGGTCAGAGGCGGCCGCCGGAGGCGGGGCGGCGGTGGAGGAGGCCGAACTTGGTCCACATCGCCTCCGCCGCCTCGATCGAGGCGCCCGTACGGGCCGGGTCCACGGCGGCGAGCTGGGTGACCAGGGCCTGGGCGACGGCGATGCCGGCGGTCAACGACGGGAAGAACGCCTCGCCCTCCGCCGGCACCATCACGACCTCCTCCGCCGCGCCGGCCAGCGCCGGACTGGCCACGTCCGTCACGGCGAACACGCGCGCCCCTCGCGAACGGGCCTCGTCGGCGGCCAGCACCGTGCTCTCGTACAGGCGCCAGAAGCTGATGGCGATCAGCACGTCGCCCGCCTCGACCGCGGCCACCGCGTTCGACAGGTCCGCCTCTCCCCCCGTCACGGCCGTCACCGGATAGCCCGCCAGCCGGGCGTTGTGGGCGAGCGCCAGCCCGACGGCCGCGTAACTCCCGCTGGCGACGATCACCGTGCGGCGCGCCCGCGCGACGGCCTCCGCGATCGTGAGGAGCACGCGCTCGTCCAGGCGCCGGTTGAGCAGCGCCAGGCTGTCGAGGTCGCGGCGCAGTGAGCGGGAGCTGGGTGAGCCGGTCCCCCGGTGCTCGGCGGCGACCTGACCGGCGCTGAGCGAGGACAGGTAGCGGGCGCGCAGCTCCTGCTGCAGCGCGGGCCAGCCGGCGAAGCCGAGTGCCTGCGCCGTGCGGGTGACGGTGGCCACGTTGACGCCGGCGAGCTGGGCCAGCTCCCCCGCTGAGCCGAACGAGGCCCGGCGCGGCTGCGAGAGCAGGAGTTGAAGCACTGCGGCCGACTTGCCGCGCAGCCCACGCCCCGGCAGCCGCGCACGCAACCAGTCCTCGAAACCGTCCGTGTCATCCGTGCCGCCTGGGCCGGCCGGGGGGTCCCGCCGGATCGTGTCGTCCTCTGTCACCTGGTCCCTTCCTTGGGCGAGCCGGGCATGCGCTCCCGAGCGCGATCGCGTCCCCCCGGGCCGGGAACATCGTACGCGGTCATCATCTCCCTAAATTGCAAAGACCATTGCAATGTGTCCAATCTGCACTATATGTTGCTTGACAATTGTTTTGCTGGGCCATGACCTGGGGAAAGGTGTGTCAGATGACCTTGCTGGCCCGTCTGGACCGGCTTCCGCTGAGCCGTCCGCACTATGTCCTGCTTCTCATTGGCGGCCTCGGCTACACCTTCGACGGCATGGACACGGCCGTCGTCGCATTCCTGCTGCCGAGCGCCCAGGAGGTCTGGGACCTGTCCAACGGCCAGCTCGGCTTCATCGGGTCCGCGACGCCGTTCGGTTTCCTGTTCGGCGCGACCATCGCGGGCGTGCTCGGCGACCGCATAGGCCGCAAGAAGGTGATGATGTACGCGCTCGCCTTCTACGCCGTCTTCTCCGTCGTGGCCGCGTTCGCCCCGAACTATGAGGTGTTCCTCGCTTCCCGGGTGCTGGCCGGAGCCGGGGCAGGGGCGGAGAGTGCGATCATCGCGCCGTTCCTGTCGGAGTTCGTGCCCGCCAAGCGGCGCGGCTGGTTCATCGGCGCGCTGGCCGGGTTCTTCTCGTTCGGGTTCGTGATGGCGGCGCTGCTCGGGCGGTTCGTGGTGCCGACGTTCGACGAGGGCTGGCGGATCGCGCAGATGATCAGCGCGCTGCCCATCCTGCTGCTGCTGTGGTGGCGCCGTTCGCTGCCCGAGTCGCCCCGGTTCCTGCTCCAGGAGGGCCGCCCGGGTGAGGCCGAGGCGGTGGTGGCCGATCTGGAACGCCGGGTCGAGCGGGCCACGGGCCGGCCGCTGCCGCCGGTGCCGGACACCGCCGTCGCCCCGGCGACGCGGACGCCGAAGGTGAACCTGCTCAGCGCGCTGCGGTTCCTGTGGAGCCCGGTCATGGCCCGGCGCACGGCGGTGATCTGGCTGATTTGGTTCGTGATCACGTTCTCGTACTACGGGTTCTTCTCCTGGATCCCCACCCTGCTCGTGCAGCGCGGCATCACCGTCACCAAGAGCTTCGAGTTCTCGATCATCATCTACCTGGCGCAGATCCCGGGATACTTCTCCGCCGCCTGGCTGTCGGAGCGGCTGGACCGCAAGAACACGATCGCGATCTACCTCGCCGGCTCGGCGGTGAGCGCGTTCTGGCTGTCGCAGATGGACTCGCCCGTCGCCATCACGATCGCGGGCGCGGTGCTGTCGTTCTTCCTGAACGGCACGTACGCCGGCGTCTACTCCTACACGCCCGAGGTCTTCCCCACCTGGGTCCGCGCCACCGGCACCGGCCTGTCGAGCGCGTTCGGGCGGGTCGGCAGCATCCTGGCCCCGTCGATCATCGGCCTGTCGGAGGCGAGCCTGGGCTTCGGCGGCGTGTTCGGGCTGACCACGGCGGTGCTGGCGGCCGGGGTGATCTGCGTGCTCGTGTTCGGCCTGGCCACGGCCGGGCGATCGCTGGAAGAGCTGACGGAACCCACCACCACCGAGGAGGCGACCAGATGATCAACGATTTGGCCGGGCTGGAGAAGGCGGTACGCGAGGAGGTCGGCGTGCGGCTGTTCACCGTGCTGGCCTGGGTGCCGGAACGGCGGGCGCTGCGCCGGGTCCACAGCAGCCACCCGGCCGAGTACCCGGTGGGCGGCGAGAAGACCGTCGAGGTCGCCCAGGACTGGCTGATCACCTGCATCGAGCGAGGTGAGCCGTACTTCGGCCGCGACAGGGAGGCCGTGCGGAAGATCTTCGCCGACCACGAACTGATCGAGAGCCTGGGGTGTGGTTCGATCATCAATGTGCCCGTGATCGGGAAGGAGGGCGAGGTGCTCGGCGTGCTGAACATCCTTGATGCCGAGGGGACCTACGACGACGCGTCCGTGGCCGAGGCCGTGGCGATCGCCGCGAAGGCCGCCCCGGCGCTGTCCGGGGGTGCCGCATGAGCCTGCTGCTGCGCAACGCGCTGCTGCTCGACGTGACGACCGGCGAGTACACCGAGGGCGACCTGCGCTGTGCCGAGGGCCGGGTCGCCGAGACGGGGCGAGGGCTGTCCGCGCCCGACGGCACGAGGGTGATCGACGTGGCGGGGGCCCACGTGGTGCCCGGCCTGATCGACGCGCACGTGCACGTCACCGCCTCGTCCGCGGACCTCGGCTCGCTTCGCTCCATGTCCCCCTCATACGTCACCGCCCACAGCGCCCGCATCATGGGCGGCATGCTGGACCGGGGCTTCACCACGGTCCGCGACTGCTCCGGCGCCGACTTCGGGCTGGCCGACGCGCAGGCGGAGGGCCTCATCCGGGGGCCGCGCCTGCTGTTCTGCGGCAAGGGGCTGAGCCAGACCGGCGGCCACTCCGACTTCCGCGGCCGGGGCGAGCAGGTGCACGACGAGCACCCGTGCTGCGCGGGCATCGGGCGGGTGGCGGACGGCGTGGACGCGGTCCGCGTCGCCGCCCGCGACGAGTTGCGCAAGGGCGCCCACCACATCAAGGTCATGGCCTCCGGCGGCGTGGCCTCGCCGACCGACCGGATCGACTCGACCCAGTTCTCGACGGAGGAGCTGCGCGCGGCCGTCGAGGAGGCCGAGGCCGCCAATCGTTACGTCGCCGCCCACGCCTACACCGCCCGTGCCGTCAACCGGGCGCTGGAGGCCGGGGTGCGTTCCGTCGAGCACGGCAACCTGATCGACGACACCAGCGTCGAGCTGTTCCTGCGCAACGACGCCTACCTGGTGCCGACGCTGGTGACGTACTGGGCGCTCAAGGAGGAGGGCCGCGAGTTCGGGCTGCCCGAGCGGAGCTGGCGCAAGGTGGACGAGGTGCTGGAGGCGGGCCTCGTCGCGCTGGAACGGGCGGCGCGTGCGGGCGTGCGGCTGGTGTACGGGACGGACCTGCTGGGTGGCATGCACCGGCACCAGAGCCACGAGTTCCGGCTGCGGGCCGAGGTGCAGCGGCCGATCGACGTGCTGCGCGCGGCCACGACGAGCGCGGCGGAGCTGACCGGGCTGACGGGCGAGGCCGGCACGCTGGCCGTGGGGGCGCATGCCGACCTGCTCGTGCTCGACGGCGATCCGCTGGAGGACATCGGCGTGCTGGCCGAGCCGGACAAGCGCGTGCGGCACGTCGTCCAGGCGGGCGTGGTCGTCACCTCCTCCCCGTGATCGTCACGTCCTCAAGGCGGCGGTCGCGAGAGACCTGGCTGGTCAGGGGCGGTCGGCGCAGAGCGTGAGCGCCGGGCTGCGGTACACGATGGCGTGCGGCAGCTCGTCGGGGGTCTCGGTCCAGTTGGGCACGTCCTTGCCGCAGACCGACGCGTCCGCGGTCCCCTCTGACACTTTGGCGACCCGGTAGGTGGCCGAGGACCCGCAGGCGACCTTGGACACCTTACCGGTGGGGAAGCCGACCTCCTGGTAGAAGCAGTCGCCCTCCTTCGCGTTCAGCGTCAGGCACAGCTGACTGCGGGATCGGCGGCTGCCGACCTGGACGTATCCGTTGGTGACGTCGTCGCAGCGGTCCGCCTTCTTGATCACCTTGTAGGCGGCCCGCGGGGTGGTGCACGCGACGATGTGGAAGTCCTCCTGAACGGTCTTGCCGCCCTTTCCGAGCGCTTCGAGGCAGGAGCCGACCTGGGCGTTGCCCGGGTCGTCCTCGGCCGCGCAGCCCCCGGCCGCCGCGATCAGGAGCGCGCAGGTGAGGCCCACGGCGAGGCGGGCGACAGGACGGTGGCGGTCATTCGTGGTGCCGATCATGGCACGGCAGCGTAACCACCTCGCCGGACGCTTCCGCTCATTTACAAAATCGCCGAAGCGTCCTGGCTGGGGCCCTGTGTGCTCCGGATGATCCGGGCGATCTCCGGGGCGTGGGTGAAGACCAGCCCATGGTCGGCATCGAGCCAGGATGTGGTGATGTGCGGCTGCGCGCGGACAAGCCGCTCGATACCGGCACGCCAGTTCCGGTTGAAGCCCGGCGCGCGCCCTTCACCGCTGTCGCCGGCCATCGAGGTCGACATGATCATGCTGATGGGCCGGTCGATCCTCCCGTACCGGTCGAGGATCCTGGACCGAACCACGTCGATCTCGAGGTTCAGGTCGAGAATCTCCTGAGCGGTGAGCAACACCTGACGCGCGGTGCCCCGCCCGGCCTCCTGCCGCGTCGCCATCTCCGCCCACATGGCACGGAACTCCGGCAGGGCGGCCTCGGTGATGAACGGTTCGGGCACCGGGTTCGCCCCGTCGATGAGAACGAGCTCGGCGACGGCTTCGGGGTGCTCGGAGGCGAAGTGCATGGCCAGATCCGCGCCCAGCGAGTAACCCACGAGCACGGGCGCCGTACTCGGCTCCGCCATCACGGCGGCCAGGTCACTGAGGAACGCCTCGAAGGAGTACCGGTCGGCGGCCGAGGCGAGGCCATGGCCCCGGAGGTCGAAGGTCACCACGTCGTGGTCGCGCCGCAGCAGTCCGGCCAGCTCGTGCAGGTCGGCCTGCGTCGAGTTCAGCCCGGGGCACAGCACCAGCGGTCGTCCCTGACCGCCGCGAGTCACCGGGATCGTGACGCCGTCGTGGTGGATCGTGAAGTGCCGCATCGTCCTGTCGCCTCTCAACCCGCATCGGTTTCTCGGTCCCGCCACCATGCTGGGACATTGACCCTGCGTCAGGGTCAAACCGTCGGCTCAGCCGCCGATCACCTGAGGCCGTCCACGGGAGGGTCCGGCCGGCTGGGTCGAACTGTGGAGACTCTTGTTCACCTCTGATCTTCTTGCGCGCTATGTCACACCACTGTGCGTAGGCAAGGATTCGACGGAGATGTCGGAGCGGCCCACGCTGGGCCGCCCCGGCGCGGCGGCTGCTCGGCGGCCTGCGGACGGAGTTCGAGGAGGTCGTGACGACCATGACGGTCTGGCGCAACCTACCACCCGCGGTGGTCTACGTGGCCCGCCGCCCCCGGGCGGCACACCCCTGACCTGGGGAACTCCTAGCCTCGCACACGACCGGGCGATGCGCTGTCTCGACCACCCGGGGGTTCCGCTGCCGGCATCTCAGCGCAGCGTGGTCATGAGGTCGAGCGGGCCGTCGGAGGCCGCGTCCAGGACGGCCGGCAGATCCGTCCGCCGTACCGCCGCGACGATCCTGGACTCGCCGCCCGCGGGCGGGCGCGCGTCCAGGACCACGACCTCGGCGTACGTGCCGTCTTCGCCGGTGACGGCACGCATGGTGAGCCCGCGGGCGGTGGGCGCGGGCGGGAGCATGGACGCCTCGACGGGGATCACGATGACGACCCGGTCGTGCACGGCGGCGGGCAGGCGGGGGCCGAGGCCGGCCGGGTTGAGGGGCGCGTTCGCCGGGACGGGCGTCAGGGTGTAGCGGCCCAGAACCGACGTGGCACCAGGGGTTCGGGCGGCCGAGGCGCGGACATCGCCCGCGGCGATGACGTGGAACGGCGGCAACGCGTTCGCGGCGCGGGCCATGGGAGGCGGCGAGGAGAACAGCCCCACGATCGGCCGGCCGGCGGCGGTGAGCGCGCCGACGACGACGGCCCCGGCCAGCACCCAAGGCATCAGCCGAAACCGGGCGGCGACCGGGACCCGCTGAGCGGCGTCGTCGGTGACAGGCGGCGGCGCCGGCAATGCGGCGTCGCCGGTGGCAGGTGGTGGGGCCGGCGACCCAGCCGATTCGGTGACAGGCGGCAGTGCCGGCGACCCAGCGGCGCCGGCGGCAGACGGCGGGGCGGTGGTGGGGACGGGAGATAGCTCCTGTGGAGCGGCTTTCGGGGGTACGGCTTTCGGGGGTACGGCTTTCGGGGGTACGGCTTTCGCGGGTGCGCCGGGGGCGGCGGGGCGGGGCCGGGGTTGGGGTGAGGGCCGGGGGTAGCCGAGGTGGCGGGTGGCGGTCGAGTCCGGGGCCGCCCTGGGCCCACAGCTGATCGAGGGCCGCCCAGCGCTCCAGCTCCGCGCCGTAGTCCTGGGGTCGTTCCAGGCCCATCTCGTCCAGCAGGCGCCAGCGGTAGACGTCGAAGGCCGTTCGTACGAGGTGGGCGTACGTGCGGCCGCGGTGCACCGCGCCCAGGTACCCCAGCCAGGCCACGGCCAGCCCTGCGAGGACACAGATCGGGCCGCCGTACCAGGGCAGCAGGAGCGCCGCCGGCACACCACCGGCGACCGCGAAGAGGCCGCCCAGCGCGCTCACGGTGACCATCAGCTCAAGACCGGCGGCGGCGTTCGCGAACGTCTGCGTGAACTCCGCGGGCAACACCCCGTACAGGCGCGGCCACATGGTGGGCGCGTCGATGAAGTACCGGCGCGCGTGCTCCTCGGCGGCACGCAGCACGTTCCCCAGCCGCGTCGCCTGCACCCTCGACGCGGCCAGCGGATAGTCCGTCGTGGTCCGGCCCTGCTCGTGGTGCTCCTGCCAGACGGCCAGGTGGTGCGCCGACAACCGCCGCCGCAGCCGCCGGAGCAGCGGCACGCCGGCCCAGTACCCCTCGTACAACCGCAGCACGGGACCGTGCGCGGCCGAGACGATCTGCCCGGCGAACACGACGCCCAGCACCACGACGAGAGCGAGCAGCCCGAGATCGGCCGCGTCGAGCCGCTGCCACCACGCGCCGACCGCGCTCCACCCGACGCCACTGAAGATCACCGCGCAGACCGCGATCGCGAACGCCGTCACCGGCAGCAGCACACTGGTGATCAGCCGCCGGTCCAGGGACGCCGAGACGGTTTCGATGAGGCCGTTCACGCGGAGGTGTCCCACTCGGGGACCAGGTCGTGGACCGGGACGGGAGTCTTGCAGACCGTCCGGTCCGTCGGCAGGTAGCCCCGGTAGGCGTGTGTCAGGCCGCATACGCGGCATCGGATGAGCGGCCCCGCCGAGGCCACGAGGTCCTCCCGTGGGCCGTGCAGGGTCGCGTCGTCGCTGGGCGTCGGATTGGACAGCTCCCGTTCGAGCCCCTCGGACAGCGCGGTCTCGAGCGCCTGCCGCCGGATCACGCCGGTCAGCCGCCCCTCGTCCAGGACGACCAGGCCGGGCAGTCCGGTGCCCAGCGTCTCAAGAAGCTCGACATCGGACAGGATGGCCAGCACCGGGACGCCCGGGGCCACCGCGACGGCCGGCCCGGCACCCTCCGGACCGACCACCCAGCGCGGGCTCCCCCGCTCGTCCACCACGACGGTCATGGTCGCCGACGTCTCCGGCGCCTCGGCCACCGAGCGGACGCCGTAGTCGTCACTCACGAGGTCGGCCGCACGGCTCTCGTCGTGCTCCTCCATGCCTCTCCTCTCACTGCCGGTGCCCCACCAGGCCGAAGGGCGCCCTCGCACGGCCTCTCCGCGGCCGGGTCCCCGCTTCGATGTCGCGCCCGGCGGCGCGCGCGTTACCCCCGGGATGCGCGTCCCGCCGGGTGCTAGCCTTGGCTGCTCGGCGCTGGAATCGAGAGGCCAGGCACATGACGGGCGGCAGGACGCGGTTGAGCGAGGCGCTCCGCCTGGCCACCGTCGCCCTCCGCGGAAACGGCGGCGAGGGCACGGGGTTCTTCGTCGCGCCCCGGCTCGTGCTCACCTGCGCGCATGTCGTCGCGAAACCCGGTGACCCGCTGCCCGGCGCCGTCACGGGCACCTGGGGAGAGGTCGAGCTGGAGCTGGAGGTCCTGCCGCGGTTCCACCGGCCGGGCAGCCACAACGGCCCCGACCTCGCCCTGCTGCGTTCCCCCATCGACCTGGAGCACGCCTGCCCCCGGCTGGGCGCCGGGGTCGCTCCCGGTGACGAGTTGTGGATCTTCGGCTATCCCTCCGGCACGTACCGGGGCGGGGACGCCGTACGCGCCGTCTACGAGGGCCCGTCCGAACGCTCCGACGGCACGCCACTGCTGCGGGTCGCGAACGGAGTACTCGGGCCCGGGCACAGCGGCGCGCCCGCGCTCAACTGGCGGACGGGCCTGGTGTGCGGGATGGTCCGCTCAGGGGAGAACATCAGCCTGGTCAGATCCCCGGTGGCCCGGCTCGAACCGGCGCGCGTCGTCCTCGCGGCCTTCCCCCACCTCGGGCAGCCGCCTCCGGCGCGGTCGGACTGGCTCGACCTGCTCACCGACGAGCAACTCGCCGCGGGTGACCAGCCGATCCCCGGCCCGCGATTACGCGAATACCTGCGAGCCGTACGCGACGCCGCCCGCGAGCACCCCTACCGGCTCTCCCCCGCCGACGCGCCCCCCTTGCCCACCGTCTATCTCCGCCAGTGGGCGACGGCCGAGCAACCCGACTCCCCCGGCCCCGAGTACGAGAACGCCGACGACGTCATCGACCGGCACACCGGCGTGCAGATCATCGGCGAGCCCGGGATGGGCAAGTCGAGCCTGCTGCGGCACATCACCGAGCGCACCGCCGGCGCCTGGCTCGACGGGCACCAGGACGGCGCGGTGCCGATCCTGGTCCACGCGAGCGCGCTCACCAAGTCCCTGAGCCTGCCGGACGCCCTCGCCGCCGGAGTCATCGAGGAGCTGGGGCCGAACATCGGCACGCGCGAGCTGGCCGACCTGTTCACCCGGCCGCCGCTGCCCGGGGTCGCCTGGCTGGTCCTGGTCGACGGGCTCGACGAGGTGCTCGATCAGCAGCGCAGAAGCCGGATCGTCACCGTGGTGGCACGTCACCGGGAGTCCTCGTCCCACCTGCGGTTCGTGCTCACCAGCCGGCCGCTGCCGCCGTACGCGACGCAGCGGCTGCACACGCCCGCGACGCCCACGTACGTGCTGGAACGGTTCACCGACGAGCAGCTCGAGGCGTTCGCGGAGGGCTGGTTCGCCGCGCTGCGCCTGTCCGAACCGGTGGAGACCGCCCGTACGTTCGTCACCCGGCTCCAGCGCGGCAAGTTCCGCCAGCTCGCCCGGGTCCCCCTGATCGCGACCATGCTGTGCATCGTCTTCGCGGCCGATCCCCAGGCCCGGATCCCGCTGAACAGGGCCGAACTCTACGAACGGTTCGTCCGGCGCCTGCTGAACAAGGCGATCGACGCCGTCGACATGCGCGCCCAGCTCCACGACCAGGTGCGGCCCTACGGCGCGGCGGCTCAGGAGGCGGCGGACTCGTTGCTCGACACCCTCCCCAAGCGCCTCGGCGAGCTGGCTCACCGCCTGCAGTACGACCTGCCGCCACCACCGGACGAGCCGCCGTCGTGGCCGGCCGCGGCCGATCACGACCTGTGGCGCGCCATGGTGAACGAGACCCTGCGGCAGTGCGGCCTGCTCGTCGAACGCGGCGACACGTTCGTCTTCATCCACCAGACCATCCAGGAATTCCTGGCGGCACGCCACCTGGCCCACCACCACTCACCGCCCGGACGGTGGCGCGGTCACGAGGTGATCGAGGAGGAGCCGCAATGGCCGTGGCGGCACGCCGAGGTCATGCTCTTCATGGTGGGGATCTGGGCCGACCGGGGCGACAACATCAAACCGGCGCTGCTCCGGCTGCTGCGGCACGGCCAGGTCGAGTTCGTCGCCGAGCTGGCCCACCGGGGCGTCCCGCTGCCGCCCACCGTCAGCGCGAAGGCCGTCACCGAGCTCCGGCGGCAGGTGCTCAACTCCCGGCTGGAGCACGCCGCATGGGCCGTGCACCGCGGGCTGCTCATCGACCTGGACCCTGACGTGGCCGCGCAGGCGCTCGCCGAGCTGGCCCGCAACCCGAACGCCGCCAGCTTCCGCCGCCTGGAGTCGGCCCAGGTCCTCCTCTCCCTCGACGAGCACCTCGGCAAGTCGGCCCTGGAGGAGATCTCACGGGACAGCAGTTCCGGCAACAACCCGGTTCGGGCGGCCCGGCTGCTGTTCGACCACGACAGGCGCCTCGGGGTCGCCGCGCTCAACGCCATCGTGCGCGACACCTCCATCCATGGCAGCCTCCGCGTGGACGCCGGGCACATCCTGCTCCAGAGCCATCCCGAGGCGGGGGTGTCGGCGCTCACCCACCTCGTACGCGACACCGCCGCCACCCCGGACGAGGCCCGCCTGCAGGCCGCGCGGATCCTGGCCCCCAGGGACACCACCCCGCTGCGTGACCTCGCCACCCAGCACCAGACCGCGAGCGCGGTGCGGATCCGCGCGGCGACCGAACTCGCCGGACTTGACCACGCCGCCGGACTGACCGCCTTCCAGCACCTCGCCACCGACCGTTCGCTCACCGTGGAAGAACGGCTGACGGCCATCGATCACCTTCCGGACCCGCAGGCCGCCGACGCCCTGCACACCGCCCTCGCCGACCACCGGTACGAACGCCAGGACAAGGAGCTGGTCGCCGACCGGCTCGGCCCGCTCGACCCCGGCGGCGCCGCCGACGCCCTGATCGGCATCGTCGACCACGAGCTCAAGGAGGGTAACGGGCTCAAGGCGGCCGAGCGGCTGCGGCTCGTCCAGAAGGCCACACGGTACTCGCCCGACCGTGGCGTCCCGGCGCTGCGTGAGTTCGCCACAGACCGCAACGTCCCTGAACGGCTGCGGCTCTCCGGCCTCGAATCCGTGCTCAGCCTCTCCCCCGCCACCGGCCTGGACCTGCTGTCCGCGCTGAGCTCGGATCGGTCCGTCAGCGCCCAGAACCGGCTCGACCTCGCCGGCCGCCTGCTGACCGCCGACAAGGAGCGCGGCCTGGACGCGCTGACGACCATCGCCAAGGACGTCACCGTCGGAGCCGAGGCCGTGACGGCCGCCAAAAAGGTAGCGACAGAGGTCCCGGCACGCGGGGTCGCGCTTCTCAAGGCCATCGCCCGCGGAAACTCCCGCAATGACGGCGTACGCGCCATGGCCGCCATCGCCATCGGAAAACGGGCCCCGGCCGCCGGGCAGGTCGAACGCCAACTCCTGATCTCGGAGTTCAACGTCACCCTGCAACGACTGCGCCGCCAGCAAAGGGACGCCCCCGGGGGGAACGACTTCTCCTTGGGCCCCAACAGG
This sequence comes from Nonomuraea sp. B12E4, assembly GCF_039871825.1. Lineage (NCBI taxonomy): Bacteria > Bacillati > Actinomycetota > Actinomycetes > Streptosporangiales > Streptosporangiaceae > Nonomuraea > Nonomuraea sp. B12E4. The sequence continues at coordinate 431,988 of NZ_JBDPME010000001.1, read as the reverse complement.
GATTACCTGGAGAACTCGATCAGAGACCTGGAAGAACTGATCAGAAGCCTGTGGTGACGCACATCGCGTCTGCCGCATGCGGGTGATGGCCGTCCAGCCGCCGTCGAGCGGAACCCTGGTCCGGTCGTACGTGTGCGACGGCCGTACGATCGTCGCCGGAAGCCGTCGTCGCGGTGGGCCGCCACGAGCAGGTCCTCGCACGCGATCTTGTTACGCGAATATTCCAGGAAGGGGTTGCGCAGCGGCGTCGACTCCACGATGGGCACCCGGCCGGGCGGCGTCTGGTACGCCGAGGCGGAGCTGATGAACACGTACTGCCCGGTCCGGCCGCGGAACATGTCGATGTCGGCCTGAACCTGCTGTGGTGTGTAGGCCACCCAGTTCACCACGACGTCGAACTCCCGGTCGCCGAGCGCGGCCAGGGCGGAGCCGGGGTCCCGGATGTCGGCGCGCAGGGTGGTGGTCTCCGGTGGCAGGGGACGGTGTGTGCTGTGGCCACGATTGAGCACCGACAGGTCGATGCCACGGGCCACGGCCAGCCAGGAGCAGGCGGAGCTGATGATGCCGCTGCCGCCGATGAACAGGACCTTGAGTGATGGCACGATCTCGCCTTCCGATCTTCGGTCGAGGGCTTCACACACAGGCGGAGACGATCCGGGAATGTGTCGTTGCCGGCCCGGCAGCCCATGACACCCCGCCGCCCGGGCAGGCGGCCCGGGCGGCGGCCGGTCAGGACGGCGACGCGGTGGGTACGGGGACCCGCAGCTCGGCGCCTTCACCCCGGGGAACCGAGCCCCGGGCGTCGGGCCGGTGCCGTGCCAGCAGGTCCAGGCCCAGGCGCGCCCGGCGTACTCGCTCGCGGCTGAGCGCCACCGTGGTGGCCTCCAGGTGGGTCCCGGCCGGGTAGACGTCCGGGGCGTTCCGCAGTCCGAACTTGATGTGCACCGGAGCGGCGACCTGGACCAGTGTGGGCAGCTCATAGTGGCGGACGAATCCGCCGAGGTTGTCGGGGGCCTCCACGTACACGTCGAGCGGGATGTCGACGGCGGCGCGGATCGCGGCGATCTGCCCGAGGGTCAGGTCGGTGGGGAGGTTGAGGCTGTCGGCGCCCAGGTCCGCAAGGATCCGCGCCGACTCGGGGTTGGCGGCGGGCAGCATCACCGAGACCTTGGCCTGCATGTCCGGGGGCAGGTGTCCGGCCGATCTGAGCCGGCCGAAGACGGACAGCACGCCGAGGTCGGCGATGAGCACGCTGCGGAACCCGTACTCGGCCGCCCGCAGGATCTCGTCCAGCACCGCCGCGACCTGGTCCTGCCCGCGGGCCGTCGGCGCCAGGACCATGCCCGCGGGGCTGCGGGCCATCGCGGAGGCGTCCCAGCCCGCGCAGGGGCGGGCGAAGAGGCTGACCTCGACCCCGGCCTCAGCGGCCAGGGCCGCCATGTCGCGCAACTCGGCGCCGGTGAGAAGGCCGACCCCCGTGCCCTGGGACACCCGGGTGACCGGCACGCCGAGCGTCCGCGCCTCGGCCAGCACCGCGGCCAGGCACGCCGGACCCTCGACGCTGGGGATCTCCACCCGATACCGCGCGCCGTCGGGGAACCGCCCTGGCGAGTCCGGCAGGTCGCGTAGGTCGCCCGGCGGCAGCCCGAGCGTGGTCAGCAGTTCCGCCGGGCGCGGCATGCCGGCCGGCGTGGCGGCCGGCGTGGCGGCCGCGCCGCCGGTGCCGGTCACGCGTGCCTCGCCGGCGACGCGGCCGACCCGGGGGCGGCGGCCGGCGCGCCCCGGACGAGTTCTTCGGTGATCTTCACTGTGCCTCCATAGGTCCGGGGAGATCGCACGCGCGGCCCATCCGCCCAGATGTGAGCGGTGCATTCGGGGTACGGGATCGAGGACGGCGCCTGTCTCTCAGTCGTCGGCGTCGCTCGTGGGCAGGGTCAGGAACGCGCGCAGGTCCATGCGGGTCTGCACGAGGTGCTCACGCATGGCCTCCGCGGCGCCCCGGGCGTCCCGGTCGCGGACCGCGGCCAGGATCCGGGCGTGCTCGTCCATGATGTCGTCCATCGTGCGCCCTCGGGCGAGGTGTCCGCGGAGGCTGCGCAACCGGCTCTGACGCATGGGCTCATCCATCGCCTCGACTAAGAAGCTGATCATCTGGTTGCCGCTCGCCGCGGCGAGGACGGCATGGAAACGCACGTCCGCCTGGTTGAACGACTCCTCGTCATCCGCCTGGCCCATCGTGCTGAAGGCCAGGTCGAGCGAGGTCAGTGCCGTACTCGTGGCGTGCTGCGCCGCGAGCGTCGTGGCGTGCACCTCAAGGGCGAGCCGCACCTCGATGAGCTCCAGCAGGTTACGCGGGTCGCGGCGCAGCGAGGCGGCGAAGAATCCGCTCAGCGGGTCCGCGTTGGGGTGGGCGATGGCCGGACGGCGGCCGTGCCGCACTTCGAGCAGGCCACGGGCCTGCAGCGTGCGCACGCCCTCGCGCACGGTGAGCCGGCTCACCCCCATCGTCGTCGCGAGTTCGCCCTCCGACGGGAGGAACTGACCCGGCTCCAGCCCGCCACCGAAGATGAGCTCCTCCAGGTGCCGCACCACGCCCGCGGTCCGCGACTCAGTCCGTGGCGCCTTCTCGTTGTCCATCGTGTCCCCTGCCGGTTCGGCATTACGGAGCCGGTATCTCCGATGCCCTGCCATGCGTTGGGCCATCGTTCCACGCCTAGGACCATCGCACATATCAGATAAGTCCTCAACCAGTCGCGGACAAGGTGAAGCCTGCGGTCAGCGGCTCGGCAATGACACAGCAGCTCAATGACGTGATCTTGTTCGGGCCTGGCGCCCAGTCTTGCCAAGTTATCTGTCAGACGTCCCGGGCGGCTCGGCGGCGGCGGGCGATCAGAGCGAGCCCGGCGATCAGGACCAGGGCGAGGACCGCCACGCCCGTGACGGTCCAGCGCCAGTCGAGGCTCGTCGCGGTCGCTTGGGCGGGTCGGGCCTGGACGCGGTGCGGCGACATCGCGCTGACCTTCGTCGGGCGGCCCAGGGCGGCGACGAGTTCGGCATCGACGGCGCCCGCCGGACCGGCTTGGCCGGGTGGCCGCTCCTCGGTGGGCCGCAGCGGGCCGGTGCCCTGCGCGACCGGCCGGTTCCCGGCACAGGAGCCCGAGGACAGGCCGGTCCCAGAGACGATCCCGTTGCTGGAGGTCGCGAACACGAGGTAGCGCGTGCCCTGGGTGAAGGCGTACCCGCACGCGGCACTTTCGACGTTCGTGGCGACGGTGAACTCGGCGGCAGGCGTGCCCTTGTAGACATGGTCCGCACGGAAGGTGTAAACGGCCCGCGACCCGACCGGACGGGAGTCGGACACCCGGGCTGCCGTGACGGTGCCCGTGAAGACCGCCTTCGCGTTGCCCACTGCCTGAGCCGGCGTCATTTCCGCGCACTTACAGGCGTGGGCCGCGGTGGACGTGGCCGTCACCAGGGCGGCGACGAGCGCGAGGAGTGTGAGCAGTCGGAGCGTCAGGCTGCCGGAGCGTACGACAGGCCGCAGATGGTGGCGCATCCCTCCATGATGCTGCAAACCGGCCCCGCCACCTGGTAACCCCTGCTTCGCCGGCATTTCGCCCGTGCGGCCCCGCGGAGGCGGGGTGACGGCGTTCGCGGCCGGCTTGCCGGGGTTCAGGTCTTCGCCCCGGAGACCCGTCCCGGCGACTTTACGTTGTAGATTCGCTTCAGGCCGAAGACGGGCGAGCCCGGTCGATCGCGGTGGCTCGGCCGGGCTCGTCCGGTTGGAGCCGGGTCAGGTGAGGTCGAACCGGTCGAGTTCCATCACCTTGGTCCAGGCCGCGACGAAGTCGGTGACGAACTTGTCGCGGGCACCCTGGCCGGCGTAGACCTCCGCGAGGGCCCGGAGCTGGGAGTTGGAGCCGAAGACGAGGTCGACCGCGGTGGCGGTCCACTTCACCTCATCGGTGGCCGCGTCCCTGATCTCGTACACGTGCTCCTCCGCCTCCGAGGTCTTCCACCGGGTGCCCGGGGAGAGCAGGTTGGTGAAGAAGTCGTTGGTGAGCACACCGGGCCGGTCGGTGAGGACGCCGTGCCGCGTACCGCCGAAGTTGGCTCCGAGGGAGCGCAGGCCGCCGATGAGGACGGTCATTTCCGGCGGGGTCAGATTGAGCATGTAGGCACGGTCGACGAGCAGCACCTCCGGCTGGGTCTTCTCGCCGGAGCGCAGGTAGTTGCGGAACCCGTCGGCGCGCGGCTCCAGGACCCGGAACGACTCGACGTCGGTCTGCTCCTGGGTGGCGTCGGTGCGGCCCGGGTGGAACGGCACCGTCACCGCCACGCCTGCCTCGCGTGCCGCCCGCTCGACAGCGGCCGAGCCGGCCAGCACGATCAGGTCGGCGAGCGAGATCTTCGCGCCGCCGGCCCCGTTGAACTCGCGCTGGATGCCCTCCAGAGTGTCCAGGACCGTCGCGAGCCGCCCGGGCTCGTTGACCTCCCAGCCGCGCTGCGGCTCCAGGCGAAGCCGGGCGCCGTTGGCGCCGCCGCGCTTGTCGGTGGAGCGGAAGCTCGCGGCGGCGGCCCAGGCGGTGGAGACCAACTGGGCGGTCGTGAGGCCCGACTCCAGGACCTTCGCCTTGAGAGCGGCGACGTCGGCGTCACCCACGAGTTCGTGGTCGACGGCCGGCACCGGGTCCTGCCACAACTGGGGCTCGGCGACCCACGGCCCGAGGAAGCGGCTGACCGGACCCATGTCGCGGTGCAGCAGCTTGTACCAGGCCTTGGCGAAGGCCAGCGCGAACTCCTCCGGGTTCTCCATGAAGTGGCGGGAGATCTTCTGGTACGTCGGGTCGACGCGCAGCGCCAGGTCGGTCGTGAGCATCGTCGGCTTGTGCTTCTTCGACGGGTCGTAGGCGTCCGGGATGATCGCCTCGGCGTCCTTCGCGACCCACTGCTTCGCGCCGCCGGGGCTCGTGGCGGGCTCCCACTCGTACCCGAAGAGGATCTCGAAGAAGCGGTTGCTCCACTGGGTCGGCCGGTCGGACCACGTCACCTCCAGACCGCTGGTGATCGCGTCAGCGCCCTTGCCGGTGCCATAGCCGCTCAGCCAGCCCAGGCCCTGCGCCTCCAGCGGGGCGCCCTCGGGCTCCGGCCCCACGTGGTCGTCCGCGACGCCGGCGCCGTGGGTCTTGCCGAACGTGTGGCCGCCGGCGATCAGGGCGACGGTCTCCTCGTCGTTCATAGCCATCCGCCTGAAGGTCTCGCGGATGAAACGCGCCGCCGCGGCCGGGTCCCCGCTGCCACGTGGACCCTCCGGGTTGACGTAGATGAGACCCATTTCGGTCGCGCCGAAGTTCGGCACCATCTCGGTGTCGGTGACGTAGCGCTCATCGCCGAGCCAGGCGTCCTCCAGCCCCCAGAAGATCTCCTCAGGCTCCCAGACGTCCTCGCGTCCGAAGCCGAAGCCGAAGGTCTTGAAGCCCATCGACTCCATGGCGACGTTGCCGGCGAGCACGAGCAGGTCGGCCCACGAGATCCGCTGGCCGTACTTCTGCTTGACCGGCCACAGCAGCCGGCGGGCCTTGTCGAGGTTGGCGTTGTCGGGCCAGCTGTTGAGCGGGGCGAACCGCTGAGCGCCGTCCCCGGCCCCGCCGCGGCCGTCGTAGATCCGGTACGTGCCCGCGGCGTGCCAGCTCATCCTGATCATCAGACCGCCGTAGTGGCCGAAGTCGGCCGGCCACCAGTCCTGCGAGGTGGTGAGCACCTCGACGATGTCCTGCTTGAGGGCCTCGACGTCGAGCTTCCTGAACTCCTCGGCGTAGCTGAAGCCCTCCGCCATCGGGTTGCCCTTGGACGAGTGCGCCCGCAGCACCGAGAGGTCGAGCTGGTTGGGCCACCAGTCCCGGTTCGTGTGCGGGCGGCCGCCGGTCTTCGGAGTGGGGGAGTCGATCGCCGGGTTCTCGCTCTCGCTGCCGTGCGCGGTCACGGAGTCATGCGCGACCGGGCAGCCGGCCGCCGTCTTCTGGTCCACGCCCTGCGCGCTGATAGGGGCGTTGTCCTGGGTGTCGCTCATTTTTACCTTCCGAACTGCCGAATCACTGTTCGATGCGTCTGGTCGCACAGTCGGGGCAGGTGCCCCAGTAGACGACCTCCGCCTCATCGATCACGAACCCCTGGTCGTCCGAAGCGGTGAGGCAGGGAGCGTGGCCGACGGCGCAGTCGATGTCCGCGATCGCGCCGCACGAGCGGCACACCACATGGTGGTGGTTGTCCCCCACCCGCGACTCGTAGCGGGCGGTCGCGCCGACGGGCTCGATGCGGCGCACCAAACCGGCGTTGGTGAGCGCGCGCAACACGTCGTACACCGCCTGGTGGGAAACCCTGGGAAGTTCGGCCCTGACCAGGGCGATCACCGTGTCGGTGTCGATGTGCGCATGATCGCGCAGCGCGGTGAGCACTGCCAACCGCGGCCGGGTCACGCGCAGCGAGACCGCTCGCAACTGCGCCTCGAAGTCAGACGCCATACAATCGACATATATCACTTTTCTGGAATAATTCAAGTTTGCTCCCGGGCATGGCGGGTCCGGCCAAGCGAACGGGACACCTCAACCGGTGGGACGGGCTGTCAGCGCGGCGGCGGCCGCCCGCGACCACGCCGTGTCGATCGACCCTGACACCTTCGAGGCCGGCCCCGCGGATACCGAGCGGCTTCGCGCCGCTCTCAGGGAAGCCGTTGCGCGGCGGCCGACGGGGGCGACCCCGCTCCGCCATGAAGAGCGTCCAGGTGACGAGCGCCGCCACCACCGCGATCGGCAGCGCGGGCGGCGACCTCTGACAGCTTTTTCGCGTTCCCGCGCCACGCGTGCGCGGCCCACAAGATCCCAGGTCCGGGGCACCGCAGACCTCCGTGCGGTCCTCCGGTGGCAGCCGTTGGCAGGAAGCGGACGCGCCGGGGCAGCTTACTGCCTCCCATTCGTCTGGTTCGGCGATTGCCGAAAGCGCAGAGTTGGTTGTGCGAGAACGAAACACAAAACAACTCACAAAGGGACCGAAGAAATGAACCTCACCGCTTCCGCCAAGGCCCGCCGCGTCTCCCGCTTCTCGCTCGTCATCGGCGCCGGAATCATCGCCGGAATCTTCACCCTGAACGCCGCCCCCGCCTCCGCCGACAGCACCTGGGACCGCGCCTCCAGCAGCGTCACCAGCTCCGACAGCACCTGGGACACCCCCTCCAACCTGGACGACAGCACCTGGGACACCCCGAGCGCCACCACCGACGACAGCACCTGGGACTAATGGCGAAATCGGCGCCCGGAAAATGCAAAACAAATGGGCTCGAACATTCAGCTCACCTCGACGCCGAACCAATCCGAATCCACGACATAAGAACTCCGCCCGCGAGGTACAAGTAAATCAGGCCGACCGAACTCGATAGTCTGACGGCAACCGGCAACTGGCCCATCTCGACTCGGTTCTCACCGACGACCGCCTGGCCTTCGTCCACGGCGACGCCAGCATCCCGGCCCTGGTCAACACACTGGTCGCCCAGCACTTCGCCGCCGAATCGAACGCGATCCACCCCTGCCGCGACGCCTCCCCGTTCACCAGACTCATGTGTGACACCCATGCCGCTGTTCCCTCCCCCGTGCCGCTGCGGCATCCGGCGGTCACTCGGCATACGGCAGACCATGGATCTCGATGAAGCGTGCTCCCCGAGATCGTCTCGCCGAGCCACCGAATCAGGGCTTCGCCCTCGGCGTCCTCAACTGGAGCGCGGTTGACGCGTGGCGGCGTGGTACTGGTGGATGAGCCAGCGCCCCTCCGCCTGGGCGGCCACGATGGACAGGCGGACCAGGTGGACATCACCGGTTGGCGCGGTGAAGGTCACCTCCGCGAGTCCGTGCACGATCGTTCGGCTCGGCTGGGCGGCGGACAGCACCTCGGCCTGTGCTGTCGTACCGCGGGTGACCCTGGCGTAATACTCGTGGATGTCCCGGGGGCCGCGTCTGAGCCGTGGGCTGATGCCCTGGAAGTGCGCGTCCCGGCTGAACAGGGCGACCATCTGGGAGGGTTGGTGCGCGTTGAAGGCGTGCTGCCAGTCGTGCAGCAGCCCGGTGAGGACGTCTGTGGCCTCGGCGCCGGTCATCGTCATCGCGGGGAACCCGCGTGCAGAGCCTCCCGCGTCCACCGGTGTCGTGGCTGGGTGTGCAGCCGCCAGTAGTGCTCGGCGATGTCGTCGGGATCGAAGTCGGTGCCGGGGGCGACCGGGCCGGCCACGGTGACGCTCGCCACGTGTACGCCGGCGGGCCCGTACTCCTGGCCGAGCAGCGTGACCAGGGTACGGACACCTGCCTTGCCCAGGGAGAGGCTCACGTACCGCGGCTCGGGCTCGGGCATGCCGCCGGTGATGAGGATCGTGCCGTGCCCGCGGGCCGCCATGGCGGGCGCGACGTGGGCCGCGGCGTTGAGCGCGCCGACCACGTTCACCGCCCAGGCCTCCATGTGGCCGCGTACCGGCAGCTCGCCCGGCGCGTCCGGCTGGATGATCGCGGCGTTGTAGACGAGGACGTCCGGCACGCCGTGCGCGCTGACGGCCTGGTCGAGCGCGGCGTTCAGCCCGGCCTGGTCGGTGCTGTCGGCCTCCGACGTGACAACGGGAACACCACTGGGAGCAACCGCCTCGGCCGCGGCACGCAAGGTCCGCTCACTCCGGGCGATCAGCCCGATCGGCAGCCCTTCCCTGGCGAACCGGCGGGCCACCGCCTGCCCGATCCCCGGACCAGCACCAATGATCACAGCGCCTGACATCGACCCACTCCTCACTTCTCGATCAGCGACACGGATGCCGGCGACGGCCCGGCATTCAGCCACCGCCGGCAGCCGGAACGGTAAGGCGTCACATCGGTGTGATGGTCAAGCGGAAGGAGCCGGGTGACCCGGCTCACCGACCGGGATTCCTGGACCTTTTCCGGGCAACCTCTCGTGAGGGGATCCGGCCGCAGGTCACGCGTGGCCGGGCTGTGCGTTGTTCGTCCAGTTGATCGACGCGCTGCGACCCGACCACTGCAACGACGGCAAGACCTCGGACGGCTGCCACCTGCCCGGAAACCCTCTCCCGGACCTGGCGCGGGCCCCGGCGGCGGGTGCCGAACGGGGCGCCACAAGTTCTCGCAAGCCTGGGGTTTTCCCCAGGCCATCTCCTGACGCGGCCCTGACGAGCGATCCCTAGAGTGCGGTGTGTGCTCGATGAGGGAGAGCGATATGCCTGAGCTGGAGGGATTCCCCTACACGGAGGCGGAGTTCGCGGCCGACGGCGGCCTGCTGTCCGATTCCGTCGCCGAGGTGGCCGCGGGCGGACGGCCGCCGACCGACCTGATCGTGCTGGTACACGGCTGGAACAACACCCCCTCGATCGCGCGTGAGCTGTACAAGTCGTTCGCGCGGTCGCTCAGGGCCGTGGCCCGGCCGGCCGGCGACCGCACGGTCGGCCTGTACGGGGTCCTGTGGCCGTCCGCCAAATGGGACTGGTTCGAACGGCTGACCGGCAGCCTGACCGCGCTCGACACGGGGCCGGGCACGGAGCTGGGCATCCGCCTGGACGGGCTGCGCGAGGTGTTCGTCACCGAGGAGGCGCGGCAACGGCTGGCCCAGGCCCGCGAGCTGCTGCCCGGGCTGGAGCGTTCCAGGCAGGCGCAGCGGGAGTTCGTCACCGTCGTACGCGGCCTGCTGCCGGGCTCCGCCACCGCGGACGAGGACGCGCCGGACGAGCTCTTCGCGCTCAGCTCCGAGGCGCTCGTCGAGCGGCTCAGCCGGCGGCTCGTGCCGCCGCCCGGCAAGGACGACGTGGCGGTTCCCGCGGACAGCCTGCTGTGGAACATCGCCGGCGGCTTCCTCGAAGGCGCCAGGAGGCTGATCGACTTCATCGGCTACTACGAGATGAAGGAGCGGGCGGGCACGGTGGGGACCGGGCTGGCCCGGTTCCTGCGTACCCGGGTCCCCGCCGGGGTGCGGGTGCACCTCGTCGGCCACAGCTTCGGCGCCAGGCTGGTGTCCGCGGCGGCGGCCACCGAGGCGGGCGGGATCGGCCGGCGGCCCTGCTCGGTGACGCTCCTCCAGGGCGCCTTCTCGCACCACGGTTTCGCCCGGGCCTACCGCGACGGCCGCGACGGGCGGTTCCGCTCGGCGGTGACCTCCGGCGTCGTCACCGGGCCGATGCTCATCTCGCACACCAGGAACGACCTGCTCGTCAGCATCGCGTACGGCGTCGCCTCCCAGCTCGCCGGACACGAGGGCGAGGACGCCTTCGGCCCCGCCAACCCCTACGGCGGGATCGGCGCCAACGGTGCGCAGAGCACGCCCGAGGCGATCCAGGCCCGGCTGCTGCCCGCCGGCCGGCCGTATGACCTGACCCCCGGCCGTCCGCACAACCTCCTGGCCGACGACTTCATCCCCGACCACGTCACGGTGGCGGGTCGCGAGGTCGCTCATGCGATCTTGTCGGCCGTGGCCGCCACACCCTGAACAAGGAGCCGGCACATGCCGCAGATCGCCCGTCTACAGGAGCGTCTCGGGACGGTCTTCCTCCCCGAGGCCCAGGAGATCGTGCCCACCCAGGAGGCGGCGCCCCTGCCCGCCATCACCGAGACGGCCGACGAGCCGCAGGCGCCGGTGCCGGGCCCGATCCCGTTCCCGCCGTTAAAGCTGTGCGTCACCAAGCTCAGGCAGGGCTGCTACCGGCTGCGGTTCACCCCCAAGGGATCTCCCACCGCCTTCCGCGGCACCCTGCGGGTGGAGGACGCGGGCGCGAACCTCAGGTTCTCCGGTGACCTCTACAAATATCGTCCCGCGGCCTCCGACGACGCCGCCGACGCCGTCATCCCCATTCCGGTCTATCCCCGGCTGGACTACCACTCCTACCTGAAGGGCACGCAGGCCAGGCTCGTCACCCTCGTGCGGCCCGGCGTGCCCTGCCCGTTCAGCCTGGCGTTCGAGCAGTTCTCCTACCTGCACCCGGCCACGGGGTTCAAGGGCGGCTTCAACCCGGCGCCCGACCGGACGATCCGTTTCGACCTGCGGGCCACCCCCACCCAGGACTTCTACCAGGGCAGCGCCTTCGACGGGCTCACCGAGCTCGGCGACGTGAGCATCCGCTGGATCTCCCCGTCGTTCCGGCGCGCCCGCGTCCAGCCGCACACGCTGCAGGGCGCGGTCTCGCCGCCGGTGACCGTGGGCGGCGAGACCTTCTCCACGCCCTTCGCCAAGGCGGGCTGGGACCTGTCCGTCAGCGCCGACAGCATCATCCCGCTGCCCCCGGCACTGGCCGGGACCGACATCAACGACTCCTGGCCCGAGGAGAGCCTGCACACCCTGATGGCGTCGGTCCCCACCTACGACCCGGCCATCCTCGACGAGGAGTGGCTGGTCCACCTCATCTGCGTGCCCGCCCGGCTGGGCAGCGGGCGCGGCGTCATGTTCGACTCCTCGCTCGGCGCGGACCCCGACGAGATCGCCAGGGAGGGCAGCGCCACCTTCAGCCATGACGGCTACCCCTCCGGCGAATGCCCGGACGGCCAGGGCGGATCCCACTACGACGGGGCCGCCGGCCAGCCGCAGCACCAGGTGCCGCGCGCGTTCCTCCGCTCGGCGACGCACGAGATCGGCCACGCCTTCAACCAGATCCACACCTTCTTCGAGGCCCCGTCCGACAACTCGATCATGAGCCCGACGCCCACCGTGGCCACCGTGATCGGGTTGCCCGGCAAGTTCCCGGACGAGATCAAGATGGAGTTCAGCCCGACGGTCACCAAGCACCTCAACCACCTGCCCGATCCCGCGGTACGGCCGGGCGCGATGGAGTTCTTCGGCGCCGCCGTCTCCGCTCCCGAGCCCGCGGACATGGACTGGCCGGACAGCCTGGAGCTCACCGTCACGCCCGCCAAGACCCAGCTCGTCATGGGCGAGCCCGTGTCGCTGACCTGGGAGCTGGCCAATCGCGGCGACACGGCCGCCGTCGTGCCGGCCGGCCTCGACGTCCAGTCGCTCATCGCCAGGGTCAGCGTCGCCGACCCGCAGGGCGGGATCACGTTCATGCGGCCCGCCGACCTGTCGGCCTGCCCGTCGGCGAGCATGACCGAGCTGCGGCCGGGAGCGGTCCTGTCCGGCTCGACCACGCTGTACTGGGGCACCGACGGCTTCGCCTTCAAGATGCCCGGACGGCACACGGTCGAGGTCATCGTGATGTGGCAGAGCGCCGAGACACCGCGGCCGATCCCCGGAGCCGCCGACGTGCGGGAAGCCCTCCCCGTGCTCGAAGCGGTGTCGGGAACCGCCACCGTCTTCGTCGCCTATCCCATCGCCGCCGCCGACAACGACCTGGCCGACCTGCTGCTCGACCCGGACGTCGGCAAGGCCGTCGCCCTCGGCCGGCCGTACGGGGAGGCGGTCGCGCGGGTGCGGGACGCCGCGGCCATCGCACCCGGGCACGCCGCCACGGTGGCGCTCAGGGAGATGGGCCCGCCGCAGTTCGGCGGCTAGAGTCGGCCAGGTGGACCGCAGGCTCGTCGAGCTTCCCGGACCGGCCGTGGCCGCCGCCACCGACGGCACGACCGTCTGGTGCGCGGCGGCCGGCCGGCTGCTCGCGTTCGATCCGTACGGCTCCCCCACCGGCTCGGTGCCCGCCCCGCCAGGGCTGCGTTCCCTCGCCGCCGTCGCCGGGACCCTGGTGGCGGCGGGCGAGGCGCTCTCCTGGCTGGACCCGGGCGCAGGCAAGCCGGTCGCGACCCTGGCCGCGGGCCAGGACACGGTCGTCGTGGCCGGCGGCGGGGCGGTGTGGGCCGCCTCGCCGCGTGAGGAGCGTGCCTGGCCGCTGCCCGCGCCGGGAGCCCTCGGGGCACCGGTCGCCGCGCCCGGCCTGAGCCGGTGCGCCGCCGCCGGGGACCGCCTGTGGTGGACCTCCCGCCACGACACCCTGCTCCGCGGCGGCCCCCAGCCGGTCGATCTCGGCGTACGCGCGGTGGCCGCGATGACGGTGTGCGCGGGAGCGGTCTGGCTGGCGGCGACGGACACGTTGCTGCAGGTCAACGCCTGGTCGGGGCGGCCGGGGCCGGGGTTCGGCCTGATGGCCTCCAGCGTGGACTGCGCCGGGGGCGTCCTGGCCGGCGGCTGTCCGGGTCAGGGCCTGTTCGTCCTGGACCCGGCCAGGGACGAGGGGCCGAGGCGGCTGGCTGATGAGCCGCCCGGCACGCTGGGCGCGATCGTCGGGTGCCCGCCGGCGGTGTGGGCCCTGTCCGCGGAGGAGCCCGCCGCCCTCGTCGTGCCCCTGACCGCGTTCAGGTGACGGCAGGCCACCCGCGACCGGTCTTCTCCGCCCCCGGCCGCCGGGCACTCGGACGCGCTCGCGCCACAGAGTGTCAGCGGGACGTGGCCGATACGGACGTGCTCGGCTGTCGTGCCCGTGGCAGGGCGGTGAAGCGCCGGGTCGAGATGGCGACGAGGAGTCCGAGTGCGGCGTAGGCCGCCCCGAGCAGGCTGGCGGCCGGCCATCCCATGGTGCTGTAGGCCCAGGTGGTGGTGATCGCACCGAGCGCGGAGCCGAGGGAGTAGAAGGCCATGTAGGCGCCGATGACGCTGCTGCTCCGGTCGGGGCGGGCGGTGGTGAGCAGGTGCTGGCTGCTGACGTGCACGGCCTGCACGGCGAAGTCCAGGACGACGACGCCGGCGATCAGCAGCCACAGCGACGACCTCGCCTGAGCGATCAGCAGCCACGAGGCGGTGAGCAGGGCCAGCGACCAGCCGGTGACCGAGCGCGCCAGGCCGCGGTCGGCCCAGCGGCCGGCCCGGGCCGCGCCCAGCGCCCCGATGAGACCGGCGAGTCCGAACAATCCGATCTCGGTGGTGCCGAAGTGCCACGGCGCATCGCCGAGCGGGAGCGCCAGCCCGCTCCACAGCGTGCCGAAGGAGGCGAACAGGAAGAACGCGACCAGTCCCCGGCTGAGCAGGAGGCGGTCGCCCACGACCAGCCGGCCCAGCGACGACAGCAGGTCCCCGTACCCGGCCCGGGGGCGGTGGGTGTCGGCTTCGAGGGTGAATCGGGCGGCTAGGGCGAGCACCGCGCACAGCCCGGCGATGACGAGGTAGACCAGGCGCCAGCCGGCCAGCTCGCCCAGTGTGCCCGCGACCACCCGGACGCCGAGGATCCCGATGACCACGCCCGAGGTGACCGTTCCGATGTTGCGGCCGCGCTCGCCGGCCGGTGAGACGGCGGCGACGTAGGCCACCGTGATCTGGACGACCACGGCGAACAGCCCGGCCAGGGCCAGGCCCGCGATCGCGATGCCGGCGGCGGGCGCGGCGGCGGCCACCCCCGCGCCTGCCGCCGTGAGCAGCAGGTGCACCGTGATGAGCCTGCGGCGGTCGAACAGGTCACCGAGCGGGACCAGCAGCACCAGCCCCGCGAGATAGCCGATCTGGCCGGCGGCGGCCAGCCGGCCCAGCGCTCCCTCCCCCAGCCCGAGGTCCGCGCCCGCGGCCTCGAGGACCGGCTGGATTCCGTAGACGGTCGACACCGCCACCGCGCACACCAGCGCGAGCACGGCCCGCTGCCGCCTGGTCAGTCCTGACGCCACAACACCCTCCGATAAGTTTCAAAATGCAACCTATTCGAAAGTAGGGCATAATGGTTTCAGATCGCAACCCATCGTGGAGGGGGCCGGTGGACGTCACACTCGCCGCGGGAAGCGCCTGGACCGACCCGGCCTGCCCGGTCGCACGGACCGTCGACCTGATAGGCGACCGGTGGAGCCTGCTGATCATCCGCGACGCGATGGACGGGGCGACCGCCTTCACCGAGTTCCATCAGCGGCTGGGGATCGCCCGCAACATCCTCACCGACCGGCTCCGCAAGCTCGTCGAGCACGGCATCCTCGACAAGAGCGCCGCCACCGACGGCAGGCGGCACACCTACCGGCTCACCGAGGCCGGGCAGGACCTCTTCACGGCCGTCGTCGCCCTCCGCCAATGGGGCGAGCGCCACGCCTTCGCCCCGGACGAGCCGCACTCCGTCCTGGTCGACGGCCACGGGCGCGAGCTTCCCGAGCTCCGCCCGCTCGGCCAGGACGGCGCGCCGCTCTCCGCCGAGGCGTCACACGTCAGGAAAACCGTCTGAGCCCGGCCGCGCCCCCCATCGGGTCAGCCGGTGACCGTGACGTCGTCCCCGCGGGCACGGCGATTCACCGGGCTTGGGGCTGGTGTCCGGCCTCGGCCGGCGGCGCCTTCGAGGCGGTGCCGCGGGTGGCGAAGGCCGAATACCTCGGCACCCAGCGCATCAGTGCCCCGGCGGCGATCACCCCCACCGCGCCCATCGCGATGATGCCCGCCGCCAGGCTGCCCAGCCCGGCGGCGGCCGAGACGACCAGCGGTCCTCCGGCGCTGCCCGAATCGGCGCAGAGCCGCCACACCCCGAGGAACTTCGACCGCACCTTCGGCGGTGCGACGTCCGCCCCGAGGGTCATCAGGATGCCCGCGCCGATGCCGTTGCCGAGGCCCATGAACATGGCCACGACGGTCAGCGACACGAGGCCGTTCGTCAGAGGCAGCAGGCCCTGGGTGAGCCCGAGCACCAGCATCGACGGCACGGCGATCCACAGCCGCCCGGCCCGGTCCATGATCTTGCCGGAGGGGTAGAAGGTCATGGTGTCCACCAGGCCCGCGATGCCGAAGACGACGCTCGTCGTGGCGGGGTCGAGGCCCAGGTGATCGGCCCACAGGGGCAGCACGGTCTGCCGCGTGGCCCGCACCGCGCCCACGAGGAACACGGCCATGCCGAGGGTGAGGAACACCTGGCGGTGCCGTACGACCAGGGAGCGGACGGAGACGGCCGGCGAGCGTTGCTCATGGGTTCTGACCGGTTCGGCCACGTCGGGCACGAACAGGACGATCAGCCCGGCCGCCACCGCGCAGCCCAGGGCGAGCCAGAAGACGTCACGCACCGGGTGGTCGCGCACGACCAGGGCCCCGACGAAGGGGCCGACGAAGGCCCCCACGCGGCTCATGCCGCCGAGCGTGGACATCGCCCTGGCCCTGAGCCGGGCGGGGATGATCTCGGCCAGGTATGACTGCCGAGCCAGGACGAACACGGCGTTCGTCGCGCCGGTGGCGGTGACGGCGATCTCCAACTGCCAAAGCGTACGCGCCATGGCACAGCCCAGGAGCGTCAGGACGGCCACCCCGGCGGCGATGAGCATCGCCTTGCGGTCACCGAGCCGGGCCGCCAGAGCCCCGGCGGGCACGTCGCCCAGGATCTGCCCCACGCCCAGCAGCGCGAGGACCAGCCCCGCCTCACCGACCGAGGCGCCGAGCTCGCGACCGCTCAGCGCGAGCATCGGCGTGAGCGCCCCCATGCCCGTCTCGAAGACCAGTGCGGGCAGGAAGACCGCCGGCGTCACGCTGATCAGGGACACCCGGCGAGAACTCACGTGCATCCGCCTCGCTTCGCTGTAGGCATTACGTCGTGCCTGGCGATGCTATTCGGACGGCCTTGATGAGGGGCGGGCAGGGTGGCCAGAACATCTGACATCTGTCATCTGGCCCTCGTTGTGGATCTTGGCCGATCCGCCACCAGGGCTTCTGGTGGCCACCGGCTCGTTCGCCTGTGCGTCGTTGTACGCATCCGCCCCCAGCATGCGTTTCTACACAGAAATGAAATATTTCGCCCTTCTAGGTTGAAAGCGCTCCAACGGCTGGGGCACACACGCGCGTTGCGCGGCGGCCTGCGCAACCTGGTGGTGGACGTGGCCGGGCTCGGCTTCTGCGATTCCGAAGGGCTGGAGGCGCTGCTGCCGGTGGGCACCGCGACGGGGTCCGTGGTCGCCTCGTCGGACCACTTCGCGACCTGCTTGACGCGTCAAAGCGTCCTGTTCAGCGCCTGGTCCAGGTCTTCCCAGAGATCCTCGACATGCTCACAGCCGACACTCAAGCGCAACAGGCTCGCGGGCACGTGCTCCTGGCCCGGCAGCTTCGCCCGGCGCTCGATCGTGCTCTCCACGCCGCCCAGGCTCGTCGCGGCCCGGATGACACCGAGACCCTCGCACACCCTGTCCGCGGCCTGCTCGCCGCCGCTCACCTCGAAGGAGAGCACGGCCCCGAAGCCGTCCATCTGCGCGGCGGCGCGAGAGTGGCCGGGGTCGTCCGCCAATCCCGGGTAGCGCACCCGGCTGACCGCTGGGTGAGCGTGGAGGCGTTCGGCGAGTTCGCCGGCTGACCGCTGTCCGGCGGCCAGGCGCACGGCCATGGTGCGCAGCCCGCGCAGGGCCAGGTACGCCTCCAGACCTCCGGGGGTGGCGCCGGCGAGCTCCCGGCGGGTGCCCAGTTGCTCGTTCAGGTCCTCGTCAGCCGTCACGGTCAGGCCGATCAGCAGGTCAGAATGGCCGCCGATGAACTTCGTACCGCTGTGCACCACGAAATCGGCGCCGAGGGTCAGGGGACGCTGCAGCAACGGCGTGGCGAACGTGTTGTCGACGGCGACGAGCGTGCCGGCGGCGCGTGCCCCCGCGCACAGGCGTGCGAGGTCGGCGACGTCCATCAATGGGTTGGTCGGCGACTCCAGCCACAGCAGGTCGGCGCTCTCCGCGGCGGTCAGCACCGCGTCGGTGTCGGTCACGTCGACGTAATCGAGCTTCCAGCGGCCACGGGCGCCGTCGGTCCTGAGCAGTGCGCGCAGGGTCGAGTAGCTGTCGCTCGGCACGACGACCCGAGACCCGATGGGCAGAAGGTCCAGGACCGCGAAGACCGCCGCCATGCCCGAGGCGAACGCGGTGGCATGGCCACCTTCCAGCGCCCCGACGGCGGCCTCGAGCGCCCGCCAGGTCGGCGTGCCGCCATCGCGGGAGTACTCCACGGTCGCCAGGCCGGGACTGCCGGCACGGAAGTTCGACGCCATCACGATCGGCACGTTCAGCGGCTCTCCCGGCCGGTCCGGCGGACGCCCGGCCGTCACCGCCACCGTCTCGGGGCGCATGTGACGCGTCCCCCTGTCCGGCATGCCGTCCTCATGTCCCGCCACAGCCGAATCACCACCCTAATTTCACCGGAAGTGCACTAGATTACACCGAATAGTGCAGCCACTTGAGGGGTGGTCGAGGATGACGGACCTGAGCCAGGTCGCCGCGGCGATCGCCATTCGTGTGCGATCCAGCCGCCTGGAGCGCGGCTGGACGCTGGACGCGCTCGCGGCCCGCTCGGGTGTGAGCCGGCGGATGCTCGTCAGCCTCGAAGGCGGGCAGACCAACCCGAGCATCGCCACTCTCCTGCGCCTGGCGGACAGCCTGGGGATCGGGCTTCCGGCACTGGTCCAGGTCGCCCAGGCGCCGGCGCTGACCGTGACCCGGGCAGGCGACGCGCCGACGCTCTGGCGAGGGCCGTCCGGCGGACAGGCCAGGCTGCTGGCCGGTACGAAGCCGCCGAACGTGGTGGAGATGTGGGAGTGGGTGCTGGAACCCGGGGAGAGCCACGGCAGTGACGCGCATTCCGCGGGCACCCGCGAACTGCTGCTGGTCCTGGAAGGTGAGGTCCGGGTGACAGCCTCCGACGAGGTCGCACTGCTTTCCGCGGGTGACTCGGTGACCTTTCCCGGGGACCGGGATCACGCCTACGCCAATCCCGCTCCGCCTCCCGGCCCACCGGCGCGTTTCGTGCTGACCGTCCTGCAGCCGGGCGTGGGCCTGGACTGACGACCGAGCCGGAATTGTTCGAAATCCGGCAGCGGACGAATCTTCCGGGCCCCCGGTACAGCCGTTGCCGGAGCAACACCGTGACAAGGATGGCGCCATCTCGGTCGCCGATTCAGCCGCTTGCCCGAAACGATCCGGTGTTCCATTCGACGCGGGCAACGCAATGAAATGTTCCGAGGCCGTTCGCCGGGCCGGAAGCTGGCGCGTAAACACAAGGAATTGGCACGCGGGCGCAAGGACATCCGCAGGCCCATCTGCAAGCCTCAGGAGGTCCCCGATATCCCACGCCCGCAGGGATTCGGGTACTGGACGCGCGCTTCCTCCGCAGCGCGACACGGCTGAAGCATGAGACACTGCCGCGAATTGGATCAAGCACTCTGATCGCCACGAGTCCGGGCGTGCCACGCCTCGGGCACGAACCCTGTGCTGGCAGCCTTGACCAGCACGTTTGCGAAAGGAACACATGAAAAGGCGGATACTCACCGTTGCCTTAACGGGAATCGCCCTCATCACCTCCCTTGCCCAGCCGGCCCTGGCGGCCCCGTCCCCCACCGTGACGGCCGCGACCCCGGGCCGGCATCCCAAGACCCCGATCGACTGGGCCGCGTGCGGCGACCTCCCGGGAAGCGAGTGCGCGACCCTGCGGGTCCCGCTCGACTGGAGCAAGCCGGGCGGGCCGACCACCGACCTGGCGATCGGCCGGCTCAAGGCGCTCAGCCCCGCCAAGCGGATCGGCGTCCTGATCGTCCACCCCGGCGGCCCGGGCGGCTCCGGGCTCAACTCCTTCATCTACCGCCGGGGCATTCCTGACAGCGACCCCATCAGGCAGTATTTCGACCTGGTCACCCTCGACCCGCGCGGCGTCGGCCGGAGCACCCCCGTGCTGTGCAGCGAAGACCTGGTGGACCAGGGTCCGGTGACCTATCCGGCCACCGAGCAGGAATACCTGAGCCTGCTGTCGTACAACGCCAAGCTGTCCCAGGACTGCCGCGAGCGGACCGGCCCGCTGTTCGACCACGTGGACACCACCAGCGCCGCCCGGGACATCGACGCCATCCGCGTCGCGCTCGGCGAGCGCGAGATCAGCTTCTTCGCCATCTCGTACGGCACGCAGGTCGGCCAGCAGTACGCCGAGCTGTTCCCGCGCAACATCCGGGCCATGGCGATCGACTCCAACATGGACCACAGCATCACCGACCCCTACCAGTACCTGAAGACCACGACGGAGGATTTCGAGGCCAGCTTCCTCGCCTTCGCCCGGTGGTGCGGTGAGACCCCGGCCTGCGCCCTCAACGGCCAGGACGTGGCCGGGGTCTGGGACGACCTGCACGCGAAGGCGGAGGCCGGCCGGCTGACCGACCCCGAGGACGGCCACGTGATCGTCGCCGAGGAACTCCGCTACAACCTCTTCGACGCCCTGTACGACCCGACGACCTGGTTCGACGTCGCCGGCTGGCTCAAGGCCCTCGCCGAGGGCGTCCCGTCGGAGCGGGCCGCCGCACCCAAGGCGGCGGAGCTGGTCAACGAGCCCTACCCGGCCATCTGGTGCTCCGACTGGAAGTGGAACGTCAGCGGCTTCGCCCAGCTCGACGACTACCGGCGGGAACTGGAGAAGATCGCCCCGCACACGAAGATCTCGCCGTTCTGGTCCGACGTGACGGGCTGCCTCGGCTGGCAGGGCAAGGTCTCCAACCCGCAGCACCGGCTGAAGATCAGCGGCGCTCCGCCGATCCTGATCGCCAAGGGCAGCGCCGACGTCGGCACGCCCGCCGCCTGGAACTACGCCGTCGCGCAGCAGATCCCGGACGCGATCGTGCTGGAGAACGACATGGTCGGCCACGGCCAGTTCCGCAACAGCGTCTGCGCCCACGACGTGATCGCCCGATACCTGATCGACCTCAGGATGCCGGCCCCGGGCACCCGCTGCGCGCCCGAGTATCCCACCGAGCCCTCGGCTTCCCTCCTCAAGCGCCCCGTCACCGGCAACGGCCGCCCGGTCCACGCCTCCTGACGTCCCTCGAAGGCCCGGGCCGCCCACCGGCTCGCCCAGTCCGTCCTGGAACGCCGTCTCGTCATCCCGCGCGTCGAGATCGAGCCGGCGCCGCGAAGGTCGGCGCCCGGGTTAGGCGCTCACTCCGCTCCGAGCCACCGGCGGGCTCCGTCGAGGACCATCGACAGCCCCTCGTCGAAGCGGCCGCCGACGTTCGCGAACACCGCCTCGCCCGATGCCCCGGCATAGCGCTCGTCCAGCTTGCCCGGCACGGGGTAGACGGCCTGCTCCTCGATCGTGAAGCCGATGACGAAGCTGTAGACGGTGAACAGCGCCATCGCCGCGCGCCGCTCGTCCAGGCCGGACTCGATGCTCCGGCGCAGCGGCTGCTCCTCGTCCGGGTCCACCTCGCCGAGGTAGGTCCCGGAGAAGACCTTGGCGCCGTCGCGGTAGGCGAGCATCATCCGGCGCAGCGCGCGGGCGCGGTACGCGACGAGGTCCCACTCCTCCAGGGGCTCGGGCGGCTTCCGGTCGGCCGAGGCGTCGACGTACATCTGCGTCGCCATCTCGTCGAGCAGCTCCTGCTTGTTCTTGACGTGCCAGTAGAGCGCCGGCGCCTTGACCCCCAGGTCGGCGGCGATCAAGCGCAGCGTCAGCCCGTTGAGCCCGACGTCGTTGAGCAGCTTCAGTCCGGCACGGGCGATGTCCTGCCTGGTCAAGGCCATCGGTCGGAACTCCTCGGGACGCCGTTTGACAGATTAACGATGTTAAGGGCATTCTTGGCGAAGTTCAATTTAACATCGTTAAGGGGGTCGACGGCCGAGCTGACCGCCCCGGCGTCACCCAGGCGTTGATCCGTCCGGACGGCTACGTGGCCGCGACGACCGTTTCGAGTTGTCCGCTCACATCCCGACAGGCGCGGGCCGGGCGCCGGGCGGCTGGCGTTAGCCATCCGCCTCCGCTTTCTCTGCCGTGGTCCGGAAACGGCGGGGGGTCATGCCGAGAGATCAAGGGGGCCTGGACCGAGCCCACCTGCCGCCGCACCAGCTCGTCGAGATCGACCGGCTTCGCCAGGGCCGAGGCCGCCGCGGTCAGACCTGGCGGGCCAGCGCCTGCTGAGCCAGCTCCAGGGTCGGATACGCGTCGAGCGCCCGGCCCAGGACGCCCGTCCTGTGCAGCAGCTCTTCGGGCTTGCCGTGCAGACCGGCCAGGACCAGCGTGCCTCCGGCGTCGTCGATCCGCCGCCACATCCGGACCAGGCAGCTCACTCCGGCGGAGTCGCAGAACTGCAGCGCCGACAGGTCAAGGATCATCATCGGCCCGCCTTCGTTCTGTGCGCGGCAGGCCGTCTCCAGTACGCGCTCCGCGTCCTCCGAAGTCGTCCAGTCCAGGGCACCCCGCAGGACGACGACCTGTCCCGGCGGCTCGGCGCGTACGTTGATCATCAGTCCCTGGTGCAGTTGGGTCATCGTCCCTTTCTCCTCCGCAGACACGTCCTCGCTCACGAGAGGCACCTGCCCTGACCTGGCGACCTGATGCCGTGTGATGCGGGAGGCCACGTCACGGCATCGGGCGCGGGCCCTCCGGAGGTGTGTCGCGCGGAGGCATCGGACCGGGCGGCGGAAGCGTCCCGCCGGGCGGTGCGCTGTCGCCGCCCCCGGCCGTGCCGGGCGGGATCGGCCCCGGCTCTCCGTAGGTGGAGCCGGGCTCGTGCGGGCCGGGCACGTCGCCGCGCCACCCGCCGGTCTGCCGCCCGCGCGCCTCGACGAACGCCTTGAACCGCTTCATGTCGTCGACTATCCGCATGCGGACGAGCTGGAGCCAGTCCCCCGCGGTCTCGACGAAACCCTCGGGGTCGTACTCCATCCGCAGCGTGACCTTGGTGGCGGAGTCGCCGAGCCGGTGGAACATCACCACGCCTGCCTGGTGCGGCTTGCCGGTGGAGCGCCAGGCGACGCGATCGTCCGGGTGCTGCTCGGTGATGTCGGCCTCGAACTCGCGCCGGACCCCGGCGATCTCCGCCACCCAGGCCGTACGCGTGTCGCTGAGCCGCTTGACCGACTCGACGCCCTCCATGAACTCGGGGTAGCTCTCGAACTGCGTCCACTGGTCGTAGGCCACCCTGACCGGAACCTCGACCTCTTCGGAATGTTCGATGGTGGTCATGGGGGCTGCCACTGCCCCGGCACGCCGGAGGCTAACGCCCTGGAGAGAGCTCCTCCCCGGTGTTGGAGCGACGGCCGTCAGGTCACGTCGGCAGTCCGGCGCGGATCACGAGCGCGTCGTGGTCGGTGTACGTGGCCTGCTCAAACTCCAGGGTCGGCGCGGTCAGGTTCCCGTAGGCGTGCTGGATGCCGGGAGCCTGGGTGGCGGCCGCGTCGGTCAGCGTCCACTGGCCCGCGGGGGCGCAGGAGGCGTGGCGGTTGACGTCACCGGCGAAGACGATCGGCTGCCGGCCGCGGGAGGCGAGCACCTGGGCGAGCTCGGCGCACTGGATCGAGTTGGTGCTGCCGGGCGTCTCGCCGTCGGTGGACAGGTGGCTGGTGCACACGTTCACGCGGCGGGCGGTCGCCACGCAGAGCCAGCGGCGCTGCTCCACCCCGCTGAACACGGAGTACGGCGCGTCCTCGGAATCCTTGATGGCCTCCTTGGTCAGCACGGCGTTGCCGAACTCACCGCGCCTGTCCGGGGTCTTGCAGGCCAGCGGGGCGCCGTTGTAGATGATCGTGGCGAACCGGAAGTGGTAGCCGGTGCGCTCGGCGATCTCGGCCACGTCGCCGCTGCACGCCTCGTTGAGGGTGACCGCGTTGACGTCGTTGGCCTCGATGCGCTCCACAACCTCGTCGAGGATCTTCGGGTACTGGGTCCTGGGATAGCAGCCGGCGTAACCGCTGTCACAGATGTTCATCTGGAGCAGCGAGTACGGCCGCCGTACGTGCTGCGACGGCGCGTCCCCGGGCTGCGTCACGGTCGAGGCCATCGCGACGCCGGAGGACGACAACAGCCCGGCGGCCGCCAGGAAGCCGATCAGCAGGGTACGCGAGCGCGTCAGGAAAAATGAGATCACCGCGTCATTGTGCTGGCCTG
The DNA here is from genome assembly GCF_039871825.1 of Nonomuraea sp. B12E4. Classification (NCBI taxonomy): domain Bacteria; kingdom Bacillati; phylum Actinomycetota; class Actinomycetes; order Streptosporangiales; family Streptosporangiaceae; genus Nonomuraea; species Nonomuraea sp. B12E4. The sequence continues at coordinate 408,189 of NZ_JBDPME010000001.1, read as the reverse complement.
GTCATCGGACCGACAGGATGCGCGGAAGAGTTCACCGCCCCCTCACACGGCCGTCACCCGGTCATATTCCCTCCACAGCTCGATGGCCTCCGCCTCGAGCGCGATCTCCTCGGTGGCCTCCGCCGCGTCGCTCTGTTCCTCCAGCTCGATGGCGCGTGCCCGGGCCCGCAGGGCCGCGTCTACGGCGTCCGAGGCCGCCCTGACGTCCGCCATCACCCCGGACGGCACACCGATCTCGCCATGGCCGCAGAAGCCGTCGGTCTCCGGTGCGCCGTCCTCGACCAGCACGGCGGCCGGGACATGTGCGCACTCCGGGCACACGCCTGTCGGCGGGATATGGTCGGCGCGTGGACGCGCCTACCGCTTTGTTCCTGGCCGTACGAGATGTGCCGTATGCGACGGACGGCACCGACGCGGTGCGGCGGCCCGGCTGAGTAAAGTGGGCGGATGGCAGGTGATCAGTCGAGCGCGCGGGTGGACAGCTGGATCTGGTCCGTCAGGCTGACCAAGACCCGGTCGATCGCGTCCGACGCGTGCCGGGGCGGGCACGTCCGGGTCAACGGAGCGCGGGTCAAACCCGCGCACGCGGTCCACGCCGGCGACGAGATCCGGCTGCGGCACGACGGCCGGGAACGCGTCGTGATCGTCTCCCGGATCATCTCCAAGCGGGTCGGCGCGGCCGTGGCCGCCGAGTGCTACGTCGACAAGAGCCCGCCGCCTCCGCCGCGCGAGGAGGCCGCCGCCATGCCCGTGCGCGACCGCGGCGCGGGCCGCCCGACCAAGCGCGACCGCCGCAGCATGGAGAGGCTGTTCGGGCGCCGCGACTGAAACGCACCCGCATACCGAGCCCTCCCAGGAGCGGGGCCGCCAGGGAACGGCGAGGTAAGACATGGACCTCAAGGGACCGATCGCCGTCGTGACCGGCGCCGACCGCGGCATCGGCCGCGCGTTCGCCCGCGCGTTGCTGGAGCACGGCCGGCCTGCCGCCTCCACCGTCCCGGCGCACGTCACCGGAACCCCGTTCCGCAGGCCCAGGTAGGCGTGCACCCCGCTGTCCCACAGCGTGGAGGTCAGAAGTCCGTCGCGCTCGCAGCCGGCCCGCGCGCCTGACGGTGTGAGGGCAGCGTTACTGGTGGGGAACTACCAGGACACGTGGGGGCAACAAAACGCGGTTACTTATCTGTCAATCGACAGAAATTGCCCCCGGGGAGAGCCCATGACGCCTTCACCTTCCGTCGACGAGCGCGTCCTCGAAAAGTTCGGCTACCGGCAGGAGCTGCACCGCAGCATGGGCCGCTACGCCTCGTTCGCGGCCGGCTTCTCCTTCATCTCGGTCCTCACCACGGTCTTCCAGTTCTTCGGCCTCGGCTTCTCCTTCGGCGGCCCGGCGTTCTTCTGGACCTGGCCGCTGGTGCTGGCCGGCCAGGTCATGGTCGCGCTCTGCTTCGCGGAGCTGGCCGCGCGCTATCCGATCTCGGGGGCCATCTACCAGTGGTCCAGCCGCATGGGCAACGCGACGTTCGGCTGGTTCGCCGGCTGGATCATGGTGCTCGGCCAGGTCGTGGTGATCGCCGCCGCGGCGCTGGCCCTGCAGGTGGTGCTCCCGGCCATCTGGCCGGGCTTCCAGGTGATCGGCACCGACCCCTCACCGGTGTCGGCGGACGGCGCCGCCAACGCCGCGCTGTACGGCGTGCTCCTGCTCGCCGCCACCACCGTGGTCAACCTGCTCGACAACAAGATCATGGCCCGGATCAACGTCGTCGGGGTCACCGCCGAGATCGTCGGCGCGGTCCTCATCGTCGTCCTGCTGCTCACCCACGCCGACCGCGAGCCGGCCATCACCTTCCAGACGGGCCTGCCCGGTGGCGCCCTCGCCGCCCTGCTGGTGGCCGCCTTCGCCGCGTCGTACGTGTTCATCGGCTTCGACAGCGCGGGCGAGCTGAGCGAGGAGACCCGCAGGGCCTCCGCCGTCGCGCCACGCACGATCATCACCGCGCTCGGCGCGGCCGGGCTGCTCGCCTGCCTGATCGTCTTCGCGGCGCTGCTGGCCGCCCCCAGCCTCACCGACGGCCGCCTGGCCGCCGAGGGCCTGTCATACGTGCTGACCAGCACCCTCGGCGACGGCGTGGGCAAGCTGCTGCTGGCCGACGTCGTCGTGGCGATCTGCGTGGCGACGCTGGCGATCCAGACCTCCGCGACGCGCATGCTCTTCTCGATGGCCCGCGACGGCGTCGTGCCCTTCGCCGCACGGCTGGCCCGGGTCTCGCCCCGCACCGGCATGCCGGCCGGCCCCGCCCTGGTCACCGGCGTCCTGGCGGCCCTCATCGTGGCGATCAACTTCTTCTCACCGGACGCCTTCCTGGCGATCGGCACCACCTGCATCGTGGCCCTGTACCTCGCCTACGTCATGGTGACCGGGCCGCTGCTGTGGCGACGGCTGCGCGGGTCGTGGCGGGGCGGGGCCCCGGAGGGGGTGGACGAGAACGGCGGGCCGCTGTTCTCCCTGGGCCGGTGGGGACTGCCGGTCAACGTGCTGGCCGTGGTCTACGGTGCCGGCATGGCCGTCAATCTGGCCTGGCCGCGGGCCGAGGTGTACGCCCCTGTCAGCGGCGAGTGGTATTTCCAGTGGTTCACGGCACTGTTCCTGGCCGCGGCGGTGGGCGCAGGCGTGCTGTATCGCCGGTCAGCCGCCGGGAAGCAGCGCGCGGCCCAGCTCCCGCAGGCGGGCGAGGTCACCCTCACCGACGCCGCCAACGCGTAACGCGGCGTCGGCCACCGCCTCCGCCATCGTTTCGTCCCTCGCATGGGCCGCGACGTTCCTGCGGATCAGGATGACGCTCTCCACCACGGCGTAGACCAGGTCCGCGCGCAGGTCGCGCTCGGGCTGCGGCAGCCCGGCGGTGAGCGGCGCGAGCAGGGCGGCGTAGGCCCGTCTGAGCGCGGTCCGCAACTCCTGGAAGTCGAGGAAGCGGTCGGCTTCGGGCAGCAGGTAGAGAGCGCCCAGATTGTGCTCGCCCGTGCACAGCAGCGTCGCGTCCCGGTGGGCCAGCGCCCACAGCCGCGCCCCGGCCGGCGCGTCGGAGGCGGCGAGCAGGCGCGCGGCCTCCAGCGACGGCCGTACGGTGCTCTCCAGCAGCTCGGCGAGCAGTGCCTCCTTGCCCGTGAAGTAGTGGTAGAGCGTCGCCTGCCGGATCCCGGCCCGCTCGGCGACCTCCCGGGTGGTGGTGGCGCTGTAGCCGTTGACGGTGAACAGCTCGGCCGCCGCCGCCAGGAGCTCCTCGCGCGGGGACAGGCCGGTCTCGGGACGCGGGACGGCACGTGGCCGTCCCACCCCGCGCCTGCCCACGTACTGATCCTTCCACAGGGACGGTGAGGTGATCTCTACCGGGCCGCCGTGATGTGCCGGGCCGGCCCGGCACCGGGCCTCGCCCGCGGGCCAGGAGCTGATCCCCGCCTGACGCCGCGGCCACCGGGCAACCCGCTGTGCGGGCCGTGATCCTAGGCGGGTGGCCCGGGAAGGTTGCTCCGCAGGAAGTCCAGCTCCAGCAGCAGCAGGTTCTCGGCGACCTCCTCCCGGGCGGTCATGTGCGAGACGCCGGACAGCGGCAGGACGGTGTGCGGGCGGCCCGCGGCCAGCAGCGCGGCGGACAACGTCAGCGTGTGAGCGGCGAAGACGTTGTCGTCGGCCAGACCGTGCATGAGCAGGAGCGGCCGGCGCAGGTTCGGAGCGTCGGCGATGAGGGAGCTGCGGTCGTAGGCTTCGGGATGCCGGTCGGGGTGGCCCAGGTAGCGTTCCTGCCAGTGGGTGTCGTAGAGGCGGGCGTCGGTGACCGGCGCTCCCGCGACGGCGACGTGGAAGACGTCGGGGTGCCGCAGCACGGCCGCGGCCGCCAGATAACCGCCGTACGACCAGCCGCGGATCGCCACCCGGCCCAGGTCCAGGTCGGGGAAGCGGCCGGCGGCCGCGCGCAGCGCGTCGGCCTGGTCCTCCAGTGCCGCGCTCAGTTTGTCGAGGTGGATGGCCCGCTCCCAGGCCGGTCCCCGGCCCGGCGTGCCCCGCCCGTCCACGACCAGCACGGCGAAGCCCTGGTCGGCGAACCACTGCGAGACCGCGAAGTCGTCCAGCCCGCGCTGGACCCGGGCGAGGCCCGGCCCGGCATAGGGGTCGAGCAGCACCGGCAGCCGCCGCGAGCCCGGCACGTGCCCGGCCGGGAACATGATCGCACCGCGCAGTTCCCGCTCGCCCAGCGAGACCAGCTCGACGTCCGGGCGCAGGACCGGGATCGCGCCGTACGAGGTGATCCGCGTGGCCGCCCGCCCGCCGGTGACCGTGACGCGTGCCCCGTGCTCCTCCAGGGTGCGGGTGACGGCCAGCGTGACGCCGCCGCCACGCGTCCCGGTGTGCACTCCCGGCTCGGAGGTGACCCTGACCAGCCCGCCGGCCCTGGAGTAGCTGTACAGGTGGCGTTCGGTCGGCTCGTCGCAGCACTGCGCGAGCACGGTGTCGCCGTCCACCGCCAGGACCCGCAGCACCTGCAGGCCGGGCGGCGTGACCAGGTCGTCTCCCACCATCAGGCGGCGCGTGCCGTCGCGGTCCACCGTCCAGACCAGCTCCCCGCCGGCCGTGCGGGCGGGCGTGCCGGGGACGAGCTCCAGCCAGGCGTCATCGGTGTCCTCGCGCAGGAGCGTGGTCGCGCCGGTGCCGGGGTCGGCCTCGAGAACGCGGGTGGTGCGCTGGTCGCGGCTCTGGACCAGCACCAGCAGGCCGTGCTCGGTCCACGAGACCGCCGCGACGTACTCGAACGCCGTCCTGTCCCAGATCACTTCGGTACGCTCCCCCGCCGGCGTGGCCAGCCACAGCGTCACGTCGGCGTTGTCGGTGCCGGCCGCGGGATAGGCCATGGTCCTGGGCGGCCTGCCGGGGTCGGCGGGCTCGGACAGGTGCCACGTGCTCACCCTGGCGTTGTCCACGCGGGCCACCAGCAGGCGGGAGCCGTCGGGCGCCCACCAGTAGCCCCGGTGCCTGGCCATCGACTCGGCCGCCACGTGCTCGGGCAGCCCCCAGGTCACGTCGGGACCGTCGGGTGTCAGCACCGGCCGGCCGTCGACGTACAGTGCGCCGCCGGACACGTAGGAGACGTGCTGCCCGTCCGGGCTGAGGCGCGCGTCGGAGCCGGTCACATCGAGCGAGGTGACCGCGCCGGTGAGCAGGTCGGCGGTGTGCAGCGCGCCGTCGAGCGCGTAGACGGCCTTGGTGACGGCGGCGTCGGTGGCGTAGGCGACGATGCCGCCCGCGCGTTCGCGCGTGCGCTCCCTGTGTACGCGCTCCGCCTCCGGCAACGCCGCCCCGGACGGGGTGCCGGGGTCCACGAGCAGCCGTTCCTCCCCGGTGGCCACCGTGAGCGTCCAGAGCCGGTTCACCGGGTCGTCACCGGCCGAGGACCGCAGGAAGACCACCCGGGCGCCGTCCGGGGAGATGGTGAAGTCCCTGGGGATGCCGAGCTTGAACCGGGCCGTGCGGGCGTGCTGGCGGGGAAGCGTGAGAGCAGGCATGAGGGATCATAGACGCGCCCGTCACTCCGGCCGCAAGACGCGGGCCCGCGGCGAGAATGCGGCCGCTCCCCGGTGGTGGCCCACCCTCGCCGGTCGCGGCCAGGCACGATCCCGACCCCCGCGACCCGGCTTGCCCTTCACCGCCCCCATGACACATATCACTCGAAGCCGGTAAAGCGGAATGTTCCGATAAAGTCAACTAATACCGGACAAGGCGGGCGCCTATTGCCAAAATCTGGTGCAGACGATCTGTCGAGCCACACCAAATGGCACTACGATTTGTTCAAGCTGGTGAATGCGACACTCTCCAACCGGTTGACGTCCGATGTGGGTCGGCCGGACAAACCTTGAGCCGACAACCCATCAGTCAGGGTTTGAGAAGGGAGAGCCTGTGTTCCTCAGCCTGAGCGTCGAAGAACAACTGTTGCTCATCCAGCAACTGCTTCTGCTCCTCGACGTACTGATGAAAATGCGGCACCTCGGCTAGCTCGGCAGGCAACCCCGAGGTGCACGCACACCCAGGCGCCGACCGGCGTCTCACAAGACAACGGTCGGCGCCGTATTCATTCTTCGCGCACCACGATGATATGACATTATCCCAGGCACCTGAAGAGCGAGTGCCGCATGGAATAACAGTGGCCCGTTGATGCCCGCGACATGCCATTGGCCTTGGCGACATTACACAGGCGTCAACAAGGGCCATCACTCATGGCCGCCTCGGGCGACGAGTCACCACCCGACTGCGCGCCCCGACTGCGCGGCCCGGCCGCGCGACCCGGCCGCGCGGCGGTCGGGCCGTGCGGGCTGTGCGGGCTGTGCGGGCCGTGCGGGCTGTGCGGCCGGTCGAGCCGGTCGGCGGCCCGGGTGAGGTCGCCGCCTCCGCCGGAATCCCCGCCCCGCGCCCCGAACCCCGACCTCGCCTGTCCCATGCGAAGAAGCATCCCATATAGTTAGTTGACGTTAAGTAAGTGAATCGACCGGCAGGAGACACATCGATGCAGGCCGAGGGCGTGATCGGGACCCCCCGGGAACGCAGACCGCGAAGGACGCCGAAGATCGATTCCGATCACCCCCGCTACAAGTGGGTGGCGCTGTCCAACACGACGCTGGGCACGCTGATCGCCACGATCAACAGCTCCATCGTCCTGATCTCGCTACCGGCGATCTTCAACGGCATCCGGCTCGACCCCCTGGAGCCCGGCAACGTCAGCTACCTGCTCTGGATGCTGATGGGCTACATGCTGGTCACCGCCGTGCTGGTGGTGAGCCTCGGCCGGCTCGGCGACATCTACGGCCGGACCAAGATCTACAACGCCGGATTCCTGATCTTCACCGTGACCTCGGTGGCCCTGTCGCTCGACCCCTACGCGGCCGGCGCGGGCGCGCTGTGGCTGATCATCTGGCGGGTGGCGCAGGCGGTCGGCGGCTCGATGCTGATGGCCAACTCCGCGGCGATCATCACCGACGCCTTCCCCGCCCGGCAGCGCGGCATGGCTCTCGGCGTCAACATCGTGGCCGGCATCGCGGGGTCGTTCATCGGGCTGGTGCTCGGCGGGCTGCTCGCCGAGTGGAACTGGCGGTCGATCTTCTGGATCAACGTGCCGATCGGGATCATCGGCACCATCTGGGCGTACCGCTCGCTGCACGACAACGGCGCGCGGCAGCGGGCCAGGATCGACTGGTGGGGCAACATCACGTTCGCGGTGGGCCTGACCGCGCTGCTCGCCGGCATCACGTACGGCATCCAGCCCTACGGCGGCAGCACCATGGGCTGGACGAACCCGTGGGTGCTGGCCGGGCTGATCGGCGGCGTCGCCGTCCTGGCGATCTTCTGCGTGATCGAGAGCAGGACCAAGGACGCCATGTTCCCGCTGAAGCTCTTCGCCAACCGGGTCTTCACGGGCGGAAACGCGGCCACGCTGCTCGGCTCGATCGCCCGCGGCGGGCTGCAGTTCATGCTCATCATCTGGCTGCAGGGCATCTGGCTGCCGCTGCACGGCTACGACTACGAGGACACCCCGCTCTGGGCCGGCATCTACATGGTGCCGCTGACCGTCGGCTTCCTCGCCGCCGGGCCGCTCGCCGGGCACCTGTCGGACAAGCTGGGCGCGCGGATGTTCGCCGCCAGCGGCCTCGTCGTCATGGCCGCCTCGTTCCTCGGGCTGCTGGTGCTGCCGACCGACTTCAACTACTGGGGCTTCGCCGCGCTGATCTTCCTCAACGGCCTGGCCGGCGGCCTGTACGCGGCGCCGAACACGTCGCTGATCATGTCGAGCGTCCCGGCGGAGGCCAGGGGCGCGGCCTCCGGCATGCGGGCCACGTTCCAGAACGCGGGCATGGTGCTGTCGATCGGCGTCTTCTTCTCACTGATGGTGGCCGGCCTGGCCGGATCGCTGCCGCACACGCTGAGCTCCGGGCTGGTCGCACAGGGGGTGCCCGCCCAGTCGGCGCAGGCCATCGCCGCACTGCCACCGGTCGGTACGCTGTTCGCCGCGTTCCTCGGCTACAACCCGATCCAGCAGTTGCTCGGCAGCCACACGCTGAGCGCGCTGCCCGCGGCCAACGCGCACACGCTCACCGGCCGGCGGTTCTTCCCCGACTTGATCTCCGGCCCCTTCCACGACGGCCTCGTCGTGGTCTTCTGGCTGGCCATCGTCATCTCGCTGATCGCCGCCGTCGCCTCGCTCCTCAAGGAGCGCGGTACGATTCGGCGACCGGACGGCGTGGGGTGACCGATCCCCGGGTCCGCGAGTGAGAGGCCGGAGGCAGCATGTCCGACCGTACCGGGCAGCACGACTCGGCGGCGATCGGCCGGCTCCGGCTCGTGATCGCCAGGCTGCACCGCCAGATGGTGCAGTCGCTGGGCGAGCAGGATCTCACCCCGGCCCAGTTGTCGGCCCTGGCCAGGATCGAGCAGTACGGCCCGATCCGGCCGGGTGAGCTGGCCGCTCTCGAAGGGGTCGCCGCCCCGTCGATGATCCGCACCCTCACCCCGCTCACGCGGGCGGGACTGATCGGCAAGGAGCCCGACCGGCAGGACGGCCGCTCGTTCTTCATCAGGGCGACCGCCGCGGGCCATGAGAGGCTCGCCACGATCCGCCGGGAGCGCTCCGCGCTGCTGGCCCAGCGCCTCGACCACCTCACCCCGGAGCAGCGCGACCTGCTCTACGCCGCGATCCCGGTGCTGGAGCTGCTCGTCGACGAGGGCGGCGGCCCCGGCGCCCCGGCCGGCGACGCCCGCCTCTCTCCCGGCGCGATCCCCCGGGGTTGAGGCGACCGTGATCCCGCCACGTCGCTAGACGCCGGCCTGTGCCAGAACGTTCGCGAGTCCGGACGCGTCCAGCCTGGTCGAGATGTACCAGGCGGTGCCCGCGCCCGCCTGGTGCCGGGTGACCGCCGGGCCTCCACCGGCGTAGGTCAGGATCGCCGTGGCGCCGGTCAGCTGCACGGTCTCGCTCCAGAAGGTGCCAGCCGTCCCGTCGGAGAGCGCGACGGGGCCGGTCAGCGGGCGGAACTCCTCCACGCGGACGCCGAGCAGGTCGCGCAACGCGCCGGGGTAGCCGCCCAGCCGGACGCGGGTGTCGGGGTCGGCCATGCCGCTGAGGTACCACACGATCAAGGTGCCCCCGCCCTCGACGTACGCGGTGAGGTTGGCGACGGCCTCGTCGGAGATCAGGTACAGGGACGGCACCAACACCGCCCGATAGCGCGAAATATCGTGAGAAGGGTGGACGAAGTCGACGGCCAGGCCCCGCTGCCACAGCACCCGATGCGCCTGCCCCACCGACGCGCGGAAGTCCAGGCCGGCCACGGGCAGGGCCGGGTTCCGCAGCGCCCAGGCGGCCTCGTCGTCCCAGAGCACGGCCACCTCGGCCGCGGCGGGCTCCGCGGGCGGCAGGGTGCCGAGCGTCCGGCCCAGGTCGGCGATCTCACGGAAGACCCGGCTGTCGGCGCCCGCGTGCGGGACCATGCCCTGGCACCATTGCTCCGCCCCGCCCTGGGAGGCGCGCCACTGGAAGTGCAGGACCCCGGTGGACCCGCGGGCCACGTACTCGAGGCTGCGCCGCGCGTGCTCGCCCGGCTCCAGCGGGAGCGTCCCCTCGGGGGTGTACATGGCCGCGACACCCTGCTCCATCAGCATCCACGGCTTGCCGCGCGCCCAGGAGCGGGCGAGGTCGGAGGCGAGGGCGACCTGGGCCAGCCCGCCGTCGCCGGGCTCGTCGGTGTAGTGGTCGATCGCGACGAGATCGACCTCGGCCGACCATTTCCAGTGGTCCAGCGGCGTCCACCCGGCCATGACGTAGTTCGTGGTCACCGGCTGCCGCCCGTGGACGCGCAGGAGGTCGCGCTGCTCGCGATAGTGGGCGAGCAGCGCGTCGGAGCAGAAACGGCGGTAGTCCAGCAGGTGGGCGGGGTTCGACCGGTACTGGGTGGTCCGCGGTGGCATGATCTGCTCCCACGCCGAGTAGTGCTGGCTCCAGAACGCCGTGGTCCACGCGTCGTTGAGCGCGTCGAGGGACTTGTGCCGCTCGCGCAGCCAGGCGCGGAAGGCCGCCGCGCAGTGATCGCAGTGGCAGGTCGTGCCGTACTCGTTGTGCACGTGCCACATGGCCGTCGCCGGGTGGGCGCCGTACCGCTCGGCGAGCGCCGTCGCGATACGGCGCGAGGCCGCCCGGTAGGCGGGCGCGTTGACGCAGTACGTGTCACGGCTGCCATGGGTGAGCCGGGTCCCGTCGGCGAGCACCGGCATCGCGTCCGGATGGGCCAGGCCGAACCAGGGCGGCGGGGAGGCCGTCGGGGTCGCCAGGTTGACCTGGATGTCGTTGCCGTGCAGCAGGTCCATGACGCGGTCGAGCCAGCCGAAGTCGTGGACGCCCTCCGACGGCTCCAGCCGGGCCCAGGAGAAGACCCCCACGGTGACGAGGTTGACCTTCGCCTCCCGCATCAGCCGGACGTCCTCCAGCCAGACGTCCTCCGGCCACTGTTCGGGGTTGTAGTCTCCGCCGAAATACATGCTCTCTCCAACAGGGGTGTCGCGGCCGCTGATCAGTCGCTGCCGGTTACGAAACTCTGGATGGCCACCACCGCGCCGCCACGCGCCCATTCGCGGAAGGTGTCCGCTTCGATCAGCACGTCGACCGAGCCGGCCTGCCCGCGGCGGTTCGCGCTGAGCGCGCGGTCGAGGCCGTCCTTGGCGACGCGGGCCAGCTCCACGCCCTCACCGGCCACGATCACCGTCTTGACCATGGAGAACGTCGCGACATGGGCGATGAGCCGGCCGAGCGCGTCCGCGGCTTCGGCGACGACGACGCGGCACACCCTGTCCCCCTCCGCGGCCAGGCGCATCACCTCCTCGTACGTCACCGGCCGCCGCAGCCCCTGCCTGGCGGCGGTCACGATGGACTCGCTGGCCAGGTAGGCCGAGGCGCAGCCGCGGTGGCCCTCCCCGCACATCGGCCCACCCGCGTTCAGCACCAGGTGGGCGAACATGCCGAGGTCCGACTCGGCAGCCGTCACCAGATGGTCGTGTACGACCAGGGCGTAGCCGATCCCCGCCCCGATCGAGACGAGCGCGAAGTCGCGCAGCCCGCGGGCCGCCCCGAACCAGTGATGCTGGTGGCCCAGCGCCGCCACGTCGTTCTTGACCACGCACGGGACGCCCAGAGCCCGCTCCAGCAGCGACTTGAGCGGCACCTGCCGCCAGCCGAGATACGCGGAGTCGACCGGCCGCTCGCCGCCGAGCGGGGCCGCCGAGCGGGCGTCGCCGCCGAGCGTGACGCCGGCCCCGGCGAGCGTCTGCCCGCTGCCGGCCAGCTCATCGAGCAGCCCCTTGATCTGATGGCACACGGCCTCGGGGCGGTGGTCGGAGATCGGCTCGTCGCGGGCCGCGACGATCTGCGCGCGCAGGTCGGTCACAACCGCGTGGACGCGGTCCGCGGTCAGCTTGACGCCGAACAAGCAGTGCTCGCCCGCGGCCACGTCCAGCGGCCGGCTCGGAAGCGCCGGCGAAGCCGAGTTCGCCGGCCACCTCGGTTTCGATGACGGGATCGGTCATCGGGATGACCTCGATCGCCAGGCTCACACTTCGCGCCCCTTCCTAGGGAGACCCAGGTTCGGTTTTCTCCGGGCCGGTGTCGTACGTCGGTTTGGCGCGGTAGTCACTCGCCGGTGCCGCGTCACCGGGAGTGCCCGGCAGGTCGCGGCCGATGAGGGTGCCGATCAGCAGGCCGATGGGCAGATCGGCCTCGGTCGGGTAGCGGAAGCGCTGGTCCAGGTTGAGGCTGTAGCGGTTGCGCCGGCCGATCCGTTCGCGGGTCAGGTATCCCGCCTCGTAGAGATCGGAGACGATGTTCTGCACCGCCCGCTCGGTGATGCTGATCTTGTCGGCGATGTCACGGAGCCGCACATCGGGATCGCGGGCGATCTCGACCAGCACGCGGGCGTGATGGGTGAGAAAAGTCCACGTCGACGGGCGACCTTCCGATGCGGCCACGGCCTGTGTGCTTCTTCTCCTGCGGTCTCCAGCTTGCCTTCTTGACCGAACACTATATGACGAATCCGCTTTCGTGTAACAACGTTCGGCCGTGGCGTCTTCAGCGATGCCGGCGCACCCACTCCCCGCGCGGCCTGGACGTCGGCGGCGGCCTTGGCGGCGGGCCCCCGCGCGGTCGCCCGGCCGATCAGCGGGATGCCTCGGTCATGATGGCCCCTTCGTCCGTCTGTGATTCTCCCGGCCGTCGGATGTTCATTTCCAAGACTCCGCCACGAAAGCGCCCAACCGGTCGGCATGCGGATTCACCTCATCGGCGCGGGGCATCTGACCGGGGCCCAATGGACCTACTGGTGGAGGGCATCCATGGCCAGACGAATGATGATCACGATCGCCGTCGCAGCGGTGGCGCCTCTCGTGGCCGCGGGCGCGGTCGCCGCACCGAAGATCAGCGAACAGGACCGTGCGTTCCTCATCCAGGCGCACCAGGGCAACCTGGCCGAGATCCAGGCCGGGCACGCCGCCGCCGAGGCGGCCACGGATGAGGTCCGCGCCGTGGGCGCGCTGCTGGTCACGGACCACACCAGCCTCGACAGCGCCATCACGCGGCAGGCCAGCCAAGCCGGCGTGGAACTGCCGAGCGAGCCAAGCCCTCAGCAACGCACCGCGCTCGCCAAGGTGACCGCCAAGAGCGGCAAGGACTTCGACAAGGCCTGGCTGGCCTCTCAGATCGACGGCCATCGCGAGACCCTCTCGGCCATAGAGAAGCAGCTTCGCGAGGGAACGCACCCGGACGTGAAGAAGGTCGCCTCCGACGCCCGGCCCGTCGTGCAACAGCACCTCGACGTCCTGCTCCACACAAGCCAAACCCAATGACGGGCACGGGGTTCGACGGTTGGGCCGGATCGCAAGCGGAGTCCAAGCCGGCGCTCGCAAGCGGAGTCCAAGCCGGCGCGAAAGGCACCGAACTGGCGCAGTCCGCACCCACGAGCAGGGCCGCGCCGGTGACGGGGCGAACCCGATGGACGGGCCACAGCCTCAGCTCGCCCCATGCCCAGCGAGTGGGTGCGTGTCATGCGATGGGGTGGTTCGCTCCTAAGATCCGAGGGTGGCCAAGTACTTTGATCTGCACCCGGACAATCCCCAGCCTCGCCTGATCGGCCAGGTCGTCGATCTCCTGCGTTCGGACGGGCTGATCGCATATCCGACCGACTCGTGCTATGCCCTGGGGTGCCGGCCGGGCAACAAGGACGGGATCGACCGGATCAGGGAGATCCGCAACCTCGGCAGCGACCACCACTTCACGCTGATCTGCAGGGACTTCGCCCAGTTCGGCCAGTTCGTGCATGTGAGCAATGCGGTGTTCCGGCTGGTCAAGGCGGCGACTCCCGGCGGTTACACGTTCATCCTGCCCGCGACCAAGGAGGTGCCGCGGCGGTTGCTGCACCCCCGGAAGAAGACGGTCGGCGTCCGGATCCCTGATCACGTCGTCACCCAGGCGCTGCTGGACGAGTTCGGCGAGCCGCTGCTGTCGAGCACGCTGCTGCTGCCCGACGAGACCGAGCCCATGACCCAGGGCTGGGAGATCAAGGAGAAGCTGGACTACGTGGTGGACGCCGTCCTCGACTCCGGCGAATGCGGCGCCACCCCGACGACCGTCGTCGATCTCTCGCAGGACGAGCCCGAGATCCTTCGCCTGGGCACGGGAGACCCGTCCCTGTTCGAGTAGGCGTCACCCGATCTGGACCCAGGTTCCGGGCGTGCCAGCCCACCATGCGTGTCGCCCGCTGCCAGGCCGTCGCCTCCCTTGGGTACGACGATGTCGCCCCGACGCTCGCCAGGGTCGTCGGTGACCCCTTCGAGGGCGGCGCCGGGTGAGGCGGGGGTTCGGCGTTGACGCGGGCGGCACGAAGATGTCGCCGGCGCGGGGAACCGCGCTTGTCACGATGCGCCCGCGGGCGCGCTCGCCATCATGGCAGGCATCGTGACCGCTGCTTGGTCATCCCGGCCTGGCGGTCATTCGGAGCCGGTGGGGTCGCGGTCCTGGTGCTCGCCGGTCCGTGGCCTGCCGTTGTCCTGGCCGGGGCGCTGGGCTTCGACATCCCGTGAGGTGTCCTGATCGCCCGCTTTGTGGTTGCTCTTACGGTGGGTGGTGCGTCGCTGGTCGTGGCGGGTTAAGCGATCCGTTCCGGGGTGGTGCACGAAATCGTTGATGGAGCGAAGGTTGAGCTGCCGGCCGACCTTCTGTCCGGCCTGGTTGGCGGTGGCCTCCTTGGGAGCGTGACCGTCGAACGCGATCTCCAGTCGCCAGCCGTCGCGTTGCAGGATGACCACAGGGCCGGAGGATCGCGGGATGGTTTGCACGTCCCAGCCATGTCGGTGTGCCCGGTGGGCAAGTGCGTGCGGATTCACCGAGTCTTACTCCTTGTCGAACGGGGGTGGTCCAGCGGAGTCGGCTTGCGGGGTGTCACGGGACGGATGCGGTACGTACGCGGTCGGATAATACCCATCTATCAAGGGGACGGTCGTAAGTCCGGTTCCGGTTCCATGGCGAATCAGGTCGGCGGGTGACACCGTTCGGCCAGAAGGGGCCGACATAGCCCCCGAACGGTGTGATTCCGGGCGGATCGGATCCGGCTCGACAAGCTTTTCGCCGGTCAAAACCGTTCAGGACCCGTACCCGGATCCCCGGGGTCCGGGTACGGGTCGCGTACTCATCAGGCGAGCGCGCGAGATCAGTCTTACCGGGCTCGCAGGCCGTGTACGAGCATGTGAACGGTGCCGGAGACGACCGAGCCGGCCTCCCGATCGCCGATCATGCCGCTCGTGACAGCCGCCGATCCGTACCGCCGTCCCGCGGGCCGCGGGCGGCACGCGGGTCGGGCTCATCGATCGTGCGGGCTCCGTACGCGGGGAGGTCTTCGGCGGCCCGATGGACACCGTGCGCGCCCGGGGTTGGCGTGACAGGCTCCAGGGCGGCGCAGGGCGTTGGGTTGCTGCTCGCGATGTGACGGAGGCCGAACGGTCCACGGAGGCTCCGGTCATCCTGCCGCGAACCCGGCGCGACGGCGCCAGGCGTCGTCCCGCCCAGGCCCACCTTGAACCGGTGGACCACAAGGCCGGGGTTCGCCGCCGCGACCGGCGACGTTCGCCCGGCCCGCGGTCAGCCGCGGGCGTCCAGCCCGTCTCGATCGAGCGCTGCCCGGATCTGGCTGAGCCACTCCGCGGCCAGCCGGTGCCCGTTCGGGAGCCGGTCATCTCGATCCCAGCGCCACGTCGTGACCATCGCCAGCATGAGGATCCGGCACTCGCGCAGCAGTCCTTGGTCGACGCCTGGATAGTGCCGGCCGACTTCTTCGGGCGCATGGGCGAGGTCGAATTCGACGGGCCCACGGCAGCACGTCTCGAGGTCCACGAACAGCAGCCCGTCCTTCGTGGTGAGCACGTTGCCCGGGTGCGGCTCGCCGTGCAGGAGCTGCTCGGCGCCGCCGCGCTCGCCGATGGCCCGTCCCAGGGTCCGTAAGGTGTCGCCGAGGAGCTCCCTGTCCGCGTCCGCGAGCGCCGGCGTGCGGTCGCGGCTCGCCACGAGTCGCTGAGCCTGCTCGACCCGATCCGTGAAGCGCGGCGTCGGGACATCGACCTTGCGCATGCCGGCGTGCAGCCGTTCGAGAGCGGCGGCATAGTCGGCTGGTGAGACCTCATGAGGCGTCGCAGGTTCGTAGTAGGTCCACAGCGTGACCGCGAAGCCATCGCGCTCGTGGACACGTGGCTCCACGCGCGGCTCGAGAGCGGCCACCGGGCACCCGGATTCGGCGAGCCTCTGAGCCAGCTCGATTTCGAACCCCGCGGTCTGATGCGCCACAGGTGCCACCCGGGCCAGGACGTCACACGGCAGCAGCCGCAGAGTGAGCTTGTTCGAGTCATGAAGAACGATCGCGTCGTCGGCCCTCAGACCAAGCGATGAGGCGATCGACCTGGCCGCGGCCATGGCCCGAGCGCCCTCTGACACCTGCATCGTCGCCTGCCCCTCTTGGTTTGCGCGCTTCCGCACCCTCCCAGCGGTACAACCCGGGCACCATACCAAGGTGTCCGCAGAGCCGCGGTGGCGCGCGACTCGCCTTGCCGGCACGGACGGCGACGGGGAGGTCCGCGTACGCCAGGCCCGTCGCCGCGGCGAGGGCTGATACACCAACGGCTTTATTCACGATAAGGGCCCGCTGTTTTCCGGCTGTTCCGCGGCGGGCAATTCCCGCCTCAATAGACAACAACTGTCATTTGCCAGCAAACCCACCACCGGCTGATTCGCTGAAAATGCACACCGCGCCCTATTGATGGATTAGCATCCAGGCTGGACCGGGCGAGACCGGCTACGGCACCCACGCGACTGACACGCGGGCGGAAAGGAGAATCAGGTGCATCCCCATCCGGCTGCTGGAGTCACCCGGCGCGCATTTCTCATCGGCGCTGCCGTTCTCTGCTCAGCGTCGTGTGGGACCGGCAACGGCACGGCCGGATATCGGCAGACCCCTTCCAGAGCCGCCACCGTGAAATCCCGATGGCCGGCGCCCAGGCCGGACGGCAGTTCGTTGCCGGCCATCTCCTCTCGTGCCCTCTACGCCTCGACCCCGTCCGGTGACGTCGTCGCGATCGACACGCGCACCGGACGCGAGTTGTGGCACGTCACCATCCCGCCGGACCCGGACGGCAAACCGATCACCTCCCTCGGCGATCCCGAGGCGGACGGCGATCTCGTCGTCGTTCAGGGCATCCGCGGAGAGGTGTCCTACGGCCGGCCGGCCGATTCTTTCGTGACCGCGCTGGACGCGACCACGGGCGCCACGAAATGGACCTCCCATCAGCCTGACGTCATTTCCGCCCGTGTGTCCGGCCGTCTGGTGCACTGCGAGACCAACGGCCAGGTCCGCACGTTGGACGCGGCCACCGGCCGCCTTTCCTGGAGCTGGCCGGAGAACACACCGGAAAAGCCTGAGGCGGCGAGAATGGACGTCCTGCCGGGCATCATCCTGTTCTGCCGTTTTCGCCGTGGCGCGGCACTCACCGCCCTGGATCCGAGTACGGGAAACGAACTCTGGACGCTCGACCTCGACGCCGAACACGTCGACCACGTCATCGCCGACCCGGAAATCGTCGCCGTGGCGTCTCGTACGGGTCCCGACGACACTTCGGGGCTCACCGTGGTCGACCGGGCGACCGGCCGGCGCCTTTGGCGACGCCGTCCCAAGAATCTCCATACCGACCTGACGATCCGGGGTGGGCAGTTGTGCGTCTGCGACCGTACGCATATCCGCGCCTACGACCGCGTCACCGGCACCGAAATATGGCGTCATCCGCTTGCCGCGCCCAGGTCTCCCGCGTTTTTTCGCGCCGAGGGCGGTCTGCTGCTGGTGTCGATGACGGCGGAGGCGGCCGACGGCACTTTCCGTACCGTGATTTTCGACCACAAGGGGCGCGCGGCACACACCCTGCGACTACCGGCCCCGCTGACGCCCGCGGCGGCGGACCGTGGCGTCGTGTTCGCCGTCGCCGGCAACCTTGACGCCGAGGCCATGGCCCTCGACCTCGCCACGGGCGAGTTCCTGTGGAAGACCCGGGTCGCCAAAGACTCGCAACTCTTCTACGCGAACGACCTCGTCTACGTGTGGGGGCCCACCATCAGCGCACTCGATCCGGCCACCGGGTCTCCCGTCTGAGCGGGGAACACCATGCCAGATGGCGAAGTCATGACGCAGCCAGGCAACCGCGACCCGCAGGCCGGGCGCTCCCGGAGATCGGGCTGGACCGAACCGCAGGCGCTTTGCGCCCTCGCCGCGGTGATCATCAGCGTGGTCTCCCTTTTCGTCGCGCTGGACTCGGCCCGGAGCGGCAGGGACTCCGCCGACATCAGCCGGCGGGAGGCATCGCGCGCCGGCGTTCTCGACGTCTCCGCCGTCGCCGCCTACCTGGGAACCGATCTCGAAGGCGAGACCGTGCCCCTCCGCCCGGAGGACGAGCCCAGGAAGGTCGCCGGCCTGGCCGGTCCGAAGATCGATATCACGCTGAAGAACCGCGGCAGCGGGGAGGCGATGCTCACCTCGGCCACGGTCACGGTCCTGAGCTCGGAGACCCTGTCCCCATGCATGTCGGTGGGAGGCACCGAGGGGATCGCGGCGAACTACGACTTCCCCGTTGACGTCGCGGCCCGGCCGCCCTTCACCATGAGCGAGGAGTTGCGCTTCGCCGTGCCTTCAGGAGAGCACGAGCGATTCACCCTCACCGTCGGCCCGATGAACACCACCGGCCTCACGGAAATGTGGGTCGGGGTTGTGAACCTCACGATGCACCAGCCCAACGGCAAGGACATCGACGTCGGCCCCATCGCCGTCGTCAGCCCCGGCCAAACCGACGCCTTCACCCTCCGGGAACGCCGGTGGATCATCAAGCCGCCCAAGGACCTGCCCTGCATGGAGCGGAACGCGCGAACCGTACGCGACATGGCCTCACTCGACGGAATCCTGCCCTCGGTGGAATTCAGCGCTCTGGGCAGCGCCTTGCGTACGTACCTGCCCGGCTGATCCGCCTCGGCTGCCGTGTGGGCCACGACGTGGATGCACGATCCCAGCGAGTGCATGGCGCCGCAGCCCGGACGGCGGCGATGATCGGTGGTCAACGGGCCGATCTGACGTTTCTGCCCTCGGTGACACGCTGGGGGCCGTTGGCGATGTTTCCGCCGCCGAAGGTGTTGCCGCTGGACACCGCGCCATCTGTGTGGACGAAGTTTCCGCTGTTCACCGCACGGCCCCAATTTCGGAAATTGCCGCTGTTCCGGCTGTTGCCGTTGCCGTTCGGCACCTCGAAGCCCGAAGCGGTCTGGGTGGAGGCGGCGGCCGGCGGTGTCCACAGCGCGGCAGCCGTCAGTGTCAGCCCGAGATACGACATGACCGCAACCGTCCGCGCATGTGTCGCCAACGCGTTCCTCCGTGCAGACTCACGCATGATCCACCAGGACGTACGCACAGTAATCGATAACGGGGCAGGGCAGTACACGGCGGCGGGCGGGCATTCCGGGTCGTTGCCCACTCCGTGCCTGCTTCTGAAGCTCGGCCCGCACATGTCGCGGCGCTCTCACACGATTCGGGCTTCCTCCCCGGCAGGCTGGAACTTCCGATGCCGAGGAGGGATCCCTTGGTCACGGTCATGCATACCGATGGCCGATTCCGGCACCGGCGCGCGGCGGGTCGGCGATCGGAACCTTGTTCTGGGGAGTGCCACGGGCCTCACTAGGATGCGTCCGTGTGACTGGTTCCTCGCTTGCCCTCCGCCAACGTTCGCTGGGCGACGCCTCAGCCGAGTTCCCGTTGTTCCCGCCGCTGACCCGGGGCTGTCCCAGGACGAGCACGAGCGAGATCGCCTACCCGCTGGAGGTCGTCTACGACTACGCGCGGGTGGACGGGCGCCTGTTCGACCAAGAGCCCGGGCCGGACCTCGCGCGGTGGTCGCCGCTGCTGCCGCCGCTGGACGCGCCCACGCTCGGGGAGGGCGGGACGCCGCTGGTGAAGGTCGGTGACGTCTACGTCAAGGACGAGTCGCGCAACCCCACGTGGTCGCACAAGGACCGGCTCAACCGCGTCACCGTCAGCGCCGCCGTCGCCTCCGGGGCGCCCGGTGTGGTCGTGGCGTCGTCCGGCAACCACGGGGCCTCGGCCGCCGCTTACGCCGCCCGCGCCGGGCTGCCCGCCATCGTGCTGACCTCGGCCGACTCGCCGCCGGCCGTGCAGGCGTTCACCCGCGCGTACGGCGCCACGGTCGTGTCCGTGCCGGTCGAGCGGCGCTGGCCGCTGCTGCGCGAGGTCGTGGACCGGCTCGGCTACCACCCGCTCAGCAACCAGACCGTGACGCACACCGGCCACCCGTTCGGGCCCGAGGGCTACAAGACGATCGCGTACGAGCTGTTCCTGCAGCTCGGCGAGGTGCCGGCGGCGGTGTTCGCGCCCACCGGCTACGCCGAGCTGCTGTACGGGGTGTGGAAGGGCTTCGTGGAGCTGCGCCTGCTCGGTGTGGCCGGACGGACCCCGCGGATCTTCTCCTGCGAGCCGGCGACCGGCGGTCCCCACGCGCGGGCGCTGGCCACCGGCGCGCCCGCCGCGATCGTCGAGCTGGGGCCCAGTGACGCCTACTCCATCGCCGGGCCGGTCGGCGGCCACCGGGGTGTGGTGGCCGTGCGCGACAGCGGCGGCGAGGCGGTGCTGGTGACCGACGGGGAGATGCGGGCCGCGCAGCGCGAGCTCGCCCGGGAAGGGCTGTGGCAGGAGCTGTCGGGGGCCGCGGGGCTGGCGGCGTACCGGAAGCTGCGGCGTGACTTCGACGGGCCGGTGGTCTGCGTGGCGACCTCCAGCGGGTTCAAGGACGCCGGGGTCGGCTCGCGCCGCTACCCGGCCCTGGAGCATCCGACGCTCGACGACCTCCTGCCCTGACAGTGAGGATGCCGGCGAGCGCTTCCCGCCAAGTCTGCCCCATGTCCTGACTTGTCTCCGGGTCCCCAACGGGATCTGTCGTCCCTGG
This sequence comes from Nonomuraea sp. B12E4, assembly GCF_039871825.1. Taxonomy (NCBI): domain Bacteria; kingdom Bacillati; phylum Actinomycetota; class Actinomycetes; order Streptosporangiales; family Streptosporangiaceae; genus Nonomuraea; species Nonomuraea sp. B12E4. Next base: position 387,587 of record NZ_JBDPME010000001.1, on the reverse strand, counting down.
CCGGGAGGCGGAAATACCGCCCGTACCGCCACGCGCGATCACGGGAAATATACGGCGAGAGCCGATTGGCGGCCATAACCGGCAAATGGCGCGCGTCAATACGCATCAAAACCGCGTCAATGGCGCTGAATCCGCATAAAGCGCCGGGTACTTTGTGTGATCGTCCGCGCTCGTTCACCGCACGCGAAGGGTCCGCATGGAATCTGGAGATGATCGCGCCAACAGGCTGCACGACCTGCTCAACTGGAGCACCCCGTTCGCCCCCGGCAGCGCGGAGGAGGTCCGCGAGCGGCTGACGTCGCGGGCCGAGGAGCCCTCTGAGGTGGCTCCGGCGGCGGAGACGCCCGCCGCCGAGCCGCAGCCGCAGCGGGCTCCCGTCGCGGATGCCGGGATCGCGCGGCGCCCGTTGCCCGATGGTCCGGTCACACCGCCGGTGCCTCGGCCGCCGGTCGATCCGCTCGACCTGTTCGGCGGCGCGCGGACGGTCCTGGCCGAGATCGGCGGCCTGACCGATGCCCTGAGAACGGCCCGGCAGCGGTACGCCGGGCCGGCCACGGGTGAGGACGGGTCCGGCACGATCGCGGTCACGCTGGCACCCGACGGCACCCTCGACCGCCTCTCCTTCCGGCGGCCGTGGCAGAAGGCGCTGCCGTTCGAGGCGTTCGACCAGGCGGTCCTGGAGGCGATCTCCAACGCGGTGCTGGCACGCTTCACCGGCATGCTGCCCGAGGAGGGCGTCATCCCGCCCGCCACCGGGCTCCCGCCGGTCCCGGAGTTCCCGGCCGTGCCCGCGCCCGGCCTCGACGCGGAGACCGTACTGCGTCAGGCCAACCTGCTGTTCGCCGAACTGGCGACGGCGCTGACCACCGCCCGGCGGGACGCCGCGCGGGCCACGCCGGCCGCCGTGACGATCAAGAGCCGGACCGGCAGGGTGACGCTGACCCTGACCGGCGAGGTCGTCACCGGAGTCGCCACCGAGCCCGCCTGGCTGCGCACCGCCAGGGAGACCCGCCTCGCCGAGGAGTTCGGCGGCGCCTTCGAGCGGGCCAACCAGGTCATCACCGACAGGCAGGCCCGGCCCGCGGCGGAGACCGTACCCGGCCTGCGGCAACTGACCAAGGTGACGAGCGAGCTCAAGGCGCTGACCCGCGGCCTCGGCCTCCCCTTCTGACAAGGACGACATTGAGTGAACTGGAGACGCGTCTCGACGAGATGCGTAAGGACGCTGAGACCTGGCAGCAGGTCGCCGAGGCCATGAACACGGCCGCGCAGACCCTCGCGGAGCTCAGGAGCGTGCGGAACGCGTTCGGCTATCTCGGCAGGCAGGGCGACGCGGACACCACCTACGCGACCCTGAACGACACCCTGCACGGCCTCGCCCAGCAGGCCGACAGGACCTTCCAGGACGTCGAGGGCAAGCTCACCACGGTGATCCGCGTGTACGAGGGCATGGAAGCGCGCAACCGGCAACTGGTCCGCGACGTCAAGGAAGGGTGGAACTTCTGACATGACCGAGTTCGCCCTGCTGATGAGGAACATCGACGGCCAACTGACCCAACTGGAGTCGACGTTCGACGACCTGCGCGAGAAGGTCAACGGTTTCCTCGACGGCGTTCCCGGCTTCCTGGCGTGGGCGGTCAAGCCGCTCCAGGACGCCTGGGACAGGTTCTGCGAGGCGTGCGGGAGGCTGTGGAGGGAGGTCTCGGATTTCTTCTCCGACCCCGGCGACCCCGGGCGGCTGAACGACGCCGCCACGACGTTCAGCGACAGGATCCAGAACGGCGTCAGCTCCCAGGCGGGCAAGCTCACCGAGACCTACATGCGGGTGGACGACAAGTGGAAGGGCGATGCCGCCGAGCAGTACAAGAAGGTCCTGGAGCCGAACGCGCCGCAGGGCGCGGCGCTCCGCCAGTACTCCACCTCGGCGGAGGAGATCTCCAAGGCCCTGAACGACTGCCGCTGGGCACTGATCGTCTTCTGGGTCGCGTTCGGCACCGCCCTGGCGATCCTCATCGGGGAGGCGGTCGCCGCGATCATCGGGATCGTCAGCATCGTCGGGACGGTCCCCGCCATCCTCTACACCGTCGGCATCATCGCGGAGTTCCTGGTCACCGTCGCCGGCGCCGCCGCGTACGCGATCAGCAAGATGTCCGACGCGGCGACCGTCTTCCGCACGCAGAACAACGGCAACGACCACTGGACGGGCGGCAGGTGGCCACCGTCCGGGGTGGTCGCCTGGTGACCAGCCCGCGCCAGCCCCGGCCCCGCCAGCCCCGGCCCCGCCGGCACCGGACCCGCCTGCCCCAGCCCCGCCGGCGCTGGGTCCGCCTGCGGCGGCAACCACCGGATCCGGCGACCGCCCGCCGCTACCTGTGGTTCTGCCTGATCCGCTTCCTGGTGCTGGGCGCGATCGCCGCCACGGTCTTCACGGCCGCCGATCCGCCCGGCACGGCGAGGCCCTTCGTGGCGGCCTGTGCGACGGCGGCGGCCAGTTGCCTGACGCTGTCGCTGGCAGCCGCCACGGGCCTGGCACGCCGCCCGCTGCCCGCCCTCGTCCTGGCCGCCTTCGCCGGCTGGGTCCTCGGTGTGCTCCTCACCGTCGCCGTCACGGTGGTCGAGGGCGGCCCCGCCTGGGGAACGCTGCTGGTCGGCTGCCTGGTCCTGCTGGCGTCCCGGCCGCCGCTGATGCTCCGCGACCGCCTCGCCGACGCCCCGGAGGCTCGCCTCAGGGGGTGACCCCCGGCTTCCGCCCACCCGGCCTTTACGTTGTGCCGGGCGTGCCGCCCTCACACGAGCGGTACGTAGTGGTGCGGGGAGTCTCGTACGGGGAAGTGGGCGATGGGCACCGGCGGCAGGCGTTGGATCTTCGCGGACCAGCTCGGGGAGCACTTCCTGGACGCGGCCGGCCAGCCGGTGCTGCTGATCGAGTCGCGGGCCGTGCTGCGTCGCAGGCGGTTCCACCGTCAGAAGGCCCACCTGGTGCTCTCCGCGCTGCGGCACCGCGCGGCCGAGCTCGGTGACCAGGCCGTCTTCCGCCCATGCGACACCTACGGCGAGGCGCTCGCCGGTGTACGCGAGCCGCTGACGGTGTGCCGTCCCACCTCGTACGCCGCGGCGGGCTTCGTCGCCGGGCTGCCCGACGTCACGGTGCTGGAGCCGCGCGGATTCGCCAGCTCGCAGGCCGAGTTCGCCCGGTGGGCGCGGGAGCGCGGGCGCCGGCGCCTGCTGATGGAGGACTTCTACCGGGACGCCAGGCGGCGGCTGGACGTCCTCATGGACGGGGCCGAACCCGCCGGCGGGCGGTGGAACTTCGACACCGAGAACCGGCAGCCCCCTCCCCCGGGCGGGCTGGAGGCGCCCCGCCCCTGGCGGCCCGCGGAGGACGAGATCGACGAGCGGGTCCGTCACGACCTCTCCCGGTGGGAGCGCGACGGGGACGTGGCCTTCGTCGGCCGGGACGCGCCCCGCGCCTTCCCCGCCACCAGGGCCGAGGCCCTCGCCGCGCTGGCGGACTTCGTGGCCCACCGGCTGCCCGGCTTCGGCCCCCACCAGGACGCCATGCTCGCCGGCGACCCGGTGATGGCGCACAGCCTGCTGTCGGCCGCGCTCAACCTCGGCCTGCTCGATCCCATGGAGTGCGTGCGCGCGGCCGAGGCGGCCTACCGCGCGGGCAGGGCGCCGCTGGCGAGCGTCGAGGGGTACGTCCGCCAGCTCATCGGCTGGCGCGACTACGTCTGGCACCTCTACTGGCACCTCGGCCCGTCCTACCGCGCGGAGAACCGCCTGGCCGCCGACGTCCGGCCGCCGGAGTGGTTCCGCGAGCTGGACGCCGGAGCGGTGCGGGCCCGCTGCCTGTCGTGGGCGCTGGAGCAGGTCCGCGACCACGGCTTCACGCACCACATCGTCCGCCTGATGGTGCTCGGCAACTACGCCCTCCAGCGCGGCTTCCACCCCGCCGACCTGGCCGACTGGTTCCACCGGTGCTTCGTCGACGGGTACGACTGGGTGATGATCCCCAACGTGGTCGGCATGTCCCAGTACGCCGACGGCGGCACCCTGGCCACCAAGCCGTACGCGGCGGGCGGCGCCTACATCAACCGGATGAGCGACTTCTGCGGCGGCTGCGACTACCGCCCGGCCGAGCGCACCGGCGACACGGCGTGCCCGTTCACCGCGGGCTACTGGTGGTTCCTGGCCCGGAACGAGCACCGCCTCAAGGGCAACCCCCGCGTGACCGTGCAGCTCAGGAACCTGCGCCGGTTGCCCGACCTCGACGAGGTGTGCGCCCGCGAGCAGGACCGCGGCACCGGCCCGCCCTGAGGCGGGCAGCTTACCTGGCCCGGGCGGCGACCCATCCGGAGATCAGGTTTCTGCCGCGTCCCGACCAGGCCGTGATCAAAGCGTGATGGACGTGGCGGGTGTCCGCTTGTTTAGCCCTGGAGCCCCGGGCAGTCCCCCAGCATGGCTACTCTTCTCTGGATCATCGCCGTCATTCTCGTCATCTCAGGCATCTACGTTCTCCTGGCCCGCCGCGACATTCTCTGGGGCATCGTGCTCATCGTGGTGGGGCTGCTGGTCGGACCCGGCGGTGTGAGCATCTTCAACGTATGAGGTCCGGCCGCGGGCGTGGGACGCCCCGCCGGGGGCGCCCTGCGGCGATCGCGGTACGGCTGACCGAATATCGGGCTCCTGCGGGCTTCCCGCAGGAGAGCAGATCACTTCTCGACACCGGCGCCTCCTGCCTCCTCGTGCCGCGTCAGGCCACGTTTGCCCTCTTCACGATGCGGCGTAGGCGTGGGTTGTCGGTGTTGCGGTTTCGCCAGGCGATATAGGGGCGGATCATGCTGCCCTGCGCGGTGGCTGGCGTGGTCGGTGCCGTTGAGGGTGAATTCGCGCAACGCGGTGAACTGCGCTTCGATGCGGTTCAACCACGAGGAGCTGGTGGGCGTGTGGGCGATCTCGACGTTGTCCGCCTCTGCCCACTCGCCGACCCGCTTGTCCTTCTTGGTCGTCAAGTGCGGGCTGAAGTTGTCACAGATGATCGCGATGCGTACCTCGGGCGGGTAGAGGCTGCGCAGATAGCGGCAGAACTCCAGGAACTCTCCGCGTCGCTTGCGCTTCTTGATGTGCCCGTACATCTTGTCCTTGCCCAGGTCTAACGCGGCGAACAGGTGCCGTATGCCTTGGGTGCGGGTGTAGGTGGCGCGGATCCTGGGCCGAGGTTCACGATCGGGATCCTTGCTCTTGGCTGCCGCACCGGATGATGCGCAGCAGCCGGTTTCCCTCGTCGTCATCGATCTCTCGCACCTGTACCCGCTCGGCCATGCCGAACGGTCTGGACCGAACGCGCTGGGCCGGAAACGACTTCCGGCCCAGCGCGCCGGGCACTGCGATCTCGTCTCAACTCAGATGCTGGGTGAAGAACCTCAGCGAGTTGTCCTCTTCGAACGACGGCACATCCCCGTGCTTGCCGGGGTTCGCGTGCAGCGTCTTGTGAGCCGAGGCCAGGGCGTCGAACAGGGCCAGGCTCTGGTCCCGCGGCACCATCTGGTCGTCCCACTGGACCAGGAACTGCACCGGCACGGTGATTCGCGCGGCGTCTTCGGCCAGCCCATGCACGCCGAGCAGGCCCAGGACAGCAACGCGGATCCGGGGCTCCGCGGCGATGAGCGGGATGCCGAGCCCGCAACCCATCGACATGCCACAGTAGCCCACCGGGCCGACGCCGACCTGGTCGAGGCGCTGGACCGCGGTCAGGACTGCCTGCCAGTCGGCGACGGCCTGATCGGCCAGATAGCTGTGCATGCCGGAGACCAGCGCGCCCGGATTATCACCGGCGGCCATGCCGGCCCGCATCTCGGCCGCGATCCGGCCGAACTCCTCGTCCTGGGGCCGGTCGCCGTGGTTGGGCGCGTCGATCGCGAGGACCGCGAAACCCTCGGCGGCGTAGCGACGCGCGCGGGACACGTTGCCGGGGGCCGTCTTGTGCTGCCCGCCGCCATGGCCCAGCAGAATCAGGGGACGAGTACCGCAGGCGTCTTCCGGCGTCCACAGCACGCCGGGGATCTCGTCGAGGGTGAAGAACTGTTCGGTGACGCCGTCCGACGACGTCTGGGAGATGAAGCGCATCAGCGTTTCAAGCCTTTCGGGAATGCCTTGTGCGGGCGCTCCCTAGACCATGCAAAGGAGGGAGCCCCGACCTGTCACAGCGTTGATCGGACTCACCTCCTCGAATTCGCAGTACTGCACGGCGGCGCCAAAGGTATCACAAAAATCATTACTTGAGCCTCATCGGGGCAAACGTTGCCTGATGCGGCACTAGTCTTCCTGCCTAGCGGCCGCCGGCTCGCCTACCAGGCGAAACACGGATGCGGCCGCCCCGGCGGCCGGCGTGGACGGCCATATCGGCTGGAAGGAATCGATCGATGACCGCAACGCCGCGCGAGCTCGTCGCCATGGCGTCCCGTGTGCTGGCCGACCAGGGGCACGACGACCTCATCTGGGGTCACGCGTCCGTACGCGACCCGGAGGGCCGGGGCGTCTGGATCAAGGCGGCGGAGTGGAGCCTGGCGGAGGTCACGGCGGAGCGCGTCCATCTGGTCGACCGCGACGGCGCCGTCCTGGAGGGTGACGGCGCGCGGCACAGCGAGTACCCGATTCACACGGAGGTCCTCGCCGCCCGTCCCGACGCCGGCGCCGTGGTCCACACGCACCCACCGTACGCCGTCGCGCTCGCCGCGGCCAACCAGCCGCTGCGCCCGGTCAGCCACGCGGCGAACATGTTCGTGCCGCCCGAGGTCCCGCGCTTCACCCTCACCGCCGACCTGATCCTCACCCCCGAGCTGGGCCGGGAGGTGGCGGCCGAGCTCGGCCAGGCCGATGCCCTGTTCCTGGTCAACCACGGGATCGTCACGGTGGGCCCGGACCTGGAGACCGCGACCGTCACCGCCGTACTCCTCGAACGCGCCTGCCGGCAGCAGTTGCTCACCAACGCCATGGGCGGATGGCCCACCTGGTCGGGCCCGGAGGAGTCCGCGGCCAAGCGCGCCCACATCTACTCCGACCACGCCCTGCGCGCCGTCTGGGACCACCTGGTGCGATCACTCGGCTCTCATCCGGCGTCTCCGTAAGGGGCGGGCCGCTCCCGCACGCGGTGAGGCTCGGTGCCGAGACGGCGGTCGCCCCGCCTCGGTTCAGCCCTGCCGGACCTTGATGCCCGGCCGCCGTCCCAGCATCCTCGATATGGCCAACCCGGAGGACGGCATCGCCAGGGCGGTGGCCCCGATCATGGCCGCCGTCCCCGCGAACAACCCCACACCCGTCACCGAGGAGAACCTCACCGCTCTGCTCCGAGCGGCCTGGGAAGGAGCGAGACCATGACCGCTGCGCGCCCCGACGTGTCCGCCGAGCAGGCCGCCCGTGAGGAAGAGCTGGTCGAACGGGTGGCGCGCTCGTTCGACTCCTGCCGGGACCCTCGGCTGAAGGAGCTGATGGTCGGCCTGGTCAGGCACGTCCACGCCTACATCCGCGAGACGCGGCTGACCGAGGAGGAGTGGAGCAGGGCGATCGGGTTCCTCACCGCCGCCGGTCACATCACCGACGACAGGCGCCAGGAGTTCATCCTGCTCTCCGACGTGCTCGGCGCCTCCATGCAGACCATCGCGGTCAACAACCAGGCCTACGCTGAGGCGACCGAGGCGACCGTGGTCGGGCCGTTCTTCGTCGAGGGAGCGCCGGAGATCGCCAACGGCGGGGACCTGTCCTTCGGCGCCCCCGGCGAGCCGTGCTGGGTCGAGGGCACCGTCACCGGCCCCGACGGCACGCCCCGCTGCTCGGCTCCGACGCCGTCTTCGGGTCAAGGAGTCCCTGGTCAGGGACTTCGAGCGGCAACCGGCCGGCACGCCCACCCCTGACGACCGGGCCGTCGGCGGCACCTGGTCGCGGACGCGTTTCGACATCGCGCTCGCCCCCTCCGGCGCCTGACCCGCGCTCTGCCGTGCCGCGGCCGGCACCCTTCCCGGGGTGCCGGCCGCTGCCGCGGGTCAGACCCTCACACCCCGGTCAGGCCGAACAGCCGGACGGCGTTGTCGTGGTAGATGTCCTGCCGCTGGTCGTCGCCGAGGTCCAGCTCCTCGATGTTCTGGATCGTCGCGCGGATGAAGCCCGGGCCCTTCTCGGGGTCGTACGGGCTGTCCGACGCGAACACCACCCGGTCATGGCCGTGGAACCGGATCGAGGTCCGGAGCGCGTCCCCGGCGCCGAAGCAGGCGGTGTCGGCGTAGAAGTTCTTGAAGTACTCGAAGGGCCGCTTCGTCAGCGGGTACCCCTCCACGTCGCCCTTCTGGCTCTCCGGCGTCCGGCTGCCCAACTGGTCCCAGCCGGCGCCGACCCGCCCGGCGAAGTGCGGGATCATGGCTCCGCCGTGGCGGATCAGGAACTTCAGGTCCGGCCAGCGCTCGAAGGCGCCCGAGAAGACCATGCGGGCCATGAACGCGGACAGGTCGTACTCCCAGCCGAGCGCCCACCAGATCTCGAACTTGGAGCGTTCCTCGGTCGGGTAGTCCGGCCACGAGGAGTTCCTGTTGGGGTGGACCTGGATCATCTTCCCGCTGCCGGCGAGCGTCTCCCAGAACGGGTCGTACCGGGGGTCGTCCATCGGCCCCCGGTTGACGTGGCAGTAGATCTGGACGCCGACCGCGTTCAGGCTGTCGAAGGCGTAGTCGACCTCCTTGATCGCCCGGTCGACGTCGTCGAGCGAGACGGCGGCGCAGAACCCCGCGAACCGGTCGGGGTGGTTCTGGACCAGCTCCGCCATGCCCTCGTTGGCGATGCGCGCCATCTCGGCGTTGCGCTCGGCGCCGGCACCCGGACGGGGTCCGGCCATCACGGCCCGCGTGCTGGACCGCGTCGCTGCAGTACTTCGCCGCCTTCACCTACGGTTGGCTGACGTCGTTGTACCTGAGGTTCGCCGACCCCAGGACGGCGGACACCATCGACGACGTCGCCGTGGCCTGCGCCGGCTCGGCGACCTTCAGGCCCTTGAGGTCCCCGATCTGCTGCACCTTGCCCGAGCCGGCGAGGTCCTTCCGGACGAGGATGGGCAGGAAGTTGTAGCCCCCGGCGAGCTTGGCCTTGTCGGCCACGATGCGCACGTCGATGCCGCGGGCCACGGCGTTGCAGAAGCCGGCCGACGGCGCGCCCGCCCCGATGTCCGGTTGCCCGGACCCCAGGGGTGCGATCACCTGCGCGGCGGAGTCGAACCTCACGGACTCCACCCGGAGGCCCTGGTCGGCGAAGTAGCCCTTCTTCTCCGCGATGAACAGCAGCGCGTCGGAGGAGCTGGCCAGGGCGCCCATCGGTGAACCTCACCCCCGGTCTCTGGCCGCCCCCTCGACGACCTGATCGATCCGGGCGGCCAGTTCCACGTCCAGCGGGGTCACCCCGCCCGCGCTGTGCGTCGAGACCCGGAACCGGATGCCCTCCCCGGTCCGCTCGATGCCCGGATGGTGATCCATCGCGTCCGCCTCGTTCATCACGGCCTCGCTCAGCCAGCCGTAGTTGTCGGGCGTGATCGGGATGTCCCGTACCAGGGCCTCCCCTTCCCTGCGCCACCCCTGCAGCGCCGCCAGCGCCGTCTCGATCTCCTCACCGCTCAGGCGTCCGGCCACGGTGTCCTCCTGTGCTCGTCGGTCCTCACCGGGGCCCTACCACCGCCCGAAGCGTTCACACGCCCCCTCACCTGGCCGAAAGTACGTTTTCGTCCCTCCTTGTCGGAAAGTACAGGGCCTTAGGGGGATCAGATCAGAAAGGCAGGAAGATGAGCACCAACGACAAGATCCGCAACAAGGCCCAGGAGCTCAAGGGGCGCGCGAAGGAGAACCTCGGCGACGCCACCGACGATGAGGAACTGCGGGCCGAAGGGCGCGCGGATCGGAGCGAGGGGGGCCTGAGGCAGGCCGGCGAGAAGGTCAAGGACGCCGGGAAGAAGGTCAAGGACGCCTTCAAGAAGTGACCACCCGCTCCCGTCGCGTAGCACCTCGCGCCAAGCCGGGCCCGGCGGGCCCCGCTTGGCGCGACCTTCCACTTTCGGCCTGCCGCCTGGGTGCCGGCGCGGCGCCCACGGGCTCGTACGCGCCCAGCGAAGTCGGTGCGCACCAGGATGTCGCTGGTCCACACGCTCTCGTCGTGCGTCCGGCGCGGCGGCGGGCCGGCGTAGGACGGGGTGACCTCGAACGGACCGAAGTTCACCGTGTCGTTGTTGATGGGAATGACCGGATAGGTCTTCCGGTCGATGGGGTTGTGCCACTCCCGCAGGATGCGCGTCGGGTCATTCGGATCGGTGCAGAAGACGATCTCGCGGGAGAGCTGGTACAGCTGGGTGGTGTCCGGCACCCGGTAGAGGCGGCGGTGTTGTAGCCCTCGATGGTGAAGAGCTTCTGGCCGTGCCGCAGCGCCGGTTCCAGGCCGCAAGCCCATGCGATCATGCCGCCGGCGGCGCTGTCCACCCCTGCTCCGAGGCGGCCCGGGGACCGGGATCGGGCCGGGGTCGGTTCACTCCCAGGTGACCGGCAGGCTGTGCACGCCGTAGATCTGGATGGGGTCGCGCAGCGGCACCTCCTCGGCCGGCACGGCGAGCCGCAGCGACGGGAAGCGGGCCAGCAGCGCCGGGAAGGCGACGCGCATCTCGACACGGGCGAGTTGCTGGCCGAGGCACTGGTGGATGCCGTGGCCGAAGGCCAGGTGCCCGGCGGTGGAGCGGCGCAGGTCCAGCACGTCGGGGTCGGGGAACTTGGCCGGGTCCCGGTTGGCGGCGTTGACCGCGAGGATGACCGTGTCGCCGGCCTTGATCGGCACGCCGCCGAGCTCGACGTCCGCCAGCACGCCGCGCATGCCGGTGGTGGCGATGGACAGGTAACGCAGCAGCTCCTCGACAGCGCCGTCGACCAGGCTGGGGTCGTCGCGCAGGGCGCTCGACTGCGCCGGGTTCCGCAGCAGCGCGAAGGTCCCGAGCGCCAGCATGTTGGCGGTGGTGTCCAGGCCCGCGCCGAGCAGGAAGGCGGCCACGCCACCGAGCTCCTCTTCGGTCAGGTCACTGGTGGTCAGGTCGCTGAGCAGATCGTCGGTGGGGTCGGCCCGCTTGGCGCGGGCGAGGGCCTGCAGGTATTCGCTGAGCTGGGCGAAGGCCGCGAGCTGCGTCCCGAGGTCGTCGCCGTTGGAGGCGGACTGGGCGAAGCCGACGAAGGCGTCGCGCTCCTCGTACGGCACGCCGAGCAGTTCGCAGATCATCTGGGCGGGGATGGGATGGGCGAAGACCCGCACCAGGTCGGCCGGCGGCCCCTGCTTCTCCATCGCGTCGAGGTGGGCCTGGGTGATCTCGGTGGCACGCTCGGTGAGCTGGTTCATCCTGCGGACGGTGAACTTTCCGGCCAGCATCCTGCGGATGCGGGTGTGCTCGGGCGCGTCCATGCCGGTCAGGTCGCCGATCGGCGCGGGCGGCAGGTGGGCGCCCATGAGCGGGTGGCACTGCGTCTCGTACCGGGAGCTGAAGCGCGGGTCGGCGAGGATCTTGCGGACCAGCTCGTAGCCGGTGACCAGCCAGACGCCGGGCGCGCCCTCGGGCGCGGCCAGGCGCGCGACCGGCAGCTCGGCGCGCAGCGCGGTGATCTCCGGGGACGGGTCGAAGGGGCAGCCGGCGGGACGCGCGAAGGACGGCGTGACCGGCTCATGCTCGCGATAGTACGTGTTCGTCATGCATTGAAAGCTACGTTGCGTTCAACTTGATCGTCAATTGGGGATTACATATACAAGCAGGTAAAGGCCGCGATATCGGTGCAATGACGATGAGCGCGAACGCAACGAATCATTGCAATGGAATGACGGCGAACGCAATAATGGCGCCATGCCAGGAGGAAGGTTGACCCAGCAGGACCGCCACCGCATCGCGGCGGGGCTCGCCGGCGGTCTCTCCTATGCCGAGATCGCCCGGCGGCTCGACCGGCCGACCTCGACGATCAGCCGGGAGATCAACCGCAACGGCGGCCCGAGCGGCTACCGGCCCGAGCGGGCGCACCGGGCGACGGAGCGGCGGGCACGGCGCGGCACGCCCGCGTCCCCGCCCACGCCCGGAGCGCCGGGCGATGCGGTGCGCGAGGTGGAGGACGGGGCCGTGACGATGGCCATCGGGATGGGCCTGCCGAAGATGGTGGCGCGCGTGCTCGTCTGCCTGCTGCTCACCGACGACGGCCGGCTCACCGCGGCCGGCCTGGCCCGCCGGCTCAAGGTCAGCCCCGCGTCGGTCTCCACGGCCGTCGGCTACCTGGAGGACCAGGGGATGACCAGGCGCGAGCGCGATCCGCAGCGGCGGCGCGACATCTACGTGATGGACGACGACGCGTGGTACCGCTCGACGGTGATCGGCTCGCGGCAGACGCTGGGGGCGGCCGAGGCCACGAAGCAGGCGGCGGAGGTCTTCGGACCCGACACGCCGGTGGGACGCCGGCTGCTCGCGAGCGGGGCGTTCCTGGAACGGATCAGCCTGGACACGCTGGCCTCCGCCGAGCGCTGGCGTCACCTCCTGCCATGACGCCCTGCCCGGACGCCCGGCCTTGACGCGCAGAAAGGCGATGGTTCCGCGCCCTCCGCGCGGAACCATCGCCTCCGTGCTACTTGAAGCGGCGCAGCCGCAGGCTGTTGCTGACCACGAAGACGCTGGAGAACGCCATCGCGGCCCCCGCGATCATCGGGTTGAGCAGGCCGAGCGCGGCCAGCGGCAGGGCGGCCACGTTGTAGGCGAAGGCCCAGAACAGGTTGCCCTTGATGGTGGACAGCGTGCGGCGGGACAGCCGGATGGCGTCGGCCGCCACCCGCAGGTCGCCGCGGACCAGCGTGAGATCGCTCGCCTCGATGGCGGCGTCGGTGCCGGTGCCCATGGCCAGCCCCAGGTCGGCCTGGGCCAGCGCGGCGGCGTCGTTGACCCCGTCGCCCACCATGGCCACGACCTTGCCCTCGGCCTGAAGCTTCTTGACCACGTCCACCTTGTCGGCGGGCAGCACCTCGGCGATCACCTCGTCGATGCCCACCTCGGCGGCCACGGTCCTGGCCACGGCCTCGTTGTCGCCGGTCAGCAGCACCGGCGTGAGACCGAGCGCGCGGAGCCGGCCGATGGCCTCCTTGCTGGTCGGCTTGACCACGTCGGCCACCACCAGCACCGCCCGTGCCTGACCGTCCCAGCCGACCGCGACCGCGGTACGGCCGGCGGCCTGCGCCTCGTGCAGGTCCCGCTCCAGGTCGGCGGGCAGGTGCTGGGACCACTCCGCCAGCAGCCTGGGCCGGCCGACCAGCACCGCGTGCCCGTCCACGACGCCCTGCACGCCCAGCCCCTCGACGTTGGCGAAGGACTCCACGGCGGGCAGCTCGCCGACGCGGCCGGCGGCACCCTTGGCGACGGCCTGGGCGATGGGGTGCTCGGAGGCGTACTCCAGGGCGCCCGCCAGGCGCAGCACCTCCTCCTCGCTCTCACCCTCGGCCACGTGCACGGCCGTCAGCGTCATCCTGCCCTCGGTGACCGTGCCGGTCTTGTCCAGCACCACGGTGTCGATCTTGCGGGTGGACTCCAGCACCTCCGGCCCCTTGATCAGGATGCCGAGCTGGGCGCCCCGGCCCGTCCCGACCAGCAGCGCGGTCGGCGTGGCCAGGCCCAGCGCGCACGGGCAGGCGATGATCAGCACCGCCACCGCCGCAGTGAAGGCGGCGCCCACCCCGTCGCCGGTGCCGAGCCAGAAGCCCAGCGTGCCCAGGGCCAGCGCGATCACCACGGGGACGAAGATGCCGGAGATGCGGTCGGCGAGCCGCTGCACCTGCGCCTTGCCGGTCTGCGCGTCCTCCACCAGCCTGGCCATCTGGGCGAGCTGGGTGTCGGCGCCGACCCGGGTGGCGCGGACGACCAGCCGGCCGCCCGCGTTCACGGTGGCGCCGGTGACGGCGTCGCCCACCCCGACCTCGACCGGCACCGACTCGCCGGTCAGCATCGAGGCGTCCACGGCCGAGGTGCCCTCCTCGACCACACCGTCCGTGGCGATCTTCTCGCCCGGCCGGACCACGAACCGGTCCCCCGCCTTGAGCTGCTCGACCGGGACGCGCCGGCCGTCGGCCAGCTCCACGTCCTTGGCGCCCAGCTCCAGCAGGGCCCGCAGCGCCGCGCCGGCCCGGCGCTTGGACCGGGCCTCGAAGTAGCGCCCGGCCAGGATGAACGCCGTCACCCCCGCCGCGGCCTCCAGGTAGATGTTGCCCGACCCGTCGGTGCGCTCGATGGTGAACGCGAACGGGTGCGTCATCCCCGGCGTGCCCGCCGTACCGAAGAACAGCGCCCACAGCGACCAGCCCAGCGCCGCGATGGTGCCGAGCGAGATCAGCGTGTCCATGGTCGCCGCGCCGTGCCGCAGGTTGGTCCAGGCGGCCTTGTGGAACGGCCATCCCGCGTACACCACCACGGGGGCGGCCAGCACCAGCGACAACCACTGCCAGTTGGTGAACTGCAGCGGCGGGATCATCGCCATCGCGATCACCGGCACGGCCAGGACGACCGCCGTGACGAGGCGGTCGCGCAGCGGCCGGAACTCGTCCTCCGGCTCCTGCCCGGCCGTCTCCGCCTGGGGCGGGGCGGGCAGCGCCGCCGTGTAGCCGGCCTTCTCCACTTCGGCGATGAGCTGCCGCGGGTCGACGGCCTCGGGGAAGGTGACCTTCGCCTTCTCCGTCGCGTAGTTGACCGTCGCGGTGACGCCGTCCAGTTTGTTGAGCTTGCGCTCGATGCGGTTGGCGCACGAGGCGCAGGTCATGCCGCCGATCGAGAGCTCGACCGCGTGCTGCCGGTCATCGGTGACCTGTGACATCACCGTTCTCCTCTCTTGCTCAGTGGCCGTGGTCGCCGTCGTCGCCGTGCCCGCTCGGGGCGTCCGAGGGGACGGCGGGGCGGTCGCCGACGCCCACGGTGAAGTCGGCGGTACGGACCTCGCCCCCGTGCTGGAAGTCCAGGAAGAGGCGGTAGTCGCCGATGCTGGGCACCTCGGCGTAGAAAACGATCTCGGGACCGGCCTTGGTCCTGCCGTCGCCGGGCTCGCCGTCGGGGTGGACGTGCAGGTAGGCCAGGTCCCGGGCGCGCAGGGCCACCAGGTGGCCGTAGGCGCCGAGGTAGGGCTGCAGGTCGGTGACCGGCTTGCCGTCCTTGCTGACCTTGAGGGTGAGCTTGCTCGCCCGGCCGGGGATCAGATCGCCGTCGAGGGTCACCTCATAGCCGTCGACCGTAGCGGTCCGGCTCGCGGCCCGCAGCGGCCTGGGCGCGTAGTCGCCCGCCGCGGCCAGGTCGGCGCCCAGCGTCAGGGCGCTGCCACCGGTGGGCGCGAAGTCGGCGAAGGCCCGGTACGGTCCGGCGTCCGGCAGCTTCAGCTTGACCGACCAGACGCCGTCGGGCGCCATCTCGGGGTGCAGGTGCTGGAAGGTCTCCAGATCGCGGGAGACGACGATGAAGTGCAGCTTCTTGTCGTGCTCGACCTGGAAATCGGTCACCGGCCTGCCGTCGGGGCCGGTCACGCTGAAGCGGAAGTCGGCCGGCTCGCCGGGTGTGATCGTCGGGGTGAGCGGGTTGAGGGTGTAGCCGTTCTCGGACACTTGGAGCCCCCCGGGGGTATCGCTCTTCGCCTGCTGGGTGGCGTGGCCCCCGTGACCCACGCTCCCAGCCGTCTCCTTCGTGGGCGCCGTCATGGCGGCGTGAGCCTCGGCCGGGGGCGTCCCGACCGGCCCCACGACCTTGCCCGCGCCCAGCGCGCCGCCGAAGACGACGGCCAGGCCCAGGACGTAGGAGCCGAGCTTGGCCGCGGTGTTCACTGGTTCGCCACTTCGTATCCGGCCTCCTCCACCGCGGCGACGATGCGCGCCGGGTCGATGGGGCCGTCGCTGTCCACGGTCAGCAGCCCGGTCGCCAGGTCCACCTCGACCTGGGTGACACCGGCCACCTCACCGACCTCCTCCTTGACCGAGCTGACGCAGTGGCCGCAGGTCATGCCCTTGACGGTGTACGTGGCGGTGGTGCTCATATCGATCTCCTCAATCCGCGTCGATCACGAACGAACAAGTCTGGCGATGGCGTCGGAGGCCTCCTTGACCTTGGCCTCCGCCTCCGGGCCGCCCTTCTGGGTGGCCTCGGCCACGCAGTGGGCGAGGTGCTCCTCGAGCAGCGACAGGGAGAACGACTTCAGCGCGCTGGTCGCCGCCGACACCTGGGTCAGGATGTCGATGCAGTATTTGTCGTCCTCGACCATCTTCTGCAGGCCGCGGACCTGCCCTTCGATCCGGCGCAGCCGCATCGCGTGATCCTGCTTGCTACCGCTGTATCCGGCCATGTCCACCCCTTCCTCCATCGCCCTGAACAACACCATACCCCCCTACGGTATTCCGCGCAATCGCCGGATCGCGTGTCAGGCGGGATCCCCCAGGTGGACAGACCACAGGTCGTCCGCGGGCGCACCCCATTGCCGCCCGCATACCCCCCGACAGTACTGTGGCTGGACAGCCGACTCGACGCCGGACGACCAAGGAGCATCGCCATGGACCACAGCGATCACCCTCGTTCAAGCTCCCAGGCTCGCCCCGCGGGGCACGATCACGCCGCCCCAGCCGCGGCCACATGGGCGATGGCCGCGCAGGCGACCCTGCACTGCCTGACGGGCTGTGCCATCGGCGAGGTGCTGGGCATGGTCATCGGCACCGCCGCCGGCATGTCCAACCTCGCGACGGTGGTGCTGGCGGTGGCGCTGGCGTTCGTGTTCGGCTACGCGCTGACCATGCGTGGCGTGTTGCGGGCCGGAGTCGGCTTCCGCACGGCGTTGAAGGTCGCGCTGGCCGCGGACACCGTGTCCATCGCGGTGATGGAGGTCCTGGACAACGCCGTGATGGTGTCCGTGCCCGGCGCGATGGACGCGGGGCTGACCAGCCGGCTGTTCTGGGGGGCGCTGGCCGGGTCGTTGCTGGTGGCCTTCGTGCTGACCACGCCGGTGAACAAGTGGCTGATCTCCCGGGGCAAGGGCCACGCGGTGACGCACCAGTACCACGGCCACTGATCGGCCACGCCGGTCGGCACTTGCCAGGCGTGCGCGCTTCTCCGTGACGGCCCTTTCCGAAGCGGCCGGTGGAGTGGTCGTCCTGAGCCTCGCGGTCACGCTCGGCTACGTCGAGGCGTGCGAGGGCGACCCGGCGCAGTGGGAAAACCGATGCCATTCCCTGATGCGCGGGCTCTCCTCCACCCGGCCGCCCGCCCGCACCGAGGGCGCGGCGCCCTATCTCCATGCCCGCGGCGAACCTGGGACCGCACTCATCCTGGCCGAGCCGAACCGCGCGGGGGCGAGACTGCCCCGACCTGCACCTGGAGGGGCATGCGGCGGCCGGTCCGCCGCGGCCACGGGCCGTCGGGCCCGCACTGGAAGGGCTCGCGGGTGCAAGCCCTCGACACGAACGCGCTCGGCCAGGAGCCATGCGGACGCTGTCAGAACTGGTAGCGGATTATCCAGCCGCTCTCTCTCATCGACGGAACCATTCTGATCAGCGCGCAGAGCATCCGGCAGTACAGCGGTGTGCGGGCGAGCAAGGGTGTGTCCAGCTGGTTCTCCTTTTCCATGAAGCGCAGGCGGTCGTCGAGACTCTCGGCTGCTCGCGCGTCGTCGAGCGTCCACTTCTCCTCGATGCCGAATTTCTTGAAGAGCGCTGACGGACGCTTCTCGTGGAGCTTCTTGGTCTGCGAGGAGATGTTGTTTCGCTGCACGGCTCCGTGCGGCCATGGATCGCGGAGGATGGGACGCCGGTCACGGCCGTCCAGACAGCGAAGGTACAGCTCCAGTCATGCGGTGGCCGTAGGCCGGTGAAGTCAGCCGGAGTCCTTGTTGGAGCCGAAATGGTGGCGCACCGGCCCGGACGACACGCCGGCGGTCTCAACGGTCCCGCGGATCGTCGCCCCACCCGAAGCCGTGCTCCCCGATGCGCTGCCTGGCCGCGTCTCCAACCCGAGCACGAGCGGTTTGATCAATATGCTCCAGCGGGGGAGTCAGCGCAAGAAGCACCGATCGCACGCCTCAAGGGACATCAGGGCGGGCAGTGTCGGGCAGTCCCGCGGCCAGTGCGCGCAGGACGGCGCGCAGGAGCGGGACGAGCGGCACCGGCGGGTCCGAGTGCAGCCAGTGCACGACGGCTGTCTGGACGGCGGCGGTCGCGGTGACCGCGACCAGGCGCGGGTAGAGGTCCCGGGCGGCGTCGGTGCCGGTGCGCTCGGCTATCGCCGCGGCCAGCTCGCTGTCGGCCGCCGACACCGCCCGCATCGACACCGCCCGCACCGCGGGCTCGTCGGCAAGGAGGCGAACACTCGCCAGCAGCTCGGGATCGGGAGTCGTGCCCAGGCGACCCGAGTGCCCCTCCCAGGGCTCGACCATCGCCTGCGTCAAAGCCTCCCACAGAGGCTCCTCGGCAGGCCGGGCACGCAGCGCCGCCACGGCCCGCCCGAACCGGTCGGTGTGGCCTGCGGCCATCGCCTCGTACTTGCCGGCGAAGTAGTTGTTGAACGTCCGGACCGAGACTCCGGCCTCGGCGGCGACATCCTCCACTCGCACGCCCTCCGGCCCGCGTTCCAGGGCCAGCCGCAGCGCGACCGTCATCAGCGCCTCACGCGTGGCCCGTTTCTTCCGCTCTCGCAGCCCGCTCATAGGATTCAAAACTTTTCTGATTCGGCAAAAATCCGGTCAGGCACATTCGTGATCGTGCGCGGCGAACAGGCGGGCGACCATGTTGTTCAGCAGCGAGCGCTCAACAGGCGTCAGGGGACCGAGGAAGTCGGCCTCCACCTTCACCATGTGCGCCAGCACCTCCTCCACCACGCGGGCGCCGTCCTCGGTCACCGTGATGAGATATTTGCGCCGGTCGGCGGTGTTGCGGACACGGCTCACGTACCGCAGCCGCTCCAGCGTGTTGATGACGGCCGTCATGGTGGTGCGGTCCATGCGGGCAAGCGCGGTCAGATCGCGCTGCGACATGGCGGCGTCGCGCGCGTAGGCCAGCACGCGCAACTGCTTGCCCGTCAGCCCCCAGCGGTCGACCTCCTCCTCGATGCGCTGCCGCGCGAAGTCGCCGAGGCGCGCCAGCATGTAGCCGGTGGCCGTGGATATCCGCTCTGCTGCGCCGCGCGTGCTCATGCTGTCTCATGGTAGAGCCCTTAAGCCCGGCAGTAATCGTCAGCTATACTGACGGATATTGGTCACTCGAAGGAGCTCTCATGATGCTGTCCTCCCGTGGCGAGCCCGCCCTGCGCGTCGTCCTCATCCTGATCGGCGTGATCACCACGCTGCCCGCCGTCGCCCTCGTGAACATCGGCATCCTCGACTGGAACTACGGGGTCTCCGATCCCGCTCCGATGACGCAGGCCCTGCTGCAGCACCGGGGCATGCTGCAGTTCCTGCTCGGGGCGGCCATCGTGTGGAGCGCGTTCCACCCACCGGCGCGGCTCGCGGCCGCCCTGGCCGCCGTAGCCGGCAAGACCACGTTCCTCGCCCTCATCCTGCCCAACGCGGAGATCCGCGGGGATCTGACGCCGCTGAGCATCTGGTTCGACCTGACCTGCATCGTCGTGCTGGGGGTCCTCGCCGCCCGGCTCATTCGGTCAGGTGCTCGACTGGCCGACCGATCGCCCGCGACGGGCATCCCGTGCCGACCCGCGCGGTGAGCTCGGCCCGCAGGGCGCGAACTCGGCCATGCGTTCGTCGATGATCTGGATCTTCTCTTCGAGCAGCGCGGACAGGGCTCCCACGGGGTCCGGCGCGTCGTGCGGGCCCTCGCCGTGCCGGACGATCTCCGCCACGGAGAATCCGAGCCGCTGTCGTCGCCGGCCGGCACACTCGGCCTGGACCCCATGCCCGCCCTCGACCTCATGCAGACCCTGTACGTCAACCTGATGGGTTCGGTCGTCGTGGTGTGGTCCCTCCTGCGCATCGTCAGACCGCTGCCGGTGCACGGCCTGTTCGACGGCGCGGCACGCGTCCTGTTCGCGATGTGGCAGGTCTACGCGCTGGCCCAGGGCGTCACGGGAGTGCTGTGGCTGTTCTTCGTCGTCGAGGCGGCGTTCAGCGTCGTCCAGCTCGTACCGTGGTGGCGGACCCGTCCGGCCTGACCCACCCCGGCGGCGGTCACGCGGGCCAGGCGAAGGGCCCGATGGCAGTGACGCGAATCACCGTCGCCGGCGCCTGATCGCCGTCACACGCGCACAGCCCTATCCGTCTTGTGAGTGAGGCAAGAATAGGGGGCTCACATGCTTTCGCTGCCGGCCAAACGCCGCTCCTTTCAGTTCTCCCACTGGTCGTTCCTGTTCGCGGAAATGGCTCTCTGGTCGTTCGTCGTCCTGGCGGTGACCGGGGCGGTGCTGATGGTGTTCTACGACCCCGGCATGTCCCAGGTGACCTACGACGGCTCGTACGGCCCGCTGCGCGGGCTCCTCGTCAGCAAGGCCTTCGACTCGACCATGCACCTGAGCCTGGAGGTACGCGGCGGCCTGCTCATCCGACAGGTCCACCACTGGGCGGCGCTCGTCTTCGTGGCGGCCGTCGTCCTGCAACTGCTGCGGATGTTCCTCACCGGCGCGTTCCGCCGCCCGCGCACCGGGCAGTGGCTGATCTGGGTGACGCTGCTGGCGCTGGGCATGGCCGCGGGCGAGACGGGTAACGCCCTGCCCGACGACCTGCTGTCCGGCGGGAGCCTGTGGCTGATCATGTCGGTCGCGCAGTCCATCCCCGTGGTGGGGAACTGGGCGCTGTCGCTGCTGTTCGGCCCGGACTTTCCCGGCGACCAGGTCATCCCGGTCCTGTACGGGGGGCACCTGCTGGTCGCGGCCGTGATCGCCGGGCTGCTGGTCGCCCGTGCGCTGCTGGTGCGGCGGCACGGCCACTCCCGGTTCGTCGCCTCGCTGCCGGCGCGGCGGGGCGCCCGCCCGTTGATGGCGGTCACGACGATCGGCACGCTGATCATCCTCGGGTTCGGCTTCCAGATCGCCCCCATCTGGCTGTACGGTCCCGCCAAGCCGACGCAGAGCTCGGCGGGCTCGGTCCCCGACTGGTACATGGGGTTCCTCGACGGCGCCATCCGGATCATGCCCGGGTGGGAGCTCACCCTCGGGGACTACACGCTCAGCCTCGCGGTCCTCGTCCCCACGCTGGTGGTACCAGGGGTCTTCTTCACCGCTCTGGCCGCGTACCCGACGGCCGAGCGCCTCCTGCTCGCGCGGCGCGGCCGCCGCGACGCGCTGGGACGGCCCAAGACCACGAGCCGCATGAACCGCGAGGGGCACGCGCGCGACCTGCTCGACCGGCCGCGCGAGACGCCGGTGAAGACGGCGATCGCGGTCGCCGGCGTCACGTTCTACGGCCTGCTGTGGGCGGCCGCGGCCAACGACCAGCTCGCCCACCAGTTCCACCTCACCGTCGAGACCGTGACGATCTTCTTCAGGTACGCCGTGGTCATCGGCCCCGTCATCGCCTTCGCCGTCACCCGGTGGATCTGCCTCGCGCTGCAGCAGACGGATCGCCACGTGGCCGAGCACGGGGTGGAGACCGGGATCATCACGCGGTCCCCGGACGGCGGCTTCCACGAGCGGCTGGAGCCGGCGCGGCGGGAACCGGCGATCACCTCGGGCAGATGACGATGGCACCGAACAGGCCCCGGGTGGTGATCGTCGGAGCCGGGGTCGCCGGCTATCAGGCGGCGCGTACCCTGTCGCGCGGGGTGGCCGGCGGCGCGGAGATCGTGCTGGTCGACCCGACATCCACGCCTGCGGCGACGTGGCCGCCGTCCCCGATGTACCGGCGGCCGTCCGGCAGGCCGAGGTTCGCCGGATCACCGGGCTCAGCGGCTTGCCCGGTGCGTTGTGCTCCAACCACACCGGCCAGACCTGGCGGTTCCGGGCCGTGATCACCTGCGGCTGGGCCCCTGACGTCGTCGGGGAGTGGGTCACGATCGGGCCGGGGCGCACGGGGCAGTCGCAGGGCGTCTGCGGCCGCCTCGGCACCGGCGTCGGCGCCGTGGGCGTGGACGAGCGCCGGGTCTGAGCCGGAGGGCCGGCAACGGGCACCGTCCAGGCGATGGACGGTGCCCGTTCGCGTGGTGGTGCGCCGCCGGGGCCTCGGGCCCGTACGGACCCGGAGCACCGCCGCATCCCGAGCTCACCCCCAAGCCCGGAGCACCGCCGCAGGCCCGCAGCTCACCCGCCCAAAGCCCGGAGCACCGCCGGCGGCTCCGGGCTCACCTCAGGTCCGGGGCGCCGCCTGCGACCTCGAAACCCGACGTCTCATCCCATGGGACGGCCGACCAGAGCTTGACCAGCGCCGCCCAGATCCGGTTGACGAGGGCCCGGTCCGGGAAAGTGCCGTTGAGGATGATCGTGGCAATCAGGTCGCATCCCCAGATGCCGTGTTCGTCCTGCGGGTCCGCACTCATCACCGACTCCGCGATGAACGCGTCACCCGCGTGGACCTCCAGCGTCAGCCAGTCGGCGAGCGCCTGCCCGGCGGGACCCCTCGTGGCCAGGGAACACGCGGCCACCTCATCGGAATTGAACGGACCCTGCCACTTCCCCAGGAGGGGATCGCCGGAGGCGAGCAGGTCGTCGAGCAGACGTTCCAGCGCGACCTGGCCTGCCTGCTCGCCCGCCCTGCAGAAGAAATTGAGCCGATACGCCACCGCGAGCACCCCCATCCATTCGTTCACCGTTCAACGCACCCCAGGTTCGCAGCATGAGGGGTTCGGGGTCTGCTTAATGCGTGAGGAGTTGCGCCCAAAACGGCGCGAAAGGCCGCCAGGCGCGCGTGCGCGTCAGCGCTTACGCCCCACCCCGCAGATCGCCGCCGTCCCCGCCATGCGATCCTTCTCCAGAAGCGTCTCATCCGGACGCCACTCCGGCAGCGGCACCACCCCCGGGGACACCGGCTCCAGCCCGTCCAGGAACTCGG
This sequence comes from Nonomuraea sp. B12E4, assembly GCF_039871825.1. NCBI lineage: Bacteria > Bacillati > Actinomycetota > Actinomycetes > Streptosporangiales > Streptosporangiaceae > Nonomuraea > Nonomuraea sp. B12E4. The sequence continues at coordinate 364,563 of NZ_JBDPME010000001.1, read as the reverse complement.
CGATCCGCTCGGGCGAGCGGAGCACCGCCCCCGTCCCCGAGGCGCTGTAGAAGCCCGCGGCCTTCCGGAGTTGCGGAGTGTCGCCGATGTGGCTGAGGACCAGGTACGATCCCGGCGGCACCGCGTCCATCACCGTGCGGACGATCCGGTGGGCGTCCTCGTCCGGCACGAAGTGCAGCATCGCCAGCATCATCACCGCGACGGGCCGGTCGAGGCCCATCAGGGAGTCCGCCTCCGCCAGGATCGGCTCGGGCCGGTAAAGGTCGCCGTCCACCACGTACGCGTCGCCCGTCGTGGCCAGCAGCGCCCGCGCGTGCGCCAGCGCCACCGGGTCGTTGTCCACATAGACGACTGCGGCCGCCGGATTCACCTGCCGCGCTACCTCGTGCACGTTCTCCATCGTCGGCAAACCCGCGCCCAGGTCGAGGAACCGCCCGACGCCCGCCTCCCCGGCCAGGAACCGCACCACCCGGCGAAGGAACGACCGGTTGTGATAGGCCATCAACGGCATCTCGGGCACGACGGCCTTGACCCGGTCGCCCATTTCCCGGTCGGCGGCGAAGTTGTCTTTTCCGCCCAGCCAATAATCATAGACGCGGGCGATGCTCGGCACGGTCGGATCGACACCTGCGGGGGGCTTCTCGTCGTGATCCATGACCATGAAGGTTAACGGCCCCAGGACCGGCGGACGACGCTCCACCACCAGACGCGTCCACCGGCGCGGCTGATCTGCCGTCGCGGGCGCGACCGGGGTCGCCCCGATGTCGTGGGACTGTGCGGTGGTTCCGCCCGCGCCGACGGGCACGAGCCTTTCCGGTCGCGCGCATCGGTACGGCGATCGCAGGCGATCGTCCTCGTCGTCCGCGTCCGCGTCCGCGTCCAGGCTGTGCGACGACGACGGTGCGGAGGTTCATCGACTATGTCACGGAACTCCGCATCGAAAACGCGCGGTCATTGCCGGCGCGTTCGGACGTGACGATCGCCGGGATGTGCCGGAGCGTCGGGTTCTCATTTCGCCGTGGTGTGAAGGGCGGCAGATCTTCGAGTTCGATCTCGCGCGGGCACGGGGAAGGGCCGGAGGCGAGCCTCCGGCCCCGGTATCCCGAGTGGTCAGCGCCCGCTGTGCGTCTTGCGCCAGTGGAAGCCGCCGGGCAGGTTGACCGACACGGTCCGGCGCCCGTCCGCCCCCCGGGTGACTCGGAACAGCCGGTTGCCCCAGCTGTGTCCCACGCCACGACGGGACAGGTTCAGCCGGAACGGGCCGAACTTGATCGACTTTCGGTAGCTCCAGCCCATATCGCCTTCCTCCATTGAGATCGCAAGGATCTCCAGCTACCCAGCCAGGGCGCGATATATCGGATTCAGTAAACCTCTCCCTGCGCACGCGCTGCCGCCGCGTGGTCAGTACGACTGGAGCTCGATCAGGTTGGACTCCGGATCACGCAGGTGCGCGGTACGCAGGCCGGGCGTCCACTCCGGGCGATCCTGGGGTGGCGCGACCTGGATCGCCCGTGCCGGACGAGGCAGCCGGCGGCCTTGTCCACGTCGTCCATCTTCATGACCAGCATCGCCGTGTCCCCGGCCGGACCCGGGTCTGGTGAGCCGGTCACCTTCGTGATGGTCTCGCGGCCGTACCGGACGAGGGCCGCCTGGCCGGCGACGTCCCAGTTGGCGTACCGGGGATCGGGCAGGACCTTGACCGGCTCGACGCCGAGCAGTTCGTAAAAGCACGCCCTGGTAGAAGGCGGTCGTCCTGGTGGGCGTGGCGAGCGGGGTGAGCGCCGGGCCCGTGCTCCTGCGCTGGTGACCTGCCGTGGGATCGTTCAGGGGCGGCGCTGGAGGATCATGCCGGGCCAGTCCCCCACGGTGAACGGCTGGGCCCGGGTGAAGCCGCAGCTCTCGTAGTAGGCCACCAGCCGGCCGTCGTCGCCGGCGTAGCAGTCGACGCGTACCAGGCCGACGCCGCGGTCGCGGGCTTCGTGGACCGCCCATTCGAGCAGGTGGCGGCCGACGCCGTGGCCGGCGTGGCGGCGGTCGGTGACGAGGGCCTGGACGTACAGCTCGGGTTCGGGGGCCGGGGTGACGTAGTCGTGGGCGGCACCGACGACGATGCACCCGGCGGGGCTGCCGTCGAGTTCGGCGATGCGCATGCCGCCGCCGTCCACCCAGCCGGTGATCTGCCGGGTGCGGCGGTCGTCGCCGGTGAAGGGGCGGCTCCCCCACTGGCCGGTGCGTCCCTGGGAGGCCAGCCACGCCACGGCGCTGTCGAACATGGCCAGCACGAGGCCGGCGTCGCCGTCGCGCCCTTCTCGGATATCCATCCGGACACTGTAGGCGAGCGACGATCTCGGGCCGCCCACCGCTCGGCGGGGCGGTGAGCCGTCGGGGGCTGGCCGGCGCGGGTGCGACGGCGGTCACCGTGGCGGGCGGCGGGGTGTGGGGTGCCGATGCCGCGCTGGCGGCATCGGGCGCGGCGGAAGCGGGCACGGCGGAAGCGGGCACGGCAGGATCGGGCACGGCAGGATCGGGCGCGGCTGGCCGTCGAACCCCAAGGCCGGCCGGTGATCTCGGCCCGCCGCACCGGCACCTATCGCCGAGGGGGCTCCTTGGCGGGTGAGCAGCAATCGTCGGCGCATCCGCCGGCCGGGGTGGCCTCGGTGAAGGGGGCGGGGGCGGCGCAGCAGGCGTCGCCTCTCCAGGCTTCGCGGCCTTCCTTGACGGCGACGGCGGCGATCACCAGGGCGGCGATCGGGTCGGCCCAGGACCAGCCGAACAGGCTGTTGAGGGCCAGCCCGGCCAGCAGCACCGCGGACAGGTAGGTGCACAGCAGGGTCTGCTTGGAGTCGGCCACCGTCGAGACCGAGCCCAGCTCGCGGCCCGCGCGCCGCTGGGCGTACGACAGGAACGGCATGACGATCAGCGACAGCGCGGCCAGGATCAGGCCGGGTGTGGAATGGGCGGCCTCGCCCACGCCGAGGAGCGCCCGGATGGCGTCGATGCTCACGTAGGCGGCCAGGGCGAAGAAGGACAGCGCGATCACGCGCAGCGCCGCCTTCTCCCGGCGCTCGTGATCGGCGGCCGAGAACTGCCAGGCCACCGCGGCGGCGGAGGCCACCTCGACGACCGAGTCGAGACCGAAGCCGATCAGCGCCGACGAGGAGGCGATGGTGCCGGCGGTGAGGGCCACGGCCGCTTCGATCACGTTGTAGGTGATGGTGGCGGCGACCAGCAGCCGGATCCGGCGCCGCAGCGAGGCCCGCCGGCCCGGGGACAGGGCGGCGGGCAGGTTGAGCGCCGTCACGACACCTGCTCCTCTGTGAGGGGAGCGCCTTCAGTGCCGGGACGTAGTGCCACGGTGTGGCCGGTGGCGGCCAGCAGGTGCTCGGCGGAGGACAGCAGGTCCATCAGTTCGGGACGGGTCAGGCTGTAGAAGGACTGGCGTCCCTCGGCCCGGTAGGTGACCAGGTCGCAGTCGCGCAGGCAGGCCAGGTGCTTGGACACGGTCGACTGGGCCAGTCCGAGCTCGGCGGTCAGGTCCACCACCCGTGCCTCGCCGCAGGCCAGGCGACGCACGATGCGCAGCCGCGTCTCATCGGCCAGGGAGTGGAAGAGCGCCGCCGCCGGGGAGATGCCGGCCGCGATGCCGGCGCTGACGCATCGCCCACCGCCGGTGACATTATCAATCGCCATGTGGCGATGATAGCGCGAATACGCGAACATACCGCCCAGCGGCACTCACTTCCCGGAATCAGTCGCCCGGACCGCCGGGCTCACGTGGGCGTTCATGACCAGGTCAGTGGATCAGGTGGTCGCCCTCACGGGCCGCGTTTGGGGCCCGTGTACAAACTGATCGTCAGGGCGACTTGGGAGAGGCGGATCGTGCGAGTCGTCGTCCCATGAGGATGATCATCGCCCACAGGACCATGGCCTCGTGTTGCTCGGATGAGCGTTCATGGTCGCGTACGCATCGCCTGCGCTGGGCTCCGGCTCGCGCCCGTCGGCCAGTCGGAGTTCGTACCCGGGCACTCAGGCGCGCCGCCGCGCGCAAGCGGCGACGGGCGTGCGGCCGGGTTCCGGGCCGACCGATGCGGCGTAGACGGCTCGTCGTCATCAACTCCAGCAATCCGCCGATGCCCCGTGTGTCCCAGACGCCGGCGGACCGGGCCAGGCGCCCGCGAAACATCATCTTGGCTCTCCTGAGCCTCCATCAGGTGTTTGTGAGCCATCTAGCTTTCCCTGATGATCTGGCTGTGATCGTCCGGTGAGTCTTGTGAGTTGGCGAGTTCGCCGCATGGATCGGGCCAGGAGCGGGATCATGCACAGTGTGGCGGTGCCGGCGGCAGTGAGCATGGCGGCGCGCAGGTCGAACACAGTGCCGACAACTCCGGCAATGGTCGAGCCGATTGGCAGCATGCCCCAGGTCACTGTCCTGTGTACTGCGGTGGCGAGAGTGGTCATCTCGGGTGGGGTCGCGAGGTGTCGGATGGTGAGCGCGTTGACGGCGAAAACCCCTTGGCCGACCCCGTTGACGAAGGTTCCGGTGGCCAGCAGCAGCACTGACAGGTGGCCGTCGGCGCCGGCGGCGATCGCGAGCCCGAGCACGGAAGGAATCCCGGCCAGCGTGAGCGATGGGCCGATGCCGACACGGTCGGCGAGTCGTCGCGCCAGCAGGCTGCCCAGGGGAAATCCCGCGCCACCGATGGCGATGGAGAGGCCGAGGACCGATGGGCTCAGGTGCAACTGACGGACGGCGAACACGACCAGTAGCGAGTCGTACATGGCCACGCCGAGGTTGTAGACGGCGCCGCAGACCATGATGGGCCGAAGGAGGGGATGGACGGCGACGTAACGCAGCCCAGTGCCCACCTCCTTCCACAAGGGATGGCGCGTCGGAGTTGTGAGGGATTCCTCACCGTGGCGGATCGCGAGAATGGTCAGCACACTGGCCAAGTAGCTCGTGGCATCGACGAGCAGGGCTCGTGCTGCACCGACCACACTGATGACCAAGCCGGCCAGGCCGGGGCCGATGAGTAGCGCCGTCGACTCGGAAAACGACAACCGGGTGTTGGCGGCGTGCAACCGCCGATCATCGCTGATCAACACCGGCGGATACGACTGGTACGCCACCTGGAAGAACACCATGGCGGCACCGGTGACCGACGCGGCGAGGAGCAGGTGCGGAAAGCCGAGAGCACCAGCCCATGCCGCGAGCGGCAGTGAAAGCACGGCCAGGCCGCGTGTCACGTCGGCGCCGATCATGGATCGTCGCAGACCCAGTCGGGCCACCCAGACTCCGGCGGGCAGGCCAATCAGCAGGAACGGCGCCTTGCTCACCGCCGAAAGCACGGCGACCTGCATGGTGCTCGCGTGCAGCGCTTCGACGGCAACGAGCGGCAAAGCCAGCAGAAAGACCTGATCACCGAGAAGACTGACGCTCTGGCCACCCCAAAGTAGCCGGAAGTCCCTCCACCTGCGCCGACTCTCAGATGACAAGGCCCGGCCGAGTGGGATCTGCCGGGTCGTCGGCTCAGCAGCCACACGCCACTCCCGTGGGGACCGCGGTCAGGTCGTCCACCTGGCGCGGCCGCAGGCCGTTCACGATGCGTGCCAGGAAGCCCTCGCGCACCCCATACTCGTAGCCGCCGATCATCTCCTTGACCTGGTAGCCGAGCCTGGCGAACTCCAGCGCGGCCCGGGTGGCGCCATTGCAGCCCGGCCCCCAGCAGTAGGTGATCGCCACGACAGGCCCCGGCGTACCGGCCTCCAAGTCGGTGTGGACGTCGCTGACATCGGTTTCGTAGGCCAGTTTGGCGGCGAAGTGGGCGATGGCCTGCTCGGGCGATGCCGGCGGTGGGGAAAGCACGGATGACATGGAAGGGATCCTCGTTCCAGGCCTGCTGACGTCACCAGTGGCGCTAGTGACGCTGTGCGCTAAGATCCCGCCACGCTTACCCAACTCAGCGAGGGCGGACCGTTTCGGTACTCGCGTACGACGGCATGTCGGTCTTCGAGATGGGCATCGTCACCGAAGTGTTCGGCCTGTCCAGGCCGGAGTTCGATGTGCCGTGGTACGAGCTGACCATTTGCGCAGAAGTGCCCGGCCCGGTGCGCGTCATCGGCGGGGCGAGCCTGCATACGCCCTATGGCCTGGACACCTTCGCCGCCGCCGAGACGGTCATCGTGCCCGGCGTGCCCGACGTCACCGCCGACCCTTCACCCGAGCTGATCGCCGCGCTGAACCGAGCCTACGATCGGGGCGCGCGCATCATGTCCATCTGCACCGGAGGGCGTCCTGGGGCCGTGCCCAGCCGGCGATCTGGGTTCGCGCTGGTCATACCAGGACGGCCTCGACGGCCGGCCGCTGCCGCCGCAGGGCCCGCCGCTGGACCCGGGCCGGTTCTTCCTCGCCGACGAGCGGCTGGACATCGCGCTGGTGGCCGTCAGGGCGAGCGGGGCGCAGTTGGCGTCGTTCGGGTTCAACCGGCTGGTGGAGGCGGAGGGCAAGGCGATCGCCGGGGACTTCGTGACGATCACCCAGCACCCGCGCGGCGACAAGAAGCAGATCGCCCTGCGCGAGAACCGGATCGTCGACGTCGAGGACCTGTTCCTGCACTACGCGACCGACACCGATCCGGGCTCCTCCGGCTCCCCGGTCTTCAACGACCAGTGGGAGATCGTCGCGCTGCATCACGCGAGCGTGCCCGTGCCCGGGCGGGAAGAGCTCGGCGGCATCCTCAACGAGGGGATCAGGGTGAGCCGGCTGCTCGCCTTCCTCCACGACCAGCGGCTCCCCGCCGCCCAGCAGGCGCTGCTCGACAGGGTGTTCGCCGACCGCGTCACCCTGCCGGGCACCACGCCCACGCAGGCGCACCCGGCGCTCGGCGGGACGGCCCCCCTGGTGCTCGCCGGCGGAACGGCGCGGCCCACGCCCGACGGGCCGGTACGCGCCGGAGCGGAGTCCGACGGAACGGCGTGGCCTGCCGCCGGCGGGACGGCGCGGTCCCTCGCGGTCATGGTGCCGTTCGACCTGCACATCCGGTGCGAGGTGACCGATCCGCGCGGGCAGTCGCCGGCGCAGGAGGCGATCGCCATCGATCCCGACTACTCCACCCGCGTGGGCTACGACCCGGGCTTCCTCGCCGCGGGCCATCGCGTCCCGCTGCCCGTCCTGCGTCCCGGCCTGGTGCCGTTGGCGGCGGTCAACCGCTCGCCGTCGGCCGCCGATCCCCCGTGCGTGCTGCCCTACCACCACTTCAGCGTGATTCTGAACAAGCGGCGGCGGCTGGCGTTCTTCACGGCGGTCAACATCGACGGCAATGTCAGCGTCCGGCTGCGCAGGGAGCCGGACCACTGGTCGTTCGACCCGCGCGTGGCCGAGGAGGAGCAGGCCGGTGAGGAGGTCTACCGTGCCAACCCGCTCGACCGGGGTCACCTGGTCCGCCGCCTGGACCCCGCGTGGGGAGCCTCCCGAGGGGTCGCCAAGCTGGCCAACGACGACACCTTCCACTTCACCAACCGCACCCCGCAGCACCAGGACTTCAACCAGAACAAGACGACCTGGGCCGGGCTGGAGGACTACATCCTGGAGAACGCCGACAACCGGGACCTCAAGGTGAGTGTCTTCACGGGGCCGGTCCTGGCCGAGGACGACGAGCAGTACCGGGGGGTTCAGCTGCCCCGCCAGTTCTGGAAGGTGGTCATCATGGTGAAGCGGAACGGCGAGCTGTCCGCCACCGGATATCTGCTCAGCCAGGAGCGGCTCATCGACGGCCTGGAGGTCGCGCCGGAAGACTTCTCGTACGGCGAGTACCGGACCTTCCAGGTGCCGGTGCGGCGGATCGAGGGCCTCACCGGGCTGTCGTTCGACGGCCTGGCCGCGGCCGACCCCTTCGACCGCATGGAGGCGGCGGTCACCCGAAGGAGATCTCCGACCCACGCCAGCTCCAGTTGCGACCCCCGGCCGCTGCCCCGCGCGGTGGGTGGTGGTGGTGATGATCGCGGAGTGGCGTCCGGATGTCGGTGATCTCTCCTACCATCGCTTGCCATGAAGATCACCGACTCACCCGAGAACGGGCCGGAGGCGTTCGAGGAGGCGCTGCGGGCCGTGGACTGGGGCGCGTTCGTCCCGGAACGCGACCTCGTTCCGCTGCGCGCCGCGCTCGTGGACCTGGAGCGGCGCCACGGTGTCGTCGGCGCGCACCGCTACGCGACCGAGCGGATCCTGGAGCGTGGCGCGCTGCTGCGCCATCCGGACGTCCACCAGGTGGAGCTCACCGCTCAGGCGCTCAGCCCGGCCGGCCGGTATCTGGCGGTGGGCGACTTCGGCGGCGACGACTACGAGCGCGGAGCCACCCTGCAGATCTGGGAGGTGACGACCGGACGGTGTGTCAACGTCATCGACTGGATCGTGGGCGGGATCGGCTGGCCCGGCTACGGTGAGGTCATCCAGTGGTCGGCGGACGAGTCGCGCCTCGCCGTGGTCTACCGGTCGAACAACGTGGGCGTCTGGGACCCGTTCGGCGAGGACAACGAGCCCGTCGGGACCGCCCGCCTCACCTACTCGGGGCGTCCGGATCCGTTCGCCTTCGCGCCCGACGGCGAGCACGCCTACGTGCGCCAGGAGGCTGATCCCGGCGCCCACGGCGCCGTCGTCCCGCTGGACGACGGCGCCGTCTGGCCGCACGACCCCAGGATCAAGCCGCTGTCGGACGGAGAACACGAGGAGCACGAAGGCGCGGAGGACGACGAGTGGTACGACGAGGATGAGGATGAAGGCGAAGACGACGAGGACCGGTTCGTCCTCGAAAGGGTCGTCTGGTCGCGAGACGGCCGGCGGCTCTACGGGAACCTGTACGACGGGCGGGTCTGCTCGATCGACGCCGAGTCGGGCCGCGTCATATGGATGACCGAGGGTGACCGGAACCACGACTGGCCGTGCGCCGAATGGAGCCCGGACGAACGCCTCCTCGCCTTCCACCACGGCGGCAACCTGGTGATCGCGGACGCGCTGACCGGCCGGCGGCTGTCCGAGGGACCCGGATACGGCAAAGTGACGTTCATGTCCTGGGGCGCGCGCCTGGCGGTCGTCGAATGCGGTTCCCGGGTCGGCGTCGTGGACGGCACCGGACGGCACCGCTATGACCTCGACCTCGCGCCGCGGCAGCCGGGTTACGCGCTGGACGTACGGCCCTGGGCCTGGGAGCCGGACGGCGACCGGGCCGCGTGCCTGACCGCCGAGGGCCGCGTCGAGATCTGGTCGCTCGGCGACGAGGGCGGCGAACGGCTCGCCTCCTTCGAGGCGCCCGAGGGGGCCCTGGGAGTGCACTGGGGCGCCGACGGCGTGCTCGTGACGCTGGGCCCGAAGGTGCTGCGGTTCCTGCGCGCGGACTCCGGCGAGGTGATCGGCGACTTCACGCTGCTGCGGCAGCCGCTCTGGCCGCGTCCCCTGGTGCTGGGCCAGGAGGATTTCGGGGCGGACATGTATCCCGAGCCCAACCCGGCGTTCGCCCTGGACGACGAGACGTGGGCCGCCGCCCTGCTCCCGGGGGTCGTGATCGCGCCTCCCGGGCGGGAGGACGACCTGGCCGCGACCCTCGCCTGGGCGGTCGACCGGCGCTTCGCCTGGCCGGTGCACTGGGGAGAGCTGGAGGTCGTCCCCGACGCGGCCGCCGCGGCCGGACGCGTGCCCGAGCCGCTGCGCGAATACCTTGAGCCCTTCCTCGGCCAGCCGCCGGAGCCGGGTCCCCAGGAGTGGCCGCCGCCCGACACCGCGACCATGGAAGATCTCTTCCGCGCCTTCCGGGAGACGGTCGTGGAGTACGGGGTCGACCGGGCCAACACCTGGGCCGGCGCGGCGCTCCACGTCGCGGCCGTGATCAGGGCGCTGCGCGGGGAGACGGCCGGGGCGCTGGAACTGATCGGGACGTGCCTCGAACGCCGCCGGCCCCGCGTCGCCGCCGAGGTGGCCATGCTCCTCGCGTCCTCGGGCCTGGAGGACGACGCGCGTTCCGTGTTCGCGCCGTACGAAGCGGCTTATGAGGGCATGTGGGGTGAGTCCCCTGCGACGGCGGGCTGCGTGGGCGCCGCCTACGCGCTGCTGGGCGACGGCGAACGCGCCGGGGCCTGGTTCGACCGGGCACGGGAGAAGGTCCGCGAGAACCACGGCGACAGGGACCACGCGCTCCCGATCGTCCGGGCGCTGATGGAATGCCGACGGGCGGACGAGGCGCGGGCTCTGCTCGCCGAGGGGACCGGCGCGGCCGGCGACGACGTCGGCGTCCCGTTCCTGGGCTACCTGCTGCGCAAGGGCGAGGTGGACCTCGCCGAGGAGTTGCTCCGCTCCGATGAGGGCTGGTTCCGGGGTTGGAAAGCGCGGCAGCTCCTCGTCGAGCACGGCCTGCCGGGGCTGCTCGCGTACTGGGGCGACCGCCACGACTGCTCGGTGGAGGAGGATCTGCCGATCGCGGAACGCAACGCCGCGCACGGCCGTCCGGCCGGGCCCGGCGGCGCGGACGTCGAGGCCCTCTCCCGGGCACGCGCCGAGCTGCTCCGCACGCCCCCGGCCCGCCGCCAGCACCCCACCGCCGGCCTCGCCCTCACGGCCGCCGAATGCCGCCACCTGAGCGCGGTGCTCGCCCTGCTCCCCGAGCTGCCGATGCCGTACCGCGGCGGCATCGCCTCCCACGACCGGCCGTGGGTCGCCTATTCGGCCCTGCGCGTCGTCACCACGGGTGTCGACCTCGATCCCTGGTGAGGCCGTACGGATCCTCGGTGAGCGGCCCGGTCCCCGTCCCGGGGCGAGGACCGCAGGACGTCGGCGAGGGTGATCGCGCTCAGCAGCCGGTCCTCGTGGTCGCGTAACCCGGCCCAGATCTCGGCCAGCGGCTCGGCCGCCCTCGGCAGCGGCCGCCCGGCCGGTTCCATGCCCTCGGTGACGCGGATGACGTCGGCCAGCGCGATCTCCGTGGCGGGGCGGGCCAGCCAGTAGCCGCCGTCCGCGCCGCGCTGGCTGTGGATGAGCCCCGAGCGGCGCAACTGGAGCAGGATGTTGTCGCAGAAGCGGCGCGGGATGCCCTGCGAGACGGCGATCGATCCGGCTCGCAGCGGGCCGTCGACGGCGGCCAGGGCGAGCATCGCGGTGAGTGCGTACTGGGTTCTGGCGGAGATTCTCATAGGCGTGGAAGCACCACGTGCCCGGCCCTGACGAGGCCGGGCCCGGTGCGGCCTCATGCGGAGGCCTGCTCCTCCTTGGCGGTCTGGGCGCGCAGCTCGGCCTCGACGGACTCGACGGACTCACTGGCCTTGTCGCGGCGGTATTCACGCACCGAGTAGGCGATGGCGGCGACCCAGATGACGGCGATGGCCACGTACACGACCGTCTGCACGCCGTCGGAGGCGCTGACCCAGTCGCTGCGCAGCAGGGTGCGTACGTTGGTCAGCACGATGATGCCGCCCACGGCCGAGCCCAGGATGCGCGGCGGGATGTGCCGCACCAGCCAGGCGGCGATCGGCGCGGCGATGATCCCGCCGAGCAGCAGCACGCCGACCCAGGCGAAGTTGATGTTCTCCGAGCCGATGCCGACGAAGAAGCCGATGCTGGCGGCGATGGCGACGAGGAACTCGCTCGCGTCGATCGAGCCGATCACCTTGCGCGGGGCCATCCGGCCGCTGGCCAGGATGGCGGGCGTGCCGACCGGCCCCCAGCCACCGCCGCCGGTCGCGTCCACGAAGCCGGCCACCAGGCCGAGCGGCGTCAGGAAACGCCTGCGCAGCGGCTTGCCCAGGTTGCCGCGCGGCAGGCCGAAGGCGGTGAAGCGGATCAGGATGTACACGCCCAGGACCAGCAGGATGAGCGACATGACCGGGGCGGCGAGCTCGGTCGACAGGCTGGACAGGAACGTGGCCCCGGCGAAGGCCCCGACCGCTCCGGGAATGCCGATCTTGGCGACGACTTTCCAGTCGACATTGCCGAAACGCCAGTGGGAGATGCCCGAGGCGAGCGTGGTGCCGATCTCGGCCAGGTGCACCGTGGCGGAGGCGGCCGCCGCGTTGGTGCCGATGGCCAGCAGAAGCGTGGTCGAGGTGACGCCGTAGGCCATCCCCAGACTGCCGTCGACGAGCTGGGCCGCGAGGCCGACCAGCCCGAGCAGGATGAGCGCTCGCACGATCCCAACTCCTCTTTCTCTACTTAATAAGTAGGTATAAGGATGTATGGAGATCCAAGCCCCGTCAATAGGCTCCCGTGCCCTTCGTCGTCCTGCCCTCCCTCGCCAGCGCGCTGATCTGCCCGCTCCGGAGTGCCAACCTTCTGCCGAGGCCACAGCGTCTGGAGGTTACTGACAGGAGGAGATTCATTTTGGAGCGCAATGCCGGCTTCCAAGCATTCGCCGATGAGCATCAACATCGGCTGCTGCGCCTGGCATACCTGCTGACCGGCGATGTCCACCTTGCCGAGGACCTCGTGCAGAGCGTGCTGGTTCGCATGTTCGGGCGGTGGCCGAAATTACGGGACGTCGACTGGCCGGAGGCCTATGCCCGAAGGGCCATGGTGAACCAGTACACCTCGTGGCGCCGGCGGCGCGCCTCCAGTGAGGTGCCCAGCGCGAGCACGCCCGAGCGCGCCTTCTCGCCCGAGGACTCCACCGTCCTGCGGGTCGTCCTGCACCAGGCGCTCATGCGGCTGACGCCCAAGCAGCGCGCGGTGCTCGTCCTGCGCTACTACGAGGACCGTACGGAACGCGACGTCGCCGACCTGCTGGGCTGCTCGGTCGGCACCGTGAAGAGCCAGACCCATCACGCCCTGGCCCGCCTGCGCGCGCTGGCACCCGAACTGGCACCCAGGCTGCCCGCCCTGGACACGCCATCCGAGATCGAGGAGGCACGCCGATGACCTGGCTAGGCGACGAACTCGGCCGCATCGCGGACGACGTCCCCGAGCGGGACCTGGGGGTCCGGGCGATCGAGGTCTACCGGCGCAGGCGGCGCAACCTCATGGCGGTCGCCGCGGCCGCCGTGGTCGTCGTCACCGTGCTGGCCGGCACGGTCACGATCCGGCTGCTGCCGCGGCACGACGCGCCGGACGCCGCCCGCCCCGTGGCGCCACCCGAGCAGAGTGTGATCGACGTCAGCGTGGAGGCCGGCGCGGAGGCGGCGCCGCTGTACGTGGCCCGAAGCAAGGGGTATTTCGCGGCGGAGGGGCTGACGGTACGGCCCGTCGTCAAGCCGACCGTCATGGCCGTCCTGCCCGAGCTGGGCGGGGGAACGATCGATCTCGCCCAGACCGACTACGTCTCATCGTTCTTGGTGAGCCAGCAGATTCGGGGAATCGACCTGAAAATCGTCGGCGGCCTGCACCAGGCCGAGCCCGGAAGCCTGGCCCTCGTGGTCAGGCCCGGATCCGGGATCAGGACCGTGGCCGACCTCAAGGGCAAGAGGATCGCCGTCACGAACCCCTCCGGGCTGGGGGCGCTCTCCCTGGTCGCCATGATGAAGCGAGCCGGACTGGACCGGTATGACGCCAAGCTGGTGATCCAGCAGGATACCGACATGGTCGGCGGGCTGGACGACGGGAAGTACCAGGCCGCCCTCCTGCCCGAGCCGTTCGTCGCCGCGAGCGTGCATCAGGGGCGTGCGCGGGTGCTGCAGAAGCTGATGACCGGGGAGGTCGCGGGGCTGCCCAGCGCCGGGTGGACGGCCGAAGCGGATTGGATCCGGGCCAATCCCCGGACGCTGGCCGCCTTCCAGCGCGCGCTCGCCAAGGCGCGGCGCCTGATCGCGAGCGACCCGGCGCAGGCCGTGGCCGTGCTGCCCCAGTACCTGAAGGTCACGGCGGGCGACCTCGATCGGGTAGCCCTCGGGACCTATCCGGCCGAACTGGACGTGCGGGGGCTGCAACGGCTGGCCGATATGGCGCGGCGGTACACGTTCCTGAGGAAGAGCTTCGACGTGCGGAGCATCGTCGCGTCCGGCGAATAGGCGGCCGACGGCGCCTCCGTACGGAGGTCCGCCGGCCGACGGGGTCAGGGGGCGTACAGTTCCAGGCTCTCGGCCTCGTCCAGGTGGCCGAGAGCGCGTAGCGTCCGGGCCAGGTTGCCACGGCTGGCCGAGGTGCTCGGGTGCTCGTCGCCCAGGAGCCTGCGGCGCGCCTCCAGCACCGCCCGGTGCTTGGCCTCGGCCTCCTCCAGCCGGCCCAGGCCGTGCAGCACCAGGGCCAGGTTGCTCTGGTTGATCAGCGTGTGGGGGTGCTCGTCGCCCAGAACCCGGCGGCGGACCTCCAGGACCGCGCGGTGCTCGTTCCTGGCCTCCTCCAGCCGTCCCATGTCGCCGAGGAGCTGGGCGAGGTTGCCCCAGCTCGCCAGCGTGTCGGGGTGCTCCTCGCCCAGGATCCGGCGGCGTGTCTCCAGCACCGCCCGGTGCTCGGCCTCGGCCCCCGCCTGCCAGCCGAGCTCGCTGTGCGCCCGGGCCAGGTTGTTGCGGCTGGCCAGCGTGTCGGGGTGCTCGTCGCCGAGCAGTTGGCGGCGGGCCTGCAGCACGGCCCGGTACTCGGCCTCGGCGTACGTGAGGTGGCCGAGCGCGCGCAACACCAGCGCCAGGTTGTTACGGGTGGCCAGCGTGTGCGGGTGCGTGTCGCCGAGCAGCACCCGGCGCGCCTCCAGCACGGCGCGGTGCTCGCTCTGCGCCTCCTCCAGCCGGCCGCGCTCCCCCACCACGGAGGCCAGGTTGTCGCGGCTGGTCAGCGTGTTGGGGTGGTCGTCGCCGAGCGTCAGCCGGCAGACCTCCAGCACCGTGCGGTGCTCGGTCTCCGCCTCCTCCAGCCGCCCCAGCTCGCGCAGCACCAGCGCCAGGTGGTTGCGGCTGGCCAGCGTGTGCGGGTGCGTCTCGCCGAGCCGCCTGCGCCGGATGCCGAGCAACTCGCGGTACTCGGCCTCGGCCTCGGCCGGCTGCCCGAGCGTGCGCAGCGTGCCGGCCAGGGCGTCGCGGAAGGCGAGCGTGTCCGGGTGGGCGTCGCCGAGCTCGTCCCTGGCCAGCGTGATGGCGTGCCGGTAGGCGTGCGCGGCGGATCTGTGGCGTCCCTGAGCACGGAGCCTGTCGCCGAGGGCCAGCGAGTCCTTCATGGTGGCGTACTCCAGCATCGTGGCGATCGCCCGGTCGGGCACGTATTCGTCCTGATGGAGCTGGTCCACGTCGGCCAGGTATTCGGACACCTCGAAGGTGTCGCCGGTGACCGGCCGCAGCATCGCGGCGGTGGTCCTGGGCAGCGTCGCCCAGGACCAGGCCTCCGCCATCGGCTCCGCCTCGGCGCCCCCGGCGTCGTGCAGGGCTTCGAGCAGTTCCCTGGGAAGCGGTGACAGGTAGCCGGCACGGCGGCAGTCGAGCGCGGCGCCCACGAGGGCCATGCCGCGCGCGTGCCCGGTCAGGCAGCCGTGCTCGAACTCCTCGCGCAGCTCGGGGCCCGCCGAGAGGAACTCGGCGACACCGTACGCGCTGCTCACCTTCAACGCGTCGGCGACCCGCCCGTCGGGCACGTGCAAGGCCCGCTCCAGCTCGGCCGGGGTGAACAGGCGGGGCAGCGAGATCCGCTGCGCCTCGGTGAGCACGTGGGCGGCGTGCCCGGCCAGTCCGCGCACATCGTCCCGGCCCTGCACGCTCTCGACCAGCCGCGCCTCGGCCATCCGGCGGATCGTCGCGATGACGGCCAGGTGGCCGGGCGCACGCAGGATGCGGACCACCTGGGCGGACGTCACCGCGTCCGCCAGCAGGAAGCGCTCCAGGTCGTCCAGCCACAGCACCGCGCCCGGCGACTCGACCATGCGGTCGACCAGCCCCGCCATGGCATCCCTGCCCAGGCCGGGGGCCGGCGCGAAGAGCTGGTGGCCGGGGAGGGTGGCACGCATCGCCTCGTAGGCCGTACGCGACTTGCCGGCGGCCGAGTCGCCGACCAGCAGCACGAAGCCGCCCGCCGCCAGGTGCCGGCACACCTGCGGGTCCACGTCACGCGGCACATAGGTGGGCACCCCGCCGAGCTCGGCCAGGACGCTGGGGTGGACGCCCAGCGCCAGCGGGTCATTCGCCTGGTGGACCTTCAACGCGCCTCCTCCTGGTACGTCCCTTGCTTCGAGGAAAACGCATGACAGGCGGTCGCGGCTACCGGTCCCGTGCCGTCTTGCGGCCGGCCTGTCCGCATGCGGTCAGCCCGCCTGCAGCATGCTGCCGCCCTTTCGCCTGGTTTCCCGGCGCCCCGGCCCGCACAGTTGGAATGTGCCAAGAAAGCCCACCAAGGAATCACTGGAAACGATTGAAAAAGAATACAGATCGCCGCCCATTCCATTATTCCCCGACCCCCGGAAGGCGGCCCGTCCATGGGACTTGAACTGACCATACGCAGGAACGACGGAACGGGGATCCCGAATTCCCCGATCGACGGAATCCGAGTGCTCGCGGCCCTGCCCGGGCACTGGCGAACATATTTGCGGCAGGCCATCGGAGACATCATCGTGCACGTGCACGCCGACAGGTCCGAACACATCGACAACGAAGTGCAGGAGTTATTCGCCGACCCGGCAAACCAGGAATGGGTCCTGGTGGCCTGCCGCCCCCTGCCATGACCAGAAGTAAGGAGGAGATCATGCCGGAACTGGTGCTGGGCGCCAACGAATGCAGGGTGTGGTGGGCGGATCCACGCAACCGCTCCGAGGACGAGCTGGCCGAGGCACTGGACGGGCACGAGCGGGCCAGGGCCGAGCGGTACCTCAACGAGGATGACCGGCGGCGGTTCCTGACCGCCTGCTGGCTGCTGCGTACCAAGGCGGCGGCCCAGCTCGGCACCGAGCCCGAGGACGTGCCCGTCGACCGAAGCTGTCCCGACTGCGGCAAGCCGCACGGCAAGCCGCGCATCCGCACCCGCGGCATGGAGAGCCTGTACGTCTCCGTGTCGCATTCCGCGGACCGCATCGCGGTGGCTCTGACTTCCGTCGCCCCCGTCGGGGTCGACGTGGAGCTGATCCCCGACGTGCCGATCGACGAGCTGGCGGGCAGCGCCCTGTCACCGGGCGAACGGGCGGTGCTGCGCTGGATGCCCCCGCACCTTCAGCACGCCGCCTTCACCCGCATGTGGGTGTGCAAGGAGGCGGCGCTCAAGGCCACGGGGCACGGCCTGCGCATCCCGCCCGACCAGGTGCACGTCAGCCACCCGGACACGCCGCCCGCCCTGCTGGCCTGGCCGATCGAGGTGCCGCCGAGCACCGTCGGCCTGCAGCCGCTGGACGCGGGACCCGATTACCGGGCCGTCGTCGCCCTGCTCAGTCCCGAGCCCGCCACCGTCACCCAGAAGTACGCCGACCGGTTCCTTACCCCCGCTTTCGAGCGCCAGGCCGCGTGACGTGGTGTAGTGAGTAGGAGGTCACTGTCATGAGTAGCTCTTTTGTCCTGGTGCCGGGCCCGTGGATGGGGGCCTGGGTGTGGGAGCACGTGACCCGGGGGCTGCGCGCCCTCGGTCATGAGGCGTACCCGATCACGTTGTCCGGTCTTGACGACCCGTACGCGGACGTCTCCGACATCGGGCCGGAGACGCACGTGGACGACGTGCTCTCAGTGCTGGAGAAGCTGGATCTGCGCGACGCCATCCTCGTGGGCCACAGCTACGGCGGGCTGGTCGCCGCCCAGGTGGCCGACCGCGCGCCCGAGCGGGTGGTCCGTACGGTGTTCGTCGAGGGTTTCCTGCCTCATGACGGCAAGTCCATGCTGAACGCCTTTCCCCGCTCACAGCACACGAGCGAGCTGGAGTTGATCACCCTGCACCGGGGCCGCTGGCCCGTGCCGGATCCCGAGGTGATGGCCGACGGCCAGGATCTGACGCTCGCGCAGGCCCGGCGGCTCGCCGAGCGGTCCGTCGGCCATCCCGGGCGGACGATCAGCGAGCCGGTCAGGATGAGCCGGCCCCTCAACCGGCTGTGCGCCTCATACGTGGTGTGCCAGATGGAGCACTTCGGCGGCCTGCTCTCGGCGGACGTCCAGTCCATGCGCGACGAGGGGTTCTGGACGTTCCACTCGCTGGACACCGGCCACTGGCCCATGGTGTCGGCTCCGAGGGAGGTGGTCTCCCTGCTCGACGACATCGCGGGCCAGCGTGGCTAGGACCCGGCGATGGGGGACAGCGCGATGGCCCTCCGCAGGTGTGGCAGTGGCGGGGTTGCGGAGGGCCAGATCAATCGCGCGGGGCGGCGGCTCTAACGCTCGTCGCCCGGCTGCGCGGAACTCTTGACCTGCTCGGTCACCGACCAGATGAATTCCTTCATGGAGGGGTTCTCGAACAGGCTGCCGGCGTCGATCCTGATACCCAGCTCGTCCTCGATCCGCGACGCGATGCGAATGGCGGACACCGACTGGCCCTGCAGTTCGAAGAACGTGGCGTCCTCCTGGTCCTGCGGCATGCGGAGCACGTAACGCCAAATCTGCTCGACCTGCTGCTCGACGGTGGAGAGACTCGGCTCGCTCGGGTGGTTAACCGTCATCCGAAACGCTCCTATGCGTGTGTGGCTGGGGTGGGCCGACTACCCTTCGACCATCGTTGGGCGTGCCGCCCGCGGGCGCATCTTTGGGATTGCTCTGCGGCTGTGCGATTGCGCAGCTTATGAGAAGCACCGCCCGGCTCGCGGACCGCAGAATGCGGAGCGTGGTGACCGATGAATTCCGTGGTGCTGACGCCGGATCCGCCCCGACCTCACCTGCCGAGGCCGAGGCGTGCTTCATGCATCGCCTTTTCCCGGAATCGCCGGCGCACCAGATATTCCGGGTTTATCGAATTACGGGTGATCTGCGGATCGAGGCGTTGCGCGCGGCCTGGCAGGCGATGCTCCGCGAGCACGCCGCCCTGCGCACCACATTCGCGGAAGTGCACGGCGAACTGTCGCGCCACGTCGCCCCGGAAGGTCCGCCGCTGACCTTCGCCGATCTCACCGGCACGGACCTGTCACGGCTCGACCACCTGCTCGCCATCGAGGCGCTGACCCCGGCCGACCCGGCCGAGGCCCCGCCGGCCAGGGCGACCCTGCTCCGGCTCGGCGAGACCGACCACATACTGCTGCTCGCCCTGCACAGGGCCATCGCCGACGAGCACTCGATGTCCCTCCTCGCGGAGGGCCTCAGCACGGCGTACGCGGGCGACGACCCTTCCGGCGAGGGCCCGGCCGAGGCTCCCGCCACAGCAGGCCCGGACGAGTTCCCCGCTGCTGGGAGCCCGGACGAGGTTCCCGCCGATGGCACCGCCGCCGCGCTTCCGGGCGAGCCCTCGCGGTCTGGCGGGTTTTCACCCGCTCCCCCCGACATGCTCGACTGGTGGGTCAGGGCGCTGACGCCGTTCCCGCCGCGGCTGGAGCTGCCCGCGGACCGCCCGGAGCGGTCAGAGCCCTCCTTCCACGGCGGCACGATCCGCTTCGACTGGGGTGACGAGGTCCGCTCGGGCCTGCGCGCCATGGCCGGCACGGCGGGCACCGACCCGTGGGTCGTGGTGCTGGCCGCTCTACAGGGCCTGCTGCGCCGCTACGGCGGCGAGGACCGGGTGGCCGTCGGCGTGCTCGCCTCAACCCGGCCCACCGCCCGGGAAGCCGTGACCACGCCCGCCATCCAGGAGGCCGGGATCGGGGCCTTTCACAATCTGCTGGTGCTCGGTGCCGAGGTGCCCGCTGATCTGGTCTTCCGCGAGGCAGTGAGGGGAGCCGCCGGGCTGGTGGGTGAGGCACTCGCCCGCCGGTGGCTGCCGATCACGGAGCTGACACGCCGGCTCGACACCGGCCGCCGGCTACCGCTGTGCCAGGTGGTCCTGGTCCCGGCCGCGCCGGAGGCCGAGCTGCGCCTGGCCGGGGCCACGGTGCGCCGCCACCATCTCGGCGGCGGCGCGACCTGGGCCGACCTCACGCTCACGGTGGACGAGGGCGGAGCGAGCGGCTCCCTGACCTACCGCGCCGCCCTGTTCGACCGGTCGACGGCGGGCGCCGTGCTCGATCACCTCCGTACCCTGCTGGCCGCCGCGCTGGCCGAGCCCGGCCTGCCGCTGGACACGCTGCCCGTCGAGGACGAGGCCACGATCGCGGCGGGCGTCGCCGCCGCCGACGGCATCGCACCGGCGGCGCCCGCCCCGCCGCCGGTTCACCAGCTCGTACGACAACAGGCGGAACGGCATCCGGACGCGATCGCCATCTCCTGGGAAGGCACCGCGATCACCTACCGTGACCTGGTCGCCCAGGCCCACGCCGCCGCCACCGCCGCCACCGCACCGGCGCTGCCCGGCACAACCCCCGCCACGGCACCGGCGCCGCCCGGCACGGCCGTCGCCGTCCGGCTGGCGCCGGGGCCCGGGCCCTATGTCGCGCTGCTCGCGATGCTGGCGGCCGGGGCGCACGTGGTCTGGTTCGGCACCACCGACGCGGGTGAGCGCGGCAAGGCGGTGCTCGACGACCTGCGGCCCGCCTTCCTCCTGCTGGACCGGGAAGAAGCGGCCGACGGTGACGACCTGGCCGCCTGGTACCGCGACGAGGCGGGCGGCCGGGTGGCCGGCCTCCCGTCCCTCGGCACCGCTGAGCGACCCGAAGGGCCCGCGGGACCCGAGACATGGCGGGGTGGGCCGGGGGATCGGGCCTATGTCGCCTACACCTCCGGATCCACCGGTAAGCCCAAGGGCATCGCCCAGACCCACGGCGCTCTCGCCCAGTTCGTCGCCTGGATGGCGGAGGAGTTCCGGATGGGGGCGGGGGCGCGGGTGGCCCAGTGGGTGGCGCCCGAGCACGACCCGGCGCTGTGCGAGGTCTTCGCGACGCTGGTCGGCGGCGGGACGCTGTGCCCGATCCCCCCGGCGATCCGGTTGAACCCCGACAAGCTGGTCGACTGGCTGATCGACCAGCGGATCACGCACATCCAGCTCATCCCCAGCTTCGCCAGGGAGCTGCTGTACGTGATCGAGGACCGAGGGCCGGCCTGTCGGCTGGACTCGCTCGGCCACCTGCTGCTGATGGGCGAGGCGTTGCCGGAGGAGCTGGCGAACGCGCTGCGGGCGCGGCTGCCGCACACCAGGCTGCTCAACCTCTACGGCCCGACGGAGACGATCGCGGCCACCTGGCACGAGATCGACGGCCCGGCCCGCGGCCCGGTCCCGATCGGGCGGCCCATCCCCGGGCGGCAGGTCCTCGTGGTGGACGAGCGGGACCGGCCCTGCCCGGCGGGCGTGACGGGCGAGATCGTGATCCGCACGCCGTACGTCACCCCGGGCTACCTCGGTTCGGCGCGGAACGGCGGCCATCCCGCGTTCCAGCCGCTGCGCGGCCTGGCTCCCGTGGCGAGTTACCGCACCGGAGACCTGGGGCGCCGGCGCTGGGACGGGCTGCTGGAGTTCCGCGGCCGCAAGGACTTCCAGGTCAAGCTGCTCGGCAACCGGTTCGAGCTCAGCGACGTCGAGGCCGCGCTGAACGCGCACGAGAGCGTGGCGGAGAGCGCCGCGGTCGCCGTCGCCAACCACGAGGGGCTGGTCACCAGGCTGGCCGTCTACGTGGTGCCCCGCGAGGGAGGGGCGCCGGACGTGTGGCGGGCCCACCTGCGGCGGCGGTTCGGCAAGCTGACCCTGCCGGCCACGTTCACCGTCATGAGCGACCGGCTGCCGCGCAACCTGGCCGGCAAGATCGACAGAGGGCGGCTGCCGGCGCCGGCCAGGCCCAGGGCGGCGCGCCCGCCGCGCACGCCGGCGGAGCGGCGCATGGCGGAGATCTGGTCGGAGCTGCTGGGGGCCGAGGGCGTCAGCGCGGAGGACACGTTCTTCGCGGCGGGCGGGCACTCGCTGCTGCTGCCCCTGCTGGCCGGCGAGATCAGCGAACGCTTCGGCGTACGGCCCGCGCTCCACGCCTGCTTCGCCGCCCCCTCCCTGGCTGCGCTCGCCGCCCTGGTCGAGGCGATGACTTCTGACGCGACTTCCGATGCCCATGCCAACCAACCCATGAAGGGGTGAGGGATTTGACGCTAGCCGAGGCCGACGTGACCGAGCAGGGCGCCGGGCAGCCGGTGAGCATTGACGGTGAGAGCCTGGACATCGCGGGCGTCCGGCGGGTCGCCGAGCTCGGCGCTCCCTGCGAGCTGGGCCCGGACGTCAAGGACAGGACCACCAAGAGCCGGCGGATCTTCGAGGACATCGCCCGCCAGGACATTCCGATCTATGGGGTCACCACCGGCTTCGGCGAGATGATCTACATGTTGGTCGGCACCCAGAAGGAGGTGGAGCTCCAGACCAACCTGGTCCGCAGCCACAGCGCCGGCGTCGGGCCGCTGTTCGCCGAGGACGAGGCCAGGGCGATCCTGCTGGCCCGCCTCAACGCGCTGGCCAAGGGGCACTCCGCGGTGCGGCCGCAGGTGGTCGAGCGGCTGGCGCTCTACCTCAACGAGGGCATCACCCCCGCCATCCCGGAGATCGGCTCGCTGGGCGCCAGCGGCGACCTGTCCACGCTGGCGCACATCGCCAGCACGGTCATCGGCGAGGGCTACTTCCTGCGCGACGGCGGCCGGGTCAAGGCCGCGGAGCTGCTGCGGGCGCGCGGCATCCAGCCGCTGGAGCTGCGCTTCAAGGAGGGGCTCGCGCTGATCAACGGCACGTCCGGGATGACCGGCCTGGGCTCCCTGGTGGTCGGCCGGGCCATGACCCAGGTACGGCAGGCCGAGATCGTCTCCGCGCTGGTGATCGAGACCCTGCAGGGCTCCACCAGCCCCTTCCTGCCGGAAGGCCACGACGTGGCCCGCCCGCACCGCGGGCAGATCGACACGGCCGCCAACATGCGGATCCTGATGCGGGACAGCGAGCTCACCGTGGACCACGCGAGCCTGCGCCGCCTGGTGCAGGACGACCGGACCGAGGACGTCGTCCAGCGCAGCCCGCACTACCTGCAGAAGGCCTACTCGCTGCGGGCCGTCCCGCAGGTGCTCGGGGCCGTGCGCGACACCCTCTACCGGGCGACCGAGACGATCGAGATCGAGCTTAACTCGGCCAACGACAACCCCCTGTTCTTCGAGGGGCAGGAGATCTTCCACGGCGCGAACTTCCACGGCCAGCCGGTCGCGTTCGTGATGGACTTCGTGACGATCGCGCTCACCCAGCTCGGCGTGCTGTCGGAACGGCGGACGAACCGGCTGCTGAACAGGCACCTCAGCTACGGGCTGCCCGAGTTCCTCGTCGCGGGGGATCCCGGGCTCAACAGCGGGTTCGCGGGTGCGCAGTACCCGGCCACCGCGCTGGTGGCGGAGAACAGGACGGTAGCCCCGGCCAGCACCCAGAGCGTGCCGTCCAACGGCGACAACCAGGACATCGTCAGCATGGGGTTGATCTCGGCCCGCAACGCGCGCCGGGTCCTGGGGAACAACAACACGATCCTGGCGCTGGAGTATCTGGCCGCCGCCCAGGCGGTGGACATCTCGGGACGCTACGACCGGCTGAGCCCGGCCGCCAAGGCCGCCTACGAATCGGTGCGCGCGCTCGTCCCCAAGCTGGACGCCGACCGGTACATGTCCGACGACATCCAGACGATGTCCGCGGCGCTGACACGGGGCGAGCCGCTCGCGGCCGTCAACGCCAGCGGCGCCGAGCTGCGCTGATCCCCGTCACGAAGGAGGCCGAACGTGCCAACCGAGACCACGCTTGAGTACGACGCCGTCGTGGTCGGCGGCGGCCCCGCCGGGGCGACGGTGGCGACACTCGTGTCCCTGCGGGGACACCGGGTCCTGCTGCTGGAGAAGGAGCGGTTCCCGCGCTACCAGATCGGGGAGTCGCTGCTGCCGTCCACCGTGCACGGCGTCTGCCAGCTGCTGGGCGTGACCGAGGAGCTGGAGCGGGCCGCGTTCACGGTGAAGCGCGGGGGCACCTTCCGGTGGGGCAGCAATCCCGAGCCGTGGACGTTCGCCTTCGCCATCTCCCCCAAGTTCGCCGGCGAGGGGGCGACCGCCTATCAGGTCGAGCGGATGAAGTTCGACCAGATCCTGCTCGACAACGCCCGTGCCAAGGGCGTCGAGGTCCGCGAGCAGTGCTCGGTGCTGGACGTCGTGGAGGAGGACGGCCGGGTGACGGGCGTGCGCTTCGCCGACCAGGACGGCGTCCGGCACACCGTGCTCGCCCGCCATGTCGTGGACGCCTCGGGCCACAAGAGCCGTATCCACCCCAAAGTCGGTGGGAAGCGGGTGTACTCCGAGTATTTCCGCAACATCGCGCTCTTCGGCTATTTCCTGGGCGGCAAGCGGATGCCGCCGCCCAACCAGGGCAACATCCTGGCCGCCGCCTTCGAGGCGGGCTGGTTCTGGTACATCCCGCTCACCGAGGAGCTGACCAGTGTGGGGGCGGTGCTGCGGCAGGAGGAGCTGGAGCGCGTCCAGGGCGACCGCGAGCAGGCGCTGCTGAGCCTGGTCGACGAGTGCCCGCTGATCGCGGACTACCTGACCGGTGCCCGCCTGGTCGACAGCGGCCCGTACGGCGAGATCCGGGTGCGCAAGGACTACTCCTACTCCAAGGAGAGCTTCTGGCGGCCCGGCATGGTGCTGGTCGGCGACGCGGCCTGCTTCATCGACCCGGTCTTCTCCTCGGGCGTCCACCTGGCCACCTACAGCGCGCTGATGGCGGCCCGCTCCGTCAACACCGCGCTGCGCGACCCGTCGGCGGAGCAGGCCGCGTTCGAGGAGTACGAGGCGCGCTACCGCCACGAGTACGCCCTGTTCCACGACTTCCTGGTCGCGTTCTACGACATGCACCAGGACGAGGAGTCGTACTTCTGGAAGGCCAAGCGCGTCACGCACCACACCGCGACCGAGATCGAGGCGTTCGTGGAGCTGGTGGGCGGGGGCGCCTCCGGCGAGACCGCGCTGATCAACGCGGGCTCCTACATCGAGCGGCGCGACTTCCAGGAGCTCACGGAGATCGTGGAGTCGCCGGTGCTGGCCCAGGGTGAGGACCGTAACCTGCTGCAGGCCTCGCTGGCCCGGTCGGTCGTCAAGGCGGGCGCCCGGATCCAGGTGCAGGCCGCCATGGGCGAGAACGTGGACGAGGTGCTGCCGATGCGGGAGGGCGGGCTGGTCCCCTCGCTCGACGGCATGCACTGGACGGCGCCGGCCGCCTGACCGCCCCGCACGAAAGCGCCGCCCCCCGGCTCCGGCTGAGGGGCGGCGCTTCTTGTGTCGTCCTTATCTCGCGTCGGCGGCCTGCCAGGACCGGCCGGGCTCCGGCCGCAGGACGGCGTGCCGCAGGACCCGCAGGAGCATGGGCGGCCGCATGAGCGCCTGGGGCGGGTCCATGAGCCCGGCCACGCGCATGAACCCGTCGGTCACCTTGGCGTCCTTGGTGGCCGCGTACTGCAGGCGCGCCATGTAGGCGTTGCCCATCCGGACCTTGAGCGTGCGCCGCCCCTCGACCCCCGGGAAGTCGAGATCGCCGCCGGCGGAGATGTCCCACGGCGTGTCGATCACGCGGGCGACGTCGGCCAGGAAGGGCCGCGGCCGCGGCTCGACACCCCGGCGCAGGTGCTCCCGGAGCATGAGGGACTCCAGCGCGGCCACGCTCATCCCCTGCCCGTAGACGGGGTTGAAGCTGCAGGCCGCGTCGCCCATCACCAGCAGCCCGTCCGGGAAGCGGGTCAGCCGCTCGTAGCGGCGCCGCACGCTGGCGGGGAAGCGGAACGACACCGGCTCGTCCAGCGGCTCGGCGTCGTGGACCGCCTCGTACACGTCGGGCACCGGCAGGGACCTGACGTACTCCATGAACGCCCCGGGCTCGGTCGGCGGGTGGTCACCGAGGATCCCGGTCAGCGAGAGGATGCAGACGTCCCGCCCCACCTGGCCGAAGAAGGCGCCGCGCGGGTGGGCGGGAGAGGCCACCGGGTTGATGGACTGCACGCCGCGGAACATCTCCGGCCGGATCCGGTAGTGGCGCGTCGTGTAGGCCAGGCCGACCTTGACCCGCTCCTCCACGGGCCGCTCGTAACCGAACTCCTCCAGCCAGACGGGGGTACGCGAGCCGCGGCCGGTGGCGTCGACCACCAGGTCCGCCTCCAGCGACTCCGGCACGCTCCCCTCGGCCCGCGCCTGCACCAGCGCGCCGATGACCCGGTCGCGCGACGGGGTGGCGATCAGCCCGAGGATGTCGTGGCGCTCCATGAAGGTCACGTTCGGCAGGGCCGCCACCCGGGTGCGTACGTGGTGCTCCAGCACGGGGCGCGGCGCGGTCACCGAGGTCAGCCCCGTACGGGCGGGCCGCAGCCGCCTGGCGTTGAAGTACCAGCGCATCTCCCCCAGGTCGCCGGTGGGCACGCCGGCGTCGGTCAGCTCCTGGGTGAGCCCGGGGAACAGCTCCTCCAGGATGAGGTGGCCGCGGGCGTGCAGGCCGTGGGCGTGCCGGGTGTGCGGCGCGCCCTTGCGCGGCCCGCTCACTCCCAGCACCGTGTCACGGTCCACAACCACGACATTCCTATACGACTCGGCCAGCACGCGGGCGGCCAGAATCCCGGCCATGCTCCCGCCGAGCACCACGACACGATCTCCGACCTGGCTGCTCATGAGCTCCCTTTCACCTGAGGTTCCCGATGGGGTGCCATGCGCCTCGGCCATACGTGCGCGATGGCCGCATGGAGGATGCGCGGCTTGATATGCGGCATGTGATGTGAAGGATGCGCGGCGTGACATGCGGGGTCGCGGAAACCTCCTCAGTGCGTGGAGGCCGCCGGGCGACCGGGCGGGCATTCGGGGTGCGGACCCGCGGGTGCACCGGGCAAACCTTTCCCCGATCGTCATCCGGGCAGGCGGACGGCGCATCTCCTGTCGTGCGCACCGCGCGCCGCACGCTGGGAGGTGTGCCAGGCCGGGCACGGAGGGAGACTGCACCGGGGCGGCGGACAGCGGGTGTGATGAAAGGAGAACACCATGCCTGGCTTCGCACGTTCCGTCCGCCATCGAACCCGCCGTACGGGGGCGCTCGCGCTGGCCGCGCTGGCCGTCGCCAGCGGGCTGAGCGTGACCGACACCGCGTACGCCCACCGCGCCCACGCCTCCGGGACCATCCTGGGCATCTGGGAGGTGCAGAGCCTCAGCGGCGCGGGCAACAACAAGGCTCACCCCGACTGGGGCCAAGCCGGCAAGATCTACCCCCGGGTGGCGCCCGCCAACTACGCCGACGGCGTGGGCCAGCCGGTCTCCGGCCCCAACCCCCGGTACGTGAGCAACCGCATCGTCAACGACACGGGCACCGTCCTGTACTCCCCTCGCGGCGTCAGCCAGTGGGCGTTCGTCTGGGGCCAGTTCGTCGACCACACGTTCGCGCTGCGGCTGGGCCGGCGGCAGTCCGGCGAGCCCGGCGAGACCGCCAACATCCCGGTGAACGTCGACGACCCGCTGGAGTCCTTCCCCAACCGGCTGGGCATGCTCTTCTTCGAGCGCTCCATCCCGGCGCCGGGCACCGGCGTGACCGTCCCGCGTGAGAGCATCAACCAGATCAGCTCCTACCTCAACGCCGCCGCCGTCTACAGCAACACCGACGCGCGTCTCGACTGGATGCGCGAGGGCAGCGTGGACGGCGACCCGGCCAACAACCAGGCGCGGCTGCTGATGCCGGGCGACTACCTGCCGCGCAGGGACAGCCGCGGCAACCCGGAGGCCTCACCTTCCATGGTGGTGGGCGGCCACCTCGTCAACACCCCGTTCAAGGCGGCGGTCGCCGGCGACCAGCGGGCCAACGAGAATCCCGCGCTGCTCGCGACGCAGACGCTCTTCGCCCGCGAGCACAACAGGATCGTCGCCGCGTTGCCCGGCTGGCTGTCGCAGGAGGACAAGTTCCAGATCGCCAGGGCCGTGGTCATCGCGGAGCAGCAGTACATCACCTACAACGAGTACCTGCCCGCGCTCGGCGTGTCGCTGCCCCCGTACAGCGGGTACAAGCCCACGGTCAACACCGAGGTGACCAACGAGTTCGCCACGGTCGGCTTCCGCGGGCACAGCCAGATCCGCGGCAAGTTCGTGATCGAGTCCGCGGCCGGCCGCTACAGCCAGGCCACGCTGGACTCCCTCAGGAGCATGGGCGTGACGGTCACGGTCGACGGCGACGACGTCGAGCTCGTCGTCCCGCTCGGCGAGGACGCCTTCTTCCGTCCCGACCTGCTCGAAGCGATCCAGCTCGGCCCGCTGCTGGAGGGCATCGGCCGGCGCCCGCAGGCCAAGAACGACGAGCAGATCGACAACCTGCTGCGCAGCTTCCCGTTCGAGCTGTCCGGCGACCCGGCCTGCCGGGAGGACCCCGAGCTGCCGCAGTGCGTCACGGGCTTCAACGACCTGGCCGCGGTCGACATCGAGCGGGGGCGCGACCACGGCATGCCGACCTACAACCAGCTCCGCGCCGCGTACGGCCTGCCCGCCAAGTCCTCGTTCAAGGCGATCACCGGTGAGCAGTCCGAGGCGTTCCCCGCCGACCCCGAGCTGACGCCGGGTGCCGAGATCGACGATCCGGACAGCCTGGACTTCACGGCGCTGTACGACGCCGCGGGCAACCCCACCACGTTCGAGGCCGACGACGCCACCCGCGGGGTGCGGCGGACGCCGCTGGCCGCCCGGCTCAAGGCCATCTACCAGGATGTCGGCAAGGTGGACGCGTTCGTCGGCATGAGCGCGGAGCCCAACCTGCCCGGCCGGGACTTCGGCGAGACGCAGCTCGCGATCTGGCGCAAGCAGTTCGCCGCGCTGCGCGACGGCGACCGCTTCTTCTACGCCAACGACCCGATGCTGCACTGGGTCAAGGTCCTCTTCGGGATCGACTACCGCCACTCGCTCGGCGACCTCATCGCGCTGAACACCGACATCCCGCGCGGCGCGATGGCGAGCAACGTGTTCCTCGCGCAGGAGGCCCCCGTCCGGGGCAGGCCCGCCGAGGTGGACACGCGCACCAAGGCGCGGGCCGGGCAGGCACCGGCCGGCCCGGGCACCAGGAAGGGCGCCGAGGCCGCCGCGGGTTTCCGCCCGCCCGGCTCCTGACCGCCGTACCCACCCGCGGGCGGCCCCGCCCGCGGGTGATCGGGACGGGGCGCCGTCCCGCACAGCGCAACACCAGAGATGCGATCCGTACGGCCCGCCGATCACATTGGAAGGGCTTACGACCAGGGGGAGGGGACATGACGAGCCTAGGGTCCGCCGAGGTCAAGCACGTACCGATCAACCAGGCCATGCGCGGCTACCTGCTCAGGTCCTGCACACCACCCGACCCTGTGGTGAGCAGCCTGGTGGAGCGCACCCTCACGGTCGGAGCGGCTTCGGGCATGATGGTGCCGGTCGAGCAGTCGACGTTGCTGACGCTCCTGGCCAAGCTGGTGTCGGCCAGGGTGATCGTGGACGTCGGCACGTTCACCGGATTGTCGGCGCTGGCACTCGCCCGCGGCCTGGCGCCGGGCGGCAAGGTGATCACCTGCGACGTGACCGACACGTGGCTCGACATCGCCAAGGAACACTGGGATCGGGCCGGGGTGACGGACCGCATCGAGTTCCGTCTCGGCCCCGCGGGCCAGACGCTGAGCGAGCTGCCCGAGGGCGAGGCCGACCTCATCTTCCTCGACGCCGACAAGATGAACTACGTCACCTACTACCAGCGGGCCGTGCCCCTGCTGCGCGGCGGTGGCCTGCTGCTGGCCGACAACGTGCTGCTCGACGGCTACGTCATGGACCCGGAGCTGGCCGAGAACACGCTGATGCGCCGGTGCGCCGAGACGATGCGTACGTTCAACGCCGCGCTCGCCACCGACGACCGCTTGGAGACGGTGATGCTGCCCGTGGCCGACGGGTTCACGATCGCCAGGAAGAAATGAGGCAACATGGTCGAGACCTCGCTCTGGAAGGCTCCCGTTCCCACAGCCGATCTCTCCGCCGGCGCGAACGGCGGCGTGGACCGCGTCCCGCTCTCCTACCAGCAGGACTTCCTGCGCCTGGTGGACATGGGCGACGAGGCCGGCCCGTTCGGCCCGCGTTACACGATCGTGGGCGGCTGGCGGCTGAGCGGCCGGGTGGACGTCGAGGCGCTGCAGGGCGCCCTGGACGACGTGGTCGCCCGGCATGAGGCGCTGCGCAGCACGATCGTCCGCGCCGAGGAGGACTCCTACCAGCGGGTCCTGCCGCCGCTTCCGGTGAACATGCAGGTCAGGAGCCTGGCCGCGGACGATCCCGGCTCGCGTGACCGGGTCGCGGAGGAGTTCGTCAACGAGATCGAGGCGGGCACGCTGACCATGCGCGAGGTCCCGGTCATGCGGACGGTGCTCGGCCGCTTCGACGACGAGGACGCGGTGCTCGCGGTCGCGGCCCACCACACGCAGGTGGACGGCTGGTCGATCCAGGTCATCATGCGTGACCTGGCCACGTGCTACGCGGCCAGGGTGGAGCGCCGTACGCCCGACCTGGCGCCCGCCCGGCAGTACCGGGAGTTCGTGACCTGGCAGCGCGGCCAGGCGGACACCGAGTCCGTGCGGACGGCGCGCGCGTACTGGCGGAAGAAGCTGCGCGGCGCCCGCATGACCGGCATCAAGATGGACCGGCCTCGGGTCGCCGGGGCGCCCTGCGACAGCGCCTGGTACCGCTTCCTGGTGCCCGAGGAATACCGGGCGGCGACGCTGCGGCTGTCGAGCAAGCTGCGCTGCTCGCCATTCATGCTGCTGATGGCGGCCTACACGGTGCTGCTCCACCGCGTCACCGGCGAGCGAGACATCGTGCTGCCCACCTTCACCCTGGGCCGGCGCGAACCCTGGACGCACGAGATCGTCGGCTCCTTCAGCAACTTCCTGCCGCTGCGGACCGACATCACCGGCTGCGCCGACTTCCGCGACGTGGTCGGCCGGGCCAGGCAGACCTGCCTGGAGGCCTACGCCCAGGAGATCTCCTTCCTGGAGCTCATGGAGGAGGCCCCCGAGCTGATGGACTCGGTCACCGAGGACGACTACACCTCGTGCGGGTTCGAGGTCGTCCAGTCCCCGTTCATCATGGGCGGCGAGGCGGTGGCCGGGCTGGAGTTCACCGCGATGCGGCGCCGGCTGCTGTCGCACTCCCTCGGCTCGGAGATCCCGGACGGCGCGCTGTGGGCGCTGGAGCTCCAGGCGTCGGGGGGCATGGTCGGCAAGCTCGGCTACGTGAAAGCCCAGTTCGACGAGTCGTCCATGATCGCGATCGTGGACGAGTTCGTCCGCGTGCTCAAGCACACGGTGTGCGACCCTGACCGCCCGCTGGATCGGATCTGACGAATGAAGGCTCTCGTCCTGGCCGGGGGGTCGGGGACCCGGCTGCGTCCCTTCAGCTACTCCATGCCGAAGCAGCTCATGCCGGTGGCGAACACGCCGGTCCTCGAACACGTGCTGCGCGGCATCCTCGACATCGGCATCACCGAGGTCGGGCTGATCGTCGGCGACTGGGCCACGGAGATCGCCGAGACCGTCGGCAACGGGTCCCGCTTCGGCCAGCGCATCACCTACCTGCGCCAGGACCATCCGCGCGGCCTGGCCCACTGCGTGCGCGTGGCCCGCGACTTCCTCGGCGACGAGGACTTCGCCATGTACCTGGGTGACAACATCCTGCTGGGCAGCCTCGGCGAGGTGGCCGAGGAGTTCCGCCTGCGGCGGCCCGCCGCGCAGGTCCTGGTGCGCTCGGTGGCGGACCCCCGCTCGTTCGGGGTGGCCGAACTCCAGCCGAACGGCAGCGTGCTGCGCCTGGTGGAGAAGCCCGAACAGCCGCGCAGCGATCTCGCGCTCATCGGCGTCTACTTCTTCACCCCCGCGGTGCACGAGGCGGTGGCGGCCATCAGCCCGAGCGCGCGGGGCGAGCTGGAGATCACCGACGCGATCCAGTGGCTGGTGGAGAGCGGCAAGGACGTCAAGGCCAGCGTGTACCACGGCTACTGGAAGGACACCGGGCGGATCGAGGACCTGCTGGAGTGCAACGCGCGCCTGCTCAGCGAGCTGCGCAGGGACGTGGCCGGCCACGTCGACTCCGTCAGCCGGCTGCAGGGCGAGGTCTCGATCGCCGAGGGGGCCCACGTGGTGCGCTCGTGGATCGCCGGGCCGGTGGTCATCGGCGCGGGCACGGTGATCGAGGACAGCTACATCGGGCCGAACACCTCCATCGGCCGCGACTGCACGGTGCACTCGGCCGGGCTGACCGACTCCATCGTGCTGGACGGCGCGTCGATCTCCCAGGTCACCGGTGTACGCGGGTCACTCATCGGGCGGCACGCCACCGTCGGCGCGGGCGACCGCGGCGAGGTGCACCACCGCCTGGTCATCGGCGACCACGGACGGATCGAGATAGCGGCCTAGGCACAATCGAATATGCCGGGGAGGCGCCCGCTGGGGCACGCTGGATTTCAGATGGGAATTCCATCCGGTCGGAAAGGCTGCATCGTATGACGCACATCTGTCGTATCTGTGGCGGCGCGGTCCAACAGTTCCTGGATTTGGGCCGCCAACCCTTGTCCAAGGCGTTCCTGAAGCCCGCCGAGGCCGGCAGGGAGACGTCCTTCGACCTGACGGTGGGGATCTGCGCGTCGTGCACGATGGTGCAGCAGCTCGGTGAGGTCTCCCGGGACCTGGTGTTCGGCCCGCGCTACCCGTACCGGTCGTCCGGGTCGCCGGTCATGCGCAAGCATTTCGAACGCCTCGCCCAGCGTTTCCTGAACCACGAGCTGGCCGGTGCCGGCCGGTTCGTCGTGGAGATCGGCAGCAACGACGGCATCTTCCTCAAGACGATCAGTGAGGGTGCCGTGGCGCATCTCGGCGTGGACCCGTGCCCGCGGGCCGCCGAGATCGCCGAGGACAAGGGCGTCGAGGTGCTCGTCGACTTCTTCGAGGAGGACACGGCCACGCAGATCCGCGCCACCCACGGGCCCGCGGACGTCATCTACTCGGCCAACACCCTCAGCCACCTCCCCTACCTCCCCTCGGCCCTCCGCGGCGTGGACGCGCTGCTCTCCGAGCGCGGCGTCTTCGTCGTCGAGGACCGCTATCTGGGCGACATCGTGGCGCACACCCGCTTCGACCAGATCTACGACGAGCATTTCTATCTCTTCACGGTCCGCTCCGTGCAGGCGGCGGCCGCCCTCCACGGTTTCGAGCTGGTGGACGCCAAGCGCCTGCCGGTGCACGGCGGGTCCATCCGCTACACCCTCGCGCGGCCGGGGGTCCGCCCCCAGAACATCAACGTCGGCGAGTTCCTCGCCCAGGAGCGCGCCCAGGGACTGGGCGACCCGGCCACGATGCCGGCCTTCGCCGAGCGGGTCCAGCGCGCCCGCGACGAGCTGCGCACGCTGCTGCGCGAGCTGCACGACTCCGGAAAGCTGGTGGTCGGGTACGGCGCCACCTCCAAGAGCGCCACCGTCACCACCTACTGCGGCATCGGGCCCGACCTCGTCCCCTACGTCATCGACGGCAGCCCGGTGAAGCACGGGAGGCTGACGCCGGGATCG
Source organism: Nonomuraea sp. B12E4 (assembly GCF_039871825.1). NCBI lineage: Bacteria > Bacillati > Actinomycetota > Actinomycetes > Streptosporangiales > Streptosporangiaceae > Nonomuraea > Nonomuraea sp. B12E4. Next base: position 331,088 of record NZ_JBDPME010000001.1, on the reverse strand, counting down.
CATATCCCGATCCGCTCGCCGAAGGCTTTCTCAGACCCTTATCCCGACTACGCGCTCCTGTTCGCGTGGGACCACGCGGACGAGATCATGGCGAAGGAGCGCGAATTCCGAAAGGGAGGTGGCCGCTGGATCCTTTATGTCCCCGAGGTGCGCATCGTATGAACGCACCAGCGCCGGTCCGCTTTCGACGAGCCCGTGAGCGGGCCATCATATGAACGCACCGACGCCGGCCCGCTCCCGACGAGCCCGGGAGCGGGCCGAATGTCGCGCAGGGCACTCCCGCCGTCCCGCAGCGCCGTACGGACGCCCCCGGGCCGCGCCACCGGCCGCACCCAGTCGATGAGCCTCTGAGCCACCTGCCCCCGCGGGCACCCCGGACCACCGCCCCCCACGCGGCGCCACGGCCACTGTCCCGGCCCTTGAGACGCCGACCGGCCTGACCGATCGGTTCGAGCCCCCGCCCCATCAACGCTGTCACACACTGACGGCGTCTCCCCGCTGCACCGGGTCGTCCCCAACGGATGCGCGACCAGGGGGCGGGCGCCCGGCAGCGGTGGCCGGTGTGCCGGCGGGCCCGCCGCGACGGCACCCGCGAGGAAGTCGCTCCGGCGGGTGCCGCGCCGCCCCCGGTTCGCGGCTTCCATGTCACCGGCGCGAGGCGGCGGGGCGGCCGCCTCACGGAAGGGGCGGCACCGGGGCGGCCGGCGCTTCTCCCGGCTCTGCGGTGCCGCTCGGGTGAGCGGCACCGCCTCGTGCCCTCGCGCGGCCCTCAATAGGGCAGTTGCCGTCCCGAGGGGGTTCGCCTGTCCGGCTGGCGCTCGTCGCGCCGAACTGGTTTGCGTGGCCGGATCCGGACCTGTCGCATGATGTGCTCCTTCTGTCTGGTCGGGTGGCGACGAGCACCTGGCGTCACGATCAACGGTGCGGCCTGGCAGGCTCGCGGACCAGGTGATTCGGGCGCAGCAAGTTGCTCGCCGCCGACTGCTTCCTGTCACCTGTCGCCGAACACGCTCACGGCCGCGAACCAGGGGCTGGACCGCAGGCTCGCCTCCGCCAGGCGCGCGAGGATCATGTCCTCGTTGAGCGCCTCCTCGTCCGTCAGCTCGTAGTTCGTGTTCAGCGCGGCCTCGCTCATGGCGGCGCCGGTGGCGTGCCTGGCCGCTTCGACCACCTCGGAGGAGGAGGACTGCGCCAGCGACCAGTGGGCGCCCAACTGCTGGACGGCCCTGGCCCAGGCGGCTATCCCACTCTCGATGATGTTGCCCTGCTGTGCCGCGCGTCCGGCGGCGACCTCTGTCATCTCTTCCGCGCTCCTTACGCAAGGGGTACGGGCGCGCGCGGCGCCCTAACCTACACACGAAGTCCCAGGTCCCGGGCGCTGCACGCCTCCGTGCTCTCCCTCGGGGGGACCCGTTGGCAGCAAGCGGAAGCGCCGGGGCAGCTTACTGCCTCCGATTTGCCTGGATCGGCGATTGCCGAAAGCGCAGAGTTGGTTGTGCGAGAACAAAACACAAACAACTCCCGAAGGACCGAAGAAATGAACATCACCGCCACCGCCAAGGCCCGCAGCATTTCTCGCCTCTCGCTCGTCGTCGGCGCCGGAATCATCGCCGGAATTTTCACCCTGAACGCCACGCCCGCCTCCGCCGACAGCACCTGGGACCGCACCTCCAGCGTCAGCACCAGCGACGACAGCACCTGGGACACCCTCAACGCCACCACCGACGACAGCACCTGGGACTAATCACAAACCGGCGCCCGGTAAAGTGGGAGGCGAATCAAATGGGCTTGGGGATTCTGGTCACGGGTGGGGCGGGCTTCATCGGATCCCATTACGTACGCACTCTGCTCGCGAAAAACGAGAACATCAGGCTGACCGTGCTCGACAAACTGACGGAGACCGGAAATCTGGCCAATCTCGACTCGGTGCTCGCGGACAACCGCCTGGCCTTCGTCCACGGCGACGTCAGGGACCCGGCCCTGGTCAACGCGCTGGTGGCCCAGCATGACGAGGTCGTCCACTTCGCCTCCGAGTCGCACGCGGACCACCCGGTCGCGAACACCTCCGAATTCATCGCGACCAATGTCACCGGCACCCAGGTCCTGCTCGACGCGGCCCTGCGGACGGGACTACGGAGGTTCGTCCACGTCTCCACCCACGAGGTCTACGGCTTCGCCGAGGACGGGCCCTGGCCCGAGTCGCAGCCCCTGACCCCCGGCACCCCGTACGCGGCCACGAAGGCCGCCGGCGACCTGCTCGCGCTCGCCTACCACCGCACCTACGGGCTCGACGTGCGAGTGAGCCGCTCCTCCGGCACCTACGGCCACCACCAGCCGCCCCACCAGCTGATCCCGCGGATCATCACCACCCTGCTGGAAAGCGCCGAGATCCCCTGGTACGGCGGCGGGCTGGGCCTTCGCGACTGGCTGCACGCCGACGACCACGTCCAGGGAATCGAGCTGATCCGCACCGCCGGGCGCCCCGGCGAGGTCTACAACATCGGCGGCGGGACGGAGCTCACCTTCGGGGAGCTGACCGGCCTGGTGCTCGAAGCGTGCGGAGCCGGCGGGCGCGCCCAGTGGGACGCGAGCTGGGACATGGAGGGATTCTCCGGGTGGCACGCCCGCCGTGCACCGCACCATTCGGTCGACTGGACCAAGATCCGGACCGAGCTGGGCTACCGGCCGGGTAAGGACATCGAGACCGGGCTCGCCGAGACCGTGGCGTGGTACCGGGAGAACCGGGCCTGGTGGGCGCCCCTCAAGCGGAGCGCGGCCCCGCACAACGCGACCCAGGAGCCCCAGGCGGCCAGGGTCCTCACCACCATCGCGGCCTGACCGCCGTCGCAGTGACCGTCGTCACGCTGGCCGCCCGGGCAGACGTCCCGGCGCCGGCTCGGTGCGGTCCGGCACCCTGAAAGGTGATCCTCAAGCCCCGCGCGAGCCATCATGGGGTGTCCCCCTCTTGGGGTGCCGATGAGAAACAGCACGCGGGACCCGTCCCGTTCGCGACGCGGGCGGGACTCGGATCCCGATCGGGGTCGGCGGGGATGGTGACCTCGCGACCCCGGAGGGCGTACCGAACAAGGAGGTCGTGTGAACGCGCCTGTCGCGCCGATCGCCGCGCACAACCTGCTGGTCCTCCTCCTCCAGCTCGGTCTGCTCCTCCTGCTGGCCCACCTGTTCGGTCGCCTGGCGACCAGGCTCGGGATGGCGGCCGTGGTCGGAGAGCTGTTCGTCGGGGTAGTGCTGGGACCCTCGTTCCTGGCCCACGTGGCGCCGGACCTCCACACCTGGCTCTTCCCCGCCGATCCCGCCCAGTTCCACCTGCTCGACGCCGTCGGGCAGATCGGCGTCCTGCTCCTGGTGGGGCTGACCGGCATCTACATGGACACGGGGCTGGTCCGCCGCTTCGGCAGGACCGCCGCCGGGATCAGTATCGGCGGGCTGGTCGTGCCCCTCGGGTTCGGCATCGCCCTGGGTTTCCTGCTGCCGCGTAACCTGCTTCCGCCGGGCACGGACCCGCTCGTCTTCGCGCTGTTCATGGGCGTGGCGATGTGCGTGAGCGCCATCCCGGTGATCGCCAAGGCGCTGCTGGACCTGAAGATGCTGCACCGTGACATCGGGCAGCTCACCCTGACGGCCGGAGTGATCGACGACGCGTTCGGCTGGTTCATGCTGTCCGTCGTCAGCGCGCTGAGCATCGGCGCGGTCACCGCGGGCACCGTGCTCTCCTCGCTGGCCTACCTCGCCGTCGTGGTGATCGTCGCGTTCACGCTCGGCCGCCTGATCGTGAGCCACGCGTTGCGGCTGGCCTCCAGGTCGGCCGACCCGGGACCGACCGTCGCCATCGCGGTCGCCCTCATCCTGCTGTCCGCCGCGGGCACCCATGCCCTGGGCCTGGAGGCGGTGCTCGGAGCCTTCGTCTGCGGTGTGCTGATCGGCTCCGCGGGGCGCGTCAACCCGGCCAAGATCGTTTCGCTGCGCACGGTCGTGCTGTCCGGTGTGGCCCCCATCTTCTTCGCCTCCGCGGGCCTGCGCATGGACCTGACCTCGCTGGCCGAACTCCCGGTGCTGCTGGCAGGGCTGGCGGTGCTGGCGATCGCGATCCTGGGCAAGTTCCTCGGCGTCTATGCGGGGGCCAAGCTGACCGGTCACTCCTCATGGGAGGCGCTGGCGCTGGGAGCCGGGCTCAACGCGCGTGGTGTGATCGAGATCGTGGTGGCCATGGTCGGGCTGCGCCTGGGCATCCTGACCGTCGAGGCGTACACCATCGTGGTGCTGGTGGCGATCGTCACCTCGCTGATGGCGCCGCCCATCCTGCGGATGGCGATGGCGCGCATCAAGCCGACCACCGAGGAGAAGGCCCGGGAAAGCGAGTACGCGAGCGAAGCGGCCTTCTGAAGCCCGACAACCGTCAGGGCTTGTCCAGCTCCTGGGCCCGAGCGGCGTCCAGTTGCTCCTGGAGCTGCTCGGACAGGGCCGTGTCCAGCCCCTTCATCAGCTCCTGCACCCGGGTCCTGGCCTCCTCGCCCGCCTGCTCGTCGTCGGTGCTCAGCACCGCGTTCTGCACCAGGACCAGGGCCTTGGCCTCGTAGAAGGGCATCTGCATCTTGCGGAACAGCGTGGCCGCCTGCTGGAAGATGGCCACGGCCTGCCTCGGGTCGCCGTCCGCGAGCGCCAGCTCCCCGAGCGAGCTCAGGACCTGCGCCTTGGCCAGGCGCTGGTTGTAGGTGTCGGCCACCGCGAGCGCGCGGCGCAGCACGGTCTCGGACTCGCCGAGCGCCCCCCGGCGCAGGTGGCTGACGCCCAGCCCGATCAGGCTGTACGCCTCGCCCACCGGATCGCTGATGTCACGGGTCGCGGTCAGCGACTGCTCGAAGGCCTCCGCGGCCACCGGATACTCCTCGGCCCGCAGATGGGTCATCCCGATCCGGTAGAGCACCTGGGCCCGCACCCTCCTGCCGCCGTGCGCGTTGCTGCGTACCAGGGCCTCGGCGAGCAGCAGCTTGGCACCGTCGATGTCCTCGCAGTCCAGCCGGAGCTGGGCGAGGCTGTGCAGAACGTAGGCCAGCTCCCCCTCGTGCCCGGAGTTGCGGAAGATCGCCAGCGCCTCCTCGTAGTGGTTCGAGGCCTCCTCGATGCGGCCGTTGAGCCGGTCGAGCAGGCCCAGGTTGTGCAGCACCCTGGCGGTCCACAGCGCGTCGCCCACCTCGCGGGAGTGCTCCAGGGCCAGCCTGAAGTTGCGCCTGGCGTCGACGAAACGCTGCTCGGTGATGGCCAGCGCCCCGATGGAGTAGCGGGCCGCGGCCTGGCCCCGCTTGTCCCTCGCCTGCCTGGTGACCTCCAGCGCGACCTCGTGGATCTCGCGCCAGTCGTCCAGGTAGACCCGCGACTCGAAGAACTGCTCGGCGGTCACCGCGAGCCCCCAGCACAGCTCGACGAAGCCGGCCTGGGCCGCCTGCCTGATGGCCGAGACGATGGTGGCGCGCTCCCGCTCGAACCACTGGATCGGCTGCGCGACCAGCTTCTGGACCAGGTTCTGGGGCAGCGACCAGTACGCGGAGGCGTCCAGGACGCGCAGGTCGAGGCCGTACTCCTGGAGCCTGGCCGCGTCGGTCAGCGCGAGCAGGGCACCGAGCACCCTGGCCAGCGCCGCGCTGCGCTCCCCCGCCGGCTCCTCGGCGGCCAGCCGCTCCCTGGCGAACACCCGGATGAGGTCGTGCAGGCGGTACTGGGCGTGCACGCCGTGCCCGCGACCGGTGAGCTCCACGAGTTGCGCGTCCGCCAGGTCGTCCAGCAGGTCCTGCGCGTCGTGCAGCGGCTTGTTCAGCAGCGCCGCGCTGATCCACGCGGAGAACACGTGCGTGTCGAGGATCGCCAGCCGGCGGAAGAGCCGCCTGGCCTCCTCGCTGATGCCGTCGTAGGTCAGCGAGATACTGGCCCTGATCCCCATCTCGCCGTGCTGGAGCTCGTCCAGCCTGCGGGTCTCGTCCTGGAGCCGGTCGGCGAGCTGCTCGACGCTCCAGTGCGGGCGCGCGGACAGGCGCGCTCCCGCGATGCGCAGCGCCAGGGGGAGCTGCCCGCACAGTTCGGCCAGCGCCGTGGCGTGCTCGGCCTCCGACAGCACCCGCTCCGACCCCGCGATGCGGGCGAGCAGGTCCACGGCCTCCGGGGCCTCGAAGACGCCCACGTCCACGTGGGTCGCCCCGGCCAGCCCCGCCAGCCTGGATCGGCTGGTGACGATCACGCATGAGGCCGGGTTGCCCGGTAACAGGGGCCTGATCTGGCTCTCGCTCTCCGCGTCGTCCAGCACGATCAGCATCGGCCGGTCGGCGATCAGCGTCCGGTACATCTCCGCCCGCTCCTCCAGCTCCTCGGGCAGCGCGTTGCCCGGCACGCCCAGCACCCGCAGGAACCGCCCGAGCACCTGCATCGGGGTGACCGGGCGGGCGATCCCGCCGTGCAGGTCGGCGAAGAGCTGGCCGCCCTCGAAGGACTCGGCGAGGAGATGGGCCACGTGCACCGCGATCGTGGTCTTGCCCACCCCGGCCTTGCCCCCGATGACGATGATCGGCACGGCCAGCCGGACCGTGTCGTAGCCGGCCAGCATCCTGCGGATCTGGTCGACCTCCTGCGTCCGGCCGGTGAAGTCGGCGATGTCGGTCGGCAGCATGGCGGGGACGTTCGGCACTCCGGGGCTGGGGGGTGGCGGTGCCGCCGGGGACTGCTGCTGTTGTGCCCTGGGTACGTCGAGGCTCTCGGCGGAGGTCAGGATCGCATGTTCGAGCTGCTGGAGGCGCTCGTTGGGCTCGATGCCGAGTTCCTCGATCATCATGGTTCGGCCGTCGCGGTAGACCTGGAGCGCCTCCGCCTGCCGGCCGGAGCGATACAGGGCCAGCATGAGCTGTCCGCGGAGCCGTTCGCGCAGGGGGTGCTCCTCGACCAGGCCGGTCAGCTCGCCCACCAGCTCGTGGTGCCGGCCGAGGTCCAGCTCAAGGTCGATGCAGTCCTCGTTCGCGGAGATCCGGCGCTCGTTGAGCAGGCCCGCGGCCGACTGCACGACCCGGCTGTCGATGCCGTCGAGGGCGGAGCCGCGCCACAGCGACAAAGCCTCGCGGTAGTGCCTGATCGCCTCCTCCAGGCTGTCGCCTTCCCGGGCCCGGCGAGCCTTCGTCAGGAGCTTCTCGAAATGGTGGGCATCGATTTGCTCGGGGTTTACCTGGATCGCGTAACCGTGCGGCCGGGTGACGATGACTTCTGGACCGGCGTGGGTGGCGAACATGCGCCGGAGCGCCGAGATGCAGATCTGCACCTGGGCCCGTGAGGTGTTCGGCGGGTCGTCTCCGTAAATCGCCTCCATGAGGCGACCGACGGTGACCGTGCGATTCGCCTCGAGGACCAGAGCTGCGAGGACCGTCTGCTGCCTGACTCCTCCAAGATCCAATTGCTGTCCAGCAACAGAGACTTCAAGTACCCCCAAAATGCGAAATTCCACGCATACTCCTTGAGGCAAACTCCATTAGCCGGGGGAGCAGTCGGAAACGGTCACCTCCCCCTGAGCGAGAAGCCCAGGTGATCCATTGAGCACCGCCAATGTATAGTTTTGCGCGATCGTACAACTTACTGCATTGGGGCACCAGCTAGCCTGCAGGATAGTTCACCAGTTATCAACTCAACCGGGAACACCAATCGGCCGGAGACCTCAGGTCTCCGGCCGATGGCTGGACCGCGAACCGGCCGGAGGCCCCACACCTCCGACCGGCCAGTGATCAGCACGTGTGCCAGGGCTCCCCGCAGGGAAGAGGGGCAGCGTTCGCCGCACCGGCGGTGATCGCGCCGGCTACGGCCATCCCGCCGGTGCCGGCGATCACGGTGATGAGGACGATTCCGACGGCCTTGACGCTGAGTCGCTTGCTCATTTTCTGCCTGCCTCTGCCTCGCCCGGTAAGCCCCGTTGGCTTCCGATCAGGTGAACTGCCGTCACAGTCACAAGCCGGCCCATCCGCTCCTTATTGGATCTCTTCCGCATCGATATCAACGCAGGTCAGAAGCGTTTTCGCGGGGATTTTCCGGCCAGGACGCCGCGCCGGCGGGACGTTTCGCGACCACAGCGCGGTGATCGCCGCTCGATGGCGGCACGGCCGCGGGGATAGCGCGGCGAAGGCGATCCGATAGTGCGGCCCGCGACATTCGACGCAGGCCCGGGTGGACCTCCGCAGAGCGGCGGCACCCGGGCAGCAAGAGGCAGGCGGAGCCAGACCCGCTGGGAACTCAGGAGGATAGGTGGCCTCGAGATGGGCATAGCCGTTCAAGCGCTGGACAGCGTCTACGGAAGGTCGGCGGCCGGCATCAGGGCACGCCTCGAACACGCCGGGCTCAGCGGCTGGCGCGTGCAAGCGGAGGCGGAGACCGACGAGGACGGCTACGTCAAGGCATGGCGTGAGCGGGCGTTCGCCCGCGGGCTGTACCGCATCATCTTCGACAGCGACCGATACTTCGTCACCCTGGGGCTCAGCGCCGCGTACCCGGAGATCTCCGTGATGTTCCGGATGCAGGACGACAGCGGTCCGGACGAGATCCGGATCAGGCTCCAGCTCCTCCTGTCACCGCACGCCTACTCCACGTATTTCGGCTCGCACGGGTAACGGTGTTCACAGTGAAGTCCTTCCGCTACAGCGCTCCAGATCCCCTGCCCCCGACGGACAGGGCATGGCCCGACGCCACCATCACCACCGCGCCTCGCTGGCTCTCCACCGATCTGCGCGACGGCAACCAGGCCCTGGCCAGGCCGATGTCCCCGGCCCGCAAGCAGGCGATGTTCGACCTGCTCGTCCGCATGGGATTCAAGGAGATCGAGGTCGGTTTCCCGGTCGCCAGCCAGTCGGACCACGCCTTCCTGCGCACGCTCATCGATCGGGAGCTCATCCCCGACGACGTCCGCATCACCGTGCTCGTCCAGGCCAGGGACGAGCTGATCAGGAAAACCGCGGAGAGCCTGGAAGGCGCGCCGCGGGCGACCATACACATGTACAGCGCCACCTCGCCGTTCTTCCGGCGGATGGTGTACGGGATGAGCCGCGACGAATGCAAGGACCTGGCCGTCCACGGCACCCGGTTGGTCATGAAATACGCCGAACGCCTCCTCCCCGGCTGCGACGTGGCCTACCAGTACTCCCCCGAGCACTTCGCGGAGACCGAGCCCGAGTTCGCCCTGGAGGTCTGCGAGGCCGTCATGGACCTCTGGCAGCCGGACGAGCACCGCGAGATCATCCTCAACTTCCCCACGACGGTCGAGCGCACCATGCCCAACGTGTTCGCCGACCGGATCGAGTGGCTGCACCGGAACCTGTCCAGGCGCGAGCACGTCTGCCTGTCGGTGCACCCGCACAACGACCGCGGCACCGGGGTCGCCACCGCGGAACTGGCCGTGCTGGCGGGTGCCCAGCGCGTCGAGGGCTGCCTGTTCGGCAACGGGGAGCGCGCGGGCAACGTGGACCTGGTCACGCTGGGCCTGAACCTGTTCACCCACGGCATCGACCCGGGGCTCGACTTCTCCGACCTCGTCGGCATCCGCCGCACCGTGGAGCAGGCCACGGGGCTGCCCGTGCACCCGCGCCATCCCTACGGCGGCAGCCTGGTCTACACCTCCTTCTCCGGCTCTCATCAGGACGCCATCAAGAAGGCCTCCGACGCCATGGCGGCCGCGGCGGAAGCGGCGGAGACGCGGGTCGACCGCATGCCGTGGCGGGTGCCGTACCTGCCGCTGGACCCGCGCGACGTGGGCCGTACGTACGAGACCGTCGTACGCATCACCAGCCAGTCGGGCAAGGGCGGGCTGGCCTACGTCCTGGGCCAGTGGCGGGGACTCCAGCCGCCGCGTGACCTGCTGGTGGAATTCGCCGGCCTGGTCCAGACGCGGGCCGACGCCGAGGGCGGCGAGATCTCCCCGGGCCGGATCCTCGGCATGTTCCAGCGCGAGTACGTCCGGGCCCCCGAGACCCCGGAGCTCCCCGAACCGGACGACGAGCCCATGACCACGGTCCTGTACGTGGACGGCGGGGGCTTCGACTCCGGGCCAGACCGGGTGGACGCCGTCGAGCGCGTCCGCCGGATGCTCACCGAACGCGGCTTCGACCTGCGCGCCGTGCACCACACGGAGCGGGCGGGTCGGCAGTCGCGCATGGACACGGCGGTCTACGCCGAATGTCACGTTGGCGGGCGTTCCTTCTGGGGCGTCGGCCTGGAATGCGATATCGAGACAGCCGCGCTGTCGGCCGTGTGCTCGGCCCTGGTCCGGGCGGGGTCACGTGTGGCCGCCACCGGAGGTGGATCATGGAATTGGTCGAACGAACCGAGTCACTGAACGTCCTCGAAGAACTGCTCGCCCACGCGGTGCTGGGCAAGGGCGGCGTGGCCATGCTCAGTGGCCCGGTCGCGAGCGGCAAGAGCGCCTTGCTGCACGCCCTCGCCGAGCGCTCGATCGACCTGGGAGTGCTGTCCATCACGGCCACCGGCTCGCGCATGGAGCAGGACATCCCGATGGGCGTGCTCAGCCAGTTGCTGCAGGACGCCCCGCTCGTCTCCGAGGAACGCGACAGGGCGCTCGGACTGCTGACCGAGGGATCGCGCAGCGCGATGTCGTCGGGTTTCCAGGCGGGCGCGCTCCAGCAGGTGGACGCCCAGATCGTGCACGCCCTGTGCACGGTTCTGCTGGAGCTGGCGGACCGCTATCCCCTGCTGATCACGGTGGACGACGCGCAGCACGCCGACCGGGCGTCCCTGCTGTGCCTGGCCTACCTGGCCCGCCGGGTGCGCGCCACCCGGATGGTGATGGTCTTCAGCCATCCTGACCAGCAGCGTCAGAGCGAGAACTTCTTCCAGACGGAGCTGCTGCGCCAGCCGCAGTGCCGGCACATCCGGCTCGAACCGCTCTCGCGGGGCGGCGTGATGTCGCTGATCTCCGAACGGCTCGGCACCACGACGAACGAGCGGTTCATCGACGAGTGGTACCAGCTCAGCGGCGGCAACCCGCTGCTGGCCGCGGCCCTGGCCGACGACTACCGCGACCACCTGCGGACGGGCGCGAGCCCGCCCAACGAGGTCGTCGTGTCGGACCGGTACGGCCAGGCCGTCCTGTCGAGCCTGCACCGCGGCGAGCCCGAGACGCTCAGGGTGGCGCGCGGGCTGGCGATCCTGGGCGAGCCCGACGGCCTGGCCTCGCTGCTCGGCACCCCGCAGTCCCACGTGACCAGGGAGATGCAGGCGCTCACCACCACCGGGCTGGTCAGGTTCGGCGTGTTCGGGCATGAGGTGGCGCGCTCGGCAGTACTGCGGGACATGGACGTCCAGGAGCGGATGGACCTGCACCGGCGGGCGGCGGAGCTGGCCTACGACGCCGGGGCGCCGGCCGTCGTGGTGGCCGACCATCTCCTGCAGGCGAGCAAGTCCAGTGCCCCCTGGCTGATCACGGTGCTGGAGGAGGCGGCCAGGAGCGCGCTGCGCAGCGGGTACGTCGAGGACGCCATCGCCTACCTGCGGATGGCCTGGCGGGAGTGCACGGATGAGACCTACCGCGCGAAGATCATGACCATGCTGGTGCGGGCGGAGTGGCGCATCAACCCGGTCGCGCCCGCCGGCCACCTCAACGAGCTCACCGACGCGATGCACCGCGGCAGCCTGCGCGGCAGCGACGCCATCGTGCTCTCGCGCGCGCTGCTGTGGCACGGCAGGTTCGACGACGCGCGCGAGGTGCTCGAACAGCTCAACGAGAGCGAGGCCATCGACGACGCCGAGACGCTCAGCGAGCTGGTCATCGCCCAGCTGTGGCTGCGCACCACCCACCCCCCGTTCCAGCAGCACCTGCGGCATCCCGTCAAGGAGCACGGCCTCGCGGCCGTGGCCTCGGTGGCGGCCAGCCGCCGGCTGGAGTCCGCGCTCGCGCTGGCCGAGGTCCTCTCCAGAGGTCCCCGGGAGGAGGACATGGGTTCCATCGAACGCATCCTGGAGGGCTCGCGCCTGGACGAGATGTCGATGGACACCGTGGAGAACGCGCTGCTCGCCCTCACCTACGCGGGGCAGTGCGAGCGGGCCACGCCCTGGTGCGACCTGTTCTTCGTGGAGGCCTCCTCACGCCACTCGCCCAGCCGCCAGGCCAGGCTCGCCGCCATCCGGGCCGAGATCGCCATCCGCAAGGGGGACATGCAGGGCGCCGACCACTACGGCCGCATCGCCCTGGACATCATCCCCTTCAGCGGCTGGGGGGTCGCGGTCGGCGGGCCGCTGAGCAGTCTTATCCTGGCCGCGACGGCGACCGGCAACTACCACGCCGTCGCCGACCACCTGGAGCAGCCGATCCCCGAGGCGATGTTCGAGACCAGGTACGGCCTGCACTACCTCTACGCCAGGGGCCGCTACAGCATGGCCATCGACTACCCGGCGCTGGCGCTGCGTGACTTCCAGCGCTGCGGCGAGCTGATGACCGCGTGGGACCTGGACGTGCCCGGGCTCGTGCCGTGGCGGGCCGACGCCGCCGAGGCGTGCCTGCGGATGGGCCGCACGGATGAGGCCCGCCAGCTCGTCGAGGCCCAGCTTGCCCGCTGCGACCAGCAGACGCCGCGCGCCAAGGGCATCGCGATGCGGGTGCTGGCGGCCACCTCCGAGCTGCGCAGCCGTCCGGCGCTGCTCCGGCAGGCCGCCGAGTTCCTGCAGCGCAGCGGAGACAAGTATGAGCTGGGCAGGGCCCTGTACGACCTGGTGGAGGCCCACCAGGGACTGGGCGAGCAGCGGCGGGCCGGGCTCATCGCCGCCCAGGCGCAGGCGGTGACCAAGGAGTGCCGGGCGGAGCCGCTGACCAGCGCGCTGTCGCGGGGCGAGGACGTGGACGCGATCGCGCTCCCGCTGGCCAACGAGGTGACGGCCGCGCTCAGCGAGGCCGAACGCCGCGTGGCCGTGCTGGCGGCCATCGGCTACACCAACCGGGAGATCGCCAACCGGCTCTACATCTCCATCAGCACGGTCGAACAGCACCTCACCAGGACCTACCGGAAGCTGGAGATCCACGGGCGGGCCGACCTGCTGCCGCGCCTGGGGTTCGACGGCCAGGGCGTGCCGGAGTCGGTGCGCGAGGCCTGACCTGTTCGACATTCGAGAAGATGCCGCCGGCGGCCGGGGATGCGATGCTCATGGCACGCATCCGAGGCCCCGGCGGCCTCCTCATGGGAGGGGTGGTGGGCAGATGGCGCTGCTGACCGTCGAACGCGGGGCTCCCACGGCGGAGGAGCTCGCCGCGCTCACCGCCGTGGTGGCCGCCCGCCTCCAGGCCAGGTCCCGGCTCCAGAGCAGGGCGCGACTCGCCCGCCCCGGCCGGCCCCAGGGCGGACGGCGGCTCGCGCCGTGGGTCGTCCGCGCGGGCCTCACCCCACCCCGGCCCGCGCCCGGCGCCTGAGGAAGCCGCCCGCGGTCAGGCCCTGATCTCGCACACCATGGATCCCGAGGGGACCGTCTCCCCCACGGTGACCGTCAGGCCGCTGACCGTGCCGGGCCGGTGGGCGGTGAGCGGCTGCTCCATCTTCATGGCCTCCAGGATGACGATCGTGTCCCCGGCGGCGACCGTGGCGCCGTTCTCCGCCACGACCTTGACGATCGTGCCCTGCATGGGGCTGACCAGGACGTCCTCCCCGGTGGCGGTGGCGACGGCCGTACCGCGGCCGGGCAGGGCGGGCACCTCCCAGGCGGGCTCTGACGCGAGCAGGGCGGGCAGCGTGATCTCCAGCCGCTTGCCCTCCACCTCGACCGTGACGCGCTCCCGCCGGTCCGCGCGCCCCGCCGGCTCGGCGTTCGCGGGCGGCAGCGGGTGGTCGAAGTCGTCCTCGATCCAGCGCGTGTGCACGCCGAAGGGCGCCGAGGTGAAGGCCGGGTCGGCGACGACGGCGCGGTGGAAGGGCAGCACGGTGGGCAGCCCGCCGATCTCCAGTTCGGCCAGCGCCCGCCGCGCCCTGGCCAGGGCCTGCGTCCGGTCGCGGCCCGTCACGATCAGCTTGGCGAGCAGCGAGTCCAGCTCCTGCGGAACCGTCATCCCGGCCGTGTAACCGGCGTCCACCCGGATGCCCGGCCCCTCCGGCATCCGCCAGGAGGTGATGGGCCCCGGGGTGGGCAGGAAGCCCCGGCCGGGGTCCTCCGCGTTCAGCCGGAACTCGATGGAGTGGCCGCGCGGGCTCGGGTCGTCGTAGCCGAGCGGCTCGCCGTCGGCGATGCGGAGCTGCTCGCAGACCAGGTCGATCCCGGTGACCTCCTCGGTCACGGGGTGCTCGACCTGGAGCCGGGTGTTGACCTCCAGGAACGAGATCAGCCCGGTCGAGCTGACCAGGAACTCGCAGGTGCCCGCGCCGACGTAGCCGACCTCGCGGAGGATCGCCTTGGAGGAGTCGTACAGCAGGCGGAGCTGCTCGCCGGTGAGGAAGGGGGCGGGCGCCTCCTCGACGAGCTTCTGGTGACGGCGCTGCAGCGAGCAGTCGCGGGTGGAGATCACCGCGACGTTGCCGTAGCGGTCGGCCAGGCACTGGGTCTCCACGTGGCGGGGCCGGTCGAGGTAGCTCTCGACGAAGCACTCGCCGCGGCCGAAGGCCGCGCGGGACTCGCGCACGGCCAGCTCGTAGAGCTCGGGGATCTCCGCCAGGGTACGCGCCACGCGCAGCCCGCGCCCGCCGCCGCCGTAGGCCGCCTTGATGGCGATCGGCAGTCCCTGCTCGCGGGCGAAGGCGACCACCTCGTCGGCGTCGCGGACCGGACCCGCCGTGCCGGGGACGAGGGGGGCGCCGACGTCCCTGGCCGTGTACCTGGCCCGCACCTTGTCCCCGAGCGCGACGATGGCGCTGGGAGGCGGGCCGATCCAGGTCAGGCCGGCCTCCCCGACGAGCTCGGCGAAGAAGGAGTTCTCGGCCAGGAAGCCGTAGCCGGGGTGGATGGCGTCCGCGCCCGACCTGCGGGCGATCTCCAGCACTCCCTCGGCGTTCAGGTAGGCCTTGACGGCGTCGCCGCCCTCCAGGCGGTAGGCCTCGTCCGCCAGCCGGACGTGCGGGGCGTCCAGGTCCGGCTCGGCGTAGACGGCGACGCTGGCGAGTCCCGCGTCGCGGCAGGCGCGGGCGATGCGGACGGCGATCTCACCCCTGTTGGCGATAAGGACCTTGCGCACGCGCCCTCCCGTGGCCGCCCCCCGAACCCGCTGGACAAGACGACGATCCCGCGCCCGGCACCGCATCGCTTCTCGGTGCGTGCCGAGCGATCCACAGCGCAATCTGGGAAATGCCGCGGCGAGATCAAGCCTCCCATTCTGTGGTCAGGCACCCCGAGGAGACGAGCATGAAGATGACTGCGAGGCTGACCACACCGGCGTCGATCGCCGTCGCCGAGCGGGTCCCGCGGCGGCGCGCTCTGATCGTCGCGGTCAGCGCTCTGGCCGGGTTCCTCCTGACGGTCGTCTGGTCGGCGGAGTTCGCCGACTCGGCCATCGGCGACAACGTCGCCAACACACTGCTCGGGCACGACGCCAAGGAGACGCCGATCGCCGGGGTGCTGGCCGGCACCGCTTTCGCCTTCGCCACCGGCGTCGCGGGGACGTTCACCGCCTGCAACATCGCCGCCTTCGGGGCGATGGCGCCGCTGCTCGGCAACGCGGGCGGACGGTGGGGACGCCTGGTGCGGGCGCTCCGGCCCCTGGGCTGGCTGGCGGCCGGGATGATCGCGGTCTCGGCGGTCTACGGGGCGGTCGCCGGGCTGGCCGGCACCCACATGCCGCAGTTCTCCACCGCGCCGAACGTCGCGGGCACCCTGTCGCCGCGCGGCATCCAGTCGATGGTGGTGTTCGGGGTGATCGGGCTGGTGCTGTGCCACCTCGGCCTGGCCGCGCTCCGCCTGGTGCCCGATCCGCTGGCGAGGCTGACCATCCGCTTTCCCGGCGCGCCGATGGTGGTCATGGGCGCGCTCATCGGCGCGTTCCTCATCGGACGGCCGTTCGGGCTGTTCCGCCGGCTTTTCAGGGACGCCGCGGCCAGCGGCAACCCGTGGTACGGCGCCGCCGCCTTCGTGCTCCAGTCCCTCGGCAACATCGTCATCATGGCGTTGCTCTTCCTCGTCGTGACACTCGTGGCCGGCGAGCGCCTGCATCGCTGGCTGGCCGCGCGGCCCGCCAGGGCGGCGGCCCTGGCGGGCGCGGCGCTCATCGTCGCGGGCGTGTTCACCTTCCTGTACTGGGACGTCAGGATGCTCGCCGCCCGGGAGATCATCCCGTGGTATCCGAGGGCGCCCTGGACCTGACCCCGGAATGCCGGCCATCACCCGGCAATCACCCTTGCGAGGATAAACAACAACACACATCGCAATTAACAAGATGCGACCTGTTGTAGCCACATATAACCATAAATGGGGCTAATAGACCCTGAGGAGATTTCATGTCGACCCTTCTGGGCTCATTACGCAGGCTCTTGCTGGCTCCATCGCTCGCCGAGGTGACATTCCAGGTCCGCGGCTTCCCCGCGCCCCCTTCCCCCGCCGTCCCCCGGCTGGAAGCCATCCCCCAGTCGGTGGTCTGCGGCTTCGAATGGGCCATCGACACGCGTGACTCCTGGGAGCTCGAACGCCGGCTGAGCATGGTGGAGACGGAGCTGCGCGGCTTCGCCTACGAGGGCGCGACCATGGCGTGCGTGGTGCTCGACGCGATGGGCGGCGGGCGCGGCAGGCGTACCAGGGAGCTGATGCTCGGCCCCGCGGCGCCGCACATCTTCCTCACCTACATCGGCATCGGCTTCGCCATGTCGAGGCTGCCCCGGCCGCTGTGGAAGAAGGTCGTCCCCGACCTGAGCGGCTCCGCCTACTACCCCGCCATGAGCTGGCTCGCCGTGGACGGCTACGGGTTCGACCTGGCCTACTTCCACACCAGGCGCTGGGTGCACGAGCAGCGCGCGCCCGTGCCCTACCCCTGGGAGGGGCGGCCGGACTACTTCCCGCGAGCCTTCGACCAGGGCGTCGGCCGGGCCCTGTGGTTCATCCACGGGGCCCACGTGCCGGACGTCGTCGTGGCGGTGCGGCGCTTCGCCGCGGACCGGCAGGCGGACCTCTGGAGCGGCGTCGGCCTGGCCGCCACGTTCGCCGGCGGCAGCGACGGCGAACGGCTCGGCGAGCTGCGGCAGGCGGCCGGCGGGCACGCGGCCGAGCTGGCCCAGGGGGCGGTGTTCGCGGCGAAGGCCCGGTCGTTCGCCGGTTACGTGCCCGCCCACACCGAGGCCGCGACCGACGCGCTCACCGGCCTGTCCGTGGCGGAGGCCGCCGCCCTGGCCGACGAGGGCGGCGTGGCCCACGACACGAGCGGTCCCGTGCCCGCCTATGAGCGGTGGCGGCAGAACGTCCGCGCGCACTTCCTCCCATCCGCCGCTCACGCCGACAAGGAGTGACCTTTTGACCAGCTCGCTCAGGGCGCTGCGCCGCCGCCTCATCACACCCGGCCCCTCCTTGATGCCGAAGACGGTCGGGGGCTTCCACGAGAAGAGCCCGGAATCCCGCGAACTGCTGGAGACGGTCGGCCACACGTTCCTGGCGGGCTACGCCCACGCGGTCGAGGCCCGCTCGCCCGCCGAGGCCGAGGAGCGGCTCGAACAGGTGCCGCGGCGCTTCAGGGGCTTCGCCTACGAGGGCGCCGGCATGGGCTTCGCCATCCTCGACGCGGTGCCGATCTGGAGCAGCGGGAACGTCGCCCGTTTCCTGGCCGGCCGCGGCGAGTTCCACAACTACATGATCTACGTCGGGGTCGGCTGGGCCATGGCCAAGCTGCCGCGCTTCCTGTGGCCGAAGAGCTCGGAGTTCGATCCGCTGCTCCACTGGCTCGTCCTCGACGGTTACGGCTTCCACCAGGCCTTCTTCCACACCGACAAGTACGTGACCCGGCACCACGTGGACCACGACTTCCCCTGGCCGGGCGGCCGCTGGGGCGCCTACGCCAACCGGGCCATCGACCAGGGCATCGGCCGGGCCCTGTGGTTCGTCGGCGGGACGGACGTCGACCGGGTCGCCTCACTGGTCGACGGCTACGACGCCGCCAGGCACCCCGACCTGTACGCGGGCGTCGGGCTGGCCGCCACCTACGCCGGCGGCAGCACGGCCACCGAGCTGCGGCGGCTGCGGGACCTGGCCGGCGACCACCGTCCCCAACTGGCCCAGGGCAGTGCGTTCGCCGCGGAGGCCAGGATCAGGGCCGGTCTGCTCGTACCGCACAACGAAGTAGCCACCGGCGCCCTGTGCGCGATCTCACCGCATGAGGCGGCGCGGATCAGTCTCCAAGCCCGCCCCGTGGAGACCCCCCGGGGCGACCTGCCCGCCTACGAGGTGTGGCGGCAGACCATCGCCGAACAGTTCGTGACACTTGGGAGGTACTAGCCGTGGCCAGGACAGCTAGGTGGCTGCGCCGACAAACACCGGGCATCGTCGCCCTGGTGCTGATGACCGCCGCGTTCGCGGTGGGGAAGCCGGGCTTCGCCTCGGACGACAAGAAGGCCGAACTGGCGCGCGCGTACGCCTTCACCCCGTTGAGCATCGCGATGCCCGGCGGCGCCAAGCAACAGACGGTGCGCAAGGTGAACCAGGCCTACGAGCACATCGACGCGTGGATCTCCTCCGTCGGCGCCGGCATCGCCATGAACGATCTCGACATGGACGGCCTGGCCAACGACCTGTGCATCACCGACACGCGCACGGACGAGGTGGTGGTGACGCCCACCCCGGGCGAGCGGTCGAGCAGGTACCAGCCGTTCGCCCTGCCCACCGGCGGCCTGCCGATGAACGCGGCGATCGCCCCCATGGGCTGCCTGCCCGGTGACTACAACGAGGACGGCAGGACCGACCTGCTCGTCTACTACTGGGGCCGCACGCCCGTCCTGTATCTGACGCGGGCCGACGCCGAGAGCCTGAGCGTCGCCGCCTACCGGCCCGTCGAGCTGGTGCCCGGCCCGAGCGGGAGCACGTACACGGGCCCGCAGTGGAACACCAACGTCGCCACCACGGCCGACTTCGACGGGGACGGCCACCTGGACATCTTCGTCGGAAACTACTTCCCCGACAGCCCCGTGCTCGACGAGACGGTCAACGGCGGGGTCGAGATGAACGACTCGCTCTCGGCCGCCGTGAACGGCGGCGAGGACTACCTGTTCCGCTGGACGGGCGCGAGCGGCGGCGCGCAGCCGGCGGCGAGCTTCCAGAAGGTCGACGACGCGCTGCCCAGGAACGTCTCCAAGGGCTGGGAGCTCGGCGCGTCCTCGGCCGACCTCGACGGCGACCAGTTGCCCGAGCTGTTCCTGAACAACGACTTCGGCCGGGACCGCCTCCTGCACAACAGGTCGACGCCAGGGAAGTTCAAGTTCGCGCTGGTCGAGGCGGCCGGCTCGGCCTGGACGCCCAAGTCCAAGCTGCTCGGGCACGACTCGTTCAAGGGCATGGGCAACGACCTGGGCGACCTCAACCGCGACGGCATCTACGACATGTTCGTCAGCAACATCACCACCTCGTTCGGCATCGAGGAGAGCAACCACCACTTCCTGTCCACCGCCAAGGACCAGGCCGACCTGCGCGCGAAGCTGCTCAAGGGCGAGGCGCCGTGGACCGATGTGAGCGGCCCGGCCCGTACCGCCTGGAGCGGCTGGGGCTGGGACGTGAAGATCGACGACTTCAACAACAGCGGCGACCTGGCCATCGCGCAGGCGACCGGCTTCGTCAAGGGCGAGGTCAACCGGTGGTCGCAGCTCCAGGAGCTGGCGACCGCGAACGACGGCGTGCTGCGTAACCCGCGCTCCTGGCCCATCGTCAAGGAGGGCATGGACATCGCCGGCACCCAGACGCTCGCCTTCTTCGTCAAGGACGGCAAGGACACCTACACCGACATATCCCCGCAGCTCGGCCTGGCGGTGCCGGTGCCCACCCGGGGCATCGCGACCGGTGACGCCAACGGCGACGGGCTGCTGGACCTGGCGGTCGCGCGGCAGTTCGACGCCCCCATCTTCTACCAGAACAAGAGCCCGGACGCCGGCGCGTTCCTCGGCCTGCGGCTGACCCACGACAGCGGCACCACCGGTGACGACGGGAAGTTCCCCGCGCTCGGCGCCCCGGTGATCGGCGCGCAGGCGACGGTGACCACGCCCGACGGGCGGCGGCTCATCGGCCGGGTGGACGGCGGCAGCGGCCACTCGGGCAGGCGCGGCAACGACCTGCACATCGGCCTCGGCCAGGACGCCACCGGGCCGCTGCAGGTGCACCTGAAGTGGCGTGACAGGACCGGGCAGGTCCGCCAGCAAGACCTCCAGCTCACTCCCGGCTGGCACTCGCTCAAGCTCGGCGCACAAGCCAAGGAGGGCTGACGACATGGCCGAGAAAACGACCACCCCGCCCCGTCACGACGCCAAGGTCATCACGGCCCTGCGTAACTTCGCCATCTCGATCACGGTCTTCAACATCCTCGGGTACACGGTGCTCGGCTTCGAGCAGCCCTACACCTGGCCGTTCATCGCGCTGGCCACCGGATACACGACCGAGATCGTGCTGGAGATCATCGGCGCCAGGTCGGAGGGCCGCGCGCCGCGCTTCCGCGGCAACGGCTTCCGCGGCCTGGTGCAGTTCCTCTACCCCGCCCACATCACCAGCATCGCGCTGAACATGCTGATCTACGTCAACGACCAGATCGGCGTCATGATCTTCGGGGTCATCGTCGCGGTCGGCACGAAGTGGGTGCTGCGGGCACCGGTACGCGGCCGCATGCGCCACTTCATGAACCCGTCGAACTTCGGCATCGCGGTCATCCTGCTGCTGCTCCCCTGGGCCAGCATCGCCCCGCCGTACCACTTCACCGAGCACGTGACCAACCCGATCGACTGGATCATCCCCGGCGTGATCATCCTCGGCGGGACCATGCTGAACGGCAAGCTCACCAACCGGATGTGGGTGGTCGTCTCCTGGGTGGCCGGCTTCGCGCTCCAGGCGGTCGTCCGCGGCCTGATCGTCGACGACATCTCGATCCTCGGCGGGCTGGCCATGATGACCGGCGTGGCGTTCGTCCTGTTCACCAACTACATGATCACCGACCCCGGTACGAGCCCGTCCAAGCCGCTGTCGCAGATCGCCTTCGGCGGCGGCGTGGCCGCCACGTACGGTCTGCTCCTGGCCATGAACATCCCGTACGCGATCTTCTTCGCGACGGCCCTGGTCTGCCTCATCAGGGGCGGGTTCCTGTGGTCCCTGGAGATCGTCGACCGGTCCCGCGCACGGGACGCCGAGCAGGTCCAGATCGCGGCCGCGAGGGCGCTCGACCCCGTCAAGAAAGAGGCCGCTTCCGCATGAGCAGGATCGCGATCGTCGGCATGGCGTGCCGCTACCCTGATGCCGCCTCACCCCGTGAGCTGTGGGAGAACGCGGTCGCGGGTCGCCGGGCCTTCCGCCGCCTGCCGGACGAGCGCATGCGGCTGGAGGACTACTGGGACGCCGACCCCGCCACCCCCGACCGCTTCTACGCCCGCGAGGCGGCGGTCATCGAGGGGTACGAGTTCGACAGAGTCGCCTACCGCATCGCCGGCAGCACCTACCGCTCGACGGACCTGACCCACTGGCTCGCGCTCGACGTGGCGGCCCAGGCGCTGGTCGACGCCGGGTTCCCCAAGGCGGAAGGGCTGCCGCGGGAGCGCACCGGCGTCGTCGTGGGCAACACCCTGACCGGGGAGTTCACCAGGGCCAACACCATGCGCCTGCGCTGGCCGTACGTGCGGCGGACCCTGGCGGCCGCGCTCAGGGAGCAGGGCTGGGAGGACGACCGCCTGGCCGAGTTCCTTGCGGGCTACGAGGCCGTCTACAAGAGCCCGTTCCCGGACGTCAACGAGGACACGCTGGCCGGCGGGCTGTCCAACACGATCGCCGGGCGGATCTGCAACTACTTCGACCTCAACGGCGGCGGCTTCACGGTGGACGGGGCGTGCTCGTCCTCGCTGCTGTCGGTGACCACGTCGGCCAAGGCGCTGGCCGACGGCGAACTGGACGTGGCCATCGCCGGCGGCGTGGACCTGTCCATCGACCCCTTCGAGATCATCGGCTTCGCCAAGACCGGCGCGCTGGCCAAGAGCGAGTTCCGGCTGTACGACCGGCACTCCAACGGATTCTGGCCGGGCGAGGGCTGCGGCATGGTCGTGCTGATGCGCGAGGAGGACGCGGTGGCGGCCGGGCACCGCGTCTACGCGACCATCCCGGGCTGGGGCATCTCCTCCGACGGCAAGGGCTCCATGACCAGGCCCGAGGTCAGCGGCTACAAGCTGGCGCTGCGCCGGGCCTACGAGCGGGCCGGATTCGGCATCGAGACCGTGGGCCTGTTCGAGGGCCACGGCACCGGCACCGCGGTCGGCGACGCCACGGAGCTGACCGCGCTGTCCGAGGCCAGGACGGAGGCGGGGGCCGACGTCCAGGTGACGGTCGGGTCGATCAAGGCCATGATCGGGCACACCAAGGCGGCGGCGGGAGTCGCCGGCCTGATCAAGGCCACGATGGCGGTGCACGAGCAGGTTCTGCCGCCCACCCTCGGCTGCCGGGACCCGCACGAGATCCTGACCGGCGACTCGGCCGCCCTGCGGGTCACCCGCAGGGCCGCGCCGTGGCCGGCGGGCGTCCCGGCCCGCGCCGGCGTCACCGCCATGGGCTTCGGCGGAATCAACACGCACGTGGTGGTCGAGGGAGGCGGCGGGGCGCCGCGCCGCCGCGCGGCGCTGCCCACCCGTGCCCGGGCGCTGGCCTCCTCGCTGCAGGACGCCGAGCTGCTGCTGGTGGACGCCGCCTCGCCGGGCGAGCTGGCCGAGCGGCTGGCCGAGCTGGTCGCGTTCGTGCCGCGGCTGTCCTACGCCCAGCTCTCCGACCTGGCCCGCACGCTGCAGCGCGGCCTGCGCGACCTGTCGTGCCGCGCCGCCGTCGTCGCCGCCTCTCCCGAGGAGGCCGAGCGGCGGCTGCGCCGGCTGCTGGAGGCGCTGGAAGGCGGCCGGACCACGCTGACGACCTCCGACGGCCGGGCCTTCCTCGGCCGGGTCGAACGGACCTGCCGCGTCGGCTTCCTCTTCCCCGGGCAGGGCTCGGGCCGGGGCACCAGCGGCGGCGCGCTGAGCCGCCGCTTCGCCGAGGCCGAGGAGATCTACCGGCGGGCGGCGCTGCCCGCCGGCGGCGACGTGGTGGCCACCGCGACCGCGCAGCCGCGCATCGTCACCGGCTCGATGGCCGGCCTGCGGGTTCTCGACCTGCTCGGCGTGAGCGCCGAGGTCGCGGTGGGACACAGCCTGGGCGAGCTGTCCGCGCTGCACTGGGCGGGCGCGATGGACGAGGAGGCGCTGCTGCGCCTGGCCGCCGCGCGCGGCCGGGCGATGACGGACAACAGCGCCACCGGCACGATGGCCAGCCTGCGCGCGGCCCCTGACGTGGTCGCCGGGCTGCTGGCGGGCGGACCGGCGGTGATCGCCGGCTACAACGGGCCCGAGCAGACGGTGGTGGCCGGGCCGGTCGAGGCGGTCGAGGCCGCCGGGCGCGCCGCGGCGGAGGCCGGGGTGGTGTGGACCAGGCTGGCGGTGTCGCACGCGTTCCACTCGCCGCTGGTCGCACCGGCCGCGGAGGTGCTGGGCGGATATCTGGCCGAGGAGGACTTCGGCACCGTCGAGGGGCGGGTCGTGTCCACGGTCACCGGCGAGCAGGTGCGCCGCGACGCCGACCTCCCCGCGCTGCTGCGGGAGCAGATCACCGCGCCTGTGCGCTTCGCCGAGGCGGTCGAGGCCGCGGCCGCGGAGGTCGACCTGTTCATCGAGGTCGGCCCCGGCCGGGTGCTCACCGGGCTGGCCACGGCGATCACGGACGTGCCCGCCGTCGCGCTGGACACCGACGACGAATCGCTGGCCGGGCTGCTCAAGGTGGTGGGCGCGGCCTACGTGGCCGGGGTCCCGCTCGTACCGGAGGAGCTGTTCCACGGCAGGCTCACCAAGCCGCTGGAGATCGGCGCGCGGTTCGGCTTCTTCGCCAGCCCGGCCGAGCAGGCGCCGCAGGTCGGCGTGGGCGCGGCCGTCCGGCGGGCGGAGCCCGCGCAGCCCCGGCAGGCGCCGGCCGCCGCCGCGGCGGAGGCCGGGGACGCGGCCGAGTCGGGGGTGGACCTGCTGCGCCGCCTGGCCGCCGAGCGAGCCGAGCTGCCACTGGAGATGGTCTCGCCCGACAGCAGGCCGCTGGACGAGCTGCACCTCAGCTCGGTCACGGTGATGCACATCATCGACCAGGCCGCGCAACGGCTGGGCGTGTCGGCCGCCATGGCGCCGACGAACCTGGCCACCGCCAGCCTGAGCGAGCTCGGGCGGGCGCTGGAGGAGCTGGCGGGCAAGCCCCAGCCGCAGAGCGCCGGGACGATCGCGGGGACGGCGGCCTGGGCCAGGCCCTTCGCCGTGGAGCTCGACGAGGTGCCGCTCGCGGCGACCGGGCCGGCGCAGGAGAGCGGGCCGTGGCAGGTGTACGCGCCCGCGGAGTTCCCGCTCGCCGAGCGGCTGCGCAGCGCGCTCGAACAGGAGAAGGTCGGTTCCGGTGTGCTGGTGTGCCTACCGAGCGACGTCGCCGAGGAGCACCTGGAGCAGGCGCTGCAGGGCGCCAAGGCGGCGCTGGCGGGCGCCCGGGGCAGCAGGTTCGTCCTGGTCCAGGACGGCCGGGGCGCGGCCGGCCTGGCCAAGACGCTGCGCCTGGAGGCCCCGCACCTCCTCGTTACCGTCGTGCACGTACCGCCCCGGCCGGAGGCGGTCGCCTGGGTGGTGGCCGAGGTAGCCGCCACCACCGGCTTCACCGAGGCGTACTACGACGAGCGGGGGGTGCGCAGGCTGCCGACCCTGCGGGCGCTGCCGCCCAGGCAGGCCCGCACGGAGCAGCCGCTCGACGGCTCGGACGTGCTGCTGGTGACCGGCGGCGGCAAGGGCATCACCGCCGAGTGCGCGCTGGCGGTGGCCGTGGACAGCGGCGCGAAGCTGGCCGTGCTCGGCCGTTCCAGCCCGGACGACGACGAGGAGCTGGCCGCCAACCTGCGCAAGATGGCCGAGGCCGGGGTGGGCGTGCACTACGCCCGCGCCGACGTCTCCGACCAGGACCAGGTACGGCGGGCCGTCGGCGAGGCGGAGGCGGCCCTCGGCCCGGTCACCGCCGTGCTGCACGGCGCGGGCCGCAACGAGCCCGGCATGCTGGCCGGGCTCGACCTGGCGGCGTTCGCCAGCACCTTCGCCCCCAAGGTCGACGGCCTGCGCAACGTGCTGGCGGCGGTCGACCCCGGCCGGCTGCGCCTGCTGGTGACGTTCGGCAGCATCATCGGCAGGGCGGGGCTGCACGGCGAGGCGCACTACGCCACCGCCAACGAATGGCTGGCCGATCTGACCACCGAGGTGGCGCGGCGGAATCCGGGGTGCCGCGGCATCTGCATGGAGTGGTCGGTCTGGTCCGACGTCGGCATGGGCGAGCGCCTGTCGGTGGTGGACCACCTGTCCCGCGAGGGCATCACGCCCATCACGCCCGAGCAGGGCGTGGCGATCATGCGGCGCCTGGTGACCGACCCGGACGCGCCCTCGGTCGTGGTGATCAGCGGCCGGACGGGGTCCATCGACACCGTACGGCGCGACCTGCCCGCGCTGCCGCTGCTGCGGTTCGTGGGCAAGCCGCTGGTCCGCTACCACGGCGTCGAGCTCGTCACCGAGGTCGAGCTGAACAGCGGCACCGACCCCTACCTGGCCGACCACCTGCTGGACGGGAACCTGCTGTTCCCCGCCGTGTTCGGGCTGGAGGCGATGGCGCAGGCGGCGCACGCGGTGACCGGGGACGGCACCACGCCGGCGTTCGAGCAGGCGGAGTTCCTGCGGCCGATCATCGTGCGGCCGGACTCCAGCACCACGCTGCGCGTCGCCGCGACCGTCACCGACCAGGACACGGTCGAGGTGGCGATCCGCAGCGCGGACTCCGGGTTCGAGGTGGACCACTTCCGCGCCCTGGTGGACCTCTCCGGCGCCGTGCCGCCCGGCGGGCCGCCCGACCAGGTGGCCGACGGGCTGCCGCCGGTGGACCTGGACCCGCCCGCCGAGATGTACGGCGACGTGCTCTTCCAGGGCGCCCGGTTCCAGCGGTTGCGCCGCTACCACCGGGCCGCCGCCCGCCACGTGGACGCGGACGTGACGGTCTCCGGCGCGCGGGACTGGTTCGCCGCCTTCCTCCCCTCCGACCTGCTGCTCAGCGACCCCGGCATGCGGGACGCGCTGATGCACGGCAACCAGGTCTGCGTGCCCGACGCCACCCTGCTGCCCACCGGCATCGAGCGGCTCTACCCGGCGAGCGGCGCGATGGCCGACACGCAGGTGCGGTACTGCGCCACCGAGCGCAGCCGCGAGGGTGACGCCTACATCTACGACATCGCGGCCAGGACCGCCACCGGCGAGGTCGTCGAGCGCTGGGAAGGGCTGCGCCTGCAGGCGGTGCGCAAGCAGGACGGCCGCGGGCCGTGGCTGGCCCCGCTGCTCGGCTCCTACCTGGAGCGCTCGCTGGAGGACCTGATCGGCGCCCGGGTGGCGGTGGCGGTCGGCCCCCGGAACGACGGCGCCGACGGCGTCGGGGTCGCCGTGGGACGCGCGCTCGGCCGCCCGGCCGACGTGCGGTACGACGCGGACGGCAGGCCGGAGGTCGAGGGCAGCAGGATCGCGGTCGCCCAGGGGGCCGGGGTCGTCCTGAGCGCCGCCACGCTGGGCACCGTGGCCTGCGAGGTGGCACCGGTGGGCCCGGACCCGGTCCCCACCGCGTACGCCGGGCTCGCCGAGCGGGTGGGCGCGGCACGCGGCGAGCATCCGGACACCGCGGCCGCCCGGGTGCGCGCCGCCCTGGCCTGCCTGGAACGGGCGGGAGCCGCGGCGGAGCCCCCGCTGGAGGCGGCCGAGCAGGGGCAGGCGGCGTGGGCGGTCTTCGCCTCGGGCAACCTGCGCGTCGCCACGCTGGTGACGACCCTGCGCGAGGTCAGCGACCCCGTCGTGTTCGCCATCCTGACCGAAGGGCGGCCCTAGCC
Organism: Nonomuraea sp. B12E4; assembly: GCF_039871825.1. Lineage (NCBI taxonomy): Bacteria > Bacillati > Actinomycetota > Actinomycetes > Streptosporangiales > Streptosporangiaceae > Nonomuraea > Nonomuraea sp. B12E4. The sequence goes on along the minus strand of NZ_JBDPME010000001.1, from coordinate 303,979 downwards.
ATGGCCAAGTACTTCGAGTATCTGCACACGGTCGGTTTCGAGGAGACCAACATCGTGGGCAACGTCTACTACGTCAACTACCTGCGCTGGCAGGGGCGTTGCCGGGAGATGTTCCTCAAGCTGCACGCCTCCGACGTGCTCGCCGACCTGCAGGACGACCTGAAACTGTTCACGCTGAAGGTGGACTGCGAGTTCTTCGCGGAGATCACCGCCTTCGACGACCTGTCCATCAGGATGCGCCTGGTCGAGCTCGCCCAGACGCAGGTGGAGTTCAGCTTCGACTACGTGCGTCTGGACCCGGCCGGGGGGCCGGAGACGCTCGTGGCCCGGGGACGGCAGCGCGTGGCGTGCATGCGCGGGCCGAACACCAGAACGGTGCCCTCCAGGGTGCCGGATGCGCTCATCCGGGCGCTCGAACCGTACGCGGCGTAGTCAGGGATCGACAGGTAGGAGGCCGAGCGTGAAAGTGCATGACTCACCATTGTCGCTGGGGCTGACGGACGCCATGACGCTGCGGCGGGCGTTCGGCACCTTCGCCACGGGCGTCACGGTGATCACCACCGGTGAGCCCAACCCGCATGCCATGACCGCCAACTCCTTCACCTCCGTGTCGCTCGACCCGCCGCTCCTGCTGGTCTGCGTCGACCGCAGCGCGCTCATGCACCGGTACCTCAGTGAGGGCAGTTTCTTCGGGGTGTCGGTGCTGGCGGCCGATCAGGAGACGGCGGCCCGGCACTTCGCCAACCGGCTGCGTACGCTGGGCGCCGCCCAGTTCGACCAGGTCGACTGGCGTCCCGGGGATCTGACGGGCGTGCCGCTGCTCAGCGGCACGCTGGCCGAGTTCGAGTGCGAGATGTGGCGCTCCTACGACGGGGGCGATCACTCGATCTTCGTGGGGCGGGTGCTGTCGGTGGAACGCCCCACCGACCTCGACCCTCTGCTGGTCGCCCAGGGCAGGTTCCGCACGATCACCCCGGACTGGTACGAGGTGCCCTCGTGAGCGCTGCGCGGCGCGTGCCGCCGGGCCCACCGCTCACGGCGGGCCCGGGCCTGTTCAGGAAGCTCGCGACCGACCGGCTCGGCATGATGACGTACGCCACCCGCTACGGCGACGCCGTCAGGCTGCGCATCGGCCCCAAGGCGCTCTACTTCTTCAACCACCCCGACCACGCCAAGCACGTGCTGGCCGACAACGCCGGCAACTACCGCAAGGGGATCGGCCTGGTCCAGGCCCGGCGGGCCATCGGCGACGGGCTGCTGACCAGCGAGGGCGAGCTGTGGCGCAAACAGCGCCGCACCATCCAGCCGGTCTTCCAGAACAAGCGGATCGCCGGTCAGGCCGGGGTGATCGCCGCGGCGGGGGCGGCCCTGGTGGACCGGCTCCGCGCGCACGAGGACGGCCTGCCCGTGGACGTGGCCGGTGAGATGACGGGGCTCAGCCTGAACGTGCTCGGGCGCACCCTGCTCGACGCCGACCTGGGCGGCTTCGAGTCGATCGGCCACTCCTTCGAGGCCGTGCAGGACCTGGCCATGTTCGAGATGGTCACGCTGGGCACGGTGCCGTTGTGGACGCCGCTGCCCAAGCAGCGCCGCTTCTGGACGGCCGACCGGGACCTGCGGCAGGTGGTCGACCACCTGGTCGCCGACCGCCTGGCCCGCGGCGCGGACGGTGACGACGTGGTGTCCAGGCTGATCGCCTCGACCGCCTCGGAGCCGGACCCGGCGGTCGCCAGGAAACGCATGCGGGACGAGCTGGTCACCATCCTGCTGGCCGGGCACGAGACGACGGCCAGCACGCTGTCATGGACCTTCTACTTCCTCGACCGGCATCCGGAGGTGCGCCGGCGGCTCCAGGCCGAGGCCGTCGAGGTGCTCGGCGACCGGCTGCCCGGCTACGACGACCTGCGCGATCTCACCTACACCGCGATGGTGGTGCAGGAGGTCATGCGGCTGCGGCCGCCCGTGTGGATGCTGCCCCGCCAGGCCGTGTCCGACGACGAGGTGGGCGGATACCGGGTGCCGGCCGGTTCGGACGTGCTGATCAGCCCGTACACGCTGCATCGGCACGCGGCCTTCTGGACGGATCCCGAGCGGTTCGACCCGGACAGGTTCGACCCCGCACGGCCCGCCACCCGGCCGCGTTACGCCTATATCCCGTTCGGCGCCGGTCCGAGGTTCTGTGTCGGGAACCACCTGGGAATGATGGAGGCCACGTTCGTGATCGCCATGGTGGTCCGCGATCTGCGGCTCGCCCTCGTGCCCGGCTACCGGGCGGAGCCCGAGCCGATGCTCTCGCTGCGGGTGCGCGGCGGGCTGCCGATGACCGTGCACGCAGCGAGGCCCGCGCAGGTCGGAGCCTGAGCGGGCCTCGCGGCTGTGGGTGGATCCCCTGGCCGGGGGCCTCAGTCGTACAGACCGGGATTGGACAGCAGGTCGCGCATCGCGAGCAGGGCCGGGGGGTCCATCGGACGCATCGGCCTGAGCTGCAGGTCGACGCGCGCGACGGGGGCGTCGTGCCGCACGGTGATGGGGCCGTGGCGGCCGACGCACAGCGCCCGGTCGCCGCCGGGGGGATGGTTCAGGGTGTCCTCCCGGCCGGCCGCGACCGACTGGGCGATCAGGTGCCACTCGCCTTCTGGCACATCGAGCAGCAGGAACGGCCCCGGCTGGGGCAGGACGGTGTAGGCGACCGGCCGGCCCTCCATGATGCGGTGCGGGAACATGCCGGCGAAGATGGGCCGGTCGGGCAGCGGCGACAGGATGGCACCGCGGACCACCCGCGTGCCGCCCTCGGCCGGGCCGTGACCGTTGACGTGCCCGTTGACCCGGCCATTGGCCTGGCCGTTGTGCCGGCCGTTGATCTGGCCGTTGATCCGGCCGTTGTGGTGGTGGCCGTTGCCCAGGAACTTCGGCTGCGGCGCGCCCATGGACTGGCGGTAGACGGTGGGGGCGGTCCCCACGCTGCCGGTGAAGCGCGAGCTGAACGTGCCCACGCTGGAGAATCCCACCCGGTGACTGATCTCGGTGACGGTCAAGGAGGTGGTCACGAGCAGGCGCTTGGCCTCCTGCAGCCGGACGGCCGACAGGAAGCGGCCGGGCGACAGCCCGGTGGCCCGCTGGAAAACCCTGGAGAAATGGAACTTGCTGAACATCGCCCTTCTGGCGAGGTCGTCAACAGTCAGCTCATCTCCCAGGTTTTCGTACATTAATTCAACGGCTCTCAGGACGGCTTCTTCTATGTCTCTCTCCATTGCCCCTCCCCCGCGTGTTAGGGCTTCTGCTCCGGCACCCTTTTCGATGGGGGTGGAAAGGTGCGGGCTCAGCTCTTCTATATGACACGCCGCGAGGGCGGAAAAATGCTGCACAGCACCGGGCAGCGACCGGTTCGTTTATGTCTGGCCGCGGTCGCGTGGGCGACCCGGACCCATGGAGTGCTCGGCGGACCCGCCGGTCCGCGGGTACGGCAGAATGCGTCGCAACGGGCGCTCGCGGTGCCGGGGCCGCCGCTCGTGCGGATAGCCGAGCGAGACCTCCTCGAAGCGCACGCCGTCGTGCCAGCTCGTTCTGGGGATGTGCAGGTGGCCGTAGACCACCGCGGTGGCCCGGTAGCGCAGATGCCAGTCCGCGGTGCCCTCCGTGCCGCACCACTGCGCGAACAGCGGGTGGTAGAGCACGTCGGTGGGCTCGCGGACGAGCGGGAAGTGGTTGACCAGAACCGTGGGCAACCGCGGGTCACGGGCGGCGAGCAGGCGCTCGGTCTCCCTGAGCCGCGCCTGGCACCAGTCAGCGCGGCTCGGGTACGGATGCGGGTGCAGGAAGAACTCGTCCGTGCAGATGACTCCCGATTCGCGTGCCATGGCGAGCGCCTCGGCCCTGCTGAGGTGCGCGGGCCTGAAGGTGTAGTCGTACAGGACGAACAGCGGCGCGACCGTGACCGGCCCACCCGCACCCCGCCAGACGGGGTAGGGGTCCTCCGGCGTGATCACGCCCAGCCGCCTGCACAGCTGCACCAGTTGCCGGTAACGGTCGTCACCGCGCAACTGGCTGGCGTCGTGGTGCGGGGTCCAGAGCTCATGGTTGCCCGGCGCCCACACCACGGTCTCGAAACGCTCGTTGAGCAGGCCGAGCGCCCACTCGATGTCGGAGATCCGCTCCCCGACGTCGCCGGCGACCAGCAACCAGTCGCCGTCGTCGTCCGGCCGCAACCCCTCGACGAAGGCTCGATTCTCCGGATAGGCGACATGGAGATCGCTGATCGCCAGCAGGCTCCCGTCGGTTCCCTTGGAATCGTCCACGCCGCGATGCTAATCGCTAGGGCGATTTATCCGGAATTAGTCCGGGCAATTTCTCGGGTCTGGCCTCGCCGAGCGTGGGGGCTCCGGGGTCGAATAGGGGTTGCCGTTTGGTATATAAAGGACAATTCTGGTTGTACCCCGCAGAACACCCATAAATGCCTATCATTCTGCGACTGTCATGATGAAGTGTAACCTAATGGCGACGACGTTGGACGAGGAATTCACCCGCTACGTCAAGACGACCAGGCCGACGCTGCGGCGTATGGCCTTCCGGCTTTCCTCCGACTGGTACGAGGCCGACGACCTCGTCCAGCGTACGCTCATCGCCATTTACCGCCGATGGGAACTCCTGCACAGCCACGACAAGATGGCCCGCTACACGTACGCGATCATGACTCGGTTGCTCATCAGCGACCGGCGGGCCCACCGCTGGTCGCGTGAGGTCCTGTACGACCTGCCACCAGAGCCTCCACCGCTGCCCGACCCCTACCGCCCGCTCGACGACCGGCTCCGGCTCCTCGACGCCCTGGCGGGCCTCGCACCCCGGCAGCGGACCGCCGTCGTGTTGCGTTACTGGGAGGACCGCAGCGTGGAGGAGACGGCCAGGGTCATGGGCAGTAGCTGCTCGACGGTGCGCAGCCAGACTGTCCGGGCCCTGGCCGCTCTCCGTTCGGCCCTGGAGGGCGGCCAGGAGGAGGAGCCACCCGCGACGCCACCGCTGGAGCAGGCGGACGGCGAACCCCAAGGAAAGGCCCCAGGGAAAGGGGAAGGACCCGTATGCCATTGCCAACACGGGATAGCATCCTGACCATCGAGGCGTTCGCGGACACCATAGTCCCCGGCGAGAAGCGGACGCCGGACGACCGGGCCGTCGCGGGCGCGGCGCCGGACGGCGGTGCCGTCGCGGCCGGCGCGCTCGACCTGCTGCAGTGGTCGGCGACGGGGGTCCACGACGGCCTCGACGACTTCGCGCGGGCCCTGGACGGGCACGCCCTCGACTACGCGGGCGAGCACGGGCTGGACCTCGACGAGGACGTCCCGCCGTTCGTCGCGCTGCCGTTCGAGCACCGCACGGCGCTCGTCCAGCGGGTGACCACGCCGGGCCACCGGGAGAAGCCGCTGTGGATCAGCCTGGCCCTGTTCTGCTACATGGCCTATGACTCCGCGGCCCATCTCAACACCGCCGAGGCGCTCGCCGCGGGCCATCCGGGGCTGACCGCGCTGGGCATCTACCAGCCCGACGCCGACGGCCTGTGGCGGTTCCCCGACTTCTCCTACGGCCGCAAGCTCGCCGACCCGCATCCGGACACCATTCCCACGGGGAGCCTGCCATGACCAGTACCGAACGCACCGACGTCCTCGTCGTCGGCAGCGGCTTCGGCGGCGCGATCGCGGCCTACCACCTGTCGGCCGGCGGCGCCCGCGTGGTGGTGCTCGAACGCGGCCCGTGGCTGACGGGCGAGGACTTCGAGCACGACTTCAAGCTCGGCTCCTCCTACACCCGCGCCTTCGACTTCGTCGTGGGCGACGGCATGAGCGTGCTCGGCGGCAACTGCGTGGGCGGCGGCAGCGTCGTCTACTTCGCCGCGATGCCGCGCGCCCCGCGTTTCGTCTTCGAGCGGCACGGCAGCATCGGCCGGCGGATGTGGCCCGCCGCCGTCAGCCGCTCCACCCTCGACCCCTGGTACGACCGGGTGGCCGAGTCGATCCCGGTCACCACGCAGGACTGGAACGACGTCACCTACGCCGGCGGGCTCTGGGCGGCGGCGTGCGCCCACTCGGGCCGCACCGCCAACCCGGTGCCGGTGGCGATCGACAACGACACCTGCGTCAACTGCAACTGGATGATGTCCGGCTGCCGCTTCGACGCCAAGCGCTCGCTGCTGACCAACTACCTGCCCGCGGCCATCGCGCACGGCACCCAGGTCCGGCCACTGCACGAGGTGCAGCGCGTCTCCAGGACCGACGACGGCTACTACCGGGTCCACTACGACCTCATCGACGATGAGGACTACCGGCTCAGGAGCGCGGGCGGCACCATCGACGCGAAGATCGTCGTACTGGCCGCGGGAGCCGGCGCCACCCCCGTGATCCTGCAGCGCAGCGAGGCGGAGCTGGGCTCGATGCCGCACGCCGTGGGCCGCTACTTCTCCGGCAACGGCGAGCGGCTCAACACCGCGGTGTTCGACGAGGACAAGGTGCGCGAGGTGCTCGGGCTGTCGCGGGCCGGCGGCCTGGCCTACGAGGCCAACCAGATCGGCAAGGGACCGACCGTGGCCAACTGGGACCGGCTGGACGGCTCGCTGCCCGAATACACCCGCTACTCGCTCGAACAGCTGTACTTCCCGCCCGGCCTCGGCACCGTGCTCGCCCAGGTGCCGCCCGAGGGGGACGGCCCCACCTGGTTCGGCGTCAGGAAGAAGGAGATGCTGGCGCGCTGGCGCTCCTGGCTGATCATCTTCCAGATGATCGAGGACGACAACGAGGGCGTGTTCGGCCCGCCGCCCGCCACCGGCAACGCCGACCGGCTGTCGCAGCAGATGCTGGGCGTGGGCAGCCTGCGCTACAACCCGTCGGAGACCACGCTGCGGGCCTGGGCCATGGCGGACGCCGAGGTGAAGGAGATCCTGGAGCGCGACGGGCTGGCCACCGTCACGGCCTGGACCAACGACGTCATCGGCGCCTACACCGTCCACCCGCTGTCCTCCTGCCGCATCGGCGACGACCCCGCCACCTCGGCGCTGGACGACCGGCACGAGGTACGCGGCCACCCCGGCATCTTCGTCACCGACGGCTCCGCCGTACCCGGGGCCCTGACCGTCAACCCCGCGATGACCATCGCCGCGCTCGCCGAGCGTGCCGTCCCCGCCATCGTGGCGGCGGCGCGCGAGCGGGGCGTCGAGGTCTCGTACGGGGCACCCGCGCCCGACGGGGGCACCAGCGGGCGGCGGGGAGTGGCCGGCCAGGTGGCGGGCCTGCTGCGCAGATAGGAGCCCCGCGATGGGTGAGATGCTCTCCAAGGCGACACTGCCGGGCGTGCTGGCCCAGATCCGCCACGTGACCCCGGTGCGCCCGGCCACCGCCCAGGGGCTGGTGGCCCAGGTGTACGCGCAGGTGGAGCGGGAGTTCGGGATGCTGGCACCGCCGGTGATCCTGCACTCCCCCGCTCCCGAGGCGCTGGCCGCCTCCTGGGCCATGCTGCGGGAGTCGCTGATCGCCGACGGCACGCAGTGCAGGGAGGCCAAGGAGGCGGTGGCCGCCGAGGTGTCGCGCGCCAACGCCTGCCCCTACTGCGTGGACGTGCACCAGGCCACGCTGGAGGCTTTGCTGCGCTCCCGCCCGGCCTCTGGCGGTGGATCGGCCCCGGCCGGCGGCCCGCCCCCGGCGGGTGGATCGATCCCAACGGGTGGATCCCTCCCGACAGGCGGGTCAGGCCCGGCGGACGGATCGGTCCCGGTGGGTGGGCCGGCTCGCTCGCCCGAGCTGGTGGCGGTCACCGTGACCTTCCACTACCTCAACCGCATGGTCAACGTCTTCCTCGGCCCGTCACCGCTGCCGCCGCGGCTGCCCGCGCCGGCGCGCGGGCTCATGCTGCGGCTGTTCGGCCTGATCATGCGGCCGGCCGCGGCCAAGCCCAGGGTGCCCGGCGCGGCGGCCGCCCTGCTGGACCCGGCGCCGCTGCCGGCCGACCTGGGGTGGGCCCGCGACATGCCGCACCTCTCCCGTGCCTTCGCCGGCGCCGCCGCGGCCATCGACGCCGCGGGCCGCCGCTCGGTGCCGCAGGAGGTCCGCGACCTGGTCACGTCCTGCCTCAACGGATGGGACGGCACCCCGCCGGGCCCGAGCCGCGCCTGGCTGGCCGATCCGGTGTCCGGCCTGCCGCCGGCCCAGCGTCCGGCCGCCCGCCTGGCCCTGCTGACCGCCATGGCCTCCTACCAGGTCGACCAGGAGGTCGTGAACGAGTTCAGGCGCCAGGCGCCGAGCGACCTGACGCTCGTCGAGTTCACCGCCTGGGCGAGCCTGACCGCGGCCAGGCTCGCCATCTGGCGACCGCATTCCGACAGCCATCCGACTTCCCAGGAGAGGACGTAAGCATGAGCGACCTGGAGAACGTGCTGAGCGACCTGGCGGCCGACGGCGATCAACTCGATCGGCTGGTGTCCGGGCTGGAGCCGGCGCGGTGGCGGCTGCCCACGCCCGCGACCGGGTGGACCATCGCCGATCAGATCGCCCACCTGGCCTTCATCTTCAAGCTGGCCAGGCTGGCGGCCTCCGACCCCGAGGCCTTCCAGTACCTGATCAGGGACGCCGAGCACAACTTCGACGGCGCCGTGAACGCCGCCCTGGCCGACTACCGGGACGACTCGCCCGAGGTGCTGCTCGGCCGCTGGCGGGCCGAGCGGGCCGGCGCGGTGAGCGCGCTGGCCGCGGTGCCGCCGGACCAGACCGTGCCGTGGCTGGTCAACCCGCTGCCGCCCACCGTGCTCGGGAGCGCCGGGATCATGGAGCAGTTCGCGCACGGGCAGGACATCGCCGACGCGCTCGGGGCGCGCCTCGAGCGTTCCGACCGGCTCCGGTACCTCGTCATCTTCGCGGTCCTGACCAGGGACTTCGGGTATCTCACGCGCGGTCTGACGCCGCCCGCGGAGCAGTTCCGCTTCGAGATCAGCGCGCCGTCCGGCGAGCTGTGGGCCTACGGGCCCGCCGACGCCGAGCAGCGCGTCTCGGGGCCCGCGGAGGACTTCTGCCTGCTGGTGACCCGGCGCAGGCACCGCGACGACCTGCGGGTCACCGCGGTGGGTGCCGTGGCCGACCACTGGCTGGACATCGCCCAGGCCTACCGCGGCCCCGCGGGTTCGGGCCGTACCCCCGGTCAGTTCGACGACCTGACCGCGCGGGCCTGAGCGCGCGGGACCCGGGCCTGAGGCTCCGGCACGGCGGACCGGTCACGACCACCGCCGTCGCCGGAGCCTTTTTTGTCCATCACTTTCGCCTGCAGCATCCGGAAACGGGCGGCAGCTTCGTGCAGCGGATTTCCCTTTCGGGGCCTGCCCGCGGTGGGCCACCATAGCTATATCAGCAAGGCGGAAATGGCAAAGGGAAGCGCGAAGAGAAAGGGACGATATCGGAAGCGAGCGCCGGCGGGAGGGGGCGGGAGCCCTCCCGCCGGGGCCGTCACAACCAGATCGGCTTCTCCCGGCACCGCAACATACTCGAATCGTCGTCATGACCTGAACAACGCGTCGCCGTGACATCGTCGTCGCCGCGACCTCTACATATTGGGCGTCACAGTGGGGTGTTGCCGTGTTTGCGCTGCGGCCGCTGGCGGTGCTTGTTACGCAGCATCGCCAGCCCGCGGGCGACGGCCGAACGCGTGTGCACCGGGTCGATGACATCGTCGACCAGCCCGCGCTCGGCCGCGAAATGCGGGTGTACGAGCTGGTCGCCGTACTCGGCCACCAGCGCGGCGCGCAGCCCGGCCGGGTCCTCGGCGGCTGCCAGGTCCTTGCGGAAGATGACGTTCACCGCGCCTTCCGCGCCCATCACGGCGATCTCGTTCGTCGGCCACGCCAGTGACAGGTCGGCGCCGATGGAGCGCGAGTCCATCACGATGTACGCCCCGCCGTAGGCCTTCCGAACGATCACCTGGACACGCGGCACGCTCGCCTCGCAGTAGGCGTACAGCAGCTTGGCGCCGTGCCGGATGATGCCGGCCTGCTCCTGCTCGGTTCCCGGCAGGAAGCCGGGGACGTCCACCAGGGTCAGCAGGGGGATGTTGAAGGCGTCGCAGAACCTGACGAACCTGGCGGCCTTCTGCGAGGCCGCCGCGTCGAGCACCCCGGCCAGCACCAGCGGCTGGTTGCCGACCACGCCGACCACCTCGCCGTCGATCCTGGCCAGCGCGCAGATCACGTTGCCCGCCCAGTCCTGGTGCAGCTCCAGGAAGGCGCCGTCGTCGACCACCTCGGCGATGACGGCCCGCATGTCGTACGGCTTGTTCGGCTCCACGGGGACGATCTCCGCCAGCCTGGGCCGTACGTCCGTCACCGCGCCCCGGGGCGGCCCGCTCGGCGGGAGTTCGTGGTTGCTCGCCGGCAGCAGCGAGACGAGGTACCGCACGTGCTCCAGGCACCCGCGCTCGTCGTCGTGCACGAACGTCGACACACCCGAGGTACGGCCGTGCACCTCGGCGCCGCCGAGCTCGGCGTGGGTGGGACGCCGGCCGCTGACCGCCGCCACCACGTCGGGACCGGTCAGGTAGATGTAGGCGGTGTCGCGCACCATGAAGGTGAAGTCGGCCAGCGCGGCCGAGTAGGCGGCCCCTCCCGCGCACGGGCCGAGCACCACGCAGATCTGCGGGATGACGCCGGAGGCCTGCACGGTGCGCTGGAAGATCCCGCCGTAGCCGTTGAGCGACATCACCCCCTCCTGGATCCTCGCACCGCCGCTGTCGTTCAGCCCGATGAACGGCGAGCCCGTGGCCAGGGCCAGGTCCATCACCTTGTGGATCTTCGTGGCGTGTGCCTCGCCGAGCGAGCCGCCGAAGATGGTGAAGTCCTGCGCGTACACGAACACCCGGCGGCCGTGGACGGTGCCGGACCCGGTGATCACGCCGTCGGTGGACGGCCGCTGCTCCTCGATGCGCAGCCCGTGCGCCTGGTGCCTGCGGTACATGTCGATCTCGGTGAAGGACCCCTCGTCCAGCAGCAGGTCCAGCCGCTCGCGCGCGGTGCGCTTGCCCAGCGCGTGCTGGCGGTCCACGGCGTCGCGGTGGCCGGCGAGGATCCGGTCGCGGAGGCCGTCGCGCTGCTCGCGCAGCAGTCGCATGGACCGCTCCGGTCGCGCCCCGTTGGCGCCTGCGGGGGCGCTCCCGTTGGAGCCGTTGTCGAGGTGGCCGGTGGCGGGGCCGTCGGGGTCGCCGACCGGGCCGGGGACTGTGCCGAGTTCAGAGATGCTCACTGGTTCTCCTTCAGATCCAGTTCTCCTCCTTCGCCCGCAACGCCGCCTGGAAGCGGTTGACCGCGCCGAGCCGGGCCATGAGGTCAGCCACGTATCGGCGGTAGGTCCGGACCGAGACGTCGATCTCGCGGGCGGCGACCTCGTCCTTGTCGGCCGTGGCCATCACCGAGAGCACCCGCCGCTCCAGTTCGGAGAGCTGGGGCACCTCCGTGCTGGGCTCGGTGAAGTTACGCAGGTCCACGGCGTCGTTCCAGACGCCGTCGAAGTACGTGATGAGCTGGGAGACCAGGCCGGGCTCGCGTACCAGCAGGGCGCCGCGGTGGCTCTCCTTGGGATGGATCGCCACCACGGCCACGCTGTCGAAGATGACCATGCGGTCCATCTGGGCCTCGGTGATCCTGATCTGGGCGCCCAGGCTCGCCAGGTCGCGCAGGTAGGAGTCCATCAGCGGGTTGCCGAGTGCCGTGGGGTGGTAGACCTCCCGCACGGCCAGGCCGCGGCGGAGGTTACGGGTGGCCACCACCCGGCCGGTCTCGATGGCGCCCGGCGAGAGCGGTCCGCCGGGATGCAGCGCCAGGGTCTGTTCGTAGCAGAAGAAGCCGAGGTCGTCGATGCGCCGGCGGACCTCATCCAGCCCCTCCACCCGCTCGATGGCGAGCACCCCATGGGAGGACTCGCCGCCGCGCAGGTCCTCCTCCAGAGTGGCGATCACGTCCCGGGTCTCCAGGACCCGGCGGATCTCCATGTTGAGCTCGTCGAGACGCTTCTCGATGAGCCGCTCGATCCCGACCCTCGGCTCCGTGGCCACGACCCGGTGCCGGTCCTTGATGTCCAGCAGGCCCAGCAGCCCCAGTTCCTCCACGACGGCCTGGATCCGTTCCGGGTCCGCGTCGGCGAGCCGTTGCCTGGCCGAACCGACGCTGTCGCCGGGGTGCCGCAGGAAATACCGGTAGATCTCAACTGCTTCAGCTGAAACCCCGATGACAGCAATGTCCATGGCTCACCTCGACGCCGGCTGCGCGCTAAGTGCCCCTTGGCGTGTTCTGGTAGGCAGCCAGGCGCCACTGCCCGTCCTGCCGTACGATCACCCAGGTGGCACGGATGGCCCGCTCCTCGGACACCTCGGTCTCACCCGCCGCGAGCACGCCGCCCTCGGTGGTCAGGATCGCCGTGTCCGAGCCGAAGAACCGGAGGTCGATGACCTCTCCGGTCACCTTGGTGTTGCGGTAGGGCCCCGCGAAGGCGGCCCGCATGAACGCCTGGATGTCCTCCGCGCCCTTGCGGTAACGCCCGGGAAGGATCATGGTCCCGTCCGCGCTGAACACCTCGGCGAAGGCGGCCGCGTCCTGCCTGGCCCAGGCGGCGATGATCTTGCCTGGTACGGCGGCGACCGCGGCCCGATCGTCCGGGCTGACTCCGGCGGCGGCAGCGGGTGCGGGACTTGTCGTGGTCATGGCATGTCCTTTCACAGGTAGAGCGTGTTGGGGGCCAGGCCGCACAGGACCCGGCCGTACAGCTCCGCGTTGGTGTCGGGATGCATCAGGGCGTGCAGGCTGACCGCCTGCACGTCACGCGTGATGCGCTGGATCGGCTGGTCGGAGTAGATCGACGAGCCGCCGCTCGCCGTGGCCAGGATGTCCACGGCCTCCTTGCCCAGGCGGACCACCATGCCCATGTCGGCCCGTGCCTTGACGCGCTCCTCCACCGTCCACGGCGTCGCGTCCTCGCCCTTGCGGTCCACCAGCTCGGTGAGCCGCCGCACGTGGAACTCCGCCTGGTCGATCTTCACGGCGGCCTCGGCCACCTGCAGGTGGGTCAGCGGGGCCTGCGCCTGCGCCGCGTAGTCGGTGTAGGTGATCTTGCGCTGCGGCAGCCGCTCGAAGAACGCGTCCCAGGCCCCTCTGGCGAGCCCGAGCACGGTGCCGACGGAGGAGGCGGAGGCCACCGGCAACAGCGGCACGCGGTAGATCGGCCGCTCGGCGTTGAGCCGGGAGGCGACCTGGCCCTGCAGTACGGCGGGCAGCGGCAGCACGCGCGCGGCGGGCACGAACACGTCGACGGCGACCGTGCTCACGCTGCCCGTGCCCTTCAGCCCCGAGGTGTTCCAGTCGTCCACGATCCGCAGATCGGACATCGGGACCAGCCCGATGATCGGGTACGGCTCGCTGCCCTCGCTGACCAGGACCGCCACGATCATCTGCCAGTGGGCGTGCGTGGCGCCGCTGATGAAGGCCCACTTGCCGTTGAGCACGACGCCGCCCTCTGCGGGGGTGGCCATCGCGCTGGGGCTCAAGGTGCCGCAGACGCGTACGTCCGGGGTGGCGAACACCTCGTCCTGCACCTCGTCGGGGAAGGCCGCGGCCCCCCACGTGGCGATCCAGTAGACCGAGGTCACCCACCCGGCGGACCCGTCGCCGGCACCCAGCGCGGCGGCCACCTCGGCCACCGTGCGCGTGTCGGACTCGTACCCGCCGTAGCGGACGGGAGTGCGGAGCTTGAACATGCCCGCGTCGGTCAGCGCCTCGATCGTCTCGTCATGCAGGCGCCCGTTCTCCTCCGCCCACAGCGCGTGCTTCTGCAGCGTGGGGGCCAACTCGGACGCGCGGCCAACCAGCTGCTCCCGGGTCGGAATGTCGGTGCTCGGCACGGCTCCTCCTACAGGCATGCAGACGACAGGCACCCCTGTGTGGGGTCGTCATCCTGACGGTCGCAGCCCTCGATCGACCTGCGCACCTTCTGGATTGCCCATCCGGCAGCGCAACGTGCGAGTAGCCCCGTGAGCCGATCGGGTGCCAGCATCGATCAGAGAAATCAGGCCGAACAAGGGGAGCCGACGTGACCTTGCCACGGCACACATCCCGCCCGCTGACCGGCGAGGAATACGTCGAGTCCCTACGCGACTCGCGAGAGATCTACATCTATGGCGAGCGGGTGGACGACGTCACCACGCATCCCGCCTTCCGCAATCCCGTGCGCATGACGGCGCGCCTGTACGACGCGCTGCACGACCCCGACCTGAGCGGGGTGCTCACCGGGCCGACGGACACCGGGAGTGACGGATACACCCACAAGTTCTTCACCACCCCGCGCAGCGCCGAGGACCTGGTCGGGGCGCAGCAGGCCATCGCGGCCTGGGCCCGGTTGTCCTACGGCTGGATGGGCCGCAGCCCCGACTACAAGGCCTCCTTCCTGGGCACGCTGGGCGCCAACGCCGGGTTCTACGAGCCCTACTCCGACAACGCGCGGCGCTGGTACCGCGAGTCGCAGGAGAAGGTGCTGTTCTGGAACCACGCCATCGTGCACCCTCCGGTCGACCGCAACCGCCCGCCGGACGAGGTGGCGGACGTGTTCGTGCACGTGGACGAGGAGACCGACGCCGGGCTGGTGGTCAGCGGGGCCAAGGTGGTCGCCACCGGCTCCGTGCTCACCCACTACAACTTCATCGCCCACTACGGGCTGCCGGTGAAGGACAAGCGGTTCGCGCTGGTGGCGACCATCCCGATGGACGCCCGGGGCATGAAGCTGATCTGCCGCACCTCCTACGCCGCGACGGCGGCGGTGATGGGCAGCCCGTTCGACTACCCGCTCTCCTCCAGGCTGGACGAGAACGACACCATCCTCGTCCTGGACCGGGTCCTCATCCCCTGGGAGAACGTCTTCATCTACGGCGACCTGGGCAAGGTCCAGCTTTTCACCGCCCGCTCCGGGTTCCCCGAGCGCTTCACCTTCCACGGCGCCACCCGCCTGGCGGTGAAGCTGGAGTTCATCGCCGGCCTGCTGGCCAAGGCCCTGGACATCACGGGCACCTCGGACTTCCGCGGCGTACAGACCCGCCTGGGCGAGGTGCTGGCCTGGCGCAACCTGTTCTGGGCGCTGTCCGACGCCGCCGCGCGCAACCCCATCCCCTGGGAGAACGGCGCCGTGCTGCCCAACCCCGCCTACGGCATGGCCTACCGGTGGTTCATGCAGCTCGCCTATCCGCGGATCAAGGAGATCATCCAGCAGGACGTGGCCAGCGGCCTCATCTACGTCAACTCCAGCGCTGACGACTTCAAGAACCCCGACGTCCGCCCGTACCTGGACAAGTACCTGCGCGGCTCCAACGGCGCGGACGCCGTGGACCGGGTGAAGGTGATGAAGCTGCTGTGGGACGCGGTCGGCACGGAGTTCGGCGGCCGGCACGAGCTGTACGAGCGCAACTACTCGGGCAACCACGAGAACATCCGGGTGGAGCTGCTGCTCTCCCAGCTCGCGGCCGGGCAGGTGGACGGCTACAAGGCGTTCGCCGACGAGTGCCTGGCCGAATACGACCTGGAAGGCTGGACGGTGCCCGACCTGTCATCGTTCGAAGACCTCCGCCAGACCCGCAACACCCTCCTGAACGGCTGACCCCGCGACCGGCCTCCACCGTGCCGGCCTCCACCGTGCCGGTCGCAGCGGGCCGGTCGCAGCGGGCCGACTGAGACGGGCCGCTGTCTCCTGGCGGGCACTCGTGCGCGATGATCTTGCGCGCTCGTGCGCCATGGCCGCGTCCTGATCCCGCCGGCCGCCCTGGAGGTGCTGCGGCGCGGGGTCAACGGCCTGTCACGCGCCAGGTGAACGTGTCCGCACCGATGTCCCGCGATGGCCCCGGGCGCACCCGCGCGTCCGCCGGGCACCTGCCCGCGCGCTTCGCTGAGCACCTACGCGGGCGCACAGCGAAGCGCCCCGGCGGGCAGGGCCGGGGCGCTTCGTTCGTGGAGGAATGGCGGGGTGTCAGGCCGTGGCGGCGGCGCGGAGGGCGTCGGCGCGGTCGGTGGACTCCCAGGAGAACCCCTCGCGGCCGAAGTGTCCGTAGGCGGCGGTCTCCGAGTAGATCGGGCGCAGCAGGTCGAGGTCGCGGATGATGGCCGCCGGGCGCAGGTCGAACACCTGTGACAGCGCCTGCTGGATGGCCTCGACGGGCAGCTTCTCCGTGCCGAAGCACTCCACGAACAGGCCCACCGGGTGGGCCTTGCCGATCGCGTACGCGACCTGGACCTCGCAGCGGTCGGCGAGGCCGGCCGCCACGACGTTCTTGGCGACCCAGCGCATGGCGTAGGCGGCCGAGCGGTCGACCTTGGACGGGTCCTTGCCGGAGAAGGCACCGCCACCGTGGCGGGCCATGCCGCCGTAGGTGTCGATGATGATCTTGCGGCCGGTCAGCCCGGCGTCGCCCATCGGACCGCCGATCTCGAACCGGCCGGTCGGGTTGACCAGCAGCCGGTAACCGTCGGTCGCGAGGTCGAGGCCCGCCAGGAGCGGATCGACCACGGCCTCCTTGACGTCGGGGGCGAGCATCTCCCGCAGGTCTATCCCCGCGGCGTGCTGCGTGGAGACCACCACGGTGTCGAGGCGGACCGGCGTGTCGCCGTCGTACTCGATCGTGACCTGGGTCTTGCCGTCGGGGCGCAGGTAGGGCACCGTGCCGTCCTTGCGCACCTCCGACAGGCGCTTGGCCAGGCGATGGGCCAGCGTGATCGGCAGGGGCATCAGCTCAGGGGTCTCGCGGCACGCGAAACCGAACATCAGGCCCTGGTCGCCGGCGCCCTGCCGGTCGAGCTCGTCCACGTCACCGTCGACCCGGTGTTCGTAGGCGTAGTCCACGCCCTGGGCGATGTCCGGCGACTGCGCGCCGATGGACACCGACACGCCGCACGAGGCGCCGTCGAAGCCCTTGTGGGAGGCGTCGTAGCCGATGTCGAGGATCTTGTCACGGATGATGCCCGGGATATCAACATAAGTCTTGGTGGCCACCTCACCCGCGACGTGCACCTGGCCCGTAGTGATCAGCGTCTCGACGGCGACCCGGCTGCGCGGGTCCTCCTTCAGCATGGCGTCGAGAATCGCGTCGCTGATCTGGTCGGCGATCTTGTCCGGATGGCCCTCGGTGACCGACTCGGAGGTGAACAGGCGCCGAGTCATGATGCGGAACTCGCAAGCCGGCTGCCACGGAGCGGCAACGCGCGGGTGGGACACGTCCTCTGTGCGATTCTCATCAGCGCTCCCGAGCTCGTCGATTTTCTCATCATGACCCGGCGCCCGCGGGCCGATCACCTCTGTGCTTGCCGTGGCGCACCGGGGCGGGGCGTCACTCGCCTTCGGCACGCTCCTGCAGGACCCAGCCGTTGCCGTCGGGGTCGTCGAAAAAGACGAAGGAGTTCCATCTGCCGCCTGGCCCGTCCACGAGTTCGCTGCCCTCGTAGTGCTGGACCGGGCTGACGTTCACCTGCCGTTCCAGGAGTTCGTTCCTGGCGGCCTCGATGTCGGGCACCACGATCTGCAGGCCCTTCACCGTGCCCGGCGGCGGGCCGGCGATCCCGGTGTTCAGGTGAATCGAACAGGCCGAGCCCGGCGGCGTCAGTTGCACCATGCGTACGTCCTCGCTCACCTGGGAGTCGATGTCGACGCTGAAGCCGGCCTGCTCGCTGTAGAACTTCTTCGCCCGCTCCACGTCCGTGACGGGAATAGGCACCACTTCGAGCTTCCATTCCATGGACAGGTCCTTTCGAGTCGGGTACGGGTTGCGGGGAACAACCTCCTCTCGGGCGGGACTCGTTCTCGTGCGACCCACTCTGCACGGCTCGCCACCGGCGGGCCAGCCGAATCGCGGAGAACAAGCTGCCGCGGCTTTCCGGTTCCTGCCGACCGCCCGGCACAGCGCACGATCGCCGCTAGCGCGCCGCTCCGCGATCACCCACGATACGAGGCAACGCGTCCGACACATCGAGGGAGCGCCATGCGGTGGACCGTCAACTCCGAGCGAACCCTGTACCACGACCGATGGGTGCACCTCCTCGCCGCCGACGTGAGCGCGGGCGAGGGCCGGCTGGACCACCGGCTGATCAGGAGCCGGGACGGGGCCTCCGTACTGGCCGTCGACCGGGGCCGCGTCCTGATGATGTGGCGGCACCGCTTCATCACCGACAGCTGGGGGTGGGAGCTGCCGGGCGGCGGGATCGAGCGGGGCGAGGACCCGGCCGCCGCGGCCGCCAGGGAGCTGGAGGAGGAGACCGGCTGGCGGGCCACCGCGCCGCTGCGCCCGTTCATCCGCCTGCGCCCGCTGCCCGGTCTGTCCACCGTCAGGCACCACGTCTTCCGTACGGACTCCCCCGCGTACGCCGGCCCGCCGGTGGACGGGTTCGAGGCCGAACGCATCGCCTGGGTGCCGATCGCCGACCTGGACGGCCTCATCGACGGGGGCGACGTCTCCGAGGGCACGACGCTGGCCGCGCTGCTCCGCCTGCTCGCCGGTCCCCCGCCGGAATGCCGATGACAGGAAGCGGCCGTCCACCGGCAACTTTCTGAATTCCGCTCTTCTGGTTCGCGGCCCGCGCGCCACGCACAGTGGTCGTGAAAGGACCCACCACGACCCGGGAGAAGAGCCGATCAAATGCAACCTGTACCCGCCAGACTTCGCACATTGCCTTCGAATTCGTCACGGCCGCGTTTCTTGCCCGACCGGGAAAACCTCAAAGTGGCGGTCATCGGGTTCGGTTACGTCGGTTCGTGCATAGCGGCGACACTGGCCGATCGCGGCTTCGACGTCGTCGGCGTGGACACCGACCCCAGGCTGATCGACGAGCTGAACGCCGGGCACTGCCGGTTCCACGAGCACGGCCTGCCTGAACTGATCTTCCGCGGGATGGAGTCGGGACGGCTGCGCGTCACCACCGACCCGGCCGAGACCGGCGACGCCGACGTCGTGCTGATCGCGGTCGGCACGCCGATCCGCGACGACGGGTCCCTGGCCGACGACCAGCTACGCGCCGCGTGCCGGGGGCTGAGCCGTCACATCCGCCGGGGCCAGCTCGTGGTGCTCAAGAGCACCGTGCCGCCGGGCACGACCCGTGACGTGGTGCTGCCGCTGCTCGAGTCCGGCGGCCTGACCGGCGGGATCGACTTCGGGCTCGCCTTCACGCCCGAGCGCCTCGCCGAGGGCACCGCGCTGCAGGAGCTGCGTACGTTCCCCATCGTCGCGGGGGGACTCGGCCAGGACAGCGCGCGGGACGCGGCGGAGTTCTGGCGCCGCGCGCTGGAGGTCGAGGTGATCCCGCTGGACTCGCTGGAGTCCGCCGAGATCGTCAAGCTCGCCGACAACTGGTGGATCGACCTCAACATCGCCCTGGCCAACGAGCTGGCCAAGTTCTGCTCCCTGTACGGCGTGGACGTCCTGGACGTCATCTCCGCGGCCAACACGATCCCCAAGGGCAAGGGCAAGGTCAACATCCTGCTGCCCAGCGTCGGCGTGGGCGGGTCCTGCCTGACCAAGGACCCGTGGATGGTGTGGCGCTCCGCCCGCCGGCGCGGCGTGGACATCCTGACCGCCTCGGCCGGGCGGGAGGTCAACGCGGGGATGCCGGAGTACACGGCGGAGCTGATCCTCAACGAGCTGGCCGAGGAGGGCAAGGACCCGGCGTCCTCGAAGGTGGCCGTGCTCGGCCTGGCGTTCAAGAACAACACCGGGGACCTGCGGGCCACTCCGACGCTGGGCGTCGTGACGGCGCTGCGGAAGGCCGGCGTCGACGTACGCCTCTACGACCCGCTCGTGGACGCCACCCGCGCCGAGGAGCTGTTCGGCACGAAGCCCGCCGGGACCCTGGCCGAGGCCGCGCACGACGCGGACTGCGTCGCCGTCCTGGCCCTGCACCGGGAGTTCCAGGACATCGACTTCTCGATGCTGCCGGTCGCGAACACCTGCCTGGTGCTGGACGGCCGGGCCTACTACTCCAAGGAGAAGATCGAGTCGTTGCGCCGGCTGGGCTATCGCTACCGGGGAATCGGCCGGGGAGACTCCCTGGCCGGCCGCGGGACGGCGACGGTCACGCACCTCACGGAGGTGGCGGCATGAGCCGGGCGGTGGTCACGGGCGGGAGCGGCTTCGTCGGCAGCCACCTGGTGGAACGGCTCATCGCGCGCGGCGACGAGGTCACCGTCTTCGACGGCGCGCCGCCGTCGGAGCCGCTGGCCAGGGAGCACGCCAGGTTCGTCGAGGGCGACGTCCGCGACACGGCCAGGCTCGCCGAGGCCATCGGCCCGGGCGTGGACGTCGTCTACCACCTGGCCGCCGTGGTCGGCGTGGACCAGTATCTGGCCAGGCCGATGGACGTCATCGACATCAACTTCACCGGCACCAGGAACGTGCTGGAGCGGGCGCACCGTACCGGCTCCAAGGTCGTCCTGAGCAGCACCAGCGAGGTGTTCGGCAAGAACCCCGCGGTGCCGTGGCGCGAGGACGGCGACCGGGTGCTCGGCCCCACCTCGGCCGACCGCTGGTCCTACTCCTCCGGCAAGGCGCTGGCCGAGCACCTCACATTCGCCTTCGCCCGGCAGCACGGGCTGGCGGCCACGATCGTGCGCTACTTCAACGTGTACGGCCCCCGCCAGCGGCCCGCCTACATCGTCAGCCGGTCGATCCACCGGGCCCTCAACGGGCGCCCCATGGTGGTGTACGACCGGGGGGTGCAGACGCGCTGCTTCACCTTCGTCGACGACGCCATCGACGGCACCGTCCTGGCCGGCACCCGCCCCGAGGCGATCGGCGAGGCGTTCAACATCGGCAGCATGACGGAGACCACGGTGGGCGACGTCGTCAGGCTGATCGCCGAGCTCACCGGGTCGCAGGTGGCCGACGTCCAGGTCGACACGGCGGAACGGCTCGGGTCCGCGTACGAGGACCTGTCCCGCCGGGTTCCCGACAACACCAAGGCCCGTACGCTCCTGGGCTGGACCTGCGCGACCGAACTGGTCGACGGGCTGATCAAGACCGTCGAGTGGGCGCGCTCCAGCCCGCGGTGGCTCGACCTGCCCGACAGCGGCACCTCCTGACAGTGCCCCCGAAAAGACCACCGAAAGGACCACCGAAAGGGGCCCCCGGCAGGGGGCCCCGACAGCGCAAGCCAAGAGGTGTGGCGGCTGTCGCGCCGATGTGAGGATGCAGGTGCGGCTAGGGTGGGGGCGACCTGACAGCGCACCGGGTTTCCGGCGCGCGGCCAGGTGGGGGCACCCGCGCCGCACTACAGATTCCCGCGTCGCGAAGGTGGTCGGCCATGCAGGCTGCTGTCATCCCCGATGTCAACACCGCATGGGAGCTGCGTGAGATCCCCACGCCCCGGCCCGGGCCCGGCGAGGTGCTGATCAGGGTCCGCGCGTCCGGGATCTGCTACAACGACGTGCTGATCACCCGGGGCATCATCCCGTTCCCCGCCTTCGCCCCCGCCGTCACCGGGCACGAACCGGCCGGCGAGGTGGTGGAGGTGGGCGCGGGTGTCACCACCCGCCAGACCGGGGACCGGGTCGGCGTCACCTGGATCCAGGGGACGTGCGGCCGGTGCGACTACTGCGCGCTGGGACTGCCGGTGTCCGGACAGGCGGCGTTCCGCTGCGCGGCGCCCGCGATGACGGGGCTCACCGTCCCCGGCGGGCACGCCGAGTACCTGGTGGCGCCCGCGGCCGCCACGGTGCTGCTCCCCGACGGCCTGGACTACGAGCTCGCCGCGCCGGTGCTGTGCGCGGGCTACACGGCCTGGTGCGCCTTCAGCAAGGGCGCCCCGCGGCCCGACGAGCGCGTCGCAGTCCTGGGCGTCGGCGGGCTCGGGCATTTCGCCCTGCAGTTCTCGGCGGCCGCCGGGTTCGAGACCGTGGCCGTCACCCGATCCCCCGACAAGCACGCGGTCGCGCGCGAACTCGGCGCCGACCTGGTCGTCGGCAGCGGGGAGGAGCTGCTCGCGGCCGGCGGCGCGGACGTGATCCTGGTGACGGCTCCCTCCTATGCGGCCGCCACCGACAGCATGCGCGGGCTTCGCCTCGGCGGCCGGATCGTGCTGGCCGGGATCGACGGGCTGGAACCGTTCACGATCCCGCCGGACCTGGCCAGGCCGTTCTTCGCGCAGGGGCAGCAGGTGCTCGGCGCCACCCATGACGGCCCGAGCTACCTGCGGGAGGCGCTGCGCATCGTCGCCACCGGGAAGGTCCGGCCGCGGGCGGAGGTGTTCGGCAAGGAGCAGGTCGCCGACGCGCTGGACAAGGTGGCCAAGGGCGAGGTCAGGTTCAAGGCCGTCGTTACCTACTGATGAGGCGGAGACCATGAAGACCGACTGCCGGGTGTGCGGCGGCAAGGTGCGGGAGTTCGTCGACCTGGGGCGGCAGCCGACGGCGAACGGATTCCTCACGCCGGAGGAGGCGGAGCGGGAGTTCTTCTTCCGGCTCGCCGTCGGCGTGTGCGAACGCTGCGCGATGGTGCAGCTGATCGAGGAGGTGCCGCAGGAGCTGCGCTACCACGGCGCCTACCGGTACCACGCCTCCGGCTCCGCCGGCCATCGGCAGCACTTCGAGCAGAACGCCCTGCGCTTCCTGGAGACCGAGCTCACCGGCCCGGACCCGTTCGTCGTCGAGATCGGCTGCAACGACGGCGTGATGCTGTCGGCGATCGCCGAGGCGGGCGTGCGGCATCTGGGCGTCGAGCCGTCGACCAACGTGGCCGAGCTGGCCAGGGCCAAGGGCGTGAACGTACTGACCCGGTTCTTCGACGAGGGCACCGCGGCGGACGTCCGCGCCGAGCACGGCTCGGCCGACGTCGTCTTCGGCGCCAACACCATCTGCCACATCTCGCACATCGACTCGGTGCTCCGCGGCGTGGACGAGCTGCTGTCGCCCGGCGGCGTGTTCGTGTTCGAGGAGCCCTACCTGGGCACCATCGTCGAGCGGACCGCGTTCGACCAGATCTACGACGAGCACGTCTTCTACTTCAGCGTGACCTCGGTGCGGGCGATGGCGGAGCGGTTCGGGTTCGAGCTGGTCAACGCCGAGCGCATCCCGCTGCACGGCGGCGAGATCCGGTACACGCTGGCCAGGGCGGGCGCGCGCGTCCCCGCCCCGGCCGTCGGCGCGCTGCTCGCCGACGAGAACGCGCGCCGGCTGTCGGAGCCGGAGACCCTGGAGCGCTTCAGGCGGACGGTGGAGGGCGTCAAGGACGAGCTCCTCACGGTCCTGCGCGAGGTCCGCGCGGAGGGGCGGAGCGTGGTCGGGTACGGCGCCCCCGGCAAGGCCACGACGGTCACCAACTACTTCGGGATCGGGACCGACCTGGTCCCGTTCGTGGTCGACTCCACCCCGTCCAAGCAGGGGCTCCTCGTGCCCGGGTCGCACCTGCCGGTGCGGGCGCCGCACGCGTTCAGCGACCCGTACCCGGACTACGCGCTGCTGTTCGCCTGGAACCACGCCGAGGAGATCATGGCCAAGGAGCAGGAGTTCCAGGACGCCGGCGGCCGCTGGATCCTCTACGCGCCCGAGGTCCGCGTCATCTGAACTGTGTTGTGCCGTCACCCGGCGGGCGGTGTCGTGCCGTCGCCCGGCGGGCGGTGTCGTGCCGTCGCCCGGCAGGCGGTGTCGTGCCGTCGCCCGGCAGGCGCTCATCCCCTCGCACGCACGTCTCAGGGTGCCCCTCCCGGGAGGGGCACCCTGAGACGTGCGTGCGGTCATACCGCCTTCAGGTCCAGGACCTTCTCGCGCCTGCGCCCGCTCACGCGGTCGCGTACCGCCTCGACGACCCGCTCGACGTCGGTGTCGGTCAGCGCCTGGTGCATCGGCAGGAGCAGCGTGGCGGCCGCCGCGGCCTCGGCGCCCGGCAGTGCGGCCTCGCACCCGTACGCCGCGACCTTGTGCAGCAGCGGGTAGCGGAAGGTCGTGTAGACGCCGCGCTCGTAGAGGTCGCGCGCGATCTCGTCCCTGATGCCGCCCTCGAACTGCACCCAGTACATGTAGTAGGACGACTCGTGCCCGGCCGGCAGCGGCGGCGGGCACCGCAGGCCGTCGAGGCCGGCCAGGCCCTCGTCGTAGAGCCTGGCGACCTCGCGCCGGCGGGCGATGAACTCGGGCAGACGGCTGAGCTGGACGTTCCCCACGGCCGCGAGCACGTCATTGGTGACCGAGCGCCTGGAGAAGGAGGTGATGTCGAAGTCCCACCACCGGGTGCGGGCGCGCAGCGCCTGGTCGTAGCCGCTCTTCTGCTCCATGCCCAGGTAGGCCACCTTGGGCGCGCGCGCCGCCAGCTCGGGGTCGCGCACGTACAGCATGCCGCCGTCCACGGTCACGACGATCTTGCCGTGGTCGAAGCTCCACACCCCCATGTCTCCGAACGTCCCGCAGGACCGGCCGTCCACACGGGAGGCGATGGCGATGGCCGCGTCCTCGATCAGCAGGATCCCGCGCTCCGCGCACAGGTCGGCGATCCGCACGACGTCACCCGGATAACCGCCATAGTGCAGGATGAGCACCGCCTTCGTACGCGGCGTCAGCACCGCCTCGATGTGCTCGGCCGTGGGGTTCAGCGTGTGCGGATCCACGTCGCAGAAGACCGGCCGCGCGCCGCTCGCGGCGATGGCGTTGCCCGACCCGACGAAGGCCACCGTCGGCAGCACCACGTCGTCGCCCGGCCCGACGCCGGCCAGCTCCATCGCGATGAACGTCGCCTCGGTGCAGGAGTTGGTGGAGGTCACGTGCTGCCTGCCGACGCCGATGTGGCGCGCGAACCCCGTCTCGAACTCGTTCGTCCGCGCGCCACGGCCGATCCAGTTGCTCTCGAACACCTCCCGCACGGCTGCCAGTTCCCGCTCCCCGAGCGAGGGCTGGAAGACATTGATCATGTTGGCCATCGGATCCTCCCTTGGACATGGCACTGGTGGCCCGGCCGGACGGCCGGGCCACCATGGGGAAAGGCGTCAGGAAGCCGGTGTCGGCTGCTCCTGCGGGGCCCGCTCCTCGGCCGGCGCCTCCTCCTGTGCGTGCCCGTGCGCGCCCATCGGGGGAAGCTGCTTGAGCAGGACGACGGCGAGCACGGCCAGCAGCGCGAAGACGACCGTGCACACCGCGGCCGTGACGACCAGCCCGGAGGTGAAGGCCACGCGGGCGGAGTCGACGAGGGCGCGCCCGGCCGCGGCCGGCAGGGTCTGGGCGACGCTCAGCGCCCCGGCGACGGTCTCACCGGCGGTCTGCCCGGCCGGCGTGCCGGCGATCTCCGCGGGGATCGCGACGTCACCGCGGTAGGCGGCCATGCCGATGCTGCCCATGACGGCGATGCCGAGCGCCACGCCGAGCTCGCCGCTGGTGGACTGCAGGGACGCGGCCGAGCCCGCCTTCTCAGGCGGTGCCGAGGGCACGACCAACTGGCCGACCAGCGGGCCGACGGGGGCGACGCCGAAGTAGACGACGGAGAACCCGACCAGCAGGAACGCCAGCCCGGACGTGGCACTGAGCTGCGTCAGCAGGGCCATGCCGACCGCGGCGATGACCATGCCGCCCGCCAGCACGAAGGCGGGGCGGACCTTCTGCGCGACCCCCTGGCTCACGCCGATGCCGATGAGCAGGGCGAAGACCGGCACCAGGATCCACAGGCCGGTCTGCAGCGGAGTCAGGCCCTTGACCAGTTGCAGGAACTGGGAGATGTAGAACCCGCTGCCGCCCTGGACACCGGCGATCAGCAGTCCCAGCAGCAGCGCGCCGCCCACCGCGCGTACCGAGAACAGGCTCAGGTCGAGCAGCGGGTTGGCCAGCATGCGCTGGCGCACCGCGAACAGCAGACCGAAGAACAGGCCGGCCACCGCGATCAGGACCGGCCCGACCTCCCAGCCGATCCTGGCCACTTCCTTGAACCCGTAGATGAACGGGAGGATCGCCGCCAGCGAGAGGACCACGCTGACCGGGTCCAGCCGGCCGGCTTCCGGGCTCTTGAACTCCGGCAGCACCGCCCGCCCCGTCACCAGCAGGAGCAGCATGATGGGCACGGCGATGAGGAACACCGAGCCCCACCAGAACCACTGCAGGAGCACGCCGCCGATGATCGGGCCGAGCGCGACGCCCAGGGTGAGCGCCGAGGACCAGATCGCGATCGCGATCCCCCGCTGCTTGGGGTTCTCGAACATCGCCGAGATGAGGGCCAGGGTGGACGGCATGATCGTCGCGCCCGCGACGCCCAGCAACGCCCGGTAGATGATCAGCGCCTCGGACGACGACGCGAACGCCGCCAGCACCGACAGCACCCCGAACGCGAACGCGCCGACCAACAGCACCCTGCGCCGGCCGATCCTGTCGCCCAGCGTGCCCATCGTGACCAGGAACCCGGCGATCAGGAACCCGTAGATGTCGCTGATCCAGAGCTGTTGCGTCGCGCTCGCGCCCAGGTCCGTGGTGAGCTGCGGCAACGCCAGGAACAGCACGCTGATGTCCATCATCGTCAGGAGCGTGGGCAGCGTCAGCACCGCCACGCCGATCCACGCGCGCCGACCGGCCTGTGCGGTCGGGTTGGTACCTGTCACTTCCATGATCCTCCTCACAAGGGACGCGTCTCAGCCACGCGTCCCGAGGGACCCGACGAACCGGCAGCGCTCTCCCGGCGCTCCGGAAAACCACGAATGAGTACTCGTTGTGATGACGCCATACAGAGAGTCATCGTCTCAGTCAGGCGGGGGTCCGGGCATCTCCGAGGGTGCGGTCCGGGCGGCGGCCGGGGCCGCGAAGGGCGCTCGGCTACTTGGCCTTCAGCGACCTGTAGTAGGCCCGCTGGTCCTTGTCGAGGTGTTCCATGGCGTCGCTCAGCAGGAGGCGGGGCGCGACGGCGGCGTAGCGGTCGAGGTAGGCCAGCAGGCGCGCGCGGTCGTGCTTGCCGGCCTCGCGCAGCATTCCGCCGACGACCTTCTGCACCAGGTCGTACTCGTCGTCCACGAGCAGCTCGGCCAGGCGGAAGAGGTCGTCCAGGTCGCCCTTGCGGATGAGGGTCAGCGTGGCGAACACGGCGATGCGCCGCTCCCACCAGTGCTCGGAGCGGGCCAGCTCGTAGAGGACGTCGCGGGGCTTGTCGAGCAGGTAGCCGCCGATCACCTGGTGCGCGCTGACGTCGACCAGGTCCCAGTCGTTGATCCGGTCGGTACGCCGCAGATACAGCTCGAAGAGCTCTTTCTTGCGCTCGGGCGTGGTCTGCTTCTTCATGAACTGCTTGCCCATGACGCTGACCGCGCCGACCCGCACCTCGTGGACCTGGCTTTCCAGCAGTTTGTCTATTTCGCCGATCGGCATGTCGACGAATTCCTTGGCCAGGTCGAAGACATCCCTCATGCGCACGTTGAAGAAGTCGTCCTCCGCACCGGTCCTGAACTGGCGCTCGACATTTTCCCGGGCGAACGGCGAGCCGAGGGCGCGCAACCTGTCGATGAACCGCTCAGCGCTGAGATCCGCTGGCATGTCGGCACTCCTCATGGAACGGGCCAGGACTGTCGTCAAGCTATCACCGTAATAAACGGGGTCACCGACCCCTTGTTGGAAATTGCTCCGTTGCACGCCAGCGCACTCCTGGAGGTGCGGGTGACCTCGCTCACCGCCAAATCTGGTCAGGCGTCGTTACCCCGCCTTCCATCTGCGTGGAGGAGAACCATGGCCACCAGCGGCACCGTCACCATCTCCGAAGGCGACTACCTGCGGATCATCATTCACGGCACGACCGCGTTCGAGTTGCTGCGTACCGGCCTGGAATTCGACCTCTTCGAGCGGCTGGAGGCGGCCGGCGGGATGGACGTCGCGGAGGTGGCGGCGGCGACCGGCGTGAAGGAGCAACCGGCCCGCATCCTGCTCCTCGGCCTGACCTCCCTGCTGCTGCTGGAGAAGCAGGGCGACAAGTACGTCAACAGCCGGCTCGCGCGCCGCAAGCTGCTGCGCTCGGGGGAGCGCTTCCTCGGCCCCCTCATCGACATCCAGGCCAAGGTCATCAACGCCAGCCTGGTGGACTTCGCCGAGTCCATGCGGCAGGACACCAACGTGGGGCTCCGGCACATCAGCGGTCCCGGCACCACCCTGTACGAGCGGCTCACCGCCCACCCCGAGTTGCAGCAGGTGTTCTACGACAACATGGGCGACGCCTCGCACCGCGCCTTCGCCCAGATCCTCGACGTCTATGACTTCTCGCACATCCGGCACGCCATCGACATCGGCGGCGGGGACGGCACCAACAGCATCGAGCTGGCCCGGCGTCACCCGCGGCTGGAAGTGACGGTGTTCGACCAGGAGAGCGTGACCAGGCTGGCCGCCGACCGGATCAAGGACCCGGACCTGCGCAAGCGCGTGCACTTCCACCCCGGCGACCTGCTCGCGGATCCGCTGCCCGAGGGGGCCGACGCGATCCTCTACTTCCACATCTTCGAGATCTGGTCGCAGGAGCGCAACACCGAGCTGCTGCGCAAGTGCCATGCCGCGCTGCCGGAAGGGGGCGTGTGCCTGGTCTACAACTTCACCTCCAACGACGCCGGCACCGGCTCGATGAGCGCGGGGCTCGTCTCGCCGTACTTCCTCACCCTGGCCTCCGGCGAGGGCATGGCCTACTCGCCGGACGACATGGAGCGGGCCGTCCGCGACGCCGGCTTCTCCCGCGTGGAGCGTTACCAGGATCTGGGCTTCAGCCACGCGCTCGTCGTGGGCCACAAGTAGGGGATCATCGGTGAACTCCGCCGAACCCATTGCCATCGTCGGGATGGCCTGCAGATTCGCCGGTGGCGTCGACTCGCCCGACAAGTTCTGGAGCCTCCTGCGCGCGGGCGGCGACACCATCAGGGAGCTTCCGGAGGGGCGCTGGGACTGGTACGCCGCCCAGGGGCGCGGACCCGCCGCCGTGGTGCGCGACGTGACCAAGATCGGCGCGTTCCTCGACGACATCCAGGGATTCGACGCCGACTTCTTCGACCTCACCCCGCGCGAGGCCGCGCTCATGGACCCGCAGCAGCGCATCGTGCTCGAACTCTCCTGGGAGGCGCTGGAACACGCCGGCATCCCGCCGCTCGGCCTCGGCGGCGGCGACGCCGGGGTGTTCATGGGGGTGGGCGCGGACGACTACGGCCGCAGGCAACTGGAGGACCTCACCGGCATCGAGGCCTGGACCGGCATCGGCAGCGCCTACTGCGCGGTGGCCAACCGCGTCTCCTACCACCTGGACCTGCGCGGCCCGAGCATCGCGGTGGACACCGCCTGCTCGTCCTCGCTGGTCGCGATCCACCTCGCCGCGCAGGCGCTGCGTTCGGGAGAGTGCCCGCTGGCTTTGGCGGGCGGCGTGCTCGTGATGGCCGCGCCCGGGCTCTCCGTCGTGCTCGACGCGGCCGGGGCCACCTCTCCCGACGGGCGCAGCAAGTCGTTCGACGCGAGCGCGGACGGCTACGGGCGCGGCGAGGGCGGCGGCGTGGTCGTGCTCAAGCGGCTGTCCGACGCCCGGCGGGACGGCGACCGGGTGCTCGCGGTGATCCGGGGCAGCGGTGTGCACCAGGACGGCAGGACCAACGGCATCATGGCGCCCAACGGCGAGGCCCAGGCCCACCTGATGCGGCGGACCTATGAGGCCGCCGGGATCGACCCGGCCACGGTCGGCTACGTGGAGGCGCACGGCACCGGGACGCCGCTCGGCGACCTGCTCGAAGCCGGGGCGATGGCCTCGGTGTTCGGCGCCGGCCGCGCCGCGGAGCGGCCCTGCCTGATCGGGTCGGTCAAGCCGAACATCGGCCACCTCGAAGCCGGCGCCGGCGTGGCCGGCGTGATCAAGGCGGTGCTCGCGCTGCACCACGGCGAGATCCCGCCGAACGTGGGCCACCGCACGCCCAACCCCGCCATCGCGTGGGACACCTCCGGCCTGCGGGTGGTGGACGAGCTGACCCCGTGGCCACGGGCCGGGGAGCCGCGGCGGGCGGGCGTGTCCGGATACGGGTACGGCGGCACGATCGCGCACGTGATCCTGGAGCAGGCGGACCAGCCCGGCGCGAGCGACGCCGCGGACCGCGGGCCCGCGCTGGACGCGCTGGACGCGCTGCACGCGAGCGACGCCGCGGACCGCGGACCGGCCCTGTACCCGCTGTCCGGGGCCGGCCTGGAGGCGGTCCAGCTCTACGCCGGCCGCCTGGCCGACCGCCTGGCGGCCGACGACCGGGTGCGCACGACGGACGTCGGGCACACGCTGGCGCACCGGCGCGCCCACCTGCCGCACCGGGCCGCGGTGTACGCGACCGGCCGCGAGCAGTTGATCGCCCGGCTGCGCGACCTCGCCGCCGCGGGCACGGAATCGGCTACGGGAAGCGTGCTGCCCGCCACCGGGCGCGGCCTGGTCTGGGTGTTCTCCGGGCACGGCTCGCAGTGGACCGGCATGGCCCGCGAGCTGCTCGCCCGGGACGCGGTGTTCGCCGAGGTGATCGACCGGCTGGAGCCGATCTTCACCGAGGAGATGGGCCTGTCGCCCCGCGCGGCGATCCTCGACGACGAGCCGCAGCCGGTCGACGTGATCCAGCCGATGATCTTCGCGCTGCAGGCCGGGCTCGGCGCGGTCTGGCGCGCCTGCGGGGTACGCCCCGACGCGGTCGTCGGCCACTCGGTCGGGGAGATCGCCGCCGCGGTCACCGCCGGCGCGCTCACCCTCGAACAGGGGGCGCGGCTGGTGTGCCGGCGCTCGGTGCTCCTGCGCCAGGTGCTCGGCAAGGGCGCCATGGCCATGGTGAACCTGCCCCCCGGCGAGGCGGAAGGCCGGCTGGGCGGCCGCCGCGACGTCACCGTGGCGGTCGCCGCCGCGGCGAACTCTGCGGTGATCTCCGGCGACATCCCCGCCGTCGCCGAAGTCAGCGGCCGGTGGCAGGCCGAAGGGCTCACCGTCCGCCCCGTCGCCTCCGACGTGGCCTTCCACAGCCCGCACATGGATCCGCTGCTCGACGACCTGGCCCTCGCCGCCGCCGACCTGCCGCCGCGCCCGCCCGCGATCCCGCTCTACTCCACGGCGCTGGCGGACCCGAGGTCCACCGCGCCGCGCGACGGCGCCTACTGGGCGGCCAACCTCGGCGGCCAGGTACGGTTCGCGCAGGCGGTCACCGCGGCCGCCGAGGACGGGTACCGGCTGTTCGTCGAGGTCTCCCCGCATCCCGTGGTGGAGCACTCGATCAACGAGACGCTGGACGCGCTCGGCGTCGAGGACGCCTATGCCACCCACACCCTGCGCCGCAACCGGCCGGAACGCGAGACGCTGCTCACCAACCTGGGCTCCCTGTACTGCCACGGGCTCGACGTGGACTGGTCGGCCCTGTGGCCGGACGGCACGCTCGCCGACCTGCCGACGACCGCCTGGCGGCACAGGCCGTACTGGTCCGAGGAGCCGGCGAGCCGCTCCTTCCTCACCGGGCAGCACGACCCGGCCGGCCACACCTTGCTGGGCGGGCGGATCAACGTGTACGGCACGACTCCGGCGCACGCGTGGCTGACCTACCTCGACCGCGACTCCCGTCCCTACCCCGGCAGCCACCCGGTGCGCGAGGTGGAGATCATCCCCGCCGCGGTCCTGCTCAACTCCTTCCTCGCCGCGGCCTCGGCCGCCGCACCGGCCACCGGGCTCTGGCCCGACCTCACCGACGTGGCGCTGCGCGTGCCCGTCAGCCTCACCCAGCCCCGCTACCTGCAGGTCGTCCTGCAGGACGACACGATCAGGCTCTCCTCCAGGATCGCCGACGACACCGCGACCGACGCCGTGGACCACACGGGCTGGCTCACGCACACCACGGCGGCGATCGAAGCCCACTCCGGCACCCTCACCGCACCACGCACCGGCACCGGCGCCACCGCGTCGCAGTGCCCGGACTCCGGCCGCCCCGCGGCGCGGGAGGAGGCGGCCGAGGACCTGCCCACCGGTTTCGTGATCGACCGGCTCGCCGAACTCGGGGTGGCCGCCATGGGCTTCCCGTGGGTGGTGGAGGACCTCAGGCGCGGCGACGGCATCCTCGTCGCCACGGTACGCGCCGACGGGACCTCGGACAGGGGCTCCGCCGAGGCGCCCGCCACGTGGGCGTCCATCCTCGACGCGGCCCTGTCCACCGCCTCCGTGGTGTTCCCCGGACCGCCGATCCTGCGCATGCCCGCGCACATCGACCGCGTCACCCTCGCCCCGGCCTCCCCCGCCCGCGCCCGCATCACGGCCCGGGTGACCGGCGAGAACGTCATGGACGTGGAGATCACCGACCTGGCCGGCGAGGTCCAGGGCCGGCTGTGCGGCCTGAGGTACGGCGTGCTGGACGCCGACGCCGGAGCGGTCGCCAGCCCCCGCCGCCTGGTGCACCGGATCGCCTGGCGCCCCGTGGAGCCCGCTGTCCGGCCCGGAGTGCCCAACCTGGTCGTGGTCGGCCCGGAGTCGGACCTGCGCAGCAGGCTGACCGGCGGTCTCGGCCTCGCCGACGTGCCCTGCCGGATCACCGCCCGGCCGGACGACCTGCCGGACGCCGAGCTGGCCAGCGACACCACCGTCCTGGTCGTCCCCCCGCCCGCCCTGACCGGCGACGTGGGCGAGAGCGCGGCACGCGCCTCCTGGCTGCTGGCGCGCACCGCGCAACTGCTGGCCGAGGCCGGGCTCGCCAGCCCCGCCCGGCTGTGGTGCGTCACCGAGGGCGTGCGGGAGGCGGCCGGAGAACCGGCGCTCGCGCAGGGGCCGCTGTGGGGCCTCGGGCGGATCATCGGCGGCGAGCACCCCGAGTTCTGGGGCGGGGTCGTCGACCTCGGGACGAGCCCGTCCGACGTGTTCGCGCTCCTCGACGTCCTGCGTTCGGTACGCGGCGAGGACGTGGTCGCGATCAGGAACGGCGAGGTGACGGTGCCGCGGCTGGGATACGTGGAGGGCGAGCCCGTACGCCCGCCGGCGGCCTGCCGGCCGGAGGGAACCTACCTGGTCACCGGCGGCCTCGGCGCCCTCGGACTGGAGGTCGCGCACTGGCTGGCGGCCCGCGGCATGCGCCGGGTCATCCTGACCGGCCGTACCGCGCTGCCGTCCAGGGACCTGTGGGAGGAGGTCACCGATCCGGCGACGCTGGCGCGGATCAACGCCATCAGGTCGCTGGAACGGCTCGGCGTCACCGTCGTCACCGTGGCGGTGGACATCGCCGACCCGGTGGCCGCGACGAAGCTGCTCTCCCCCGCCGCGCTCGGGCTGCCCCCGATCCGGGGCGTCGTGCACGCCGCGGGCGTGCTGGACAACCGCGTGCTCAGGAACCTGGACCAGGAGTCCCTGCGCACGGTGCTGCGGCCCAAGGTGAACGGCGCGCTGGTGCTGCACGAGCTGTTCCCGCCGGGCAGCGTGGACTTCTTCGTGCTGTTCTCCTCCTGCGGCCAGTTGCTCGGCCTGCCCGGCCAGGCCAGCTACGCCGCGGGCAACGCCTTCCTCGACGTGCTGGCCGCGCACCGGCGGGCCCTCGGCGACCCCGCCACGACCAGTTTCGGCTGGACCTCGTGGCGCGGCCTGGGCATGTCCACCTCCTCCGCGGTCATCGACGTCGAGCTGGCCGCGCGCGGCACGGCCGACGTCAGCCCCACCGAGGCGTTCGGCGCCTGGGAGCTGGCCGAGCGGTACGACCTGGACTACGCCGCCGTCCTGCGGACGATCCCGCTCGAACCGGGCGACACCAGGCCGCCGCTGCTCAGCGAGCTGCCCCTGGCCGCTCCCACCGAGGAAGCCTCCGGGGAGGCCGGCGAGCCCGCGACGGCCCCGTGGGCCGGGCTGCGCGGAGCCGAGCTGCACGCGGTCCTGGTCCAGGAGATCGGCCGCGAGGTCGCCGCCGTGACCAAGCTGTCCGCCGGCGAGGTGGACCCGCGCAAACCCCTGGCCGAGATGGGCCTCGACTCGGTCATGACCGGACGGATCCGGCGTGTCCTTGAGCGCAGGTTCCGGCTGGCCCTGCCCGCGACGCTGCTGTGGGACCGGCCGACCGTGGACGCCGTCGCGTCCCTGCTGGCCGAACGGTTCGAGGAGGACGCGTGACGAAGCTCGACGGCGTGGTGCCCTGGCCCGCCGATCTGGCGCACGCCTACCGGGCGGCCGGCTGCTGGCAGGGCCGGACCCTGGGGTCGTACCTGTGGGAGTGGGCCGGGGAGCGCGGCGACAGGATCGCGGTGGTGGACGGCGGCCACCGGCTGACCTACCGCGATCTGGCCGTCCGCGCCGACGCCCTGGCCGAGCGGCTCTCCGGGCTCGGCCTCGGCCGCGGCGACACCGCCCTGGTCCAGCTCCCCAACTGCTGGGAGTTCGTCGTGACCACCCTGGCCTGCTGGCGGCTCGGGGTGGTGCCGGTCATGATGCTGCCGCCGCACCGCGAGTACGAGCTGACCTCCATCGGGGCGCACGTGGGAGCCGGCGCGCTGATCGTCCCCGGCCTGTGGCGGGGCTACGACCACCAGGAGCTCGCGCACCGTGTACGCGACACGTTGCCGCACCCCGCCAGGGTGCTGGTGGTGGGGGACGACGTGCGGCCGGACAGCGTGGACGTGCGCGCCCTGATCGAGCCGGACGGGGACGTCGAGGCCCGCCGCCACCGGCTGGACCGGCAGGCACCCGACCCCTCGGACGTGGCGGTGTTCCTGCTGTCGGGGGGGACCACCGGCGTGCCCAAGGTGATCGGCCGGACCCACGACGACTACCTCTACAACATCCGGCGGTGTGCCGCGGCCTGCGGTTTCGGCCCGGACACCGTGTACCTCACCGTGCTGCCGGCCGGCCACAACTTCCCGCTGGCCAACCCGGGGATCCTCGGCGCGCTGTTCTCCGGCGGCCGGGCCGTGCTGCT
This sequence comes from Nonomuraea sp. B12E4, assembly GCF_039871825.1. NCBI lineage: Bacteria > Bacillati > Actinomycetota > Actinomycetes > Streptosporangiales > Streptosporangiaceae > Nonomuraea > Nonomuraea sp. B12E4. The sequence goes on along the minus strand of NZ_JBDPME010000001.1, from coordinate 269,106 downwards.
CCCCTCGCCCCGTCCCGACGCGGTGTTCGAGGCCATCGAGACCGAGCGCGTCACCGCCACCTCGGCGGTGCCCGCCGTGGCGCTCAAGTGGATGGAGGCGGCCGCCGGCAGCGGGCGCGACCTGTCCAGCCTGCGGTACGTCCACGTCGGCGGCTCCATGCTGTCCAGCGAGGTCGCCGCCCGCATCGGGCCGGCGCTCGGCTGCCGGTTGCAACAGGTGTACGGCATGGCCGAGGGCCTGATCTGCTACACCCCCCTGGACGGGCCGGACGAGGTGGCCCACGCGACGCAGGGCGCCCCCATCAGCCCGTTCGACGAGCTGCTGGTCGTCGGCCCGGACGGCGCCCCGGTGCCGCCGGGGGAGGCCGGCGAGCTGCTCACCCGCGGCCCGTACACCCCGCGCGGCTACTACGGGGTCCCCGTCCAGAACCGCCTGTCCTTCACCCCCGACGGCTGGTACCGCACCGGCGACCTGGTGCGGATCACCCCCGAGGGCAACGTGGTGGTCTGCGGCCGGGTCAAGGACCAGATCAACCGGGGCGGTGAGAAGATCTCCGCCGGCGAGATCGAGACGCTCGTGCAGGAGCTGCCGCAGGTGGCCGAGGCCGCCGCGGTGGCGATGCCCGATCCCGAGCTCGGCGAGCGGGTGTGCGTGTTCGTCCGGCTGCATCCGGGCCAGGGGCTGACGCTGGCGGGGACGGCGGCCGCCCTGACCGCGCGAGGGCTGGCCGCTTTCAAGATCCCCGAGCGGCTGGAGGTGCTGGACGAGATCCCGCACACGCCGGTCGGCAAGCCGGACAAGAAGGCGCTGCAGAAGCTGCTCCTCAACCGCGTCTGACGCTCACCCACCCGCACCCGCCCGCTCACCCGCCCGCGACGCCTGCCTCAGAGCCGCGCGCGCGGGCCGCGCAGGCGGCGCACTCCGACGGCTGCCCGTCCCGCGCGTCGGCGCCCAGCGGTTCGTCCCTGGCGGTCAGCACGCCGGCGAGGTCGGCGGCGAACTCGAAGGGGTGCGTCACGTAGCCGACGTGCCCCCCGGGGAAGTGCACGATCTCCTTGCCGATCCGCTCGGACAGCACGGTGTTCGGGCGGTAGGGGAAGTGCTCGCGCCCGATGCTCCCGTTGCCCAGCACCAGCCGGTCCGAGAGGGTCCGCAGCAGCGCGATGTCGGGCACGTACGCGGGGTAGGTCCGGATCTCGTGCTCGAACCAGAAGGTGTGGTTGCGCCGGATCCTGGACAGCATCGCGGCGAGCTGGTCCGGAGGCAGCTCGACCTCCTTCGGCGGCCGGGTCGGGACGTTCATGCCCATGCCCTCCATGAAGACCGCCCGCGCCTCCTCGACACCGGAGCTGCGGTAGGTCTGGTACAGCTCGGCGTAGAAGGCGAGCCACTGCTCGGCGTCGGGCAGCACGGAGGCCAGCGGCGGTTCGTGGCAGACCAGGGTGCGGATCTGCTTCGGGTAGCGCTCCAGCAGGGCGAGCGCGACGATGGCGCCCGAGCTGCTGCCGAACACGTGCGCGGGGGGCTCGGCGAGGTGGGCGAGCAGCCGGTAGGCGTCGTAGGCGTCCAGCTCGATCCGCAGGTCGTCGTCCACCGACCCCTTGAGCGGGCTGCGGGAGAAGCCCCGCCGGTCGTAGGTGATGACCGTGTAGCGCTCGGCGAGCGCGTCGGCCATCGGGCCGAACGGCGTGGCGTCGCCGTTCCCGCTGGGAATGATCAGCAGGGCCGGACCCGCCCCGCGCACCTCGTAGTAGAGGCTCACGCCCGGCAGGGCGAGCTTGCCGCTCGTGTGTGCGTGCATCTGTCCTCCAGGTGCCCGCGCCATCGAGCGGAGCTCCTGGCAGGCGGGCTTGCCAGGAGCTCGTCTTCTGCGCACCCCCAGGCGGCCGCGGGTGCGTGGCCACGGCGCGTCGCGCTCAGCGACGGCGGTGCTGCGCGGTCAGCCTCTCCAGCGAGGCGACGATGTCGGCCGGGCTGGGCAGGGACAGCCACTCGTCGTAGACGGCCTGCGCGCCGACCTGGTAGGACGGCTCGGTCACCACCTGGTTGACCAGTTTGCGGATGTCGTCGACCGACTGCGTCACGTGGTTCAGCCTGGCGCCGGCGCCCCGGCTGATCACGTAGCTGGACGTCGGGGTCGCCTCGAGCTTCTTGTTCGGCAGCTCCCAGGTGGTGACCGTCTCGACGACCTCCTCGTTGACCCCGAACTCGAAGCCGACGCGGTAGGTGCCGTCCTCCATGGTGCGCGGATCGACCTCGACCGGGCGCATCATGAGGGTCTCGCCGGTGTCGCAGACGATCTGCGGCACCTTGGCCGCGCACGCCGCGGCGAAGGTGCCGATCCCGCCGTGGTGGATGATCGCCGAACAGGTGGGGAGCAGGTTGGTCAGGGTCACCCATTCGATGATCCGGACGTTGTCAGGGACGTTCTCGATGCCCTCCAGCTGCAGGTTGTTCAGCGTGGCGATCACCTCGACGTCCAGGTCGGCGACCGCTTCGAGGATCTTCGGGGAGCGGCCCCAGTCACCCTTGATGAACCTGCGGGTGGACTCGCCGAGCGTCAGCGCCACCCGTGGCCGCTCCGGCTTCGCGTAGAGCCACTCGGGCAGCACGTCCACGCCGGTGAACGGCACGTACCGCATGGGCAGCTTGATCGTGCTGGTCGGCAGCCGCAGGCCCGGCGGCATGGGGTCGAGCGACCACTGGCCGTACAGCAGCTCGCGGTCGGCCTCCGTGCCGTACTGCTCGGCCAGCGGCCGCACCAGGTCGGCGTGCGGGTGCTCGGGCAGGCCCGCCGCCCTGACGTCGTCCCCGCGCTCGGCCAGCCGGTCCATGCTCCAGGCCAGGTAGTCGGGGCCGAGCAGGAAGCGGGCGTGCGCGGCGCCGCTGACGCGGGCCGCCACCGCTCCGCACCCGAACGTGGGGTCCCAGACCACCAGGTCCGGCTGCCAGGCCCGGGCGAAGCCGATCAGCTCGGCGGCGTAGGGGAGGTCGACCCGGACGTAGTCGGAGATCGGGTTGAGCAGCCACTGGTAGTAGGCGATCCAGTGCTCGCGCTCCTCGTCGTCGAGCTTGAGCACGTCGGCGTAGCGCAGCACCTCCTCCGGCCGCGCCGGGGCCTTGGCGTCCGGCCGCATCCGCGCCTCGTCGATCGACGCGTCGCCGAGCGCCACCGGGGTCAGGCCCGCTGCCCTGATCGAATCGGTGAACCGGGCATGGGACGCGACACGTACCTCGTGGCCCGCGCTCTGCAGGGCCCACGCGGTCGGCACGATCGGCCAGAAGTGGGCATGCGACGGGTAGACGGTGAACAGCACTCGCATAGGTCACCCCTTGGAAAGGATCTTCCCTGTGTGGTCCGGCGCAGATCTGCCGTCTGCGGCACCGGGCCTGAGAACTGTCCGCGAGCGGTCAACCGGGCACGTGTGACATTTCTCCGCTCCAGGCTCTCGCACCGGGCCTGGCGGCACATCTCGTGGATTGCCGTATGCCGAGGTGAAGGCGGGTGCCCGGAGGGCCGCGGCGGTTCTCAAGCGGGGTGGATCGTGATCGGGACGCCGTTGAAGACGGCGTTGCCGGACAGGGCGTCCACGAGCGACTCGTCGGTCAGGGCGTTGGCGTTGACCCCGGGGTGGGCGGCGGCCACCCGCTGACCGCTGCCCTGGTGGCCCCAGCCGTGGGGCAGGCTCACCACGCCGGGCATGACCTGGTCCGTCGCCTCCACGGGCACCGTGAGCTCGCCCGCGGCCGAGCGGACCACCGCGGTCTCCCCCAGGCCGAGCCGCGCGACGTCGGCGGGGTTGACGTGCAGCACGCACCGGTTGCTGCCGCCGACCAGGGACGGGGTGTTGTGCAGCCAGCTGTTGTTGGAGCGTAGCTGGCGGCGCCCGATCAGCAGGAACTCCGGCCCCGGCCCGGCGAAGTGCTCGCACAGCCGCAACACGTCCGCCACGATCTTGGGCGGGGTCAGCTCGACCCGGCCGGAGGGGGTGATGAGCAGCTCCTTCAGCCGCGGCTCCAGCGGCCCGAGGTCGATGCCGTGCGGGTTCGCGCGCAGCGTGGCCAGGGACAGGTCGTAGGGCCCGAGTTTGAGCATCGCGTCGAGCAGCAGCTCGGGGCCGCTGTCGCCGTCCAGCCCGGCGCGCAGCTCGGCCACGTCCTGGCCGGCGTACGGGGAGTCCGGGGCCTCGGTGGCGCCACGCAGGATCTGCTCCAGGATCATGTCGTCGAGCGCGGCCGGGGCGGCGTCCGGGCCCTGGCCCGCCAGGATGAGCGTGAGCTTGGCCATGATCTCCGCCTCGGAGAGCTGCCCCGGCTCCAGCGGCAGGATCTGCGGCGAGAACCTGGTGTAGTTGCGCACGGTGACGATGAGCAGCAGGAAGTCGTAGTGCGGCATCTGCGTGATGCGCGGCGGCGGCAGGATGACGTCGGCGTGCCTGGTCGTCTCGTTCAGGTACGGGTCCACGCACACCATGAAGTCCAGCCCCGGCAGCGCCCGGTCCAGCCGCGGGCCGTTCGGCGCCGAGAGCACCAGGTTGCCCGCGATCGACACCAGCGCCCTGACCTGGCCCGTCCCGGGCGTCTCGATCTCGTCGGCCAGCGTCGCGACGGGCACCTCGCCGAGCACCTCGGGCAGGCCGCGGACGCGGCTGTGCCAGCGTCCGGTGTCGAACGGCTGCCCGGTGCGGAAGATCTCCAGCGCCGCCGTCCTGGTGAACATCACGCCGCCGGGCCGGTCGAAGTTGCCGGTCAGGATGTTGACCACGTCCACCAGCCACTGCGCGAGCGTGCCGAACTCGGCCGTGGAGGTGCCGATGCGCGTGTAGACGGCCGCCGTCGGTGCCGCCGCGAGCTCGCGGGCCAGCCGCACGACCTGCTCCGCCGGGACCCCGCACACGCGCGCCACCTCGTCCGGGGTGAACTCGGCGGCCAGGTCCCGCAGCTCCTCCAGTCCGTTCACGTCCACGTCGATCGTGGTGAGGTCCTCGTCGAGCAGGGTGTGGACGATCCCGAACAGCAGGTAGGCGTCGGTGCCCGGCCTGACGAACAGGTGCTCGTCGGCGAAGGCCGCGGTGCGGGTGCGGCGCGGATCGACGACCACGACCTTCCCGCCGCGTTCGCGCAGCGCCTTCAGCCGGGCGGGGAAGTCGGGGGCGGCACACAGCGAGCCGTGCGACTCCAGCGGGTTGGCGCCGATGACCAGCAGGTAGTCGGTGCGGTCCACGTCGGGCACGGCGATGGCGAACGGGTCACCGAACATGAAGCCCGTCGAGACGTGTTTGGGCATCTGGTCGATCGTGCTCGCCGAGTAGGTGTTCCTGCTGTTCAGCGTCCGCGTCATGGCCTCGCGGTACATGAAGCCGGCCATCGTGTGGTACGTGGGGTTGCCGAAGTAGACGGCCACCGCGTCGCGGCCGTATGTCTCGGCCACCCTCGTCAGCCCCCGGTCCACCGCCTGGAAGGCCTCCTCCCAGGTGGCCTCGCGCCAGCGGTCGCCCTCCCGGATCATCGGGCGGCGCAGCCGGTCGGGATCCTCGTCCAGCCGGCCCAGGCTCGCGCCCTTGGGGCAGATGTACCCCTTGGAGAACGGGTCCTCCGCGTCCCCCTTCACCGATGTCACGCGCCCCGCGTCGGTCAGGGTGAGTCGAAGGCCGCAGACGGCGTCGCAGATCGGGCAGGTCCGGTAGGCGGTTCTCATGATGCTCCTGACGGTCGGCCTCGAAGCTCATCATGGCTTCGGGCCCTGACCGGCGGGATCTCCGAGAGTGCGCTTGTCGATCCGGCCGCGCAGGTGGCCGGGGCCACCCCGCAATCGAGAAGATGCGTCAGACGGCGGGCCGGATGAGGATACCCGCAGGAGCACCCCGGACATCGGACGAACGGTGCCGTACTCCCATTCCCGAGCTCCATTTCCGCAGTTAGGGGCCATCCATGACCATCACACCGCCGCGCTCGGGTGAACTGCCGGAATTTCCGATCCCGCGTCCGTCGGAGTGCCCGTACCGGCCGTCCTCGGAGCACGTGGACCTGCGCGACGAGGGCCCGATGACCAGGGTCAAGCTCTACAACGGCCGTACGCCATGGCTGGTGACCGGCGCGGCGCAGGCGCGTGCCGTGCTCTCCGACTACCGCAGGGTGTCCATCCGCCCCTACCACGGGAACTACCCGCTGCTCAACGAGGAGTTCGAGAAGGTCGTGGACAGCGGGTACGCCGACGTCCTGTTCGGGGTGGACCCGCCGGAGCACACCAAGCAGCGGCAGATGATCATGCCGCGCTTCTCCCTGCGGCAGACCGCGAAGCTGCGCGACGACATCCAGCGCATCGTGGACGAGAAGCTCGACGACATGATGCGCCAGGGACCGCCCGCCGACCTGGTGACCCTGTTCGCCCAGCCGGTGCCGTCGATGGTGATGAGCCTGCTGCTCGGCGTGCCGTACGAGGAGAACGAGGAGTTCGAGACGCCGGCCCGCAAGCTGTTCGTGCCGGAGCTGGCCGAGGAGGCCACGGCGGAGCTGGGCGTGTACCTCGACGGGCTGATCCAGCGGAAAGAGGACAACCCGGGCGCCGGCCTGATCGGTCTGATCGACGACCTGATCGTGCAGTTGCACAAGGGCACGATCACCCGGGACGAGCTGGTCCACATCGCGATGGCCATGCTGGTCGCGGGCACCGACACCACCACGAACGTGATCTCGCTGGGCACGCTGGCACTGCTGGACACCCCGGGACAGTGGGAGGCGCTGCGCGACGACCCCGACCTGGTGGGCGGCGCGGTGGAGGAGATCCTGCGGTACGTGTCCCTGGTGGAGGCGTTCGCCCGGGTCGCGACCGACGACATCGACCTCGACGGCGGCGAGATCAAGGCGGGCGAGGGCATCCTCATCAGTTGCGCCGGGGTGAACTTCGACCCGGCGCTGGTGTCCGACCCCGACGTCTTCGACATCCGCCGGCCGCCCCGCCCCAGCTTCTCCTTCAGCCACGGCATCCACCGGTGCCCGGGTGACAACCTGGCCCGTCTGGAGCTGGAGGTGTCGTTCCGGACGCTGGTGGAGCGCATGCCCGGCCTGCGGTCCGCCGTGCCCACGGAGCAGTTGCGGAGCAACAACAACGACGGAACCCTGCAGCGGCTCTTCGAGTTCCCGGTGGTCTGGTAGCGGCCGCCCGCGCGTTCACGGGAGAAAGGTGAGCAGCATGCCACAACTACTCGGTGTCGCCTACGACACCGGTACGAACTTCGCGACCGGTCAGGGTTCGCTGTCGCGTACGGCGTGGAGCACCGACGCCATGCTGGCGGAGCTGAGCCTGATCAGCGACCAGCTCAACGCCAACTCTGTCACGATCTACGGCAGCGACCTGAACCGGCTGGCCGTGACCGCGACCGCCGCGGTGGAGCGCGATCTGCACGTGTGGCTCCAGCCCCGGCTGGTGGACCGGCCGCAGCAGGAGGTCCTGGACCACCTCGCCGAGGCCGCGCACCTGGCCGAGTCGCTGCGGCGGCAGGGCGCCGACATCAACCTGACCGTCGGCGCGGTGCACCTGATCTTCACCCCGGACATCGCCCCGGGCGACCAGTACCACGAGCGGATGGCGAACGTGTACGCCGATGCCGAGCACCGGCTGCTCACCCCCACCGCGCGGGTCGACATGGCGGAGTCGACGCCCCGGCTCAACGAGTTCCTGAGCAAAGCCGCCTCGGTCGTCCGCGGCATCTTCAACGACGGGATCAGCTACTCCTCCGCGCCGTTCGAGGACGTCGACTGGGAGCCCTTCGACTACATCGGCCTCATGTACCAGTACCTGCCCGCCCCGCTCAGCAGGCAGGACCACCTGGCCCTGGTGAACGACTACCGCCGCTGGGACAAGCCGATCCTGATCGCCGAGTTCGGGACCGCGACCTATCAGGGCGCCGAGGACAAGGCGTTCTTCTTCTGGGACGTCGTGGACCGCAGCGGGGCCGTGCCCACGGTCATCGACGGCTACGCGCGCGACGAGAGCGCCCAGGCCGCCTACCACCTGAAGATGTTCGACACCTTCGAGGAGGCCGGGGTTCACGGTGTGGCCGTGTCGGAGCTCATCCACCCCACCCACCCGCACTCGGACGACCCCCGCTACGACCTGGACACGGCGAGCATGTGCATCGTCAAGACCATTCGCGACGACTTCTCCGACCCGGCCTCCGACTACCGGTGGGAGCCGAAGGAGTCCTTCCACGCGATCGCCGACTACTACGCCCACGTCGGCTTCCAAGCGGTCGTGCGGAGATAGATACCGTTTCCGAGCTGGATCAGAGGTTGCCATGACCGTGACAGCAGGGAAGTCTCCGGCGCGAAGCGCCTCGGATCTGCCCGGTTATCCCCTTCCCCGAGAGTGCCCGTACCGGCCGTCCTCCGGCATGACCGGACTCCGCGCGGGAGACCCGATCACCAAGGTACGCCTGTACGACGGCCGTTCGGCCTGGCTGGTGACCGGACCCGAGGAGGCGCGCCTGCTGCTGGCCGACAAGCGGATGTCCAGCCTGGCCCACTATCCGAACTATCCGGTGCTGGACGAGCGGCATCTGCACATGCGGGCCACCCGCGAGATGGCCAGGGAGGAAGAGGGCGGATTCGCCGGCGCGCTGTTCGGCGTGGACCCGCCCGAGCACACCCGGCAGCGCCGGCTGCTGCTGCCCCATTTCACCGCCCGGCGTGTGGCCGCCCATCGGGCCGAGATACAGCGCATCGTCGACGGCCGCCTGGAGGTGATGCTGCAGCAGGGGCCGCCGGCGGACCTGCTGTTCGATTTCGCCGTGCCGGTGCCCATGATGGTGGTCTGCGCCTTCCTCGGCGTCCCGTACGAGGACCGCGGGCGGTTCGAGGGGCCCGCCAGGGACCTGTTCGACACTGAGCGCGCGGGCCAGGCCATGGAGGAGCTCAACGGCTACCTGGAGCACCTCATCGAGGCCAAGGGCCGCGGCAATCCCGGCGACGGCCTGCTCGACGACCTGATCGCCGGCCCGGTGCGGTCGGGCGAGCTCGACCTCGAAGAGCTGATCCAGTTCGCCTCGGCCATCCTGATCGCCGGCACCGTCACCTCGACCAGCACCATCGCGCTCGGCACGCTCGCCCTGCTGAGCGCGCCCGGCCAGTACGCCGCGCTGTGCGCGGACCCGGAGCTGGTCCCCGGCGCGGTGGAGGAGATCCTGCGGTACGTGTCCCTGGTGGAGTCGCTCTCCCGGGTCGCGACCGACGACGTGGAGATCGGCGGCACCCTCATCCAGGCGGGTGACGGCATCCTCATCAGCTTCGCCGGCGCCAACCTCGACCCCAGCGTGACCTCGCATCCCGGCGAGCTGGACATCACCCGGCCGCCGACGAACCACCTGGCCTTCAGCTACGGAATCCATCACTGCATGGGGCACAATCTGGCCCGTCTGGAGCTGGGCATCGCATTTCGCACGCTGGTCGAGCGCTTTCCCACGCTCGCGCCGGCGGTCCCGCCCAATCAGGTCCCCTGGTACTTCGATTTCACCGTACCGCGCCTATTGTCGTTCCCGGTCACCTGGTAACGCGCACGGGCAGGAATTCACGTATTTCCTGGAGAGGAAAGGCTTCGTGACAATTACATCGGTACGCCCGTCAACGTCGACCGAACTGGAAGACCTGGACCGGCGGCACGTCATTCATCCCCTGCAGTCGGCGGCCATCTCCGACCGCATCGTGATCGTCCGTGGCAAGGGCTCCACCGTCTGGGACGCCGCCGGCAACGAGTTGCTGGACGCGACCGGCGGCGGGCTGTGGCACTCCCATGTCGGGCACGGCCGGCGCGAGCTCGCCGAGGCCGCTGCCAGGCAGATGGAACGGCTTGAGTATTTCACCGCCTACCAGGAGTTCGGCAACGACAAGGCGATCGAGCTGGCCGTCCGCCTGGCCGAGCTCTCGCCCGGCGACCTCAACAAGGTGTTCTTCACCAGCGGCGGCTCGGAGAGCGTGGAGACCGCCATCAAGGCGGCGCGGCTCTATCACGTCCGGCGGGGCGAGCCCGACCGCACCTGGATCATCTCCCGCTACTACGGCTACCACGGCGCCAACTACGGCTCGGGCACCCTGACCGGCTTCCCGCCGATGCAACTGGGTGTCGGCCCCAACCTGCCGCACGTGGAGAAGGTCTCGCCGCCCTACCTGTACCGCGCGGCCGAGCTGTACGGCGACCGGGACCCGACCGACTTCCTCATCGAGGAGCTGGAACAGACCATCGAGCGGCTCGGCCCCGGCAACGTGGCCGCCATGATCGGGGAGCCGGTCATGGGCGGAGGCGGCGTGCTCACACCGCCGATGGACTACTGGCCACGGGTGCGCCAGGTGCTCGACCGGCACGGCATCCTGCTGATCGCCGACGAGGTGATCACCGCGTTCGGCCGCACGGGCGCCTGGTTCGACTCTGCGCAGCGGTTCATGGAACCGGACATCATCACCACGGCCAAGGGCATCACCAGCGGCTACTTCTCCTACGGCGCGGTGCTGCTGCGCGACGACATCGGTGACACGATCATCCAGGACATGGGCTTCTTCCACGGCTACACCTTCAGCGGCCATCCGGTCGGCGCCGCGGTGGCCCTGGCCAACCTGGACATCATGGAGCGGGAGAACCTGGCCGAGAACGCGCTGTCCATCGGCGACTGGTTCAAGGCCGGCCTCGCGCCGCTGGCCGAGGTGCCCACCGTCGGCGACGTCCGCGTCGAGGGCGCCGCGGCCGCCATCGAGATGGTGGCCGACCGGGGCACGCGCGAGCCGATGCCGTTCCCCGACGTGTTCGGGCTGACCGCGCGGATCCGCGACGAGCACGGCGTGATCTCCCGCCCGTACGCGCACAACATCATCCTGTCTCCCCCGCTGGTCATGAACGAGGAGGAAGTGCGGCGGACGAGCACCGCGATCGTCGAGGTGCTGTCCCGCGGCGCATAACCCCGCCGCACCCGCAAAAGGGCATCTCCGGGCGTCATTCACGCCCCGAGGTGCCCTTTTCGCATGCCGGGCCAACCTCCCGCGCATTGCAGGAAGCGGGCGGGCGCGTGCAGCTTCATGTCGCCGATAATTCTGTCGCCGGGGCCGTCGAAAAAGCACCATCGAATTGACGGAAGCGAATTCCCGACCCCGAGGAAACGGAAATGAATCGAACCGACACGTACGACGCGGAGGATGTGCGCAACCCGGACTTCCTGGCGCTCGGCATGGGCGCCACGAACATGGTGGCCATGCTCTGGACCGTGGCCATGGGCCACCGGGCCGTGGGCGTGGACATGCGCGGCGAGCCCTCGCTGGGCGTGCACTGGAACATCCGTGAGGAGCTCTACCACCACCTCGGCCACATCGACCAGCTCATGGAGGAGCGTTACGGCGAGGACCGGCTGCCGCGCCGCGGCAACGGGACCATCCTCCGCCTCGCGGAGAGCCTCTACCGGCCCGACTGGCCCGCCGGCCCGGTCGCGACGGACGAGCTGATCTCCGGCTTCACCGACACCCGCATCGGCGGTGTCGTCCACCACACCGAGTTCATCGACGACCGGTGGAAGGACGGCGCGCCGAACCGGATCATCACCCTGGTGGACGCGCCCGAGGCGCCGGACAAGCCGGACGCCACACGGATCGGCCGGAACATGGTCGAAGTGCTCGACAGCCCCTCCACCTTCCAGACCGGCGCCTTCCAGCTCCTGATGCTGCTGCGCCGTTATCTCGAGCTGATCGAGGAGCAGGACCTGGAGAGGGGCCTGCAGCCGCGGGTCCGCCTCTTCACCAACCACCGCGTCGCCGAGGACGGCTGGATCGAGCGTCCCGACGGCAGCAAGCAGATCCTCATCGAAGAGCTGCGCCAGCTGGACTTCAGGGGGAAGTTCCACCGCGTCCGCGCGCCGGGCACCGACCTGATCGACCTCGGCGTGCCGAAGCTGTTCATGATCGCCCAGGGATTCACCAGCGCCGACGCCGATCGGCTGGGATTCAAGCAGGAGGACGTATGCGTCGACCACAACGACGGAAAGGGGCCGGTGGTGGCCCAGGCCGACTACCTCGCCGGGCTGATGGGCGTGCTCGTCGACGGCCGCCTGCGCCGGCGCATCGCCTCGGAATTCGACGAGGAGGGCAACGAGTACTGGGTGCGGCAGATCGCGGTCGGGCACGAAGGCGACCCCGCCGTGGGCTGGGTCCTCGTCCAGGTGCCTGACTTCAAGGTCTTCGACCCGATCGAGGCCGGCCAGGTGCCGCCGGGCACCGACCGGGAGTCGGTGGAGTACTACGCCGCCTACCGGCACATGCTGCGCGACTACTACCTCGAGCAGGTCTCCGCGATCCTGGAGATGCCCAAGCAGAAGCTGGAGCGGACCGCGATGACGTACGGGCCGAAGCTGTTCAGCCTGGTCGAGCGGATCGGCGCGGACGCGCTGGTGGCCCCCAACGGCGTGGTGGCCGGCGACTCGTTCGGCAACGGGCACTTCCTGACCAGCGGTGGCGCCATGACCGGCATGATCGGGCACGCCAGCCGGGTGCTGGGCTACTGGGAGGCCAGGAAGGCGGGCGTCGGGCACGACGACGCCATCAGGGAGCTCGCCGACGGGATCTACTCGGACACGCGGAGCTGGCTGCACGTCAGCGCCACGGAGTTCAGCCAGGCGCTGCCGATCAACTTCGGCGCCGAGCGGATCGAGAAGATCGTCACCGCCACCGGCTCCGACACCACGGCGCGGGCGACCACCGTCGAGGCCACGCGCAGGCTGCGCCACTCGCTGATCCCGCTGGACCCCTCCGACTGGCTGCGGCCTGTGCTCACCGCCGGCCGGATGCACGCCATGGACCTGCCCCCGCTGGAGCCGACGCACCCTGCCGCGCGGACCAACGTGCAGGTCGGGGAGTGAACGGCATGACGTTGTCGCCCCTGCAGCCGCAGTCGCCCGCCGAGCGGGCGCAGCCCCTGGAGCTGCGGCTCCCCGTTGCGAACAAGCACCCCCTGGAGCCGAACCGGGACGAGCTGACGGCGATGATGTCCTCGGCCACCACGTTCGTGTCCGACTTCATCGGCTCGCTCAACGAGACCCAGACCAACGACGCGACCGTCCCCGACGACATGCTGGCACACCTGCTCTCGCCGCCGAGCGAGCAGCCCGGAGACTTCGACCAGCTCCTCGTGACGTTCCGCGAGGCCGCCGAGCGGGCGGTGGACACCGCCGGTCCCGGCTGCTACGCCTACTTCCCCGGCGGCGGCCTGTTCGCCTCGGCCGTGGCCGAGCTGCTCTCGGCCACCGTCAACCGGTACACGGGCTCGGGCGCCATGGCGCCCGCGCTCGTGGCCATGGAGCACGGGGTGATCCGGTGGCTGGCCGGCGTGTTCGGGCTGCCGACCACGGCCGGCGGCCTGCTCACGACCGGCGCCTCCACCGGGACCCTGTCCGCGCTCCTGGCCGCGCGCCAGGACGTGCTCGGCGGGCCGCCGAACACCGGGACCATCTACGTCACCGAGCACACGCACCACAGCGTGGCCAAGGCCGCGCGGATCGCCGGCTTCTCGCCGGACCAGGTGCGCGTCGTGCCGACCGACGCCGAACTGCGGATGGATCCCGGTGCGGTGGAGGAGATGATCGCGGCCGACCGCGCCAAGGGCCGCCGGCCGTTCCTCCTCGTCGGCACGGCCGGCACGACCAGCACGGGCACCATCGACCCGCTGGCCGACCTGGCCACCATCGCCAGGCGGCACCAGGTGTGGTTCCACGTGGACGCCGCCTACGGCGGGGCCTTCCAGCTCACGGAGCGGGGCAAGGCCAAGCTGGTCGGCATCGAACGGGCCGACTCGATCGCCCTCGACCCGCACAAGTCGCTGTTCCTGCCCTACAGCACGGGCGTCCTGCTGGTGCGCGACCTGCGCCAGCTCGCGGCGGCCCAGGAGGCCGACGCCGACTACCTGCAGGACCTGCACCTGGACTCCAGGCTGCCGAACTTCGCCGATCTGGGCACGGAGATGAGCCGTCCCTTCCGGGGGCTGCGGCTGTGGCTTCCCCTGCACCTGTACGGTGTCGAGGCCTTCCGCGCGACGCTGGACGAGAAGCTCGACCTCGCCGAACTGGCGCATCGGGAACTGGGGGACATCCCGCTGTTCGAGTCGCTGACCCCGGACCTGACGGTGCTGAACTTCCACACCTCCGGCGGCGACCAGGTGAACCAGCGGCTGCTGGACACCATCAACGCCGGCGGCCGCGTGGCCCTGACGAGCGTGCGCATCCGCGACCGGTTCATGCTGCGGATGTGCGTGCTCAACCACCGCACGCACCGGGCCCACCTGGACGAGGCGATGCAGATCGTCCGTCAGGCGGGCCGGTCGGTGACGCGCGGGGCCGGGCATCGAAGGGCAGCGGTTCAGCGCTTGCGCCACAGAGAGACGTCGGCGCTGAAGTACTCGTAGTGACGGCGATGGTCACGCAGCACGCCCGGCTCGTCCGACTCCGCCACCAGGTCGAAAGCCTCTCCCAGGAACCGTCTGACCTCGTACTCGCTGGTCGGTGCCAGGGAACGGGCGCCCAGCCACAGATCCGGCGCGGTGTAGGCCGGCTGCCACGACCACGGGCTGGCCACCAGCAACAGGCCGCCCGAGGTCAGCAGCCGGTCGGACTCGGTGAACTGCCGCAGGCAGGCACGCGGGTCGGCGACCCGGTCGAGCAGGTTGGCCAGGATGACGGCGTCGAAGCCCTCCAGTTCCTCGGGCAAGGTGACGGCGTCCGCGACGATGAACTCGACGCGGGCGCCGTCCGCCGGTTGCGGGGCCCGGGCGTGCAGGCGGGTGCGGACCTCGCCCTGGTCGACCCGGTCGTAGGGCACCGCCTGCCCGAGCGCCAGCTTGTTGGCGGTCTGGACGAACTGCGAACTGAGGTCGGCGCCCACGACATGGCGCACGCCGGCGGCGGCCCCGTCGGCGGCCAGGGTGAAGCTGGAGCCGCCCACGGCACATCCCACGTCCAGGACCCGCTCCAGGGAGAGGCCGAGCCGCTCGGCCTCGCGCAGGAGCAGCAGCGCCAGCCGGCGCGGGTAGGCGTGCGCGATGGCCAGCAGCCGGTCCTCGCTCCCGAAGGTCTCCTGAACGGTCGCGAAGTGCAGCATCAGGTAGCGGTCCAGCATCTCCTTGGTGCTGTACTGGTCTTCCTCGACATCAGCGGCGGCCGGGTCGGGAGCGCTGATCAGCCGGATCCCGGTCTGCTGCAGGAAGTGCGGCCGGAAGTGGAAGCGGGCCCAGATGCTGGCCTCGTCCCCGGTGCTGATGAAGCAGCCGCCGAGGATCATCTGGTGCAGGCCGTCGAAGCACGGCGTGCTGAAGTCCTCGTAGTAGGGATGGACGGCGAAGCCCTCCAGCGGGTTGGCGGTGTCCTCCGACCACGTCCACAGGTTGCCCGCCGAGTCGTGCACCCCGTGCTCCGTGGCGGGCGAGAGGTCCACCGGGGTCTCCGACCCGAACGCGAGGTTGAGGTTGACGCCCCGCTCCCGCAGCGCCGCACCGCTCAGCCGCATGACCGGGTCGTCCTCGACCGTGGGGCTGTCGGGCAGCGCGCGCAGGCACATGAACTCGCCCTCGCTGGGCAGCCGGTAGGTGCGTCCGTCCTGCTCCGAGCGCCAGGCACAGTACGCCTTGGCCTCGTGGTAGTTGACGACGGCCGGCCAGTCCCACGGCATGTCGATCTCGTCGAACGTCGTACGCAGGCGATAGCGGTGCAGCCCGCTCGGCCCGTCGGGCACCCAGAACTGCGGCCACTTGGCGTTGCGGAAGGCGCGCCAGCCCCATCCCTCCTCCGACCACAGCTCGGGACGGCGGTAGCCGCCGTCGACCACGAACCGGTGGTACTCGCCGTTGCTGATCAGGAAGCGGGAGGCCTCGAAGCCCGCGACGTCCAGATCCCGCGAGCCGTACTCGTTGTCCCAGCCGAAGGACGGCCACGACCGGGGCTTGCCCAGCCGCACCTGCCTGCCGGGGATGGACACCATGCGGTTGGCGGGAACCGACTCCTGCGTCGGCTTGCCGGCTGAGCCGGTGCGCCGCATCGGTGCCGGGGCCGGCCAGGCGGCCGGCTGCCGGACGAGCCTGATCGGCAGCTCCCGGATCAGCACGGAACTGGTCTCCAGGTGGATGCGGTCGTGCTCGAAGGCGAGCACCAGAGCCCACGCCTGGTCGTCCATGGTGACCGGCCGGCCCAGGTCGGGCGCGAAGGGCGTGGACTCGATGATGCCGCGTACGAGCTGGTAGACCTGGGCGCGGTAGGCGTGTACCTCGCTCACCGACGGCCAGATCATCTCGTTCTTGGACAGGTCATCCCAGGACATCTCGTCCACGCCGGTTTCCAGGATGTGCTCCAGGTAGGCGTTGACGGGGTCGTCGAGCAGCCCGCTGACGCGGAGCTTGTTGACGTAGAGCACGGCCGGGTGGCCGTAGTAGAAGATCATCGGGTGGCGCAGATTGTGCGCCGGCGGACGGTAGAACGCCTCGGCCGTCTGCAGGCCCGCGAACAGCACCTCGGTGAGAGTCCAGCTGTTGTCGAAGTAGTCGAGCACCGCCTCGCGGTCGCACACCTCCAGGTCGGGCATTGGCAGCGAGGTGATCTGACCGTCTTCTCCGATGCCCGGGCACTCGCCCGGCAGGGGTCGTTTACCAGTGAACCACCATGGGTCCCGGGGGCCGACCAGTCCCTTGTCCGAGTGGGCAGCGAGGTTCCGTTTCCACTCCTCCGCCACGGTTACCGTCATCGTTGTCACCTCTTCGTACGAGGGGGGGAACCAGAGCTCCTCGTAGGATTCCAAGGCTCACGATCGAGCGGCATCTCGCATGTTGCTGATCGCCACACAGCAGTCTGGAAGGTGGCCACAGCCGATTCGCGTCCGATGCTGGTAGAGATCGTCGATGAGGGACCCGTGATGACGACACTTGCCTTGGACATGACAGATGACACCGTGGAACGCTTGCGGGACTGGCAGGGAACCTTGCGCGAGCAGTTCCCGATCATCGCGAGCAACCCGCACCTGGCCTACATGGACAGTGCGGCCACCACGCAGAAGCCCCAGGCGGTGCTCGACACCGTCACGCACTACCTGACGACCTCGAACGCCAACACCGGGCGAGGCGGCTACCCCTGGGCGAACAGCACCACGGTCCGGCTGGAGCGGGCGGCGGAACTGGTCAAACGGTTCCTCGGTGACCCGCATCCCGAGAGCACGACCGTGGAGTTCGTCAGCGGAGCCAGTCAGGGCCTGCGGGCCGTGGCGATGGACTGGCTGGCGGACAGGCTCACGGACGGCGACGAGATCATCGCGCCGTTCGCCGACCACAAGGCGAACCTGGAGCCCTGGCTGGAGGTCCAGGGTCGCCTGCTGCGGCGCGGCATCAGCATCACCGTCCACCCGCTGCCCATCGAGGAGGAGTCGGGGGACTACGACTACGACGCCCTGGCGGCCCTGATCAACGACAGGACCAAGTTCGCCGCCGTGACCCACGTGCACCACGTGTACGGCGGGGACATGGGCGTCCAGCGCATCCGCTCGATCCTCGGCCCGGACATCCCGATCTGTCTGGACGCCGCGCAGAGCGCGGGACGCATGCCGCTGTCGATGGAGGAGCTCGACGTCGACTTCGCGGTCTTCTCCGGCCACAAGACGATGGCGCTGCCCGGCGTCGGCGCGGTGTGGGCGCGCAACAAGCGCGGCCCCGAGTTCGTCGCGGGCGGCTGGCGCGGCACCCCGAACACCACCGGCATCGTCAGCCTGGAGGCCGCACTCAACTGGCTGAGCGCCGCCGGCCTGCCGAACGTCCACACGTGGACCGTGACGCTGGCGGCCCGCCTGGCCAACCGGCTGGGCGGGCTGGAGGACATCGAGCTGCTGGGCTGCCGGCAGTGCCCGCGCGAGAACATCGTCACCTTCCGGCATCGCCGGGTCAACGCGGGCGAGCTGGGCTCCATCCTGGCGGCCAACGGCATCATGGTACGGGCCGACGAGCAGCTCCATCCCTCGCCCGGCGGCGCCGTACGGGTGAGCCTGCACATCTACAACACCCCGGAAGAGGTCGAACACGTGGTGTCGGTGCTCGGCCGGGCGTAGCCGCCCGGCCCGGGGCCGTGGGAGGGGCCCTGGCAGCAAGCGGCGGGCCACCGTCAGCTTGCTGCCGCCGAATCCCCTGGTCTGCGGCTCGCGTGGGATCCAAAGTCGATCGCGTAGGACTACTCAAGCGCGTTCGAGGGGATGCCGAGATGACGCAGACCGCCCACCCGGGACGGAAGAAGAGCACGCGCGGGACGCTGATGATGGTCGACGTCTTCGCGCCGACGATGCGACTGGCCCGGCGCTTCATCGACGCCGGCTACGGCGTGGTCCGGGTGCAGAGCACCGAGGAGGTCCCGACCGCCTACCGTGCGAGCATGAGCCGGGACCCGATCTCCGAGACCATCGTCCACCACGGCGACTTCCTCCGGACCCGCGAGGCGGTCGCCGAGCACGAGCCGGTCGCCGTCATCACGGGCGGGGAGTCCGGTGTCGAGCTGGCCGACCAGCTCAGCGAGTCGCTCGGCCTGGTCACCAACGGCACCGTGCGCAGCCGGGCCCGCCGGGACAGGTTCGCCCAGGCGGAGGCGGTCAGGACCGCCGGCCTGCGCGCCCCCCGGCAACTGCTCGTCACCAGCGAGAACGAGCTGGCCGTCTGGCACCACCACCTCGGCAGCCGGGTGGTGATCAAGCCGAACCGCGGCCCGGCCGGTGACGGCGTGGCGTTCAGCGACACCCCCCAGCAGTCGGTCGCCGCCCACCGCAGGCTGACCCGCGGCCGGAACGCCGCCGGAATCCGCGACGAGGGGCTCGTGGCCCAGGAGCACCTGACCGGCACCGAGTACGCGGTGGACACGGTGAGCTGCGCGGGCCACCATCGGATCACCGGCGTCTGGAAGTGCGACAAGCTGTCGGTGAACGGGGTCGTCGACCGGATGAGCGGCTGCACGATCATCCCCGCCGAAGGCCCGGTCCACAGCCGGCTGGCCGGCTACGCGGGCGCGGTGCTCGACGCGCTCGGGGTCGGGTACGGGCCCGCCCACCTGGAGATCGTGCTCACTCCTGACGGGCCGTGCCTGGTCGAGGCCGGCATCGGGCTCGCGGGCGCCGACGTGCCGTACTACACGTGCCTGGCGACGGGCGAATCGCAGCTCGGCTGGACCGTTGACGCCTACACCGACCCCGAGCGGTTCCTGGCCGGGTACCACCGTCCGTACCGGATCAAGCAGCACGTCGCGATGGCGTTCCCCACCCCTCCCGTGGAGGGGGTGCTGCGTTCCTATCCCGGGCTGGAGCAGGTGCGGCGGCTGGAGAGCTTCCACGACGCTCGCATGCACGTCCAGCCGGGCGAGTTCCTGTCCAGGACGGTGGGCAACGACGCCAGGCCGCTGGTGATCGGGCTGAGGCACCCGGTGGCCGAGGTGGTCGCCCGCGACCTGGCCTCGGTCAACTACCTCGACGGGCCGGCGTTCTACGAGGTGGCCGGGTGAGGACGGCGAAACGGCCCGCCGCCCCTGGACGCGCCGATTCCAGCGCGCCCAGGAGCCGCGGGCCCTACCCCGCCCGATACACGCGGTCAGGCCGGGCGGGCGATCTGTGCGGGCGGGCCGTCAGTGGGGGTCGCGTCCGCCGATGGCCGCGAGCCGCTCGTACAGGGGGGCGTCCGGGTTGATCTCCACCTCGGGGCCGATCTGGTATCCCTCCGACTCGTCCCCGCGGTATTCCGGCCTGAGGTTGTCCCCGGCCCAGGCCAGGGCCAGCTCTCCCAGCTCGGGGTCCAGGTCGGTGGGCTGACCCGTCGCCTTGGCGATGTCCCACGCGTGCACCGTCAGCTCGGTGATCTGCTGGCCGACCGCCCAACTGGGGGGAAAGTCCCCGACGGACAGGTGCTGCGACCGGTCCAGGGAGCCGGGCCGCCGCCAGACTTCCAGCAGCTCGTCCGCCACGCCGCGGAAGGCGCCTGACCAGTCATCGCCGATGACGTCGAGCCCCAGGTGCTCGCGCTTGCCGCCGGCGGTCACCACGGCGAACTGGTGCACCTCGTCGGTCACATGGTTGACCAGCGCCCGCACGTCCCAGGACCGGCACGGCGTGGGCAGCTCGGCCTGCTCGGGCCGGATAGCGGCGATGAGGGCGCCGACCTGGGCGAGCGCGCGTTCCAGCAGGTCAAGGTTGTCGTCCGATGAGGACATGAAGGCCGCCTCCTTAGAAATCCTCCGCAGAACAGTGTGGTGCGGGCGATTCTCCCGCGCATCTTCCTGCGTGCGGAATATGGCTCGGGCGGGGTCGCCGCCTCCGCCCGCCGAACTCGCACCCTGGGAGATGCCCGGCCACCTGGGCGGTGTGATCCTGCGTATCGAACCGCCCCGCCGTCTTTCAGGGAGGGTGCCCGCGATGCGCAGTCAAGCCGGAGATCGTGTTGGGATGCTCGGCGGGAGCCTGGCCGGTCGTGACGTCTGCGCCCTGTCGCTGGCCGGGGCCCACGGCGGCCAGCCACCGGCCGAACCCGAGGCGCTGCTGGAGTTCGCCAGGTATCTGCCCCTGCCGGGCGCATACCAGGCGGTCCGCAACGGCGGGTGGTGCGAGGACCGGGTGTCGTCGCGCTGCCCGGCGAGTGTGCGCCGCCGCCGCGAGCGGCTGACCCGTTCCCACTCCGCCTGCTGGTGACGGAGAGCCGGTGAGCGGCTGCGGCCGGAATGGCCGCCGGAGAACGCGTTTCCCGAATATTCGGCAGCGATTCAGCCGCAATACGGGAGATGCCGGATCGCGGAATTCGATGCGACGATGCGAAAGTCCCCCAACTGTATTCACCGGCGTTCGTCCGGAGAGTCAGCGCGGAATTCGCGCTAACCGCGGATGCGGCGCAACGCCAGCAGGTCACGCGTCGGCAATACCTGATCCAGAACGCGACTCAAGGAGATGATCGCCACGATGGGTACTCAAGTTGGAGAGCGCGCGGTGGTGCTCGGCGGAAGCATCACGGCACTTTTCGCCGCCAGCATACTCTCCAAGAGCTATCGCGAAGTGGTGCTGGTGGACCGCGACAAGTTGATCGGGGTCACCGAGTGGCGCAAGGGCGCTCCGCAGACTCGTCACATCAATGGGTTGCTCGCGCGCGGCCACCTGGCGCTGGAGGAGATGTTCCCCGGGATCACCGAGGAAATGATCATCGGCGGGGTCCCGCTGTCGGACCTTTCCGGCACCGTGCGCTGGTACTTCAACGGTAAGCGGCTCAAGCAGGTGCGCTCCGGGCTCACGTGCGTCGCCGCCACCCGGCCGATCATGGAGTACCACGTGCGCCGACGCGTGGAAGCCCTGCCCAACGTGACCTTCATGGAGCACTACGACATCGTCGGCCTGGTCACGAGCCCCGACCGCTCCCGGGTGACCGGCGCACGCGTCCAGCACAACATCGACGGCACCGGCGAGGAGATCCTCGAGGCCGACCTGGTGATCGACGCCACCGGCCGGGGCTCGCGCACCCCGGTCTGGCTGAACGCGCTCGGCTACGGGCCGATCGAGGAGCAGGGGACGAAGGTCGGCCTCGGGTACGCCAGCCGCCACTACAAGCTCGACCCCGCCTCCGACCCGTTCGGCACCGACCACTCGATCAACCCCGTGGCCTCCCCCACCCTCCCCCGGGGCGCGATCTTCACCAAGACCGACAACGGCCGGGTCGAGCTGACCATTTACGGCATCCTGGGCGACCACCCGCCGACGGACCCCGCCGGGTTCAACGCCTTCGCCAAGACCCTGGCGGCCCCGGAGATCTACGAGGCGATCGTCAACTCCGAGCCGCTCGACGACCCGGCGCTCTACCGCTTCCCCACCACCATGTGGCGGCGCTACGACAAGCTCACCCGCTGGCCCGAGGGCTTCCTGGTGATGGGCGACGCCGTGTGCACCCCCAACCCGGTCTACGCCCAGGCGCAGACGCTCGCCTCCCTGGAGGCCCTGGCCCTGGGCCGGCACCTGGAGGACGGGAACCCGCCCGACCCGCTGGCCTTCCAGCGCGACGTCGCCACCATCATCAAGCCGGCCTGGGAGATGACCACCGCCATCGACCTCAGCTTCCCCGGCGTCAAGGGCCGCCGCACCTGGCTGCTGCGGCTCCAGCACGCCTACATGCGGCGGCTGCAGGACGCGGCGACCCGGGACAGCAGCATCACCGGCGCGTTCATGCGGACGGCCGGGCTGGTCGACCCGCCCGAGGCGCTCATGCGGCCCAGCCTGATCTGGCGCGTGCTGCGCGGCTCCAAGGCCAAGCCGGCGCCCGCCAAGCCGGTACGGCAGAAGTCCCTCGTACGGTGACCCTTCCCGTCGCAGTGATCGACCGGCTCGGCCGGGGACGCGCAGCCGCGTCCCCGGCCGAGCCGCTTTCCGCGTGATCAGGCGCAGCTCGCCGTCCGCGCCGTCGAGGCGCACCGGCTGCGCCCCGTGATCGGCCGGGTGTTCCCGTTCGAGCGGGTGCCCGACGCCTTCGAGTGCTGCGAACCGGGCGGCGGGTTCGGCAAGGTGATCATCAGTCACACATGGCGACCGGGTATCGCGGGCAGGTGGGGCGCATGAGGGACATGGTCACCGTGACACCCTGCGAGGACGGCCCGCTGCTCCTACGGGGGACCTTCGAGCTGCTCACCCAGGACGGGGAGCCGATCGACGCCGGCCGCGCGACGGTCGCGCTGTGCCGGTGCGGCCTGTCGTCGGCCAAGCCGTTCTGTGACGGCTCCCACAAGGCCGGCGGCTTCCGGGCCCCCAGCGAGCCGGACCCGCCGACGTAGCCGGCGGGTGGAATGGGCGGCCCGGCGGATCCGGCCGCCCGCGTACGGCATGCCCCCGGCCAGGGCGGCCCCGAGCGCGAGCCAGCTGCAGATCGCCCGTTCCGCTATCCAGGCGGGCGCGAGCAGCGAGCCGGTGACGGGGAAGACCCGGCGTCCGCCCGCCCGCCACCGGCCCGCCTCGGCCAGCGCCACGGCCAGGGCGGCGCACGCCAGGAGCCGGCGGGGCCGGCGGACGAGCGCGAGTGCGGGCAGCACGGCGAGGAACGCCGCCATCCTGGCCGGTCGCGCGAGATCGTCGTAGGCCTGCCGGACCCGTTGCGACCAGAACCGGCGCGTGTCGCACGGCAGCCGCCGGACGTACAGGCCGAGCGGGCGCGCCTCGCGCCCGCCGTGGGCACGGACGGTGCGGATCAGCTCAAGGTTCTCGAACAGCACGTCGCCGTCGTAGCCGCTCATACGCAGGAAGAACGCCCGCCGAATCCCGAACGTGCCCGGATAGTCGGCGCCCAGGCTGCGGTTCAGCAGCGTCCGCGCGGTGTCCCAGCGGGCGTGCCAGGGCAGCGGCGCGAAGTAGTTCTGCGGCCTGACCAGCTCGGCGTCCGCCAGCAGGGCATGGACCGCGGCCAGGCCGGGCAGGTCGTAGCGGACGTCGTCGTCGGCGATGATCACGCGGTCACCGGCCGCGAGCCGCAGCCCGGTGGTGACGCCCGCGACCTTGCCGTTGGCGCAGCAGAGCCCGCTCGCCGGGCGGACGTGCCGGACGACGCCCTGCCAGCGGCGGGCGTGGCGGCCGAACAGCTCGGCCGGGCTCCCGTCCACCACGATCACCCGCGCGTGGCGGGAGAGCCGGCGCAGGTAGGCGGTCAGCTCGTCGAGCCCGGCGTCGTCGGTCCAGCGCAGCGGCAGCACGTAGTCCAGGTCCAGGGCGCCGGGCGGCCCGGGTGCCCGCCGCGCCGGCGCGCGGCCGCTCACGCCGGGACGGGCTCGGTCCACAGCGAGCCGGTCCCACGTTGCCAGCAGCCCATCACGTGTTCGGCCCACCGTCGTTCGAGCTCCGTCGCGCAGGCGGCGCCGTACAGGATGTCGCCCGTGTACGCGGGGAAGGCGGCGGCGAACCCGCCGCACATGTCGTTCGCCGCGATCTGCTCGTGCACGGCGTCCGCCACCACGTGCTCGTCGAAGAAGCCGACGGTCCGCGACCCGGCGCCGAGCCGGCGCAGCCCCGTGGCGTAGCGGCGGTTGGGGACGGAGGAGGTCATCTCCAGCGCGGCCAGGTGGCCCAGCAGCGCCCCGAGCCACCTGCGGTGCAGCCCGAACAGCGACATGGCGTTGGAGATCGCCAGTGTCACGCCGGGGACGCGGTGCAGGTGGGCGCCGTAGGCGTCGTCCAGGCCGAGGCCGCGCATGGTGGCACGGAACAGTTCGGAGTGCATGCGCTCGCGCCTGCCGCCGCCGTACTCGTCGGACTGGATCTCCACGAGCGCGGCCTTGGGGCCCCCGCTGAGCCGCGGGATGGCCCAGGTGTGCGGGTCGGCCTCTTTCAGGTGGTAGATCGACCGGTGCGTGACGAACTCCCGGAAGTTCTCCAGGCTGGCCTCGCGCTGCAGGAAGAGCGACAGCAGCGGCTCCTCGTCCGTGCAGGTCAGCGCCACCAGCGCCGCCCGAACCCCGGCGGGTCCGGGATCGGCGGGACGCGGTACGGCCGCCGCGAGGGAACGCTCGAACCCCTCCTCCAGCGCGGCCCGGAAGCCCAGCAGCCCCGGATCCCACTCCCAGCGGTCGTCCACCCCGTCGAACCCCTGATAATGAAGCTCATAACAGGCGAACAGGGCCAGTTGCGTGTCCTCGTCGTCCAGCGCGAACAGGGCCGGTTGCCTGTCCTCGTCGTCCGGCCCGGCCGCGTCGATCCGGGCGGCACCCGGCGGGCCTTCGAGTGCGCGGAAAAGTGCCTCGGTGATCGGCCCCCGGGGCGGTGGCAGCCGCATCACACCTCCCGGCCCCGCATGGGGCCGTCCACCTGGCTGAGAACACCGCCGGCCATGTGCACCCCCTCCAGTCCCCCTGTCGCTGGCGGCTGCCCCGGGGCCCGCTCCCTAAACAGGCGTTTGGGGCGTCCGCGGCGCGCTTCTGCCCAGGGCGGAGACGTGGTGCTCAGCGCAGGCGTAGCAGGCCCTGAGCCCGCCGAGCACGGGCTTGTCCCCGCCGCCCGCCTCGCGGAACGCGCGGGCGGCGTCGGCGCGGAAGTGGCCGAATGTCGTCATGGGGCTCACCTGCCGGTGTCGGCGGGGATGGTGATCGTGGCCACCAGGACGTAGCCGACCTCGACGTCGCGGTAGGTCACGTGCCTGTCCACGACGTCCGGCAGGTTGGTCCGGTCGCTGCGGGAGCTCGACTCGTGATCGGGGTGGCCGGCGAAGCCGACGCGCGTCCGCGGCTCCTCCTCGAAGCGGAGTTCATCGGCCGTCACCCTGGCGGTCAGCTCGATGTCCGGCGCCGGTTCCCGATCGGTGCTCATGGGGGCTCGTCCCGTCGCCGGACCGGATGCGGACGTCTCGGCCGGTCGCGCGGGTCCTCCTCCTCGCGGCGGCGCCGGAGGGGCCTGCCCTCTCCTTCGGCGGGCCTGGCCCGCCTGGGCATCCGGTCCCGGTCCCGATCGGGTCCGTGCTCCTCGGCCGCCTCGCCGCTCCCCCGGCCGATCTCCTCGACCACATCCTCGGCCCCACGGCCGACCTCCTCGACCGCTTCACCGGTCCCCCGGCCGACCTCCTCGACCGCTTCACCGGTCCCCCGGCCGACCTCCTTCAAGGCGCCTCCGGTGCCCTGGCCGAGGTCCTCGACGGCTCTGCCGGCTCCCCTGCCGAGGTCCCTCAACGTGCCCCTGGCGCCCGCGCCCACCTCCTCCACGGCACCCCCGGCGCCGCGGCCGATCTCCCCGACCGCCCGGCCGGTGCCGCCTCCGACGTCGCGAAGGGCCGACTCCAGGCCCCGCGACAGGTGCTCGAGGATCTGCGGGTTGTCATCGATCGTCCGCAGCACCCGGTCGAGGATCCGGGCGACGTTCTCCAGCCGCACCTTGAGCAGCGCCTGGGCCTCGACGCCCTTGATGTCCAGGGCCACGTGCCCGAGGTCCACGTCGGCCCCGACGCCGAGCCGCAGCAGGTCGAGGACTTCCGCGTTCAGCGACACCCGGGCCCGCAGGTCGTTCACCTCAAGATGGATCTCGTCCACCTTGACGACGGGGACATCGAGGAGGACGTCCGGCTCGCCGCCCAGCGGCTGGGCACGCGTCGCCGGCTCGTCGTGCCGCCGCTCGTGTCGCCGCTCCCGGACGTCGATCTCACCGGTCCGGTTCACCTGCTCGCGCGAGTTCCCGAAGCGGTACCGCCGGTGATTCCGCGATGCGCGGTTGTCCATGAGACCTCCTCGGTTTCCGTCGAGATCTCTCCCCCCAGGATATCGAAACCGCACAAAACACTCATAAAAGGGAGGTAGAGGACAGGCTTGGCATGGCGAACGGAAGCAGGCGGGCCAGGTCCTGGTCACATTTCCGGCGGGGTGGCGGTTCCGCGGATCCACCGGTGAAGGATGGGCAGCGTGGGGCGCGGCCGGAAGGTGTCGATCGGGCCGGCCTCCAGCCCGGCCGTCCGGATCGCCGTGGCGATGTCCCGGTTGAGATGGCAGCCGGCGGCCAGCCGCCGCCACAACGGCGCCAGCGCGTCCTGGGCACGCCCCCGGACTCCGTCGTCCCGTACGTGCTCGATCACCACCAGACGGCCCGCCGGCCGCAGGACGCGCCGCACTTCGGCCAGGGCGGCGGGCAGATCGGCCACCGAGCACAGCACCAGCGTGGAGACCACCACGTCGAAGGTGTCGTCGCCGAACGGCAGATCCTCGACGCGTACCGGGCTGAGCTCGACCGGGACGCGCGCTTCGCCCAGCCGCCGGCGTAGCCGCTCGCGCATCGCCGGGTCCGGTTCGGCGGCCACGACGTGATCGGCGCGCCGATAGTGGGCGAGGTTGGCGCCGGTGCCCGCGCCGATTTCCAGGATCTGCCCGCCCAGGTCCGCCAGCAGCTCCTCGCGGACCCGGCCGAGCCAGCGCCGCTCCAGCGGCCCGGTCACGGTGTCGTACCACCGCGCGAAGAAACGGTGTTCGCCGACGCCCTGCCTGCCGGTCATCTCCTGGTTCATGGCGGCTCCCACCTCCCACTATGCCTCACGGCCGGGTGGCGCCACCGCACCGCCCGCCCGCCCGCACGCCATCGATGTCGGAAGGCTCCCGGAACCCCTGCGCCCGGCGAGCCAAGGCCGGGGCCGCCTACCTGCGGGAAACTCAAAATTGACCCATGATTCCGCCGCGGGAATGCACTATCACGGTCAACGCTGGAACCGGATGAACGTGGCCGCGAGCAGGACGCCCGGCACCCTCTGGTCTCACACCGGCGGCGGCCGGGCGGCCGCCTTGAGGAGCGGCATCCGGCCCGGAGCGATCGGCCTCCCATGTTTTGACCGTCCACGCCCACCACGGCCTCCACGAAAACGGATCGGTTCAATGCCCGGTAAGTGCCCGGTCGCTGTCCTGGTCCGGGTCCTTTCCGGAGGCGAAACTCAAGTCAGCCCGGCTTTCGGGTCAACAGAAGCGGACATGAGTCTGCGCTGTTCGATCGGAAGAAGGAGACGACCATGCGAACGAAAATCAGGCGGATGGGGCTAGTGGCCATCGCTACCGCCGCGACGGCCATAGCTATGACCGCACCTGCAGAAGCGCACTCGTTTAGAGTGGGAAACGATTGGGGCTTCGCAGAGATCAACTCCAACCACACGACCCTGACTGTCTGCAGGATCCTCGGAAGCTGGCCCGATTCAGACGTCTGGGGCTCGGTTAGGTACAGCGGCGGTACTATCATCCGTTATGACGCGCCCACTCTCAGCGGCTTGTGTTACACCCACTCCCTAAAGGCCAACCCCACCGATGTCAGGTACTGTTGGCGGCCTTCAGGAACGAACAACCAATGTACGGCGTGGAGAGGCGAGTGACCTCTCCTGCGGTTTCTGTCCTTCTTGGCCCGTGAGGTTGCGGACCTTGACCGGTTGCGCCACCTTGCCTCCGGGCCACTGGTCAAACATGGTCAGGACTAGCTGCGCAAACACGAAGAGCGCCCCGCTCCTCCGCAAGAGGACCCTGTTGGCGAAGTAGACAAACAAAAGAAGCGGCCCTGTGATCACAGGGCCGCTTCTGTGTTGAGGGGCATTCCGGTTGTTGATGAACCGGCGCTGTAGCAGGGTTGGGGGTACCTGGGCCGCGAGATCGGAGTCTTCCCATGTCTCTGCGGCCCCGCTCCTACTGTGAGGTGCCTGAGGAAACCGTTCGGGTAGCGCGAGCGGCGTTCCCGGGCGGAAGCCCGGCCATCCGCATCCGCGACGCCCTCGGAGTGATCTACAAAGACGAGCAGTTCGAGGACCTGTTCTCGTCGAGAGCGATCCAGGCTTCGACTTCTCGGTGCTGAGCGAGTTCCGGGCCCGGCTGGTGGCAGGGAACTGCGAACAGCAGATTCTGGACACCGTGCTGGAGCGGGCGGCTGAGGCCGGACTGCTCAAGACAGCAGGGCGTGCCCGGACCGATTCCACCCACGTCCTGGCGGCCATCCGCGAGCTCAACCGGCTGGAGTTGGTCGGCGAAATTGGTCGGCGAAATGCTGCGGGCCGCGCTCAACGCGCTGGCCGCCGCAGCACCCGACTGGCTGACCAGCGTGGCCGAGCCGGACTGGTATGACCGGTATGACCGCCGGATCGAGGACTTCCGGCTGCCCAAGGCACTGCCCGCGCGCATCGAACAGGCCGAGATCATTGGTGCCGACGGCATGGCCCTGCTCACGGCCGTCCATGACACCCCGGCGCCGGCGTGGCTGCGTCTGATCCCCATGGTGCAGAGGCTGCGGCGGGTGTGGGTGCAGCAGTTCCACACCGTCGATGACGTGGTGCGCTGGCGGCACCCCAAAAAACCTTCCCCCGAGCAGCGCGCGGCTGGTCTCGCCGTATGAGGATCAAGCGCGCAGCGGCGCCAAGCGGGACATCAACTGGGACGGCTACAAGGCCCATCTCACCGAGACCTGCGAGCCCGATGCCCCCCATCTGATCACGAACGTGGAGACCACCCCCGCTCCGGGAAACGACTTCGAGGCCACCGCACTCGTGCATGACAGCCTCGCCCGTCGCGATCTGGCTCCCGACGTTCATCTGGTCGATACCGGCTACGTCACGTCCCGCGGTGTCATCGCCGCCCAGCTCGACTATGACGTGGAGCTGGTCGGCCCGATGATGCCCGACGCCAGCTGGCAGAGCCGCGCGAAGGGCGGCTACCCGGCGTCGGCATTCACCATCGATTGGGACAACCGCCAGGTGACCTGCCCCAGCGGCAAGACCAGCATTCGATGGGCGATCGAACCCGACCGAGACAAGATTGAGATCCGGGTCGAGTTCTCCCAGCGTGACTGCAGCCGCTGCCCCGTCAAAGCCGAGTGCACCCGAGGCCCGCGTCGGCGGCTGACGTTACGCCCTCAGGCCGAACACGAGGTCCTGACCCGGGCACGGGCCGAGCACCAGACTGACCAGTGGAAAAGCCGCTACCAGGCCCGGCAGGGCATCGAAGGCACCATCGCTCAGGGCGTTAAAGCGTTCGGCCTGCGGCGGTCCCGCTACCGGGGGACGGCCAAGACTCACCTTCAGCATCTCCTCATCGCCGCCGCGATGAACCTCACCAGGCTGGATGCTTGGCTGATCGGAACGCCACTGGCCCCGACCCGAACATCGCACTTTGCCGCTCTGCGGCCTGCAGCCTAAGGGGGTGTATCCATTCCCCTTACGACCTTCAGGGAGTGCGAAGACCACCTCCGAGAAGCGCGTGAAGCAGTCTCCCCTATTGTTAGATGCCGATCGAACTCTAGGGGAATTGAACATGCGCACTGTGCGGATCGACCGCTTTGGCGACCCTGACGTCCTGACCATTGCTGAGGCGCCAGCACCTCGCCCGTTGGAGGGCGAGGTGCTGGTACGCGTTGTTGCCTCCGCCATCAATCCCGTTGATGACAAGACCCGTCAAGGGGCCATCGGCGAGGGCACCCCACCCCTGCCGATGACCTTGGGCTGGGAACTGGCGGGGATCATCGTAGACAGCCCGGCCAGTGGACTGCCCGTGGGTGAACGGGTCTTCGGGATGTCTCACCAGCTGGGAACCGGACGAGGAACCTGGGCCGATCTCGTGGCCATACCGGTTGGCTCGCTCGCCGCCGCCCCCTCGGGGATCAGCCTGGTGGAGGCGGCGACACTGCCGTTGCCTGGGCTCACCGCCTTGCAGACGCTGGACTGGCTGGACATCCGCGCAGGAGAACGCCTTCTGGTGGCAGGAGCGGTCGGCGCGGTAGGAGGCCTGGCCGTGCAACTGGCCCGAGCGCGCGGCGCCCGGGTACACGCGCTGGTTTCCAGACCAGCCCAGGTCGAGGTAGCCAAGGAGTTGGGGGCCGAATGGGCCACAACGGAGCGCGCCACGCTCCAGGTAGCCGCCTATGACGCCGTCTTCGACACCTTCGGCGCCTTTGTCACCGAAGCCGTGGCCGATGAAGGCCGCTACGCCTCCATCGCCACCCAAGCCGGACCCGTGCCGGATCTGTCCCACCGAGCGGTCCGCACCACGGTCAACCAGGTGCGCGAGGACGGCGCAGGACTCGCCGAACTGGCCAAGATTGTAGATGCGGGCCAGGTCAAGGTACGAGTTGACTCCGAATACAGCCTGCAAGACGTGCAAGAAGCGCACGAGCACTTTCTCCGGGGCCAGTTGTCAGGAAAGATCGCCCTCATTCTCTGAAAGCGGCCGGTCAGGAACCGAAGCCTGGCACGTCCGCGCGACAGCACCGGTGGCAGTCGGACCAGTCTCAAGCAGCGCGTGGCGCAGACGCCGACCCACAGGCCCACGCCTGAGTGTTCATTTCACATGACAACCCCCCGTGATCACTCCTGTGATCACGGGGCCGTTTCTTTTGTTTGCCTACTTCGCCAACAGGGTCCCACAAGGGAGAAGCGGGGCGCTTCCGTTTCGATTGGCGGCTTACCGCTGCGATCCAGGCAGGTCTGGCCGCGGCGTGTGCCGGGCCTTGAAGCCGGCCACAGCCGCCAGCGCGGTCGGCACCAGCGGCAGCGTGATCGCCTCCACCCAGTTCTCCTTCAAGGATTCGTGCCGAAAGCGGAACTGGAACGTCCCGGTCGGGTCGAACACCATGAGCTGGTCCTGCTGCGTCGGGTGCACCCACCCGATCGACGCCTGGCTCTCGACGGCCGACACCGCGCCGCCGCGCTGCTCGCCGTTCGACGGGTTGAGGATCGCCGCCTGTCAGAAGCCGGCCGCGTGGGTCAGGCGGCACACGCCATGGTGGCCGCCTTCAGCGCCGCAGCGGTGAACTGCACGCCCATCGCTCCGGCCTTCTTGGCGAGACCACCGGCGTCAACGTCGACTCTTCGCGGCGTCGCGCACGAACATCATCAACCGGCGGACCGTGCTCGTGCCCCGGTCCTTCACGTTGATCTCGGCGAACAACTCGCCCACGTTCAGCGCCACCGGGTTTCACCTCCTGTGGGTCTCGGATGGGTGAAGTCAGCGGCCAGGGGAAGCACGAAACGCCCGCTATGACCGGTGAAATGTCCGGCTAATGCCCCGTCACTGCCCTGGCCGGGCATTAGAGCAGATCCGATACTCCCTTATGCACGATCGAATTACATCGAGTGATGGAGTGAATCATGCCTCTCAAACGAGCGCTGGCAACCATCGCCACCACGGCTGCCGTCATGGCCGGCCTCATGGCTGGGTCGCCAGCGGCATCCGCCGCACAGGCGGCCGCCGACTGCAACGGATACCAGCCGTGGGCCTACGCACCAGGCCAAAACGGCGACGTGGTCACGGGCATCGGATCATGTGGCAGCCAGACCATCACGGTAGAGATCTGGATCGACGTCTCAGGCGGGTTCGACAAACAGGTTGCCTGCTGCCCAAGGGGAACCAGCCCGGTCACGGCGTACGCGTACTGCAGCCGGTCAGGCCGCGGAAACTACTACACCGTAGCGCGGACGCCCATGGGGACCGTCGAGTCCGCGCGACGGCTGCTCTGCTAGTGTCCCGGTCCAGGAAGTCGCGGAAGTCCACCGCGCGATGCTGGGGCGACAACTTTCCGATCACCTTGCCGGTGGCCACGTTCAGCGCGGCGAACAGGTCGATGGTGCCGTGCCGGTGGTAGTCGTGGCTGCGCCGCTCGGGCGTGCCAGGCACCATCGGCAGCACCGGTGCGGACCGCTCGATCGCCTGGATGTGCGGCTTCTCATCGGCGGAGAAGACCACCGCGTTCTCGGGCGGGGACAGGTACAGGCCGGCCACGTCGCGGATCTTGTCGATCAGCAGCGGATCGGTGGAGATCTTGAACTCCTCCACCAGATGCGGCTGCAGGCCGAACGCCCTCGGCCATGGGGACCCGGGGTTCACGCTGCGGACGTACACGCATCTCATGCCTGAAAGCGACGGACGAACCCGGAACGCGATCGACGCGGCGTTTCATCTCCAGGAAACGGCCGCCGGAACAGATCCGGAACAGATCCCTTAGAGATCGAGATTTACCAGGTCAAATAGCTATATGTACTAGTACGAGGAGTACATGGTGACCTCGTCGATCGACCACCAGAAGCCGGACGCCCCGGTCTGGGTGATCCGGACGTATCTGGCACTCTGCGGTTCGACGGAGATCGGGCGTTTCGCGCCGAACCCGATGCCGGTCCCGACCGTCTTCCACGCGCTGCCGTCCAGGGAGAACTCCAGCCGGTAGCCGCGCATGTAGTCGGCCTCCGAGGCCGCCGGGGCCTGCACCGTCACCATGGCGATCGTCCGGACGGCGCCCAGGTCGATGCGGTACCACTGGCCGGGGACCTGGGCCGCGCCGCTGCTCCACCTGGTCGCGCTGTCGCCGTCGATGCCGCCCGCCGGAGTGTCGCCGCCGCCGGTGCCGGAGGCGGTGGCCGTCCAGCCGGTCCGGCCGATGGCGACCGGGGCGAAGGCCGACAACCCGCCCGCGTACTTGGCGACGGTCGCCGACAGCCGCTCGTTCGGGGTGAACGTGCTGGTCGCGAAGCGCTGGAGCTTCTCCACGAAGGTGCCGGGAACGTCACTGTTGATCACCGGGACGGGGGCGGGGCGGTTGTAGTACAGGCCCCAGTAGCCCAGGCCGTCGTCGTCGGTGCTCCGGACCTTGTAGCCCCAGTTCGACCAGGACTGCCGCCGGGCGTTGATCCCCGCCATCCAGCGGGCCCACACGTCGTCGTAGTAGTACAGGGAGTACTCGCCGTACAGGACCGGCACGCCGGTATTCGTCAACAGGCCGGCCAGGGTGTTGAGCTGGTCGGTGACGAACTGGTCCTGGGAGTTCCAGTCCTGGTACTGCATCTGGTACGGGTGCAGCTCGTAGACGACGTTGGTCCAGCCGTGGGTGGAGGGCGGGGCGATCTTGCTGAAGTCGTAGAACGCGCCCAGGACGATGACGTGGTCGGGGTCGATCGCGCGCACGGCGTCGTACAACCGGTCGTAGTAGGCGCTCTTCCGCCCCACGTCGGCGGCGTCCTCGGCGCCGTCCACGAGTGGCTCGTTGATCAGGTCGTAGCCCGCCACCGCCGGGTTGCCCTCATACCTGGTGGCCATCGCCTCCCAGATGTCCTCCACCCAGTCCTGGTAGGCCGCAGAGCCCCAGAATCCGTTCGGGTTGGGCCCCTGGCGGCCGCAACTGGCGTACGGGCAACCGCCGCCGGGCAGGGTGTGCAGGTCGAGCATGGTGTAGATGCCACGGTCCGCGAGCTGGTCGATCGTCCAGTCGATCTTGCTCCACGGGTCGGCCTTCCAGGTGCCGTCGAGGTGGAGCAGCGTGGTCCAGGCGATCGGCAGGCGGACGAAGTTCAGTCCCAGGGCGGCGACGTTGTCGAAGTCGGCCTCGGTGATCCAGGTGTCCTCGTGCGCGTCCCGGATCGCCTGCGCGCCGCCCGTCCCGAAGCGCCGCTCCAGGGCGAGTTGCAGGCCGTGGTCATCGTTGTACAGCGCGACCGACAGCTCGCCGATCGACCACCACTTGTCGCCGGTGCCGGTCTGGTTGACGCGCACGTAGCGGCCGGCGGCGGGCGGAAAGCTGATGTTGGTGGCCTTGAAGGTGCCGGCCCCGGCGGCCACCTGCGTCCAGGTGAACCCGTTGTCGGAGAGCTCGACGGTGTAGCCGCGGGGGTAGTCGCCCGTGGCGGGGTTGGCCTTGTCGATGTCGAGCGTGACGTTGTTGATCGTCATCCGCGCGCCCAGGTCGAGCTGGACCCACATGCCGGCCGCCTGGGCGGCGCCGCTCTTCCAGCGGGTGTTCGGGGCTCCGTCGATCATCGCCGGGACGTCCACGCCGCCCGAGGCCGAGACGGTCCACTGGGCGCGGTCCGTGAAGGACTTGTCGTCGTTGAAGACGTTGAACTCGCCGACCGACCACCAGTCCCCCACCGGGCCGCCGGTCTGCCTGACCCGCACGTACCGGGCGGTGACCGGGGCGAAGTCGGCGGTGGTGACCGGCTTCGCGGTGCTGCCCGCCCCGGTGGCGACGCTCGTCCAGGATGAGCCGTTCGAGGAGACCTCGACCTGGAAGACGCGGGGATGGTCGCCGGCCGCGAAGTCGGTGTGGTTGAAGGCGACCCGGTTGAAGCGCGACACGGCCCCGAGGTCCACCCGCAGCCATTCGGCGCCGCTCATCGGGGCGCCGGTGGTCCAGCGGGTGGAGTCGTCACCGTCCAGGGCGAGCGCGGCGTTCCCGGCGGAGGCGGTGGCCGTCCAGCCCGTACGGTCGAGCGCGAACTCCCCCAGGGGTGACATCCAGGCCTCCTGGGCGAGCCAGCCGCCGAAGT
Organism: Nonomuraea sp. B12E4; assembly: GCF_039871825.1. NCBI lineage: Bacteria > Bacillati > Actinomycetota > Actinomycetes > Streptosporangiales > Streptosporangiaceae > Nonomuraea > Nonomuraea sp. B12E4. The sequence goes on along the minus strand of NZ_JBDPME010000001.1, from coordinate 234,337 downwards.
TGGTGCCGCGCAGGCCGACCGTGTCCCCCGTACCGGAGGCGTTCTTCAAGACGGAGCCACTGACCTTGAGAAAGTCACCCGCGTCGAGTGCGGCGGCGGCAGCGGATCGGGGGGTCGCCGCAAGGGTCGCGGCGGTGAGGGCTGTCGTGAGTACGGCGGCTAACCATCGGCGGCGCATGGGGACCTCCTCAAGTCCGGACAGTTGCGATGGTGCGTCCTCCTGACATACTTTGTCTACGGCTTAGGCTAAGCCGATTGAAAACCGTGGGGAGGCGACATGCGCGAGAAACCCCGATTAGCGCTCGTCGTCGCCGCGGCCCTGCTCATGCTCGCCGCCTGCGCCACCGCCACGCCCGGCGGCGGCGCCGCGGAGCTGACCGTCTGGATCATGGGCGACAGCTCGGCCCGCTTCGAGCGGCTCGTCGAGCCGTTCACCGACCGGACCGGCATCGCCGTCGACGCCGTGGCCATCCCCTGGGACACCGTCGACCAGAAGTTCACCACCGCGGTGGCCTCCGGGCAGGGGCCCGACCTCCTGCAGATCGGCCTGTCGAAGCTGCCCGCCTTCGCCGCCTCCGGAGCCCTGCTCACGCTCGACGAGCGGACGCTGAAGAGCCACCCCGGACTGGCCGCCGCCAACTTCCTCGACGGCATCGCCACCTCAGCCACCGGCGGCGCGCGGGTGAGCGTCCCGTGGGTCAGCGACACCCGCGTGCTGTTCTACCGCAGCGACCTGCTCGCCGCCGCGGGCCTGACCAGGCCGCCGGCCACCTGGGACGAGCTCCGCACCCACGCCAGGACGCTCGCCGGCCAGGGCGGGGGCCGGTACGGCTTCCACGTCCCGCAGTGGGACAACACGCTGCCCGTCATCATGACCTGGGCCCAGGGCGGCACGATCGTCGGCGCCGACGGCACGATCGACTTCGACACGCCCGCCTTCCAGCGGGCCGTCGACCTCTACACCGGCCTGTACGCCGACCGCAGCGTGCCCCCCGACGCCGACTTCGACCAGGTCCAGGGCTTCGTCTCCGGCACGAGCCCGATGCTCGTCTCCGGGCCCTACCTGGCCGGCGCGATCTCCGAGGCGGCGCCGCAGCTCGCCGGCAAGTGGTCGGTCGCCCCGATCCCGGGCGGCGCCGCCCGTACGTCCCTGCTCGCCGGCTCGAACCTGGGCATCTGGGGCACCACCGACAACCGGGACGGCGCCCTCCAGCTCCTCGCCTACCTCGCCCAGCCCCGGACCCAGCTCACCTGGTACGAGCTCGACGCCCAGCTCCCGGTGAGCAGGGCCGCGCTCGCCGACCCGGAGCTCACCTCCGAGCCGCTCGTCTCGGTGTACGCCGAACAGCTCCGCGACGCCGAACCGCTGCCCCCGGTGCCCAACTGGGACGGCGAGACCGGAAAGGCCCTCCTCGACGCGCTGAACTCCATCGTCCTGACCGCCGCGAACCGCGACACCGCCCTGCGCGGCCTGTACGCGGCGACCACCGGCACGCCGGCCACCTGAGCAGGGAGCCACCGTGAAACCCAGCCTCGCCCCCTACGCCTTCGTCGCCCCCGCCCTGCTTCTGCTGCTCACGTTCGGCGTCCTGCCGATCCTGGTCGCCGTGCCGGTCAGCCTCACCGACCTGAACCTGGCGGGCCTGGCCGACTGGTCCAGGATCGGCTTCGTCGGCCTGGACAACTACCGCAGGCTGTTCGCCGACCCCGGCTTCTGGCAGGCGCTCGCCAACACCGGGATCTTCGCGCTGCTCGGCGTCCCCGCCGTGATCGTCGTGTCCTTCGTGGCCGCGCTGCTGCTGCACCGGAGCGAGAACCGCTTCTTCCGCGCGCTGCGGGCCTTCTACTTCGTCCCGGCCGTCACCGCGATCGTGGCGGTCTCGCTCGTGTGGGGCTACCTCTACAACACCCAGTTCGGCCTGCTCAACCACCTGCTGTCGGTGGCCGGGCTGCCGCCGGCGCGGTGGCTCGGTGACCCGGTGCTGGTGAAGCTCTCCGTCGTGTTCGTCGCCGTCTGGCGCGGCACGGGCCTGAACATCATCATCTTCCTCGCCGCGCTGAAGGCCATCCCCCAGGAGTATCTGGAGGCCGCGGAGCTCGACGGCGCCTCGGGGACGCGCAAGATCTTCTCGATCGTGATCCCGCTGCTGCGCTTCGCGTTCCTCTTCGTCGCCGTCACCACGGTCATCGGCTGGCTGCAGTTCTTCGACGAGCCGTTCGTGCTCACCAAGGGCGGGCCGCTCGGCGAGTCGACCAGCATGTCCCTGTTCCTGTACCAGGAGGGGTTCTCCGCCGGCGAGTTCGGCTACGCCGGGGCCGGGACCCTGGTGCTCTTCCTGATCATCGCCGGGGTGACCCTGCCGCAGGTGCGCGCGCGGAGGACCGATGCGGACCGCTAGCTCCCGGAGCGTGACCGTGGCCGTCGGTGCCGTGCTGGGCGCCGGGGCGCTGCTGACCGCGTTCCCGTTCCTCTGGATGGTGTTCGGCTCGGTGAAGCCGCGTTCGGAGTCGGTCGCCGACCCGCCCCGGCTGCTGCCGCGCGAGCCCACGGTGGAGAACTACGCGCGGCTCTTCGGTGAGCTGGACTTCGGCCGCTATCTCGGCAACACCATCGCGGTCGTGCTGATCAGCATGGCGGGGGTGCTGCTGATGGCGATGGCCGGGTACGGGTTCGCCAAGTTCCGCTTCCGGGGCCGGGCCGCGCTGTTCTTCCTGGTGCCGGCCACGATGATGATCCCGGTCCAGGTGACCATGATCCCCGCCTATCTCGTCCTCGACGGCATGCGGCTGACCGGCACCCTGATCGGCATCGCGCTGCCGGGGCTGGTGTCGGGATTCGGCGTCTTCCTGTTCCGGCAGTTCATGACCACCGTTCCGACCGAGATGATCGAGGCCGCCCGCATCGACGGGGCCGGCGAGGCGCGGATCTTCTGGCGGATCGTCCTGCCGCTGTCCCGGCCCATCGTGGCGGTGCAGATCGTGCTGGCCTTCATCGGCTCGTGGAACAGCTTCCTGTGGCCGCTCGTCATCGCGGGTGACGAACGGCTCTACACCCTGTCGGTCGGGTTGGCGCTGCTGACCCGGCAGATCGCGACCAGCCCATCGCTCCAGATGGCCGGCTCGACCCTCATGGTGGTGCCCGTCCTGGTCGTCTTCATCGTCTTCCAGCGGCACATCGTACGGGGCTTCACCCTGTCCGGCCTCAAATGAATGAGAAAGCAAGGATCGTCCATGAAACATCGTTCCACCGGCTTCGTCCGCGCCAGCGGCGCACAGCTGGTCGACGGCTCCGGTGCCCCGCTGCTGCCGCGCGGCATCGGCCTCGGCAACTGGCTGCTCGCCGAGGGCTACATGTGGAAGTTCGGTGACGAGCTGAGTTCGGCCCGCCAGATCGAGCGGCGGGTGGAGTCCCTCGTCGGCCCCGACCGGGCCGCCGAGTTCTGGGCCCGGTTCCGCGGCACGTACATCACCGAGCAGGACATCGCCGTCATCGCCCGCCTGGGCTTCGACCACGTCAGAGTGCCGCTCAACTCCCGCGGCCTGGTGGACGCCGACGGCGGGTTCCTCGGCGGCTTCGCCCACATCGACGACCTGCTGCGCTGGTGCGCCGCTCACGGCCTGCGGGTGCTGCTCGACCTGCACGGCGCGCCGGGCGGGCAGACGGGCACCAACATCGACGACTCCCCCAACGGCAAGCCCGAACTGTTCATGGACGAGCGCAACCGGCGGCTGACGATCCACCTGTGGGAGGAGATCGCCCGCCGGTACCAGGACGACCCGGTCGTGCTCGGCTACGACCTGCTGAACGAGCCGCTGCCGAACCAGTGGCAGCACGTCTACTCCGCCGAACTCGTCGCCCTCTACCGCGACCTGACCGCCGCGATCCGCGCGATCGACCCGAACCACCTGATCGTCTACGAGGGTTCGCACTGGGCGACGAACTGGTCCATCTTCACCGACGTCCTCGACCCCAACTCGGCGCTGCAGTTCCACCGCTACTGGTGCCCGCCCGACCGCTCCGGCATCCAGGAGTACCTGGACGCCCGCGACCGCCTCGGCCTGCCCATCTATATGGGGGAAGGCGGGGAGAACACCCCGGAGTGGGTCTACACCGCGCACCGGCTGTACGAGCAGTACGGGATCGGCTGGAACTTCTGGCCGTGGAAGAAGCTCGACACCCTGACCTCGCCCGTTTCCGCCGGCCCGCCCGAGGGCTGGGAGCTGATCGCCGATCCGCACGCCGCGGTGGAGCCCGGCCGGGCCTGGGCCATCCTGGAGGAGTTCCTCGACGCCATCGCGCTGGACGCCTGCGAGTGGCGGCCGGAGATCGTCAACGCCATGTTCGGGCGCGCGCCGCTGCGGATCCCCGCGTGGGGCTTCATCGACGAGTCCCCGGGCTACCGCGACCGGTTCGCCGGGTTCGACCTCGACGCGCTGTGGCACCGTTCCTCGGGCCGGCCGTACGAGGAGGCGGAGCTGATGCCCATGACCGTCGCCGCCGGGGAGGAGCTGCACTTCCCGCTCGACGGCCAGCCCTCGGGATGGCGGGTGGACGCCGACGAGCCGGACGCGTTCGAGATCTCCTGGCGGCACGGCCGGCTGGTCGCCCACGCGACCAGGACCGCGCGGCTGCGGGCCCTCGACGTGACCGCCGGCGACTGATGCGGAGGTCACGAACGATGAGCGTCGAACCCGGAAGCGGCAGGCCGGTGCTTTCTCTTCCCGAGGTGTCCACCGTCACCACCCTGCGGCAGCGGAACCGGGCGCTGGTCCTCAAGGAGGTGATCCTCGCCCAGGAGACCACGCGGGCCAACATCGCCAGGGACAGCGGCCTGTCCACCGCCTCGGCGGGCAACCTCGTCGCCGAACTGATCACCGCGGGACTCGTCGAGGAGCGGGGGCTGGTGTCCTCGCGCGGCGGCCGGCCGATCACGCTGATCGGGCCCCGCGCCGAGAGCGCGATCACGATCGGCGCCGACATCGGCGAGCGCGGCGTCGCGGTCGAGATGTTCGACCTGGCGATGACGCGGATCGACCGGGAGTTCCGCGGCGGTGTCGAGGAGGAGGATCCCGAGCGGATCGGCGTCCACCTCCACGAGGCGCTGGCGGCGCTGCACGACCGCAACCCCGATCGGTGGCCGACCCTGCTCGGCGTCGGCCTAGGGCTGCCCGGCGTGGTCGAGACCGCCTCCGACGGAACCCAGATGCTCTACGCGCAGAGCCTCGGCTGGCCACCCGTAGCCGTCCGGTCCCTGTGCGACCTCGACGGCGTCCCCGTCCTGGCCGAGAACGGCGCGAAGATGCAGGCCCGGGCGGAGCTGTGGTTCGGCAGCGCGCGGGGCGCGCACCACGCCCTGATCGCCCTCCTCGGCCGCGGCGTCGGGCTCGGCATCGTCAACGCCGGGCAGGTCGCCCACGGCGCCCACTCCAGCGCCGGCGAGTGGGGCCACATGGTGATCGACCGGGGCGACCGCGTGTGCCGGTGCGGCAACCGGGGATGCGTCGAGGCCTACGTCGGCTCCGACGCGATCCTGTCCGCCTGGCGGGAGACCGGAGCGGTGTTCGAAGGCACCGGCTGGCGGGCCATGGGCGACCTCATCGCCGCGGCGCACCGCGGTGACCCCGCCGCGAGCACGATCGTCGACGACGTCATCGACTGCCTGGGGGCCGCGCTGGGCGGCATGGTCAACCTGACCGGTCCCGAACGCATCGTCATCGGCGGCTGGGTGGGCCTGCGGCTCATGGAGTCCCTGGGCGACCGCCTCACCGCCGCCGTCAGAAAGCACAGCCTCTCCCGGCCGGGCGACCAGTTCGAGTTGCTGGTCGCCAAGTTCGGCGGCGACGCCGTGGCCACCGGCTCGGCGCTGCTCCCCCTCGAAGCGCTGATCGCCGCCGACCCCATGTCCGAAAGGAGATCCCCATGACCGGCTTACGCGAAGTGAACGTCTCCTCTCCTCGATGGTCCCGCGATCTGCGTCCCCTCCAGCGCGGGTCCGCCGCCGTGCTGAAACCCCGGCGTTCCGAGTGCGACCGGCTCGACCGGCTGGTCGCGGCGGTCCGCTCCGGCGAGAGCCGGTCGCTGGTGTTGCGCGGGGAGCCCGGCGTGGGCAAGTCGGCGCTGCTGGAATATCTGGTCTCGCAGGCCGCGGGCTGCCGGGTGGCGCGCGCCGCGGGCGTCCCGTTCGAGATGGAGTTGCCGTACGCGGCGGTGCACCAGCTCTGCGCGCCGCTGATGGAGCGGCTCTACCGGCTGCCCGAACCGCAGCGCGACGCGCTGAGCACCGCGTTCGGCCTGCGGGCCGGGCCGCCGCCGGACCGGTTCCTGGTGGGCCTGGCGGTGCTGACCCTGCTCGCGGACGTGGCCGACGACCAGCCGCTGATGTGCGTGATCGAGGACGCGCAGTGGCTCGACAGCGCCTCTGCGCAGGTGCTGGCGTTCGTGGCGCGCCGGCTCGGCAGCAAACGGGCGGGGTGCGTGTTCGCGGTCCGCGGCGAGGGGGCGCACCATCTGTCCGACCTGCCGGAGCTGGTGGTCGGCGGCCTGCGGGAGGAGGAGGCGCGGGCGCTGATCCGCTCGGTGCTGCCCGGCCCGCTGGACCGGCCGGTGCGGGACCGGATCGTGGCCGAGGCGCACGGCAACCCGCTGGCGCTGCTGGAGGTGCTGGACGGGATGACGCCGGCCGAGCTCGCGGGCGGCTTCGGCCTGCCGGACGTCTCGGTGCGGCGGGGGCCGAGCGAGGACGGCTTCCTGCGGCGCCTGGAGCCGCTGCCGCCGGACACGCGCCGGCTGCTGCTGATCGCCGCCGCCGACCCGCTCGGGGACCCGGTCCTGGTCTGGCGGTCGGCGGCGCTGCTCGGGGTCGGCTCCGCCGCGGCCGCCCCCGCCGTGGCGGCGGACCTGTGCGAGTTCGGCGCCCACGTACGCTTCAGCCACCCGCTCGTGCGTTCGGCGGTGTACCGGGCCGCCGGGCCTGACGAGCGCAGGCGGGCGCATCAGGCGCTGGCCGAGGCGACCGACGCCGAGGCCGCACCCGACCGCCGGGCCTGGCACCGCGCGCACGCCGCGGCAGGGGCTGACGAGCAGGTCGCCGCCGAGCTGGAGCGTTCGGCCGGACGCGCGCGGGAGCGGGGCGGCCTGGCCGCGGCGGCGGCGTTCCTCCAGCGGGCCACCGAGCTGACCCCCGAACCCGCCCGCCGCACCGAACGCGCGCTGGCAGCGGCCCGCGCCAAGCAGGAGGCCGGCGCGCCGGATGCCGCGTCCGGGCTGGTCGGGATGGCGCTGGCGGGCCCGCTCGACGAGCGGCAGCGCGCCCAGGCGGCCCTGCTGCAGGCGGAGATCGCCTTCACCGCCGACCGGGGGAACGCCGCCGCTCCCCCGGAGCTGCTCGGCGCCGCCCGGCAGGTCCAGTCGCTGGACGCGACGCCGGCCCGCGACGCCTACCTGGAGGTGCTGGCCGCGGCGATGTTCGCCGGCCGCCTGGCCCCCGACGACGCGGACCTGCACGCCACCGCGACCGCCGTCCGAACCACGCCGGCCGCACCGACCACACCGACCACGAGGCCCGCACCGCCTGTGGAGGTCGTGGGAGGCTTGCGGGTCGTGTCCGGCGTGCCGGTGCCCGCGCGGCCGCGGGATCTGCTGCTCGACGGGCTGGCACTGCTCTTCACCGCCGGTCCCGGCCCGGCGGCGCCGGAGCTGCGCCGCGCCGTGGCCGCCTTCCTCGATCACAAAGCCCTCACCGAGGAGGAGCCGCGGCCGCTGTGGCTGGCGTTCTCCGCCGCCATGGCGGTGTGGGACGACGACGCCTGCCGTACGCTGGCCGAGCGCCACCTCTCCCTGGCCCGTGACCTCGGCGCGCTCGCCGAGCTGCCGCTGGCCCTCAGCTCGCGCATCACCGTGCACCTCTTCGAGGGCGATCTCGAAGAGGTGGAGTCGCTGGTGGCGGAGGTGCAGGCGATCAGCGCGGCGACCGGGTTGCGCGTCACCGACTTCGGCGCGCCCGCGCTGGCCGCGTGGCGTGGCCGCGAGGCCGAGGCCGAAGAGCTGATCTGGACGATTTCCCACGAGGCCGGCGCCCGTGGCGAGGGAGCCCGGGTGACCGTCGCCGACTGGGCCAGGGCCGTGCTCTACAACGGCCTGGGCCGCTACGACCTGGCCCGCGCCGCGGCCGAGAGCGCCTGCGCCGACCCGTCCACGCCGGGCGCCCTCACCCAGTGGGCACCTGCCGAGCTGGTGGAGGCCGCCGTCCGCAGCGGCGAGCACGAGCTCGCCCGCCAGGCCGTCGAGCGGCTCGCGCGAAGCGCCGAGACGGGGCGGAGCGACTGGGCCGCCGGGGTCGTGGCGCGGTCGCGGGCGCTGGTCAGCAAGCAGGACGAGGCCGAGAAACTGTATCGGGAGGCGATCGAGCGGCTGGGCCGTACCCGGCTGCGTCCCGACCTGGCCCGCGCCCATCTCCTCTACGGTGAGTGGCTGCGCAGGGAGCGGCGCAGGATCGAGGCGCGCCGGCAGCTCCGTACCGCGTACCGGCTGTTCTCGGCGATGGGGATGACGGCCTTCGCCGAGCGGGCGGCGCGGGAGCTGCGGGCCACCGGGGAGACCGCGCAGCGCGGTGCCCCGGCCGGTGGCGATCTCACCCCACGCGAGGGGCAGATCGCCCGGCTCGCCACCAAGGGGCTCACCAACTCGGAGATCGGCAGCCAGTTGTTCGTGAGCCCGCGCACGGTCGAATACCACCTGCGCAACGTCTTCGCCAAGCTGGACATCACCTCACGCAGCCAGCTCGAACTCGTCCTGACCCACGAACACGCCACCGGCCGGGCAAGCTAGCCACCCGACCGGCGGCGTGGGCCGGCCGGCTGCTGATAGGGCGCCCGCCCGGCTCGGCGGTGGCGGTTCAGGCGGTACGGAGGTCAGTGGTCGTCCCAGTGCCCCTCGTGGGAGGCGTGGCGATGGCCCTCGTGGACGTAGTCCACGTGATCGTTGTGCGGGACGGCCACGTGCCCGCACTGGGGACCGTGCTGGTGGCCATGGCCCTCGTGCGTGACGTGCCTGTCCGGCCCGCACTCGTCCACGTGATCCTCGTGGAGGCGATGCAGGCAGCCGTCGTGAACGTAGTCGACGTGATCACCATGCGGAACCGACACATGCCCGCAACCGGGCCCGTGCCCGTGGGTGTGATCGGCATGCTGGCGATGCTCGGTGCTCACTGACATGTCCAGACTCCTCATGAATTTGCGCTAAAGATCCTCATTAGGGAGCTGCCCGGTGCCACGGCATTGATGGCGATGTTTGCTGGACCCATACCATTCTTGGATGGCCGTTGACCCTTTGATCGACGATCGATCGCCCGATGGCGGACGAGTCAGGACAGGAAGCCGGCGGCTCTAGCGCGTTGGGGGATGTCCGCCCGGAGTGGTGGGCCGGGGGTCGAGCAGGGGCGTGAGCCGGTCGTGCTCGGCGAGCGGCGCGGGCAGGTCGCCGCGGGGCATGTGGATGCGGTTGTGCCACCACACGTCCATGCCGACGCCGCCGGCGCCGGGGATGTCGAACCGGGATCCGGCCACGAACAGCACGCGTTCCGCGCGCAGCCCCAGCCGTTCCAGCGCGGTCCGGTAGGGCTCCGGGCGGGGCTTGTACGCGCCGGCCTCCTCCGCCGTCACGACGACGTCGAAGGATACGCCCGCGCGCCCGGCCGCCCGCCGCCCGAGCTCGCGGGAGCAGTTGGTCACCACTCCGATCCGTACGTGGCGGGCCAGCGTGCCGATGACCTGCGGCGCCTCGGGCCACGGTGCGAGCTCATCCCAGCGGGCGGTGAGCGCCGCGGCGAGCCCGGGCGGCAGACCGCGGGCGCGGGCGGCCTCTTCCACGAGCTCCTCGTACGGCGTGTACGGCCCCGCCCCGTAGGCCAGCCGCAGATACTCCCCGCGCCATTCGCGCCCGGCGACGGGATCCCCGGCCACGGCATCCCACAGGGACCAGGAGTCGAGCACCGCGGTGAGCAGGTCGAACAGCACGGCGTCGTAACGCCCGGCCACCGCGGGACGCGGTCCACCTGTCACGACGCCGCCCAGAACTCTCCCGAAGCCCCGGAAGCCCCCGACCCTCCGGAAAGCGTGGAAGCCCCCAGAGCCCCAGGCACCGGGGAAGCGAACCGGGCGGCCCCGGCGATCCGGCTCGCGGCCGCCCGGGTGTCCTCGAAGGTGACGGGCACGCCGGCCGGGGTGGTTTCGGTTCGGCTCATGACGCGTCCTTCCTTGACATGCCGGCGTCGTGACGGCTGTCCGGCGCCTTACTCGCCGCGCTGGGTGGCCGGCTGAATCTTCGATCCACCGCCGGCGGCCTCGTGCTGTGCACGGCCGCCAATGTGGTCTACCTGTCGACTCTCGCCCTGCCCATATTGGGCAACTTACGCGATCGTGCTCTATCCCTCTGGCGATCTCGATCTCGGGCTTCTTTCCCAGAGTGGTTTTTTCCTACACTTATCACCATCACCATCGCCATCGTGGCCCTCGCCGGGCTGACCGTCTGGCTGCCCGCCGCGGTCAGGGCTGCCTCGGCAGTCTCGCCAGGGACGGGGGCACACCTGCCGGGTTCTCGGCGAAGCTATGGCAAGACGTCGAAGTCGGAGGTGAACAGGGGCCCATCGGACCAGGAGTCGCCGTACGGATAGCCCTCGGTGAGAAAGTCGTGCAGGAACTCCGAGAGGGTGGTGCCGTGGTCGGTGAATTCGAGGCCCCCGCCCTTGTTGAGCATGATGGTCCAGCCGTCGGGGTCATCGGTGGCGGCGAGCCAGTAGCCGGTGTCGCCGTTGTCGGTCATCAGGCAGGGATACAGCAGGTCGGGAAGCGCGGCATCGTCCAGGTGCTCGTGCTCGTGCTCCCACACGGTGATGCCGGCCCCCGCGCGCATCGTGGCGATCAGCGTGGCCTCCCTGCCGAGCAGGTTGCGGGCCCAGGAGCCGAGCGGGTGCTGCAACCACAGGTAGTCGCGGAAGCGGCCCGGTGGCAGGTGGTCGCACAGACGTTTGTAGTCGGTGGGCAGGTGGTGGCCCAATTCGGCCTCGATCGCGTTCCAGTCGATGTTCCAGAACGGAGGGCGCGGCAAGGAGGGAGCCAGGAGTGTGAGGACCTTGTCGATCATGCCGGCTGACAGTACCCGACGGTTGCGGCGATCCAGATCGTGTACGCGGCCGCATGATCGAGAATCTACGCCGGTCCACTGACATGGGATGTCAGGGGACCGGTCCTAGCGTCTGCGGTATGACAAGCAACGACTTCGCGTCCTTCGCCGGTGTTTATGACGTCGCCAACCGCTGGCGCAAGGACTTCCTCGACCCGACTGAGGGTGACGACCGTTGGGAGGAGTTCCCCGGCGTCACCCGCGCCTCCTGCCACTTCGACGGCGCCGCCAGCTTCGACGAGATCGAGTTCCCGACCAAGGGCTTCTCCGGGCTGACCCTGCGGCTGTTCAACCCGGGGACCGCACAGTGGTCGCTGTACTGGGCCAGCAAGCGCACCGGCACCCTCTTCCCACCCGTCACCGGCGGCTTCGGCGCGGACGGCACCGGCGTCTTCCACGGCGACGACGAACACGACGGCCGCAAGGTCAGGGCGCGCTTCATCTGGACCGGCATCACCACCGACCGCCCCCACTGGGAACAGGCGTTCTCCCTCGACAACGGGCAGACCTGGATCACCAACTGGCACATGGACTTCGCCCGGCGCCCGGCCACCGACCACGTCGCGTAACGGCGGCCGCCCTCTTCGGGAACGGCCGGGAGGGTCGGCCCGGCTTCTGAGCGTCACAGCCGGCGATCCCCGCCGGCCGTGGCGCTCAGTCACACACCGTCTAGGACGGCCGGCACTGTGGGGTGAAGCGGATCTCCAGGAAGCGGGCCCGGTTGTTGCTGATGTCGTGGAAGAGGTCGTCGATGCCCGTGCTGTTGACGTTGTACGACACGACGAGCGTGTTCCGGCCGCTCAGCACCGGGTGGGCCGCGACGTTGTAGGTGTAGATGTCGCCCGAGGCGTTCTCGTCGTACGACGGCCGGCCCTCGGGCGTGTCGTAGATCTGCTCGCGGGCGACCCCGGTGAAGCCGAAGGGGCTTGACGCGGTCAGGGTGTAGATCGCCGAGCCCAGGAAGCTGTCGGTGGTGACCATGACGTACCGGCCGTCGACCTCGGAGACGCCGTACGATGAGCCGACGTCACCGGCGATCGCCGTCGCGTCGTGCTCGTCCGGCGACCAGCCGCTCCCCGTGTAGAACTCCCACGCACCGTCCAGCTCGCCCTTGCGGGCCCGGGCGACGAGGGCCTCCTTGGTCCCCGGCCACTCCTTGAGCTGCCGCACCCCGTAGACGTAGATGTAGTCGTCCACGGGCAGGAGCTCGACGCCCCAGGTGATGTCGGCCGAGTCGTAGGTGGGCACGACCCGCTCGACCTTCAGGTCCGGCAGCGAGAGCACGGCGAGGTCGGTCCCGATCCACTCGAAGCCGAAGTGGCCCTCCCCGGCGGCCCGCTGCTTCGCCTCGAAGACGTAGAGCCTGCCCGCGTCGACGATGCCGTCGGCGTTCCAGTACCACGGCTCGTCCGTACCGGGGGGTCCCACGATGGGCAGGGGTTGCTCGGCGGTGCCGCCGCCCAGCATGGTGGTGGCCGGCCGGTCGCTGCCGCGCCGGGTGGTGACGATCGTGTTGTGCACCGGGTCGTGCGGCCGGATGGAGCGGCCCGGCCCGACCGGTCCGAGGAACGTGTCGTTGAACAGCCAGGCGATGCGCCCGTCGGGCAGCGCCGCGGAGTACGTGCCGTCGGCTCCGGCCCACTCCCCGGCCGCGGCGCGGTCTCCGAAGCGCTCCCAGTCCCGCTGGACGCGCACGTCGGGCTTGACGCCCGCGACGACGAGGTCGCAGGTCGGTGTGGCCGCCACCGCCCCGGAGCCGGGCGCGGCGGTCAATAATCCGCTCGCGCCCGCGACGAGCATGGCGAGGACGGTCCGGGTACGCGCGAGTCTCACGATGTTTCCTTCCGCGCGTCCCCGGGATCGGCCTCAGGGACGCGCGAGGTCGGTGCCCTGCTACTTGGTGAGGGGAGCCAGCTTGGGGTCGTCGGCGTAGGCCTCGGCCGCGTTCTCCTTGGTCACGATGACCGGCGGGAGGAGGTAGGCCGGGACGACCTTGGAGCCGTTGTCGTACGTCTTGGTGTCGTTGATCTGGGGTGTGCCACCGGACTGCAGGGTCTTGACCATGTTCACGGACTCGGCGACGAGCTTGCGGGTGTCCTTGTTGATCGTCGAGTACTGCTCGCCCGCCATGATCGACTTGACCGACTCGACCTCGGAGTCCTGCCCGGTCACGACGGGAATCGGCTTGCCCGAGCCCTTCACCGAGGTGATGATCGCGCGGGCGAGGGTGTCGTTCGGGGACAGGACGCCGTCGAGGGTCTTGCCGCCGCTGTTGTAGGTCGAGGTCAGCAGCGAGTCCATCCGCTGCTGCGCGTTCTCGGCCTTCCAGCCCTGGATCGCGGTCTGCTTGATGTCGGTCTGACCCGAGCCGACGACCACGTCACCCTTGTCGATGAGCGGCTTGAGCACGTCCATCGCGCCGTTGAAGAAGACGGCGGAGTTGTTGTCGTCCGGCGAGCCGGAGAACAGCTCGACCGTCCACGGGCCCTTCTCCTTCTTGGCCTTCATGCCGTCGAGCAGGGCCTGGCCCTGCAGCTGGCCGACCTTGAAGTTGTCGAAGGCGATGTAGTAGTCCACGTCCGCGGTGTTGGTGATGAGCCGGTCGTAGGCGATGACGGTCGCGCCGGACTGCTTGGCCTGGCCCACCTGGGTGGCGAGCTGCGCGGCGTCGGTCGCGCCGATGATGATGACCTTCGCGCCCTTGGTGACCATGCTGGAGATCTGCGCCTGCTGGTCGGCGACGGTGGTCGACGCGCCCGCGTACTGCACGTCGGACTTGAACCCGGCCTCCTTGAGCCCGTTGGTGAACAGGTCACCGGCGAGCACCCAGTTCTCCGAGGTCTTCGCCGGCAGCGCGACGCCGATGAGCGAGTCGGCCGGGAAGCCCTTGGCCGCAGCGGTGCTGCCACTGGTGCCGGCGCTGGTGGCGCCTTCACGTTCGGTGGAGCAGGCGGCGCCCAGGGTGAGGAGCGCCACGGCGCCGACGGCCGCGATGCTTCTGGAGAAGTATGTGCGCATGGGATGAAAAGGCCCTTCTTTACTTTGATTCAGGGGTGAGCGCTCTGGAGTGCGGCGCCGTGTCGGTGGTCGAGCGGTCAGCCGGCGACGGGAGTCTTGTCGGGATCGGGGCTCGTAGGTGATCGATCCGCCGTTCCGGCCGGAGCGTCCCGCCGGAACGGGCGCATGATCGACCCGATGATCGAGAAGCGTCCCTGGCTCTTGTTGTAGACGTCGAGCGCGACGGCGAGGAGCAGGACCAGGCCCTTGATGATCTGGACCATGTCGGAGCCGACGCCCTCAAGCTGCAGGCCGTTGTTGAGCAGGGCCATGACGAGGCCGCCGACGATCGATCCGCTGATGGTGCCGAGGCCGCCGGAGACCGCCGCGCCGCCGACGAAGACGGCGGCGATGGCGTCGAGCTCCCAGTTGAGGCCGTCCTGCGGGCCGGAGGCCGCCGATCGCGCCACGAAGATCATGCCGGCCAGGGCGGCCAGGACGGACATGTTCATCATGACGAAGAAGTTGACCCGCTTGAGCTTCACGCCGGACAGCTCCGCCGCCCGGGCGTTGCCGCCGACGGCGTAGATGTGCCGGCCCCCGATGGTGTTGCGCGTGTAGAAGGAGTACGCGAGCACCAGCACGATCAGGATGATGCCGGAGATCGGCAGGCTCGTGCCGATGCGGCCACCGGCGAAGCGCAGCGTGGCGAAGATGATCACGCCCAGCATCACGGCCAGCCGCAGCAGCGAGATCCACATCGGCGCGACCTCGGCGTTCATCTCGCGCCGCGTCTTCCGCGCCCTCAGCTCCCGCCAGATGACGCCCACGCAGGCGAGCACGCCGAGCAGCAGCGTCAGGTTGTTGTACCCGGTGTTCGGTCCCACCTCGGGCAGGTAGCCGGCGCCGATCTCGCGGAAGCCGGGCGGGACCGGCACCGTGTCGGCGTTGCCGATGTACTGGTTGCCGCCGCGGAACAGCAGCATGCCGGCCAGGGTCACGATGAACGCCGGCACCCCGACGTAGGCCACCCAGAACCCCTGCCAGGCCCCGATCAGCGCGCCGACGACCAGGCCGAGCACGATGCCCAGCGGCCACGGGATCGCGTATTCCTGCATCGCCTTGGCGACCACGATGCCGGTGAAGGCGGCGATCGAGCCGACCGACAGGTCGATGTGCCCGGCGACGATCACCATCAGCATGCCGATGGCCAGGATCAGGATGTAGGAGTACTGGCTGACCACCGCGATGAGGTTGCCGGAGGTCAGCGTCAGCCCGTTGGTCCAGATCTGGAACAGCAGCACGATCGCCACGAGCGTGAAGATCATGCCGAACTGGCGGGCATTGGAGGTCGTGCCCCCGAAGAGGTTCTTCTGCAGGTCTTTGATGCGGCTCATGGCGTGGGGATCTTCTTCATAGAGGTCATCTGCTTCATGAGGAGCTCCGGATCGGCCTTGCCACGCGGCACGTCGCCGGTGATGGAGCCCTCGAACACGGTGTAGATGCGGTCGCACAGGCCGATGAGCTCGGGCAGCTCCGAGGAGATGACGATGACGCCCTTGCCCTGGTCGGCGAGGCGCTGGATGATCCCGTAGATCTCATACTTGGCGCCCACGTCGATGCCGCGCGTCGGCTCGTCGAGGATCAGCAGGTCGGGGTCGGTGAACATCCACTTCGCCAGGACGACCTTCTGCTGGTTGCCGCCGGAGAGCTTCGTCACGCCCTCGTCGACGTTCGGCGTCTTGACCCGCAGGTTCTCGCGGTACTCCTCGGCGACCAGATGCTCGCGGACCTGGTCGATCACCCCGTGGTGGGAGATCTTCGACAGTTTGGCCGCCGTCATCGAGGTCTTGATGTCGTCGAGCAGATTGAGGCCGACCGCCTTGCGGTCCTCGCTCACGTACGCGAGACCGTGCCGGATCGCCTCGGCCACCGTCCTCAGCTGGATCTCCTGACCGTCCTTGAAGACCTGGCCGGACAGGTAGACGCCGTAGGAGCGGCCGAACAGGCTCATCGCGAGCTCGGTGCGCCCGGCCCCCATGAGTCCGGCGAACCCGACGATCTCGCCGCGCCGGACGTTGAAGGTCGACCCCTTGCACACCAGCCGGTCGGCCGCGATCGGGTGCCGCACCGTCCAGTCGCGGACCTCGAAGAACACCTCGCCGATGCGCGGCGTGTGATCGGGGAACCGGCTGTGCAGCTCGCGGCCGACCATGCCGCGCACGATGCGGTCCTCGTCCACGCCGTCGGCCTTGACGTCGAGGCTCTCGATCGTGCGGCCGTCCCGCAGGATCGTGATGGTGTCGGCGACCGCCGCGATCTCGTTCAGCTTGTGGGAGATGATGATCGAGGTGATCCCCCGCTCCCGGAAACCGCGCAGCAGGTCGAGCAGGTGCTGGGAGTCGGCCTCGTTGAGCGCCGCGGTCGGCTCGTCGAGGATGAGCAGCTTGACGTCCTTGGCGAACGCCTTCGCGATCTCCACGAGCTGCTGCTTGCCGACACCGATGTCCTTGATCAGGGTGTCCGGGTCCTCCCGGAGCCCGACCTGCTCCATCAGCTCGAGCGCCCGGTGCTGGGCGGCCTTCCAGTCGATCGCGCCGCGCCTGCGCGGCTCGTTGCCGAGGAAGATGTTCTCGGCGATCGACATGCCCGGCACCAGCGCGAGCTCCTGGTGGATGATGACGATGCCGGCCTGCTCACTGCCCCGGATGTCGCCGAACCGGACCTCTTTGCCCTGGTAGACGATGTCCCCGGTGTAGGTGCCGTACGGGTGCACGCCGCTCAGCACCTTCATGAGCGTGGACTTGCCCGCGCCGTTCTCACCGCAGATCGCGTGGATCTCGCCTTCCCGGACCCTGAGGTTGACGTCGGCGAGCGCCGTCACGCCCGGAAAGGTCTTGGTGATGGAACGCATCTCGAGCAGGCTCGAGGCTTGGGTCATGGCCGGGGCTCCGCGCTGGTGGTGCCTCGAGGACCACGCGGGTCCGGTCCTCGAGGGGTGCGGGGTGTCCTGGACATCTACTTGCCTCCGATGGCCTGGTCTATCGGTCCGCAGTCACGGCACCGGGTGCCGGTCCCTGCGGGCGGTGCTTATGTGTCCGGCAGGTTACAGCTATGGGGAGGAATCTAAATCCATTTGTTTTACTAAGTCAACGCCCTGGTGCAGAATGGCCGAGGCGGCGAGCAGAGAGGATCTCGGGTGCGACAAGCAGGTACGAATCTCCCCAAGGTGGGGCGGTACAACCGCGCGGTCGTGCTGGACCAGATCCAGCTCTGTGACGGCATCAGCCGGGTGGAGATCGCCCAGCGCACCGGCCTCACACCCCAGAGCGTCTCCGGCATCGTACGCCGGCTGCTCGACGAGGGCATCGTGCGGGAGGACCACGCCAACCGGGTCTCCAGCGGCGGGAAGCCCCGCGTCGCGCTGCGGATCAACGCCGACGCGGGCAGCGCGGTCGGAGTGCACTTCGACCCGGTCGAGCTCACCTGCGCCGTGGTCGACCTGCTCGGCCGGCCGATGGTGGTCAAGCGACGCCCCACCCCGCCCGGCACCGACCCGGCGGAGGTCGTCGCGGCCATGACCGGACTGGTCGCCGAGGCGCTCGACGCGGCGGCCGTCCCGCCCGGCCGGGTGCTCGGACTCGGCGTGGCCAGCCCGGGCCCGATCGATCAGGATCTCGGCCTGGTCGTCTCCCCGCCCAACCTCGCGCACTGGACCCGGGTGCCGTTACAGGAGATGCTGCACGACAGCACCGGCCTCCCGGTGACGCTGGACAACGACGCCACCGCGGCCGCGGTCGGCGAGCGGTGGTCCGGCGCCGGCCGGGGCGTGGCGAACTTCGCGTACTTCTTCTTCGGCACCGGCATCGGCGGCGGTCTCGTCCTCAATCACCAGGTCTACCGGGGCGGTTCGCTGAACGCCGGGGAGTTCGGGCACTCCTCCGTGCTGCCCGACGGGCCGGAGTGCTACTGCGGCGACCGGGGCTGCCTGGAGACGCTCGTCAGCCCGTCCGCGATCGTCACCGAGGTGCACCGCCGGCTCGCCCGCGGGTGCGGGGCGAGCGTGCTGCGGGAGGCGTTCGAGCGCGATCCGGGCTCGGTCGACCACGCCGCGATCCGGGTCGCGGCCGGCGCCGGCGATCCGCTCGCGGCCGCGGTCATCGACGAGGCCGCGGGACACGTCGGCTCGGTCGCGGTCAGCCTCGCCAACTTCGTCGACGTCGATCTCATCGTGCTCGGGGGTCGCGGCATCGAGCACGTCGAGAAGCGGTACGTCGACGCCGTCTCCTCCGCGCTGGCCGCCAGGCCGCTGGCCCGCCACATCCGGCTCGTCGGCGTCGCCCCGTCCCCGCTCGGCGCGGACGCCGCCGTCGTGGGCGGTGCCGCGCTCGTCCTGCACGCCACGTACTCGCCACAACTGTCAGCGCTCGTCGCCGACTGATCAGAACAGGACGGTCAAGTGGACCAGAATGCCGTGCTCGCCGTGGACATCGGCGGCACCAAGATCGCTGCTGGGCTGGTCGGCGCGGACGGGCAGGTGAGCAGGCACTCCGAGACCCCCACCCCGGCGACGGAGCCGCAGCTCGGCGAGGCGCTGCGGGCGTTGCTGACCTCGGTGGCCGAAGGCGTGCCGATCAGCGCGGTCGGGCTGGCCTCGGCCGGGCCGCTCGACATGGCGCGCGGCACGGTGAGCCCCGTCAACATCCCCGCCTGGCGGGACTTCCCGCTGGTCGAGCTGGCCGGCGACATCGTGCCCGGGGTGCCGGTCACCCTGGTGGGCGACGGCATCGCGGCCGCGGTGGGTGAGCACTGGCACGGCGCGGGCCGCGGCACCGCCTCCATGCTGGGGATCGTCGTCTCGACCGGCATCGGCGGCGGCCTGGTGCTCAACGGCGCCCCCTACCCGGGGCCGAGCGGCAACGCCGGCCACATCGGCCACGTGGTGGTCGATCCGCGCGGGCCCGCCTGCTCGTGCGGGAGCGCCGGCTGCGTGGAGGCGCTCGCCAGCGGCCCGTCGATGGTCCGGTGGGCCCGGGAGCGCGGCTGGACCGGCTCCGACGCCCGGGCCCTGGCCGCCGACGCCGGTCGGGGTCACCCCGTCGCGCTGGCCGCCTTCGACCAGGGCACCGAGGCCCTGGCCCGCGGGATCGTGGCGACGGCGACGCTGTGCGACCTCGACCGGGTCGTGATCGGCGGCGGGGTCTCGGCGGCGGGCCAGGTGCTGTTCGCGCCCCTGCGCGGCCACATCAAGCGGCTGGCCACGCTCGGCTTCGTGCGGCGGACCACCGTCGAGCCGTCGGTGCTGGGGCGGCAGTCCGGCCTGCTCGGGGCCGCGCGCACCGCGCTGCTCGCCGCGCGGGGCCTGATCGACAAGGACGGCGAGCACATGGTCGCGCCCCTTTCATGACCCGTCCGGTGGAGAGTTCGGGGTGCCGGGCGCACATGCCCGGCGCCCCGAAACCGGGCTCCTGACACATATCAGGAGGTAGGCACAGAACGTACGGTCACGGCAAGTGCCTCACCCCGGAGTCGACCATGTATGCACTCCTCAGCCGCGCCGTGACCGCGCTCCTCTCCCTCACTCTGACGGCCCTCGCGCTGATCGCCCTCCCGGCGGCCTCCCAGGCGGCCACCCTCGTCAGGGTCACCGGGTTCGGCTCGAACCCCGGCGCCCTCAACATGTGGGCCTACGTGCCCGACAACCTCCCGCCCGGCTCCCCCGCCGTCGTCGCCCTGCACGGCTGTACGCAGAGCGCGAGCGCGTACCACGCCAACTCGGGCTGGCGGAAGTTCGCCGACCAGCACGCCTTCGCCCTGATCTTCCCGGAGGCCACGACACCGCCCACGAACTGCTTCCAGTGGTTCCAGGAGGGCGACATCCGGCGCGGCCAGGGCGAGGCGCTGTCCATCGCCCAGATGGTGACGTACGCGACGAGCGCGTACCGGCTGGACCCGGCCCGGATCTCCATCACCGGGCTGTCGGCGGGCGGCGCGATGACCGCCGTCATGATCGCCACCTATCCCGAGTTGTTCCACGCCGCCTCGATCGTCGCGGGCATCCCGTACCGCTGCTCCCCGCCCGCCGCCACCTACACCTGCATGCTCGGCCCGGTGAGCAGGACGCCCGCCGACTGGGGCGCGCCGGTCCGGGCCGCGTACGCCGGCTACACCGGCCCCAGGCCGAAGGTGGCGATCTGGCAGGGCCAGGCCGACTACACGGTCAACAAGGCCAACGGCGACGAGCTGCGAGACCAGTTCACCAACGTGCTCGGCCTGCCCACGACGCCGGCCTCGACGGCGAGCCTGCCGGGCGGCACGACCCTGGAGACGTACGGGACGGGCGCGCTGCGCTACTACAAGATCGCCGGGATGGGCCACGGCACCCCGGTGGACCCGGGCGGCGGCGCCGAGCAGTGCGGCACGGCGGGCGCCTTCTTCCTGGACACCATCTGCTCGGCCTACCACGACACCCGCTTCTTCGACCTCGCCGGCGGTAACCCGGACCCGGACCCCGACCCCGACCCGACGCCCACGCCGCCGGTCGGGTGCTTCACCGCCAGCAACTACGCCCACACCCAGGAGGGGCGCGCCCACCAGTCGGCGGGCTACGTCTACGCCAACGGCTCGAACCAGCCGATGGGCCTGTGGAACACGTTCGTGATCACCACTCTCCGGCAGACCGGCCCGGCCTACTACGAGGTCGGCACCTGCTAGATCACGAAGCGCGGCGCGGCCCGGGCCGCGCCGCGCTTCAAAGGCCGTAGACGCGGGTGGCCGTCGCCGTGAACACGTCGCCGATCTCCTCGGCGGTCCGGCCGGCCAGCACGTCCTGCCAGGTGGACAGCAGGGTGGGCAGGTCGGTCCAGAGCTTCTCGATGGGGAAGTTGCTGCCCCACATGCAGCGGCGGGAGCCGAACAGGTCCAGGCACGTGGCGGTCACCCGTTCGATCAGCGGCCGGTCCACGCGGTGCACGAAGGTGCCCTGGCCGGTGAGTTTCACCACGACGTTGGGGTGCTCGGCCAGCAGCTTCATGCCCCGCGTCCACTCCGCGACGCCCGGCGGGTCGAGATCCACCGGCATCCCGGCGTGGACCAGCACGAACGTCAGCCCGGGGAAGGCGGCCACCAGGTCCGCGGCATCGGGCATCTGGCCGGGGAACACCTGGAGCTCGAACAGCCAGCCGAGGTCGGCGACGGCGGCGAGGTTGCGCCGGAAGACCGGGTCCTTCATGCGGTCGGGGGCGGCGGCGAAGCGGAACTCGGGCCGCTCGTGCCAGTGCAGTTGCAGCCGGGTGCCGCGGACGAGCGGGGTGAGGGCGGCCTGGCGGCGCAGGACCTCGGGGGCGTTCTCGTCGAAGAGGTCGGCGCAGCCCACCACGGCGGTGGGCCAGCCGGTCTCGGCGTGGACGTCCCGCAGCCAGCGCACCTCGTCCACGGAGCGGCCGATCGCCCAGTTGGCCTGGACGTAGACCGCCGAGGAGATGCCGCAGGGGACGGCCTCGGCGACGTACTCGGAGGAGGGATAGTCGCGGCGGATCGGCTCGTACGGGCCGAAGATGCGCGGGACCATCTCCCCCCGCAGCCAGGGCAGGTCGGCGGCGCGCCAGATGTGGTGGTGCGCGTCGACGATCCCGGAGCGGCCGGGGGAGGAAGCGGTCATCGGGTTGCTCCCATCGGGTGCTGGGCGGACCAGTGTCGTGCCGCCGTGCGGCGGGGGCCGGACAGGACGGCGGGGAGGCGGTGGACCTCCTCCAGCGCGGTGGCCAGGTCGCGGACGCCGCCGAGGTGGTCGAGGCTCGGGAGCTGGGCGGACATGGCGCGGGTGGCGGGGCGGTAGGTGGGCGAGCAGGCCAGCGGGGACCACCAGACGAGCCGGTGGCCGAGCCGTGACAGCCGGGCCGTGGCGCGGACCATGGGGGCGGGGTCGCCGCGTTCGAGCCCGTCGGACAGGACGATCACGAGCGCGCCCCGGGCGAGCGCCGCGAAGCGCGTGTTGGCCAGGAAGCCTTCCAGCGCCGCGCCGATCGCGGTGCCGCCGTCGGCGTCCGTGACCAGCGCCGACACCGACCTCAGCGCCTGGTCGGCGTACGGGTGCGCGAGCGCGGCGGTGATCCGGGTGAGCCGGGTGCCGAAGGTGAACACCTCGGTACGGGCCGGCGCGGCACGCAGCGCCGTGTGCGCCACCCGCAGCAGGTCCGGGGTGTGCTGCCGCAGCGAGCCGGAGACGTCGACCAGGATCAGCAGCCGGCGGGGGCGGGGCGGGCGGTCGAGGTGGCGCAGCTCGATGATCTCCCCGTCGTGGCGGTGGGCGCGCCGCCAGGCGTGCCGCACGTCCAGCCGGTCCCCCGACCTGGCCGGGCGGCGGCGCCTCGACCGGGTGGCGGGCAGGGCGGCGGGCCAGGCGGCTTCGAGGGCCCGCATGATCGCCCGCCCGCGCTCGCCGGTCCGGCCGAAGTCCCGCGTGCCGTAGGTGCTGAGGGTGCTGGCCTCGATCCCGTCCCCCGGCCGTACCTCGTGGGACGGCGGGTGGTCCGCGCCGGGGCCGCCGGGCGCCGGGGCCCGCTCGTCCTCCTCCCGGATCGGCGGCTCGCCGGGGGCGGCCCGCCGGAACCAGGCGTCGAAGACGCGGTCGAAGGCGGGCAGGTCGCTCACGTCCTGCAGCAGGGTGATCCGGGCGTACCAGTACAGGGCGGCCATGCCGGGCGGCGGGGACTCGGCGATCACCCGCAGCAGGTCCGCCCGCTTGGCCGGCGCGGCGGGCAGCCCGGCCCCGCGCAGCGCGGCCAGGAACCCCCACAGGTGATCCGCGGCGAGCCCGGCCGGCCCGGCCGGCCCGACCGCGGCCGGACCGGCCGGCTCGGGACCAGCCGGCACGGGACCGATCGGGGCGGGACCGGCCGGTGCGCGACCGGCCGCTGCGGGACCGGCAGGCACGGGACCGGCGCTCGGGTCAGGCATCGGTGAACAGCTCCTCGGCATGGCCCAGGAGGAGCCGGGTGTCCTCCTCGTCCTTGATCAGCAGGCCGAGGGCCCGGCGCAGCGCCACCGGCCACGGGCTGCCGCCCTCCGCCAGGGCCAGGGCGCCGCGGGCCCATTCCACCGACTCGGCGATGCCGGGCCGCTTGAGCAGCGGCAACCGCCGTACGCGCTGCACCGCCCGGACGAGCCCGTCTGCCGCCCGCTCCTCCAGCCCGGGCACCGAGGCCCGCAGGATCTCCCGCTCCCGGTCCGGCTCGGGAAAGGCGATCCAGTGGTAGAGGCAGCGCCTTTTGAGCGCGTCGTGCAGCTCGCGCGTCCGGTTGGAGGTCAGCACCACGATCGGCGGCGTGCCCGCCCGTACGGTGCCCAGCTCCGGGATCGTGATCTGGAAGTCGCCCAGGAACTCCAGCAGGAACGCCTCGAACTCGCTGTCGGCCCGGTCGATCTCGTCGATCAGCAGCACCGCCCCCCGCTCCGCCCGCACGGCCCGCAGCAGCGGCCGGCGCAGCAGGAACTCCTCGCGGTACAGGTCGCCGACCTCCTGGCCGCGGCTCTCGGCCACCCGGACCTGGAGGAGCTGCTTGGGGTAGTCCCACTCGTAGAGGGCCTGGCCGGAGTCCAGCCCCTCGAAGCACTGCAGCCGGATCAGCTCCAGGCCGGTGACGCGCGAGAGCACCGCGGCCACCTCGGTCTTGCCGACGCCCGGCTCGCCCTCCAGCAGCAGCGGCCGGCCCAGCCGCAGCGCCAGGTGGATGGCCGTGCACAGCCCTTCGTCCGCGAAGTACCCCTGCCCCGCCAGCGCCGCCGACAGCTCGCCGGGGTCGGGGGTCACAGCTGCGCGTGCTCGGTGGTCAGCAGGTGGACGCGCTGCGAGGTGTGCGCGGCCGCGTCGGCCGCCGCGGCCTTGCCGTGCTCGGAGCCGAACGCGGCGGCGCGGGCCTCCTCGTCGTCGAAGTACAGCTCGTTCACCGAGTCGTACGCCCCGTCCGCGCCGTTGCTCACGCTGACCGTGTACCTGCGCAGGCCGGGCAGCTTCCTGGCGAAGTCCACGTGCTCCTCCACCACCCACTTCGCGAACTCCTCATGGGACATGCCCTCAGCCCGCTTGAGCAGCGAAATGACCTTCAACATGGTTCCTCCTTCAAGGCGTCCAGCCCTCGCAGGACGCGTTCTGGGGTGAACGGCATCGACGTCAGGCGCACGCCGCAGGCGTCGAAGATCGCGTTGGCGATGGCCGGGATCGGGGCGTTCGCCGTCATCTCGCCGATCCCCTTCGCCCCGAAGGGCCCGTTCCCGGCCGGGCGCTCCAGGAGCAGGCTGTGCTGTACCGGGAGGTCGGCGGGCCCCGGCATCAGGTAACCGGCGAAGTCGCGCGGCCCGTGGTCGCGGGCCGGATAGTACGGCTCGGTGGTCTCGAACAGGGCGTGCGACAACCCCATCCACGCCCCGCCCTCCACCTGCTGCGTCGCCATGGCCGGGTTGAGCGCCCGGCCGATCTCGTAGGTGTTGAACAGCTCCAGCACCTCCACCACCCCGGTCTCGTCGTCCACCTCGACGACGGCGACCGTGCACGCGTGCGCCTGGCAGGAGTCGGGGTCCATCTCCCCCGTCTCGGGCACCGGCGTGCTCGGCTCCTTGAGGTAGATGCCGCGGCCGGAGATCGTCCGCCCGTGCCTGAAGTGCGCGGCCAGCGCCAGGTCGGTGACGTGGATGCGCTTGTCCTGCGCGCCCTTGACCAGGATGTGGCCGGTGCCGTCGGTCTCCAGGTCCGCGGCGTCCACCTCCAGCTCCTCGGCGGCGACCTCCAGCATCACGCCGCGCGCCTCGGCCGCCGCCATGATGACGGCGTTGCCGACGCGGTGGGTGCCGCGGCTGGCGAAGGTGCCCATGCAGTGCGGGCCGGTGTCGGTGTCGGCGGTGTCGACCAGGACGTTCTCGATCGGCAGGCCGAGCGTCTCCGCGGCGCACTGGGCGGCGATCGTCTTGATGCCCTGGCCCAGGTCCACCGAGGACAGCGAGATCACGAACGTGCCCGTGGTGGTGGCGTGGATCAGCGCCTGCGAGGGGTCGCCGCCCAGGTTCATGCCGGTCGGATAGTTCACCGACGCGTACCCCCGGCCACGCAGCCTGGCCATCGCTACAGCCCCTCTCGGGTCGTGGAGGACATCCGGCGGAAGACCTCGGGCAGCTCGTGCCCGGCCAGCTCCGCCGCCTTCTGGATCACCTCGACCAGGGCCGTGCCCTCGGCGACCTTGCGGTGGGCCTTGAGGTCGCCGTCGCGGTAGGCGTTGATCAGCCGGAGCTGGAGCGGGTCCATGCCGAGGGCACGGGCGATTTGATCCATCTGCGACTCCAGCGCGAAGTCGGCGATGGTCACGCCGAACCCGCGCATGGCGCTGGACGGCGTGCGGTTGGTGAACACGCAGTGGCAGTCGGCCCACACGTTCGGGATCGCGTAGGGGCCTGGCAGGTGGGCGGCGGCCTTGGTGGTGCCGTACGGGGTGTGCCGGGCGTACGCGCCGGCGTCGACGTACAGGGTGACCTGGCGGCCGATGATCCGGCCGTCGTCCATGACCGCGTCCTTGATGTAGATGCGCTCGGCCGCGCGGGGCGAGGAGACCTGCATCTCCTCGGCCCGGTCGTAGACGAACTTGACCGGGCGGTCGATCGCCATCGCGGCGACGCACGCGATCGGCTCGACCACCACGTCCACCTTGCCGCCGAAACCGCCGCCGACCGTTCCGCCCACGATGCGCAGCTTGTTGAACGGCGTCCCGAGGATGAGCGCCGTGTTGTCCAGGGTGAAGAAGCACGCCTGGGTGTCGGAGTGGATGCGCAGCCGCCCGTCGGCCTGCGGGACGACGACACAGCCGGTGGTCTCGACGGGGGCGTGCTCGATCGGCGCCGACTGGTAGCGCCACTCGAAGACGTGGTCGGCCCGCGCGAAGGTCTCCTGGACGTCGCCGAACCGGATGCGCCGGCAGTGGTGGCCCTCGTAGACGAAGTGGTTCTGCCCCTGGTACTCGTTGACCAGCGGCGCGCCCTCCTTCAGCGCCTCCTCGACGTCGAAGACCGGCTCCAGGTCCTCGTAGGCGACCTCGATCCGGGCCGCGCCCTCCAGCGCGGCCGCCTCGGTCTCGGCGACCACGGCGCAGATGGGCTCGCCGAGGTAGCGCACCTTGTCCACGGCCAGGACGGGCTCGTCGTCCGGCTGCACCCCGATCAGCTTGAGCACGGTGTAGAGGTTGTTCGGCACGTCGGCGTGGGTGAGGACGCGCAGCACGCCGGGCACCGCCAGCGCCCCGGTCAGGTCCACGTCCCTGATCCGCGCGTGGTGCCGGGCCGAGCGGTGCATCTTCAGGTGCGCGAGCCGCGGCGGCGCCACGTCCTCGAAGAACTCGGTCCGCCCGGTGACGTGCCCGCGCGCGTCGGAGCGCCGTACCACCGAGCCGATGACGGTGAAGTCGCCGCCGTTCCGCTCGGCGGCGAAGGTGCCGGTGTCGATGGGGGCGAGCCGGTACGTCATCGCGCCACCGCCCGCTCGCGGCGCCGCCGGGCCGCCTCCAGGATGGCGAGCACGATGGGCCGGTAGCCGGTGCACCGGCAGACGTTCCCCGAGATGGCCTCGATGACGTCCGCCTCGCTCGGGTCGGGGTCGCGATCGAGCAGCGCCTCGGCGACCATGATCATGCCGGAGGTGCAGAAGCCGCACTGGGTGGCGAAGCAGTCGACGAAGGCGCTCTGCACCTCGTCCAGGTCGCCTCCGGCGCCGACCCCCTCCAGCGTGCCGACCGAGGCGCCGGCGACGGTCTCCACCGCGACCAGGCAGGCGGCCTCGGGCCGGCCGTCCACCAGGACCGTGCAACTGCCGCAGGCGCCCTGCGCGCAGCCGCGTTTGGCGGCGGTGAGCCCCAGCGCCTCGCGCAGGCCGGCGAGCAGTGTGGCTCCCGGCGCGGCGATGAACTCGCGTCGCTCACCGTTGACGACGAGCGAGACGATCTGTGACGGCACGGTCCCACCTCTTCCGGGGATGAGTTCGCGGGGAGGAGTCCCGAGGGGAGGAGCCCTCAGGGGAGGAAGGCACGGCGCAGGTGCACGGGCAGGACACGTGCCCGGTACCACGCGCTGGCGTAGGCGTCGTCGAAGGGGTCGATGTCGGCGCGGGCCGCCTCGCCCGCCTCCGTGAGGCTCTCGTGGGTCAGCGGCCGGCCGCGCAGCAGGCGTTCGGCGGAGACCGCGCGGACCGGACGCGGGGCGACGCCGCCCAGCGCGATCCGGCAGTCGCCGGCCGAGGTGACGGAGGCGACGGTCACGACGGCGGCCGAGTTCAGGCGGCGGCGCATGGCCTTGTGGTAGTGCCAGGTACCCGGCTCCGGCAGCGTGACCCGTACCGCGACGGCGACCTCGCCCGGCGCGATCCCGGCGGACAGAACGTCGGCCACCGGGGCCTCCCGGCGGCCGGCCGGGCCGGCGATCTCGCAGGTCGCGTCCAGGGCGAGCAGGCAGACGGCCAGGTCGCCGTACGGTTGCGCGACGAACAGGTTGCCGCCCACGGTGGCCTGGTTGCGGATGGTCGGGGAGGCGATCGTGCGCAGCGCCGGGCGCAGGAAGGCGAGGCCGGGATGGGCGCCGACGGCGGCGAGCGTGGCGGCCGCCCCGATCGTGGCCACCCCGTCGCGCACCTCGATGCCGCCCATCCCCGCGCGGCGCAGGCTGACCAGCTCGGTCACGCCCGCGGACCCGCCGTTGACCAGCGGCATCACGACCGTGCCGCCGCCCATGAGCAGTCCGCCCCTGGCCGAGTGGCTCACCACGGCTTCGACGGACTCCGGCACGTGCACCGCCTGGATCACCATGTGCGGCCTCCCGGGGTTTCGGACGCGATAATTATCGATAATTGATTATCGACAGAGGCGCGTCAAGGGATCTTGTTCCATCGATAATCGGTAGGATCGATCCATGACCGAAGAGCCCGCCAAGCTGCCGCGGCTCACGCTGGCGCGGCAGATCCGCGACTCACTGGTCGGCCGGATCGTCTCCGGCCAGGTCAGGCCCGGAGAGCGGCTGGTGGAGACGCGGCTCGCGGCCACCTATGGCACCAGCCAGGCCCCCGTCCGCGAGGCGCTGCGCGAGCTGGAGGCCATGCGGCTGGTGGAGACCCAGCCGCGCCGGGGCACCTTCGTCCGGCCGTTCGTCCAGGAGACCCTGCGCGAGAGCTACGTCGTACGCGCCGCGCTGGAGGAGACGGCCACCCGGCTCGCCCTGCTGGCCGGGACCGTGCCGGTGGAGGCGCTGCGGGCGGACGTGGCGGCGATGCGGGAGGCCGCCGAACGCGGCGACGACGAGGGCTCGGCACGCGCCAGCGTCTCCTTCCACCGGCGCATCGTCGAGGCCGCGCACAACGAGCTGCTGAAGCTCACCTGGGAAGGGCTGCAGATCGAGGCGCGCACGTCGGTCACGATGGTCGCCACCGAGGTCGACCTGCACGACATCGTCCGCGACCACGCCGGGCTGCTGGCCGCGATCGAGGACGGCGACCTGGAGACGGCCTGCCGGCACGCCCGCGACCACCAGTGGCACTACGCCGACCTCCCGCACGACGCCCACGGCCGCACCCGGGACTCCGCCACCGGCTGACCGGTCACCCCGGCCGGGGACCCCTCCGCCGTCGTGGGGCGCTCGGTCAGCGGATGCGGCGGCCGGTCTCGGCGCAGGAGTATCCGCCCAGTGCCTCCACCTCGGCCCGGAAGCCGGGCCGCTCCAGGAGTGCCCACAGCGGGGCCAGCGCCTCATCGGACAACGCGCCGGTACGCAGCACCAGGTCGTAGGGCTCCTGGGCCACCGGCACGAAGTCGAGCCCGAAGGCGCGGGCGGCGGCGAGGATGCCCAGCCCGGCGTCCGCGCGTCCCGCGGCCACGGCGGCCGCCACCGCCAGGTGGGTGTGCTCCTCGCGGGAGTAGCCGGGCACCTCCGCCGGGTCGATGCCGAGACCGGCCAGCACGTGATCGAGCAGCGCCCGCGTACCGGCACCGCGCTGCCGGTTCACGTACCGCAGGTCGGGCCTGGTCAGGTCCTTGATCCCGGTCAGCCCGAGCGGGTTGCCGGGCGCGACGATCAGCCCCTGGTCGCGGTGGACCAGCCGGACCACGGCGACGTCGGCGTCCGCGCCCAGCAGCCGGTCCACGTACGGCAGGGTGTACTCGCCGGTGGCCGGGTCCAGCAGGTGCGACCCGGCCAGGTGGCACAGGCCGTCGCGCAGCGCCACGAGGCCGCCCAGCGAGCCGACGTTCGAGGAGGCCAGGGTGATCAGCGGGTCGGCGGCGCGCAGGGCGGAGGCCGCGAGGTCGAGCACCATGTCGTGCGAGCCGATCGCGACGATGGTCCGGCCGATCTCGGACAGCCCGCGCAGCAGCTCGACCTGGACCTGCTCCCCCGCGTGGTGGCCCTCCACGCCCGCCGGCACCACGAGCAGGCCGTCGGCGCGTACGAGCGAGGTGAGCACACCGGCGCCTCGCGGCAGCGGGGTGGCCACGAGCCGGTCCCGAACCCGCCCCAGGCGCACCCGCACCCAGTCGTCCATGCCGATGGCGGAGGGCAGCTTCCTGGCCAGGTGCGCCGTGGCCGTGGGGCGCTCGCGCGGCGCGGCGCCGGCCAGCTCGGCGAGCAGCGGAGCCGCGAAGATGTCGAACGTCAGCGCCGCCGACACCGGGTAGCCGGGAACGCCGATCACGGGCGTCTCCGCGACCGCGCCGAGGACGACCGGATGGCCGGGCCGCACGGCGACCCCGTGGACCGCGACGACGCCGGCTCCGGCGACCACGCGGGCGGTGTAGTCGTCGCGCCCCGCGCTCGAACCCGCGATGAGCAGGACCAGGTCGGCGTCGCGGGTGGCCGCCCGGAGCACCGTGGTGATCGTCTCGGGGTCGTCGGGGACGATCTCGGTGACCCGGGCCTCGCAGCCCGCCTCGCGGGCCTGCGCGGCCAGCATCATCGAGTTCGTGTCGAGGATGTCACCGGGGGCGAGCTCCGCGCCGATCGGGCGGATCTCGTCACCGGTGGGCACGATCACCACGCGCGGCACGCTCCGGACGCCGAGCTCGGTCACCCCCGCCGCGGCGCAGGCGGCGACGTCCACCGGCCGCAGCCGGTGGCCCTCCGGCAGCAGCAGCTCACCGGCGCTGATGTCCTCCCCGATGGAGCGGACGTGCTGGTACGGCGGTACGGCCGCGCGGAGCTCGGCCTCCCCCGCCGGGGTGCGGTGCACGTGTTCGCGCATCACCACGGCGTCGTATCCGCCGGGCAACGGGTCACCCGTGTCCACGACCTCGAAGTCACCCGCGGCGAGGAGCACCGGGCTGGTCTCGGCCGCGCCGGCGGTGTCGGCGGCGCGTACGGCGATGCCGTCCATGGCCGCGGAGTCGAAGGCGGGCGAGGACCGCAACGCCCACACCGGCTCGGCCGTCACCCGGCCCACGGCGGCACCGACCGGCACCCGTGCCACGCCGGCCCGGGCGGGACATCCCGCCGCGGCGCGTGCCTCGCGCCACACGGCGTGGGCCCGCGCGGCGGGCACATCGGAGACGAAGGGACTGACTGCGCTCATCGGTACAGGATGACCTCAACCTCGGTGCCCGCGTCCAGGCCGGTGGCCGGTTCGGGCACGATCGCGTAACCGTCGGCGCGGGTCAGCACCGACAGTAGCGCCGACGGGCCGAAGATCGGCTCGGCCACGCCGTCCCGGACCGTGACCTGGACCACGTCGAGCCGGCCGGCCGCCGAGGCCAGGTCGCGCGAGAGCCGCGCCCGCGTGCTCGGCGGCGGCGGCGGGCTCTCACACCCGGCGATGCGCCACAGCAGCGGCACCCCGACCTGCCCGAACACGACCAGCGCGGACAGCGGATTGCCCGGCAGCCCGATGATCGGGATCCCGGCGGACTCGGCCAGCAGGGTGGGCTTGCCCGGTTTGATGGCGATCCCGTGGCACCAGATGTCACCGACGTCGGCCACCGCGCCCGCCGTCTCGTCCCGCGCGCCGACCGACGAGCCCGCCGACACGACGACCAGGTCGGCCTCGGCCACGACCTCGACCAGCCGGTCCTTCAGGGCGCCGGGCTCGTCCGGGACGATGCCCGCGATCACCGGTTCGCCGCCCGCGTCCGCGACCAGCCCGGCCAGCGCGGAGGCCGTGGCGTCGCGCACCTGTCCGGGGGCGAGCTCCGCGGTGCCGGGCGGCACGACCTCGTCGCCGGTCGAGATGATCCCCACCCGGGGGCGTCGGTGCACGGCGACCGCGGTCACCCCGGCGGCGGCCAGGAAGCCGAGGTCCGGGGCGCGCAGCGGCCGGCCGCCGGGCGCCAGCACGCCGCCGGCCGCCACGTCCTCGTCGGCGCGGACGAGGCCGCCGCCCGGCGCGACGGGGCGGGTGACCTCGATCGTGCCCGGCATCGTCTCGGCGGTGTACTCGACCATCACCACCGCGTCGGCGCCGGCCGGGAGCACTCCCCCGGTCGGCATGGCGACGCATCCGCCGGGGCGTACCGCCACGGTGGGCTCGGCGCCCATCCGCACCGCGCCGAGCAGGTCGAGGTAGGACGGCAGCCCGTCGGAGGCGCCGTAGGTGTCCGCCGCCCGCACCGCGAACCCGTCCACGGTGGAACGGGCGAAACCGGGCAGGGCGGCGGGCGCCGTGATGTCCGCGGCGGGCACCCGGCGCAGCGCAGCCGACAGCGGGACCTGCTCCACGGGCGTGCGGTGAGCGGGCCGGAATCCGTACAGGACCTCGGCGAGGGTACGGGCGGTGAAGAACTCCCTGCCGCTCAACGGTCCGGTTGCTCCTTCGAGCCCTCGGGGCGCGGCTGCGGGCGGGCCGCCGCGCCGCCCTTGTCCAGCCCGAGCACGGACACCACCGGTCCCAGCGCCACCTGCCCGAGCCCGCAGATCGACGTCTTGCGCATGGTCTCCTCCAGTTGCAGGATCCGCCCCCGCCCCGCCTCGTCGAGGGTGGCGGAGCCGGCGTCCAGCACGCCGCGCAGCAGCTCGTGCGCCTTGGTGGAGCCGACCCGGCAGGGCACGCACTTGCCGCACGACTCGTTGCGGAAGAACCGCAGCACGTTCGTGGCGGCGGCCAGCAGGTCGGTGCCCTCGGCGAGCACCACCAGGGCACCGGAGCCGAGCATGGTGCCGGCCTCGGCGAGCGTGCCGAAGTCCAGCGCCAGGTCGAGCTGGTCGGGGCCGATGAAGTTGCTGGAGGCGCCGCCCGGCTGCACGGCGCCGACCTGGGCGCCGCCGAGCACGCCGCCGGCGACGTCGATCAGCCGGCGTACGGTCGTGCCCATCGGCACGCAGTAGACGCCGGGACGCTCCACGTGGCCGGACACGGCGAAGAACTTCCAGCCGACGGAGTCGCCCTCGCCCTGCTCCGCCCACCAGCCGGCGCCGCGCTGCAGGATCACCGGCACGTCGGCGAAGGTCTCCACCGAGTTGATCAGTGTGGGGCGCCCGTGCAGCCCGTAGGTGCCCGGGAAGGGCGGCTTGTTGCGCGGCTCGCCGCGGTGGCCCTCCATGCACTCCAGCAGCGCGGTCTCCTCGCCGAGGATGTAGCCGCCGGGCGAGACGAAGATGTCGAGGTCGAGGCGGCGGCCGCTGCCGCAGGCGTTCGCGCCGACCACGCCGGCCGCGCGCAGCGCCTCGATCTCCGCGCGCAGCACACGCTCCTCGGGGCCGTACTCGTGCCGGATGAAGATCCAGCCCTGCTCGGCTCCGACCACGGCCATGCCGAGCAGCAGGCCCTCGATCACCAGGTGCGGCTGGTCGGTCAGGATCTGGCGGTCCTTGAAGGTGCCCGGCTCGGACTCGTCGGCGTTGCAGATCGCGTAGGTGACGCCGCCCGGCTCGGCGGCGGCCACCAGGCCCCACTTCCTGCCGGTGGGGAACCCGGCGCCGCCCATCCCGCGCAGCCCGGAGGCCTCCAGCGTGGCCACCACGCTCTCGGCGGTCACCTCGCCGGACAGCAGCGCGCGCAGGCTCGCGTACCGGGCGGAGACGTCCGATCCGGCGGGGTAGGGATCGTTCGGCCAGGGTTCGGCCCGTCCGGTGACGGCCGCCTCGCCGAGTTCGCCCTCCCGCGCGGCGCCGACCAGCGTGTCCACCTCGGCGACCGGCGCGGGCCGCTCGTTGACGGCCAGCGCCGGGGCGATGTCGCAGCGGCCCAGGCAGGACACCTCGACGAGCTCGATCTCGGTGTCGTCGCCGTAGCGGTCACGCACTTCGGCGATCCGGTCGTCGGCGGAGCGCAGCCAGCACGACAGGTCGTGGCAGACGCTGACCGCCACCTTGGCGGGCGGGGTCGTCCGGAAGTGCGGGTAGAACGAGATGAGGCCCTCGATCTCGTACAGCGGACGCCGCATGGTGCGGGAGAGCTCCTCGAGCTCCTCCCTGGGCAGCCAGCCCAGCCGCTCCTGGATGGCGTTGAGCGCCGGGATCAGCGACGGCCCGGGGAACTTCCCGGCCCGCGCCTCCACGCCCGGCACCCGGGGACGTCCCAACTCGAAACTCAGGGTCATTCAGACACTTCCCATGTCGCTGACGGGGTCCGCGTCTCTCAACGCCTCGACCTGAATCGCGCAGAACTTGAACTCGGGGATCTTGCCGTAGGGGTCGATCTCGTCGATCGTCAGCAGGTTCGCCGCCGCCTCCCGGAAGTGGAACGGGATGAAGCAGTTGCCGAGCTGCTCCCGGTGGGAGACGCGTACCTGCAGCTCGATGGCCCCGCGCCGGGACCGCACCCGGGCCCTCTGGCCGTGCGACAGCCCCCTGTCGGCGGCGTCCTTGGGGTGCATGTACACCTCGGCGATGGGCGAGATGGCGTCCAGCGCGTACGACCGGCGGGTCATCGACCCGGTGTGCCAGTGTTCGAGCAGCCGCCCGGTGTTGAGCACCAGCGGGTATTCCGCGTCGGGCAGCTCCTTCGCCGGGAGCCACTGCGCCGGGACGAGGTGGGCCAGGCCGTCGTCGGTGTTGAACCGCTCGTCGAACATGACCACCGTCCCGTCGGTGTGCTCGGGATCGTCGTTCGGGTAGAGCTTCCCGCTCAGGCCGAGGTTGTCGTGGCGCAGGTTCGCATATGACGGCATGAGCGCGACCATCTCGTCGAACACCTCGCTGGGCGAGGAGTACGACCAGTCCAGCCCGATCCGGCGGGCGAGGTCCTGGACGATCTCCCAGTCCACCCGGGCCTGGCCCGGCGGGTCCATCACCTTGCGGCCGAGCTGCACCCGGCGGTCGGTGTTGGTGTAAGTCCCCTCCTTCTCCAGGTACGACGACGCCGGCAGGATGACGTCGGCGAACTCCGCGGTCTCGGTCAGGAAGATGTCCTGGACCACGAGGAAGTCCAGCGCGCCGAGGGCCTTGCGCACCTTGTTGATGTTGGGGTCGGACAGGAACGGGTTCTCGCCCAGCATGTACATGCCGCGCACGCCGCCGGGCTTGAGCACCGAGCCGATGATCTCGGTGACGGTGAGCCCGCGCTCGGGGTCGAGCCTTGTGCCCCAGGCCTCCTCGAACCGCCGGCGGGTGCCCTCCACGTCGACGCCCTGGTAGTCGGGGTAGAACATGGGGATCAGCCCGGCGTCGGAGGCGCCCTGCACGTTGTTCTGCCCGCGCAGCGGGTGCAGGCCGGAGCCCGGCTTGCCCACGTTGCCGGTGATCGAGCACATCGCGATCAGGCAGCGGGCGTTGTCGGTGCCGGTGGTGTGCTGGGAGATGCCCATCCCCCAGTAGATGACGCCGGCCTTGGCCTCGCCCCAGACCCGGGCGACCTCCCGGATCAGGTCCGCGTCCACGCCGGTGATCTGCGCGGCGCGCTCGGGCGGGTAGTCGTTGACCGTGCGGGCCAGCTCCTCGAAGTTGGAGACCCGGGCCTGGATGAACTCCCGGTCGATCAGGCCGAGCCTGATCACCTCGTGCATGACCCCGTTGTAGAAGGCCACGTCGGTGCCGGGCTTGACCTGGCAGTAGTAGTCGGCGTGCTCGGCCACGGTGCTGGCCCGGGGGTCGACGTAGACGATCTTCGTGCCGCGCCGGCGGGCCTGCTTGAAGAAGGAGCTGGCGACGGGGTGGTTGGCCGTCGGGTTGGAGCCGGTGATGATCACGACGTCGGCGTTGGCGACGTCGCCGTACGTGGTCGACACCGCGCCGGAGCCGACCCCCTCGAAGAGCGCGGCCACCGACGAGGCGTGGCAGAGCCGGGTGCAGTGGTCGACGTTGTTCGTGCCGAACCCGGCCCTGATCAGCTTCTGGAAGAGGTAGGCCTCCTCGTTGGAGCACTTCGCTGAGCCGAACCCGGCGATGGCGCCGGGCCCCTGCTCGGCGTGGATCTCCCGCAGCCGCCGGGCGACGAGGTCGAGCGCCTCTTCCCAGGTGGCCTCGCGGAAGTGCGGCAACACCTCGTCGTAGTCGACCAGGCCGCCGGGCTTGCGGCGGCCGTCCTTGCCGTTCTTGCTGAGCTTCGCGCCGCGGCCGCCGCCACTGCGGTCGCCGCCGCCGGCGCGTCCCCGGTCGTTGTAGGCGTCGCCGCGCACGTCCGCCGACAGCGGGCCCTTGGGGTAGGACGACTCTTTCCTGATCAGGGGCACGGTGAGCCGCTGCGGCGAGGCCGCGTAGTCCCAGCCGTACCGGCCCTTGACGCACAGCCTGCTCTTCGAGCCCGGCTGGTCACGGCCCTCGGCGAAGGCGATCGCGCCGCGCGACCGGTCGACGTAGTAGGTGAGCGCGCAGCCGACGCCGCAGTACGGGCACACGCTGTCCACCGCGTCCAGTTCCTCGCGGGGCCGGATGGGGATGTTGTTGATCGCCTTGTTGGTGAGGGCGCCGGTGGGGCAGGCCTGCACGCACTCGCCGCAGGTCACGCACGAGCTCGCCCCCATGGGGTCGTTGAGGTCGAAGGCGATCCTGGTCGAGTAGCCCTTGCCCGAGCGGCCGATGACGTCGTTGCCCTGGATGTCGTCGCAGGCCCGCACGCAGCGGTCGCAGAGGATGCACGCGTCGTGGTCGACCTCGATCACCGGGTTGGAGGAGTCGAGTCCCCGGCCCGAGCCGCAGGGCAGGTCGGTCGTCTCCTTGGCCACGTCGAACCGGTCGGCGAGGTCGAGGAGCAGGTTGTCGCCGGTGGTGGTCTGTTTCGGGTCCTCCGCGCGGGCCGGCTGGTCGGAGATCAGCAGCTCGGTCAGGGTGGCCCGGTTGCGCTCCAGCTCCGGAGTGCTGGTCTTGACCTGCATGCCGTCCTCGCAGGGACGTACGCACGCCGCCGCGAAGGCCCGGCCGCCGGTGTCCACCACACACATGCGGCACACGCCGACGGGGTCGTAGCGCTCGTTGTGGCACAGCACCGGGATGTCGACGCCCACCTGCTTCGCGGCGTCGTAGATGCTGGTGCCCTCCGGCACGGTCAGCTCGTGGCCGTCGATCTCGACGGCCACAGTCCGTACGGCCATTATCGGCTCTTCGAGAGTCGTCATCTCAGCACCGCCAGTCCCACGATAGCGAGCATACAGAATACGGCATACAATTTACCCCGAGTTAGTCCAACAGCAAATCTTCAAGATCGGCCGCCGCCACGCGGCCTTCCCCGTCGAGGCCACGCGCGGCGTAGTAACCGGCGACCATCGAGCGCAGCCGGCCGGCGTCCAGCACCGCCCGGCGGCCCGAGCCGAGCTCCAGCGGGGTCTCCAGCATCCGCGCCGGAAGCGTGTCGTCGGCCGCGGTGGCCCCCTCGCGCAGGTTGAACGCGCGTTTGGCCCGGACGATCCGCCGGGCGGTCTCCCGCAGCTCGGCCGCGTCGAGCCGCCAGCCGGTGACCAGCGTGAGCAGCCCGGCCCACTCCGTGAAGGGGTCCTCGAAGACGCCGCGCAGGAACTTGCACAGGATCATCGAGTCCATGACCGCGGCGCGGTCCTCGGTGTCGATCGCGGCGGCGACGTGGGCGGCGCCGCCGTCCAGCCGGTCGAGCTCGCCCGACAGGTCGGCCTCGTAGGCGCCCGACCGGTTGTGGTCGGCTCCCCTGGCGTTCACCGCGAGGCCGAGCGCCATCGACTGCAGGCTTCGCGGCTCGTAGCCGGGCAGCTCCAGCCCCTTGACCTGCGGTGCGAAGTCGATCGAGGCGTGCCCGACCACCTCGGCGGCCCGGCGGGACCCCTGCGCGAGCAGCTCCCCCAGGCCAGGCGCCCTGGTCCCGATCGCGTCCAGGGCGCGCAGCAGCGCCGCGCCGTCGCCGAACCGCAGCCACGGCTCGTCGATGAGGCCACGCTCGACGCACTCCATGGCCCAGGCGATCGTGCCGCCCGCGGAGATGGTGTCGATGCCCAGTTCGTCGCATCGCGCGCTGGCGGCGAACACGTCGTCGGGGTCGGACACCCCGCACAGCGGGCCGAGCGCGAAGACGTTCTCGTACTCCATCCGCTGCTTTCCCCCGCCCTTGCGGGAGTAGATGTGCTCGCAGCCGATGGAGCACGACGCGCAACTGTTGCGCGCCACCCCGCGCAGCTCGTGCAGCTCCTCGGCGGCGAGCTGGGGCGCGCCCTCGAAGGTCGCCGCGGTGAAGTTGCGGGTGGGCAGAGTGCTGACGGCGTTGAAGGCGAGGAGGTTGGCCAGCGTGCCCAGCTCCCGGTATTTCGCGGTGGCCGGGCCGAAGCTGCGCTTGCGCAGGTCACGCGCGGCGGCCAGGACGCCCGCCTGGTCCGCGACCGACACCTTGGTCGCCGATCTGACCAGCACGGCCTTGAGGTTCTTGGCGCCCAGCACCGCGCCCAGGCCGCCCCGTCCGGCGTGGCGGCCGTCGTGGCTGATCGTCGCGTATCGCACCTGGCGCTCGCCGGCCGGGCCGATGGCGGCGGTGCGCCAGGTGCGGCCGAACCGGGACCTCGCCGCGTGCTCGGCCTCCGCGGCCGTCAGCCCGGCCAGCTCCGGCGCCGGTTCGAGGCGTACGCCGTCGCCGTCGATCAGCAGCACCGAGAGCTCGTCCGCGCGACCGCGGATCACGATCGCGTCATGCCCGGTGAGCTTGCCGGCGATGGCGAACTGGCTGGAGGCGAGGGCGTCGGTCAGCAGCCCGGTCAGCGGTGACTTGGCCACCACCGCGAACTTCGCGCTGGTCGTCAGCGGGGTCCCGACCAGCGAGGAGAAGACGAAGGCCAGCGGCGCCCGGGGAGACAGCGGATCTATGCCGGCAGGGGCCAGCCGGTGCAGCAACCAGGTGCCGAGCCCTACGCCCCCCACGTAGGCCCGCAGCACCCGCTCGCTCAGCTCGAGGGCGGCTCCCGTCGCCTCCGGGCCGTCGAGATCGACGAGCAGTGCCCGCCCGAAGAAACCACCAGGCGTCATAATTCAGACTTTAAACCCACCTGGCCAGTGACCTGCGCCCGGGCCGTCGTGGCTGCCCGCCAGGCGCCTCAGCCACCGGCGTCGGCGGACAGGAAGGCGACGGTGTCCCCCGCGACCAGGGGCAACGCCTCGTCCCGGGTGACCTGATCGCCGTTGAGCGCGGCCACGACATGCCGGTCCAGCGCCAGCCCGGCGGCGGTGGCCGCCGCTCCAAGCGTGGCGGCCCGGACGCCGCGTGGCCGGTGCCCGCCGTTCCGCGCCAGCGCGCCGAAGCACTCGACCGTGATCTCGGGTGGCGGCCGGTCGCGGGCCGCGGCGTAGTCCTCGGGGGTGTTGACGTTCACCACGGACTCCAGCGCCGGATCATGGCGCGCGAGGCCGGGGTCGGCGAGCAGCTCCTCGTCGCCGAGCTGAACCACCGGGCAGTGCTTGAAGAGCATGCCCGGCCGCAGGTCGCCCTCGGCGAGGAGATCCGCGATCAGCCCGGCCAGGGCGGTCCGGTACGCGGCCGCCAGCGGCTGCCGGAACCCGCGTGCCACCGGCAGCGCGACGTCGGTGCCCGGGCCCAGCCCGCGCAGCACGCGGCGCACGAAAGCCGGATGGAGGAACGGCAGGTCGGTGGAGCACACGAAGGCCGTCTCGGCCCGGCCGGCCACCGCCGCCAGCCCCACGGCCAGGCCCTGCATGGGGCCCAGCCCTTCGACCGGGTCCTCGGCCACGTGGACTCCCGGGGGAAGCGGCGGCAGCTCCTGCCCGGGGGCGGCCACCACGACGACCGGGCCGCCGACGGTCCTGGCGAGCATCGCGGTGGTGCGATACAGCAACGTCGAACCGTGCCACTCCAGCCACGCCTTCGGCTGCCCCATCCGGGTGGAGCGCCCGCCCGCAAGCACGACGCCCGCAGCATTCTGCATGTCCGCATGCTAGGCCACGCCGCCGATCGCTCTCGCCAGGGGGACCGCTCCACGGGCTCAGGTGGTGGTCGCCAGGACCGCCTCAAGGTCGTGGGCGCGGGGGTCGGCCAGATCCGTCATCATCCGCAGGGCCGTCCGCAGGATGCCGCGGGCGAGCATGGCGTGCCCCCTGCCGTTGAGCACCTCGCCGAGGTCGGCGAGGGTGACCGCCTCCCAGCGCTGGTTGCCCATCCGGCGGAAGACCTCGATGGCCTGGCGGAAGGCGCGGACGGCGTTGCGGACGTCGCCGATCAGCGCGTAGGCGCGGCCCATGTTCCGCAGGCACTGCGCGAGGGAGGGCTCGTCACCGACCTGGACGAGGATCTCGTGGGCCTGCCGGAAGGCCGGCACCGCGCGCTGGTAGTCGCCCGCCACGGTGTGGGCGATCCCCAGATTGTCCAGCACCAGCGCGATGCCGCGGGGGTATCGGCTGCGCTCGTGCAGTTCCAGCGCGCGCCTCAGGTGGCGCTCCGCCGGATCGTACTGTCCGGCCTCGCCGAGGACCATGCCGAGATTTCCCAGCGCCATGGCCTCGCCGTGCACGTGCCCGGCCGACTCGAAACGGGTGAGCGCGTCGCGGAAGAATCTCTCCGCCAGCGCGACATCGCCCCTGTCGGAGTAATGACAACCCACGGAGTTGAGGGTGTATGCCTCACCGGTGGGCTCGTTCGCGGTTCGCGCCGCACGTACCGCCAGCATGAGGAAGTCCAGGCCGTCGGACCACGGGATGCGGGCGTCGAAGAAGCTGGTCATGGCCATGGTCGTGCGCCAGGCGTAGCCGGCCCACGACGGGTTCGCGGCCGCCCACGACGTCACCGCCCGCAGCGAGTCGAACTCGACCTCCAGCCAGGCCAGCGCCTCGCCGGCGTCGGCGAAGACGGGCGGGGGCCGGTGCGGCCGCATCGGGGCGACGAAGTCGCGGCGGCGGCCCGGCAGCAGTTGCCGGTCGGCGCTGACGGCGGTGAACAGGTAGTGGTCGAGCAGCCGCCGGACGGCGGCCCGCTGCTCCTCCTCCGGCATGTGCCGCCGGGCCTGGTCCACGGCGTACAGGCGGATCAGGTCGTGCAACTGGTAGCGCCGGGGAAGGCGCTGTTCCAGCAGGTGCGCGGCCAGGAGCTGGTCGAGGCTGCGCTCGACCTCGGCGGGCGAGCGCCCGGCCAGGGCCGCGGCCGCCTCCAGCGCGATGTCCCCGGCGGGCTGCAGGCCGAGCGCGTGGAACGTGGCGGCCGCCTCCGCGCTGAGCGCCCCGTACGACCATGACAGGACGGCGCGCAGGTCGGTGTTCGGATCGCTCTCGCCGGTGCCCAGGTTGTCGAGGCGGGCCTTCTCGTCCTCCAGCCCCTCCACGACCTCGCCGAGGGTGGCGGCGCGCTGGGCGCGCTCGGCGACGACGGCCAGGGCGAGGGGCAGGTGGTCGCACAGCGCGACCAGCCTGGAGGCCGCCTCGGGCTCGCGGGCGACCCGGGCCGAGCCGACGGTCGCCGCCAGCAGCTCGATGGCCTGCGCTTCGGGCATCGCGCCCAGCGTGACCCGGTGGGCGCCGTCGCGGATCGACAGGGATCGCAACTGGTTGCGGCTGGTCACGATGACCAGGCCGCTGGTGCCCGGCAGCAGGGGGCGTACCTGGTCGGCGTCGCGGGCGTTGTCCAGCAGGATGAGCACGCGCCGGTCGGCGAGGATGGTCCGCAGCAGCGCGCAGCGCTCGTCCACGTCGAGGGGGATGGCCTCGCTGACCACGCCCAGGCGGCGCAGCAGGCTCTCCGCCGCCGCGGCCGAGGTCATCGGGCCGGTCGGGCCGTAGCCGCGCAGGTTGAGGTAGAGCTGCGCGTCGGGGTAGGCGTGGGCGACGCGGTGCGCCCAGTGCACGGCCAGCGTCGTCTTGCCCGCGCCGGGCGCGCCGTCGATGGCCACCACCGTCGGGGCACGCCCGTTCCGGCCGGGTGCCGACGCTCCGGACAGCAGCCGCTCCAGCGCCGCGAGCTCCTGGCCGCGGCCGGTGAAGCCCACGATGTCGTGCGGCAACTGCCGGGGTCTGGGCGTCTCGCGCCGGACGGGCGTGATGCCCGGATGGTCGGCGGCCTCGCCCATGAGCACCGTCTGGTGCAGCCGGACCAGTTGCTCGCCGGGGTCCAGGCCGAGCTCCTCGCTCAGCACCGTACGGACGCGCTGATAGGCGCTCAGCGCCTCGGCCCGCCTGCCGCCGCGGTGCAGGGCGGTGATCAGGCGCGCCCACAGCGACTCACGGGTCGGGTAGCGATGGGTCAGGTCCGACAGCTCGGCGATGAGGTGCCCCGGCGGCTCGGTGGCCAGCTCCAGGTCGATCCGGCGCTCGGTGGCGGCGAACCACTCCTCGGTCAGGAGCGGGATGACCTCCTGCTCCAGCCAGGCGCCACGGGAATTGCCGAAGGGCCTGCCACGCCACAGTTTCAGCGATTCGCGCAGCAGGGCCAGCTCCTCCTCCGCGGCGGCGGCC
This sequence comes from Nonomuraea sp. B12E4, assembly GCF_039871825.1. Classification (NCBI taxonomy): domain Bacteria; kingdom Bacillati; phylum Actinomycetota; class Actinomycetes; order Streptosporangiales; family Streptosporangiaceae; genus Nonomuraea; species Nonomuraea sp. B12E4. Next base: position 192,381 of record NZ_JBDPME010000001.1, on the reverse strand, counting down.
GCGTCCGCGCGGCGCACCAGGTCGCGGAAGCGGTGGAGGTCCACCGTGCCGGCCTCCACCTTGAGCTGGTAGCCGTCCGGGCACGTCTGGATGAGCTCCGCCCCGATCACCCGCCGCAGCCTGGTGACGTAGGTGTGCACCGCTCCCTGCGGCCAGTCCGGCCCCTGGTCCGGCCAGAGCCGCCGGGCGAGCATGCGCGTCGACACCGACTCCCCGACCGACAGCAGCAATGACGCCAGGACCGTCCGCTGCTGGCCGACGGGCAGGGTCAGCACGTCACGGCCGATCCGGACCTCCCACGGCCCGAGGATGCCGAAGCTGATCTCAGCAGCCATGCAGTCCCGCAGCCGTCCCGGGAGACGCTCCGGCCATGCCCGACCTCCCATCGCACAGGCAACCCCGCCGCTGACGCCGCCGGAACATGAAGCCACGGATGCGGTGTGGTCGCGGCGACGCCTGCCATGTTCATCCGAGTTTAGGCCGGTAGCGGCTCGAACAATCCTCTGGTGCGGGGCTCGCCGCCCGGCCGGCCGGCGACCGGCCGGCCGGCGACCGGCTGCCGCTCGACGAGCTGACGGTGGGTGACCTCTCGGTACGCGCGTGCGCGGCGGGTCCCGGACGCGACGCCGGCGCGGTCTGTCGCATGCCGCGCTGGGTCCGGCTGTTCGTGAGGGAGTCAGTGGCGCGGAAGGGCGTCTGAGCCCCGAACCGCCCAAAGGTCAAGTGGCGACAAGCCCGGCGAAAATCGTTACTCTCCGATGGCAGCCCTCAATGATCACGGGAGTGTCCATGAACATTCGCGGGAGAGCGTCGGCCGCTGTGACGGCCGGCGCTCTGGTCACCATCACCACCTTGACCGCGGGCGGCTTACCCGCGGCGGCCCAGACCGGAGCGGCACCCGGGGACCCGGTCACGCACGAGGAGAACCCGCGGGTTCCCGAGGGCGCCGCGTGGACGGAGGCGTACTTCCCGTCCGCGGACGACAGCGGCGTCGAGTTGCACGCCGACGTGCTGCGCCCGGCCCACCTGCCGCCCCACGCGAAGACCCCGGTGATCCTCTCGATAGGCCCGTACTTCGCGCACGCCGGGCAGACGGGTTCCGAAGGATGGGACCGGGTCGGGCCCTCCTCGCGCTTCCAGGACTTCATCGACGGCGCCGGCCTGATGGCGCGCGGCTACACCTTCGTCATGGTGGACCTGCGCGGCTTCGGCGGCAGCACCGGGTGCCTGGACTGGGTCGGCCCGGGCGAGCAGGCCGACGTCCGGGCCGCCATCGAGTGGTCGGCCAGGCAGCCCTGGTCGACGGGCAAGGTCGGCATGTACGGCAAGTCATATGACGCCGTCACCGGCCTGGTGGGCAACAACCTCCGGATCAAGAGCCTGAAGGCGGTCGTCGCCCAGGAACCGGTCTGGAACATGTACAACTACCTCTTCAGCAACAAGGTCCCGCGGCCCAACGTCACGGGCACGCCGGAGGCGTACAACTCGATCGCGACGATCCCCGCGCTGACCGACGACAGCGACCGGTACAAGGCGAACGCGGCCTACGAGGACAGCCATCCGGAGTGCCTGAGCGACAACCTCACCAACAACAACAATCCCGACCTGCACTCGGCGTACTGGCGGGCCCGCAACCTGGCCGCCGGCGCGGCCGGCACGGACACCCCGCTGTTCGTGACCCAGGGGTTCATCGAGCCCAACACCAAGCCCGAGGACATGGAGGAGTACCTGGACAACCACCGCGGCCGGGAACGCGGTTGGGTCGGCCAGTGGGAGCACGTGCGGGGCAACGACACCGACTCCGAGGGCCGGCTGCTCCAGGGCCGTGCCGGCTGGTTCGACGAGGTGATGCGCTTCTACGACCAGTACCTGCGCGGGGTCCGCCCGTCGGTGACCGACCCCGAGTACGCCGTCGAGGACAATCTCGGCAACTGGCGCGCCCAGAGCACCTGGCCGGTGGTCACGACGTCGTACGACGCGCGGCTCTCCTCCGGCCGGTACGTCGACAACGGCGGCGCCCCGGCGGCGGCCGCCCGAGCGGACGACGGCCGCTGGGACATGGAGAACGCGCCGCGGATCGAGCCGCTGTCCGAAGCCGAGGCGAGCGCGGCCAGGCGGGGCGGCGCCACCGAGACCACCGACACCAGCTTCTGGACCTGGTCCACGCCCGCGTCCCAGAAACTCCGGCTCACCGGCACGCCGGAGATCAGGCTCGACGCGAGCACGAACGGCAACGTGATGGTCCGCCTGTGGGACGTCGCCCCGGACGGCACGGCGACGATGTTCAACGAGAACGTCGCCCTGCTGGAGCGCAGGGGACGGATCTCCTTCGACCTGAAGTCGACCGACTGGACCATCGAGCCGGGGCACCGGCTGGGGGTGCAGATCGGGACCATCGACACCGGCCGCTGGCGTGACGTGCCCTCGGGCAACACGATCAGGATCTCCGACGCGGGGCTGTCCCTCGACGTGCTGGCCCCGCGGTTCGACAGGCCGACGCAGGGCGACCGCTCGCCGTACCTGGACGCCTACCTCGCCTCCAACGCCACCACGCTGACCAACGTCGGCCGCGGCACCTTCCCGCTGAAGCTCTGGCGCTGACCAGCCCCTTCCCGGCACCCATCCCAACGGGTGCCGGGAAGCCGGCTTTCATGCGGGCCGACGGGGTAGGGACACGCGCATGGCCACATTCATGGATCGGGTGCGCGCTTATCTGCGCAGCCCCCAAGGCAGGCAGAACGTCGAGAAGGCGAAGCGCATGGCCCGCGACCCCCGCACGCGGGACAAGGCCCGGCGCCTGCTGAACCGCTGGCGGTCGCGGCGCCACTGACCCGGGCCGGCGTCGTCTCCGGTCAATGTCGGCCGGTGCGGTTCTCCTCGCCCACGCACCGATCGCGCCGGCGGCACTGCCGCTCAACGTGGGGGGCCGCCGCTCTCGTACGGAGTCAGGAAGTCCTGCAGCTCACGGTGCCGGAACTGGTACGTGGCGCCGCTGACGCGCAGCAGCCGGGCCTCGCAGGCCCAGTCGAGAAAGGTCCACAGCCGCAGCGGGAGCAGCCCGCGCATGGCCGCCACGGCCAGGCCGATCATGGCACGCGCCCAGGCGATCGCGCCGAAGGCCAGGCCGAAGGTCACGCCGCCGATGAGCGCGCACACCAGGGACTCCACGACGTCCTGGTTCATGACGAACACCAGGAAGGCCGCGACACCCCCGGTGAGGCCGAAGGCCACCCCGATCGCCGGGTTGCGGTGGAGGGCCTCGCGCGGATGGGCGAGCTCCGCGTCCTTGTTCCAGCCCCCGGTGGCGATCTTGAAGACCACGCCGAGCGCGAAGGCCAGGACGAAGGCCCCGGCGACCCCCACGACCAGCGGCACCGGGCCGGCCTGGGCCAGCCGCAGCGGCGGCAGCCCGGTCAGCGCGCCGCACAAGCCGAAGCCCAGCAGCGTGAGGGGCTCCGCGCGGACCGCCTCGGCCACGCTCATGCGCCCGGCGCCCCGGCGGCCGGCGGCGGTCAGCCCGATGACCGCGCCGAGCACCAGCCCGCCGGTTCCCCCCGCGCCGACGGCGAAGGCGGGGCCGAAGACCTTCCCGCCGGTCAGCGCGAGCCCGGCCAGGCCGCCGAGCACCCCGACCGGCAGCCCCGCCAGGGCGCCGAGCAGGCCGCCGGTCACGCGCCGCCGGCGGGGCACGTCCATCCGCCCGCCGGCGGCGGCCGGCCAGGGCGACAACGACAGGCCGGTCGCGATGCCCACCCAGCTCGCCATGAGCGCCAGGGTGAGCAGTTGCTCGGGGCTGAGGCCCCCGCGCAGGTCACCGGGGCCGTCCACCGCCGAGCCCGTCCAGAACGCCAGCATGGCGATGACCGCGAGGATCACGCAGCACAGGCAGTGCAACGCCCGGACCCGGTAGCGGCCGCCGATCGGCCACAGCAGGTGGGGGACGATGTCGATCGCCGTCAGGCCGGGCGGCGGCCGGTCCTCCGCCGCGCCGCGGGCGGCCTGCCAGCGCAGATGGGCCGCCAGGTGCACGAGCCACACCCGTACCTGGCCGGGCTGGTACGGCGTCCCGTAGGCGGCCCGGGGCGTGAGGTCGGTCGCCGCCGGGACGTACGCCTCCAGTAACCGCCCGGCGATCCTCCTCGCCGCCTCACCGGGGTCGGCTTCCGGGTCCGCGCGGAGCAACTCCGCCGGGTCGGCGCCCGACTCCACGGCGGTCACCGTCAGCAGCAGCCGCCACGGCGTGGCCAGCGCCGCGTGCACGGCCCTGCCCGCCGGCCCGGACAGCGCCGCGTGGATGCCGTCGCGCCGGCTCTCCCACGGATGGCCGTCCGGCCAGCGGGCGAGCAGGTACGTGCCGATCTGGTCAGTGGTCAGGTTGTGCAGCCGGACCCGGGCGGCGTTGTCCAGCACGGCCCCGGCCTCGCGCAGCTCATCCTCGCGGGCAGCGCGGCAGGTCACGACGACCGCCCCCGGCCTGCGGCCGGACAGGTCGCTGTACCGGTTGAGCTCGGCCAGCAGCGCGATCGCCCGGCGCGGCGGGCCGGTGGACGGCTCGGGGTCCAGCTCGTCCAGCCCGTCCACCACCGGCAGCACCCGGCGATCCCGCACCAGCCGCAGCGCGTCCTTGGCCGCGAGCCCGAAGTCCTGCGCGAGCTGCTCGGCCAGCCAGGGCTCGAACGGCCTGCCCATGGTCCACCGGGCCGCGTTCAGCCGCACCGGCACCGGCTGCCCGTGGTCGGGCCGCCCGCGGGCGGCCAGCAGGGGCTCCAGCAGTTGCAGCACCAGCTCGATGGCGAGCACCGTCTTGCCCGCTCCCGACTCCCCCACGACCAGCAGGCGCCGCGACGGAAGGCCGGTGAAGAACCGGCCGATCGCGTGCAGGTCGTCCGCCGCCTCACCGGAAGCCTCGCCCGAGCGGGAAGCGTCACCCGACCGGAAAGCCTCGCCCGGCCGGGAGGCGTCACCGGGCCCAGAGGCGTCACCCGGCCTCGCGGTGTCCTCGGGCCTGGCGGCGTCGTGCGGTTCGAAGGAGACGGGCGCGAGGTGGTAGCCGCCGAGCAGCCCCTTGCGCGCCCGGTCCTCCTCCTGCAGCACCCGCCGCACCAGCAGCTCGGCCGCGGGGTCCGGCCCGGGCCGGTCGGCGGGCGTCACCGGCGGTTCCGCCTCGGCCTCCGGCGTGGCGGCGGCCGGTTCGGCCAGGGCCGTCCTGGCCGCCCGCCAGCGTTCGAGCTCACCGGGGATCAGCTCGGCCGGATGGTCGCAGAAGTGCAGGCACGCGGTGACGAAGGCCCGTACGAAGTCCCACCGCGGCAGCCGGTCGGTCTGCCGCAGGACGTGGGAGGTCGTGCTCTTGGGCAACGCGTCCACCGTGGCCCCGTCCGAGGTCACCGTCTGGCCGCCGAGCGAGCGCAGCCTGCTCAGGGACGGCTCGCCCGCCCACGTCCTGAGCAGGATCAGCGCCCGTACGAACTCCGCCGCGCTGGCGGCCTCCGTGGGGTCGGGCGGGGCGGGCGGATCGGCGATCACTGGTCTTCCGTCCTCACCAGCGACCACGCGAACCTCCCTCTCGCCCGCCGGGGCCACCGGCCGTCCAGGACCCGGCCCTCCAGCGTCTGCACGTGGCGTGACTCCATCAGAAAGTTACGCGCCTCGTCGGCCTCGACGAGCTCCCTGCCCACCGCGATGGGCACGAACCCGTGCCGGGGAATGTAGACCCAGCGGCCGCGGTCCCAGTCGTAGGGGTCGAACCAGCGGTGCCGTACGGTGCCGGACACCCGCACCTCCGGCCCGTCCCTGGTCAGGACGAACGAGCCCTGCGAGCGCAACAGGCTCATCCTGCTGACGTAGAACAGCTCCGTGCCGATGAACGCGTTGATCCGCGCGTCCCAGTAGTCGTGCGTCCAGGTGGACGCGCCGTCGCTCAGCGACTTCGCCTCCCGGGCGAGCTGCCGTTCGAACCGGAGCTGGTTCTTGCGCTCGGCCTTCTTGATCACCTTGAACGAGCGCAGCCACCGCGGCGACATCGTCCTTGCGGCGCCCACGCCGTCCATGAAGTGCTCCAGGAAGTCGGAGGCGATCGGGTGGAAGTCCCGGCCGCCGTCCACGATCGAGCGGAACAACGTGACCAGTTCGGGGACGGGCCGGCCGGTCCGCCGCCGAAAACCTCGCAGGAACATGCTCGCTCTCTCCGTGGGGGCCAGGGTCACTGACACGTCCGGCGGTACTCCTCCTGGCGCACGAGGCGCTCCCATTCCTCCCGGATGAGAGGGCGGCCCGCGTTGGCGCACGCCGCGGCCACCAGATCGGCGGGCATGCGGACGTTCCACAGCCGCGCCGTCCCGTCGTCGGCCACCGTGGCGACGGACGTCCCGTCCCGGCCGTAGGAGACCGCCGTCACGCCGCCGCCGTGGCCGGTCATCGGCGTGCCGAGCTGCCGGTTGACCAGCAGGTCCCACAGCCGCACGTCGCCGCGGTTGTCGCCGGTGGCGAGAATCTGGCTGTCCGGGCTGAACGCGAGCGCGTTGGTGGCGGCGCCGTCGATGATCAGGCCGATGCCGGCCGAACGCCGATGCGCCATGTCCCACAGCCGGACGGCGTTGTCGAAGCCCGTGAAGGCCAGCATCCTGCCGTCCGGGCTGAACGCCAGCGCGTTGACGAACCCGCCCGCGACCCGGTCCTCCGGACCCGGGATCTCGCGGCGGGTGGCCACGTCGAACAGCCGCACCCGGTCGTCGAAGCCGGCGCTCGCCAGGATCGCGCCGTCGGGGCTGATCGCCATCCCCGTGAGGACGCCGGTGTGCTCGGGGACGCTGATGCGCGGCCCGGTCTCCTCGCGGCTCGCCACGTCCCAGAACGCGATGGCCTGGTCCTGCTGGACGGCGACGAACCTGCCGTCGGGACTGAGCCGGGTCAGGCCCTTGAGCCTGCTTTCGTGAGCGATCTCGCGGCGGCTCGCGACGTCCCAGAGCCGCAGGCCGTCCATGCTGGACGTCAGCATCGTCCGCCCGTCGGGGGAGAACTCGATCGAGGTCACGGACCAGCGGGCGCCCTCGGGACGCAGCGGGGGTCCGAGGGGCCGCTGGGTGGCCACGTCCCACAACTGGATCGCGGGGTCCTTCTCGCGGGCGACGCCGGCGGCCAGGATCCGCCCGCCGGGGCTGAGCGCGACGGTGGTCCGTGCCGGCATCGGGGTGCCGAGCTGCAGGTGGACCTGCGGGTCCGCGAGGCGTACCACGCCGTCGCCGCTGGCGGCGGCCAGCAGCTTCCCGTCCGGGCTGAACGCCACCCGCTCGACGGGCACGCTGTTGTCGGAGAGCGCCATGAGCTGCTGCCGGCTGGCCGTGTCCCACAGGATGGTACGGCCGCTGGCCCCGGCGGTGGCGAGCCGCGTGCCGTCCGGGCTGAAGGCGACCCCGTAGAAGCCGGCCGTGCGGTCCCTCAGCACGCCCGTCTGCTTCCCCGTCGCCACGTCCCACAGCCGGGCGGTGTCGTCCCAGGCCGCGGTCGCGAGGGTGGCGCCGTCCGGGCTGAAGGCGACATCGCCGACCGTTCCGCCGTGCACGAGCGGGGCGCCGATCTGGCGGCCCGTGGCGGTGTCCCAGAGCCGCGCCGTTCTGTCGTTGCCCGCGGTGGCCAGGGTCTTCCCGTCCCGGCCGAACGCCACCTGGAGGATCTTCCTCGACAGGTCGTCCTTCGGGCGGCCCATGGCAGGCCCGTGCGGGCGGCGGGTGGCCACGTCCCACTGCTGGACCACACCGGCGTAGTCGCCGGTCACGAAGGTCCTGCCGTCCGGGTTGTACGCGAGCGCCGACACGATCTGCGCGTGCTTCAGCGGGGTGCCGAGTTCGCGGTGCGTGGCCACGTCGTAGAACCGGACGATGTCGAGGCACGCCGTGGCCAGGGTTCGACCGTCGGGGCTCAAGGCGAGGCGCACCTCCGAGCAGTCGTATCTGTCCCGGGTGATCGGGGCGCCGAGCTGCCGCCGCGTCGCCGCGTCCCAGAGCCGGGCGGTGCCGTCGTCGCTGCCGGTCGCGATGATCGAGCCGTCGGGGCTGAACTCCAGCGCCATGACGCCTCGCGTGTGCCCGGTGAGGGTCCCCCGGCCGGTACGGGTCGCCGCGGACAGCACCCGGTTGCGGGCCTCGTCGGTGTGCGCGATGTCCCACGCGGCCACGGCCAGCATCGAGGACTGGGCGGCGTCGCCGGTGACCTCGCTCAGCGCCGCGAGCTGGCGGGAGCTCGCCACCTTGCGCTGCGCGTCGGCCTCGCCGGCCGCGTTGACGGCGGTGCCGGCCGCGATGAGGGCGAGCACCGACAGCAGTGCCAGGCCGGCCATGACGAGCCGGCGGCGGCGGCCCACCCGCCGGGCCTCGCGGGTGGAGGCCGCCAGGAAACCCTCCGCGGTGGGGCCGGGCGGCGGGAAGCTGTCGGGGTCGCGCTCCCACTGGGGCCGGCTGTCCTGGACGGCCAGCAGCCGGGCGCCCTGGTAGAGGAAGGCGGGGTCGCGGTGGTTCTCGGCCCACTGCGTGGCGGCGTCCAGCAGCCGGTCGTACACCGCCTGCGCGGCGAGGTCGGGCTCGATCCACTGCCGCAGGGTCGGCCAGGCGGTCAGGAGCGCGTCGTGGGCGATCTCGGCGGTGTCCTCGTGCAGGGTGAGCAGGCGCTGGCCGGCGAACGCGGACAGCAGCAGCCCGGCCCGCTCGCGCCGCTCCGGCGAGTGCGCGGACGCGGCGGCGTGCAGTTCCCCCATCGTCGCCCGGCGCCGTGCCACCTGCCCGCCCGCGGTGATCACGGTCATCCGCCGGAAGAACCTGAGCGCGGTCTTGCGATCCTCCGGCGGCAGCCGGCCGAGGACCTCGTCGGCCGTGCGGCGCACGGAGTCGCGGACCCGGCCGGACTCCTCGTAGCCCCGGACGGTCAGGGTGCCGTCCTCGCGGCGCTCCCAGGTGTTGCGCAGCGCCTGCGAGAGCAGGGGCAGGGCCCCGGCCTCGTAGCGGTCGCCGGCCGCCCGGCCGTCGCGCAGCTCGCCCAGGATGGTCTCCACCAGACCCGGCTCCAGGTCCAGGCCGGCCGCGGCGGCGGGGCCGGTGATGGCCAGCCGCAGGTCCGATTCCGTCATCGGCTCGACGATGACCTGGCCGTCCTGGATGGCCTCGGCGAACCGGGGGTAGGCGGCGCAGCGGTCCCAGTAGTCCGCGCGTACGCCGACGATCACGGCGGCGCCGTCGCGGCCCTCGGTCAGGGCGTGCAGGGTCCGGACGAACGCCTGGCGCTCCCGCTCGTCGGTCACCAGGGTGAACAGTTCCTCGAACTGGTCCACCACCAGGACGAGACGGCCCCCCGGCGGGAGGGCCTCGGACAGCGCCCGCCGCGGTTCGTCCCGCAGCCGCGCGTGCGCCGTCTCCGCCCGGCCGCCGAACGCCTGTGCCCACCGTTGGGAGAGCGCCAGGAACGGGTTCGCGGCCGGTGTGAGAAGCAGGCACGGCCAGTCCCGCGAGCCGGCGACGGGCAGCGTCCCCTCCGCCAGCGCCGGTATCAGGCCCGCCCGTAACAGCGACGACTTGCCCACCCCCGAGGCGCCCGTGACCAGCAGGATGGACCCGTGGCCCGCCAGCCGCCGTCCCAGGCGGCCGAGGAGGTCGCGGGTCACCCGCGTACGCCCGAAGAACAGCTCGGACTTCCGGCTCTCGAACGGCGCCAGACCTTGGTAGGGACACTCATCGTCCGGATGGCCGCCCGATCGCCGCTCGCCCATAGCGCTCATTTTGGCCAATCCCCGCCGTTTCCATCAATTCGTTTGGACCGGATGTCGGTGACCGGTGCCGGGACGTCCAATTTCGTGCGATGTCGTCCAACCAGTGGCTCGAACCCGCCGAACACAGTTTCGATGGTCACCATCGGCGACGGGCCGGTGATGAGAGACGGGGGCGAACGTCGTGGGGGATCCCGATGCCGGGTTGTCCTTTGGAGCACTACTGCGCGGGTGGCGGAAGCGGGCCTTGCTGACTCAGGAGCAACTCGCCGAACGGGCCGGGCTCAACGTCAGGACCGTTCGGCGGCTGGAGAACGACGGGCTGGGGCAGCCGCGTACCGCCTCGATCGTGCTGCTGGCACGGGCGCTGGCGCTGGACCGCGGGGAGCGGGCGCTGCTCGCCGCCGCCACCCGCGCCCCGTCCGCTCCTGCGGCCGCGGCGGCGCCGGGTCCGCCGGCGACCGTTCCCCGGCAGTTGCCCGCCGACGTGGCCGCGCTGGAGGGCCGCGGGCGCGAGCTGGCGATCGTGGCGGGTCACCGCAGCGCGACCACCGTGCCGGTGGTCTCCATCACGGGCATGGCGGGAACGGGCAAGACGGCGCTGGCCGTGCACGCCGCGCACCGGCTCGCGCCTCAGTACCCCGACGGGCAGCTCTTCGTGGACCTGCACGGCCATGACCGGGCGGCGGCGCCGGTCGAGCCGGGCGCGGCCCTCGCCCGCGTACTGGGCGCGTTCGGCGTCCCCGGCGAGCAGGTCCCGGCGCGTCTCGACGACCGCGCCGCGCTGTACCGGAGCGTGCTGGCGGGCCGCAGGGTGCTGATCGTGCTGGACGACGCCACCGGCGAGCAGCAGGTGCAGCCGCTGCTGCCGGGCTGCCCGGACTGCCGGGTGATCGTGACCAGCCGGCGCGGCCTGGTCTGCCCGGGCGACGCCCGCGACCTGTCGCTGGACGTGCTGCCGGTGGCCGACGCGGTCGCCCTGTTCGTCCGCATGGCCGGGCGGGAGCGGGTCGCGGGCACGCCGCCGGTAGTGCTGGCCGAGACCGTACGGCGCTGCGGGCTGTTACCCCTGGCCATCCGCGTCGCCGCCGCCCGGCTGCGCGCGCATCCGTCATGGGACGTGCGGCATCTGCTCGGCCGGCTGGCCGCAGACCGGCTGGCCGAGCTGCGGGCCGGGCGGCACAGCGTCGCCGCCGCGCTGGACCTGTCCTACGAGCGGCTGCCGGCCGACCACCGGCGGGCCTACCGGCTGCTGGGCTCGTGCGTCAGGGCGGAATTCGGCCTCGACGTGGCCGCCGTCCTGCTGGACACGACCGCGGCACGGGCGGGAGGGCTGCTGGCCCGGCTCCTGGACGCCCATCTCCTGCAGGAGCCGGCCCCCGGCCGGTACCGGTTCCACGGACTGGTCCGTGAGCATGCCACGGAGCTGCGCCGCCGGACGTGGGTGCCGTTGACCTGGGTGGCGCGCTCAGCGGAGTCGAATATCGCACTATTTCATGACATAGCTGGCATCTACTCCGGAGTCGAATGACGCCTCGGCGAGGATCGCCCTGCTGCCGGCCGGGCCTGAAGCCCTGCCCGGACCAGCCGCCCGCCGGGGCGGGCGTTGATCATTCGCCGGGGGCTTCCTAGTCTGCTGTCATGGACATCGCCACCGCGGCCAAGCTCTGGGACGCCCAGCCGGGCTGGCTCAACACCGCCTCCTACGGCCTGCCCCCACGCCCCGCCTTCGAGGAGTTGCAGGCCGTGCTGGCGGACTGGCGGACTGGCGGCAGTGACTGGGAACCGTGGGACGCCTCGGTGGGGCGGGCCCGGGCGGCCTTCGCCCGCATGGTCGGCGCTTCCGCCGAGGACGTGAGCGTCGGCGCCACCGTGTCCCAGATCATGTCCGTCGTGGCCACCGCGCTCCCGCCGGGCGCCCGCGTGGTGGTGCCCGAGATCGAGTTCACCAGCAACCTGTTCCCGTGGGCCGTGGCCGCCGACGTCACGACCGTGCCCGCCGACCGCCTGGCCGACGCCGTCACGGGCGCCACCGCCGCCGTCGCCTTCAGCCTCGTGCAGTCCGCCACCGGCGAGCTCGCGAACCTCCCGGACATCCTGGCCGCCGCCCGGGCCCACGACGCGCTGGTCGTCGTCGACGCCTCCCAGGCCTGCGGCTGGCTTCCGGTGGAGGTGGCGGGCGTGGACGTGCTGGCCTGTGCGGCGTACAAGTGGCTGATGGCGCCGCGCGGCGCCGCCTTCGGCTACCTGTCGCCGCGCGTGCGCGAGCGCATGCGCCCGCTGGCCGCCAACTGGTACGCCGGCGCCGGCGAGGGCGGCTCCTACTACGGCCCGCCGCTCCGGCCGGCCCCCGGCGCCCGGGCGTTCGACCTGTCGCCCGCCTGGTTCTCCTATGTCGGCGCCGCCCCCGCTCTCGAACTGCTCAACGAGATCGGCATCGAGCCGATCCGCGAGCACGACGTCGCCCTCGCCAACCGGTTCAGAGCCGGCCTCGGCCTGGAACCCGGCGACTCCGCCATCGTCTCGGTGGACGCCCCTGGCGAACGGCTCGCCGCCGCCGGCATCCGCGCGGCCGTACGCGCCGGCCGGGTACGCGCGAGCTTCCACCTCTACACCACCACCGCCGACGTGGACCGCGCCCTGGACGCCCTGACCTGACCTCCGGCCCGTGTCCTTGATCAGCGGTATCTGGAAGAACTCGATGCCGCTGAGCTGACGAACCGCCGTCGGACCGCGGCAGCACCCTGGCCGGGATCAGCTCCAGGTGATCGAGGTCGATCTCCTGCCCGCTCCTAGTGAGCGCGCAGGAAGTCCAGGACGATCGCGGCGGTCTCGTCGGGACGCTCGAAGTGCGGCAGGTGACCCACGCGGTCGAGCAGGCGCAGATCGGCGCGGGAGAACACGGCGCGCAGCACATCCTCCGGCGGCATCGGGGTCACCGGGTCCTGACGCCCCCACACCACCTGGACGGGCATGCCGCAAGTGTCGAGGAACCGGTACAGGTACTCGGCGGCGTGGACGGGGACGTTGCCGAGCGCGGACAGAAGGCTGCGCTTGAAGCCTTGGTAGCGCAGTTCCGGTGACAGGCGGGCTTGGATGCGGGCCACCACGCGGCGGTCGCGCGAGTAGCCGGGCAGGCGGGACTTCAATGCCCGGTCGCCGATGAGGTGGAAGAGGGGCAGGCCGACTCCGGGCAGCATGGCCAGGCGCAGCCCGAGGTTTAGCGGGGTGGCGAAGCCGTCGGGGGACATCAGGCACAGGCGGGAGACGCGTTCGGGGTGGCGCACGGCGAACTCGGCCGCGATCGGGCCGCCGAAGGCCAGGGCGACCAGCGTGACCGGGCGGTCGACGCCGAGCGCGTCCAGCAGGTCGACGATCTGGTCTTCGAACAGGTGCTGGTTGTAGTCGACCTGGGGACGGTCGCTGAAGCCGATGCCATAGCGGTCGTAGCGGATCGTGCGGTAGCCGGCCTTGGCCAGCCGTTCGAACAGACCGTCCCACACCCACTGCGACAGCGTCGCCCCAGGGATGAACAAGATAGGTTCTCCCGTCTCGGGCCCGTCGGTCGCGACGTGGGTGATGCCGTGGCGAAGCCGGACGAACGATCCGGGGGCGTCCTGCCGGGCCCGGGCGTCCATCGCGATGGTCTCGCGGGTGCGGTTCAGCAGGACGGGCAGGGCGATCGCCGTGGCGGCCAGTGCGAGTCCGGTGCGCAGGCTCATAGGTCATCACTCCTTGGCAGAGGGAAAACGGTAAGGTAATGACCGTTGGTCATTCTTTTGACCGCCGGTCAGTCTGCAGGAATGACCGGCGGTCAGTCAAGCGGATGGGAGGGCATGACCCGTGAGCGGAGACTCGGAGGCGACGCGGAAACGCGTGATCAAACCGGCGCGCGAGCGGCGCGCCGACCTACTGGACGCCGCCTGGGACGTCTTCGCCGAGCGGGGGGTGGCCGACGCCACCGTGAGCGACATCGCCGCGCGGGCGGAGGTCGCCAAGGGCAGCTTCTACCTGCACTTCTCCGCCAAGGAGCAGGTCGTGGCGGCCTTGTGGGAACGCTACGTGGCCGGCTATCTCCGGCTCGCCGAAGGCGTCCTCGGCGACCGGACGCCGCAGGACGACTGGATCGGCGTGCTCACCGGTCTGCTCGGCCATCTGATCGATCACTCCATGGAGCATGCCGACCTGCATCGCATCGTCTACGGTTCCGCCGACGCCAAGGCGCTCGCCCTGTGCGAGGAGACCAACCAGCAGGTCATCGCCCTGCTCGCTGAGGCGATCCAGCGCGGGATGGATGCCGGGGTGCTGCGGTCAGGGTCCGCGGAGGTCTTCGCCCGTGTCCTCTATCACGGGGTCCACGGCGCCCTGCACGACATGATCTCCGGCACCGTGCCATACGGCGAGGACGAGGTCGTCTCGACCGTCCGCGACATCGTTGGCCGCGTCCTGCGCCCTGGCTCATGATTCCGACCCGTGGGTGCGTACGTGGCCCGCGCCTCTCGCGACGCACCAATGCCGCCCACGCCCGCCCACCCTCGACGCTCCCTGGGATCCCGGGTCCGAGCCGCCAGGTGATCAGGACATCGGCGGGGCCGGACCGCCGAGCTGCGGCAGCACCTTGGCCGCGATCAGCTCCAGGTGATCGAGGTCGGCGAGGTCGATCAGGCGCAGATGCACCCGGGTGGCGCCGATCGCGGCGAACTCGCCGATCCGATCGACGAGCTGGGCGGGCGAGCCGACCACCGGATCCTCCGGCGGCAGCGCGCTCGGCACGTGCAGGGGGGCCGCCCGGCGCCGGGCCTCCGCGTCGTCGCGCCCGATCGCGACCACGATGCCCGCGGAGAGCACCAGCGGAGCCCGGCCATCGCGGGTCCGGCCGATCCGCTCCTGCGCCTCGACGGCGCGCTCGAACGCCTCCGCGGTCACCGGCACGTTCCTGAACGGCAGGTTGAACTCGTCCGCGTAGCGGGCGGCGAGCCGCGGGGTGCGCCTCGGCCCGCGCCCTCCGACGATGATCGGCGGCCGGGGCCGCTGCACGGGCCGGGGCAGCGCGGGGGCGTCCACCAGCCGGTAGTGCTCGCCGTGGTGACTGAACCGGCCGCCGGCGGGCGTCGCCCACAGCCCGGTGACGACGGCGAGCTGCTCCTCCAGACGGGCGAAGCGCTCACCGGCCGGGGGGAACGGGATGCCGTACGCGGTGTGCTCCCGCTCGTACCAGCCGGTGCCGAGGCCCAGCTCCACCCGGCCGCCGCTCATCTGGTCCACCTGCGCGACGGTCACCGCGAGCGGCCCGGGCAGCCGGAAGGTCACCGGGGAGACCAGGGTGCCCAGCCGGATCCGGGAGGTCTCCCTGGCCAGGCCGGCCAGGGTCACCCAGGCGTCCGTGGGGCCGGGCGGGCCGCCGCCGGGCTCCATGGACCGGTAGTGGTCGGCGCGCAGGTAGCCCTCGAAGCCGCCGTCCTCGGCCAGCCGCGCCATCCGTAGCTGATCGTCGTAGGTGGCGCCGCGATGCGGCTCGGTGAAGACGCACACGCGCATGCTCACTGTCCCCTTTCCGGGGCAACCGCCGACGTGCCCGGCCCCAGCAGCAGCTCGTGCAGGTCGGCGCTGCACCGCGCGACCTCGTCGAGATAGGCGTTGCGGCCCAGGGTCCGCGGGCGCGGGATGCGGATCTCGACGATCTCCCTGATCCGTCCTGGACGCGGCGTGAGCACCACCACCCGGTCGGCCAGGAGCACCGCCTCGTCGATGGAGTGGGTGACGAAGACGATGGTCGACGCGTTCTCCATGTGCACGCGCTGCAGCTCCACCGACAGTTCCTCGCGGGTGATCGCGTCGAGCGCGGAGAACGGCTCGTCCATCAGCATCACCCGGGGGTCGCCGATCAGGGACCGGCACAATGAGACCCGCTGCTGCATGCCGCCGGACAGCTCGTGCGGCAGGCGCCTCTCGAAGCCAGCCAGCCCGGTCAGCTCCAGGAGCCGCGCGGCGCGCTCGCGATGCGCCGCCCGGCGCCAGCCGAAGATCTCCACCGGGAGCAGCACGTTGTCGATGACCGAGCGCCAGGGCAGCAGCGCGGGCCGCTGGAACAGCATCGCGATGTCGCGCCGGGCCTTGGTGACCCGTTCGCCGGCGACCGCGATCTCGCCTTCGGTCGGCGGCAGCAACCCGGCGACGAGTCTCAGGAGGGTGGACTTGCCGCATCCCGAGCGGCCGACCAGGGCGACGAACTCGCCTTCGGCCACGGTGAGGTCGATGCCGCGCAATGCCTCCACGACGCCGGACCGGCCACTGAAACTGCGGGAAACCCCGGCCAGTTCGATCATGCGCGCGGCTCCACCTGACTGCGGTTTTATCCCAGTCGCACCAGAGTATATGGATTGACAAGAAATGGAAGCATTACGGGTTTAGGTACCATTTGTTGTATCATTTAACGCGATTCCCAATATGGGGACTCAGGCACACCGTACGCTGTCCGCGGCAGCAGCCCCGCGACATCACCTCGCCCATGATCTCCCGGCTCCCGCCCCGAACCGTCCTTTCACGGGCTGATCGGTGCCGGATGAAAGGACACGGTGGCATGAGCAGGATCACCCGTACTGTCGCCATTCTCACCTTGACCTGTGCGTTCGCCGCTGCTTGCAGCAATCCCGGCAATCAACAACAGACATCTACTTCTAGCGCTAAATCACTGGAAAAGGTGACTTATCTGACCTCGTTCGGCAATTTCGGGCGAGACTCGTACGCCTGGGTCGCGAAGGACAAGGGGTTCTTCCGCGAGGCCGGCCTTGACGTGGACATCAAACCCGGCGGCGGTACGGGCGACAACATCGCGAAGATCCAGGCCGGAGCGGCGATGTTCACCCCGCTCGATCTCACCGGCGTGCTGCTGGCGCGCGGCAACGGCGGCGCCCGGGACATCGTCGTGGTGGCCGGGATCCAGCAGCGGACCATGGCCGCGCTCATCAGCCTCCAGGGCAACGGGATCACCACCCCGAAGGACCTGGAGGGCAAGACCCTGGCCGACACCCCGGGGTCGGTGGTGCGCAACCTCTTCCCCACCTACGCCAAGCTGGCCGGCATCGACGCGAAGAAGGTCACCTGGGTCAACGGCGCGCCCGCGAACCTCATCGGCCTGCTGGCGGGCGGCGCCGTGGCGGGCATCGGCCAGTTCGTGGTGGGCGAGCCGACGGTGGAGTCGGTGGCCAAGGGCAGGCAGGCGGTCGTGCTGCCCTACAGCGATGTGATGAGCGATCTCTACGGCAACGTACTGGTCACCACGGCACAGATCGCCCGGGACCGGCCGGACCTGGCCAAGCGGTTCATCGCTGCCCTGATCAAGGGCCTCGTCCACAGCATCGACCATCCGGACGAGGCCGGCCGGATCCTCCAGAAGAACGTCCCGGCGTCGGCCGCCGCCCCCGCCGCCGCCGAATGCACGCTGATGCGCGCCTTCGTCCGGCCGGAGGGCGCTGCCGGCAACGTGGTCGGCACGATCGATTCGGCGCGGGTCGCGCGCAGCATCGAGCTCCTCCAGGACGCCGGCGCCATGCCCGCCGGGCTGACACCCGACCAGCTCATCAGCGCGGAGCTGACCCCGAAGCCCTGAGGGGGCAGCGTCACCACCGACCGTCACCGGCAGAATCGGGGACCCTCATGACCCACCGTTGCGCATTTCCTTCCCGCCCTGAAGGACGGGGCCTCCACGCCGCGGGTAGTCGGTGACATGGCCGAGGCGGGCGCCGGCCGACCGGCCGCGAGACGTGCCGTCCCCGGCGGGCGCGCGGCGTTCACGGTGGCGGGGTGGCCCGTCCTCGGGCTCGTGGTCACCATCGTGCTCTGGTGGGCGGTCACCTCGGCCGTCCCCCTCGTCCATCCGGCGGTGCTGCCGCCGCCCGCCGAGGTCCTGGCCGCCTTCCGGGCGAAGCCGGCGGAGATGCTCGGCGGGCTGGCCGCGACGACGCTGGAGACGGTGGCCGGGTTCCTGCTCTCCGCCGTCGCCGGGGTGCTGATCGGGCTGCTGCTGGCCGCCTCGCGGGCGGCCGAGCGGATGTTCTCGCCGCTGCTGGTGGCGATCAACGCGGTGCCGAAGATCGCGCTCGGGCCGTTGCTGGTCGTCTCGCTCGGCTGGGGGCAGCGGCCGATCCTGACCATGGTCGTCCTGCTGTCCTTCTTCCCCATCGTGCTCTCCACCACGACCGGCCTGACCACCACCCCCGCCGAGCTCGCCGAGCTGGCCCGGTCCCTGGACGCCTCACGCTGGCAGACCTTCCGCAAGGTAAGGCTCCCGGCCGCGCTGCCGCACGTCTTCGTCGGGCTGAAGGTCGCCATGCCGCTGGCCGCGATCGGCGCCGTGATCGGCGAGTTCCAGGCCGGCGAGGACGGGCTCGGCTACCAGATCGTCCAGTACAGCGGGATCGCCGACAGCGCCACCGCCTGGGCGGCCATCACCCTGCTGGCGGCGATGAGCGTCGCCCTCCACTCCGTCCTCGTGCTCGCCGAACGGCTGGCACTGCCCTGGGTACGGGAAACCACGTCGGGACGCTGACCCGCTCGGCTCCGCGCCCCGGAATCCGGCCGCTACCGGCTGGTACGATCGAGATGCCATGAGCCTCGAACCCGGCAGTGGTCGGCTCCCTCTCACCCTGCCCGAGGTGTCCACCGTCACGACCCTCCGGCAGCGCAACCGGGCGCTGGCCCTCAAGCACGTCATCCTCGCGCAGGAGACGACCCGGGCCGCCATCGCGGAAGAGACGGGCCTGTCCGCGGCCTCCGCGGCCAACCTCGTCACCGACCTGATCGCGGCGGGCCTCGTGGAGGAGCGCGGATCGATCTCCTCGCACGGCGGGCGGCCCATCACGCTCATCGGCCCGCGCACCGAGAGCGCGATCACGATCGGCGCCGACATCGGCGAGCGCGGTGTCGCCGTGGAGATGTTCGACCTGGCGATGAACCGGATCGACCGGGAGTTCCGCGGCGGCGTCACGGAGGAGGCCCCCGAGCGGATCGGCGCCGACCTCCGGGAGGCCCTGGAGGCGCTGCGCGAGCGCAACGCCGGGCGCTGGCCGACGCTGCTCGGCATCGGCCTCGGCCTGCCCGGTGTGGTCGAGACCGCCCCCGACGGGACCCAGATCCTCTACGCCCAGAGCCTGGGCTGGCCGCCCGTCCCCGTCGCGTCCCTGTGCGCCGCCGGGCGCATCCCCGTCCTCGCGGAGAACGGCGCCAAGATGGCGGCCAGGGCCGAGCACTGGTTCGGCAACGCCCGCGGCGCCTCGCACGCGCTGATCACCCTGCTCGGCCGGGGTGTCGGGCTGGGGATCGTCAGCGGGGGGCGGCTGCTGTTCGGCGCCCGCTCCAGTGCCGGGGAGTGGGGGCACATGGTGATCGAGCGGGGCGGCCGGCCGTGCCGGTGCGGCAACCGCGGGTGCGTGGAGTCCTACCTCGGCTCCGATGCGATCCTGTCGGCGTGGCGGGCCGCCGGCGGCGTCTTCGAGGGCACCGGCTGGCGCGCCGTCGGCAAGCTCATCTCCGACGCGCACGCCGGAGACCGGGCCGCGGTGGCGATCGTCGATGACGTGGTCGACTGCCTCGGCGCCGCGCTGGGCGGGCTGGTCAACCTGGCCGGGCCCGAGCGCATCGTCATCGGCGGCTGGGTGGGGCTACGGCTGATGGAGTCCCTGGGCGAACGCATCGCCGAGGCGACCAGGAGACACAGCCTGTCGCGTCCCGGCGGCCAGTTCGAGCTGCTGGTCGCCAAGTTCGGCGGCGACGCCGTGGCCACCGGGTCGGCCCTGCTCCCCCTGGAGGCCCTCATCGCCGCCGACCCCATGTCCCGCGAGGTCGCGGGTCGCTGACGTCCGGCCACCGGAGCCGTCGGCCACCCTTATGTTCCCCGTCATACGCCGTTACCCGATTGTGTGAAATATGCGGCGATTCAACTTAATGTGCGAATCGTTCGGCTAGCAAACTTCGTCACCCCCGTCTCCGGCGGGTTGCGTACCGCGCTCGACGAGCTCGGCGCCGGATACCTCGCGGCCGGCCACGAACCAGTGCTGATCGTGCCCGGCCCCGCCGCCCGTGACGAGCAGACCCGCGCCGGACGGCGCATCACCATTCCCGGCCCTGTCGTCCCCGGCATGGGCGGATATCGCGTCATCGCGGGCAGGCGGCGGGTCCGGCGGCTGCTCGACGACCTCGGACCCGACCGGCTGGAGGTGTCGGACCGGACCACGCTGCGCTGGACCGGCTCCTGGGCCAGAGCCGCGGGCATACGATCGGCGATGGTGTCCCACGAGAGCCTGGCGGGGCTGCTGCGCCTCTACCGCCTGCCCTCCCGCCATCTCGGCGACCGGCTCAACCGGGCCAGCGCCGAGGCGTTCGACACGGTGATCTGCACCACCGACTGGGCGGCGGCCGAGTTCCGGCGGCTCGGCGTGCCGAACCTGCTCCGCGTGCCCCTGGGGGTGGACCTCACCACCTTCACCCCGAGCCGCTACGACGCCCGGCTGCGTGCCGGCCTGGCCCGGCCGGGCGAGCACCTCCTGGTGCACTGCGGCCGTATGTCGCCGGAGAAACGCCCCGACCGCTCGATCCGGGCGCTGGCCGAGCTGCGGCGCAGGGGCGTGCCCGCGGTGCTGGTCGTGGCCGGTGACGGGCCGCTGCTGGGATCGCTGCGGGAACGGGCGGCCGGGCTGCCGGTCCGGTTTCTTGGCCACCTCGCCGACCGGGAGGCGCTGGCCGGTCTGCTCGCGACCGCCGACGTGGCGCTCGCGCCCGGCCCGGTCGAGACGTTCGGGCTGGCCGCGCTCGAAGCGCTGGCCAGCGGAACTCCGGTGGTGGTCAGCAGCGACAGCGCCCTGCCCGAGGTCGTCGGCCCGGCCGGGGCCGCGGCGGAGGACGACCCGGCGGCCTACGCCGACGCGGTCATGGCCCTGCTCGACCCGCGCTTCGGCGCGGCGGCGCGGGACCAGGCCGAGCGCTACACCTGGCCGGCCGCCGTCCAGGGCTTCCTGCGGGCCCACGCCCTGATCGACATGTCGGTGAGGCCGCGATGACGGCTCCCCTGCGGATCGCCGCGCTCGGCGACTCGGTGACGGCGGGCATCGGCGACCCCGTACCGGCGCGCGGCTGGACCGGCCTGCTGGCCGGCGCGCTGGGCGCGTGCGGCCCGGTCGAGCTGAGCAACCTCGCCACCTGCGGCGCCCGCTCCGTGGACGTGGCCCGCGAGCAGCTCCCCCAGGCCCTGAAACTGCGGCCGGCGGTGACCACGCTCCTGGTCGGCGTCAACGACACCCTGCGCGGCCGGTTCGCCCCGCCGGAGATCGCCCGGGACCTGGAGGAGGTGGTCGTCGAGCTCGGCCGCGCGGGCAGTCTCGTGCTGACCGCCACCCTGCCCGACCCCGGCCTGCTGCTACGCATCCCGGGCGCGCTCCGCCGCCCGCTGTCCCGCCGCATCTGGCTGATCAACGACATCGTGACCGCCCTCGCCGAACGACACCAGACCCTGCACCTCGACCTCGCCGGAAACCCGGCGCTGTACGAATCGCGCCTGTGGAGCGGGGACCGGCTCCACCCCAACGAACGCGGGCACCGGCTGCTCGCCCGGCTCGCCGCCGAGCAACTGGGCGCCCACGCGTTCCCCGCCCTGCTCCCCGATCCGGAGCCGGGCGAACCCGAACCCGCCGCCTGGCGGAGCATTCCGCTCCTGATCGCCGCGGGCACCGCCTGGCTGGCCCGGCGCTGCTTCGACTTCCTGCCCACCTTCGCGGTGCTCGTCGCCAAAGAGCTCTGGCGCCCGCAGCCTGAGCAGCGCGTTGACCAGGAATTCGCCTGGCGGAACCCTGCCGGGCAGCCGGCCGTCGCGAACGGATGGGATGAATCGCCCTATGAGGGTCGCCATCGTGACCGAGTCGTTCCTGCCGCAGGTGAACGGGGTCACCAACTCCGTCTGCCGCATCCTTGACCACCTGGCCGACACCGGCCACGAAGCCACCGTCATCGCCCCCGAGCCCGCGCCCGCCACCTACGCCGGATTCCCCGTCCATCCGGTCCGCAGCCTCGCCCTGCCCTTCTACCGGTCCGTCAACGTCGGCCTGCCCTTCGCCGGGCACATCACGCGGAGGCTGCGCGACTTCAAGCCGGACGTGGTCCACCTGGCCTCCCCGGTGTTCCTGGGCGCGGCCGGGGCGGTCGCCGCGCGGCGGCTCGGCGTCCCCTCGGTCGGGGTGTTCCAGACCGAACTGGCCGGGTACGCCCGCCGGTACGGCGTGCCCGGCGCGAGCCCGATCATCTGGTCCTGGCTCGCGCGCATCCACCGGCAGACCACCCTTACCCTGGCGCCCTCCACCGCCACCCTGCGCGAGCTGGCCGCCCACGGCATCCCCCGGCTGGCGCTGTGGCGGCGCGGCGTCGACCTCGACCTGTTCCATCCCCGGCACCGCGTCGCCGGGCCGGGCGACGGCCCGATCACCGTGGGCTATGTGGGCAGGCTCGCCGCCGAGAAGCGCCCCCACCTGCTCGCCTCCGTCGCGGACCTGCCCGGCACGCGGCTCGCCGTCGTCGGGACGGGCCCGGAGGACGAGCGCCTGCGGCGGCTGCTGCCGAGCGCGCGCTTCTACGGCCTGCGCACCGGGTACGAGCTGACCCGCCTGCTGGCCTCGTTCGACGTGTTCGTGCACACGGGCAGCAACGAGACCTTCTGCCAGGCCGTACAGGAAGCGCTGGCCTGCGGCGTCCCCGTGGTGGCCCCCGCCGCCGGCGGGCCGCTCGACCTGATCACCCCGGGCGTCAACGGGCTGCTCTACCCGCCGGACGACACCGCGCGGCTGCGTGCCGCCGTCGCCACGCTCGCCGCGGACCCGGCGCTCCGGCTCCGGGCGGCCGGGCAGGCCAGGGCGTCCGTCGCGGGCCGCACCTGGACGGCGGTCTGCGAGGAGCTGGTCCAGCACTACACGGCTGTGGGCGGCGCGGACCCCGAGATGCAGCCGGCCGGTCCCGAGGCCGGGCTCGGCTGGGGCACGCCCTGACCTGGACCCGCTGTCGACGAACCGGCGCCGCTCAGGGGAGATCGTGCGTGAGGCCCGGGACGGCGAGGTGGACGGGGCCGTCGAAGTACAGCTTGGCCTCGGCCCTGCGGGCCTGCCGGGCGGCGTCGTCGTGGGGCAGGTGGGTGAGCATGAGCTGGGCGGCCCCCGCCGCGTGCGCGGCGCGCGCGGCGTCGGCGGCGCTGAGGTGGCCGTGCCGGGTGCCGTCGGCGCCGCCAGCCGGTCGGTCGCCGCGTCGCTTTCCTGCCCGCCCACCGGCGCCTGGTTGTCGTCCGTGAGCCCGCTCAGGCCGGTCCCGTGGCGAGGTCCAGCAGGAAGTCCTTCACCTCGGTGGCGGCGAGCTGGGGTCGCGCGGCGGACGCGTCGGAGCACAGCAGCACCGGGGCGTCGGCGGGGTCGGCGGGCAGGCGGCCGTGCGAGCCGCGTACCGCCTGGGCGCCGGCGTCCAGGCCGACCACGCTCATCAGGTAGCGCAGGCCGAGCTTCTTGCGTGCCAGGGCCGCGGCCGCCCGGCGTTTGGCCGCCGCCGGTGCCGCGGGGTCGAAGAACAGCTCGGCCGGGTCGTAGCCGGGTTTGCGGTGGATGTCGACGAGGCGGGCGAAGTCGGGCGCGGCGGTGTCGTCGAGCCAGTAGTAGTAGGTGAACCAGGAGTCCGGCTCGGCGACCAGCACCAGCTCGCCGGAGCGGGGGTGGTTCAGGCCGTGCGCCGCCTTGCCGGTCTCGTCCAGCACCTCGGCCACGCCGGGCAGCCCGGCGCATCGCTTCGCCACGGCGGCCACGTCGCCGGGGTCGCGGACGTACACGTGCGCGACCTGGTGATCGGCCACGGCGAACGCGCGCGACGTCCACGGGTCGAGGTACTCCATGCCGTCCTGCCGGTAGACGCGCAGCAGGCCCTCGGCGCGCAGCGCGCGGTTGACGTCCACGGGCCTGGCGACGTCGGTGATGCCGTACTCCGACAGCACGACCACGGTCGCGTCGCGGGCCGCGGCCGCCGCCAGCAGCGGCGCGAGCACCTGGTCCAGGGCGGCCGCCGCGGCGGCGGCCTGCGGCGCCGACGGGCCGAACCGCTGCAGGTCGTAGTCGAGGTGCGGGACGTAGACCAGGGTCAGATCGGGCCGGTGGGCGGCCATGACGCGCTGCGCCGCCCGGCAGATCCACCGCGAGGACGGCAGGCCGGCGCCCGGCCCCCAGTACGTGAACAGCGGGAACGTGCCGAGGGCGGCGGTCAGGTCGTCGTGCAGTTCGGGCGGGTCGGTGTAGCAGTCGGGTTCCTTGCGGCCGTCGGCGTGATAGATGGGGCGCGGGGTGACGGTCCAGTTGACGTCGGCGCCCATGGCGTACCACCAGCAGATGTTGGCCACCGTGTAGCCCGGCTGCCGCCGGCGGGCCGCCTGCCACAGCTTCTCGCCGCCGACCAGCGCGTTGTGCTGCCGCCACAGCAGCACCTCGCCCAGCTCGCGGAAGTACCAGCCGTTGCCGACGATGCCGTGCCCGGCCGGGGTGGCGCCGGTCAGGAACGTCGATTGCACGGTGCAGGTGACCGCGGGCAGCACGGTGCCGAGCGGGGCCTGGAATCCCCGCTCGGCCACGGCCCGCAGGCTCGGCATGTGCGCGAGCAGCCGTGGCGTCAGCCCGACGATGTCCAGCACGACCAGGGGTTTCATCGGCTCACCTCATCCAGCACGACCAGGGGTTTCATCGGCTCACCTCCGCGGGGAGCAGGGAGCGGGCGAAGGCCAGTTCGGCGGCGATGCCGCCGGCCAGCGCGGCGGCGTCGCGGGGCCGCTGCTCGGGCGGCAGCACGTCCCAGGTGTAGGTCTCCACGTCGAAGTGGTCGCAGGCCGGTTCGGGGCCGGCGAGCAGCTCGCGTACGGCGGCTCGCAGCAGCGGCACGGTCGAGGAGAGCGGGGCGGCGGGCGCCGCGTGCAGCGGAACATGGTAGTGGACCCGCCACGGGCCGGGCAGCCGCTCGGCCAGCGCCTGGTCCAGGTCGTCCGCGGCGACGCCCAGCGACGAGCGGGTCTGGTGCAGGAACCGCGGTTCGACATAGGCCCGCAACGCCTCCTCCGCCGCGACGGGATCGGCGGCCTCCAGTGCGGCGGAGAGCTGTACCTTGACCACCGGCAGCCCGGCGGCGCGGAGCCGGTCGAGCGCGGCGGCCGGTTCCTCCCAGGCGACGGCCAGGTGGGCGAGGTCCAGGCAGATGCCGAGCCATCGGGTGTCGATGCCGGACAGCAGCGCGGCGGCCTGGGCGGTGTTCTCGATGACGCAGCCCGGCTCGGGCTCGAAACCGACACGAACCGGGCGGCCCGTGGTCGCGGCGAGGTCGTCGAGGCCGCGCGCCAGCTCGTCCAGGTGCCGCCGCGCGACGTCGGCGCGCGCCGGGTCCCAGAGTCGCCGCCAGGCCAGCGGCAGGGTGGAGACCGAGCCGCGGGCCGCGCCGTCGGGCAGCAGGTCGACCAGGATGCGGGCCAGGTCGAGGGTGTAGGTGAGCCGCTCCCGGCTCGTCCAGTCGGGACGGTAGACGGCGTGCTTGACCACGGGCGCGTGGAAGGCGCCGTACGGGAACCCGTTGAGGGTCACCACCTCCAGGCCGCGGACGTCGAGCTCCCGGCGCAACCGGCGGCGCAGGGTCGCGTCGGCGGCCAGTTCGGCGGCCGTCGGTGCGGGCAGCCACAGCCCGAGGCCGAGCACGTCGGCCGCCAGCTCGCGGCGTACGGCGACCGCGTAGGTGTCGAACTGCGCGAGGATGCCGTCCAGGTCCTCGGCCGGGTGCACGTTGGTGCAGTAGCTCAGGTGATGCATCAGCTACCGCCTCGCAGGATCGAGTTCCCGGCGAACGTGGCCTGGCGGGTGGTGCCGCCTGTTTGCTCGCCGTGGGCTTCGGTCTCCGGCAGGGTCAACCTCCCGGACTGGCCGTAGAACTCGACGGGATTGCGCCACAGCACCCGGTCGACGTCGTCGTCGGTGAAGCCGCCGGCGAGCATCGCCTCCCCGGTGTACACCGTCAGCAGCGGGTCGGAGCGGCCCCAGTCGGCGGCCGAGTTGACCAGCACCCGCTCCAGCCCGTACCGGCGGAGGATCTCCACCATCCGGGGTGGCGACATCTTGGTGTCGGGGTAGATGGAGAAACCGAGCCAGACCCCGGCGTCGCGGGCCCTGGCGACGGTGACCTCGTTGAGGTGGTCGAGGGTCACCCGGGCCGGGTCGATGCCGGACTCGGCGACGACGGCGAGGCTGCGCTCGACGCCGCGCTCCTTGTCCCGGTGCGGTGTGTGCACCAGCGCGGGCAGGTCGTGCTCCAGCGCGAGCGCGAGTTGCGCGGCGAAGACCTCGTCCTCCTCCGGCGTCATCGCGTCGTAGCCGACCTCGCCGACCGCCACCACCCCGTCCTTGTCCAGGTAGCGGGGCAGCAGGTCGAGGACGGGACGGCAGCGTGGGTCGTTGGCCTCCTTGGGGTTCAGCGCGATGGTGGCGTGGTGGTGGATGCCGAACTGGCTCGCCCGGAACGGCTCCCAGCCGACCAGCGCGTCGAAGTAGTCGGCGAACGAGCCGGGATTCGTACGCGGCTGGCCCAGCCAGAAGGCCGGCTCGACCACCGCCCGCACTCCGGCCGCGGCCATCCGCTCGTAGTCGTCCGTGGTGCGCGAGGTCATGTGGATGTGGGAATCGAAGACACGCATCAGGCCTCCTTGTCCTGCTCCAACGGGGCGACTCTGTCCAGTACGGCCGTGACGTCGCCCTTCTCCGGCCGGGCGGCTCTCTGCGATCCGGCCGTGGCGTCGGCCTGCTCCAGCGAGACCACTCGCCTCAGGAGCGTCAGGGCGTCGCCCGGCACCGTACGCCCGGCCGCGCGGCGTTCCCGGACGAATCCGTCCAGCATCGCGGCCAGCTCGGCGTCCGCCCGCTCGTCCAGGCCGTGCACCTGCTCCAGCGGCACGCCCATGAAGACGCATTTGAGCACACCCTGCCGCCAGGCCGCGTCGTCCAGGCGGGTCGCGTACGGGCTGAGGGCCGCCGCCACGAGCCGGGGATCGTTCGTCCGCAGCGCGTCGCGCAGCAGGGGCAGGCCCGCGTCACCGATCGGCAGCAGCGGCAGCGCCTTCAGCACGGCCAGCTTCTCACCCGCGTCCCCGTGCTGGTAGGCGGTGTCGACCGCGGCAGGCATCCTGGCCGGCGGCAGCGCGGCGAGCAGCAACGCCCGCGCGGCCTGATCCGCGCTCCACCCGGGTTCCGCCCGCAGAAGCGCCCGCCCGCACTGACGGCCCGCGGCCGCGAACAGCCGCTCCAGCCCGTCCGGCTCGATCACCACCCGGGCCACGGCCCCGGCGAGCCACCCGCCGGTGGTCAGGGCACCGTGGTGGACGAGCGCGCTGCGCAGTCCATCCAAAGTCGTCATCGCTCCTCCTGTCCAGCCGCCGTGTCAGCGCGCGACGGCGCTCCCGGCCCGCCACCGTCGATCGGCGATGCCACCGATCCCCCGCCGCCCTCCGGGCCCGCCACCGAACCACCACCCTCCGGTGGCCACGTCACCGGACCGAG
This sequence comes from Nonomuraea sp. B12E4, assembly GCF_039871825.1. Classification (NCBI taxonomy): domain Bacteria; kingdom Bacillati; phylum Actinomycetota; class Actinomycetes; order Streptosporangiales; family Streptosporangiaceae; genus Nonomuraea; species Nonomuraea sp. B12E4. The sequence continues at coordinate 165,042 of NZ_JBDPME010000001.1, read as the reverse complement.
CTGCCGTGGGGCCGGGGTCGCGGCCGCAAGCGCGGCTGCTCGGCGCAGGAAGTCGATCGAGCGCGCCGCCACGGCGGGCGCGGCGTGCGCGTGGCGGGGCAGTTCCACCGACACCAGCCCGCGATAGCCGGCCGCCGTGAGCGCGGCCAGCACCGGCGGGAAGTCGATCTCGCCGTCGCCGAACTCCAGGTGCTCGTGCACGCCCCGGCGCATGTCGTCGATCTGTACGTTGACCAGGTACGGCGCGGAGACGGCGACGCATTCCGGCACCGGCAGTGGTTCCAGGCAGCGGCAGTGCCCGAGGTCCAGGGTGACGCCGAAGCCGGGCGGATGGCCCAGGTCGGCGTGCAGCCGCAGCCAGCCCGCGAGATCGGCCACCAGCATGCCGGGCTCCGGCTCGAACCCGAGCCTGACGCCGGCCTCCGCGGCGACCTTGACGATCTCGGCACAGCCGCGTACCAGCCGATCCCACGCGTCGGGCACCCCCGGCGGGGGCACTCCCGCCCAGCAGGAGACGGCCTCGGCGCCCAGGTCGGCGCCCACCCGCACCGCCAGCCGCAGGTACTCCAGACGTCGCTCCGGATCGTCGTGCAGCAGCGTCGGCGCGTGCTTGTGCCAGGGGTCCATCAGGTAACGCGCACCGGTCTCGATCACCACGGCCAGCCCCAGCCGGTCGAGGTCCGCGGCCACCCGCGCGGCCCGCCGGGCCAGGCCGGGCTCGAAGGGGTCGAGGTGGCCGGTGTCCAGGGTCAGAGCGACGCCGTCGTAACCCAGATCCGCCAGCACGGTCAGCGCCTCGGGCAGCCGGTGGTTGGTGAATCCGTTCGTCCCGTAGCCGAAGCGCAGCGGCGGGTCCGCTGGTGTCGTCATGTCGGGGACACCTTCCGGGACAGCCGCCGGCCCAGCAGCGCGGCGAGGGCCACGCACAGCCCGGCCACGGGCGCACCGGCCCGCGCCGCAAGGGCACCCTGCAACAGCGGCAACTCGGTGATGCCGGCCCCAACCGCACCACGCACACGCTCCGGCGAGGGCTCAGCCAGCGCCCGCGCCTGTGCGGCCCCGTACCGAACGGCATACCCAACCGCCAGCACGCCGGCCAACCCCGGCCTGAGGCCAGAAGCGCCGCCCACCCCCGGGCTGTGGCTGGTGGTCAGGTTCGGGCCGGGGGCGGTGGCGGCCGCGGAGGTGGCGAGGGTGGCGGCGAGGGTCGTCGCGGGGAGGGCGCGGCCGGTGCCGGAGACTTCGTAGCGGGACAAGGTCGTCACCATGTAGGTGTGTGCGGCCACCGTCAGCGCGGGCGGGATCGCCCTGGCGACGGCACCGCCTGCCCCGGGCGGCGCCGATCGGGCGGCGCAGGCGCCCAGCAGCACGTCCAGGCCCCGGCAGGCGGCCATCATGGCCGGGCCCGCACGGGTGTTCTTGGCGCGCAGGTCGTAGGCCCACACCGCACCGGCCAGCGGAAGCGCGACTGTGGCGGCCCGCCGGCCTCCGGTCGCCACCGCGAGCGCCAACCCGGCCATGGTCAGGCCCGCTGCCACGGCCACCGCCTGGCCCGGGCTGATCCTGCCGGACGGGATGGGCCGCTCCGGCCGCTCGCGGGCGTCGAGGTCCCGGTCGGCCCAGTCGTTGGCGGCCATCCCGCCCCAGTAGAGACAGACCGAGGCCGCGATCAGCCCGAGGGTCGCGGGGCGCAGCGTCCCGGCCGCGGCCGCCCCGGCCACCGCATCGCCGGGCACCGACAGCGCGGCCGGGGCCCGGACCAGTTCGGCGAGGTCACGCCAGCTCGGACGGTCAGCCATCGGCCAGCCCTCGCACGAAGCCCACCAACACGGCCCACTGTTCGGCCAGCGAGTGGGGGACGCCGCCGAGCCCGTCCTGGGTGTGGTAACCGCCGGGCGAGTTGAGGGCTCCCGACGGGCCGGATTCCCCGGACGGGCCGGAACCGCCGGGCGAGCCCAAGGCGCCACGGGGGTCGGAATCGTCGCGTGGGGTGGGAGCGCCGGTTCGGTCTATGGGGCCGAGGGGGTCTTTGAAGAAGAAGGCCAGTTCGGGGAGGGGGCCTGTGCGGCCGGTGGTGTGGGCGGCGGTGGTCAGCCGGGCCAGGTCGAGGATCAGCGGGGCGGCCAGGGCTGAGTCGCAGCCGTGCCAGGTGAACTCCATCCGCATCGCGGTGCCCAGGAAGCCGGTGAAGGTGATCAGGTCCCAGGCCGTCTTGAAGTCGCCGATGTCGTCCACGTACTCGATGAGGCTGGTGCCCTGGGGCTGGTAACCGAGGGTTTCGGCGAGGACTCGTTGTTTGCTGGCGGCCTTGGCGGCGTTCGCGGCGGGGTCGGCGAGGTTGGCGCCGTCGCCGCCGCCCAGCAGGTTGGTGCCGGACCACGTACGCACCCGGAGGTTGCGCATGGCGAACATGGGGGCCAGCACGGACTTGACGAGGGTTTCGCCGGTTTTGCCGTCGTGGCCGGCATAGGGCACGCCTGCCCGGATGGCCAGTTCGTGCAGCGCCGGGAGGCGGGCGCCGGTGGAGGGGGTGAAGTCGACGAAGGGGCAGCCCGCGGTGAAGGCGGCGTACGCGTTGAGCGAGCTCGGCGGCAGGACGTCCCCGGGGGTGGCGAGGGCGGCTTCGAGTGTCGCCAGGCCGCCGTGGGCCGGGTGCGGTGGCGTGGCGGGTTCGGTGGAGGCCACGTTGATCACGACGACCCGGTCGAGGTCGTGCCGCTGCCGGAAGTCGTCGATGTCGGCGGCGATGAGGCGCGCGGTCTCGTACTGGGTGCCGGCCTGCGGCACCGGGCGCAGCGCGTGCTGGACGGCGGCCAGGTCGGCCTCCACGGCGGCGGCGATCCGCGCCGGCAGGACACCGGCTGCGACCAGTGCCTCCGCCTTCTTGATCAGCGGTGTGGCGGTGATGTCGTGGCCGCCGAAGACGAGGTCGGACAGGGCGGGCACGGCGGGGTTACGCAGATGGGGAAGTTCGGTGACGCAGCCGTACGGCTCGGTCAGACCCGCGCGCAGCGCCGCCGCGCCGGCGATGGTGGTCACCGCGACCGATCCGCGGGCTCCGATCAACCAGATTCCGGTGCTCATGCAGCTCGCTCTCTTTCTCGCCCTTCTTCGTGGGTGGGGTGGGGATCCCGGCGGCCGGAGCCGGGGATCGTCGTGGGTATGGAGTCGTGGGTGCGGAATCGTGGTGGATGCGGAGTCGTGGGGGCCGGGGGGTGCGGGCTCGGTGTTGGGGTCCGGGGAGGGTTCCCGGACCCGCCCCAGTGGTCAGCTCGTGCCGTAGACCTCGAAGGAGAACAGGGAGTAGCCCCAGCCCGTGCCTCGGGCCGTGCCGTAGATGCGGACATAGCGGGTCGAAGCGTTCAGGCCGGTGTTGTCGTCCTCACCCCCGTTGCCGCCGGTCACCGAGCGCACGCTGGTCCAGGTGCTGCCGTTGGGCGAGGTCTGGATCTGGTACGCCGACCCGTACGCGGCCTCCCACAGCAACCGGACCCGGTTGACCGTGTACGTGCCACCCAGATCCACCTGGATCCACTGCGGATCGGAGAACGCGCTCGACCACCGCGTCGTCGCCGACGCGTCCACCGCCGCCGAGGCCGGGTACGCGGCCGACTCCAGGCTGGAGGCGGTCGCCGGCTTGTTCAGCGCCAGGTTGGAGACGGGTGGCTGCGTGCCCGAAGGCTTGATCCGGACGTTGCGGAAGGCGACCTGGTCGGCGCTGCCGTGGTTCTGCAGGCCGACGTACCCGTCCAGACTGCGGTTGGGGTCGGTGTTGGTGAAGTCGTTGATCAGGGAGCCGTTGAGGTACACGCGGATGCGCTGGCCCTCGACGAGGATCTCGAAGGTGTTCCACTCCCCCGGCGGGTTGAGCGCCGCGTCGCGGGCGGCGAGGTCGGCGGACTTGAACCCGTAGATGGCACCGGTGGTGCGGTCCGCGGTGTCGCTGGCGTCGATCTGGATCTCGTACCCCTGGTTGACCGCGACGTTGGGGTCGCCGCCGGGGTTGGGGAAGCCGACGAAGATGCCGGAGTTGCTGTCCCCGGTGAGCTTCCAGTCCGCCTTCAGCGAGTACGAGGTGTACTGCTGGGCGTTGTACCAGAACAGGCCCATGCCTCCGGAGGAGGTCAGCGTGGCGTCGGAGTTGCCGAAGCCACCGGGCCCGGACTGCGCCCAGCCGCTGGTGGAACCGTTGTAGAGGGCGGTGTAGCCGGTCTCGGGCCGGCAGTCGGCCTTGGTCTGCCGGGCCGCGTACCGGATGCCGCCGAGCAGTTGGGAGCGGAAGGCGGGCTCGGCGTAGGACTGCTGGGTGTGGCCGAAGCCGGTGTAGAACGAGCGCCCGCTGTCGATCGTCTTGCACCAGGTGATCGGATGGTCGCCGCCCATCGAGCCGCCGGAGTAGGACGACTCGTCGAGGGTCGCGAGGACGCGGGCGGTGCCGCGTGGGTTGGTCTGGTAGTTGTACAGCTCGTCGGTGCGCGTCCAGGTCTGCGGCAGGTGCGCCGTGGCCGCGTGGGCCCGGTTCTCGGTCCTGGAGTTGACCTGCTGGATCGCCGGATGGCTGGCGAAGTAGGCGCCGACGAGCTGGCCGTAGAAGGGCCAGCCGTACTCGGTGTCGGCGGCGGCGTGCACGCCCACATAGCCGCCGCCACCGCGGACGTAGGACTCGAACGCGCTCTGCTGGCTCGCGTTGAGCACGTCACCGGTGGTGCTGAGGAAGACGACCGCCTCGTACTGGGCGAGGTTGGCCGTGGTGAACGCGGCGGCGTCCTCGGTGGCGGTGACCGTGAAGGTGTTGGCGGCGCCGAGGTCGCGGATGGTCTGGATGCCGACGGGGATGGAGTCGTGCCGGAATCCGGCGGTCTTGGAGAAGACGAGGACGTCGTAGGGGACGTCGGCGGCCGCGGCCGGAGCGGCGGCGGACAGGCTGCCGGCGGCCAGGGCGATGGCGGCGCTCACACCTGCCAAGAGTCTGCGCATGGATCCTCCAGTTGCTGCGGTGCTGGCGTGGTGCTCAGTTGCTGCCGTAGACCTCGAACGAGAACAGGGAGTAGCCCCAGCCCGTGGCTCGGGTGGTGCCGTAGATGCGGACGTAGCGGGTGGAGGCGTTCAGGCCGGTGTTGTCGTCCTCGCCGCCGTTGCCGCCGGTCACCGAGCGCACGCTGGTCCAGGTGCTGCCGTTGGGCGAGGTCTGGATCTGGTACGCCGACCCGTACGCGGCCTCCCACAGCAACCGGACCCGGTTGACCGTGTACGTGGCACCCAGATCGACCTGGATCCACTGCGGATCGGAGTACGCGCTCGCCCACCGCGTCGTCGCCGACGCGTCCACCGCCGCCGAGGCCGGATAGGCGGCCGCCTCCGTGCTGGAGGCCGTGGCCGGCTTGTTCAGCGCCAGGTTCGTCGCGGGCGGCTGGCCGCCGCCGTTGAGGGTGAAGGCGTCGATGTCGAACAGCGACCCCGCGCCGCCGGTGAAGACCAGGTAGAGGGCCGACATACTGGCCGGGGGCGTGACGGTGCCGGTGACGTTGGCCCAGGTCTCCCAGCCTCCGGTGGGGGCGACCGTGGCCGTACCGAGCACCGTGCCGGTCGCCGAGCCGGAGCGCAGTGTCAGCGTGCCGCCCGCGCCGGCGGAGGCGACCCGCGCGGTGAAGGAGGTGACCCCGGCCAGGTTGTACGGCGTGAACGAGATCCAGTCGCCGTTGTCGATGAAGCCCACCGCGTTGCCGCCGTTGGCCGATCCCTTGGCCACGATCGTCACGCCCTGCTGGGCGCTGTAGTGCTCGGCCTGGCGGGTACGCGGCTGCAGCACGGCCTGCGACGCGTGGATGGCCGTGGTCGAGCCGGGCGGCGTGTACTCGGCGTCGAGCACGCCGAAGATGTTGGCGTTGGGGTCGTGCTCGCCGTCGGCGGTGGTCTGGAGCGTGCCCGAGCATCCGGTCGCGCTGGTCAGCGCGTGGCCGTGGCTGTCGTGGCCGAGGATGTAGTTGACCTTGACCCGGCCGCAGTCGACGTTGGGGTTGTTCGGATCGCTGACGCTGACCTGGAACGGGATCGCGTCGCCGAAGTTGAACACCCGCCCGTTGGGCGGGGAGGTCAGGGTGACCGTCGCCTGGCCGACGCTGATGACGACGCTGGCCGTGGCGCTGCGGCCGGTGCTGTCGGTCGCCGTGAGCGTCGCGGTGAACTGGCCGTTGGAGGTGTAGGTGAAGGTCGGGTTGGCGGCGGTGGAGTCGGTGCTGCCGTTGGTGGTGAAGTCCCACGCGTACGTGATCGGGTCGCCGTCCGGGTCGGTGGTGCCCGCGGAGCTGAACTGCACGGCGAGCGGCGCGTTGCCGCTTCTCGGGCTGGCACCCGCCGCCGCGATCGGAGCCTGGCCGGTGCCGGCGTTGTACTCGATGCGGTAGACGGCGGAGTTGGCGTCGCCGCCGAACCAGCCGGTGCCGTAGTCGAGCACGTACAGGGCGCCGTCCGGCCCGAACTCCAGGTCCATCACCTGGGTGCCGGTGTAGGCGGGGAACGACTCGATCGTCCCGACCCCGCCGCCGGACGTCACGGTGGCGGTCTTGATCCAGCGCCGGCCGAACTCGCCGAGGAACACCCTGCCGTCCATGGCCTGGGGGAACTTCACGTCCGAGGCGAGCGCGGCGTCGTAGCGGTAGACCGGGCCGCCCATCGGCGACAGGCTGCCGCAGCACAGCTCCGGCCGGTCCTGCCCGGCCCCGTACGGCAGCCACGCCGCCCGCGAGGCGGGAAGCTGGGTGATGCCGGTGTTGCGCGGCGAGTTGTTCGTCGGCCCGCCGGCGCAGTTGTAGGCCGAGCCCGAGGGCCCGCTGGGGAAGGTGAACTCGATGTAGGGCACGTTGAACTGCGAGCAGTACGGCCAGCCGTAGAAGCCGGGCTGGGTGATGCGCTCGAACGACACCGACGCGGCCGGTCCGCGCGTCGAGCTGGCGGTGCCGGCGTCGGGTCCGTAGTCGCCCAGGTAGACGATGCCGGTCGCCCTGTCCACGCTCATCCGGAACGGGTTGCGGAAGCCCATGGCGTAGATCTCGGGCCGGGTGCCCGCGGTGCCGGGGGCGAACATGTTGCCCGCCGGGACGGTGTAGCCGCCGGTGGCGCCGGGCTTGATCCGCAGCACCTTGCCCCGCAGGTCGTTGCTGTTGCCGGAGCTGCGCTGCGCGTCGAAGGCCGGGTTGCGGTCGGCGCGCTCGTCGATCGGCGTGTAACCGCTGGAGTCGAACGGGTTGGTGTCGTCCCCGGTGGACAGGTACAGGTTGCCGGCCGCGTCGAAGTCGATGTCACCGCCGACGTGGCAGCACATGCCACGGCTGGTGGGCACGTCCAGGATGGTGACGGCCGAGGACGCGCTGATCGTGTGGTCGGCGTTGACGGTGTAGCGGGCCAGCCGGTTCACGCCGTTGAACGGGGCGAACTGGGCGGCGGTGCCGGTGGCCGGCGCGTCACCGGCCGGGGTGCTCAGCGGCGGGGCGAAGTAGACGTAGACCCATCGGTTGGAAGCGAAGTTCGGGTCGGCCTTGATGCTCTGCAGGCCCTCCTCGTCGTGGGTGTACACCGGGATGGTGAGCGCCACTTTGGTATTGCCCAGCGAATCGGTGTAGCGAATCGTGCCGTCACGCGAGGTGTGCAGGACGCCCCGGTTGGGCAGGACGGTCAGGCCCATCGGCTCGCCGGTCTCGGCCACGCCCTTGGCGAGGGTCACCTGCGTGTAGCCGGCCGCCATGGCCGGGGACGGGACGGCGAGGCCGAGGGCGGCCACGGTGATCGCGATGCATAAAGCCAGTCTTCGTAACATGATCGGTGGTTCCGCTTCCTGTCGAAGGACTTTCAGACAGGCGTGCGCCGCTCACGCCAACGACACGGAGATGGACTCCCGCCCATCGGAGGCGTCGTTCCCGGCACGCTGCCGACCTCGCCGAATCGGCCGGCGGGTGCCGGTCGTGCGTTGTTGCCGCTCTTGTGCTGGGCGGACCGTACGGTGTCATGGGGGACGCCCCGCTCATCGGCCGGGTGGGAGTCGGTACCCGTGGGCGCCGGTACCGGCAGCGCCCAGCGGTCTCCACCCGGCGTGAAGAGCGGGGCCGGGTCGCCAGGGTGGTCGGCGTCCGCCCTGCCGGCCCTGCTCTCCCCCTTCGGTGCGGTCGATCAGGACCGCGGTGGTGGCGCGGCTCGGCGCGCCAGGCGATCGTCGTGCGGTCATGACGCCTCCGCGAAGGCGAGGTCGCTGGCCAGGAAGCTCGCGCCCGCGACGCCGGCGCGGGTGCCGAGCTCGGACAGCACGACGGGAAGGTTGCCGGTGGCCAGGGGCAGCGAGCGCCGGTAGACCACGCTGCGGATCTCGGCGAGCAGTACGCTGCCCAGCCCGGTCAGCCCGCCACCGATGACGATCATGGACGGGTTGATGAAGCTGACCAGCCCGGCCAGCACGCCGCCGAGCCGCCGGCCGCCCTCCCGGATGAGGCGCAGGGAGGTGGCGTCGCCCTCGGCCGCGCACTCGGCCACGTCCTTGGCGCTCACCGAGCCGTACAGGGTCAGCCGCCGCGCCAGGGCCGCCGAGGCGCCCGAGCGCGCGGCGGCGGTGGCCTCCCGCTCCAGCGCGATGCCGCTGAACAGCGCCTCCAGGCAGCCGATGCTGCCGCAGGTGCAGACCGGGTCGTGTGGTTGGACCTGGATGTGGCCGATGTCGCCGGCGCAGCCGTCCGAGCCTCGGTAGAGCTCGCCGCCGAGGAGGATGCCGCAGCCGACGCCGCTGCCGATCTTGACGAAGAGCATGCTCTCGGCGGAACGGGCGACGCCGCCGTGGCGCTCCCCCACCGCCATGACGTTGACGTCGTTGTCGACCACCACGGGGCAGTGGTGCTCGTGGGCCAGCAGACGGCGTACGGGATAGCGGTCCCAGCCCGGCATGATCGGTGGTGAGACGGGGACCCCGTCGCGGAAGCTGACGGGACCGGGCACGCCGATGCCGATGCCGTTGAGGCGCCGGTAGGCGCCCTCGGCGCGGAGCTTGGCCAGGATGGCGTCGACCCGGCTCAGCACCGCCTGCGGGCCGGAGCGGATGTCGGCGGGCTCGCTGTAGGCGGCGATCGGCCCGAGGCGGCCGTCGGTGATCTCGATGTCGATCGAGGTGGCCCCGAGGTCGACGCCCGCGAAGCGGATGCCGGGATGGAGCTCGACGAGAGTGGAGCGGCGGCCCCCGCGCGAGGCGGACGGGCCGGCTTCGCGGACCAGGTCGCTGGCCACCAGCCTTTCGAGTTCGGCGATCACCCGGGTGCGGGGCAGGTTGAGCCGATTGCCGAGGTCGGCGCGGGACAGCGGTCCCTCGTCCCTCAGCAGGCGGAGCAGGCGGCGCTGGAAGTCCAATTCGCTGCACCTCCTGCCACTTTCACTACCTTTGCGGCTGGTTGTGCCGCAAGATTAAAGTGTTACGTCCATGTTGTCCATATGTTTCGTTCACGCATCTGAACTTTTGCCTTGACTCATCGAAAGGTCGGCATTGGCCGGCGCTTCGGCCGGTCAGGTGGTGCAAAACGCGGCGGCAGGCCGCTGGGCTGGAAACTTTCACCGGAGGCTAACCCCTCAGTCCCGATCTGAACAGCACTCCCGAGGGCCGCGACGAAACCCCACCGAGGGCCCGAGGCGCCGGCCCGACCCCTTCTACCTGGCGATACGGCCCATGCCTGCGAGTTCCGTCCCGCAACGGTCACCCGCGCGCCAGGTCCCTACTTTTCATGATTTCAACGGAATGGTGGTTGATCTGCGACAAAGGTCTTTCCTGCGGTGGCGGAAGCAGGTACGTTCCACCCGACATCGGTTGCGCCGAGGGGTGGTAGGTGAAGTCGAACCGGCCGGAGAACTCCCACCAGGCGGCACTGCTGCGCGTGCTGCGGGACGGGCCACGATCGCGGGCCGAGCTCGCGGACCTCATCGCCGGCCCGGCCGCCCCCGGCGGCTTCCCGGTGAGCGCGCTGCCGGTCAGCGGCGTCTATCCGCACCCGGGCCGGATGTCACGCTCCAAGCTCAACTCCGAGCTGGACCAGCTGGTCGGGCTGGGGCTGGTCGAGCTTGACGGGCTGGCGGCCTCGCGCGGCGGCCGCCGCTCCGGCCAGGTGCGGCTGTCGCGCAACACCCGCTTCGCGGGCATCGACATCGGGGCGACCTCGGTCGACGTGGCCGTCACCGACGGCGAGCTGCGCGTGCTGGGCCATGTGAGCGAGCCGTGCGACATCAGGCTCGGCCCCGCGCACGTGCTCGACCGGGTGCTCGTGCTGGCCGGCAAGCTGCGCGAGCAGGGCCTGTTCACCCAGTTGCACGGAGCCGGGATCGGGGTGCCGGGACCGGTGAGCTTCGCCGAGGGGTTTCCGGTCGCGCCGCCGATCATGCCCGGCTGGGATCGGTATCCCATGCGGGAGACGGTCAGCCAGGAGCTCGGCTGCCCGGCCATGCTGGACAACGACGTCAACATCATGGCGCTCGGCGAACTGCACGCCGGGGTGGCCCGGCAGGTCGGCGACTTCCTGCTGCTCAAGATCGGCACCGGCATCGGCTGCGGCATCGTCGTGGACGGCAAGATCTATCGCGGCGTCTCAGGCAGCGCCGGCGACATCGGGCACATGCGGGTCGACGAGCTCGGCCCGGTGTGCGCGTGCGGCAACACGGGCTGCCTGGAGGCGTACTTCGGCGGTGCCGCCCTGGCCTCCCAGGCACAGGCCGCGGCTCGCTCGGGCCGCTCGTCCTTCCTGGCCGAACGCCTGGCCGCGGCCGGACGGCTGTCCGCCGAGGACGTCGCCGCGGCCGCCACCCAGGGCGACGCGGCGGCGATCCAGCTCATCAGGGACGGCGGCCGCCGCGTGGGCCAGGTCCTGGCGGGGCTGGTCAGCTTCTTCAACCCGGGCCTGGTGATCATCGCGGGCGGGGTGGCCCAGCTCGGCCACGTGCTGCTCGCGGAGATCCGCAGCGTCGTCTACCGCCGCTCGCTGCCACTGGCGACCGGTAACCTGCCCATCGTCCTGTCCGAGCTGGAGGACATCGCCGGGGTCGTCGGTGGCGCCCGCCTCATCAGCGATCACGTCTACTCCGCCTAGACCGCCGCGACCCACCGGAATCTCCACGCGCCGGGCCCGATCGATCACCCGGTGTTCGCGGGCCAGGTCTTGGCCACCAGAGTGAGCACGTCGTACGTGGCGACCGGCCGTCCTTCCTGGTTGGTCACGAGGGCGTCCCAGCGGACCTCGCCGTAGTCCGCGCCGCTGCGCGGGGTGATCTGCTTGACCGTCAGGGTCACGGCGATCGCGTCGCCGGCCTTGAGCGGGGTGAGGAAGCGCAGGGCGTCCACGCCGAAGTTCGCCAGGACGGGGCCGGGCGCCGGGTCGACGAACAGGCCGGCGGCCAGCGACACCACCAGGTAGCCGTGGGCGACGATGCCGCCGAAGAGCGGGTTGCGCGCGGCGGCCTCGGGGTCGGTGTGCGCGTAGAAGGTGTCCCCGGTGAACTCGGCGAAGTGGTCGATGTCGGCGCCGGAGACCGTACGCGGCGTGGAGCTGATCGTGTCGCCGACGCGCAGCTCGGCCAGGGACTTGCGGAACGGGTGCACGCCGGACTCGGTGCGCCTGGCGCCGGTGGTCCACCGGCCGGTGACGGCGGTGAGCAGGTCGGGAGAGGCCTGGACGGCGGTGCGCTGCATGTGGTGCAGCACCCCGCGGATGCCGCCCAGCTCCTCGCCGCCGCCGGCCCGCCCGGGACCGCCGTGTACGAGGACCGGCAGCGGAGAGCCGTGCCCCGTGGACTCCTGGGCGTCGTCCCTGTCCAGCACGAGCACCCGGCCGTGCCACGGCGCGAGCCCGAGCACGACGGACCGGGCGATGTCCGGGTCGTGGGTGGCGACGGAGGCGACCAGGCTGCCCCTGCCCCGGGCGGCCAGGGCGACGGCCTCCTCGACGCCGTTGTAGGTGAGCACCGTGCCCACCGGGCCGAACGGCTCCACGTCGTGCGGCTCGGTGGCCCCTGGACGGGCGCGCAGCAGGAGCGGGGTCATGAAGGCACCGCGCTCGGGGTCGCCGTCGAGCAGCGGACCGCCCCCGGGGTCGCCGGCGACGACCCCGGCGCTCGCGCGCAACGCCTCGACGGCCTTGCGCACCTCGTCGCGCTGGCCGAGGCTGGCCAGCGCGCCCATCCGCACCTCCGGGTTGCGCGGGTCGCCCACGGCCACCTTCGCCAGGCGTGCGGCCAGCGCCTCGACCACCGCGCCGGCCAGCGCCTCGGGGACGAGCACGCGGCGGATGGCCGTGCACTTCTGCCCGGCCTTGACCGTCATCTCGGTGACGACGCCCTTGACGAACAGGTCGAACTCCGGATCGTCCGGCCGCACGTCGGGCCCGAGGATCGAGCAGTTGAGCGAGTCGGCCTCGACGCCGAGCAGGACGCCGCCGTCGAGCACGTTCGGGTGGCGGCGCAGGACGCCCGCGGTGTGCGCGGAGCCGGTGAAGGCGACGGAGTCCTGGACCGTCAGCTCGTCGAGCAGCCCGCCCGCGCCGCCGGCGAGGAGTTGGAGCGAACCCTCGGGCAGGATCCCCGACTCGATGATCTGCCGGACGGCCGCCTCGGCGAGGTAGGCGGTCTGGCTCGCGGGCTTGACGATCGACGGCAGCCCGGCGAGGAAGGCCGGGCCGAGCTTCTCGAGCATGCCCCAGACCGGGAAGTTGAAGGCGTTGATCTGGACCGCCACGCCCGGCCGGGAGGTGTAGAGGTGCTGGCCGACGAAGGTCCCGCCCTTGCCCAGGCGCTCCAGGCCGCCGTCGAGGAAGACCGTGTCGTTCGGCAGCTCGCGGACGCCCTTGCTCGCGTAGCTGAACAGGGTGCCGATGCCGCCGTCCACGTCGATCGCGGTGTCGCGCGCGGTGGCGCCGGTGCGCACGGACAGCGCGTACAACTCCTCCTTGCGCTCCAGCAGGTGTTTGGCCAGCGCCTTGAGCAGGGCCGCCCGCTCGTGGAAGGTCAGGGCTCGCAGGGCCGGCCCGCCGGTGCCGCGAGCGTGCCGCACCATGGCGGCGAGGTCCAGCCCCCGGCTTGAGATCCGTCCGACCTGCTCGCCCGTGGCGGCGTCGAGCAGTGGTTCGCCATCGTCGGCCGCCCGGAACCATCGTCCGGCGGCGTAGCTTTCCAGCAGCGCGCTCACGCCGCCTCCTTTCGCCCGGGGACTCCTGTTCGCCCCCGGGGTCTCCTTCCCCGAGACCTGTTGCGCGAAGACCCCCGCCCGTGTCACGGTATTACTGACCGAGCGATAAGTAAATAAGGTTGCCTCGGAGGAAAGATGACGACCGTTCCCGTGGAGCCGGACCAGGAAGAGCGGCTGCGGGCCGCGTTCGACGCGACCATCGCCCGCCGTGACCGCATCGAGCCGCGGGACTGGATGCCGGACGCCTACCGCAGGACACTCGTACGCCAGATCGCCCAGCACGCGCACTCCGAGATCATCGGCATGCAGCCGGAAGGCGACTGGATCGGCCGCGCGCCCTCCCTGCGCCGCAAGGCGATCCTGCTGGCGAAGGTGCAGGACGAGGCCGGGCACGGCCTGTATCTCTACTCGGCGTGCGAGACCCTCGGCGTCTCCCGCGCCGAGCTGACCGACCTGCTGCTCACCGGCCGGCAGAAATACTCCTCGATCTTCAACTATCCGGCGCTCTCCTACGCCGACGTCGGCACGATCGGCTGGCTCGTGGACGGCGCCGCGATCTGCAACCAGGTGCCGCTCTGCCGCACCTCCTACGGCCCGTACGGGCGTGCCATGATCCGCATCTGCAAGGAGGAGTCCTTCCACCAGCGGCAGGGATATGAGCTGCTCATGACGATGATGCGCGGCACCGGCGAGCAGCGCGCCATGGTCCAGGAGTCGGTCGACCGGTTCTGGTGGCCGGTCCTGATGATGTTCGGCCCGCCGGACGCGCGGTCGCCCAACAGCGAACGGTCGATGGCCTGGGGGATCAAGCGCAACTCCAACGACGAGCTGCGGCAGAGGTTCGTGGACATGACGGTCCCGCAGGCGCGGGCGCTCGGCGTCACGCTGCCCGACCCCGACCTGCGCTGGAACGCCGAACGCGGCCACCACGACTTCGGCGAGCCCGACTGGGAGGAGTTCGCCGCGGTCATCCGGGGGGAGGGGCCGTGCAACGCGCAGCGGATGGCCCACCGCCGGGCCGCGCACGAGGAGGGCGCGTGGGTCCGCGAGGCGGCGACCGCCTTCGCGCGGCGGCAGGAGGGCGGGCGATGAGCGCCGACCGGCGGGAATGGCCGCTCTACGAGGTGTTCGTACGCGGCAAGCGCGGCCTCAACCACGTGCACGTCGGATCCCTGCACGCCCCGGACGACACGATGGCCCTGCGGCACGCCCGCGACGTCTACACCAGGCGCAACGAGGGCGTCAGCATCTGGGTCGTACGGGCCGACGCGATCGCCGCCTCCAGCCCGGACGAGAAGGACCCGCTGTTCGCGCCGAGCGGCGACAAGGTCTACCGGCATCCGACGTTCTACGAGATCCCCGACGACGTCCCGCACATGTGAGAGCACGATGAGCGACGACCATGGCAGCATCTTCGACGGCCTGCTCGGGGGCGATTCGTCCCAGTGGGCCTTCGGCACCGACTTCGAGGACCCGCTGGCCGGCGTCGGCACCAGGACGCCCGACGGTGTGGATCCCGCCGAGCTGGCCGCGTACTGCCTCATGCTCGGCGACGACGCCCTGATCATGTCGCAGCGCCTGTCGGAGTGGTGCGGCCGGGCCCCCGATCTCGAAGCGGACATCGCGCTGGCGAACATCGCCCTCGACCTCCTCGGGCAGGCGCGCCTGCTGCTGGCGCGGGCGGCCGCCGCCGATCCGCGCGTCGTGCCCGCCCTGCCCGCGGGCTCGCCGGTGCCGCCGGAGGACGCGCTGGCCTTCTTCCGCGAGGACCGGGAATTCCGCAACGTGCGCCTGGCCGAGGTGGCGGGCGGCGACTTCGCGCATGTGGTCGTCCGGTTGCTGCTGTTCTCGGTTGCCCGGCTCGCGCTGCTGGAGCGGTTGCGTACGAGCCGTGACCAGGTGCTGGCCGCGGTGGCGGCCAAGGGCGTCAAGGAGGTCGCCTACCACCGTGACTGGGCCGGGCGCTGGTTCCTCACCCTGGCGCGCGGCACCGAGGAGTCGCACCGCAGGCTCCTCGCCGCCCTCGACGCCCTGTTCCCGCTGCAGGCCGAACTGGCCGCCGATCATCCCCTCGAACGTTCCCTGGGACTGGCCGGGATCGGCGTGGATCCCGCGTCCCTGCGTGAGGAGGTGGACGCCGTCCTCGATCAGGTGCTCGCCGTCAGCGGAGTCGACCGCCCCACGGTGCCGCCACCGGCCGGCGTGGACGGGCGGACGGGCCGCGACGGCGTGCACACCGAGGCCCTGAGCCTGCTGCTCGCCGAGATGCAGGTGGTGGCCCGCGCACACCCGGGCGGTCGCTGGTGAACGCCGGGCGACGCGCCGCGCGGGCGCACGGCCCGGTGAACGCCCTGCGGCGCGACCCGGAGACGGCCAGGCGGCGTGCCGTGGAGGCCGCCGGGAAGGTGCGTGATCCCGAGATGCCGATGCTCACCCTCGACGACCTCGGTGTCCTGCGCGGCGTCGAGGTGGCGCGGGAGGCGGACGGCGGCGAGGTCGTCATCGCCTCGATCACGCCGACCTACACCGGCTGCCCGGCCATGGCGACGATGCGCGACGACCTCGTCCGCCGGCTGAACGACGCCGGGTTCCCGCGCGTCGAGGTGCGCGTCGTCCTGGATCCGCCCTGGTCCAGCGACTGGATCTCCGAACGCGGCCGGGCCGCCCTGCGCGCGGCCGGGCTCTCTGCTCCGGGCCCCGCCCCCCGCCGCACCGGGCCGGTGCCGCTCACGCTCGGCCCGCCCAGGACCGCGCCGCCCTGCCCGCGCTGCGGCTCCGCGGCCACCCTGCTCACCTCCGAGTTCGGCGCCACCGCCTGCAAGGCCCTCTACCGCTGCACCGGCTGCCTCGAACCGTTCGAGCACGTCAAGGAGATCTGAATGACCATGCTCGCGCCCGCGCCGTCCAGGGCCGCCGTCTTCCACCCACTGACCGTGGCGGCGGTGGACCGGCTGTGCGAGGACGCCGCCGCGATCACGTTCGACGTCCCCGCCGAACTGCGCGACGCGTACGCCTTCCGGGCCGGGCAGTCGCTCACCCTGCGCCGGATCATCGACGGCCGCGAACACCGCCGCTCCTACTCGATCTGCGCCCCGGCCGGCTCGGCGCCGCGCATCGGCGTCCGCGAGATCCCCGGCGGGCTGTTCTCCTCCTGGCTCGTACGCGAGGTCCGGCCGGGCACCCGGATCGAGGTCCAGCCGCCCACCGGCTCCTGGCGGGCCGACCCGGACCCGGGCGAGCGGCATCTGTGCGTCGCCGCCGGCTCGGGCATCACCCCGATGCTGTCGGTCGTCTCGACGGTGCTCACCCATCCCGGCGCCCAGGTCTCGCTCCTGTACGGCAACCGGACCAGCCGTACCGTCATGTTCACCGAGGAGCTCGGCGACCTGAAGAACCGCTACGGTCCCCGGCTCCAGATCGTCCACGCGCTCTCGCGCGAGCCACGGGACGTGGAGCTGCTGTCCGGGCGGCTCGACGGTGACCGGCTGCGGCGGCTGCTCACCGGGCTCGTGCCCGTCGAGGTGTTCGACCACGTCTGGCTGTGCGGGCCGCTGCAGATGGTCGAGAGTGCCCGGCCGGTGCTGGCCGAGCTGGGTGTCGCCGCGGGGCGCGTACACGTCGAGCTGTTCTACGCCGACACCCCGCCGCCACCGCCGCTCCGGGCCGCGGCCGAGGTCCCCGGCGCGACCACGGAGCTGACCGTCGTGCTGGACGGCCTGCGGACGACCGCCACCGTCTCGCGCGAGACGCCGCTGCTCGACGGCGCCCAGGCCACCCGCGGCGACCTGCCGTTCGCCTGCAGGGGCGGCGTCTGCGGGACGTGCCGCGCCGTCGTCCGCGCGGGTGAGGTCGACATGCGCCGCAACTACGCCCTCGAACCGGCCGAGACGGCCGCCGGCTTCGTCCTGACCTGCCAGGCCTACCCGGTCGGCGAGCAGGTGACGGTCGACTACGACGCCTGATTTCCGCTCACCCGCCGGGCCTGGACGACAAAGGGTCGTGCCGGGCCTGGGTGGCCATGTCCCGTGCCGGACCTGGCCCGGGCAAGGATGGGTGGCCACTCGTTCCGCCATGGTGGACAGCCAGGCTTGTGCCTCCTCGAACGGCGCATCCGACTCGATACGCAGCCGGAGGCCGTCCGTCACCTCACGGACGAGACCCGGATCAATGTGCGCGATCGCACTAGATCTTCCAACTGCTGGACGGTATCCATTGGGCGATCATGTCCAGGCGGTCGAGGGTGGGGTCCGCAGCGAGAATGCACCGGTGGAGCTCTCGCACGGATCTTCCCGGCTCCAGGCCGTGCTCGCGGACCAGCGTCATGCGCAGCCTGCCGTACGCGGACAGGGCATCGGCCTGCCGTCCCGACCTGTAGAGGGCGAGCATGAGCAGCGCGTGCAGCGCCTCGCGCAGCGGATGGGCGACGGTCAGCTCGCGCAGCTCGAGAACGACCTCCGCGTGCCGTCCGAGCTCGATGTCGGCCTGGAGGCGGGCTTCGACCGCCAGAAGTCGTGCCTCCTCCAGCCGATCCGCGTGTGCCTGGATCATCGGGCTGGTGGGCACATCCGTGAGTGCGGGCCCGCGCCACAGAGCCAGCGCCGCAGCCAACCGGAACCGGGCCAGCGTCGGGTGACGGGCCTCCATGGCCTGCCGGCTGTCGAGGAGCATCCGCTCGAAGCGGGCGGCGTCGGTCTCCCACACGTCGTACAGTTCGTACGAACCCGCTCGCGTGCGCAGGTGTTGGCCGAGCACCCGGCGCAGCCTCCAGACATATCCCTGAAGCGTCTTGCGAGCATATACGGGTTCCAGACCCTGCCAGAGCTCCTCGATGATCCGGTCCGCCGACACCGGCCGGCCGACGTTGATCGCGAGAATGGTGAGCACGACGCGGTGCTTGGGCGCGGTGATCGGGACGAGACTGTTGCCGTGCATGACCTGAAGTGGGCCGAGCAGGCCGAAACGGAATCCGGGAGACGTGAAGGGCACAACACCTCCTGAATCGGTCGGTCCGAATATGAGCTATCGGATGAGATAAATCGCGCCCTGGGCTGCCACCCAGGCTTGCGCGCTGAGAGGGCAGGGTGGATTTCCGGGTTCTCGGGTCTCTGGCGTGGTGACACGCGATTGCCGTTGACCGACCGGCCCCCGTGAGCGCCGGACCCACCCGTCTGCCGTGGGACCAGTGGTAGCGGCCGGCCATGCGCCGCATCCCGAACATCTGCTTCCTCACGGGAGATGAGTCGAGTCATCATTCCTCCAATGACGCGCTGTCATCCGATATGTCAGACCATAGACAAGTTCGCTTTTCATTGACTTTAGGTTCGCTTTTTGCGAGCCGTGGATGGCCCTCCCAGCTACCGGGGGAAAGGCGGGAAGGCTGCCGCCGCACCTCGGCCGGCAAGACCGAGCACGAGGTGATCACGCAGTGCCGGCACGGCACGATCAACCCCGCGCCCGTCGCGGGCGGGGTCGGCGACAGGGCTTGGCGGCGCGCGGTGGATCGGCGCCACACCGGGCCCATACCAAGGCTCCGTAGATTCGAGACCGCCGAGAGTGATCGGATGCGAACGGAATGACGGCATGCCGGCTTGGAGCGTGGAGCCGCCGAAATTCCCGCTGGCGAAGAACACCATGCTCAGCGTGACGACCGACGCCCAGCACGAGCGCGCGTGCTGCCTGCCCTTCTCATCCTTCGGGCCTCCACCGATCACCGTCGCCAGAACGAGAACAAGGAGAACGACAATGAGGGCCAGAAGATTGACGGCGGCGGGAATCGCCGGAGCCACGGTGGTCGCCACCATGCTCGGGGCGGGGCCGTCGTCCGCGGCCACGTCACCCGCATCCACCGACGACGCACAACTGAAGACCGGCTACACGGTCCTCTGCAGTGACGGCACGGGCGAGCTTGCCAACTTCTCATGGACCCCCGGCACCCTCTACACGACCGTGTACTACAACAACCACTGCCTGCATGACGTGAACGTCACGGTCCACGACGATGCCGGCGGCGCCACAGAGTGCCTCACCACGACCGCAGTCACGAAAGGCAGCAAAGAGTTCTACGGGCGTGTTGAGAAGCTCACCAGGGACTGCTGAGCCGCCATCACCACAACCCGTAGAACGACTCCACTCTCCGAACGTCCAGCATGACAGTCGCCAGAAGCGAGAACGAGGAGGGCAACAATGAGGGCCAGAAAATTGATGGTGGCGGGAATCGCCGGAGCCACGGTGGTCGCCACCATGCTCGGGGCGGGGCCGTCGTCCGCGGCCACGTCACCCGCGTCCACCGACGACGCACAACTGAAGGACGGCTACACGGTCCTCTGCAGTGACGGCTCGGGTGACCTTGCCAACTTCTCATGGACCAACGGCACCACCTCCGCGACCGTGTACTACAACAACCACTGTGCCCACGCGGTCAACGTCACTGTTTCGACCATCGACGTAGATTTCCCCACCGACAGCCCGTGGAACCGTTGCCTCACGACGTCGGCGCACTCGACGGGTAGCAAAAAGTTCGGGTACCTTTTCGGGGGCTCGATCTATCACGTTTCGCGAGGCTGTTGACCCAGTTTCGTCAGCAGGTTTCGCTTGCTGATCGGCTTGGCGGATCGCCTGTGATGTCCTTCGCGGTCACGGCCACGCCCAGCTCCTTGAAGACCTGCTCGGCCGCGTTCAGGTGATGGCGAGCGGTCTGGCTGTCGCCCAGATCGGCGTGCGCTTCGCCGAGATCCTGGTGGGGGTCTCGGCGAGGCCTCTGCTGTCACCGATCTCGGAGTGGCCAGCGCGCGATCGAGGCCGAGCTAGTGGCGGAGGCGGGCGAGGGCCTCGGCGGCCCTGGCCCGCCACCGTTCGGCCTCCATGCCGGCGAACAGAGTGTGCGCCCGCTTCAGATGGGCGGTGGCACCGGGATCCCGCTGCCGCCCGAGGAGCACGCCGAGGGAGAGCCTGGCCCGCCCCTCGATATGGCGCTCACCGAGTTCCTGGGCCAACTCCAGAGCCCGGGACAGGACGAGCCCAGCGGGGGCGGCCTGCCCCATGGCCGCCTTCGCCTCACCGATCCCGTGCAGGACGTACGCCTCGCCGATCCGGTCGTGCATGTCATGGACCGTGGCCAGCGCCTCCTCATACACCTTCAGCGCTCGCCGGGCGTCGCCGCGCCGCAGGGCGAGTTCGGCGATCCGGCTGAGGGCCTGGGCCGCGCCACGATGGACGCCCGCACTCCTCAGGATCCGCAGCGCCTGGTCGAGCACCGGCTCGGCCTCCTCCAGCCGATCCTCTTCGAGGTGGATGGCAGCGATGCTCACCAGGACGTGGCCCACGGCGGCCCGGTCGCCGGCGGCTTCGAGCAGGGGAAGCGCCTGGCCGTACCGTTCGAGCGCCATCTCGAGCTCACCTCTGACGCGCAACGACAGGGCGAGGTTACGCAGTGCCAGGGCCCTGCCGTGCACCTCGCCGATCCGCTCGAACACGTCGATCGCCTGGCACAGCAGCGGCTGCGCCTCGCCGTAGTGCTGCTGGTAGTTGGCGAGCGTGCTCAGGGAGTAGAGCATGGCCGCCTCGCCATGGCTGTTGCCGGCCAGCTGACAGGCCTCCAGAGCGATTTCGGTCAAGGCGCGCCACTCGTCGTAGTACCCGTGGGTCTCGAAGAGCATCACCGCGGTCATCGCGATGTTCCAGCAGAGCTCGTCCAGGCCGTACGCGGCCGCCTGCCGTACGGTGGCCAGCAGCGTGGCCCGTTCCTCGTGCAGCCATGGCAGCGGGTCATCTCCGAACAGTTCGTCGGCGAGGGCGGCGGTATCGGGGACTCCGGCGCGGCTGCCGCGCGGCAGGGTGAAGTGGCCGTTGTAGTAGCGCTGGTGCGCCTGGTCGGCCAGGGACAGCAAGCGGGTGCTGGCCCGCTCGACCGCCGCGCGCCGGTTCTGCGGGCTCTCGTCCGCTACCGCGCGCTCGCCCGCGTAGGTGCGGACCAGGTCGTGCATGACGTACCGGTCACCCCTGCGGGCCAGCAGCGAGGCGTCGGCCAGTTCGTCGAAGGCCGCCTGCGCGTCGTGCGTGCCGAGCAGGGCGGCGCCCAGCCAGGGAGCGCTGTGCGGGCTGTCGAGCAGGCCGAGCCGCCGGAACAGCGTGCGGGCCGTGGGCGACAGGCCACGGTAGGCGACGTTGAGGCTGGCCCGTGCCTCCAGATCGTCGTGGGTGAGCACACCGGCCGCGTCGCGGGAGTCGCCGAGCAGATCCACCAGCGACCGGACGGTCCAGCGCGGCCGGACGGCCAGCCGCGCGCCGGCGATACGTAAAGCCAGGGGCAGCCCGCCGCACTGCTCGGCGAGCGTTTCGAGCGATGAGTGTTCCAGGGCGGCGCGGTCGGTGCCGATGTCATGGGTCAGCACCTCGACCGCGCTGCGCCGGTCCAGGACGTCGAGGCGGACGATCTGGTGTTCCGGCAGGCCGATCGGGCGGTGGCGGCTGGTGATCAGCACGGCGCACGGCGCGCCGCCCGGCAGCAGCGGCCACACCTGCTCGAAGGCACCCGCGTTGTCGAGCAGGAGCAGCACCCGGGCGCCGGCGACAGTGGAGCGGAACAGCGCGCCCCGTTCCTCCGCCAGCTGTGGCACCGCCGGGGCTCCCAGCGCGCGCAGGAACCGGCTCAGCACGTCGGCGGGCTGCAGTTCGCCACCGCGCAGGTCGATGTAGAGCTGCCCGTCCGGGTAGGCCGGGGCCAGCCGGTGCGCCGTCTGGAGTGCCAGCTCGGTCTTGCCCACGCCCGCTCTGCCGACGATGGCGGCCACGGGCAGGGCGCTGCCGCCGCGGTCCCCGCCGAGCAGCGAGGCGATGCGGCGCAGCTCGGCGTCGCGGCCGGCCAGGCGGGAGATCACCGGGGGGAGCTGGCGGGGGATCGGCGTGGACCGTACCACCACCGGCGGAGCGTCGAGGTCGGCGTCCTCCTGGTTGAGGATGGCCCGCTCGATCCGCCTGAGCTCGTCACCGGGTTCCAGGCCCAGCGTGTCGAGCATCATGCCGCGGAAGTCGCGGACGACCTCGAGCGCCTCGGCCTGCCGGCCCGACCGGTAGAGCGCGAGCATGAGCAGGACGTGCAGCCGTTCGCGCAGGGGGCTGTCGGCGACCAGACCGCGCAGCTCGGCGACCGACCGCTGGTGGTGTCCGGCGGCGAGCTCGAACTCCAGGCACTGCTCGTGCGCGAGCAGGCGTCGTTCCTGCAGGCTGTGGGCCATCGTCTGGACGAGGTCGCTGGCGATGTCGGACAGCGCGGGTCCGCGCCACAGGGCCAGCGCGGCGCGCAGGGTCCTGACCGCCCGCTCGGGTTCCTCGTGCTGCGCTCTGGCGGTCAACTCGTCGAAGTCCGCGAGGTCGAGCCGGCCCGGCTCCACCTTGAGCAGGTATCCCGGCGGCCGGGTGATGAGGAGGCTGTGCGGGGGCGCGGTGTCGCCGAGGGCGCGGCGAAGCTGGGAGACCCGGATCTGGATCTGGTTGCGGGCGGTCTCGGGTGGCGCCTCGCCCCAAGCGGCCTCGATCAGCCTGGTGACGGGGACCGCCCGGTTGGAGTTGAGCAGCAGTACCGCCATCACGACACGATGGAGGCTGCCCCCGAGCGGGATCTCGCCGCTGTCGCCTTCCACGCTCAGCGGCCCAAGAACTCTGAATCTCATGATCGCCTCCGCCCCCGATCTTGCCAGGTGAGCCTCGGGAAGGACCATGTGGAACGGCCTTGCGCCTGCCGATGACGTCATCCGTGCAGGTCATGTGGTCGGCTCAGGGTCGTGCCGGATCGGGGTCGGGTCAGGTCCCGGGCATGGGGTGGCTCAGGTCTCGTGGCTGGCCAGGCCGTCGAAGGCGATGGCGGTGATCGCGTCGGCGACCATCGCCTGGTCGTAGGTCCCGTCCGGCCGATACCACTCGACCAGCGAGTTGACCATGCCGAACAGCAGCCGGCTCACCAGCGCGGGTGGCACGTTGTCGCGTAGCGCGCCCTCGGCGACGGCGTCCGCGACGAGCGCGGCCAGGCGGTCGTCGAGCCAGCGCCGCCGCCCGAGGGCCGCCAGCTCGACCTCGCTGTTGCCGCGCACCCGGAGCAGGAGCGTGACGGACGGCTGGTGCGCCACCAGCACCTCGACGCTGCGCCGCACCACCTCGCGCAGCCGCTCGTAGGCGCTGACCCCGGCGCGCTCCCGCGACGCCTCGGTCACGACGGCGGTCAGCTCGTCGAGCGCGTCGTCCAGGGCCTGGCCGAGCAGTTGCTCCTTGCTGGTGACGTGGTGGTAGATGGCCGGCTTGGTCAGCCCCAGCTCCTTGGCCAGGTCGCCCATGCTCGTGGCGTCGTAGCCGCGCCGGTTGAACAGCTCGACCGCGGCCCGCAGGATCGCCGACTGGTCATGGCCGGGACGACCGCGCCGGCGGCGCGGGGCCGGCTCGGCATGGTCGGTCGTGCTCACCCTTGCAGCATCTCACGGGCGAAGGCCGCCCTGACCCGCACGGATGCGCAAACGGTTTGTCGGCCCATGTGCCTTGCCAGCCGTTCAGGAACGACCGGCGGAGGGGCGGGGAACGCCAGGTGAGCGCTCCGTGAACATGCCGCCACACGCCATGGCCTGGGCCAATGCTCCCTACGCCTTGCGACTAGCATGCGTTTGCCCTTTTTATGGCGAATTGCCGGGAGACAAGATCGTGGAATTCAGGCGGCCGGGCACGGTGATCCTCGCGTGCCTCCTCCTCGCGACGGGATGCGCGACGGGATGCGCGACGGCCGGCGCCGGCGAGCGCGCCTCTCCGCCGAAGCCCGCCACGCCGGCCGCTCCCGTGGTGGTCCAGGTCTCCGCGAGCCACTGCGGCGAGGGCTGGACGAACCCGCACGCCGGTCAGCAGACTCTCATGCTCACCAACACCGGGGACGCCCCCTCGGGGGCCGATCTCATCGGGGTGCCCGGCGGAGCCGTGCACGCCGAGCTGGAAGGGCTGGGCCCGGGGGTCACCCGGCCCATGCGGGTCAGCCTCGCCCAGGGCACGTACGCCATCCGGTGCGAGATCGACGAGCGCGACCCGATCACCGGCCCGTCCGTCACCATCACCGGGGCCGGCGCCGGCGGCCCGGCGACCACCCCGATCACCTACGCCGACCTGTTCGCCCCGGCCAAACACTACGGCGAGTACGTCGCCGGCGGCCTGGACACCCTGCTGGCCAGGACCAAGACGCTGGCCAGGGCGGTGGACCGGGGGGACCTGGCCGCCGCCAGGAAGGCGTGGCTGCCCGCGCATCTCGCCTACGAGAGCCTCGGCTCGGCGTACGGCACCTTCGGCGACTTCGACGGGTCGATCAACGGGGGTCCGGCGGGGCTGCCCGGCGGCGTCCACGACAAGGACTTCACCGGCCTGCACCGGGTCGAGTACGGCCTGTGGCACGACGAGTCCGCCAAGAAGCTGCGCCCGATCACCGACCGCCTGCTCAAGGACGTCAAGTCCCTGCACGACGACTTCCCCGACGAGCGGCTCGACCCCGGCGACCTGCCGCTGCGCGCGCACGAGATCCTGGAGAACACCCTGCGGTTCGAGCTGACCGGGCGGTCCGACGAGGGCAGCGGCACCACGCTCGCCACCACCGCCGCCAACGTGAAGGGCACCCGCGTGACCATCGGCGTGCTGAGGCCACTGCTCGACGACCGCTATCCCGGGCTGAAGCAGGTGGACGAGCACCTGGACCGGCTGGACGGGCTGCTCGCGGCGCAGCACCACGGCGGCACGTGGACGCCCGTCGACCGGCTGGACCCCCGGGTCCGCGAATCCATCAACGGCGCGGTCAGCGGCCTGCTGGAAGAGCTGGCCCCGATCGCCGAGATCCTCTTCCCGAGGCGGACAAAGTGAGCGGCCACAACCGCAGGACGTTCCTCACCGGCGCGCTGGCCACCGGGATCGCCGGTGCCGCCGGCACCCGGGCCCGCGCCGCGCGACCGGCGGCGGCCGAGGCGGGCCCGCCGCCGGTGCCCGGCTTCCACGGCCCCCACCAGGCCGGGATCCTCAACGCCCCCCGGCGCAGGACGATCGTCACGGCCTTCGACGTCATCGCCGGCGGCAAGGACGAGCTGAGGGAGCTGTTCCGTACGCTCACCGACCGGGCGCGCGCTCTGACCACCGGCGGGGTCCCACCGGAGCTGGGCATCACCGCGCCGCCCGCCGACTCGGGCGTCCTCGGGCCGAGCCTGCCCGCCGGGGCCCTGACGGTCACCCTCGGCCTCGGCGCCTCGCTCTTCGACGACCGGTACGGCCTGGCCTCGCGCAAACCGGCCGGCCTGGCCGAGATGCCGGTCTTCCCCAACGACGACCTGGATCCGGCCTGGTGCCACGGCGACCTCAGCCTGCAACTGGAGGCGGACGACGACGACACCCTGCTGCACGCGCTGCGCGACATCGCCCGGCACACCCGGGGCGCCATGCAGGTGCGCTGGCGGATGAACGGGTTCACCAGCCCGCCCCGGCCGAGCGGCACGCAGCGCAACCTCATGGGGTTCAAGGACGGCATCGCCAACCCCGAGACCAAGAACGCCGCCGAGATGGACCGGCTGGTGTGGATCCGGGACGACAAGCCGGACACGTCCTGGGCCACCGGCGGCACCTACGTCGTCTACCGGCTGATCCGGATGCTGGTGGAGTTCTGGGACCGGGTGGGGCTGAGCGAGCAGGAGCAGATGTTCGGCCGGACCAAGGACGGCGGCGCGCCGCTGGACGGCGTCCATGAGCAGGACGTGCCCCGGTACGAACGGGACCCGGTGGGCAAGGTGATCCCGGTCACCAGTCACATCCGGCTGGCGAACCCGCGCAAGCCCGAGACGGACGACAGCCGCATCCTGCGCCGCAGCTTCAACTACGACAAGGGCGTGGACGAGGTGGGCAACCTCGACGTCGGGCTGCTCTTCAGCTGCTTCCAGCAGGACCTGCACCGGCAGTTCGAGGCAGTGCAGATGCGCCTGGTGAACGAGCCGCTGGTCGACTACATCACGCCCTTCGGCGGCGGCTACTTCCTCGCGGTGCCCGGCGTCCGCGACGCGACCTCGTCGTATGCCCAGAACATCCTACTTTGAAAACTTTTATGTCCATATTTCCCCATTAGTTACTTTTGTTGCGATAGCGCGTTGTATGCGCGTGATGGGATCCCCTGGGCGCCCGCGAGCCGTTGTGCTCCCCGCGCCGCCCGGACCGAAGAACGGCCCGGTTTCTTCACAAGGAGGCACCGTGGGCACTGGCCCAGGTAAGAAAGCAGCGCGCTGGTACGCGACAGCGGCCACGCTGGCGGCCGCCGGAGCGCTGGCGGTCTCGGGCACGACGCCGGGTACCGCGGACACCGTGACGCCGTCGGCGTCCCCGTCGGCGTCCCCGTCGGCCACCTCATCGGCGGCGCCGACCCCGTCCGCGACGGCCCGGACCCTCTCCCCGCAGGCCCTGGCCCAGGCGCAGGCCAAGGCCAAGAAGGTCCGTACCAAGACCCCCGTCAAGCACGTCGTCGTGCTCTTCGACGAGAACGTGTCCTTCGACCACTACTTCGGCACCTACCCGAAGGCGGCCAACACCGACGGCACCGAGTTCAAGGCGGCCAAGGGCACTCCGTCGGTGGACGGGCTGAGCAAGAAGCTGCTCACCAAGAACCCGAACCAGTACAACCCCAAGCGCCTCACCCCCGAGCAGGCGCTCACGTGCAGCCAGGACCACAGCTACGCGCACGAGCAGCTCGCCTACAACGGCGGCAAGATGGACAAGTTCGAGGAGAACACCGCGCACGACACCTGTGGCGGCGACAACATCTACCAGGCGCCCGGCCTGGTGATGGACTACTACGACGGCAACACCGTCACCGGCCTGTGGAACTACGCTCAGAACTACGCGATGAGCGACAACTCCTACAACACCGGTTTCGGCCCGTCCACGCCCGGCGCCCTGAACCTGATCTCCGGCCAGACCCACGGCTTCCGCGCGGTGGACCCGGAGAAGGGCACCGACGTCACCGACGCGGGCATCGTGTCCTCGCCGGACGCGCGCGGCATCGGCACCGTGATCAACGACCCCGACCCGGCGTTCGACGACTGCTCGGACAACAACCACACCGCCAAGAACAACCTCGCGGCGGGCACCGGCCAGAACATCGGTGACCTGCTCAACCGCAAGAACGTGACCTGGGGCTGGTTCCAGGGCGGCTTCAAGCCGACCGACACCTCAGGCAAGTATGCGGTGTGCGGCTCCAGCCACGAGAACGTCGGCGGCAACACGGTGACGGACTACAGCCCGCACCACTCGCCGTTCCAGTACTACCCCTCGACGTCGAACCCGAAGCACCTGCCGCCGTCCTCGACCGCGGCGATCGGGTACAGCGACCAGGCCAACCACAACTACGACCTGAGCGACTTCGACGCCGCCCTGGCCAAGGGCAACCTGCCCGCGGTGAGCTTCCTCAAGGCCGGCGCCTACCAGGACGGCCACCCGGGCAACTCTGACCCGCTGGACGAGCAGCACTTCCTGGTCAACACCATCAACAAGATCCAGAACTCTCCCGAGTGGGCGTCCACGGCGATCTTCATCGCCTACGACGACTCCGACGGCTGGTACGACCACAAGATGGCGCCGATCGTCAACGGCTCGCGTGACTCGGCCGCCGACGCCGCCGCGCTGTGCGGCAAGGCCGAGGTGCGCGCCGGCTACAACGACCGCTGCGGTTACGGCCCGCGTACCCCGCTGCTGGCCATCTCGCCGTACTCCAAGGTCAACCACGTCGACCACCACCTGACCGACCAGACCTCGATCCTGAAGTTCATCGAGGACAACTGGGGCACCGGTCGCATCGGCAACGGCTCCATGGACCAGGTGGCAGGCTCTCTTGAGGGCATGTTCGACTTCGGCAAGGCCAAGGCCGGCCGCGTGATCCTCGACCCCGCCTCCGGTGCGGTGGTCACCGGCTCGCACCACTGATCTGGAACGTCACCGTCCTTTCCGGCCGGTCCCGGCAAGGACGGTGACGACCGGCCCCGCCGAGGGCCGTCAGGGCCGGTGGAGTAAAGCCCGGTCCTGACCAGCGGATCGTCGTGGTCACCCACGGCGGCGTGATCGCCGAGGCGCCGGCGGCGGCCACGGGCTCGCGGCCGTTCGCGTTCCTCGGCGCCGACAACGCGTCGGTGTCACACCTGGTGCTGACCCAGGCCCGGTGGATCCTGCGCCGCTTCAACGACACCGCGCACCTCGACCCCGCCTTCTCCACCACGGCCGCCCTGCCCACCTGACGACTCGATCAGCAGGCGGTGCGACTCCAGCAGGCCCTCCGGGAGGTCGCCGGGGGCGCACCAGCGGGCCTCAAGGATCTCCATCGGGTCCAGCCGCATCGTGCCGCCGCCGGCGTACTCGGCCGTGTAGGCGACCTCGATCCGCAGATGGAACCCGCTCCCGAGGTGCACCAGCTCGCCCACGCTCACCTCCAGCCCGGTCTCCTCCCGCACCTCGCGGGCGACCGTCCGCTCGAAGGTCTCGCCCCGTTTCGCGCTGCCCGTCGGCAGTCCCCACTGCCGGTGCTCGTTCCAGAAGCGGTGGCGCAGCAGCAGCACGTTGCCATCCCGGTCGCGGACGACACCGGTCACCCCGGCCATGAACTTGGCCTGGGACAGGTAGAGCAGCCGCCACCGCAGCGGTCCCCGGAGGCCGAGCCAGAGCCGGGCGATCAGCCTCTTCACGCCCGGGCAGCCAGGGAGAAGAGCTCCCGCAGCGCGCCCCGCACGTCCTCATCGACGCGGCCGATGGGGAGGAACGGGACCAGGACGGTGACGTGCGCCATGACGCCGATCTCCCGCCGGCGCCACCGCCGCACCAGCGGCTCCGCCGCCGGGACGTTGGCCACGAGCGCGATGTCCCCCACCTTGAACCGTGTGCCGCCCAACCGGTCCCTCCCTGTCGGTCGCCCGGATCCCGGGCAGCACGAATATACCGATCATCACGCTCGGCCATGGAGGCTCGCGTCATTCGGGGATCGGGGCGCTGGACGTGCTGTGCGACGTCGTCCTCAGCCACACCACCGGCCACCGCATGGGGATCTTCCGCCCTGGGACGCGGCCGCCGCGTTGTGCCCCTCGTGCTCGGCCCGCGTCAGCGGCGCCGGGTGTCCACGTTGCCGGCCAGGCTCGCGAGGAGGCGGGGCACTTCGGCCACCGTCTCGGGGGGCAGGCCGGTCACGGTCTCCTCCGCGAGCGCGCACCACACCTGCTTGACCTGCTCGGCCAGCGCCCTGCCGCTGTCGGTGAGCTCCACGACGCTGGCCCGCCTGTCGGAGGGAGAGGGGGTGCGGCGGATGTGGCCGCCGGCTTCGAGCTTGCGGGTCATGAGCGTGACGCTGGGCGGCTCGCAGTTGAGCGCCTCGCTGAGCTGGGCCTGGATCATCGGGCCGGTCCGGGCGAGTTCGAGCAGGAGCACCTCCTGGCCGGGGTGCAGGCCCAGCGGGGTCAGCAGTGCGGCGGCCCTGGCCCGGTGGCGCAGACTCAGCAGGCGGACGGCCTGGTTGAGGGCGTTGGCGTTCTCGAAGTCCACGAACTCTCCTCGGCAGGGTGGTTACGCCCATAACATTATGCGTATAACCAACCTACAGGGCATCGAACGCGGCCAGCAGACGGCCTGGGCGCTCTTCTCCGCCGACTACGTGATCAGAGTGTGGCTGGCCGACCGGCGCCGCAGCTTCATCCTCACCCATATCCCGGCGCTGCTGGTCGTGGTGCTGCCGCTGCTGCGCCCGCTGGCGGTGTTGCGCTCGCTCCTGCTGCTGACCGCGCTGATGCGCCGGGGCACCCTGCCGCTGCGCATGCGGGTCACCGTGTTCGTCAGCGGCTGGGCCTGCTCCCTGGCCCTGGTCGGCGGCATCGCGGTGCTCGACGCCGAGCGCCACGCCGCCGATCCCACGATCGTCACACTGTCCGACGCCCTGTGGTGGTCGCTGACCACGATGACGACGGTCGGCTACGGCGACCTGTATCCGGCCACTCTGGAGGGCGGCTCATCGCGGCGACCCTGATGCTCTCGGGCATCGCCCTGCTCGGTGTCGTCACCGCGTCGATCGCCGCCTGGTTCGTCGAGCGCTTCCAGCAGACCTCGGCCGCGGAGAAGCAGAGCGAGGCCGACCTCCAGCAGGTTCTGGCGGAGCTGCGGGAGGTACGCGCACGGCTCGACGAACTCACCAAAGCCGACCGCGGAGGCGCGGGCGGCGACGGCAGCCGCGGGGACGGCGACGGCTCCCCCGGCCGGGGCGGCTCCCGCGTCACGCCCGCGAGCCGGTGAACTCGGACCGGGCCTTCCCGACCGGCGCGGACGGCTCGGAAGGGGCGCGGCCCCGTGGCCCACCGCACGGGTGCGCGGTGGGCCGTGGCGGGTCAGTGGCGGGCGTCGTTGGCGACCTCGACGACGAGCCGCGCCAGCTCCAGCCGGTCGATGTTGGGACCGGGGGCCTCGGCGTTGCCGAGGACGATCGCGCCCCGCTTCGTGGTCAGGGTGAGCGGTGTCGCCTCCGGCCAGAAGTTGTCCCAGGCGTAGTTGTGCCGGAACACCCCGCGGGTCGTCGTACCGCCGGTCTCGGTGATGTCGAGGAAGCGGCTGATGACGTCGGTGTTGTACGGGTGGCCGGTGTTCCGGTCGGCGTTGGCGTAGTGGACGAGCAGGACGTACTGGCCGGGACCGAACCCGGCCGGGCGGTCGAGGGTGAGGGTGTTGCCCGCGCCGCCGCCGAGGTCGCCGACGTAGGCGCCGGCGGAGGCGTTCGAGGCGCTCGTGGCGGGGACGGTGACCGCCCTCGCCGCGCCGGCCCGCCGCGCCTGCTCGGCCTCGATCCGATGGACGGCGCCGTCGGCCCGGTCGGCCCGGATCGTGGTCAGCTCGCGCAGCCGCAGGCCAGCCGGGCCGGCTATGTCGATCTTGGAGATGCCGGCCGGAAGGTACACCCGAACACGCGAGGCGCCCTCGCCGGGACGCGTCACCCGCAGGCCCGGGATCTCCCGCCCGTCGAGGCGTACCCGGAGGTCACCCCGCGCGGCGGCACCGTAGGACAGCGTCACGTCGTGGTAGCCGTCCTCGGCCGCGGCGACGAAGAACGTGGCGCGGGCGGCGCCGCCGAGCTCGATGGCCGGTTCGCCGCCGGTCCGGGTGATCCGCGCCCCGCCGGACAGCCGTGCCTCGTCGGCGGGGTGCACCGCCCGCGCGGGCCCGGTGATCTCCGTGAGGTCGAACTTGTCGAGCGTGATGTCGCCGCCGGGCAGCAAAGTGGTGCCGTCGGCGCTGGTGCGCAGAGAGAGCCGGTGGGTGCCGGCGGTCAGCTCGACCTCCACGTCGGTACGGCCGCGGTAGGTCCAGCCGAGGTTCGCCGAGTACTGCACGATCTGGTCGAGCACGCCGTCCACGAAGAGCGCGTGCCGGCCCGGCACCTTGTTCGCGCCCTGGTAGACGCCCAGGCGGTAGCGGCCGTCGCGGGGCACGGTGACCGGGAAGGTAACGGCCGAGCCGGCCGCGTTCAATCCGCCGACGTCGCGCTTGCCGGACGTGGCGTACCGCTGCGGGTCCGCCGTCGTGTCCTGGTCGAAGACCTGCGCCGAGGTGAGTGTGGCGGACTCGGCCTCGACCGAGACCGTCCACGGCGCGTCGGGCGCCGGGGACCTGCCGCCGGCCGGGACGATGGTGACCCGGTAGGCGGCCATCACGTCGCCGCCGGGCAGGTCCACCTGGAGCGTGCCGCCGCGCGGCGCGGTGCGCTCGGCCGCGATGACCGGCGGCTTGAGCGCGTCGCCCTCGTATCCGGTCCAGGTCGTCCTCGACACCAGGACGTCGACCTGCTCGCCGAAGACGTCGGGGTCGAGGCCGGAGACGTCGAGGCGGACGGGCTCCGCGCCGCCGCCGACCAGGATGGTGCCGCGCCGGGCGGGCTCGTCGATCGCCGCGACGGCCTGGACCGTGTCGGCGGCGTTCAGCCGGGGCGGGGTGGCCCGGACCGTCTGCCCGGTCAGGTCCGCGTACCACTTGAGCAGCCACCAGCCGCCGTTGGCCCGGCGGGTACGCACCGCGTGGTCGTTGAGGTTGCCGGCGTAGGTCCAGTAGGCCATGTCGGCGTCGACCTTGGTGTCCTCGAACAGGGAGATCCACTGGATCATCTGGCCGGGGACGGACATGTCGCGCCGGTTGCCGTACTCGTCGATGTTGATGGGGAGGGGGCCGATGCCGAGCGCGCGTTCCAACTGCCGGTAGTGCTCGAAGTGGCCGCGGTAGTCGGCCAGTCGGCTGCGGGCCAGCTCGTGCCAGGCCATGATGTCCGGCAGGCAGTCGCCCTCGGGATCGCCGGCGCAGTCGGCGTCCCTCGCCCAGGTGAGGAAGTCGCGGAGCCGGCCGGGGTTGTAGCCGGCCTCGTTGGGGCCGACGATGCGGGCGGTGGGGTCGATCGACCGGATGCGCTCGAACACCGCCTTCCAGTCGGCGAAGAACTTCTCCTTCAGGGTGGCCCAGTCCCGGTACCAGATGCCGTCGGGCTCGTTGAACGGCACCCAGACGAACCTGTCCTTGTCCCCTGGCCGCTCCCGGACGACCTTGCGCACCATGGTGTCGACCTTGGCGAGGTAGTCGTCGATGCCGAGGTCCTCGTACGGCCACCGGCTGTAGACGTCCTGCATGTAGACGACGATCTCCTCGCCTCCGGCGGCGAGGAAGCCGTCGGCGATCACCAGCGCGTCGCCGTTGGGATGCTGGTCACCGTCCGGGGCCTTCTGCGCGACGGTACGCGGCCGGGCGCCGGCGAGCAGGCTGTCCCCCGGTACGCCCGGGTCCGACAGGCCGTAGAGCATGCCGGTCGCCCCGCCGTGGACGGGACCGGTCCGCTGCGCGAAGTCCACGGTGACCACGTCGGGAGCGGCACTGGCGGCGGCGGGGGCGGCCGGGGTGGCCGTCAGGGCGGCGAGCGCCACGACGGCGGCCGCCGCGTGGGCATGCCGGAACAACCGATGTCGGTGCATGACAGTCCTTTCCTGGTGTCGGTCGGAACCGACCGGGTGAGGGGTGCGACGCCCGGGTGCCTTACTTGACGGCGCCGCCGGTGATGCCGGAGATGATCCTGCGCTGGGCGACGGCGAAGACGATCAGCAGGGGCAGGCTCATCAGGATGATGTAGGCGAAGATCAGGTGCCAGTTGTCGAGGTAGAGGCCGGCGTTGGCGACCTGGAAGAGGTTCAGCGGGAGGGTGTCGAGGCGGCCGCCGACGACGAAGAACGCGTAGAAGACGTCGTTCCAGACGTACAGGCAGATGAGGATGGTCGCGGTGGCCAGCACCGGCCGGAGGAGCGGCAGGATGACGGAGACGAACACGCGTACGGGCCCGGCCCCGTCCATGCGGGCGGCCTCCTCCAGCGACAGCGGCACCGTGCGGACGAAGCCGGTCACGAAGAAGATGACGGTGGACATGTAGATGCCGGTGTAGACGCCCACCATCCCGACCGGGGTGCCCGCCAGGCCGAGCTGGCGCAGCAGGAGCACGATGGTGACCACGGCGGGCGGCAGCACGATGCCGCTGATGGCGAACGCGTACAGCACGGCGGCGAGCCGGCCGGCGCGGCGGGCGAGGACCCAGGAGGCCATCGAACCGAGCGTGAGCACCAGCGCGACCGCCGGGGCGACGACCAGCAGACTGCCGAGGAGGGCCGCGGGCACCTCGCCCTGCTGCCAGACCTGGGCCAGGTTCTCCCACAACTGCCAGCGCGAGGGCGGAGACAGGTTCGGCGACAGGGCCTCGCTCTGCGACTTGCCCGCGGTCGCGACGATCAGCCACAGCGGCACGCCCATGACGGGCACGACGAGCGCGACGACGGCGACTGGCCGTAGCCGGGCCGCCGGCCCCCGGCCCCTGGACGGGCGGGCGGCACGGCGCGCGAGCACACCGAAGTCGGGGACGGTCACGGGTCCTCCTTCGTCGGACCTGCGTACCTGATGGTCGGCTCGCTCACAGGATCTCCTCCCTCCTGCGCAGGATGCGGATCACCGGGAACGCGAGCACGGCCACCATCAGGAACAGCACCAGGCTCATGGCCGTGGCCTGCGCGAACAGGCCCTGGCCGAAGGTGCGGTAGATGAAGATGTTGAGGATCTCGGTGCTGCGCGCGGGCCCGCCCCCGGTGAGCGCCTGGACGATGTCGAAGCCGTTCATGGACCCGAGCAGCGCGGTGGCGACGTTGAAGGTGACGGCCGGGGCCAGCAGCGGGAAGCGGACCGACCAGAACGCCTGCCAGGCCGAGGCGCCGTCGATGCGGGCGGCCTCGGCGACGTCCTCGGGGACGGACTTGAGTCCCGCCAGGTAGATGAGCATGGACAGGCCCATCCACTTCCAGGCGTGGATGACCGCGGCCAGCACGAGCGTCCAGGTGGTGCTGCCCAGCCAGGCGATGCCCACCTGCTGCCCGGTCAGGGCCGACAGCAGGGTGTTGAGGCTGCCGTCGGGTTTGAGCAGGGCCTGGAAGACGTAGCCGACGGCCAGCGCGGACATCAGCACGGGGACGAGGAAGGCCAGGCGGGCGGCGCGGTTGAGCCAGGTGTCCCGCTCCAGCAGGACGGCCAGGCCGAAGCCGAACAGGTTCTGGAAGAGCGCCACCAGGGCCGCGTAGACCACCGTGATCCGCAGGGCGCCGAGCAGCGTGCCGTCCGACAGCAGGGAGCCGAAGTTGTCGAAGCCGACCGGCCGGATGTCGCTCTTGAAGCTGGACCAGTCGGTGAAGGCGTAGATGAAGTTGAACAGGGTCGGCAGGAAGAAGAAGACGAACAAGATCGCGAACGCCGGCGCGAGGAACCACATCGGATGGGTACGGTCGCGCCCGGTCCTCGCGGTCACCGGCCGCCCGGCGGATGCCCGGCGTGCGGCGAACGGGCGGGAGAGCGTCTCCTGGCCGGTCGGCACGAGCTGCTCCTTGGAATCGTGGCGGGAGGCGTGCGACCTCCTGCCGGTCGGGTCGTGCGGCGGGCGGCCGCCCGCCGGTCGTGGGTCAGAAGCCGCCGGCTCCGGCCGCCCTGGCGAGCTGGGCGAACTGCTTCTGCGTGGCGGCGGCCACCTGCTCGGGCGTCATGCTGCCGGTGACCATGTCTGCCAGGTTGAGATACAGGTCCGGGTTGGCCACGGCGAGCGCCTGCATGGAGCCGACCGCCTGGCCGAGCGAAGCGTGCACGTCCAGCAGCGCCCGCGGCACACCGCCGGGAGTGGGCACGTCGGTACGCAACGACACGGTCTTGCGGTCGGCGACGAAGCCCGCGTAGCCCGGCCCCATCCAGTACGCCAGCAACTGCCGGGCGGCGGCCTCCCGCCTGGCGTCGCCGGTGCGGAAGGCGACGAGCGCGTTGGACTGGTCCGGGAT
Organism: Nonomuraea sp. B12E4; assembly: GCF_039871825.1. Classification (NCBI taxonomy): domain Bacteria; kingdom Bacillati; phylum Actinomycetota; class Actinomycetes; order Streptosporangiales; family Streptosporangiaceae; genus Nonomuraea; species Nonomuraea sp. B12E4. The sequence continues at coordinate 129,459 of NZ_JBDPME010000001.1, read as the reverse complement.
GAACGTGCCGACGTTGCCCGACGGCGAGATCGGGAAGAAGCCGATCTTCCGGTCCAGCTCCGCGGTGCCGGCCATGGCCTGGAGCTGGCCGAAGAACGAGTTCACCTGGATGGCCATGGCGGCCTTGCCGGACAGCAGCGCCGCGCCCTGGTCCTCGAACGTGGCGGTCTTGATGTCGGCGTTGAACAGCCCCTCGTCGATCAGCGCCCGGTATTTCCTGATGGCGTCCAGGATGGTCTTGTCCTCGAAGGTCTCCTTGCCGGTGTTGACCCGCTCCCACAGGCCGTCCTTGGCGGCGTCGGCGAGCTGGACCTGCACCCACCACTGGGTGGCCCACTTGTCGCCGGCCATCTCGAAGAACGGCGTGACGTTCCTGGCCTTGAGGTCGCGCGCCACGTCGAGCAGCTCGTCGAAGTTCTTCGGCGTGCCGGTGATGCCGCCTGCGGCGAAGGCCTCCTTGTTGTAGTAGACGCCCTCGACCGCCGGACTGGTGATCAGCGCGGCGTAGCGGGTTTTGTCCAGCAGCCCCGTGATGTCGCGCAGTTCGGGGGAGAGTGCGGCGATCCAGGGGGCGCCGTCGAGCGGCTGGAGGTTGGCGCGGGCGTTCAGCGCGGTCAGCATGGACGCGGTGGGCTGCCAGAACGCCAGGTCCGGCTTGTCGCCGGTGGCGACCTTGGTCTGGACGCCCTGCTCGTACGGGTCGGGGACGGTGACGACCTCGACCTTGGCACCCGTCGCCCGGGTGAAGGCGTCGGTCACAACCTTGGGCACGGTGTTACTGTTCTGCGCGGCCCAGATGGTCAGCGTGACCCCGTCCAGGCGGGCGGCGGGCGAGGGCCAGGGGGCCGGCGAGCCGCCCGCGGCGGGCGCGGCGGCGGGGTCGCTGCAGGCCGTGACGGCCAGGACGAGGGCCGCCGCGGTGGCGAGATGCGGTGCGAGCTTCACGGTTCTCTTCCTTTATCCGTGTCCGGCCGCGGCCGGACGTCCCGTTCAGCGGGCTAGAGGGGACGAAGGCGCAGGATGCGGGCGGTGGGGGCGGGCAACGCGGTGGTGACGGCCAGCTCGGCGGTCCGCGGGTCCCATGCGTACGTCCAGCCGCCGGCCGCCGCGGGATAGGCGATCTCCACGCGCAGGTCCCGCCCGGCCAGGTGAGGGAACGAGAGCACGGTTCGTGCCGTCGCCCGGTGTGAGGGGTCGTCCGCCGCTCCGGGTCTGCGCCAGATCCCCAGGTGGACGCCCTCCTCCGTACGCAGGCCGAGGGCGAGCCACGGGTCGTCCCAGCCCGGCAGGCCGAGCGGCCAGCACGGCACGGCACGCGGCAGGTCCGGGCGGAGGCTCTGGTGGAGCCGGACACCGTCGCGGACCAGGGCGAGCTGTTCGGGCGTCATCCGGTGCAGGTTGCCGGACAGGTACAGGCGCCCCAGGATGCCGGTGCACAGGGTGAAGGCGATCTCCTCCTCGGTCATCTCGGGCTGGGGGTAGGCCCAGTTGGCGGCCTGCTCGGGCAGCACCGCCAGCGGCGCCGCGACCGCGATCGGCGGGTAGCGCAGGAAGTCCTGCTGGTCGCTGGTGGACTGCAACTGCAGGCGCGACAGCATCGCGTAGTCCATGCGCATCGCACCGGAGCCGCAGTTCTCCAGCACCAGGTGCGGATGCCGCTCCAGGACGCCCTCCAGCCAGGCCAGATGGGCGCGGTTGTGCGCGAGCAGCCCGGCGCCGACGCTCGTGGCGTCCCGGTCGGTGCCCGCGCCGGGGTTGACGTTGTAGTCGAGCTTGAAATAGCCGGCGCCCAGCTCCTCCACCAGCCGGTCCACGACCTGGTCCAGGTGCGCCACGGCGGCCGGATGGCGCAGGTCCAGGTGGTAGCGGCCGTGCTCGACGACGCGGGTGCCGGCGCGCTGCAGGAACGCCTCGCCGGGCAGCTTGTCGGCCATCGGGCTGCGCACGCCGATGACCTCGGGCTCCACCCACAGGCCCGGCGTCATGCCGTGGCCGGCGATGCGGGCCAGCACCTCCTCCAGGCCGCGCGGGAAACGGGTCTGGGAGGGCTGCCACTCCCCCACGCTGTCCCACCAGTCGCCGCCGTCGTCGTACCAGCCGGCGTCCACGCAGAACACCTCGGCGCCGGCGGACGCCGCGGCGTCGATCAGGGGCAGCAGCTTGTCCGTCGTCGGGTCTCCCATCAGGGTGTTCATGTAGTCGTTGAACACCACCGGCAGCCGGGCGCGGTCGGGATGGGGGCGCAGCAGGGCGCGCCGGTGCGCGGTCAGCGCCGCCGCCGCGCCCTCCAAGCCGTCGTCGGAGACCGCGATCGAGACCGGCACGGTGGTGAACGACTCGCCGGGGGCGAGCAGCTCGCTCCACTGGTGGTCGTGGTCGGTGGGCCCGGACAGGGCGACGTACGCGCCGTCCAGCCGGTCGCCGGTCTCCCACCGCCACGGGCCGTTGTGCTCGATCTGCCAGAGCCAGGTGTGGCCGGTGTCCCGGTCGGTCAGGCCGCCCATGGGCACGTACCGGCCGCTGGACCAGGTGCCCGAGCTGGTCACGGCGAACGTGCCCTTGCCGTGCTGGCCGTGCCCGGGCAGGCCGAGGTCGGCCAGGTGCGCGCCGAGCGGCCTGCCGGTCCAGCGGCTCTCGCCGAGCCACTGGCTGTCGGCGTACAGCACGTCCAGCCCGCTCACCGGCCGGCCGCGGAAACCCGCGGCGAAGGAGGTGACGGCCAGCAGCATGACCGGTTCCTCGCCCAGGTTGGTCACCCGGACCGACGACTGCACGGCCGCCACCCCCTCGCGCGAGCGCAGGGTGAGCTCGGCGCCCAGCGCGGAACCCTCGTCGCGCATCCGGATCCGCAGCTCGTGCCATCCGCCCTCGGCCGACTGCTCCGCCCCGGTGTAGCGCAGTCGGCAGCCCACCGCCGTCTCCGACAGCCGCTGTGACGCCCTGGCCCGGCCGGCGCCGGGTACGAGCACCTCCACCAGCGGCTGCGCCACCCGCGCCGGCAGGATGGGCGGCCCCGGCGACAGCTCGCGCAGCACTACCGGGCGATCCGGGTGGACCTCCACGACGGCGGCGAGGCCGGGATGCCCCCAGCGCAGGTGTTCCACGGACGAGAGCACAGGTTCCCCTCCAGACGAGGACGGCCGGCGACCGGTGTGACCGGTCACATTTTCTGAGCGACAGTGTGAGCGGTCACATGCCGCGGGGGAAGTCCCCTATGCGAGATCGTTACGTCCGGCGTCCCACGAGCCGCGCGACGCCCTCAGGCGACCGGGCCGGCGGCCCCCAAGGAGGGGGCCGCGGGTCTCAGGGCCCGTTTCCCGACGGCCGCCGTGGTGGCGCGGTGGACTCCCGCACCACCAGGCTCGGCGCGACGAGATCCACCCGGGGCTGCTCCCGGCCGGTCAGCTCGGCCACGGTCGCGCGGAAGCAGGCCCGTCCCAGCCCCGCGAAGTCCATCCGGACGGTGGTCAGCGCGGGCGTCCAGAACGCCGAGCCGGGGATGTCGTCGAACCCGACGACGCTCACGTCACCGGGCACGTCCTTGCCCGCGTCGTACAGTGCCCGCCGCACGCCCTGGGCGATGTCGTCGTTGCCACACAGGATCGCCGTCACGTCGTCCCGGGCGGCCAGCCGCTGCCCGGCCGCATAGGCGGAGGCGATGTCCCACCCGCACCCCAGCACCTCGGGGATCTCCGCGCGGCCCTCCCGCAGCGCGTCGCGCCACCCCGCCAGCCGGCCGCGCGGACCGCCCTCCGACGGGATCGCCACGTGGTGCACCGTCCGGTGGCCCAGCGCCAGCAGGTGCCGCGTGGCGTCGGCCGCGGCGCGCCGCTCGTCCAGCGCGATCGCCACCCGTCCCCGGTCGGGCGCGGCGGGCTCGGCGGCGGCGACGGCGGGCACGTGATCCGGCAGCGCCTCCAGCACCGCCACGCCCATCGGATCGAACGCGATCACCACCACACCGCCGGCGCTGGCGTCGCTCACGTAGTCCACGGTCTGCTTGACCTCGGCGGGCTCGGCCGACTCCACCACCCGGACGCCCACCGCCATGCCCTCGGCGCGCGCGGCCTCCTCGATCCCCCGCAGCGTGGCGGCGTAGCCGTACAGCACGGTGTTGGAGGTCACCACGGTGATGCCGCGGGCGCGGCCCAGGCTGAGCGCGCGGGCGGCGCGGCTGGGCCGGAAGCCGAGGCGCTCGATGGCCGCCAGCACCGTGGCCCGCGTCTCCGGCCGCACCCGCGGCGACTCGTTCAGCACGCGCGAGACGGTCTGGTAGGACACCCCCGCCGCGGCGGCGACGTCCCGGATGCTGGGCACGGCCACGTCACGGGCGCCAGAACGGGACACACGCCGGGAAGTCGAGGTCACGGTCACATGGTAGGCCCGGCGATCCAGGACGGATCCGACGCGCCAATGTCACGCGAGAAGATCGCAGACCTGGGCAGGCCCGCGCACGCCATGCGGTCGGTCCGGGAGGAGCACCGCCCGGCACATACCCGGGCCGCACCGGCGGGGGCGCCGGGGACGACGTAGGGTCCAGGTCAGCAACCAGTCCCGGCCGCGGTGCCGGCCCTCGCGAGATGGAATTCCGCATGAGCGTCATTCCCGCGCACCTGCGCGCCCTCGCGGAGCGCGCGGAGGCGCTTTCCGCCGAGGTACGGACCCTTTGCGCCGGCATCCCGAACGGGTCACCGGAGCACGACGGGCTGACGGCGGCCGCCGCGGGCGCCACCTTCGTCCGCCTCCACGACAGCGGCACGGTGTGACGGCCCCCGCACCCCCGGACGGCGCCGATGCCGGGAGACCGCCTCCGAGCGGCCGGACGCTACGACGCGATCCTCGGCCGGCTCGCGTCGCTGCCCGGCTGACGGCGCGCGGCGGGGGCTCAGACGCTGCGCAGGACCGAGACCACGATGCCCAGCACCACGGCGCCGTCGCCGTCGATGACGTCGTAGGCGGGGTTGCGCGGTTCGAGATAGACGTGCCCGCCGCGGCGGCGGAAGACCTTGACGGTCGCCTCACCGTCGATCATGGCGGCGACGATCTGGCCCGAGTGCGCCTCCGGCTGCTGCCTGACCACGACGATGTCGCCGTCGCAGATGGCCGCGCCCACCATCGAGTCGCCCCGCACCCGCAGGCCGAACACGTTGCCCCGCCCGGTGAGGTCGCGGGGCAGGGTGAGCGTGTCGTCCAGGTGCTCCTCGGCCGCGATGGGAGTGCCGGCGGCGATGTCCCCGACCACGGGCACGGTCACCAGGTCGCCGGCCGGCCGCGGCGCCGAGGCCCGCAGGAACAGCCGCACGTCGATCGGCCGGGTCATCGTCTCGCCCCGGCGGAGGAAACCCTGCTCCTCCAGACTCCTCAGGTGCTTCGACACCGATGAGGGCGACCGCAGCCCGACCGCGCGGCCGATCTCGCGGGTGCTCGGCGGGTATCCGTACCTGACCACCCAGTCCCGGATCGTGGCCAGGATCCGCTGCTGGCGCTCCGGCAGGACCGAGGAGTCCAGATACTCGAACGCGTCGGGATCGTCGTAGGTGGTCATCTGCGAAATGCTAGAGGCCGGCGTCCAACGCGGAGTCATCGGCACGGCAGGGCTTTCGCATCTTGACCTCACACTGCCGTGCGGACGCATGTCCCGCCGGGTGAGCGGGCAGGCACATGGAGTGATGGCCGTGGTTCCGGGCGCGCTCGTCGCCGCCGTGCTGGTCGCCGTTCCCGTCATGCTGGTCGCCGTTCCCGCCGTGCCCGTCCCGTACGCGCCGACCGGTGCGGGCGTTGTGGTGTCTCCGGCCGAGCCGGCGAGCCTGCCCGGGCTGGTGGACCTGGTGGTCCGGCGGCTCGTACTGGCCGATGCCGTGGCGGCGGCGAAGTTCGGCGGCGGAGGTCCCATCAGCGATCCGGCGCGGGAGCGGGAGCTGCTCGACTCGGTGGCCGCCCTGTCGGCGGGGCTCGGTCTCGACCCCGAGGCCGGGGTGCGATTCTTCCGCGCCCAGATCGAGGCTTCCAAGGTGGTGCAGCGGGGTCTGCACGCGCGCTGGCGGGCTCACCCGGCGCTGCGGCCGCGTGAGACGCCCGACCTGGCCACCGAGGTGCGCCCGCGCCTCGACCTGCTCACTCCCCGGCTGCTGCGCCTGCTGAAGCAGACCGCACCGGACCGGGGATGCCGGACGCGCCTGGCCCTGGCGCGGCGCGCGGCCGGGACCCGAGCCCGCCTCGACGGCCTGCACCGCGACGCACTACGCCTGGCCCTTGCCCCGGTGTGCTGGCCCGCTGAGGGCGCAAAACCTGAAATCGAGTGAAAGCGGGGTGCGAGGCTGGCATGCGTCGAAGTGGGTCCGCCAGGAGGTCGTCAGAGTGGGTCCGCCAGGGCCGCGGTCAGGCGTGAGGCGAGGGTCGCGACCGCCGCCCGGAGTTCCGGGCCGCCCTCGACGCGGAAGGCGAAGGGCACGGCCGGCAACCACTCCTGCGCGTACATCGCCGGATTGCTGGTGCTGCCGACGAGCACGCACCCGTCCCCCAGCGGTTCGAGCCGTCCCATGGGCGGCCGCACCCAGGGCGCCACCTCGGCCGGCGGGGCCTCGAACACCACGCGGGTGGGGAACTCCCAGCCGCTGCCCAGGTTCTCCTCCAGCACCGCCACCGGGTCGAGGCCGGCGGGCGGCTCGAACCCGTACGCGCTCTGCCGGACCGCCCGGATCCGGTCGACCCGGTAGGTGCGGATCGCGTCCGCGCGATGGGAGTGGCACAGCAGGTACCAGCGGCCGAAGCGGACGACCACCGCCCACGGGTCCACCTCGGCCTGCCACTCGTCGCCGCTCTCGCTCCGGTAGGTGACCAGCACGCGGCGGCGGCCCGCGACGGCGGCGACGAGCGCGATGGTGATGGTGGGATCCGGGCGGGCCGCGTGCCGGTCGGGCGCGGCCGAGGCGTGCTCCCGCAGCGCCGCCGCCTGCCGGCCGACGCTCTCGGGCAGCGCCCGGATGACCTTGCCCAGGGCGGAGCCGACCAGGTCGTCGGCGTCGGCGGCGGCGGCAGGCTGGCCGTCGAGCACCGCCATGACCAGGCCCAGCGCCTCGGACTCGGTGAAGGCGACCGGGGGCAGCCTCGCCCCGCGCCCGAGCCGGTAGCCGCCGTAGGGGCCCCGGGCCGACTCCACGGGGATGCCCGCCTCCCGGAGGATCCCGACATACCGGCGCGCGGCCCGCTCGGTGACGCCCAGGGACGCGGCGAGCTCGTCGGCCGTCACGCCGGGGCGGGTCTGGAGGATCTCCATGGTACGCAGGGCTCGTGCGGTGGGGCTGAGGTCGATCGGCACATGAGCAGATTAGGAGGTCATGGAAACAACCCGGAAGTAAATCGTCCGGAATCGCCCCTAGCGTGGTCCCCCATGACCGAGTTCCGCCGGCAGGACCTCTCCGGCGCGCGCTTCGAGCGCGTGAGCCTCCGGGATGCCGCCTTCACCCGGGGGCTGTTCAACGACGCCCGCATGCACGCAGCCGACTTCCCCCTCGACCCGCACACCCTGGAGAAGGAACAATGACCATGGACATCCTGCTCATCGCCGGCCTGTGGCTCGACGGATCCGCGTGGGACGACGTCGTGCCCGCGCTCAAGGACCTCGGCCACCGTCCCGTCCCGCTCACCCTCCCCGGCCAGGGCAACGGCTCCGCCTCGGCCACGCTCGACGACCAGGTGGCGGCGGTGCTCGCCGCGGTGGACTCGGCGTCCGGGCAGGTCATGGTGGTGGGGCATTCCGCCGCCTGCACCCTGGCGTGGCTGGCCGCCGACGCGCGGCCGGAGCGGGTCGCCAAGGTCGCCCTCATCGGCGGCTTCCCGACCGGCGACGGGCAGCCCTACGCCGACTTCTTCGAGCTGAAGGACGGCGTCATGCCCTTCCCCGGCTGGGGACCGTTCGAGGGGCCGGACTCCGCCGACCTGGACGAGGAGGCCAGACGAACCATCGCCGCCGCGGCGATCCCCGTCCCGGCGGGGGTGTCCAAGAGCGTGGTACGCCTGACGGACGAGCGGCGGTTCGACATACCGGTCGTCCTGGTGTGTCCGGAGTACACCCCCGCCCAGGCCCGGGAGTGGATCGAGGCCGGCGACGTGCCCGAGCTCGGCAGGGCCAAGCATCTCGATTTCGCCGACATCGACTCGGGCCACTGGCCGATGTTCACCCGGCCTGCCGAGCTCGCCCGGCTCCTGTCCGCGGCGGCCACCCCAGCCTGACCCACCCGGCCTTCCCCCCACTCCGGCCAAACCCGGCCGGGCCTGCCCCGCTCCCGGCCGCGCCGGCTACCCCGGCGCCTTGCCACGGCGGGTCATCCCGGCAGGCCATCACGTGCGGCCGAAGCCGACGGCGAAGGCGCGCCTGAGATACTCCCAGGCCGGGGTGGTGAGAATTCCCTTCGTCGCGGTTTCGGCCCCCTGCCGGTCGATCTTCGCGTAGAGCGCCGACAGGACCCCCCTGTCGTCCCCGGTCATCTCCACGACCGTCTCGGACCATTCCCGGGCCAGTCGCTGGACCTCCGGGTCGGCGGGATCCGTGGCCCGCCCCGCGTGCTCGTCCAACCGGCCGGCCAGCTCCGCCATCCGCTGCCGCCACCGGGCGAACCCCTCCTGTCCTGCCTCCTCATGCCGCTGCCTGAGCCGGGCGAACTGCTCGGCGGTGAAGTTCCTGGCCTGCATCGTCGCCTCCATCGCGTGGATGAGCTGGTCGATCGACGGCTCCCCGGCCTGGCTCAGGTTTCCGGCCAGGCTCCGCAGCCGCCGCCGCAGCGTGCTGTGCAGTGCGACCTGACGTTCCACCTGTTCGAGCTGGCGGGCGAGCACGCTCCGCAGATCCCCGCCGTCGCCGTCCAGAGCGTCCGCGATCTCGCCGAGGGACAACCCCAGCTCGCGCAGCGCCAGGATCCGATACAGGCGGCGCACGTCATCGCCGGTGTAGAGGCGATGGCCGGCGGCCGACCGCTCGGCCGGACACAACAGCCCGATCTGGTGGAAGTGCCGCAGGGTCCGCACCGTCAAACCGGTCGCGGCGGCGAGTTCGCCGATCTTCCAACGTCGTTCGGTCACATCGATCACCCGTCGGAACGCTATGTGCTGACGTCGCGTCCGGTGCAAGCCCCGATGTTCGGAGGCGACGAGCCGATCTTGGCGTAATGTGCAATTTTCGTGTCGTTGACGCCATGACCGCGGCGCGACCAGCATGAAAGGCATGCAGCGACGGGTTCTGATCCTCGTCTTCCCCGGCTTCCAGCTCCTGGACATGGCCGGGCCCGCCGACGTGTTCGGCACGGCCGACCTGCTCCTGGCCGGCCGCGGCTACCAGGTCGAGCCGGTGGCCCCGCGGGCCGGCACCGTACGCGCCGGGAACGGGGTCACGGTCGTGGCCGGAGGGCTCCCCGAGGTGACAGGACCGGTCGACACGTTGCTGGTGGCGGGCGGGTTGACCGTGCCGGAGCACGTACGGGATCGGGAACTGGTCGAGACCGTCGCCCGGCTCGGGGCGTCCGCGCGGCGGGTCGCCTCCGTCTGCAACGGCGCGTTCCTGCTGGCCGAAGCCGGGCTGCTGGACGGCCGGCGGGCCACCACGCACTGGCTGGTCGCCGGTGAGCTCAGGAGCCGGTACGACCGCGTCGAGGTGAACGCCGACCCCCTCTACATCGAGGACGGCCACGTCTGGACCTCGGCGGGCGTACTGTCCGGCGTGGACCTCTCGCTCGCTCTGGTGGCCAGGGACCACGGCCACCGGCTGGCGAGGGACGTGGCCCGCGGGCTCGTGGTCTATCTGCACCGGCCGGGCGGGCAGAGCCAGTTCAGCACGCCGATGCGGACCATGACGCCACGCAGCGAGCCGCTGCGCGAGCTGCAGGCCTACATCGACGCCAACCCCACCGCCGACCTGAGCGTGCCCGCGCTCGCCGCCCGGGTCGGGATGAGCGAGCGGCACTTCTCCCGCGTCTTCACCGAGCAGACCGGCCTGTCCCCCGGCCGGTACGTCGAACGCAGCCGGGCCGACACCGCCCGCCGCCTCCTGGAGGTCACCGGACACCCCCTGGAGCGGGTGGCCAGGGAGGCCGGGCTCGGCACCCCTGAGACGCTCTACCGCGTCTTCCGCCGCCACTGGCGGATCTCACCCGGCGACCATCGTCGCCGTTTCCAGTCCAAGGAGAGATGACATGCAGGTGGCAATACCGCTGTATCCGCGTTTCACCGCGCTGGACGCCGTCGGGCCGTACACGGCACTGGCCTTCGCGCCCGGCTACACCGTCACCTTCGTCGCGGCGGAGGCGGGCCCGGTGACCGACGACCGCGGCACGCTCACCTTGACCGCCACGGCGTCGTACGACGACCTGCCCCGGCCCGACATGATCGTCGTGCCGGGCGGGGTCGGCACCTTCGACGCCCTGAAGGACGAGGCGCTGATCCGGTGGGTCCGGGAGGCGCACGAGCACACGCGCTGGACGACCTCGGTGTGCAGCGGGGCGCTCGTCCTGGGGGCCGCGGGGCTCCTGAAGGGACTGACCGCCACCACCCACTGGGCCCTGCTGGACTCCCTCAAGCAGTACGGCGCCGAACCGCTGAGCGAGCGGGTGGTCACCGAGGGCAAGATCGTGACGGCGGCCGGGGTGTCGGCCGGCATCGACATGGGCCTGACGCTGCTGGCCCAGGCCAGCGACGAGGTGACGGCCCAGGCGGTGCAACTGGCGATCGAGTACGATCCGCGGCCCCCGTTCGACTGTGGCTCCCCGGGCAAGGCCCCCGAGGGGATGGTCGAGCGGGCCATCAACCTCATCGTCTGACCGGAATCGCCCCGGGAGACATCCGTACGGAAGCGAACGCCCCCGCCCCTCCAGCCTGGGGCGAGGGCGTTGCCCGTCCGGGCCCCATGTCCGGCAGGCCCGGAGGTCTACCGTCAGCCTGGAGCGTTCCAGCACGGAAAGCGATCCTCGTCCCGGCCCGCACGGGCCCGGCCGCCGCCGTGACGCTGCCGCGTGTCATGTCGGCTCCTTCGCCGGTGAGGGCGCCGCCCGGAAAGGGCCGGGTGCTGGAGACTATGGGCCGCGGCCGGGCCGCGGCTTCAGGGCGCGGCCCAGGGAAATCCCCAGACCACCGGGAGCACGTCGAAGTGGACGACCACGTGGCCGACCGACGGGCCGGGGGTGGCGGCGGGCGAGTCGTACTCCCTGCGCCCCCCGTGAGCGCCGCCTTCGCGGTCGGGGCGGTGGCCGGGTCCCTGCTGCCGGGACGGGCGGCGGGAATCTTCGGGGAGTTCAGGACGATCATCGCCGGGTGGCTGATCAGCAGCCTGCTGTACCTGGTGCCCGTGCTCGCGCCCTCGCCGTGGACGCTCTACCCCGTCGCCGTCCTGTGGGGCGTGACGGGAGCGGCGACCAACGTGCTCGTCATCTCGGCCCGGCAGCGGCTGATCCCGGCGGAATTGCTCGGTCGGGTCAATTCGGCATACCGCCTCGTCGGTATGGGTGGGATGCCGCTCGGAGCAGCCCTCGCGGGCGTTGTAGCCGAGTTGGCCGGGATTGCTGCCGTCCTCGTGGGCGCCGCGGGAGTACGTTTGACGGCAGTCGGGCTAGTGTGGCGCGCCCCGTCGGATCAAATTTCTGGGCCGCTGACCAGCGAACCCACACTTTCCGACATATCCAGATCACGTTAGGCACCCTACGGCTGGTGCTGAGGTGACATGATTATCCCCGAGCTTGAGGGGATGGTATGCGGAAGATCGGCGGACGGTACCTCCTGAATGAGGAGGCCGGTCGTGGGGGTATGGGTGTCGTCTGGCGCGCGTTCGATCAGCTCCTCCACCGTACGGTGGCGCTCAAGGAGCTGACCTTGGCCGGTGAGGCCGAGATGGTGCGTCGCCGGGTGCTGCGCGAGGCCAGGATGGCTGCTGGGCTCACGCACCCGAATATCGTGACGGTCCACGACCTGATCGAAGAGGGCGGAAAGCTCTGGATCGTCATGGAATACCTTGACGGCTTGTCGTTGCACCAGCTGCTTTCCCAGGTGGGCACGTTGCCCGCGCAGTCGGTGGCGGCGATCGGGCAGCACCTGCTCGCGGCGCTGCGCACCGCGCACCAGGCCGGGGTGCTGCACCGTGACGTCAAGCCCGCCAACGTCATGCTGACCGGCGACCGGGTGGTGCTGACCGACTTCGGCATCGCCACCGCCGAGGGCGACATCCGCATGACGACGTCGCGGCGCCTGCGTGGCACGCCCGCCTTCATGGCGCCCGAGCGGCTCCACGGCGGGCCCGCCAGCAAGGAGGCCGACATGTGGTCCTTCGGCGCCACTCTCTACAGCGCCGTGGAAGGCCAGCCGCCCTATCCCGGGCAGGACGCGGCCACGGTGCTCGGCATGGCGCGAAGCGGCCCGTACCCGCCGCCACGGCGCGCCGGGGTGATGCGCCCGCTGATCGAGGGCCTGCTCTTTCACGACCCGATCCGCCGCTACACCCCGGAGCAGACAGCGGGCCTATTAGCGGGCATGCGCGCCAGCGCATACCAGGCGGCCATCTAGCGCCCGCCCGCACCCGGTGCGGTGGTGAGGCCCGGTCCGGGCGCGGGCGGTGTGGTGGTGCGGCGTGGGCGGGGTGGATCCCGCCCACGTGACCGGTCCGTCCCCGTTCGGGAGGGCTACTCCTCCTTGCCGCGGGCTTCCACCTCCGCGGCGTCCAGGGCGGCCGCCTCCTCCGGGGTCGGCGCGGTGCCGCCCAGGTGGGCGGGCTGCCACCACACGCCCGGCGGCACCTCCGGATACGTCCGCTGCGCCCGGTCCACCATCTCCGACATGCGGGCGTGCAGGTCGGCCGCGTGCTGGTCCACGTCCTCGCCGCGCTTGGGGTAGACGGGCTCGCCCACGATGATCGTGAGCGGCACGTGGCGCTGGAAGAGGGCCTTCGGGCGGCCCTTGGTCCAGAAGCGCTGGCTGCCCCACAGCGCCACCGGAATGAGCGGCGTCTTGGTCGCCTGCGCCATCCGGATGGCGCCGCTCTTGATCTCCTTGACGGTGAACGAGCGGCTGATGGTCGCCTCGGCGAAGACCCCGACGACCTCACCGGCCTTCAGCATGCGCAGCGCGGTGGCGTAGGAGCTCGCCCCCGCTCCCCGGTCGACGGGGATGTGGTGCATGCCGCGCATCAGCGGCCCGGAGATCCGGTGCTCGAAGACGTCCTCCTTGGCCATGAAGCGCACCAGCCGCTTCGAGGGCAGCGCGGCGAACCCGGCGAAGATGAAGTCGAGGTAGCTGATGTGGTTGCTCACCAGCACCGCGCCCCCGGTCCGCGGCACGTGCTCCGTCCCCTCCATCTGGATGCGGATGTCGAGCATACGAAAGAGGGTCCGCGCGGCGGCGATCACCGGCGGGTACACGATCTCAGCCATGAGCAGAAGGTAGCTTACTCAGGCGGGTTCCACGGTAGTCGGGAGGCTCACCATGCCCCGTACGTTGCCGTGCGCGGTCCTCCGGATGGCGGCCTCGTCGATGTCGTAGCCGGGCGAGACGGTCTTCGTGAGCTCCTCCAGCGCCACCCGGCCTTCGAGGCGGGCCAGCGGGCCGCCCAGGCAGTAGTGGCGGCCCACACCGAAGCTGATGGCCCTGCCGGTGTCGCGGCTCAGGTCGTAGGTGTCGGCGGCGGGGAAGATGGATTCGTCCCGGTTGGCGGAGCCGATCAGCAGCCAGATCCTGGCGTTCTCGGGGACGAGGGTGCCGTACCACTCGGTGGGACGGGTGAGGCGGCGGGCCAGGCCGTGCGCGGGGGTGTCGTACCGCAGCGACTCCTCCACCCACGGCTCGATCGCCCCGGCGAAGGCGGCGGCGCGCTGGTCCGGGTTGCGCCACGCCCAATACCAGGCGGCGCTGAGCAGGTGGGCGGTGGTCTCGGTGCCGGCCCCGATGAGCAGGAACACGAACGCGACGATGTCCTCGTCGGTCAGCTCGCCGTCGGCGGCGAGGGCGGAGACGAGGTCGTCTCGCGGCGCGGCCCGGCGCTCGGCCGCGATGGAGCGGTAGTAGTCGCCGAGCGCGAGCAGGCTCTTGACGCCGTCCTCGGCCATCTGGCCCCGCGGGTCGTAGGCGAGCGCGACGGAGAAGGAGCGGCGCACGCCCGCCCGCTCCGACGGCGGGACGCCCACCAGCTCGGAGATCACGTCGAGCGGCAGCTTGGCGGCGAAGTCACGGGCGAAGTCGAACGTGCCACGCTCCACCGCCTGCGCGAGGTGACCGCGGGCGATCCGCCGGATCATGGGTTCGAGCGCGGCGACCCGGCGCGGGGTGAAGCCGCGGGAGATGGCGGCGCGCATCCGGGTGTGCTCGGGCGGGTCCATGGCGACGAACGACAGGAACGAGCGCGCGTGCGGACCGGAGGCGCCGGAGTCGAGCATGGGGCCGTGGTCGCTGGACAGCAGGGCGCTGTCGGCGAACGCGGCGGACACGTCTCCGTGCCGGGACAACGCCCAGAAGCCGAGTTCGGGGTTGTGGTAGAGGGGCGCCTCGCGGCGCAGCCGCGCGTAGACGGGGTACGGATCATCGTTGACGGCGGGGTCGTACGGGCTGTAGGCGACGTCCACGCCGCCTACGCTACGACGCTTGCGCCCTCGTGAAAACGGGCAGATGTTCTGACCATGAAGAAGCTCATCAACACGGCAGAATCCGTCGTTGAGGACGCGCTGAACGGCATGGCCGCGGCCCACCCCGCGCTGCGGATCCGCGACCGGGTGGTCTACCGGGCCGAGGGCCCGCGAGCCGGGAAGGTCGGCCTGGTCTCCGGCGGCGGCTCAGGGCACGAGCCGCTGCACGCCGGATTCGTCGGCCACGGCATGCTCGACGCCGCCTGCCCGGGCGAGGTCTTCACCTCCCCCGTCCCCGACCAGATCATCGACGCGACCCGGGCGGTGGACGGCGGCGCCGGCGTCCTCCACATCGTCAAGAACTACACCGGCGACTTGCTGAACTTCGAGATGGCCGCCGAGCTGGCCGAGGACATCGAGGTGGCGAGCGTGCTGGTCGACGACGACGTGGCCGTACGGGACTCCCTCTACACGGCGGGCCGCCGCGGCACCGGGGCGACGCTGTTCGTGGAGAAGATGGCGGGCGCGCTGGCCGAGGAGGGCGCGCCGCTGGACCGGGTCGCCGCCGTGGCGGGCGAGGTGGACGAGCGCAGCAGGTCGTTCGGCATCGCCCTGACCTCGTGTACGACGCCGCACGCGGGCAAGCCCACGTTCGACCTGCCGGAGACGGACGTGGAGCTGGGCATCGGCATCCACGGCGAGCCGGGCCGGGCCCGCGTGCCGATGAGCTCGGCCCGCGAGCTGGCCGAGACCGCCGTGGAGGCCGTGCACGGCGACCTGCCGCTGCGCGGCGACCTGCTGGTCATGGTGAACGGGATGGGCGGCACGCCCCTCATGGAGCTGTATGTGGTGTTCGCGGAGGTGGCGGCGTTCGTCCGGGGGAAGGGGGCACGGGTGGCGCGCTCGCTCGTGGGCAACTACGTGACGAGCCTGGACATGCAGGGCTTCTCGGTGTCGGTCTGCATGCTCGACGACGAGCTGACCCGGTTGTGGGACGCGCCCGTCGAGACGCCCGGCCTGCGCTGGGGGCGCTGATGGACACCGGCGTGCTGGTGGCCTGGTTCGAGGAGGCGGCCAGGCTGATGCACCAGGACCGCGAGCGGCTGACCGACCTGGACGCCGCGATCGGCGACGCCGACCACGGCACCAACCTCGACCGCGGCTTCAACGAGGTGGCCAAGGCGCTGGCCGCCACGCCGCCCGAGACGCCGGCTCAGGTGCTCGCGACGGCGGGTGCGACGCTGATCCGCCGTGTCGGGGGCGCTTCCGGGCCGTTGTACGGGTCCGTGTTCCGGCAGATGGGCAAGTCGCTGACCTCGCCGGTCACCCTGGCCGGGTTCGCGGCGGCCTTCGAGGAGGGGGTCGTGGCGGCCGAGCGGCTGGGCAAGGCGGCGCTGGGCGACAAGACCATGGTGGACGCCCTGGCTCCGGCCTCGCGCGCGCTGGCGCTGGCCGTACGGGACGGGGTGGGGGTGCGGGAGGCGTTCGAGCAGGCGGCGCGCGCGGCGGCGGACGGCGCGAAGGCCACGATCCCCCTGCAGGCCCGCAAAGGCCGGGCCAGCTACCTGGGCGAGCGGAGCGTGGGCCACGAGGACCCGGGCGCGGCCTCGGCGGCGTTGCTCATGGCGGCACTGGCGGCGGTGGTCACGTGACAAGCACCGGTGCCGTGGCGGTGAGGCCGATGCGTGATGACAGGACGGGTGACGGGGTGGCAGGGCGGGTGACGTGATGGTGAGGGCGGTGGCGTGATGGTGGGGGTGGTGCTGGTCTCGCACAGTGCCGGGCTGGCGGCGGAGGCGGCGGCGCTGGTCCGGGGCATCGCGGGGCCCGAACCGCCGGTCGCCGCGGCCGGCGGCACCGGTGACGGTGGGCTGGGCACGAGCCTTGACCTGATCGAGGAGGCGGTGCGGGCCGCCGACCAGGGGGCCGGGGTGGTGATCGTGCCTGATCTGGGCAGTTCGGTGCTGACCGCCCGCCTCGTGGAGGAGGACGGGCGAGTGGTGGTGGCGGACGTGCCGTTCGTGGAGGGCGCGATCGCGGCGGCGGTGGCGGCGGGTGCGGGCGCGCCGCTGGCCGACGTGCTGGCCGCGGCCGAGGAGTCCCGCGCCTACCGCAAACTCTGAGCCACCGGCCGCGTCAGTGGCCTTTGAAGGCTTCCTCCAGCCACCAGGAGCCGTGCTCGCCGGTGACCTTGGCGTGCACCAGAAGCGGGCGGTCGCGCGGCCCTTCGAGCCAGGCGGCCACGCCTGACAGGTCGGTCCGCTCCCGGACCGTGACGGCGGCGAAGCCGAGCCCCCGCGCCGTGGCGGCCAGGTCCGCCGGCGGGAAGGTGACCGTTTCCAGCGGGTGGCCGTGCGGTCCGAAGTGGTGCACCTCGGCCCCGTACGCCTCGTCGTCGTAGACCACGACCACCATCGGCAGGCCGAGCCGGACCACGGTCTCCAGCTCCGCGAGGCCCATGAGGGCGCCGCCGTCGCCGAGCGCGGCCACGGGGAGCCGGTCCGGCCGGGCCACGGCGGCGCCGATCGCCGTCGCCAGTCCCAGCCCGATCGACTGGAACGCCTGCGTGAAGCAGAACCCGCTCTCGTCCGGGACATCAATGAACATCGACGGATATCCCATGAAATTTCCCGAATCGACCGCGAGGATCCGCTCCCGCGGCAGCAGGTCGTCCAGGCCGATGCTCAGCGTCCTCGGGTCGATGCGCCCGCCACCGCTCTCGTCCTCGTACGCCACCGTCCGCCAGCGCCCCCCGGCCCGGATACGAGCGGCGAGCCCCGGCCGGCGATACCCCTCGACGGGCGCGCCGACCTGGTCGGCCAGCGCGCTCGCCACCAGCCCGACGTCGCCCACCACGCCCAGATCCACGGGCACGTACGCCTTGAGCGCCGCCGGATCGAGATCCACCTTCGCCACCTTCGCGTGCGGCGAGATCAGCCGGCCGTGCCCGGTGGTCCACATGTTCAGCGCGCACCCCCAGCCGATCACCAGGTCGGCCCCCTGGATCAGCTCGGTGGCCAGCGGCGTGGCGAAGCCGCCGCTCACGTCGAGGTCCCACGGGCTGCCCCGGAAGAGCCCCCGCGCCACCGCCGAGGTGGCCAGCAGGGCGCCGGTGCGGTCGGCGAGCTTCTCCAGCCCCCGCCGTGCGTGCCGGGCCCCGCGCCCGGCCACGAACACCGGCCGCTCGGCCTCCCTGAGCAACTGCGCCAGGGCCGGCACCTCGCCGGGTGAGGGCTCCACGGCGGGCGCCCGGCTCGCGTCGACGGTCCGGGCGGCGATCTCCGCCGCGTCGAACGGCCCGTCCAGGGACGCGGCCTGGACGTCCAGCGGCAGGTTCAGCAGGACGGTGCGCCGCTCCCGCACGGCCACCCGGTACGCCCGCGCCACCTGCTCCACGGCCCTGTCCGCGGAGGTGACCCGCATCGGCACCGCCCCCACCGCCGCGGCCAGCCCGGCCTGGTCGATGTGGAAGTTGGAGGAGGGCTCGGTGGCCTCCCCGGCGAGCACGACCAGCGGCGTCCGGCTCTTGGCCGCCTCGGTGAGGCCCGTCACCGCGTTGGTGAGCCCAGGCCCCTGGTGCACCGAGACGATCCCTGCCTGGCCGCTCATCCGGGCGTAGGCGTCGGCCATGGTGGTGGCCCCGCCCTCGTGGCGGGCGGCCACGAAGCGCACGCCGCCGGCCCGGAGCGCGTTGGTCACGTGGAAGTTGCCGCTGCCGACCACGCCGAACGCGGTCTCCACGCCGCAGGCGGCCAGGACGCGGCCGACGGCCTCCGCGACGATCAACGTTCGACCAGGGCGAGCACGCGGACAGGGCTGCCGGAGCCGCCCACGATGGGCAGCGGCGGCGCGACCACGACGGCGCCGGTCACCGGCAGGCGGTCAAGGTTGCGGAGCTGGGTGAGGCCGTATTTGCCGGCGCCGAGCAGGAAGGAGTGGCACGGGAAGGCGGGGTCGAAGGAGTGGGCGGCGCCCGCGTCGGTGCCCACGGTCTCGACGCCGAGCCCGACGATCGGGGTCTCGGAGGCCAGCCACGACGCGCATTCGATGGAGATGCCGGGCGTGTGCGGGCCGGTCTCGTCGGCGTTGAGGAAGGCGGCCTGGTCGCCGGAGCGGGTGTCCCAGCCGGTCCGGTAGAGCAGCCAGCCGCCATCGGGAAGCGGGCCGTTGGCGCGCTCCCACTCCCGCACGTGGTCGATCTGGAGGAGGAAGTCGGGGTCCTTGGCGGCCTCGGCGGCGAAGTCCAGCACCACGGCGGGGGCGATCAGGCTGCGCGCGGGCACCTGGGCGACGTCCAGGCCGTCGCGGCCGGTGACCCAGTGGACGGGCGCGTCGAAGTGGGTGCCGGTGTGCTCACCGGTGTGGATGTCGTTCCAGTACCAGGCGGGGCCGCGATCGTCGTAGCGGCTGATCTCCTCCAGCCGGAACGGAATCGTGTTGCCGAACGGCTCGGGCAACTGGAGGATCGGCGTCTCGGACGACAGGGGCGCGGTCAGGTCGATCACCTCGATCGCCCCGCTGCGCACGCTGTCCACGAAGCTCTGCAACACCGACATGTCTTCCTCCTTGGTGGGCTTAGCGCATCCTCCTACGCCCGCTCCACCACCGCAAACAACGTCACGCCTTGATCCACTTCGCGCACCCGCCGGTCTGGAACGCCTTGTCGGTGGCCTGGATCGTGACGGTGGCTGCCCCCGTCGGCATGGCGGTCGCGATCACGCCGCCGGTCGTGGTCCTGAGCCTGGCCCAGAAGCACATGCTGAACCCCGCGGTGGGCCCGCTCGTGCGGTAGGTGCCCGGCTGGATGTCAGTGCCCACGACCAGCGTACGCAGGGAGGCGGGGTTGACGCTCAGCAGCCCCGTCCCCGTCTCGCCGCCCGGCACCGTCTGGCCCGGCGCGGTCTGGCTCGGCACCGTCCCCGGGGCGGTCTGACTGGGCACGGTCTGGCCCGGAGCGGTCTGACTGGGCACCGGCTGACTGGGCACGGGCTGACTGGGCACGGGCTGGCTCGGCAGTGACTGGCTCGGCAGTGACTGGCTGGGCGACGGCTGCTCGGGGGCCGTGGCCTCCGGCTCCGACGGCGTCTCCTCGACCGTCACAGTGACCCTGGGCGCGGACGGCTCCGACGTCGTGCCCGCGCCGAACCCCACGAAGACCCCGAGCAGGAACCCCAGCAGGGCGGCGAGCCCGGAAACGAGCACGATGATCGTCGGACTGCTCGACGCCCGAGGGTATTCGGGATACTGGGGGTAATCAGATGGCGGCCCGTACATCACGGACCAAGCGTGCCATCCCTGTCAACGGTGGAGGTAGTCCACGAGGGACGCCTTCTCCGTCTCCAGCTCCTCGATGGCGCTCTTGACCACGTCGCCGATGCTCACGATGCCCACCAGCCGGCCGTTCTCGACGACCGGCATGTGCCGGAAGCGCTGGGTGGTCATGGTCCGGCGCAACGTGTCGACGTTTTCGCCGGGGCCGACCGTGCGCACCTCGGTGGTCATGATCTCCGACACGCACTGATCGAGGACGACGGCGCCCCGATCGTGCAGATGGCGTACGACGTCACGTTCGGACACGATGCCCTCGATCGTGACGCCGTCGGTGGAGACCACGACGGCCCCGATGTTGCGCTCTGCGAGTCTGGTGAGCAACTCCCGCACCGTCGCGCCAGGCGCCACGGTGGTCACGTCGCTGCCCTTACCGCGCAGGATTGTCCCGATGAGCATGTGCACCACCTCTGCCCTCAGTCTTCCAAGTCTGGCTCCAGGCAAACAACACCGGAGGACGCCGTCAAGCGCTCACGTAGGCTGCTGACGTACGTGATCTCGTACATTGACCGAAAACCACCCTGGGGACTGCCACATGACCGAGGTGCTCAACACCGGAAGCCACGACCTTCCCATCACCGAGGAACTGGCCGCGTTCATGCGGACGGGCTGGGCCGGCGGGACGGCCCGAGACACGGCGCCGGTGACGGCACGGCCGATCGCGCCGTGGGCGGCCAAGCGCCGCGCCGCGCTGGCGCAGCGTTTTCCCGGCGAGCGGCTGGTGATCCCGGCCGGCCGGCTGAAGGTGCGCAGCAACGACAGCGACTACCGCTTCCGGCCGCACAGCGCCTACTCCTACCTGACCGGCGCCAGTGAGTCCGACGACGTGCTGGTGATCGAGCCGTCGGGCCAGGCGGTCCTGTACGTCAGGCCTCGCGCGCCGCGCGAGGAGGGCCAGGAGTTCTACCGGGACCGGCGCTACGGCGAGTTCTGGGCCGGCCCGCGGCCGGACCTGGCGGAGGCGGCCGAGCTGTACCAGGTGGAGTGCGCCCACATCCGCGACCTGGAGCTGGAGCGCCCGGCCCGGGTGCTGCGCGGCGTGGACGCCGCGGTGGACGCCCGGGTGCCGCGCGGCGACGGGGACGCCGAGCTGGAGACGTTCCTGGCCGAGATGCGGCTGGTCAAGGACGAGTGGGAGCTCGGCGAGCTGCAGTCGGCGGTGGACGCGACCGTACGCGGCTTCGAGGACGTGGTACGCGCCCTTCCCCAGGCGTTCGGGCACGCCCGGGGCGAGCGGTATCTGGAGGGTGTGTTCGGGCTGCGGGCCCGGCTGGAGGGCAACGCGGTCGGCTACGACAGCATCGTGGCCTCCGGGGCGCACGCCTGCGTCCTGCACTGGATCCGCAACGACGGCACGCTCAACCGCGGTGACCTGCTGCTGCTGGACGCGGGCGTGGAGACCGACACGCTCTACACCTCCGACGTCACCCGCACGTTCCCGCTGGCGGGCACGTTCGGGACCGTGCAGCGGCAGGCGTACGAGCTGGTGTACGAGGCGCAGACGGCGGCCATCGCCACGCTGAGGCCGGGCGCCCGCTTCCGCGACTTCCACCTGGCGGCCATGCGCGTGATCTGCGACGGCCTGCGCGACTGGGGCCTGCTGAAGGGCTCCACCGACACCCTCATGGAGACGGGCCTCTACCGCCGCTACACCCTGTGCAGCAGCGGCCACATGCTCGGCCTGGACGTGCACGACTGCGCGAAGTCGCGGGCGGAGGTCTATCTGGACGGCGTGCTGGAGGAGGGCCAGGTGCTCACGGTCGAGCCGGGTCTCTACTTCCAGCCGGACGACCTGACGCTGCCGGAGGAGCTGCGCGGCATGGGCATCCGGATCGAGGACGACCTCGTCGTCACCGCCGACGGGGCCACTCTCATGTCCGCCGGGCTCCCCCGCCACCCGGACGAGGTCGAGTCCTGGATGGGTGCGCTGTTGTAACGGGGCGGTCACGTTTCGTACCTGGCTGACAACGCCGACCCCGGGCCTCATACCTTTTCCGCAAATTCTCACCAAAGCATCGACTACTAGACAGGCCGTCAGTAGGGTCGGTCATCCGTAGCGGCGGAGGTGGTCGTCTGATGACCCTGGGCTACGTCGGACGCCGGGCCGGATCGCTGCTGGGCCAGGTCGGTGACCTGTTCGTCATCGTCCTTGAGGCATTACGCAGGAGCTGGGACGTCCGGCGCTGGTGGTGGGAGTTCGTCGAGCAGTGCTGGTTCCTCGCCCGCGTCACCAGCGTCCCCGTCCTGCTCGTCTCCCTGCCGCTGGGAGCCACCGTGGCGCTGCAGGTGGGCGAGCTGGCCTGGCAGCTCGGCGCCGGGTCGGCCACCGGCAGCGCGGTCTTCGTCGGCCTCATCCGTGAGGTGGCGCCGCTGGCCAGCGCGCTGCTGATCGCCGGGGCCGGCGGCAGCGCGATGACCTCCGACATCGGCGCGCGCAACATCCGCGACGAGCTGAGCGCGATGGAGGTCATGTCGGTCAACCCCGTCCACCGCCTGGTCACGCCGCGGATGTGGGCGGCCGGCACGGTCGCGGTGTGCCTGTGCCCGCTGGTCATCCTGGCGGGCGCGAGCGGCGGCTACTTCTTCAACGTGGTGGTGCAGGGCGTCACGCCCGGGGCGTACTTCGACGGGGCGCTGTCCCTGGTCGTGGCCTCCGACCTGTACGTCACGCTGTTCAAGGCGTGGATCTTCGGGTTCATCGCGGCCGCGGTGGCCTGCTACAAGGGCATGACGTGCGCGACCAGCCCGGTCGGCGTGGGGCGGGCGGTCAACCAGGCGACCGTGCTGACGTTCATGCTGGTGTTCACATTCAACTACGTGATCTCGGCGGTCTACTTCCTGGCCTACCCACCGAGGTCGCTCTGATGGTCACCTGGACCGCCGGTTCGGGACTCGCCCGCCTGCTCACTCATCGGGGACGGGACCTCGCCGAGCGGTTCGCGACGCTGGCCGACTGGCCGCTGTTCGTGTGGAAGGTGCTGTTCTACTCCGTCCGGGACATCGTCCTGCGGCTCAAATACGGCAAGGTCGTCATCAAGCAGGTCAGCGACGTCGTGGTGGGCGTCGGGGCGACCGTCATCGGCGGCGGCATGATCTTCGTGGTGTTCACGATGGCCTTCGTCGTGGGCGCGACCGTGGGCCTGCAGGGTTACCAGGGGTTGCAGGCGATCGGCGCCGAGTCGTTCATGGGCCTGGTGGGCAGCTTCGCCAACGTACGTGAGATCACCCCGATCATCGCCGCGACCGCGCTGGCGGCTCAGGTGGGCTCATCGTTCACGGCGGAGCTGGGCGCGATGCGGATCTCGGAGGAGATCGACGCGCTGGAGGTGATGGGCATCAACGCCTTCACCTACCTGGTGTGCACCCGGGTGGTGGCGGCGCTGCTGGCGCTGGTGCCGATCTATCTGATCGCGTTGTTCGCCAGCTTCTTCGCCACCCGGCTGATGTGCACGGTGCTGTTCGGCCTGGCACCGGGGGTCTACGACTACTACTTCTACCTGTACCTGCCGGTCAGCGACATCGTGTTCAGCGTGGCCAAGGTCGGCGTGTTCGCCTTCACCGTCATCGTGATCCACTGCTTCCACGGGTTCCACGCCACCGGGGGGCCGGTGGGCGTGGGCGTGGCGGCGGGGCGCGCCATCCGCCAGTCGATCGTCACGATCGTGCTGCTCAACCTGCTGCTGTCGTACCTGTTCTGGGGCGGCGGTGGCAACATACCGCTGACGGGGTGAGCCGGTGGCCCGTTTCGAGCTCTCCCTCACCGCCCGGGTGGGCCTCGCGCTCGCCGTGCTCGCGCTGCTCGCGGGCGCGATCATGTACGTCGTCCGCCCCACCGCGATCTTCGGCACCGCCGTCTCGGGCACCCGGATCGACGCCGTCTTCGCCCGGTCCGGCCAGGGCCTGGACACCAACTCGCCGGTAAAGATCCGCGGCATCAGGGTGGGCGAGGTCACGAACGTCTCGCTCGACCCCCGGGGCCGGGCCGTGGTGACCATGCACGTCGATGCCGGCGTCAGGGTGCCCGCGTCCACGGTCGCGTCCGTGGAGCCGACGTCGGTGTTCGGCCCCAAGTTCGTCGACCTGCGGCCCGGCTCCGGTGAGACCACCGGCCCCTACCTGGCCGGCGGCGCGGTCATCACCGACACCGAGGGGCCGCTCGACCTGTCCGACACGCTCGGCGCCGCCTACCGCGGCCTGGACGCCGTCGATCCCCGCGAGGTGACGGTCATCGTGCACACCCTGGCCAAGGGGCTCGACGGCGAGGGCGAGCACCTGCGCGAGCTGATCGGCGACGCCGGCACGGTCGTGGGCGTCGCGCACCGGCAGCGCGGCCGGGCCCGGCAGTTCCTGCACGACGCCGCGCTGCTGGGCACGGCACTGTCGGACAAGGGCGACGAGCTCGTCTCGATCTCCTCCGACGTCAACGTCATCACCACCGACCTGCTGAAACGCGCCGACAAAGTACGCGTGCTGCTCCAGCAGGTGACCTCCGTCTCCGGGCAGGCCGCGCACGGGCTGGCCCGGCACCGGCAGGACCTGCGGGCCGGCGTGCATTCGGGCGAGCGGGTGGCCTCCCTCCTCTATGCCCAGCTCGGCCTGGCCGGTGACGGCGTACGCGGCCTGAACCGGCTGGTGGACCTGCTCAACGAGCTGATCGAGGCGCCGGGCCCGGACGGCACCCGCCAGCTCCAGGTCGAGGTGTTCGTCGCCACCGACATCTGCGAGCTCATCGTCGGCGCCTGCGGCCCGGCCGACGGGAGGCGGTGACATGCGGCGCGGCTGGGTGCTGGTGCGGTTCGTCCTGTTCGTCGGGACGTGCGTGGCGCTGATCGTACTGATCACCGTGCAGATCGCCCGGGTGAGCACCGGCGGCGGCTACCGGCTGGTCGCGATGTTCGACGACGTCTCCGGCCTGGTCGAGGGCGACCAGGTCAAGATCGCCGGGGCGCCGGTCGGGCAGGTGGACACGATCAGGGTCGTGGACGGCCGGGCGGAGGTGACCCTGGAGGTGCAGGACGCTGTCAGGGTGCCCACCGACACCGAGGCCGCCGTACGCTGGCGCAACGCCGTCGGCCAGCGCGTGGTCTACCTGCTGCCGGGCACCGCGCCGGCCCGGCTGGCGCCCGGGGCGCGCATCACCCGCACGTCCTCCGTCGTCGACATCGGCGAGCTGATCAGCGACCTCGGCCCGCTGACCCGCAGCCTGGACCCCGAGCAGATCAACCAGCTCCTGACCGCCGCCGCCAGGGCGCTCGACGGCAACGAGCGGAACATCCCGCGGCTGCTCGACAACGTCAACGCCATCACCACCACGGTCAACGAGCGCAGGCGGACCATCGAGCGGCTGCTGAAGGACTACGCCACCGTCACGGGCGTGGTCGCCCGCCGTGACAAGCAGATCGAGCGGCTCGTCGACAACCTCGTGACGCTCTCGGAGGCGTTCGCCGACAACCGGGAGCTGATCGACGAGGCGCTGGTACAACTGTCCACGACCGTGCACACCTCCAACGAGGTGCTCGGCAAGAACGCCGGCGAGCTGGGCGCGCTGGTGGACAACCTGGCCGGCCTGACCGGCGGCATCCGCCGGCACGTCGGCGAGGTGGACCGGACGGTCAGCACCTTCCAGCCGCTGCTGGCCCGCGCTCATTCCAGCGTCAACCGCGGCCACTACTTCGTCAGCGCCATCCCGTGCGTGGCCCTGAGCGCCGCGCCCTGCCCGTACGGGATGCGGAGCCCGCCGCCGCTCCGCAACACCCGCGTCCAGAGTACCGATGACCTGCGCGAACTCCTGGTGGGCGGCTGATGGCGCTCAAGTCCTTCCGCGACCGCAACAAGATCGCCGTCGGCCTGGTGTCGGTGGCCACGATCGCCACCCTGCTCGTCGCCACGTTCCTGGCCGGCACCCTCGGGCTGCTGGAGGGCGGATACACGATGTCGGGCGTGTTCGTGGACTCGGGCGGGCTGCGCACCGGCAACGATGTCAGGGTCGCCGGGGTGCGCGTCGGCGAGGTCACCGAGGTGCGTGCCGACTACGCGCGGGGCCACGTGCTCGTCACCTGGCGGGTGGCCGACGACGTGCGCCTCGGCCGCGGCACCCGCGCCGACATCGCGCTGTCCAACCTGCTCGGCGGCCGGTACGTCAGGCTCACCGGCCTGGGCCGGGCCCCGTACTACGACCAGCTCCCCGAGGGCGGCCGGCGCATCCCGGTGACCAGGACCGGCGTGCCCACCCTCATCAACGACGCCATCAACGACGCCACCCGCCTGGTCGAGCGGCTGGACACCGGCGCCGTGGACGACCTGCTCACCGAGCTCGACCAGCTCGACCTCGGCAAGCGGGGCCGCCTCACCAGGCTGCTGGAGAACGTCGGCGACCTGTCGGACACGATCAGCGGGAGCGAGCCGCAACTGCGCCGCCTGCTCGACAACGGCACCAGGATCATGAGGGTCCTGGAGAGGAAGGACAAGCAGCTCACCCGGCTCCTCGACGCCATCGACGTGATGCTGGACGAGCTGCGCGCCCGCCGGAACGAGTTGCGCGCGCTTCTCGGCGACGGCAGCGACCTGGTGCGGAGCACGACCCGGCTGATCGACGAGCACGAGCGCTCGCTGGTCCGGGTGCTCGACGACAACGCGGCCATCACGGCCCGGCTCAGCGGCAGCAACAAGCAGCTCAACTCGCTGCTGGCGTGGGCGGGGCCGACGTTCACCGGCCTGTCCACGATGGGCGGCCAGGGCCCGTGGCTGGAGGCCATAGCCACTGGTCTGGGCCCCATCAACCCGGAGGTGCTCGCCGTCATCAAGAAGGACAGGAAGAGCGACCGATGAGACGACTTCTGGCGGTGCTGGTGGCCGGCGCGTTCCTGACGTCGGGGTGCTCGGTGCTGGGGGCGGAGCCGCCGTACCGGCTGGCCGCGATCTTCGCCAAGGCGCCCGCCCTGTACGAGGAGGCGCGGATCAAGGTGATGGGGCTCGACGCCGGATACGTCGAAAAGATCCGCATCGACGGGGACAAAGTGCGAGTTGACCTGCTGGTGGACCGGCAGGTGCCGCTCCCGGCCGGTGTGCAGGCCGTGGTCGCGCCGCAGAACACCCTCGGCGAGCGCAACGTCGTCCTCTATCCCCCGTGGAAGCCCGGCGACCGGCGGATCCAGCCCGGGGCGACCATCCCGCTGGAGCGCACCGACCTGCCGGTGGAGATCGACGACGCGCTCGACGCGTTCACCAAGCTGACGAACGCGCTCGACGACCGCAAGCTCGGCCACGTCGCGGGCGACCTGGCCGACGGCGTCCGGGGGCGGGGCAAGACGATCAACAACGCGATAGCGGACACCGCCGAGCTCACCGGCACCCTGGCCGAGCAGGACCAGCGGCTCGTCGACCTGGCCAAGGGCCTGAACAGGCTGGCCACCACCCTCAACGAGCGCGAGGCCCAGGTGACGGGCGCGATCGACTCCTTCGCCGAGGCCGGCGCGATCCTGGCGGAGGAGCGGCGGCGGCTGCGCGGCTTCGTCACCAGCATGGCCGGGTTCGTACGGCGCGGAGACGTGCTCATCGAGCAGTATTCCGAGCGGCTCCCGCAGGCCGCGGGAACCCTGGCCGAGCTGGTGCTGACGGTCAGGGCCA
The DNA here is from genome assembly GCF_039871825.1 of Nonomuraea sp. B12E4. NCBI lineage: Bacteria > Bacillati > Actinomycetota > Actinomycetes > Streptosporangiales > Streptosporangiaceae > Nonomuraea > Nonomuraea sp. B12E4. The sequence goes on along the minus strand of NZ_JBDPME010000001.1, from coordinate 101,917 downwards.
ACAGCGCCTCGACGGCCCGGGCGGTCAAGGGCGCCGCCGACTTCGCCGACGTGATGATCGACGCGTGGGACCGGGAGCAGCACGTCCTGAAGATCCGCGTGGTGCTCAACGCGATGACCAGGGCATGGCTGACGCCTCTGTTCGACTCGCTCGGCCTGGGCCGGGTGCCGTGCCTGCCCGCCGGGCTCAGCAACTGCCCCTTCGAGCAGGGGAGGCGACGATGACGACACGCCTGTCGGCCGCGCTGCTCGCCCTGGGCCTCACGGCCGCGTGCTCGCTGCAGACGCTCGGCGCCACCACCGGCGACCTCACCCTGTACGCCACCTTCGACGACGTGCAGAGCCTGGTGGCCGGGCACAGCGTGCAGATCTCCGACGTACGGGTGGGCACGGTCACCGGCATCCGGCTGCAGGGCTACCGGGCCAGGGTGACGATGTCGGTCCAGTCCGAGCACCGGGTGCCCCGGGGCAGCACGGCCACCGTGGCCAAGACCTCCGTCCTGGGTGAGAACTACGTCCTGCTCACCCCGCTGCCGGGCAAGGACCTGGCCACGGGCCCGTACCTGGACGACGGCGCCACCATCGCCGACACGTCGGCCGAGCCGGACATCGAGCAGGTCACCGCGGAGGCCGGGCCGCTCATCGAGGCGCTCGGCGCCCAGGACGTGAACGCCATCCTCGACGCCGCCTCCACCGCGTTCGCCGGCCAGGGCGACGACGTGAACACGCTGATCAAGCAGACGGCCGAGGTCACCGACGCCTACGCCGCGGCCCGCCAGGACCTGGGGACCAGCATCGACGCCCTGGCCAGGCTGGGCGACGACCTCGCCAGGGGCAGCGCCGAGCTGGACCGGCTGCCGGGCACGCTCGCCGCGGCCACCTCCCGGATCGCGCACGGGCGGCAGCACGTGAGGAGGACCATCGTCGCGTTGACCGCGCTGGCCAAGGAGGCCAACCTCACGATCTTCCCGCGCCACGCGGCCCGGCTGCGCACGCTGCTGCGCGAGCTGGCGGCGATCTCCTCGGCCATGCAGCGGGGCCGGGAGGACCTGAAGGCGCTGGTGGTGAAGCTGCAGAAGTTCATCGACACGCCGCCGATCACGGTCAACGGGCAGGTGCTCATCTACCTGTGGCTGAAGGGCGTGCTGCCGCCCCGGGCCGGCCGTGGGCCCGGCGGCGTGCTCGGCGGCGTGCTCGGCGACGGGCCGCTGCCGAACCGGGTGGAGGACTTCCGCCTGCTGCTGGAGCCGCCGCGATGAGAAGCCGCATCTATCTGAACCTGGGGTTCTTCGTGGCGCTGGGGATCGTCATGACGGTCTGGGCGTTCAGCACGATCATCCGGCTCGACGCGATCGAGCGGCCGTACCGGGTGTCGGCGGAGTTCGTGTCCTCCCCCGGGCTGATCCGCGGCTTCGAGGTGGCCTATCTCGGCGTACGGGTGGGCAGGATCGGCGACGTGCGGCTGGCGCCCGGCAGGATCGTCGTGGGGCTGGACATCGAGCGGGAGATCCGGCTGCCGAAGGGCGTCACGGCCGAGGTGCGGCGCAAGTCGGCGATCGGGGAGCCGTACGTGGAGCTGTCGCCGCCCCGTACCGGCGTGACCGGGCCCGCGCTGGCGGCCGGGGACACGATCCCGCTGGCCAGGACGTCGGTGCCGCTCGACTACAAGAAGCTGTTCGAGGGCGTCGGCAAGCTGCTCAACGCGGTGCCGCCGCGGGACGCCAAGACGATCACCCACGAGCTGGCCGTCGCGCTGGACGGCCGGGCCCCGGCGATCAGGAGCATCATCGACGACGCCCACACCCTGACCGGCACCCTCGCCGACAACGCCGAGGTTCTCGACGACCTGTCGGTGCAGCTCACCCGGCTCACCCACACGCTCGCCGGCAAGCGGGACGAGCTCGCCTCCGGGATCACGGACCTGAGCGCGGTGACGGGCACGCTGCGTGCCTCACGGGCCGACCTGAACGCCTTCCTCGACCGGGGGCCGGGGGTGTTCGCCCGGCTCGACGAGGCCGTCAGGAGGTCCCGGCCGGGGTTCTCGTGCCTGCTGACGGGCCTGGGGCTGCCGCACAAGCCGGTGTTCTCGCCGGAGACCGAGCGGAACGTGCACCACCTGCTGAGCATCGTGCCGACGGCGCTGAGCCTGGCCGACGACATCAGCGACCGGCGCGGTGACACCGTCTACGGCAAGGCGTCGTTCATCTTCAGTGTGCCGGGCGGGCCCCAGCCCGCCGAGGAGTACGCGAGCGCCGTCGGCCCGCCGCCCGTACCCCGGCTGCGCTCCTGCCCCGCCCCGCCCCCCGCCGCCACTACCGGCCGGGACGGCGACCACGACGAGGGCCGGAACGACGGCCGCGACACCGACCCGGACGCCGACCCGCACGCCGACCCGGACGCCGGGCAGGCCGGGCAGGCCGAACCTGCCGAACAGGCCGATCGGCCGGAGCAGGGCACGCCGGCCGACGCGTCACCCGGCGGCCTGGCCGCCACCACCACCGCATCCCGCACCCCGCCGAACCCCGCCCCGCTGATCGCCGCGATAGCCCTCGCCGTCATGGCCGGCGGTGCCATCGTGGGCTGGATCGCCGCGGGCCGGGCCGCCCGCCGCCGTGAGGAGTCACCATGACCACCAGGCAGGACCTCACCGAGGACACCACCGAGGCCCACCCCGAGAAGGCCCCCGCCCCCACCCCCACCGACGCCGCGACACTCACCGACACCGTCCCCGCTGGGGCCGCACTCACCGACCCCACCCCCACTGAGACCGCACCGGCAGAGACCACCGGCAGCACGCCGGCCGAGGCCATCGGCGCGTCCTCCCCCGGCAGGGGCGGGCGTTTCACCCGGGCCCGGGCCATGGGGGCGCTGGTCGCCATGCTGGTGGTGGCCCTCGCCGCCACGGCCGTCCTGCAGTGGATCTCCGCCGCCCGGGCCGAGGACGCCCGCGCCCGGCTGGCGAGCGAGCGCGCGTTGCGGCTGGAGGTGTCCGGCGCGGCGAGCGCGTTCAGCACGGCCCTGCTCGGCTACGACTACCGGGACCTGCAGACCACCCGCTCCACCCTGGCCGCCCAGGCCACGGGCGACTTCCTGAGCACGTACGACGAGGCGTTCGGCGGCGCGATGGCGCAGGTGATCGTTAAACTGAAGGCCACCGCCCGGGCCACGGTGCGCGAGGTCTACCTGGCCGAGGTGGACGAGGCCACGGCACGCGCCATCGTCGTGGTCGACCAGCAGGTGAACACGTCGGAGGCGATCCGCTCGGTGAAGGACTCCCACTTGAAGGTCAGTATGGTGAAGGAGAAGGGTGCCTGGAAGGTCCACGACGTGACCGTCCTCGGCGCGGCCTCGGAGGACCAGTACAACCTCGACGGCGCCGAGAAGAAGGACTGAGACGATCGGCCCTTTGGCGATGGGCGGCCTCCCCGAGGAGGTGCTCGCCCCTGAGGAGTGGCTCACCGAGGTGGAGCGGGAGCGGGCCGCGCGGTTCAGGTACGCGACGGACCGCGAGAGTTTCGTCGCCGCCCACCTGCTGATGCGCGTCTGCGCCGCCGCCGTGCTCGACACCGAGCCGGGTGAGCTGACGCTGCGGCAGCACTGCGACCTGCACGGCCCCGGGCACGGCAAGCCGTACATCGAGGAGGCGCCCGCGCTGGGCGTCAGCTTCAGCCACACGCGCGGCTACGTGTGCGCGGCGGCCGGCCCCGGCAAGGTCGGCGTGGACGTCGAGCGCGTGCGGCCCGGCCCACTGGACGTGCTGCTGGCCGACCGGGTGCTGACGCCGCGCGAACGCGCGCTGGTCACCGGCAACGACGAGCTGATCAGGCACTGGACGCGCAAGGAGGCGCTGATCAAGCGCGGTGAGCTGGAGCTGGGCAAGGTGGGCAGCGGGGGCGACGACCTGACGGGCCGTCACCTGCTGGAGTGGAGCGCGGGCCCCGACATCCGCGTGGCCGTCATCACGGACACCCCCGCCAGGAGGGCGCCCATCCCCGGGTAGGGTTGCCCGCATGTTCTACCGCAAGCCCCTTGAGGAGCGGATCGCTGACCGGATGGCTCAGCGCAAGCCCCTCGATGAGGGCAAGACCTTCGAGCACGGTCCGGCGAAGTTCGTGTTCATCTCCTTGATCGTCGCGGTGGTGCTGATGCACGTCGTCGGCGTCGCCATCGTCATGGCGTTCACCTGATTCCGGCTCCGGGCCTGCGGGCACGCGGCCTCCGGCAGCATGGCCGCCGAGCCGCTGACGAGCCCCGCGGCGAGCTTGGCCAGCGCGATGGCCTGGTTGGCCGCGCCCGCCACGAGCACGGTGCCCAGGCTCTCTCCCGGCTTCTCCGCCATGCCGCTCAATTTTGGAGGTGGGCGGGTGGCGGACTCCACCGGGGCGCGGGGTCCGCTCGCGCGCGCGTGCGCTAGATTGGAGATCATGAGCGCGCCTCGCTGGCTTTCCACCGCCGAACAGCGTGCCTGGCGTACGCATCTGGCGCTGCACAAGCTCCTCATGCACCGGCTCGACCGCGAGCTGCAGGAGCACTCACTCTCGTTGAACGACTACGAGATCCTCGTCAACCTCTCGGAGAGCCCGGAACGCCGCATGCGCATGAGCGACCTGGCGGACGCGACCATCCAGTCGCGCAGCCGGTTGTCCCACCAGATCTCCCGCATGGAGGTCAAGGGCCTGGTCACCAGGGAGGACTGCCGGGATGACCGGCGCGGCACGTTCGCGGTGCTGACCGACGAGGGCTGGGAGACGATCCAGCGGGTGGCGCCGTTCCATGTGGCGAGCGTGCGCGAGCATTTCGTCGACCGGCTCACCGGCGACCAGCTCGACGCGATCGAGGCGGCTTTCCAGCCGATCGTGGAGCATCTGAAGAAGCTGCGCTGACACCCAACTGATATGCGCGACGGCGCACGGACGTTCCCGAGCGCTCGCTACGATCCGCTCATGCTCAGAAAGCTACTGATCGTGGCCGCGCTCGCGCTGGTGTCGGCGTGCTCGTCGGACGCCGGGACCGAGCTGCCCGCCGGGCCTGATCTGATGAGGAAAGCCGCGGCGGCCATGCAGGCCGTCAAGTCGGCGAGCTTCTCGATCTCGACCGAGGGCCGGCCGCAGGTGCCGGTCAAGAAGGCCGAGGGCAGGCTCACCGCCACCGGGGACGCCGACGGCACGATCACCATCGACATCCTGGGCACTTCGCAGGAGATCAGCTTCGCCGTCGTCGGGGAAACCGTCCACTTCAAGGGCGTGACGGGCGGGTTCCAGCAGATGACGCGGGAGCAGCTCGCGCAGTTCTACGACCCCTCGGTGATCCTGGAGCCGACCAAGGGCATCTCCCAGCTGCTGACCTCGGGCACGGACCCGAAGGTCGAGGCCGTGGAGGACGGCTCATACCGGGTGGCCACGACGTTCCCCGGGCAGGCCGTGGGCCCGATCATCCCGGGGGTCACGACGAGCGTGAACGCCAAGATCTGGGTCGACCAGGCCACCAGCAGGCTCACCAAGGCCAGCCTGCCGCTGCAGAAGGGCACGGTGATGGTGTCGTTCAGCGAGTATGACGCGCCGGTGACGATCACGCCGCCCGCCGGATGAGACACGCACGCCGGGTCGCGCTCGGCGCCGGGGGCGCGGTGGTGCTGCTGGCCGCGCTGGACGCGTACGTGGTGGTGACGGTCCTGGTCGGCATCGCCGAGGACGTGGACATCCCGCTCAACCACCTGGAGCGGGCCACCCCGATCGTCACCGGGTTCCTGCTCGGGTACGTGGCCGCGATGCCGCTGCTCGGCCGGCTCTCCGACCGCTACGGGCGGAGGCCGCTGATCCACGCCTGCCTGGCGGCGTTCGCCCTCGGCTCGGTGCTGACGGCGCTGGCCTCCGGTGAGGTGACGGTGGTGGCCGGGCGTACCGTGCAGGGGGTGGCCGGCGGGGCGCTGCTGCCGATCACGATGGCGCTCATCGGCGACCTGTGGCACGAACGGGAGCGGTCGGTCGCCCTGGGGACGGTGGGGGCGGCCCAGGAGCTGGGCAGCGCCCTCGGGCCCCTGTACGGCGGGCTGCTGGCGCAGATCCCCGCCGTCGCGGTGGCGGGGGTGGAGCTGGGCGGCTGGCACGCCATCTTCTGGATCAACGTCCCCCTGGCGGCACTGGCCGCCGTGGCGGTACACCTCACGGTCCCGGCACACACCAGACCCTCCCCTCCCAGCACGGACACACCGGGCACCGCGCCGGCACTCCTGACCACGGCGACAGCGGACACCGAGCCCACACCTCACACCACAGCCACACCGACCGCCGCCGCGACACCCCCAGCCGCTGAAACGCCGGACATCGCCGGAGCCCGGCCGGCGGGCCCAGGCGAACTCGCGGGCGTGGGCCGGGTGGATGTGGTTGGTGGGGTGTTGCTGGCGTTGGCGCTCGGGCTGCTCGTCGTCGGCCTCTACAACCCCGACCCCGCCAAAGCCGTGTTGCCGCCCTGGGGCCTGCCCGTGATCGCCGCCGGCGTGGTGGCGGCCGGGGTCTTCGTCTGGTGGGAGGTCCGATCCCCCGTCCGCCTCCTGGACCTGTCCCGCACCCGTAAGGGGCCGCTGCTGGCCACCCTGGCCGTGAGCTTCCTGGCCGGGTCGGCGCTCCTGGTGACGATGGTGTTCGTCCAGCTCACCGGCCAGACCCTGCTCGGCAAGGACGAGCTGGCGGCGGCGCTGGTGCTGGCCAGGTTCCTGGCCGCGCTGACGGTCGCCGCCCTGCTCGGCGGCCTGCTGGCGCGCGGGCTGGGCGACCGGGCCGTGGCCGTGGCGGGCATGGCGGTGGCGACGGTCGGCTACTGGCTGATGAGCCGCTGGCCGCTCGACCTGGCGAACGCGGGCCTCACGGTCGATGTCTCCCTGGTCGTGGCGGGGCTCGGGCTGGGCCTGGTCATCGCCCCGGTCTCGGCGGCGGTGCTGCGGGTGAGCCCGGCGGCCCAGCACGGGGTGGCCTCGGCGGCCGTCGTGGTGGCCAGGATGATGGGCATGCTGATCGGCATCGCGGCCGTGTCGGCGTGGGGTTTCTACCGCTTCCAGTCCCTGACCGCCGACCTGGACACGCCGCTGCCGTTCGGCGTGGACGCGGAGACCTACCAGCGGCGGCTGGCCGACTACCTCGCCAAGGTGCAGGCGGCGCTGCACACGGAGTACACGGAGATGTTCCTGGTCACGGCGGTCATCTGCCTGCTGGGCGCGGCCGTGGCACTGCTCATGCCACGCCGCGCCCAGCAGGTCGGACCCCGGTGACCGGCAGCCGGTAGCAGGCGGCTACGGCGAGAGGTGCCGGCGACCGGGTAACAGGCGGCTACGGCGAGAGGCGGTGCAGGTCGCGGGGGAAGGCCGTGGTCTGGCGGATGTTGGCGGCCCGGGTCAGCCGCGCCGTCCACCGCTCCAGCCCGAGCGCGAACCCTCCGTGCGGCGGCATTCCGTACCGGAACGCCTGCAGGTAACCCTCGTACGCCTGCGGACCCTCACCCCGGGCGGCCAGCACCTCCAGGTAGTCCGCGTACCGGTGCAGCCGCTGCCCGCCGGTCACCAGCTCCATCCCCCTGAACAGCAGGTCGAACCCGTTGGTGTAACCCGGCCGGGCGGGGTCGGGATGGGTGTAGAAGGGCCGTTTGGCCATCGGGTAGCCGGTGACGTACAGGAATTCCGAGCCGTGCTCCCGCAGTGCCCACTCCGACAGCAGGCGCTCCTGCGCGGGCGACAGGTCGGGCTCCGCGGAGCCGGTCAGCCGCTGGGCCTCGGTGAAGTGGATGGCCGGGATCTCGGCGGGCACCTCGGGCAGCGCGACCCCGAGCAGGCCGAGGGCGGGCCGGGCGCGGTGGCGTACGGACTCCAGCATGCCGGCCACCGCCTCCCGCAGCACCGCCATCACGTCCCGGTGGTCGCGAACGAAGCCCAGCTCGGCGTCGAGGCTCGTGTACTGGGCCAGGTGGCGTACGGTGTCGTGCGGCTCGGCCCGGAAGACCGGCCCGACCTCGTAGACCCGCTCGAACACGCCGACCATCGCCTGCTTGTAGAACTGCGGTGACTGGGCGAGATAGGCGGGCCGGCCGAAGTAGTCGATGCCGAAGACGTTCGCGCCCGACTCCGTCGCCGAGGCGACGATCTTCGGGGTGTGCACCTCCGTGAACCCCAGCCCGTCGAGCGTGGCCCGGAACCCGGCCACGCCGGCGGCCGAGATCTCCAGCGGCGCCCGCAGCCGCGGGTGCCGCAGCGCGACGGGCGCGTGGTCGAGGACCGTGGGCAGCGCCGCGCCCACGACGGGCCGGTAAAGGTCGAACGGCGGCGCCGCGCAGGCCTCCGCCAGCACCTCGATCTCCGGCTCGACCAGCTCGAACCCGCCGGGGGCCTGCGGGTTGGCGGCCGCGGTCCCGGTGATCTCGACGACGTTCTCCTCGCCGGGCAGGTCGCCCGCCGCCACCACCTGAGTGAGGCCGGTACGGTCCCTGACGACGAGGAAGGACACGGATTTCAGTTGCCGGCGGCGATGAACCCAACCGGCGATCGTCACTCGTTGCCCGGCGTGCTCAGCGAGCTCCGCCGACATGACACGAGAGATCATTACAGCTCCTCACGAGGAATTGCATGACCCCTTGGGAGTGCGGGGGAGAAGGGAGCTCCCGGTGCCACCGCACTTTCGCCGCCCCGGAGAGGCGGCCTCGGCGACCCGATGACGGGGGTCAGACCGGCGGGGCATTTCCTCCCCGCACTCAGGAGTGTCTTCGCCGGCGGGCTCGGGGCCGCCTTCACAGCAATCGGCGGCTCTCTGGGCCCGAACGGAACGCCGGCTACTCGTCTCCGTCAATGTTTGCGATCAATCCTACGATTGGGCCCGCCCGCTCGGCAAAACGATTACTTGTCCTTCTTGGCGCGCTTCTCCCTGATCTTCATTGTGACGTCGATCGGCGACCCCGCGAAGCCGAACTCCTCCCGGATGCGCCGCTCGATGAAGCGCCGGTAGGTCTCCTCCAGCCACCCGGAGGTGAACAGCACGAACTTGGGCGGCTCGACGGAGGCCTGCGTGGCGAAGAGGATCTTGGGCTGCTTGCCTCCGCGCACCGGCGGCGGCGTCTGCTGCACCAGCTCGGTCAGGAACGCGTTGAGCCGGGCCGTCGGCACCCGGGTGGACCACGAGTCGAGCGCCTTCTCCAGCGCCGGCACCAGCCGGTCGAGGTGCCGCCCCGTCTTGGCGGAGATGTTGACCCGCAGCGCCCACGGAGTGCGGACGAGCTGCCGGTCGATCTCCTTCTCCAGGTAGTAGCGCCGGTCCTCGTCGAGCAGGTCCCACTTGTTGAACGCCACCACCATCGCCCGGCCCGACTCGATGACCAGCCCGATGATGCGCAGGTCCTGCTCGGTGAGCGGCTCGCTGGCGTCGATCAGCACGATGGCCACCTCGGTGCGCTCCAGCGCCGCCCGGGTACGCATGGCGGCGTAGAAGTCGGCCCCCTGCAGCTCCCGGTCGCGCCGCCGGATGCCGGCCGTGTCGACGAAACGCCAGGTGCGCCCGCCCAGCTCGACCAGCTCGTCCACCGGGTCGCGGGTGGTGCCCGCCATCGGGTCGACCAGCACCCGCTCCTCCCCTGCCAGCTTGTTGAGCAGGGAGGACTTGCCCACGTTGGGCTTGCCGAGCAGCGCCACCCGGGCGGGCCCGCGCTCGGCCTCGAACGTCACCTCGGGCGTCTCGGGCAGCGCGTCGAGGATCACGTCGAGCAGGTCACCGCTGGAGCGGCCGTGCAGGGCCGAGACGGGGTACGGCTCCCCGAGCCCCAGCGACCACAGGGACGCGGCCTCCAGCTCCAGATTCTGGTTGTCGACCTTGTTGGCGGCCAGGATGACCGGCTTGCCCGACTGCCGCAGCACCGAGCCCACGATCTCGTCGGCGTCGGTCGCGCCCACGGTGGCGTCCACGACGAAGACGATCACGTCGGCCAGCTCGACGGCGACCTGGGCCTGCTCGGCGATGCGCAGGTTCATCCCCGTGGCGTCGGGATCCCAGCCGCCGGTGTCGACCACGGTGAAGCGGCGCCCGCGCCAGTTGGCGTCGTAGGTGACGCGGTCGCGGGTGACGCCCGGCACGTCCTCGACGACGGCCTCGCGGCGGCCGATGATGCGGTTGACCAGCGTGGACTTGCCCACATTGGGCCGGCCCACGATGGCCACGACCGGCAGCGGCGTGCTGTCGCCGTGCTCGGTGATCTCAAGCTCGTCGAGGCCGGCCTCGATCCAATCCCCCGTTGTCACGTTGTTTCATCCTTCGTGAGTACCGCACCTGTCAGGTGCGCTCGTGTATGTGGTCGCGGCCGCTTGGGAACTCGTGGGCGCCACTCGCCCCTCCCGAGCTCCCCCGCTGCTTGACCAGACTCAGCACCTCGCCGATGACCTCTTCGAGGCTCAGGGCGGTGGTGTCGAGCTCGACGGCGCCAGCCGCCATCGAAAGTGGGTCGGTCTTGCGGGTCGAATCGATGGTGTCACGCTTGGCCATGGCCGCCTGATGGTCCTCGACCTTGGATCCGGCCACCTCGGCGGTGCGCCGCCGGGCGCGGGCCTCGGCGCTCGCCGTGAGGTAGATCTTCACGGGGGCTTCCGGGCAGACCACCGAGCCGATGTCCCGGCCCTCGACCACGATGCCGCCCGCGCCGATGATCTCTCGCTGCCGGGCGACCAGGCGCGCCCGCACCTCGGGGACGGCGGCGACGACCGAGACCGAGCCGGTGACGTCCGTCTCCCTGATCGCCGCGGCCACGTCGACGCCGTCGACGTGGATCGTGGGGCCGTCGGGGTCGGTGCCCGAGACGATGCCCGGCTCGCCGCAGCGCGCGGCCACGGCCGCGGAGTCGGCCAGATCGACGCCCTCCCGGAGCATCCACCAGGTCATCGCGCGGTACATCGCCCCTGTGTCGAGGTAGCGCAGACCCAGCGCGCGGGCGACCCCGCGCGAAACGCTCGACTTGCCCGACCCCGAAGGGCCGTCCATGGCGACGACCAGACCGGTCACGGCCTCTCCCTCTGCAAGTTTAACCAACCCGAAGAGGCTACAGCCTCCGGCTCAGTCGGCGATCCAGCTTCCGTGGAAGCCGAGCGGCACCCTGGCGGGAAGGTGCACGGTGGCGACCGGTTCGCCGGTGAAGTCCTGTGCGGAAAGGATCACCAGGTCCGCCGCTCCCCGGGCCGGGTTGTTGACGTAGCTGAGCACATAGCCGTCGTCCTCCCCCGCGCCGGACGGCACGAACACCGGCTCCGCCACGTGGGCGCCCCGCCCGAACCGCCGCGCCTCCTGGGTGCCGCGCTTCAGGTCGTGCTTGATGAGCGTGTTGTCCAGCGCCCCGTCGGGCAGGTCCGTCAGGTCGGTCCCGTACGGGTGGACGGCGTCGTAGAGCTCCGGGGCGGCCGAGGTGTAGCCGTAGCGGTACGGCCGGCCGGTGCGGCGCTCGTCCATGCGCGGGAACTCCTGCGCCCGGTCGTCCAGCCGGGTCCGCCGCACCCGGCCGGAGCGGAGGTCGATGCGCCACCGGTCGAGCGTGGGGGCCCCGCCCTCCGTCAGTTGCGCGTCCACGAACCGCCTGGGGTAGCTGACCACGTCCACGACCACCTCGTCGCCGTCGTCGTAGGCGTTGAGCGTGTGGAACACCCAGCACGGCTCCACCTCCACCCACCGGATCTCACCGCTCTCGCGCGACATGAGCCCGACCCTGGCCCCGTGCGCGTCGTCCCACGCGTACGGGAACTGCCGCCCCTGCTCGGCGTGGGCCATGCTGAACGTGACCGGCAGGTCGTAGATCACCACGTATCGCTCGGTGAGCGCGAAGTCGTGCAGCATCGGCTTGCCGGCCACGGGGATGTCCCTGATCCGTGTGACCGTGCCCTTGCCGTCGAGGACGACGTGCTGGTGGTGGTCCCAGCCGAAGTAGTAGGCGATCGCGTGCAGCTCGCCGGTGGCCGGGTCGAGGTGGGTGTGCGCGGCGAACCCGCCGGGCAGTCCGCCGCCGAAGTCGCACGGGCCGATGGTGTCGAGCTCGTAGCCCAGCTCGTACGGCAGCGCTCCCGCCTCCACGGTCGCGAACGTGCGCCCGGCCAGCCCGATGACGTGCGTGTTGGCCGCGAAGTCCATGCCCTCGTGCACGGGCCCCGGCCGGGGCTGCTCGCCGAGGCGCTCGGCGACGGCGGCGCTGCGCACCCAGCGGTTGCGGTACCACTCGGCGCGGCCGTCGCGCAGCCGCACGCCGTGCACCATGCCCTCGCCCATGAACAGGTGCCCGGCGCTGGGGTCGTCGAGGCCGAGCGGGTTGGGGCCGTTACGCAGGTAGCGGCCGTCGAGCTCGGCCGGGATGCGGCCGGTGACGTCCAGGTCGAAGGCGGTGATCTCCTCGGTGACCGGGGCGAACGCGCCGCGGTAGGGGGTGGTCGTCATGCTGGTGTCTCCTCCCGCAGGAATGGCGTGAGAACCGAGGAGGAGAGCAGCCGGAAACGCCGCTCGGCCTCGTCCCCCTCGAAATAGCCTGAATTTTCCAGACTTACGGCGCCATGCACGGCCATCCACAGCACATCAGCGATCTCCTCGGCGGTGCCACCGCGCAGCGCCCCGGCCGCCAGGCAGTCGGCCACCCAGCCGACCAGGATCTCGAACGTCCGCTTGGCCGCCCGCAGCGCGTCGGGCCCCGGCTCGAAGCCCGGCATCGCCCCCTGGAACATGACCCGGTAGTAGCCGGACTCCGCCAGCGCGTAGTCGCGGTAGGCCTGCGCCCCCGCGATCAGGCGGGCGAGCGGGTCGTCGCCGGGCGGCACGCCGAGCAGCCGCCGCTCGAACCTGGCGAACCCCTCCAGCCACAGGGCCTCACTGAGCCCGTCCTTGCCGCCGAAGAGCGTGTAGATGACCTTCGTCGAGCAGCCGACCTCACCGGAGATCCGCCGCACGGTCAGAGCCGCAGGGCCCTCGGAGACGAGCAGACGCGTGGCCACGTCGAGAATGACCGCCCTGACAACACTCTGCCCTTCCCGCTGCGCCTGCTGGTACGCGCTGACCGTCATGTCGGTAACGCCGTTTCTTGTCGGTAACGTTGTTACCGCCTTTATACGCCCCCACACACCCGCTCGTCAATGGGGACCGCACTTCACGGAGCACCACCACACCACTCCCCCGGCGTCCTGAGGCGGGCCACGCCGTGCCGGACCCGTGCCCGAGGCCGGCCGTGCTGGTCACGCCTGTGCTGGTGGGACCGCGGGCGCGGCCCTCACTTCAGCCCGGCGGTCAGCGAGAACAGCCCGACGGGCACCAGGCCGCGCTTGAGCAGCTTGTACGTCGCCAACGGGCTGCTCGACACAGCCTCCTTGTACACGATGGCCGCCCGCCCCTTCAGGAACGCCCGGCGCGGGCTGTCATCAGGACGGGTGAACTGGATGACCGCGTCCTTCCGCCCGATGCTGACGGGCTGATGCACGAATCCGAACCTGAACCCCTTCGGCGTCCTGCCACGCAGCGTGGCGGTCAGGGAGTCGGCCGCGTGCAGGCCGGTCGGGATGCCGCCCTGGCAGGTGCCGTGCAGCACGCCGAACCGCTGGCTGACCGCGGCGGCGTCACCGACGGCGTACACGTCGGGGTGGGACACCGAGCGCAGCGCCGAGTCGACCACGATCCGGCCGCGGGCGTCGACCGTCAGCCCGGACTCCGCGGCCATGGGCAGGCCCTCGGTGCCGCCGGTCCAGAGCGTCGCGTCGGAGCGGACCAGCTCGCCACCGGCCAGCTCCACCGCGTCCGGCAGCACCTTGGTGATCTCGACACCGCCGCGCACCTCGACGCCGAGCCGCTCCAGCGCCGCCTCCAGGTAGGCGCGGGCCCCCTCGCCCAGCATCGCGCCCGGCCGTCCCCGGGACAGCAGGACGACGTGCACGCGGGGGTGCGCCTCGGCCAGCTCGGCCGCCGCCTCGATGCCGGTCAGCCCGCCGCCGGCCACCACCACCGTGCCCTCCTGGAGCGCGTCGAGGCGCTCCGCCAGGCGTACGGCCCGCCGGTGGTCGTCGAAGGTGTGGGCGTGCTCGCGGACCCCGGGCACCGAGTCGCCGGTGACGGTGCCGAGGGCGTAGACCAGCTTGTCGTAGCCGAGGACGCGCCCGTCGTCCAGCCGCACCTCGCGGCGCTCGACGTCGAGCGCGGCCACCCGGCCCGCCACGAACTCGACGCCGGTGCCCGCGACCACATCCCGCAGGGAATGGTCGGCCAGGTGCTCGCCCGCCGCCGTCTGGTGCAGCCGCAGCCGCTCGGTGAACCTCGGCGAGGCGTTGACCAGCGTGACCCGGCCGCCCAGCCGCCGGGTTTTGACGGCGGCCCTGATGGCCGCGGCGGTGCCGGTGTAGCCCGCGCCCAGTACCAGAATGTCGGTCATTTCCGTACCTCCTCGATTCGCCATGAAGACGGATCGAGGAGGTACGGACGTGACATCGGGCGCTAGGGAACCTGCCAGCCGCGTTCGCGCAGGGCGTGGGTGAGCTGGATGCCCGCGTCGGGCTCCACCGACAGCTCGGCGATGCCCAGGGGCAGGCCGGGAGCGTGCTCCAGGCGCACGTCCTCGACGTTGACCCCCACCTCGTCGCACACCTGGAACAGCCGGGCGAGCTGGCCCGGGCGGTCGCCGATGACGACCTGGACGGTGGTGTACTCGGAGTGGGGCCCGCCGTGCTTGCCGGGGATGCGGTCGTGGCCGACGACGCCGCGCTTGAGGAGCTGGGTCAGCTCGCCGGTGGCGGTGCCGTCGCCCTCGGCCAGGGCGCGCAGCGCGGCCGCGGCGTCGGCCAGGTCACCGGCCACGGCCTCCAGCACCTCGGCGACCGGCGAGGCGTTGCCCGACAGGATGCCGATCCAGAGCCCCGGGTCACTGCCCGCGATCCGGGTCACATCACGCACGCCCTGCCCGGCCAGGCCCAGCGCCACATCGGTGGCGTCGGCCAGGCGGGCGGCCACGGCGGAGGCCGCGACGTGGGGCGCGTGGGAGACGACGGCCACCGCGCGGTCATGGTCGATGGCCCCGACCTCGACCGGGTTGGCCCCGCACAGCTCGATCAGCCGCAGCACGGCCGCCTTGGCCTCGGGGTCGGCCTCCTCCGTGGGGCACAGCGCCCACGGGCGGCCGAGGAACAAATCGTCCCTGGCGGCTCCCGGGCCGGACTTCTCACGCCCGGCGAGCGGGTGGGAGGCGACGTAGGAGGACAGGTCGCAGCCGAGCTGCATGGCCCGGTGGATGGGCTCGGCCTTCACGCTGGCCACATCGGTGTAGCAGCGCGCGGCGCCGATGCGCTGCAGTTCGAGCAGCTCGGTCGCCACGTGGGCCGGGGGGACCGCGATGATCGCCAGGTCGGCGCGCTCGCAGTCGGGGATGGAGGCGCCGTCGGCGGTGCCGCCGTACTGCCACTCCTCGCCCGCGCCGAGCTCCCGTGCCAGCCGTACCGCGCCCTGATCGCGGTCGGCGAGCAGCACGCGTACGCCGCGCTTGCGCAGGGCCAGCGCCGCTGAGGTGCCGATGAGACCGGTGCCGACGACCAGCACGGTACGTAGTTCCATCTCGATGTCCTGATTTATCGGGCTGTTTAGAGTAATTTCACGGTTATGAGTATCGCCTGATGTGCTTGCCGGTGGCTTATTGCGCGATGTCCTGCCGCAACGCCACGGCACCACGCAGGTAGACATGGTGCATCTCGGCCCGCGGCTTGTCGGTCTCCACGTGGGCCATGAGCCGTACGACGCGGGGCAGCGCGCCGGGCACGTCGATCTCGGTGCAGCAGATCAGCGGCACATCGTGGAAACCCAGCTTCCGCGCCGCCAGCGCGGGGAACTCGGCCGTCAGATCAGGCGACGCGGTGAACAGCACGCTGATCACGTCATCCGTGGTCAGCTGGTTACGCTCCATGAGCGCCACGACCAGCTCCGTGGTCCCCTCGATGATGGCGTCACGGTTGTTGGCATCCACCTGGATCGCCCCACGGATGGCCCGCACCATGTGGTTTGTCCCTTTCTCACTAGTGGAGAAGCCCGTGCGGAGGTCCGCACGGGCTCCTACGTCCGGCCAGATTACAGCTTTACGGCCGCGTACAACTCGCCGACCTCCTTCAGGGACAGCGCCCTGACGGTCCCGGGCTTGGTACGGCCCAGCTTCACCGGCCCGAACTCGATCCTGGCCAGGTCGATGACGCGGTGCCCCGACTCCTCCAGCATGCGCCTGACGACATGCTTGCGGCCCTCGTGCAGCACCACCTCGACCAGCGCCTGCTGGCCGTGCTCCTGCACGATGGAGAAGGAGTCGGCCCGGACGAGGCCGTCCTCCAGCTCGACGCCCTGCCGGAGCCTGCGGCCGAGATCACGCGGGATCGGGCCGGGCACCTTGGCCCAGTATTTCTTCTGCACCCCGTAGCTGGGATGCGTGAGCCGGTTGGCCAGCTCGCCGTCGTTGGTGAGCAGCAGGAGCCCCTCGGTCTCGGTGTCCAGCCGCCCCACGTGGAACAGCCGCGGCGCCAGCTCCTCGACGAAGTCGGCCAGGCACGGGCGCCCCTGCGGGTCGCTCATGGTGGACACGACCCCGATGGGCTTGTTGAGCGCGTAGTAGACGAGGTCGGGCGCGGTGGGGATGCGCATGCCGTCCACATGGATGACCTGGGCGGCGGGGTCGACCTTGGCCCCGAACCGCCGTACGACCTGGCCGTTGACGGTCACCCGGCCCTCGCCGATCATCTCCTCGCACGCCCGCCGGCTGGCCACCCCGGCCTGCGCGAGCACCTTCTGCAGCCGCACCCCGTCCGGCACCTCGGTGGTGTCGCGCTCGTCGGTGTAGCCCTCGGGGTAGAAGTCGCGGTCCCGCAGGGGCTGACGTGCGGCCTTCACCCGCTGCTGCTGGGGGCTGCCGTAACTCTGCCGCCGCCCGCTGCCCAGGGTCTGCACGTCATCCCGCCGCGGCGCCCGCGCATTCCTCTCGCCCCGATCGGTACGGGCGGGGGCGTCGCCGTCCCGCCTGCCGTAACGGGAGCGCGTCGAGGACGACCCGCCCTCACGGCTCACGTCCTCCCGGCGCCCGCCCCGATCGGCCCGGAACCCCGTCCGTTCGGTCCGGCGGTCACCACGGTCGCCAGCCGAATGGTCGCCCCGGTCATCACGAGACCGCTCGGACCCGGCGTAGCGGCCCTCACGCCGGCCGCTCCCGTAACGCTCCTCACGCCCGTAGCGCGCCTCGCGCTCGCGACCGTAACCCTGCTCGCGGCCGCCACGGCTGTAACGCTCGTCCCGGCCACCACCACGGCGCTCGTCACTCTGACCGCGCCCATAGCGCTCTTCGCGATCGCCGCGCCCATAGCGCTCCTCGCGATCGCCGCGCCCATAGCGCTCCTCACGGTCGCGCCCATCGCGCTGCTCACGGTCACCGCGCCCGTTGCGCTGCTCACGACCGTAACGCTCCTCACGGTCCCCGCGTCCGTAGCGGTCCTGCTGTTCACGCCCACCACGGGCGAATCGACCCGCGTCGTCACCGTCGCGGCCGCCGGGCCTGCCGTACCGGGCGCGAGACCCGCTCCGGTCGGCGCGGAGGGAATCACGAGAGGCTCCGCCCCGGAAGCCATCACGCCCGGCGCCACCGCGGAACTCGTCGCGCGCGCCCCCGCCGCGGGAGTCCTCTCTCCGGGACCCACGGGAGTCGTCACGCCGGGCGCCACCACGGGAGTCGTCACGCCGGGTGGAACCACCGAAGTCGTCGCGCCGGGATCCGCCACGGGAATCCCTGCGGTCGGACCGGCCGCCCCTGAAATCGTCGTCGGAACGGAAGGCGGGACGCCCGCCACGGCCGGAGCCGCCGGTGCGTCCACGACCGCGTCCATCACCGGACGGGGTGCTACGCCTGTTGATCACTTTGTCGTCTCCTCGAGATTTTCCACGTCGTCGGGGAGGAAGGGAGCGAGCTCGGGAAGCTCGCTGAGGTCCCGCAGTCCCAGACGTTCAAGGAAGTATGAGCTTGTCCGGTAGAGCACGGCCTGGCTCTCCGGGTCGGTGCCGGCCTCTTCGACCAGCCCCCTGGCGACGAGCGTGCGCATGACGCCGTCGCTGTTGACGCCGCGTACGGCGGCGACGCGGGCGCGGCTCACCGGTTGCCGATAAGCCACCACCGCGAGTGTTTCGAGCGCGGCCTGGGTCAGCCGCGTCTGCTGTCCATCACGGACGAACCGCTCGACCAGCTGCGCGCAGTCGGCACGGGTGTAGAAACGCCAGCCCCCCGCCACTTCCCGCAAGTCAAAACCGCGCCCATCAGCCGTGTATTCCTCCGCCAGCCCGCGCAGGGCCGCAGCGACCTCATGAGTGGGCCGCTCCAGCACCTGAGCCAGGGTCACTTCGGCAACCGGCTCATCGACCACAAGCAGGATAGCCTCCAACGCCGCCCGAAGCGTCGGCCCGGGCGCTCCCGCACCAAAACCGCCCTCCGCCTCATCCACCCCAGCACCGAAAGCACCCTCGCCCGTCCCGTTACCGGCCACGAATGCGGGCTCGGGCTCGAATGCGGGCTCGGGCTCGAGCGTGCCCCGATCGCCCTCGTCCAAAGGCCTCTCGTCCGGGTGGGACGCGCCCGCATCCCCCTCGTCCGGAGCCCCGGCGTCCGGATGCGACGTGTCCGCATCGCCCTCGTCCAAAGCCCCCTCGCCCGGATGCGACGCGCCCGCATCCCCCACGCCCGCATCCCCCACGCCCGCATCCCCCTCATCCGCATCGTCCTCGCCCGGGGCCCCGGCGGCAGGGGACGGTGTCTCCGTTGCGGCAGGAGCCTGGGCAGGGGGTGGTGTGGACGAGGTTGGGAGGTCAGGGTCGGAGGGGTCGGGGGTCTGAGTGTCCTCGCCCTCCACAGCCGGTGCCGAGGGCTGGACCAGGGAGCCAGGGAGGGTCATCCAGGCGGGCAGCGGGGGCTCCGAGTCCGGGGACCTGCGAGGCGTGGGCAGTGGGTTGTCAGTCATTGGGTGGTTTCTCCGCTGATTCCTCGTAGTCGTCCCCCACCGCGACGTCACCGTCGTCGGAGCCCGTCCAGGTCACGTGCAGATCCCCCAGCGGCTCGACCTGCTCGAACGTCACCGCCGACTCCCTGAACAATTCCAGCACGGCCAGGAACCGGGCGATGACCTCGAAGGCCCCCTCGCAGTCGGCGACCAGCGCGCGGAAGGTGGCCCGGCGCATCCGCCGCAGGTGCGCGACCAGGATGGCCGCCTGCTCCTTGACGCTGGCCAGCGGCTGGTAGATGTGCCCCACGCTGACGGTCGGCGGAAGCTTGGGGGTGAAGGCCCGCGCGGCGATCTTGGCGAGCTGCTCCGGCCCGATGCCCAGGATGAGCTCGGGCAGGAGGTTGGCGAACTGGGGCTCCAACTGCACGGTGCGCGGAAAGCGCAGCGCCTCCTCCGCCATCCGCCCGGCGAAGACCTTGGCCACCTCTTTGTACGCCTTGTACTGCAGCAACCGGGCGAACAACAGGTCCCTGGCCTCCAGCAGCGCCAGGTCCTCCTCGTCCTCCACCTCGCCGGAGGGCAGCAGCCGGGCCGCCTTCAGGTCCAGCAGGGTAGCCGCCACCAGCAGGAAATGACTGGTCTGGTCGAGATCCCAGGCGGGGCCCCGGGAGCGGATGTAGGAGATGAACTCGTCGGTGACCTTGGAGAGGGAAACCTCGGTGATATCCAGTTTGTGCTTGGCGATGAGACCCAGGAGCAGATCGAACGGCCCCTCGAAGACATCCAGGTGAACCTGGAAACCCGGCTCTGCGGTCACCTGGCCATTGTCGCAGGTGCCGGCCAGCGGGAGAGCACCTCACGGGCCAGCTCACGATAGGCGTTGGCGCCCAGGGACGACGGGTCGAAGGTGGTGATCGGCTCGCCGGCGACGGTGGCGTCGGGGAAACGGACCGTACGGTTGATCACCGTGTGGAACACCTTGTCGCCGAACGCCTCGACCACGCGGGCCAGCACCTCGCGCCCGTGCAGGGTGCGGGCGTCGTACATGGTGGCGAGCAGGCCCTCGATCTCGAGGTCCTCGTTGAGCCGCTCCTGCACCTTGGAGATGGTGTCCATGAGCAGCGCCACACCGCGCAGCGCGAAGAACTCGCACTCCAGCGGCACCATGACGCCGTGCGCGCAGGTGAGGGCGTTGATGGTGAGCAGGCCCAGCGACGGCTGGCAGTCGATGAGGCAGACGTCGTAGTGCGGCAGCAGCGGCTTGATGACCCGCCCGAGCACCTGCTCGCGGGCCACCTCGGTGACGAGCTGCACTTCGGCGGCGGACAGGTCGATGTTGCTGGGCAGCAGGTCGAGCCCCTCGACGCCGGTCTCCAGCAGCACGTCCTCGGCGGTCACGCCGCGCTCCATCAGCAGGTTGTAGACCGTCAGGTCGAGCTGGAGCGGGTTGATGCCGAGCCCGACGGAGAGCGCGCCCTGCGGGTCGAAGTCGACCAGCAGCACCTTGAGCCCGTATTCCACGAGCGCCGCGCCCAGGTTGATGGTGGTCGTGGTCTTGCCGACCCCGCCCTTCTGGTTGACCATCGCCACGACCCGCGCCGGCCCGTGCTCGTCCGGGGGGACCGGCTCCGGGAACACCGGTCTGGGCCGCTGCGTGGGGCCCAGGTTGACGCCGTTGGAAGGCGCGTTGGTCTTAGTGTCGCCCCAGGGGTTGTCGGGGGTCCCCGGGGTCGAACCCTTGGTCGTCACAGTCACCAGCTCGAACCTCCCTGACGATCCCGAACCGGACCGTCCGGACGGACACTATGGCGTCACCACTAAACGCGGCAAGGCGGCACGCCGAAGGTACCGCACGTCGCACATGATCATAGTTCACTGCCGGGCACGCGGATGCGCGGCGGCATAGACCTCTCTGAGCTTGTCGACCGTGACCAGGGTGTAGACCTGTGTGGTCGTCACCGAGGCATGGCCGAGCAACTCCTGCACCACCCTAACGTCGGCGCCACCGTCCAAGAGATGAGTTGCGAAGGAATGCCGCAGAACGTGCGGACTTATCCCCGCAAGCCCGGCGCGTTCGGCCGCCGCCTGGAGCACTTCCCACGCGCCCTGCCTGGTCAGATGCCCGCCTCGGGCGTTCAGGAAGACGGCGGGGGTCCCGCGTCCGTGGGCGAGCAGGCCGGGCCTGGCCCTGACCAGGTACGCGTCGAGCGCGGAGCGCGCATAACGCCCCAGCGGCACCACCCGGGTACGCCCTCCCTTGCCGTGCAGGCGCACCTGGTCGGTCTCCAGGTCGTCCACCGCCAGCCCGACGGCCTCGGAGATGCGGGCCCCGGTGCCGTACAGCAGCTCCAGCAGGGCGCGGTTGCGCAGGGTCAGGGGCGCGCCGTCGGGGCCGGAGGCGGCGATGAGCCGCTCGACCTCGTCCACGGCGATGGCCTTGGGCAGCCGGCGGAGCTGGCGCGGCGGCCGTATCTCGTGGGCGGGGTCGTGGGCCGTCACGCCTTCGCGCAGGGCGAAACGATGCAGCCCCCGCACCGCGGAGACGGCACGCGCGGCCGAACTGGCGACCAGGGCGCGATGCTCGTCGTCGCCCTCGCGCAGCGCCGCCAGGAAGGCCTGCACGTCGTCCTCCCCCACCTCGTCGAGCTGACGCCGGCCCCGCGCCCGCAGATGCTCGACGTAACGGCGCAGGTCACGGCGGTAGGACGCGAGCGTGTTGGCAGCCAGGCCCCGCTCCACCGCCAGATGGGCGAGGTAGCTGGAGAGCACTGCCTCCACGAACCGGTCCTTCCGTCACTCCTCCGGGGCGTCGGCGGGGCGCAACAGGGCGAACCCGTCAGCCGAAGCCGCATACGCGGCGAGGATACCGGCCACGGCCGGGGAATTGTGGATCATTCCCATGAGCGCCTTCTGCACGGCGTCGGCCAGCGGTATCCACTCGACGGGCATATCGATCTCTTCGTGCCGGTGCACGAAGTCCGTTTCGACCTTGGTCAGGTCGCGGGCGAGGAACACCCGGATCCGCTCGTCGGTCATGCCCGGCGAGCTGCGCAGGTCGACGAGCGTGTGCCAGGTGCCGGCCCGGTATCCGGCCTCCTCCTCCAGCTCGCGGGCGGCCCCGGCGACGAGCGGTTCGCCTGCCACGTCGCGGATCCCGGCGGGCAGCTCCCACAGCAGGTGGCGCGTGGGGTGACGGTATTGCCGGATCATCAGGACCCGGTCGTGCTCGTCCAGCGCGAGCACGGCCACGGCCCCGGGATGCACCACGTAGTCGCGCTCGGCGGCCTCGTCGCGGGGCATCTTCACGGTGTCGGTGACGACCCGGATGATGTGGCCCTGGAACCGCTCTTTCGTCTCGATGACTTCCCACGACTCGGGCGTGTCTCTGATCATGGTCGTGCTCGCCTCCGCACCGTGGTCCGCCCGGGAGTCGCCGCTCACTGGCCCACCTTGGCGCCCATGCGGTTGTCCGCGTAGACCAGAGCCGCGCCGACGAGGCCGTGGAACATCGGGTTGGCCCGGGTGGGGCGGGAGCGGAACTCGGGGTGCGCCTGGGTGCCGATGAAGAACGGGTGCCGCTCGACGGGCAGCTCG
This sequence comes from Nonomuraea sp. B12E4, assembly GCF_039871825.1. Taxonomy (NCBI): domain Bacteria; kingdom Bacillati; phylum Actinomycetota; class Actinomycetes; order Streptosporangiales; family Streptosporangiaceae; genus Nonomuraea; species Nonomuraea sp. B12E4. Next base: position 79,348 of record NZ_JBDPME010000001.1, on the reverse strand, counting down.
GTGTATTCGACCAGGCGGCCGTCCGGCGACAGCCCCGAGAAGATCAGCCCGACCCCCTCCAGCCGCTCCCGGTAGGCGTTGTTGACCTCGTAGCGGTGGCGGTGGCGCTCGTCGGCCTTGGCCTTGCCGCCGTAGAGCTGCCGGGCGAGCGTGCCCTCGCCGAGCTTGGCGGTGTAGATGCCGAGCCGCATGGTGCCGCCCATGTCGCGCTCGCCGGCGACGACGTCCTCCTGGTCGGTCATGGTGGAGATGACCGGGTGCTTGGTGTCGGGGTCGAACTCGGCCGAGTTGGCGCCCTCGATCCCGGCCAGGTTGCGGGCGGCCTCGATGACCATGCCCTGCATGCCGAGGCAGATACCGAGCAGCGGGACCTTGTTCTCGCGGGCGTGCCGGATCGCGCCGATCTTGCCCTCGATGCCGCGCACGCCGAACCCACCGGGGACCAGCACGCCGTCCACGCCGTCCAGCTCGCGCTCGGCGCCCTCGGGCGTCTCGCAGTCGTCGCTCTTGACCCACCGGATGTTGACCCGCGCGTCGTTGGCGAACCCGCCGGCGCGCAGCGCCTCGGTCACCGAGAGGTACGCGTCCGGCAAATCAATATATTTCCCCACGAGGGCGATCGTGACTTCCTTCGCCGGGCGGTGCACCCTGCGCAGGAGCTGCTCCCACTCCTTCCAGTCCACGTCGCGGAAGGGCAGGCCGAGCCGGCGCACCACATAGGCGTCGAGCCCCTCGGAGTGCAGCACCTTCGGGATGTCGTAGATCGAGACCGCGTCCACGGCCGAGACCACCGCGTCCTCGTCCACGTCGCACATGAGGCTGATCTTGCGCTTGATCGCCGTCTGCACCGGCCGGTCGGACCGCAGCACGATCGCGTCCGGCTGGATGCCGATGCTGCGCAGCGCCGCCACGCTGTGCTGCGTCGGCTTGGTCTTCAGCTCCCCCGAGGGCCCGATGTACGGCAGCAGCGACACGTGCAGGAAGAACACGTTGTCGCGCCCCACCTCGTGCCGGATCTGCCGCACGGCCTCCAGGAACGGCAGCGACTCGATGTCGCCCACCGTGCCGCCGACCTCGGTGATGACCACGTCCACCTCGGGACCGGCCATGCCCCTGATCCGGTCCTTGATCTCGTTGGTGATGTGCGGGATGACCTGGACGGTGTCGCCCAGGTATTCGCCCCGCCGCTCCTTGGCGATGACGTTGGAGTAGACCTGCCCGGTGGTCACGTTGGCCGAGCCGTGCAGGTCGGTGTCGAGGAACCGCTCGTAGTGGCCGACGTCGAGGTCGGTCTCGGCACCGTCGTCGGTGACGAACACCTCGCCGTGCTGGAACGGGTTCATGGTGCCGGGATCGACGTTGAGGTAAGGGTCGAGCTTCTGCATGGTGACCCTGAGACCGCGTGCCTTGAGGAGGCGACCGAGGCTGGATGCCGTGAGCCCCTTGCCGAGACTGGAGGCGACACCGCCGGTTACGAACAGATGCTTGGTTTGCGATGCGCTGCGCAAAGGGGCTCCCGTGGCTCGAGGTGTGGTCGAAGTGTCCACGGGCTCTCAGGATATCAAACAACGCCCCTCACATGCCTTAACGGCCCGACCTAGCGGTAACTTTGGCACCTATGTACCTTGTACGGCGGGCAATGGGCACCCTGATCCATCGCGCCTACACGGCGATCCGGCGCGCGGGCGTGATCAGCCCGGCCTCGCCCGCGGGCTACCGGTTCCGGCGGCTCGGCGACGGAGTCAGCATCGCCTTCCCGCCGGGAGCGATCTTCGGCGAGGAGTGGATCGAGATCGGCGACCACACGCTCATCGGCGAGCGCGTGTCGATCTCGTGCGGCATGGGCCCGGGGGTGGACCTGGGTCCCGACTCGATCCTGCGCATCGGCGGGAGCTGCTCGATCGGCCGCGGCACGCACATCGTGGCCCACCAGTCGATCGACATCGGCGACCACGTGTTCACCGGCCCGTACGTCTACATCACCGACCAGAACCACGTCTACGACGACCCCGAGGTCCCGATCGGCAGGCAGTGGCCGCGCAACAGCCCGGTCTCGATCGGCTCGGGCTCGTGGCTGGGCGCGGGCGCGATCATCCTGCCGGGCACGACCCTGGGCCGCCAGTGCGTGGTGGCGGGCGGCGCGGTCGTACGCGGCCGGTTCCCGGACCACAGCGTGGTCGCCGGGGTCCCGGCCAGGTTAGTCCGCCGATACACCGCCGGCCACGGCTGGCATGCTCCGGACATCGCCCTGGCCATGAATCACCAGGCCACCGCCTCCTGACCGGCCCGAGCACCGATCGCCTGGCGGCAGGGGGCGGCGGACGGGATGGACCGAACATCCTTCTGACGGTTAGCGTCGAACCATGCGGACCGCCATATGTGAACGTCTGGGCATAGATTTCCCGTTGTTCGCCTTCAGCCACTGCCGCGACGTGGTGGCCGCCGTGACGAACGCGGGCGGGTTCGGGGTGCTGGGCGCGGTCGCGTACACGGCCGAGCGGCTCGACACCGAGCTGAGCTGGATCGACGAGCAGGTGCACGGGCGGCCGTACGGGGTGGACGTGCTCGTACCCGGCAAGATCGACGCCTCCGCGCTCGACCGGAGCGCGCACCTGCTGGACCACGTCCCCGACCGGCACCGCGACTTCGTCACCCATCTGCTGTCCAAGTACGGCGTGAGCGCTCCGGGACGGCCGCTGACGGCGGTGGCCGACGAGTTCGGCCGGCGGGTGACGGCGGCCGGGGCGAGCGGGCTGATCGACGTGGCGCTGAAGCACCCGATCGGGCTGATCGCCAGCGCCCTGGGGCCGCCGCCGCCCGAGATGGTGACGGCCGCCAGGCGGGCGGGCGTGCCTGTGGCGGCGCTGGTCGGCACGGTCGAGCACGCCCACCGGCAGGTGGCGGCGGGTGCGGACCTCATCGTGGCGCAGGGCACCGAGGCGGGCGGGCACACCGGCGAGATCGCCACGATGGTGCTGGTGCCGCAGGTCGTGGACGCGGTCGCGCCGACCCCGGTGCTGGCGGCGGGCGGGATCGCGTCGGGGCGGCAGATGGCGGCGGCCATGGCGCTCGGCGCGGAGGGCGTGTGGTGCGGCTCGGTCTGGCTGACCACGGAGGAGGCCGAGACGGCACCCGCGGTCAAGCGCAAGCTGCTGGCGGCCTCGTCGCTGGACACGGTCCGGTCCAGGTCGCGTACGGGCAAGCCGGCCCGGCAGCTCAGGTCGGCCTGGACCGAGGAGTGGGACTCCGGCCAGGAGAGCCCGGGCCCGCTCGGGATGCCGCTGCAACTGCTGCTGGCCGAGGGCGCGATGCACCGCATCTCGGCGGCGGCCGAGCGGGGCGAGCCGGGGGCATTGGAGCTGGTCAACTACTACGTGGGGCAGGTGGTGGGCCAGCTCGACCGGATCAGGCCGGCCCGCCAGGTGGTGTACGACCTCGTCAGCGAGTTCGGCGAGGCGGTGCAGCGGCTGGAGCGCCTGTCCGGCTGAAGGCGTGCAGGTAGCGGGGCGGTGCGGGCGTGCCGCGCCGCCGGCGTGCCATCCCGTACCCGGACCGGCAGGGCGAAGCGGGTGACCTCTCGACGAATTAATTTCGTACAGTCCATAATTATTGCGCTAACGTGCCCTGAACGACAGGGAGGGCCATGGAGCAGCTGGTCGCCGCCGACACGCAGTTCATGCGCGAGGTCAACGCCGAGGCGGCCCGGAGGTCGTGAAGAGACTGCTGCGCATGGTCCGGCGGGCGGCGGCGCGCGCCCTGGAGGTGCCGGCGCCGCGGGAGGACGCCGTCGTGCACGGCGCGCTGCGGCATTCGCTGGACGAGATCGAACGGACCGGATTCGGACCCGTGCGCAGGTGAGAAGGCCGGCGCGCGGGCGGGATCGGGCGCGTCGGCGAGAGCGAATCGGTAAGGAGAAAAGGTCATGGGTATGACGGCACCGGCTCGGTGGCTCGTGGCGGTCGGCAGCCTTCTCGCGCTGACGGCCTGCGCGGGCACCGGAGGCTCCCCCGGCGGCGGCACACAGAGACAGATCGCCGTGTCGACGGCCGTTCCGGACGAGCCCGTGACGCTCACCCTCGCCTACACCGACGACCCGCCCTCCAAGGCGCTCATCGAGGGCTTCACCAAGCGGCACCCGAACGTCACGATCAAGCCCCAGATGACGCCGTTCAACGACTACGTCAAGTCGATCAAGCTGGCGATGTCGTCCGCCCAGCCGCCGGACGTCGCCCAGTACAACCCGGGCGCCATGAGCTCGCTGGTCCCCGCCGGTCTCGTGCTCGACCTGGGCCCGTGGGCGAAGGCGTACGGCTGGAACGACCGTTTCCCACCGGCCACCCTGGAGACCCTCAGCTCCGACAAGACGGCCAAGCGGTTCGGCACCGGCGCCCTCTACGCCGCTCCCGGCGGGCTGTCCGTGCTGGGCGTGTTCTACAACAAGTCGCTCGTCAAGAAGGTGCCGAAGACGCTGGGCGACTTCGAGACCGCCATGCAGCAGGCGAAGGACGCCGGGCACGCCCCGCTGAGCGTCGGCGCGCTCCAGGTCGGCGGCTTCCAGATCTGGAACGCGCTGCTGAACGTGCTGGGCGACGTCAAGCAGTACCGCTCGTGGGTCTACGGCGAGCCGAACGCCACGATCGAGACCGACGGCGCGCGCAAGGCCGCCGAGACCCTGACCGGCTGGGTGCGCAAGGGCTACGTCCCGGCCGCCGCGAACGCCACGGCCGACACCGACGCGCAGGCCGAATTCGCCGGCGGCAAGAGCGCGTTCCTGATCACCGGCAACTGGGCCGCCGCCGCGCTGGAGAAGCAGATGGGCGACGACGTCGGCTTCTTCCTCATGCCGGGGCCGACGGCGGAGCCGCCGAAGGTCGCCTCCGGGTCGAGCGTCTCGTACGCCATCTCGTCCAAGACCCAGCACCCCAACGTCGCCGCGGCGTTCCTGGACTACCTCAGCTCGCCGGAGGCGGCGAAGGTGCAGTTCGAGGCCGGGTTCATGCCCGTCGACACCAAGACCGACATGGGCGGGGCGGGTCTGCCCGTGGAGATCAAGGCCGCCTTCACGCCGGTGGCGCAGGCCAACGGGATCGTCCCGTTCGCCGACTACGCCTCCCCCGGCATGATCGACAAGCTGACGCCCGGCGTGCAGGGCCTCATCAGCGGCAAGATGGCCACCGCCGGCTTCCTGAGCTCGCTGCAGCAGTCCTGGAACGAGCACCATGGCTCATGAGGCCGCCGGCCGCGGGCGGCGGATCCGCGGCCTGCCGTACGTGCTGCCCGCCCTGGCCGTCTACCTGGGCTTCGCGATCTGGCCGGCCCTGGACACGCTGCGCCTGTCGCTTCTCCACTGGGACGGCATCCTGCCGGCGACCTGGGCGGGCCTGGACAACTACGTCAAGATCTTCCAGGACAGCGCGCTCCACGAGGCCATCCTGCACAGCCTGGTGCTGATCATCTTCTTCTCGGCCATCCCGATCGCCGCGGGATTGCTGATGACAGCCCTGCTGATAGGGAAGGTCCGCCGGGGGATGACGTTCTTCCGGATCGTCTTCTTCCTCCCCCAGGTGCTGCCGCTGGTCGCCGTCGGCATCACCTGGCGCTGGCTCTACAGCGAGTCCGGCGTCGTCAACCAGCTCCTCGGCCTGGTGGGGCTGGGCGGGCTGACCCGGGCCTGGCTGGCCGACTACGCCCTGGCGCTGGTCGCGCTCGGCCTCATCGGCACCTGGGTGATGAGCGGGTTGTGCATGATGCTCTTCCTGGCCGGCGCGCAGAAGATCGACCCGGCCCTGTACGAGGCCGCCACGCTCGACGGCGCCGGCGCCTACCAGCGCTTCCGCAACGTCACCCTGCCCGGGGTGCGCAAGGAGATCACGATCGCCGGGGTGATCACCACGATCGCCGCGCTGGCCAGCTTCGACCTCGTCTTCGTCACCACGAACGGCGGCCCGGCCGGCCAGACCAACGTGCCGGCCCTGCTGGTCTACCGGCTGGCCTTCAACGAGGGCGACATCGGTGGCGCCAGCGCGCTGGCCGTCGTACTGACCGTGCTCGTGGTGGCCGTGGTCAGCGTCATCCGCTACGCCGCCAGGGACAGGGGTTGAGGATGCGCATCCGATACGGCGTGCTCGTGCTGCTGGCGGTCATGGTGCTGCTGCCGTTCGCCGGCATCGTCCTGGCCGCCCTGCACCCTCCCGGATCGCAGATCAGCGGGCTGAGCCTGCCGGAGGAGTGGTCGTGGCAGAACTTCGCGCTCGCCTGGGAGCGGGGCAACTTCTCCAACCTCATGGCGTCGAGCGTGCTGATCGCGGTCTGCGTGGTGCCGCTCACGGTGGTGCTGGCCACGCTGGCGGCGTACGGGCTGACCGTGCTCAGGGTGTGGGGCCACCGTACGCTGTCGGCCGGATTCGTGCTGGGGCTGACGCTGCCGGTGGAGCTCGTGGTGGTGGCGCTCTACTTCAACCTGCGCCAGGTCGGCCTCACCGACTCCTACGTGGGCATCGTGCTGGCCGAGGCGGCGCTGTTCCTGCCGTTCGGGGTCTACTGGATGCAGGCCCACTTCTCGGGCGTGCCGGGCGGCCTCGTGGAGGCGGCACGCATCGACGGCGCCCGCGACCTCGTCGTGCTGCTGCGCGTGCTGCTGCCGATCTCCTGGCCGGCGATCACCACGCTGTCGGTGCTGTACTTCATGTGGTCGTGGAACCAGTTCCTGCTGGTGCTGGTCATGATGCAGAACCCGGACGAGCGGACCGCGCCGACCGGCCTCGGCCTGTTCGTCGGCCAGTATTCGACGGACATCCCGCTGCTGGCGGCCGCCAGCCTGATCGTGATCGCGCCGATCGTCCTGGTCTACCTGACGTTCCAGCGCAGCTTCGTCGAGGGGATCACCCGGGGGGCCGTCAAGGGGTAACCGCGCGTGTCCCGGTACGCCGCGGCGTCACGGGACCAGCGGCTCCTTGACCACGGTGCCAGGCACCCAGGTGCCCTCCACCTCCACCTCCACCTCCGTGGGGGCACCGGGCAGGTAGGCGTAGGCGATGGACTCCCGGGCGGTGTAGCCGTAGCCGCCGGAGGTGACGCGGGCCACCACCCGGCCGTCCACCCGGACCGGCTCGTTGCCGAGCGCGACGGCCCCCGGGTCGCGCAACGTCAGGCACCGCAGCCGCCGCTCGGGCTCCGGGTCCAGGGCGTCCTTGCCCAGGAAGTCCTTGTCGAGCTTGACGCAGAAGCCCAGTCCCGCCTCGTACGGGGTGGTCTCGGGCCCGAGGTCGGCGCCCCACACCCGGTAGCCCTTCTCCAGCCGGAGGCTGTCGATGGCGCGGTAGCCGCCGGCGGTCAGGTCCTGCGGCTCGCCCGCCCGCCAGAGCGTCTGCCACAACGCCGAGCCGTACTCGCTGGAGCAGTAGAGCTCCCAGCCCATCTCCCCCACGAACGTCACCCGCAGCGCCAGCACCGGCACATCGCCCACGGTGATCTCGCGCGCCGACATGAACGGGAAGTCCAGCGGTTCGGGGGTCAGGCCGGACAGGATGTCGCGGGCGCGCGGGCCCCACAGGGCGAAGCACGCGTACTGGCCGGTGACGTCGGCGATCCTGGCCGTGGCGCCGGTGAGCGCCGCCTGCTTGCGCAGCCAGCCCAGGTCGTGCGAGCCGAACGCGGTGCCGGTGATGATCAGGAACTCCTGCTCGCCCCGCCTGGTTACGGTGAAGTCGCATTCGATGCCGCCGCGCCGGTTGAGCGCCTGCGTGTAGGTGACGGCGCCCACCTGGCGGGCCACGCGGTTGTCGCACACCCATTCCAGCAGCTCGGCGGCGTCCGGGCCGGTGACCTCGATCTTGGCGAACGAGCTCTCGTCGAACAGCCCGGCGCTCGTACGGGTGGCGCGGTGCTCGGCCCCGACGGCGGGCGACCACTCCCGCCCGGCCCAGCCGCCCGGCCGCTCCGCCTCCTCGCCCCGCCCGTCGGCCTGCTCGTTGGCGGCGTAGTGGTTGACCCGCTCCCAGCCGGCCTTCTCGCCGAAGACGGCGCCGTGGGCGGCGTGCCAGCCGTAGGCGGGCGAGACCCGCAGCGGGCGGCCCGCCGCGCGCTCCTGGCCCGGATAACGGATGTCGTAGTACGACTCGTAGTTCTCGACCGTGCGCTTGACCGTGTACGACGGCGAGCGGTACTGGCGGCCGAAGCGGCGGATGTCCATGTGCCAGACGTCCATGCTGGGCTCGCCCTCGACGATCCACTCGGCCATGATCTTGCCGATGCCGCCCGCGCCCGCGATGCCGTGCGCGCAGAACCCGGCCGCCACGTAGAAGCCGCCGACCTCGGTCTCGCCCAGGCAGAACTCGTTGTCGGGGGTGAACGCCTCGGGCCCGTTGATCAGCTTGCGGATGCCGACGTCGGCCAGCGCGGGCACGCGGATCACGGCGTTTTCCGAAATTTCCTGAAATCTGGGCCAATCTTCGGACAAGAGGCGGCCGTTGAAGTCCTGCGGGATCGCGTCGTAGGTGTGGTGGCCGGCCGTCCAGGGGGCGGAGGTGCGCTCGTACCCGCCCATGACCAGGCCCTGCACCTCCTGCCGGTAGTAGACGAGCAGGTCGGGGTCGCGCAGCGTGGGCAGGCCCGACAGGTCGTGGCAGGCGTCGGTCACCACGTACTGGTGCGACATGGGCACGACCGGGATCCGCACCCCGGCCATGCGGCCGATCTCGGCCGCGAACATGCCGCCGCAGTTGACCACGATCTCGCAGGCGATGTCCCCCTGGTCGGTGCGCACCCCGGTGACGCGGCCGCGCTCGGTGGTGATGCCGAGCACCCGGGTGCGGGTACGGATGTCCACCCCGCCCTCGCGGGCGCGGGCCGCGAGCGCCATGCAGAGCTGCGAGGGGTCCACCTGCCCGTCGGTGGGCAGGTACGCGGCCCCGAGGACCCCCTCCGGGCTCATCAGCGGGAACAGCTCGACGGCCTGGGCCACCGAGATCTCCTCCAGCGGCAGCCCGAACGTGCGCGCCCAGCCGATCTGGCGGCGGATCTCCGCCATGCGCTCCGGGGTGGTGGCCAGCTTGATGCCGCCGCACTCGGTCCAGCCCGCGTCCAGGGTGCGGTAGAGCTCGACCGAGTACTGGTTCATCCTGGTCAGCGTCGGGTCGGCGCGCAACTGGCCGACGAGACCCGCCGAGTGGAAGGTGGAGCCGCTGGTGAGCTCGTCCCGCTCCAGCAGGACGACGTCGCGTTCGCCGAGTTGGGTGAGGTGGTAGGCGACGGACGCGCCGCCCACGCCGCCGCCGATGATCACGATGCGGGCCGAGTCGGTCATGGTCGCGAGGCTAGCCGCCGGAGTGTAAAAGGGTCTAGACCGTTCGGTTGAACGAAGATCTTGTTCTTCCCTCTACGGCCGGGCGCCGGAGAAGTAGGATCTACCATGGCCGTGCCCGAGGTCCTCGATCGCATCCCCCTGCTGTCCGGTGTGCCGCGTTCCGTGGAGGAGCTGCCCGGCGGGCTGACCAACCACAACTACAAGGTCACGATCCCGGCCGGCGAATACGTCGTACGCGTGTGGGCCAGCGACGGCGCGCTGCTGGCGATCGACAGGGACGCCGAGCACGCCAACTCGATCGCGGCGGCGCGGGCCGGGGTGGGCGCGCCGGTGCACGCGTACCTGCCCGAGCTCGGAGTGCTGGTGGTGGGGTTCCTGCCGGGGCGGACGTTCACGGAGGCCGATCTGCGGGATCCGGCGAACCTGCCGCGGGTGGCGGAGGCGTGCCGGCGGCTGCACGCGGGGCCGCGGTTCGTCCGGGATTTCGACATGTTCGAGGTGCAGCGGGGGTATTTGGCGATCGTCCGGGAGCGGGGGTTCCGGCTTCCTGCGAAATATCTCGACTTCATGCCAACCGTCGCGAGAATCCGGAAAAGTCTGGAAAAAAGGGATGTTGGGACCGTTCCGTGTAACAACGACCTTTTGCCGGGGAACATCCTCGACGACGGCGGGCGCCTGCGGCTGATCGACTACGAGTACTCCGGGAACAACGACGCCTGCTTCGAGCTCGGCAACGTCTGGAGCGAGTCCAGCCTGCCACAGGGGCACCTGGAGGAGCTGGTCACCGCCTACTACGGCCGCCGCCTGCGCCACAAGATCGCCCGGGCCCGCCTGCTCGGCCTCATGTCCAAGTACGGCTGGACGCTCTGGGCCTCCATCCAGGACGGCGCGAACGAGAGCATCGACTTCGACTTCTGGTCGTGGGGAATGGAGAAGTACGAGCGGGCGGTGGCGGAATTCACCGGATCTGGTCTGGAACGTCTCATGGACGAGGCCGCGCGGGCAGACTAGGGACGTGATCGCCGCACTCACCGGGCTGGGCCTGTCCACCGCCGCCGGTTTGAACGCCTACATCCCGCTGCTGGTCGTGGGGGTGCTGGCCAACTTCACCGACACCGTACGGCTGCCCGACGGTTACTCATGGCTGTCCAACTGGGGCGTGCTCGCGGTCCTCGCGGTCCTGCTGCTCGCCGAGACGGTCGTGGACAAGGTGCCCGCCCTGGACAGCATCAACGACACCATCCAGACCGTCGTGCGCCCGGCCTCCGGCGGCGTCGTCTTCTCGGCCACGAGCGCCGCCGCCGAGCTGGACAACTCCACGTGGATGTCGGAGCACCCGTGGGCCGGGTGGGCGCTGGGCATCGTGCTGGCGCTGGCCGTACACGTGGTCAAGGCGGTGGCCCGGCCGGTGATCAACGCGGGGACGGCGGGGGTGGGGGCGCCCGTGGTGAGCACGGTGGAGGACGCTGGCTCGCTGGGCATGAGTCTGCTCGCGGTGCTCGCGCCGGCGCTGGTGATCGTCGCGCTGCTGGTGCTCGTCCTGCTGGCGTGGTGGCTGATCAGGAAGGTCCTCCGCTTCCGCGCCCGCCGGCGAGCGGCCAGAGGCCACACCCTTGGCTGATCCGAAAGCCCCGCCGCCCGCCGTCACTCACAGCGCGGCCAGCCAACCTCGTACCAGGTGTACGAACTCTGCCGGGCGCTCCTCGTGCAGCCGGTGGCCGGAGCCCTCCCAGCACACGACCTTGGACGCGCGGTCCTTGAGCAGCCCCGCCTCCCAGCCCGCCCGCCCGGAGTCGGACCAGATGGACAGCACCGGGCACCGCCGGCGGGCCAGGTAGTCGTCCGAGGCCGGGCGTACCCCGATGGCGCCGGGGGCGGTGAACATGGCCTCGAACGCCTCGGCGAGCACGTGCGGCGGCATGCCGTACAGGCGGCGTTTGTGCCAGCGCCTGATGACGGCGGGGGTGGCGGCGTTCGTGCACCACTCGTCGATCGACTCGGCGACGGCGTGGGCGTGCGCGCCGCGCAGGCCGGCGATCATCTCGGGGAAGCGCCGGGCGATCCGGTCCGTCATGCCGTAGCCGGGATCGACGGTGACCAGCGCGCGCACCCGCTCCGGGTGCTCCACGGCGAGGAAGGACACCACCTGGGCCCCCATCGAGTGCCCGACGGCGATCACCGGCGGGAGGCCGAGGCCGCCGATGAGGTGGTGCAGGTCCTCGGCCATCATGCGCGGCGTGTTGCCCGTCTCGGGGACCGACGAGTAGCCGTGGCCGCGCAGGTCGGGGGCGATCACGCGGTGCCCGGCGGCAAGCGCGTCGATGTGCCACGACCACTGGTGCGAGTCGGTGCCCCAGCCGTGCACGAGCAGCAGCGGCGGCCCGCCGGGATCGCCGTCGTCGGTGTAGAAGAGCCTGACGTCTCCGGCGACCTCCGCGTACGGCACCTATCGCTCCCTCCGGCGAACGGCCACGCGGACCGGCCCGCCACACCCTTTCCGCCCCGCTCGAACCACGCCCATGTGCACTGAAGCACAGCCCGCGACCTCGATCAAGTGCTTGCTTGGCTACGCGCGCCAAGACGGCTCCGGGCGACTATCCTCAAGGCATCAACCCCCAACAGGAGGTGTCGAAAATCGGCGAGTTCCTGATCATCGTGCTGGTGGTCCTCGCGTTCCTCCTGCTGCTGGGTGGGGTGGGCATCTGGCTGCTCGTCAAACTGGGCAAGAAGGCGGCGGTCAAGGCCAGGCAGGCCACGGTCCGGCTCAGCACCCACGTCAACGCGATGGGCACGGGCGACGCCGCCGAGGTCGAGCGCCTCCGGCTCGACTTGCGCCGCGAGGTGACGCTCACCCGCCAGGCCATCGAGCACGCCCAGCGCCAGGGCTGGGGCCTCGGCGACCTGCCCCGCCTCATGGCGGACCTGTCGGCGCAGGCCGACGTGCACGACGGGCAACTCGGGATGTACGCCCAGCAGCGCCGCATGTCCTCCTTCGCCGACCATGCCACGCTCGACCGGCTCCGGCAGCACCAGGCCAAGCTGACGGCGATGTGCGCCCGCATCCGCGCCGACCTCATGAGCGACCAGGTCCAGCACACGGCGACGGGCATCGACGACCTCAACGCCCGCACGGACCTGGAGATCGAGGCTCGCCGGCACGCCCCCGACCCGCTGGACCAGATCGACGAGCTCTACCGCCGCACGATGGAGGAACGCAAAGACCTCCCTTGATGATTACCGAACGTGGCAGAATGAATCCGCCGCGTGAGATCGCTGAGGAGGCAGATTGATGACTATGGCCCTTCCTGAGTGGTTCTATCCCGGCCCTCCAGGCGGCTGGACCGCCGACATGCTCGATCACCTTCCCCCTGACGCGCCCCGGCACGTCGAACTGATCGATGGGTCGCTCATCATGATGTCCCCGCAGACCGCCTTTCACATGTACGCCACTCGACTGTTCGAGAACCGGCTCAGCCCTCCTGAAAACCTGGCGGTCGTTCGGGAGATGACGGTGACCCTGGGCTTGCGTCAGCGGCCCGAGCCAGACATCCTCTTGGTCAGCAAGTCAGCGATCACTGATGAAACCACCTCCTTCAAACCGGAAGATGTCCATCTGGTCGTCGAAGTGGTGTCCGCCGAATCAATGGAGAGAGACCGGACCACCAAACCGATCAAATACTCAAACGCGGGCATCAAGCACTTCTGGCGAGTGGAGAGAGAGGATGGCTTGCCCGTGGTCTATACCTTCGAGCTCGAGCCTGCGGTCAAGGCCTACGTCCCAACCGGCATCCATCGCAAGCGCCTGCGGACCACCATCGGATTCGAGGTGGATATCGACCTCCACCTGGAGTGGCCGCCCAGTTAGGTGACGCCCCACTCCCGGTAGATCGCCTCCGCCAACTCGGCTTCGGTGGCACCCCTGTTGGCCAGGGCCTTGGTGGCCTGGGCCTGGGCGTTCGTGGGGAGGCGGCCCTCCAGGAGGACGGGCAGGGACAGCCGCCGCAACAGCACCTCGGCGTCCGAGATCCCGTACGGCCTGCGTGTCACGGCCACGTTGACCCGCAGCGCGTGCTCGTTCCCCGGCGGAACGGCTGGGCGGTCCACCTCAATGGCCGCGTAGCGAAAACCGTTCGCCTTGTTGCAGGTGGCGCATGAGGCGGGCCCCCTGCTCAACCGATCGCCACATTCAGCACAGGTCAGACGATCGTAGGCGGCATCGACCACGCGCCACGGGTGCCTGTCAGGCTCGTCCACGACCATCTCGGCAACGAGGCGCTCGTCGAGCGGCTCGGCCGTACCGAACTCGCGCTCCAGAAACGCACGCCACCCCTCCTCGACGATCTCATCCACCAGCCCCGCGCATCGAGGGCATCCGGGCGCTCCAGCCGGCTCCCAGTTGTCACAGTCGGGGCATCGTCGCATCCCCGCACCGTACCCGCCCGCCCAAACCCCCGCACCCCGATATCCCCCACCCAGCGAACCCCACCTCCCGCCATTACACCGCACCCCCGCTCCCACCCCACTCGCCGCAGCCCGCCATCCCACGGGCATCCACCCGCCCCATCGGCACTGCCGATCTCCCGCCCATCCCGCTGCACCGGCCACCACTCACGCTCAATCGCGTTGGCTCGCGTTGGCTCGCGTAAATCAGTTGCGGCTGTCTGGTCGGGCCCGGCATACTCCGGCGCTGGTTGATCTCTGCGGCGTGAAGGGAGGCTGAGACTGTGACGACGATTGTTCGCGTGCCGTTTTCCGCGTCCTCAGACCTTCCCACCGGGCCGCCGCCGACCTGATCGACGAATGCCGCGCCGGTGGGCCTCAATACCTGGAGCAATCCCACCGTGCCGAAGCACCCGCAACACCGCCGCCGTGGCAAGAACGCCCTCGACGCCGACGACATCGAATGGCTTGAAAGCACCCCGGAGACCGACGACGGCCCGCCCGAAGGCGACCGCTGGTCCACCTGGGACCAGAGCACTCCGACGGAGAAGGGCCCCAAACCGTACCCCGGCTGGCTGGTCACCGAGCTGGCCGCCGTCGACACCGAGCACGGCGTGCTCAAGACCGGCAAGGAAGCCGACGTCCACCTGATCTCCAGAGGCGTGCCCGGCACGGATCGCGTGTGCCTGCTGGCCGCCAAGCGTTACCGCTCCACCGACCACCGCATGTTCCACCGCGACTCCGGCTACCTGGAGGGCCGCAGAACCCGCGAAAGCCGGATGAACCGGGCCATGGCCAACCGCACCGCCTTCGGCCGGCAGGTGATCGCCGCCCAGTGGGCGGTGGCCGAGTTCGCGGCGTTGTGCCGGTTGTGGGAGCTCGGGGTTCCGGTGCCGTATCCGGTGCAGATCGTCGGAACGGAGATCCTTCAGGAGTTCATCGGTACGCCGGACGGGTACGCCGCTCCCCGGCTGGCCCAGGTGACCGAAGACCTGGACGATCTGTGGGAGCAACTGGTGTCGGCCATGGCCACGCTGGCCCGGGAGGGCCTGGCCCATGGGGACCTGTCCCCGTACAACCTGCTGGTCCACGACGGCAGGTTGGTGATCATCGATCTGCCGCAGATCGTGGACGTGATCGCCCATCCGGCGGGCCCGACGTTCCTCGACCGCGACGCCCGCAACGTCGCCACCTGGTTCGCCGCCAAGGGCGTCCTCGCCGCCGACCCGGACACACTGGCCGCCCAACTCCGCAAGGAGGCCGGCATTTCCCCGTGAACCACCGGTCGCGGGGGGACGGGAGCCCCTGGACAAGCGCAACCGCCGATGTGGCATGCCGACAGGCATGACCCATCTGAGCCGCGCGATCCCCGGAATGCCGCGTCGTCGCTTTCCCGAAAGACAACGCACCTCCTGAGAGAGCGCCTATCGAGAGAGAGCGCGTCTTCCGGGAGGCCGCGCGATCCACGTGGCTTGCGGGCGCCCGCGCCTTACGAGTGCCCGTGACCAGCGGGTGCCCGTGACCAGCAAGTGCCCACGGGCCGCGGGTGCCCACGGCCCGCGGGTGCCCGTGGCCTGCGGGTGCCCGTGGCCTGCGGGTGCCCGTGGCCTTACCTGCCATTTCAGGCATCAGCATGATCTTGGCGTGAGAAATGCGGTAGTCGTATACGAACCACGATCAGCTTGGAGGGTTGCGGAGCTATGCCGCATGACGGTTCGTACCTGTCTGAATTGACCCAGAATCTGGGAACGGAGGCCGCAGGGCTGGCCGAGGACGCGCTCGACCATGCGGTGTCGAGCGCGGAGGGCTCGGCCGAAGGGTTCTCGCCGTTCGCCATGGTTCTGCAGCAGGACGGGGCACGGGAGCTCACCCGTTTCATCGCCGCCCCCGACCTCACGATGGCGCGCTCCTCGGCGGCGGACACCAACCCGACCGCCGTATGCGTCACGCTGGCCTGGGACGGCTATCTGACGATCGACGACGAGCGGGCGGAGGCGGCGTTCGTCGAGGCGTACGAGCTGGGGAGGCCCGCCGGCGTGCTGATCGCCCAGCGGTACGAGCGGCAGGGCGACGCACTGACCCGAGTCGGCGCCCCGATCGTGTGTGCGGAACCGGAGCCGCTGGTGCCGCTGACTCTTGAGCTGGCGAGACGGCACACCAAGGAGTTCGGCGACGGCGGGCACCAGGCGTTGCGGGAGCTGGTGGAGCAGGCCGGCGGAGATGTGGACGCCTTCGACGTCCAGCCCATGACCTGCCAGCCGATCATGGATGCGGTGACGGACGAGCTCCGGTCGGACGATCTGGACGACGACGACCGCATCTACCTGCACTCCCTCTTGTCCGCCTACCTCGCCGAGGTCCTGATCCGGGCCAACGGCGGACACTGGGACGTCGCCTTCGAGAACGGCGGCATCAAGCACATGGTCGTCGTCGGCGACCGGCAGGTAGACCCGTTCAGCCTGGTCAACGAGGAGGCCAAGGAGGGCCGATCCGCGTCACAGATGCTCGACCGAGCACGCGAGACGGTCGGACTCTGATCAGCGGCCGCACCCTCCCCTGCTCGACCGAGCACGGGAGACGGTCGGACTCTGATCAGCGGCCGCACCCTCCTCCGTTCGACCGAGCACGGGTAACAGTCGCACTCCGATCAAGGGCCACGCCTTCCTCCGCTCGACCAGGTACGGGGAACGGTCGGACTCTGATCAGGGGCCGTGCCTTCCCCTGCTCGACCGAGCACGGGAAACGGTGGACTCCGATCAGAGGCCACGCCTTCCTCCGTTCGACCGGGCACGGGGAACGGTCGGACTCTGATCAGGGGCCGTGACTTCCTCAGCGGCCAGGACGTCGCGTCTGCGCGACCCGTCCCCGTGGCGCCCACCCCGCCGAACGGCGCCACGGCCTCGCCTCGATCGAGACGAGGCTGGTACCGGGCACCGCCCGCAGCGCCGCCTGGGCCGCCTGCCGCAACCCCCTCGTGCCGGCCCGCCCGGGGTCGCCGCGCCCTGGATCGGCCGTCGGGGTGACGGCTGACGGCCGGCTCGCGGTGGTGGACGGCGTGCTCCCGGCGACGAGCGGCCAATTCCCAAAGGTGAACGGCACATTACCTACTACGCACAGTCCGCTCCCGATGGTGAACGGTGTGTTCCCGACGGAGAACGGCGCATCACCCATTACGAACGGCCCGCCCCCGGCACTGAACGGCGTCCTCCCAGCAGCGGACGATCCACCCCCGAAAGCGGACGATCCACTCCAAACGGTGGACGATCCGCTCCCGGTGGTGGACAGCGGGCCCCCAGCGCCGACATGCTCCGACTGCGGCGCAACTGTGCCGCAGCCCGCGACGAACATCGCCGCACCAGCCACGGCACCGATGGCCTTCTTGTGCATGCCCTGCCGCTGCCCGCCGAGCGCCCAACCATTCGCGCAGGTCAGAGACCCTGCCCAACGCCCCGCCTTCGGCACGCCGCAGCGACCCGGGCGACGCACGCGACTGCTCACCTCACACGTGTCACGCAACCGGGGGGTCAGCGACAGCCACTCCGTGCCACGTAGGTCAGGCGGCCGGCACGACCGCCCACCCCGCGTCTGCCGCACCACTCAAGCAACCGGGCACAACCACCCACCCCACGACTACCGCACGCCTCAGGATGGTCTACTGGACGCCCGCCTCGCGCATGTCACGCAGCTCGCGCTTGAGCTCCTTGATCTCGTCGCGCAGTCGCGCAGCCACCTCGAACTGCAGGTCGGCCGCCGCCTGGTGCATCTGCTCCGTCAGCGAGTCGATCAACGACTCCATCTGTGCCCGGGGCATCTCGCCCGCGATGGCCTTGGCGTGCTGGCCCGCCGCCCGCCCGCCGAAGCCGGGCACCGGGGCCTTGCCACGCGACTGCTGGCGCCCGCCGCCGAGGAGGCGGTCGGTGTCGGCGTCCTCGCGCTGCAGGGAGTCGAGGATGTCCGCGATCCTCTTGCGCAGCGGCTGCGGGTCGATACCGTTGGCCTCGTTGTAGGCCATTTGCTTGGCCCGCCGCCGGTTGGTCTCGTCGATCGCCCGCTCCATGGACGGGGTGATCTTGTCGGCATACATGTGGACCTGGCCCGAGACGTTTCGGGCGGCGCGGCCGATGGTCTGGATCAGCGAGGTCTCCGAACGCAGGAAGCCCTCCTTGTCCGCGTCGAGAATGGACACCAGCGACACCTCGGGCAGGTCGAGGCCCTCCCGCAGCAGGTTGATGCCGACCAGCACGTCGAACTCGCCGGTCCGCAGCTCCCGCAGCAACTCGATGCGCCGCAGCGTGTCGACCTCGCTGTGCAGGTAGCGGACCCGGATGCCGAGCTCCAGGAGATAGTCGGTCAGGTCTTCGGACATCTTCTTGGTCAGCGTCGTCACCAGGACGCGCTCGTCCCGCTCGGCGCGCTCGCGGATCTCGTGGACCAGGTCGTCGATCTGCCCCTTGGTGGGCTTGACGACGATCTCCGGGTCGACCAGGCCGGTCGGGCGGATGACCTGCTCGACCACCTCGCCCTTGGCCCGCCCCAGCTCGTAGGGGCCCGGCGTGGCGGACAGGTAGACCGTCTGCCCGATGCGCTCCAGGAACTCCTCCCACTTCAGCGGCCGGTTGTCGAGCGCCGACGGCAGCCGGAACCCGTGCTCGACCAGCGTGCGCTTGCGGGAGGCGTCGCCTTCGTACATGGCGCCGATCTGCGGCACCGTCTGGTGGGACTCGTCCAGCACCAGCAGGAAGTCCTCGGGGAAGTAGTCCAGCAGCGTGTTGGGCGCGCTGCCGGCCTCGCGGCCGTCCAGGTGGCGCGAGTAGTTTTCGATGCCCGAGCAGGTGCCGATCTGCCGCATCATCTCGATGTCGTAGGTGGTCCGCATCCGCAGCCGCTGCGCCTCCAGCAGCTTGCCCTGCCGTTCCAGCTCCGACAGCCGCTCGGCCAGCTCCGCCTCGATGCCGGCCACGGCGGCGGCCATGCGCTGCTCGCCCGCGATGTAGTGGGAGGCCGGGAAGATGTAGAGCTCCTCGTCCTCGGTGATGACCTCGCCGGTCAGCGGGTGCATGGTCGAGAGCTTCTCGATCTCGTCACCGAACATCTCGATGCGCACGGCCAGCTCTTCGTATTTCGGGATGATCTCGATCGTGTCGCCGCGCACCCGGAACGTGCCCCGGGTGAAGGCCAGGTCGTTTCGCGTGTACTGCATGTCGACCAGGCGGCGCAGCAACTGGTCGCGGTCGACGTCCATGCCGACGCGGAGCCGGGCCATGCGGTCGACGTATTCCTGCGGGGTGCCCAGGCCGTAAATGCACGACACCGAGGCCACCACGATCGTGTCACGGCGGGTGAGCAGTGAGTTGGTGGCCGAGTGGCGCAGCCGCTCGACCTCGTCGTTGATCGAGGAGTCCTTCTCGATGTACGTGTCGCTCTGCGGGACGTATGCCTCAGGCTGGTAATAATCGTAATAAGAAACGAAATATTCGACAGCGTTGTTGGGCAGCATCTCCCGCAGTTCGTTGGCGAACTGGGCGGCCAGCGTCTTGTTGGGCTGCATGACCAGCGCGGGCCGCTGCAGCCGCTCGATCAGCCAGGCGATGGTGGCCGTCTTGCCGGTGCCGGTGGCGCCCAGCAGGACGTTGTCCTTCTCCCCGGCCTTGACGCGGCGCTCCAGCTCGGTGATGGCCGTCGGCTGGTCGCCCGACGGCGTCATCTCGGTGACGACCTCGAAGGGCGCCACCCTACGCTGCAAATCTGTGACCGGTCGCATGCTGCCCACTGTAGGCGGCCCCACCGACATAATCCGTCAGACGGTCCGTTCCCCGATCCGGGGGAAGGGGCTGGTCGAGAAGACGACCTCGACGGGAACCTCGAAATACTCGGCGATCCGCAGGGCGAGGTAAAGGCTCGGGCTGTACTCTCCGCGCTCCAGGTAGCCGACGGTCTGGTAGTGGACCCCCAGCCCGTCGGCCAGTTGCCTGCGGGTGACGTTCCGCTCTGCGCGCAGCAGGGCGATGCGGTTGTAGACGGTCTCGCTCATCACCACGTATCTTCTCAGCCGATCCGCTGCATCGCCCGATCCCGTCGCAGTCGCATGAGCGAGCCGGACTCCCGCCTGGCCATCCTGCGCAGGATCGGCGGCGCGAGCAGCAGGCTGGCCACGATCCACGCGCCGAGCACGAGCAGCATCTCCACCGGCCGCCAGAACCCGCCGATCTCCAGCGCGGCCGCGGAATCCGGCAGGAACGCCGAACGCATGCCCAGGCCCAGCGCGCCGCCGGACACCATGCTGAACCCGATCTCCTGCGCGTTGACCAGGCTGTGCCGGAGCTCGATCCAGCCGCGCGCCAGGCCGAGCTTCACCGCGTGCAGCGCGGAAATCGCCGGGCGTGCCCCGGTGCTCATCCCTCGTGCCTCCTCACGATCTCCATGTACGTGTCCTCGAGCGTGGCCCGGCGCACCTCCAGGTCGCCGATCTCCGCGCCGTACTGGCCGAACAGCTCCCGCACGAACGTGGTGGCGTCCTGTGTCGCGTGCACGAACTGCTCCCCGCCGCGGCTCCAGCGCACCTGGGCGTCGCGGGACACCTCGCGGGAGAGCCGGTCGGCGCTGCCGTCGGCGACGATCCTGCCGCCGGCCAGGATGAGGATCCGGTCGGCCAGCTTCTCCGCCTCGTCGAGGTCGTGCGTGGTGAGCATGATCGTGGTCTCGTCGAGGTCCGACAGGCGGTGCACCAGGTCGTGGAAGTCGCGCCAGGACTGCAGCACCACGCCCAGCCTGGCCCGCCAGCGCTCGTCGCCGCCGGCCGGGGTGACGCCCAGCACCTGTACGACCCCGGCGGAGGACATCCGGAAACCCTCCAGGATCTCGATCGTCGTCGTATTGCCGGCACCGTTCGGCCCGAGCAGGGCGATCACCTCGCCGGGGGCGACCGCGAAGTCGACGCCCTGGAGGACCTCCACGGACCCGTACGCCATCCGCAGCCCCCTGACCTCGATGGCGGCGGTCATATCCGCCGGCTCGACGTCGCCCACGAGTTCTCGTACCGTTCCCATCACCCTACAAGTAGCAGTCCTACTACATAAATAGCATGTCTACTACATAATGTAATAGACCTGTGATGCCGCTTGCAAGCGAAATGTAAGTCACACCCGATACGGTCTAAATCGCCTGTAGCGGAAAAGGAAGGTTCAATGTCACGACCCAGAGAGGCCCTGGTCCAGGCGGGCGCGGGCATAGCCCAAGCGGTGGCCAGAGGGGGTGACGTACGGCAGGCGGTCGGGCAAGCGGTGGGACAGGTCGCCGACCAGGCGGGGCGGCTGGCGGGCCAGGCTCCCGGCTTCGTGCTGAACCCGCACGACTTCGCCGCGGCCCGTGACGGCGGCGCGTCCGTCGGCACCCTCATCGAGGCCAGGTCGGCGTCGCTGAACGAGGCGGGCGAGATCGTCAGCCGCAGCTTCGCGGAAAACGGCATGCACGTCATCTCGCCCGTGGTGATCCCCAAGGGCGGCACCGCGAAGGTAGTGGTGCCGCTGGGCATCCTGGTGGTGCTCGGCCTCATCGGCGCGCTCGGCAACGTCATCCCGAACACGGATCTGATCTTCGGGCCGCACTACTGGATGGTGCTGGTCCTGGCCGCCGGGTTCCTGTGGTGGCGGCGCAGCGTGGTGATGGTGCCCGAGGGCTGCAAGGCGCTGATCACCCAGTTCGGCAAGCTGGTGCACATCGCGGATCCGGGCCGGGTGACGCTGTTCAACCCGTGGAAGCGGGTGAGCTACATCGTCAACACCACCCGCGAATACCCGTTCAACGCGCCCATCAGCGAAGCGCCGACGCAGCAGGGCGTCAAGGCGAGCGTGGACCTGTTCCTGCAGTTCAGGATCGAGAACCCGGCGGAGTTCATCTTCGTGCTCGGCTCGGTCAGCGGCTTCCAGTCCAAGCTCCAGAACGCCATCAGCGAGGTCACCCGGTCCCTCATCTACGCCCAGCGGGCCGAGGAGATCTACGACCTGGTGGGCGAGAGCACGCTCGGCATGCTGGAGAGCCTGAACCAGCAGTTCCTGCCCGCCGTCCGGCTCACCGACGTGAACATCACCCACGCCGAGCCGTCCAGCCAGGAATACCGCATGGACCTGGCCGCCCCCGAGATGGTCCGCGTCGCCAAGGAGGCCTACACCTACGAGTACGAGCTCCAGCTCCGCAAGGAGCAGAACGAGGGCGACCTGGTCAAGGAGCTGGCCGGGCTGCAGGAGACGCTGAGCGCCATCCAGGCGGAGATCGCCGGTTACCAGGCCCGGATGGACACCGCCCTCGAGCGCGCCAGCCACCAGGCCACGGCGCAGGCCAGGCAGCGCCTGGTCGAGGCCGAGTCCACGGCCAACGCCAACGCCGCGCTGCTGGAGGCGCAGGCGCTGGACATCAGGGCGCTGTCGGCCGCCGAGGCGCCCGAGATCCTCGACTACCGCTTCCAGCAGGATCTGCTCGCCAAGCTGGAGTCGGTCGCCACCAGGTTGCCACAGGTGGTGCAGGTGGGTGAGGAGACCGACATCGACTTCCTGGCCCTGGCCCAGCAGCTCGTGGGCGGGAAGGGCGCGGCACTGTTCTCCGCCGAGGACATGTCCGCCATCCGCGCCCGGCTGGACGAGATCGGCGCGCGGGTGGAGAGCCGTGCGGACGAGATCGCCGCCCTGCTCGCGAAGGCCGCCGCCGACGTGAGCGGCCCCCAGGAGCCGCCGAAGCCCGACG
Source organism: Nonomuraea sp. B12E4 (assembly GCF_039871825.1). NCBI lineage: Bacteria > Bacillati > Actinomycetota > Actinomycetes > Streptosporangiales > Streptosporangiaceae > Nonomuraea > Nonomuraea sp. B12E4. The sequence continues at coordinate 56,868 of NZ_JBDPME010000001.1, read as the reverse complement.
CGGATCTGGAACGCACGGTCGAACGGCTGCTCCCCGGCGGCAAGCACCCCTCGAGTGAGGTCTGATGAGCCGAGAGTTCTCGAAGATCAAGGAATCCGTCGCCTCCTGGGGCGACATCCGCCAGCTCCTGCGCGGCGGCGAGCAGGGCCAGCTCGTCCCGGTCGTCATCCCCAAGGACCGGCGCGGCTTCGCCTGGATGGCGCTGGTGTTCCTGGCGCTCTACTTCGCCGGCATGGCGGTGCTGACCGACCTCACCCTCATCGGCGCGCTGGGGGCGCTCGCCTCCCTCGTGGTGGCCCTGATCACCATGTGGCGCAAGGCCATCATCGAGATCGAGGAGGGCACCACCGGCGTGCGCAGCCGCTGGGGCGCCATCACCGGCACGCTCCCGCCGGGCCGCCACTACCTGTGGCTGCCGTGGGACCGGGTGGACGCGGTCGTGGACACCTCCACCGAGATCCCGTACTCGGCCCCCATCGTGGCCTGCCCCACGGCGGAGAACGTGCCGCTGAAGTCGATCGAGTTCTTCCTGAAGTTCCGCATCGTGGACCCGGTCGCGTTCGTCCGCACGATCGGCGCGGGCAACTTCGACCTGGTGCTCTCCAGCGCGGTCCAGGACGCGATCCGGCAGCGCAGCCGCCGGGTCAACACCGAACGCGCGTACGACCTGCGCGGCTCCGACGTCGGCGACATGCAGGACGCGCTCAACCGCCAGCTCGGCAGGTACGGCGTGCGCGTCACCGGCGCCAACATCCCCGACGTCCAGCTGCCCGACCAGTATCAGCAACACCTGGCCACCCGCGAGAAGGTGGCCAAGGAGCTGTCGGCATATGAGCGCGAGTGGGAGCTGACCCGCAAGCGCCGCATCGACACCCTCCTGATGGAGATCGAGCGCTCCAAGAAGACCCGTGACGCCCGCGTCGTCGAGGTCAAGGCCGCTCACAACAAGGCGCGCAAGGACGTGGCGCGCATGCTGGAGGAGCAGGAGACCGAGGCACAGCGGGTGACGTGGGAGATCGAGGCGCGCGGCCGGGCCGAGCTGACCGCCGCCGAGAACGAGGCCAAGGCGCTGCGCCGGCTGGCCGAGTCGTACCGGGACAACCGGGCCGTGCTGCAGTACGAGCTGGCCCGCAGGCGCCTCGACGTGGGCGCCAAGCTCGCGGAGAACGCGCCCCAGCCGCTGATCGTACGCACCCAGCAGGGGCAGTCGGACTCCTCGCTCTCCACCCTCATCCTGGCCCAGTTGCTCCCCCGCATCTCGGGCGCGGGGAACGGCCCTGTCATTGGCCACACCACACCTTCCGCATAGGAGAACCCCATGGTGTTCCGCAAGTTGATGGCCGCGTTCGGCGCGGGCGTCGAGGTAGACACGGTGCTGACCAGCACGGGCGTGCGGCCCGGCGAGGTCCTGCGCGGTGTCGTGCACTTCCGCGGCGGCAACTCCGACTACAAGGTCGAGGGCATCTACATCGACCTGACCGCGGTGGTCGAAGTCGAGTCGGGCGACAACGAGTACAAGACGGCCTACAGCTTCCTGCGCCAGCAGGTCGCGGGGACGTTCCAGCTCGGCTCGGGCGCGCAGCACCAGCAACCGTTCGAGATCGGGATCCCGTGGGAGACCCCGATCAGCGCCATCGCCGGACACCCGCTGCACGGGATGAAGCTCGGCGTGCAGACGGAGCTGGCGCTGGCGGGCGCGCTCGACAAGGGCGACCTGGACCCGCTGTTCGTCAGCCCGCTCCCGGCCCAGGACCATGTCATCGGCGCGCTGGACCGGCTGGGCTTCGGTTTCAAGAAGGCCGACCTGGAACGCGGCACGCTGTACGGCTCGACGATGCCGTTCTTCCAGGAGATCGAGTACTACGCGGGCGGCGACTGGCGGCGCTACTTCAACGAGCTGGAGCTGACCTTCATCGCCGGGCCGCGGCAGATGGACGTCATCCTGGAGGCCGACAAGCGGGGCGGCTTCCTGAGCTCCAGCCACGACGCCTACAACCGCTTCACCGTGCGCTACGACGACCCGCCCAACTCGGCGGACCAGGCCCTCCAGCGCGGTCTGGAGCAGATGGCCCGCCACCGCGGTTGGTTCTGAGCCCGCGTCGGGGTGAGCCCGGTCGGCGGGCGGCGCGAGGCGCTGCCCGCCTGCTCACGCGGCTGATCCTGACAGGAGGCAATATTTGCCGTCACGTTCCGCCACGTGATCGCTCCCTGGCAGTCGTCTGGCCCGGTCGTTACCATGACCTCGGGAACTGACTGATCGTTCGACGACGGGCGGGCAATGGCACGGTTCATGGCGGCGGTGAAGCGGGTCACGCCATGGGCGGCGCAGAACGCCGACGGCGCCATCGCCCTGGGGCTCGCCATCGTGGTGGGCGTGCTCGGCATCATGCCCGACGACATCTTCGGCGCCAAGGGCGACGAGATCCAGAACCAGCTCGTCAGCGCCGCGACCCTGGTCATCCTGGCGCTGGTCGCCACCGCGCTGCTGCGCGACCGGGCCCGCCAGGCCCCCGTCGAGGAGACGATCACCTCCGGGGCCCTCGCCGAGCTGCCCGTGCGCCTGACGCGCCTGGAGGAGATCGAGACGCTGGTCACCGGCACCCGCAAGGCCCTCGACTCGCTCCAGCTCGTCCGGGTGCTCGGCAGCAAGCAGGAGATCGCCCAGTCCCACGCCGAGGCCCGCAGGGACACCACCAGGTGGAGCTTCAAGGGCGGCACCGGCACCTACCTGCGCGCGGTCACCCTGCCCGAGTGCGTGGCCGCCGCCCGCCGGGACAAACGCCACCTCACGGTCCGGATCGAGATCATCGACCCGTCCAACCTGGAGGTCTGCGAGACCTACGCCCACTACCGGCGCTCGCTGGCCGACTCCCCCGACGCCACCGGGGAGACGTGGACGACCGACCGGGTCAGGAAGGAGTCGTACGCGACGATCCTGACCGCCTTCTGGCACCGCCAGCGCTACGGCCTGCTCGACATCGGGGTGGGCCTGTCGTCGACGATGACCACGTTCCGCTGGGACCTGTCGTCCTCCCGGCTGATCATGACGGTGGAGGACCCGAACATGGCGATGACCGCCCTGGCCGACACCTTCTACTACGAAAACTGCGACACCGAGCTGCGGCTCAGCTTCGAGCAGGCGCGGGGGGTTCCGCTGGAGATGTACAAGAGGGTGCCGCTCGGCGACGAGCCCACCATCGAAGAGGTGCAGGACCTGTTCGAGCGCATCGGGGTGCCCCTGCCCAAGTCCTACAACGGCCGCGACGTCGTCGACGTCGCCCGCAAGGCGCTGCGCGCCGTCGACCCGTACGGTGAGCCGCTCCCGGCCGTGCAGCCACGAGACGGAACGTAAAGCGCGGGGCCATGAGCTACCAGGGTGTACGCGACGTCCTGCGCGGAGGCGCGGCCCGCTCGTGGGCCCGCGAGGCGCTGTCCCGAGACGGCCTGACCGCGGTGCGGCACCCGCTCGGATTCGTCTGCCTGCCGCTGGAGCGCGAGGGCGGCGACGGGGTATGCGTCCATCTGTGGTCCGACTCGCTCGCGCACGCCGAGAGCACCACCTCACAGATCCACTGCCATAGCTGGGACCTGGTGAGTCACGTGCTCTACGGCCAGATGCGCAACGTGCACGCGGTGGTCACCGACGCCGGCGCGGACGCCACGCACCGGGTGTTCGAGGTGGTCAGCGGGGCCGACGGCGACCACATCTCCCCCACCCGCCGCACCGTGCGGCACGCCACCGGGCTGGTGGAGCTGTTCGGCCCCGGTGACACCTACACGCTGGCCGCCGACCGCTTCCACAGCAGCGTCGTCCCCGAGGGCGGCGAGGCGGCCACGATCGCGCTCGGCCGCGGCCGGCGCGGCAGCCATGACCTGTCCCTCGGCCCGCTCGGCGCGGGCCCGCACCACGTGTCCAGGCAGCCGCTGGACGCCCGCGAGACCGAGCTGGCCGTCCGCATGATCGTCGCGCACCTGACCTGAGGGAGACCCGATGGACCTGGACCACGCCCGCACGGTCGCCGTCGAAGCCGCCGAGGCCGCCGGAGAGCTGCTCCTTTCGGGCACGCGGGGCGCACTGGACGTCCGGGCCAAGGGCAACGCGGGTGACGTGGTGACCGATCTCGACCTGGCCTCGGAGAAGCTGCTGCTGGAGCGCATCCTGACGGCCTACCCGTCGCATTCGGTGATCGCGGAGGAGTCGGGGCTGGTCGGGAGCGCGGGCGGCGAGTGGACGTGGCTGGTCGACCCGCTCGACGGCACCAACAACGTGGCGATCGGCCTGCCCGCCTACGTGGTGGGCGTGGCGCTGTGCCGGGACGGCCGCCCGGTGCTGGGCGTGGTGCACGACCCGGTCTCGGCCCGGACGTGGTCGGCGATCCGCGGCCGGGGCGCCCTCTCCTGCCCGGCGGGCGGCTCCTCGGGAGTGCGCCTGGCCCCCTCGTACGCGCCCAGACCGCACGGGCCGCTGCTGGCCTGGACCCAGGGCTACGCCGTGGCCAGGGACGACGCGACCGGGCGGGCGCTGAGGTCGGCGCTGGAGCTGGGTGCCCGGCGGGTGCTGCAGCTGTGGGCGCCGCTGCTGTCGTGGGCGATGCTGGCGCGCGGCGCCATCGACGGCATCGTGGGCTACCGGGCCGAGACGGTGGACCTGCCGGCGGGCGCGCTGCTCGCCCTGGAGGCCGGGATCGAGATCCGGGCGCTGGACGGGGGGCCGTTCGAGGTGGGCATCGACGGCTCGGCGGAGGACCGCAGCTTCGTCGCCGCCCACCCGCACGCCCTGCCCGGGCTGCTCACCCTGCTGCACTGAGGAAAAGCGCACAGAATTCGTGTGCCTCGACGCGGTCGCCGGCGCCTACGCGCTGGCCACCGCCGCCTGACCCTAGCCGAACGCGCCGAGCGCCCAGACCGTCGCCACCAGCCCCACGACGGCCAGGCCCGTGCCGGTGAGCAGGAAGCGGCACATCGGCACCCGTACCTCGTGGCGGCGGCACGACTCGAACCACAGCAGGGTGGCCAGCGACGCCCACGGGGTGATGACCGGGCCCACATTGGTGCCGACCAGCAGGGCCAGCAGGCGGTCCTGGTCGGCGGCCGGGATGACGGTCTCGACGGCCTCGTAGGCGGGCAGGTTGTTGATCACGTTGGACAGCCCGGCCCCGACGGCCGCCGTGCGGTAGGGGTCGCCCTCGGTGCCGATCATCCAGGTCATCAGGTCGGACAGGCCGTGCCTGCTGAGCGTGGGCACCACCAGGAACAGGCCGGTCACGAAGATCACGAGCTGCCACGGGACCAGGCTCCACGTCAGGCGCTCGCGGGCGCGCAGCAGGAAGGCGACCACGACGATGGCGGCCGCCGCCGTGGCGGCGACGGCGACGTGCGCCTCCAGCAGCAGCAGGACGATGAACAGCAGGCATCCGGCCGCGGCGGCGCCGAACAGCACCCGGTCGGCGACCGGCTCCAGCACCGGCGGTGTGTAGCGCAGGTCACGCCGCTCGCCGCGGCGCCAGAAGAACACCCACAGGAACGCCATCGTGACCGCGATGGAGGCGATCTGCGGCGCCCACATGCGGGCGGCGAACTCCTGGGCGTCAAGGTTGATCTTCTGCATGCCCAGGAGGTTGGTCAGGTTGGAGACGGGCAGCAGCAGGCTCGCCGTGTTGGCCAGCCAGATCGTGGTCATGGCCAGGGGCAGGGCGGCGATGCGGGCCCGGGGGGCCAGGGCGAGCATGACCGGGGTGAGGAGCACCGCGGTGGTGTCCAGGTTAAGAAATATCGTGACAAGTGAGGCGAAAGCCGCACAAAGGAAGAAAAGGGCGGCATAGTTGCCGCGGCCGAACACCGCCATCCGCGCCGCGATGGCGTCGAAGACCTGGGCCTCCTTGGTCAGCTCCGCCAGCACGATGATCGCGACCAGGAAGATCAGCAGCGGGCCGATGTCGTCGAGGCTCACGAGGGCGGCGTCCCAGGGCAGCGCCCCGGTCGCCACGAAGATCACCCCGAGCACCAGCAACCCGATCCTGATCAGGTCGAGCACGCCAAGACGCCGCCACACCCGACGATGATCGCACAGCATTTCCCCCGCCTCCACTCCGCACCGGCGCCTCGGCCGCTCCAAGGTCGTGTTGCTCATGGCCCCACTCCGCGAGGCGGCTCGGTCCCCCGAATGCCGCCGCCTTCCCCCGCTCTGGTCGCTCCGCTCCCGCCGCTCCTCCAGGCAGCGGCGGTCCCTCACCGTGCCAATGGCCTCACTCCGTGAGGCAGCTCGGTCCCCCGAATGCCGCCGCCTTCCCCCGCTCTGGTCGCTCCGCTCCCGCCGCTCCTCCAGGCAGCGGCGGTCCCTCGCGGGCTCCAAAAGTCCGGCCTGGCGCGGGATACTGGGCAGATGGCGCGTGACGGCAGGGCGACCCAGATCTTCGTCAGCTATTCCCCGGCCGACACGGCGTGGGCGACCTGGATCGCCTGGGAGCTTGAGGCGGCGGGCTACCGGACCATGATCCAGGCGTGGGATTTCGTGCCGGGCACCAATTTCATCGACTTCATGGACCGCGGGGTCAGCGAGGCCCAGATCGTCGTGGCGGTGCTCTCGCGCAACTACCTGACCTCGCGTTACGGGCGGATGGAGTGGCAGGCGGCGCTGCGGGCCGACCCCGGCAACCCCTCCAACAAGCTCGTCACGATCCGGCTGGAGGACGTCCAGGTCGAGGGTCTGCTGTCCATGATCACCTGGGTCGACCTGCTCGGCGTCACCGACCCGGGCCAGGCCAGGGCGCTGCTGCTGGGGCGGGTCCGGGAGGCGATGGCGGGCCGGGCCAAGCCGGAGGCGGCGCCCGCCTTCCCCGACGGGTCCCGCGAGCCGGTGGCCCCGCCGACGCTGCCGGCGCCGGCCGAGCGGACCGGCGCCCGCCGCGCGCCGGTCGCGGCGCCGAACTTCCCGCCCGCGCAGAGCCCCGACGAGGGCCGCGAGTCGATCAGCGTGCTGCACATCGGCGGCCCCCGGTTCGGCAGGGCGCTGCCCGATCCCGGCGAGCCGTTCACGCCCGAGGACATGCAGGCACGGATCTGGGCGGATCTGACCGCCATGTACGACCGCGGCATGCCCCGCCCCGACCTCATGGTCGTGACCGGTGACCTGACGGAGTCCGGCAGCCTGGGACAGTTCGGGCAGGCGACGCGGTTCCTGACCGACCTGCGGCTGCTGCTCGGGCTGGAGCCGCACCGGCTGGTGCTGCTGCCGGGGCCGCGCGACGTCACCAAGGCGGCCGCGAGCGCCTACTTCATGACCTGCGAGGCCGACGACGTGAGCCCGCAGCCCCCCTACTGGCCCAAGTGGCGGCATTTCGCCGGGCTGTTCGGGGAGTTGTTCCAGGGGCTGGACGACCGGGTGTTCGACGGCGGGCAGCCGTGGACGCTGTTCGAGGTGCCCGATCTGAAGGTGGTCGTGGCGGGGCTCAACTCGACGATGGCGATGAGCCATCTGGAGCGGGACGCGTACGCGCTACTCGGCGAGGCGCAGGCGGCCTGGTTCGCCGAGCGGCTGCGGCCCTACGAGGAGAGCGCGTGGCTGCGGCTGGGCGCGATCGGGCATCCGCCGGCCGAGCTGGGCGACGCGCCGACGTTCGAGCGCCTCCTCGGCCACCGGCTGGACCTGCTCTTCCACGGCGGGCCGGGCGCGGCGGCCGACGGGCGGATCCCCGCGCCGCGGTCCGGGCGGCATCACGTGGTCGAGATCACACCCGACTGGCTGCGCACCTGGGTGCCGGACGCCGGCGAGCCGGAGCGGGTCCCGCACCCGTGGCGGGGGCGGGCCACATTCACCGGTGAGGTCCAGAGTGCCCCGGTGACCGGCCCCAAACCGGACGAGCGCGCGCCGACCCCGGTCGAGCTGCTGCTCGACCGGATCACCGAGGTCTGCGAGGCCAGGCACGAGCGGGCCAAGATCCGCAGGTTCCCCACCCATCTCGTGGTCACCCACCCCGAGGACGGGTTCGTACGCCAGCTCATGATCGGCGCGCACGTGGGCGACGTGACCGGCGAGGCCGCCGACGCCTTCCTGCGCCAGGCGCACGCCGCCGGCCTCACCGCCGAGCTGGTCTACCAGGGGCCCTCCGCGCCCCGGGCGATCCGCGACGAGCTGATGCGCAAGGGCCTGCGGCTGCGCAGCTTCACCGAGTTCCAGGGGCTGCTCGACCTGACCGGCTACGTCACCGAGCAGACCGCCAGGCTGACCACCGACCGGCGCTACCCGCCCGGCCTGTACGTGCCACAGCGCTACCGCGAGCTCGACCGCCCCGGCAGCCAGGTCAGGCAGGGGCTGACCGACGAGCTGATGCGGCTGCTGGCCACCGACCACGGCCGGTTCCTGCTGCTGCTCGGCGACTTCGGCCACGGCAAGACGTTCGCGCTGCGCGAGCTGGCCCGGCGGGTCCCGGCCGAGCTGCCGCACCTGACGCCGATCCTGATCGAGCTGCGCGCCCTGGACAAGGCGCACTCGGTGGACGCCCTGGTCGCGGCCCACCTGGCCGGCCACGGCGAGGAGTTCATCGATCTCAAGGCGTTCCGCTACCTGCTCAGGCAGGGGCGGATCGTGCTGCTGTTCGACGGGTTCGACGAGCTGGTGACCCGGCTGACCTACGACCGGGCCGCCGACCATCTGGCCACGCTGCTGGCCGCGGCCGAGGACAAGGCCAAGATCGTGGTGGCCAGCCGCACCCAGCACTTCAAGTCGCACAGCCAGGTGCTGACCTCGCTCGGCGAGATGGTCGGGGTGCTGCCGCAGCGGCGGGTGCTCAGCGTCGAGGACTTCACGCACGACCAGATCCGCTCCTACCTGGCCAACCGGTTCGACGACGGCGACGAGGCCAGCGCGCGCATGTCGCTGCTCGGCGAGATCAAGGACCTGCTGGCGCTGGCCCAGAACCCGCGCATGCTGAGCTTCATCGCCGATCTCGACTCCGACCGCCTGCGCACGGTCGCCTCGGCCCGTCACACCATCAGCCCCGCGCTGCTCTACCAGGAGATCCTCGGCGCTTGGCTGGCCTTCGAGGAGCGGCGTGCCAGGATGCCCGGCTCGCCCGCCGCGCTGAGCACCGACGAGCTGTGGCAGGCGGTGACCGCCCTCGCGCTGCGGTTGTGGGACACCGGGGAGTCGCTGCTGGGTGTGGACGAGCTGACCGAGATCGGCGAGACCCTGACCGACCTGGCCAGCGGGCAGCTCTCGGCCGCGCACACCGCGCACGCGATGGGCTCGGGCAGCCTGCTGGTGCGCACCGAGGAGGGCATGTTCGGGTTCATCCACGCCTCGGTGATGGAGTGGCTGATCGCCCGGCACATCGCCGCGGGCAACCCCGGCTGGCTGTCCCGCCGGCCGCTGTCGGCGCTGACCGTGGAGTTCCTGTGCGACCTGGCCGACATCCGGGTGCTGCGGGCGTGGGCGGCCGATCCGCCGGCCGACGACGTGTCCAGGGCCAACGCGGTCAAGATCGCCGCCCGGCTGCGCACCCCGGCGCGGGCCGACCTGTGCGGCGCCAACCTCAAGGGCGAGGACCTGTCGGCCAGGGACCTGCGGGAGGTCGATCTGACCGACGCCGACCTGTCCGAGGCCACGCTGGCGGGCACCAACCTGTCCAGGGCGATCCTGCGCCGGGCCAAGCTCGCCGGGGCCCGGCTGGACCGGGCCGACCTGAGCGGGGCCGACCTGAGCGGCGCCGACCTGTCGGGAGCGCGGCTGGCCGAGGTGAACCTGAGTGACGTGGCCGCCGAAGGCGCCCGCTGGCACCGGGCCTCGCTGATCAACGTGACCGGCACGCTGCCGCACCCCCAGGGGGCGGCGGTGGTGCCGGGGCAGCCGGTCGAGGTCGAGTTCGCGCCGGCCGGCATCGGGGTCCCGTACGGCTACCACTTCCAGACCAGCCGCCTGCCCGAGCCGATCGCCTACAGCCCCGACGGCGCCACGATCGCCATCGGCAACGAGGACGGCGGCGTGCTGCTGTGCGTCGGCGGCGCGCCCGTGCGCACCCTCCAGGGGCACCGGGGCCGCGTCTACGCCGTCACGTTCGCGGGCGACCTGCTGGCCACGGGCGCGAGCGACGGCACCGTGCTGCTGTGGGACTCCCTCACCGGCGAGCTGCTGCGCACGCTCAAGGGCCACGCCGACGGCGTCTGGCCGGTACGCCTGAACGCCGCGGGCGACCTGATTGCGGCGGGCGGCGGCGACGGCGTCGTCCGCGTGTGGGAGACGGCCACCGGCGATCCGCTCCACGAGCTGAGCGGGCACCAGGCGCCGATCTACACGGCGTCGTTCGGCTCCGGGGTGCTGGTGACGGGCGACGCGGCGGGCGTCGTACGCGTCTGGGACCTGCGCACCGGCCAGGTGCGGGCGATCCTCGACGGCCACCGCGGCAGCGTCTACCGGGCGCTGCACAGCCCCGGCGGCCGGCTGCTGGCCACGGGCGACGAGGCGGGCACCGTCCGGTTGTGGGACACCGGCACCTGGACCCTGCTGCACACGCTCGCCGGGCACACCGGCAGCGTCTACTGCCTGACGTTCTCGCCCGACGGCTCGGTACTGGCCAGCGGCGACACGGCCGGCACCGTACGCCTGTGGGACCCCTCGGGCTCGGCCCGGGGCGTGCACACCACGCACGCGGCGGCGGTCTACCAGGTGACCTTCAGCCCCGATGGTCACCTGCTGGCCAGCGGCGACTCGGGCGGCGTGGTCAGGATCCAGCCGGCCGAGGGCGGCCCACGGGTCGAGCTGGCCGGCCACCGCAGCTCGGTGTGGCCGTTCGCGTTCCGCCCCGACGGGCAGCAGCTCGCCACCAGCAGCAACGACGGCACCGTACGGCTGTGGGACCCCGGCTCGGGGCATTGCCAGCGGGTGCTGCGCGGCCACGGGCGGCGGATCTCCTCGGTCAGGTTCAGCGCCGACGGGACGATGCTGGCCACCAGCGGCAACGACGGCGTCGTCCGCGTCTGGGAGCCCCGCACCGGGCGGCGGCTGCGCGAGTTCACCGGCACGGCCGACCGGCTGATCTCCGCCGTGTTCTCACCCACCGGTCCCGTGCTGGCCACCTCCAGCAACGACGGCGGCGTGCACTTCTGGAACGCCACCACCGGCGACTACGAGCGCGAGCTCAACGCCGAGACCGACCATGTCTGGGCCGAGGCGTTCAGCCCCGACGGCGACATGCTGGCCACGGCCAACGACGACGACAGCGTCCGGATCTGGTATCGCCCGACCGGACGGCTGGCGGGCAACCTGACCGACCACCGGGGGCGGGTGCGCTCGATCGCCTTCAGCCCCGACGGCACCTACGTGGCCACGGGCTGCGACGACCGGCTCGTACGCCTGTGGCACGTCGACTCGGGCGGCCGGGTCGCCACCCTCGAAGGGCACACCGACCGGGTCTACTCGGTGGCCTTCTCCCCCAACGGCCGATACCTGGCCAGCGCCGGAAGCGACGGCAAGGCCCTGGTGTGGGAGCTGCGCCCGGGACAACCCTGGCAGCCGCGCCTGGTGCACACGCTCGACCCGCGCGGCGGGCGGCTGTGGAGCGTGGCGTTCGACGCCTCCGGCGCCGGCCTGGCCACCGGCGGCGACGACCTGCTGGTGCGCGTGTGGGACACCATGACCGGACGGCTGCGGCACACGCTGGCCGGGCACGCCCGCCGGGTGTGGTCGGTCGCCTTCAGCCCCGCCTCCGACCTGCTGGCCAGCGCGGGCGACGACGGCGTGGTGATCCTCTGGGAGGGCGGCGAGCGGCGGGCCACACTGCTCGGGCTGGCCGAGGGCTGGGCGGCGCTGTCGCCTGACGGCCGCTACAAGGTGCAGGGGGAGGCCGGCGGCCAGTTCTGGCACGTGATCGGGATGTCGCGGTTCGAGCTGGGCGAGCTCGACCCGTACCTGCCCGGGGTGCGGCAGGTGCCGCTCGACTCGCCCTTCTGAGCCAGGCCCGTTTTCCGGGAGATTCAACAGTACGACCCTCGAAGCGCCTCTATCCCATGACAGCACCATGGAAAGGCAGAGCTTCGTTGGATGAGCGCTTCGAGGACTTCGTGGCGGAACGGGCGGACGCCCTGCTGCGCTACGGCTACCTCCTCAGCGGCAACCCGCATGACGCGGCCGACCTCACGCAGGAGGCGCTGGTCCGGCTGCACCGCGCCTGGCCACGGGTCCGCCGGAAACAGGCGCCGGAGGCGTACACCCCCCGTGTGCCCGCAGGGGCGCGCGTGACGGGTCACCCGCGGGACCGCGCGTGATGACGGCATCCGAACGGGACCCCTCCCGCCCGCCCCGGCGAGCTCCCCGATGGCCGCGGGCGGCGGGCCCGTCAGATGCGGGCCGCCCGCCGCTCCAGCTCCTCCCACACCTCGGCCACCCGGTCGTCCAGCTCCGCCAGCGAGCCCTCGTTCGGGATCACGATGTCGGCCACGGCCAGCCGGTCCTCCCGGCCGGCCTGGGCGGCGATGCGGGCCTTGGCGTCGGCCTCCGGCATCCCCCGGTGCTCGGCCAGCCTGCGGATGCGCACCTCGTCGGGCGCGTCCACGACGATGACCACGTCGTACATCGGGGCCAGCTTGTTCTCCGCCAGCAGGGGCACGTCGTAGACCACGATGGCGTCGGCGGCGGCCCGCCCCTGCAGCTCGGCCACCCGCTCCCCCACCAGCGGATGCACGATCGCGTTGAGCGCCGCGAGCCGGTCGGGGTCGGCGAACACGATGGAGCCGAGCTTCTCCCGGTTGAGGGAGCCGTCCGGGTGGAGCACCTCCTCCCCGAACACGGCCACCACCCGGGCCAGACCGGGCGTACCGGGCTCGACCACCTCACGCGCGATCTTGTCGGCGTCGATCACCACGGCGCCCCGGGCGGCCAGCCGCCTGGACGCCTCGCTCTTGCCTGATCCGATCCCGCCGGTGAGCCCAATCTTCAACACGGCAGAAGCCTACGGGGTCATCATCAATTCATGACGACCAGGATCGTACGGGCCGCGCACGAACAGGCCGCGGCGGCCGGGGACGACTGGGTGGGGCCGGCGCACATCGTGCTCGCCCTGCTCGACGGTGACTCGCTCGCCGCCCGGGTGCTGTCCGAGGCGGGGCTCGACCACGCGCACGCGCTCAAATGCCTGCCGCACCACACCAAACCAGGTCACGGGGCCGGTGGGTTCGCCACCCCGGCCTTCTACAAGCTGTACGGGATGGCCACCGCCCTGGCGCTCGCCGGCGGCCACCAGGACGCGGCACCGGAGCACTGGCTCCTCGCCCTGGCCTTCCACACCGACCTGGACCGGGGGCCGACGCCGCTGCACGCCTTCGGCCTGGACCCGGCCGAGACGGTGGCGGCGCTGCGGGCGCGGGGCGTGCCGGTGCCGCCGGTCGCTCCTCCCGAGCACGTGCCGTGGCGGGGCAACCACCAGATCGTCGTACGCGCGGCCGCCCTGCAGGCGATGCTCGACCGGCTGAACGCCGACCATCTGACGGGCTCGGAGTGGCGCTGGGGCTGGAACTGGGTCGACGACGACATGGCCCGCGCCGTGATCATCGCGGAGGAGGGGATCGATCTGGCTGCCTACGCAGGTAGATCAGCGTCAGGTGGTCGTCCATCCGCTCGCGGTGCGTCTCCCGGTAGCCCAGGCGACGATAGAGCCGCAGATTCCCCTCCGACAGGTGCCCCGTGAACAGGTCGAACGCCTCCGCCTCCGGCACCGCCTCGTGCAGGGCCCGCAGCAGGGCCGTGCCGACGCCCTGCCCCTGACGGTCGGGCGCCACGACGAGCCGGCCGACCAGGCACGTCGTGCCGGACAGCCGCCCGCGCACCGACCCGACGATCCGGCCGCCGTCGAGCGCCTTGAGCACGACGGCGGTCTCGACGGTCTTGCGGAGCTGCTCCAGTGACTCGACGAGCGGCGGGATGTAGGGGTCGCCGTAGAGTTGCGCCTCTGCCACGTAGGCCGCCCGTTGCAGGGTGAGGATCTCCCCCGCGTCCTGCGCCACCGCCCGCTCGATCGCCACGGGCAGCACCCTACATCCGCGGGTCCAGGGCCGCCGTCAGCACCCCGGGGCAGGCGGTGCCGCGCTCGGGCAGCGCGCCGTTGACGAGATAGCGGTGCACGTGGGCGCGCAGGCAGGTCGCGCGCAGCCTGCCGACGCCCTGCTGCAGGTAGGCGCCGTGCCCGTCGCCGTGCCACAGCACCGCCGCCCCCGGGATCCCCCGGGCCACGTGAGCCGCGCCGGCGGGCGGGGTCACGGTGTCCAGCCGCCCGATCCCGATCAGCACCGAACGGCGCTGCCCGGCGGCCGGGGGATGCGGACGCCAGCTCGGTGCCGGGGCCGGCAGCCCCAGGCAGCGGGCGATCTCGGCCCGGCCGCTCAGCCACCCCACCCGCGGGGCCACGGACCGCAGCCGCGACTCCAGGACCAGGAAACGCCGGTAATCGGGCACGACGGGCATGAAGTCGTGACACCCCAGGACCCGCGTCACCGTGCCTGGTGGCGCGGATGCCGCGCCTGGCAGCGCGGGCGATATGCCTGGCAGCGCGGGCGATGTGGCTGGTGAGGCGGATGCCCTGCCCGGTGGCGCAGGTGCCATGGCCGGCGGCGTGGGTGCCGTGGCCGCGGCCAGCGTGGCCAGTCCGCTCGCGTCGCCCACCCTGGCCGCCGACAGGGCCCGTGCCAGCTCCGGCCAGCGCTGTGGCACCAGCCCGGCCGTCACGGCGGCCACGAGCTGCCGGTCGTCCACCGTACGCGCCGGTCCGGCCGACAGCGGCGCGCGCTTGAGCAGGCCGTCGAGCGCCGTCACGGCGTCGTCGTCGTGGAGCGGGCACCCCATCCGGTTCCGGCACCAGTCGCGGAATCGGTGGAGCTGCCGCTCCGCCGCCCGCGCGTGGGTGATCAGCCGCCGTCCCAGGCCGGGCTCGGCGTGGTCGGGCACCCCTTCCAGGTACGTCCGCCCGGCCCGGCGGGGGAACAGCTCCAGGTACGCCTGCCCGTACACGGCTCCGTAGGAGTTGCCGAAGTAGCGCAGCCGGGGTTCGCCCAGCGCGGCGCGGAGGGCATCGAGGTCGTGTGCCACCTGCCAGGACGTGAGCCCCTCGTAGACGGGCCCGGCGGCGGTCCGGCAACTCCGGGCATAAGCCGCGTTGTCGCGGGCGTATGCGTGCCACACAGCCGGTCCCGCGGCGAACAGCCGCCGCGGGTCGGGGGCCGCCACCGCGCACCGCACCGTGACCGCGCTCCCCCGGTCGCCGATCCCGCGCGCCTCGACGAGCACCACGTCGAACCACCGCGTCAGCTCGCTCACGGTGCCGGGCCGGGCCCGCACGTCCTGCACGGTCGACTCGCCCCCGGTGTTCACCACCAGGGCTCCGAGGCTGTGCCGGGGGTCCCGGGCGGGCATCCGGGCGACATCGATCTCGGTACGCGGCCCACCCGGCCTGGCCCAGTCGACCGGCACGGACAGCCTGCCGCACTGGAGCCCGTCGCCGCAGTCCCACCAGCCGATCCCCTGCCGCTCCGGAGCCGCCGCGACCACATAGTCCCGACCCACGGAGGCAGCGCTGCCCGTAACCACCGAGGCGGCCCTGTCCGTAACCACGGAGGCGGCGTGGTCCGTTACCACGGAGGCGGCGTGGTCCGTTACCACGGAGGCGGCGTCAGGCATGCCGGCGGAGACGGTCGCCGCCGTGGCGGCCAGTGTCCAGAGCACCCGCCGAACCACGCTCATGCATCGCCCCCCGCCACTCACGCGCCAACAGCGCAGGTCAGTCTGTCAGCGACGGGTCCGGCGGGCGGTGGGATCGTAGCGGTCCCGGGTAAAATCTGCCGCCCGCTCAGCGAACAAGCTGGAAAAATGCGCGTATACCCGCCACCAGAGAGTCCGGCGCCGCCATGGCCACCATGTGGCTCGGGCTGTGCGCCTCTCCCCAGTACACGATGTCGTTGTTCCGCTCGGCGATGCGCCGCATGACGGCCGGCCCGCCGTGCGTCACCCCGGTCGGCACCACGCGCTGGTCGGCGGGCAGCCCGGCCGCCCCCTCGTAGTACGGCCACGACGACGACCCGCCGGTGCCGGTGAGCCAGTAGAGGCCGGCGTTGGCCAGCACCAGGTCCCGATCGATCGGCTCGGCCCCCGATCCCCAGCCGTCGAACTCCTTGAACCGCTCCACCAGGTAGGCGAGCTGCGCCACGGGCGAGTCCGCGAACCCGTACGCGAGCGTCTGCGGCCGGCCGGCCAGGTAGGGCCCGTAGCCACTGCCGCCCGTCATCCGGCCCGACATGTCCGCCAGCAGGGCCAGGTCCTCCTCGCTCGCCCCGTCGAGTTCGCCCGGCTTCCCGGTGGGGATGCCGAGCCCGGCCGTGATGGCCGAGCCGATCACGTGCTCGCTGTCCAGCACCGCCAGCCGCGGGGTGACCAGCGCCCCGGCGTCGTTGCCCTGGGCGCCGTACCGCTCGTAGCCGAGCCGGCGCATCAGCTCGGCCCACGTGCGTGCCACCCGTTCGATGCTCCAGGGCCGCTCGTCCGGAGGTTCGGGGAACGGCGAGAACCCGAAGCCGGGCAGGGAGGGGGCCACGACGTGGAAGGCCACGGAGGGGTCGAGCCCGTGCCCGCGCGGGTCGGCGAGCGGCCCGATGACGTGGCGGAACTCGGCGAAGGAGTTCGGCCAGCTGTGTGTCATGATCAGCGGCAGCGCGCCCGGCTCCGGCGAGCGCACGTGCAGGAAGTGGATGCGCTGCCCGTCGATGTCGGTGGTGTACTGCTCGAAGTCGTTGAGCTCGGCCTCCTGCTTGCGCCAGTCGAACCCCTCGGCCCAGTATCCGGCCAGCTCCCGCAGGTAGGCGGCCGGCACGCCGCGGTCCCACCCGCCCGGCAACTGCCGCGCCCATCGGGTCCGCCGCAGGCGCTCGCGCAGGTCGTCCAGGTCGGCCTGGGGGATCTCGATGCGAAACGGCTTGATCTCGTTCATGCCCCGAACGTAGGGGCCAATGCGGCAAGCTCCCTTCCGCATTAGCCCGCATCGGCCAGGCGAAAGGCCCGATCAGTCTCTCGGGCATGGGAAAAGCCCTATCAACCCCCCGGGCATGCGAAAGGGTCCATCCGTCCCTCAGGCATACGGAAGGCCCCGCACCACAACGGGTGCGGGGCCTTCCGTATGCTCGGCTCTGCCCCAGGGCATCAGCCTACGGTCTCAGCTCTGACCTCCGGCGAGCTTCTCGCGCAGCGCCGCGAGGGCCTCGTCAGAGGCGAGCGCACCGCTGGCGGGAGCGGACGAGGAGCCACCGGCGGCCTGCGTCTGCGTCTCGCCGCTGTAGGACGAGGGAGCGGCCTCGCCGGCCTCCGCCTCGGCCTTGCGGGCCTCTTCGATCTGCTTCCTGTGGGCCTCGAAGCGCTGCTGGGCCTCGGCGTACTGCCGCTCCCACTCCTCGCGCTGCCGGTCGAAGCCCTCGAGCCACTCCCCGGTCTCCGGGTCGAAGCCCTCGGGGTAGATGTAGTTGCCCTGGTCGTCGTAGGTGGCCGCCATGCCGTAGAGGGTCGGGTCGAACTCCACCTCGGTCCCGACACCCTCGTTGGCCTGCTTGAGCGACAGGCTGATCCGGCGCCGGTCGAGGTCGATGTCGATGATCTTCACGAAGATCTCGTCGCCGACCTGGACGACCTGCTCCGGGATCTCCACGTGGCGCTCGGCCAGCTCGGAGATGTGGACCAGACCCTCGATGCCCTCCTCGACCCGGACGAACGCACCGAACGGCACCAGCTTGGTGACCCGGCCCGGCACGACCTGGCCGATCTGGTGGGTGCGGGCGAACTGCTGCCACGGGTCTTCCTGGGTGGCCTTGAGCGACAGGGAGACGCGCTCGCGCTCCATGTCCACGTCGAGAACCTCGACCGTGACCTCCTGGCCCACCTCGACGACCTCGGACGGGTGGTCGATGTGCTTCCAGGACAGCTCGGACACGTGCACCAGACCGTCGACGCCGCCGAGGTCCACGAACGCACCGAAGTTGACGATCGAGGACACGACGCCCTTGCGGACCTGGCCCTTCTGCAGGGTGTTGAGGAACGTCTGGCGCACCTCGGACTGCGTCTGCTCAAGCCAGGCGCGGCGCGACAGAACCACGTTGTTGCGGTTCTTGTCGAGCTCAATGATCTTCGCCTCGAGCTCGCGGCCGACGTACGGCTGCAGGTCGCGGACACGGCGCATCTCGACCAGGGACGCCGGGAGGAAGCCGCGCAGGCCGATGTCGAGGATGAGACCACCCTTGACGACCTCGATGACGGTGCCGGTGACGATGCCGTCCTCGTCCTTGATCTTCTCGATCGTGCCCCAGGCGCGCTCGTACTGAGCGCGCTTCTTGGACAGGATCAGGCGGCCCTCCTTGTCCTCCTTCTGGAGAACGAGAGCCTCGACGTGTTCCCCGACCTCCACGACGTCAGCAGGGTCGACATCGTGCTTGATCGAAAGCTCACGCGAGGGGATGACACCCTCGGTCTTGTAGCCGATATCGAGAAGGACCTCGTCTCGATCGACCTTGACGACGGTGCCCTCGACGATGTCGCCGTCGTTGAAGTATTTGATGGTCTCGTCGATCGCTGCGAGGAAGGCTTCCTCGGACCCGATGTCGTTGACCGCTACCTGCGGGGTGCTCGAGGTGGCCTCAGTGCTGGACGTCATGTGTGGAATTGCTCCGAACGCGGACAGGATGTCGATGTGGCGGATGCGCGGCAGGCCCTCGTCCGCATCAAGCCGAGGAAGTACGACATCGACGTGACCGAGCGCGAGCCCGCTCCGTCTGAGGCGCGCGCGAGCCCACAGCGCAGCGATCAGCATATGAGACCTTCGCCACGGGGTCAATCCGGGGAGGAGTCAATACGCGATGACCTGGAGCCCTCGCTTGGCGACGATATTACCCCGCAGTTTCCCCGGGATGGAGATCCGGTCCGGATCCCCGTCCGAGACATACCGCTCACCAGGGTGCTTGTGCAGCCACTCCAGCCAGTGTTGCGAGCACCACTCGCGGCACTCACCCTTCTTCCCGTTGCTCTGGATCCGCTGGATCGCGCCCCGGTCGAATTTTTTCGCGTAGGGCGAAAGGGAAGGCTCGGCCCCGGCGAGGAACACGCCCGCGAAATCATAACGGGTTCCGTCCCATGATCCGACGCGGGCGTCCTTCTTGTTCCGGGGCAGGGACCCGTACGGCAGGGCCAGGGTCCTGGAGGAGGGCACGCCGAGGTGCTTGAGCAACCGTTCGAGCCGGACGATCTGCTCGCGCACCCGCTTGCGCTTGATCGCCCGCAGATCGGGGTGGCTCCAGGTGTGGTTGGCCACCTCGTAGCCGTGATCCACCAGCCAGCGCACGGCGGTCTTCTGGGACTCCGCGTCGACCAGCCCGAACGGCTCCCTGGTGATCCAGAACGTGGCGACCGGCCGGAAGTCCGGGTGCCGGGCGGCGACCTCCTGGATGACGGCCACGGCCGTGCCGGGCACGGGGTTGCCGCTCGCGTCCAGCGCGAACTGGCTCGGATGCCCGTCGTCGAACGTCAGCACCACCGGGAACCTGCCCGCCGGCACCCGGATGTCGCCGATGGCGAACTCCCTGGCCGTGATCGGCACGTAGCCCTGATCGGCCAGCGTCTCCAGCTCCCGCCGTAACTGCGCCGGGGTCCGGTCGATGGAGGCGACCGGCTTGGCCAGGATCCGGTGGTACATCAGCACCGGCACCAGCCCCGCCTCGTTGGCGTGCACCTGCCGGGCGAACTCGGGCGTGGACACCACCCCGGGCGGCAGGCCGACCGGGGTCACGGCGGGCGGCGCGGGGGTGGTCTCCACCATTGCGATGTCCTTCGCCATGGTGTGCGGCCGGTTGCCCGCCGGCATGAAGGCCAGCCCGACCACGGCGGCCATCACCACCACGACGTTCGCGACGCCCACGATCCGTGTGAGGGACGCTGGTCTCCGCACGATGCCCCCGGCCGCTCGGCAAAAGGATGCTCAGAGGGTAATACGCGACCCACCCCCGCGACCCACCCAAATCCACCAAGCACCCCAACCAATCCCGAGACGGCCGGCCCTGGATTCACCGGACTCCCGACCGGTCGGACCGAGGCGGGCCCGGCGAGCGGGACCCCGGACAAGGCCGGGGTCAGTGGCCGGCGTCCTCCCAGGTGCGGCCGACGCCCACCGAGACCTCCAGGGGCACGCGCAGGTGGTAGGCGGCGTTCATCTGGTCGCGGACGAGCTCCTTGAGCGCCTCCAGCTCGCCCGGTGCCACCTCGAACACCAGCTCGTCGTGGACCTGCAGCAGCATCCGGGAGGCCAGCCCCGCCTCGCGGATCGCCCGGAAGACGTGGAGCATGGCGACCTTGATGATGTCGGCGGCCGAGCCCTGGATCGGGGCGTTGAGCGCCATGCGCTCGGCCATCTCGCGGCGCTGCCGGTTGTCGCTGGTGAGGTCGGGCAGGTAGCGGCGGCGCCCCATGATCGTCTCGGTGTAGCCGTCGCTGCGCGCCTGCTGCACGATGGCCTGCAGGAAGTCGCGCACGCCGCCGAACTCGGTGAAGTATTCCTCCTTCAGCGCCCGCGCCTCGGCCACCGGGATGTTGAGCTGCCCCGACAGCCCGAAGTCGGACAGGCCGTAGGCCAGCCCGTAGTTCATCGCCTTGATCCGGGCCCGCAGCTCGCCGTCGATCTGCTCGGGCGGCAGGTCGAACACCCTGGCCGCGGTGGCCTGGTGGAAGTCGTGGCCGGAGGCGAAGGCGTCGATGAGCGACTCGTCGCCGGACAGGTGGGCCATGATGCGCAGCTCGATCTGGCTGTAGTCGGCCGTCAGCAGCGTCTCGTAGCCCTCGCCGACCACGAAGCCCTGCCGGATCCGGCGGCCCTCGGCGGTGCGGATCGGGATGTTCTGCAGGTTGGGCTTCTCCGAGGAGAGCCGGCCGGTGGCGGCGATGATCTGGTTGAACGTGGTGTGGATGCGCCGGTCGTCGGCGATCTCCTTGATCAGCCCCTCCACCGTGGTGCGCAGCTTCTGCTGGTCACGGTGGCGCAGCATGATCGTCGGCAGCTCGTGCTCGGTCTGGGTGGCCAGCCAGGCGAGCTGGTCTGCGTCGGTGCTGTAGCCGGTCTTGATCTTCTTCGTCTTGGGCAGGTTGAGCCGGGTGAAGAGGATCTCCTGGAGCTGCTTGGGCGAGCCGAGGTTGAACTGCTCCCCGACCGAGCGGTGCGCCTCCTCCACGGCGTGCTTGACCCCGGCGCCGAACTCGGCCTCCAGGCCCGCGAAAAATTCGCCGTCGACGGCGATGCCCGCGCGCTCCATCTCGGCCAGCACGGCCAGCAGCGGCAGCTCCACGTCGGTCAGCAACTGGGTGCCGCCGCGCCCGGCCAGGAAGGTCTCCAGGGAGTCGGCCAGCTCGCGCACCGCGTGGGCGCGCAGCGCGAGATCCTTGGCCGGCGCGTCCTCGTCGTCGCCGAACAGCGCCGCCTGCCCGTTGGACTCCTCCTCGGCCCGCAGGTCGCGGTTGAGGTAGCGCCGGGCGAGGTCCTCCAGCGCGAAGGTGCGCTGCCCCGGCATGGCCAGGTAGGCCGCCAGCGCGGTGTCACAGCTCAGGCCGTGCAGCTCCATGCCCTGCGCCCACAGGGCCAGGATGGACCCCTTGGCGTCGTGGACGGCCTTGGGCTTGGTGTCGTCGCCCAGCCAGGCCCGCAGGGCCGCCTCGTCGCTCTCGGTGAGCTTGACGGGGTCGATGTGGGCGGCCGTGCCGTCGGGGGACGCGACGGCGATGCCCTCGATGCGCCCGGTGCCGCTGCCGTAGGAGCCCTTGAAGGCGAGCCCGGCGCGGCCCTCGGGCAGCGCGGCCAGCCAGCCGCCCACCCGGTCGGGGCCGAGGATCACGGTCTCGACCTCGAAGCCCTGCTCGGGCTCCAGCTCGCCGGTGCCGAGCACCTTGAACACGCGCTCGCGCAGCTCGCCGCGGATCTGCAGGGTGTCGAAAAGCTTGTTGATCTCCTCGCGGTCCCAGGTGCCCTGCTTGAGGTCGGCCGGCTCGACCTCGACGGGGACGTCGCGGAGCAGCTCGGTCAGCCGCCGGTTCATCAGCACCTGGGCGACGTGCTCGCGCAGCTTGTCGCCGACCTTGCCCTTGACCTCGTCGACCCGGTCGACCAGCGCGGTCAGCGAGCCGAACTCGCGCACCCACTTGGCGGCCGTCTTCTCCCCCACGCTGGGGATGCTCAGCAGGTTGTCGCTGGGGTCGCCGCGCAGGGCGGCGAAGTCCGGGTATTGCGCCGGGGTCAGGCCGTATTTCTCCTCGACCACCTCGGGGGTGAACCGGGTCATGTCGCTGATGCCGCGCCGCGTCATCAGGACCGTGACGCGCTCGTTGACGAGCTGCAGCGCGTCGCGGTCGCCGGTGACGATCAGGACGTTCATCTCCTGCTCGGCGGCCCGGGTGGCGAGCGTGGCGATGAGGTCGTCGGCCTCGAAGCCGGCCTTGGACAGGCGCGGGACACGCAAGGTGTCGAGCAGCTCGAAGATGAGCTGCATCTGACCGCGGAAGTCCTCGGGCGTCTCGCTCCTGTTGGCCTTGTAGTCGGAGTAGGCCTCATGGCGGAAGGTCGGCTCCGACCTGTCGAAGGCCACCGCCACGTGGGACGGCTGCTCGTCGCGCAGGACGTTGGTCAGCATCGAGGTGAACCCGTAGACCGCCTCGGTATGCTGACCGTCGGTGGTCATCAGGTTGGCGTCCTTGAGCGCGTAGAACGCGCGATAGGCCAGGGAATGCCCGTCAAGCAGCAGCAAGCACGGGCGGCTGGGGGTCACTTCACTCTTCGGCACACACGCAGCCTAGTCTGCGTCAACGACAGAAAACCTGAGCTCGGAAGAGTGGAGACGCCCCTTTGACAGAGACCAAACCCCCGGAAAGTCCCATGGGCCGCCCGCTGGACCTGTCCGTGTACGCCGGCATGCACGAGGGCACGCTCGCCGACCGCCTGGGCATCGAGTTCGTCGAAGCGGGACCCGAGCGGGTCGTGGGCCGCATGCCGGTCGAGGGCAACACCCAGCCCTACGGCCTGCTGCACGGCGGCGCCTCGGTGGCGCTCGCCGAGACGCTGGGCTCCGTGGGGGCCGCCATCCACGCGGGCTCCGAGCGCATCGCCGTGGGCATCGAGATCAACGCCACCCATCACCGCTCGGCGACCTCCGGTCACGTGACCGGGGTGGCGACCAGGGTGCACGGGGGACGCACGCTGGCGACGTACGAAATCGAGATCACCGACGAGCAGGGGCGGCGCGTTTGCACCTCTCGCCTCACCTGCATGTTGCGCGACCGCTGAACCAAGGCTTCCACAAGGCACTTTACTCGAGCCTTTGCGCGCGCCCCCCAGAGGTCGCTACGGTGGTCTGATACAGAGCCCGCGGGGAGGCCCAGTAGAAAACGTGTACGGCCGGGGAAGCCCTACATGGCCCCAAAGGCCACCCCGCGGGCTCGCCATAACTTTTGTCAATCGTTACAGAGTCGTTTCCCCAAAACGCCAGGCGTCTCGCCCGATTTAGCCCCTGACCAGGGTCGTTGATTCCTCACATGAGTGACACGCACTTGTCACTAATTGGTGACGAACGATACTGAAACGGGCGGCTCCAGAATAAGCTCCCGCCATTGCATCCCAGTTGTGCCTGCGATGCGCGCGTGTCGAGATGGAGGGGTCACCACCCCGCCTTGACCTACTTGAGGGAGCACCATTGCGCAGAGCCGTGATCGCGTTCACGGCCTTCCTGGGTGGACTCATCTTCCTGCTCGCCGGACCCGCCCATGCGGGGCCCGCCGACTGCCAGGGCTTGAGGGGAACACTCAAACTCCAAGGCCAGCCAGTGAACGGCGCCAAGATCTCTGTGACCACCGAGAGCGGACAACCCATCAAGGAGGTCACAAGTAACGCGCAGGGCGCGTGGGACGTTCAGGTTGAAGACCCGGGCAAATACAAGGTGACCCTGGACGCCAGCACTCTCCCCCAGAACTCGGAGATCCGCGGCGGCAACAACGTCCGCACGCCCACAGTCTTCGAGGGCAACTGCTCCACGGTCCTGTTCGCGCTCCAGCCCAAGGCCGCCGCGGGCCAGCCGCCCGCGGACACCGGCCAGAGCACGTTCTGGGAGCAGGCCGCCCAGCTCACCTTCGAGGGCATCAACCTGGGCCTGATCATCGCGCTCGCCGCGCTCGGCCTCTCGCTGATCTACGGCACGACCGGGTTGACCAACTTCGCCCACGGCGAGCTGATCACGCTCGGCGCGGTCATCGCCTACGCCTTCAACGTCGGCTTCGGCATCCAGTTGATCCCCGCCGCGATCCTGGCCGTGATCGTCTCGGGCGCGCTGGGATACGGGCAGGACCGCCTGTTCTGGGGCCAGCTCCGCAAGCGCGGCACCGGCGTGATCGCCATGATGATCATCTCGATCGGCGTGGCCATCCTGCTGCGCAACCTCATCCAGTTCTTCTTCGGCGCCCAGAACGAGAACTTCACCGACTACAACACCCAGGCCGGCATCGTGGTCGGCCCGATCAGCGCCGCGCCGAAGAACTTCTGGGCCATGGGCATCGAGCTCGCGGTGCTCATCGTCGTGGGCCTGGCCCTGATGAAGACCCGCACCGGCAAGGCGGCACGCGCCGTGTCCGACAACCCGGCCCTGGCCGCCTCCTCCGGCATCAATGTCGACCGGGTCATCCGCACCATCTGGACCGTCGGCGCCGCCATCGCCGCACTGGCCGGCATCATGCTCGGGGTGTCGCAGTCGCTGAAGTTCACCATGGGCCAGGACATCCTGCTGCTCATCTTCGCGGGCGTCACGCTCGGCGGGCTCGGCACGGCGTTCGGCGCCCTGGTCGGCTCGCTCGTGGTGGGCGTGTTCATCCAGGTGTCCACCCTGTGGATACCGCCGGAGCTGAAGTCCGTCGGGGCGCTGGCCGTCCTCATCATCGTGCTTCTCTTCCGGCCGCAGGGCATCTTGGGCCGCCGCGAGCGGATCGGCTGACGGGGGGTATCACATGGACTGGCTCACGATTCTCACCACCACCGTCCACGCCGCCATCGGCTGGGAGACCGTGGTGTACGGCCTCGCCGCGATCGGCGTCAACATCCACTTCGGCTACACAGGACTGCTCAACTTCGGCCAGGCGGCGTTCATGGCCGTGGCCGGGTACGGCATGGCCGTCACGGTCGTCGTCCTGAACCTGCCGTTCTGGTTCGGCATCGTGGTGGGCCTGGCGGCCGCGGCGCTCCTGGCGCTCCTGATGGGCATCCCGACGCTGCAACTGCGCGCCGACTACCTGGCGATCGTGACGATCGCCGCGGCCGAGATCATCCGGCTCATCTTCCGCTCGGTCTACTTCAAGGACATCTTCGGCGGCTCCGACGGCCGGCGCGGCTTCAACACCGACTTCTACGCCATGAACCCCTACCCGACCGGCCGTTACGGCATCGGCCCGTTCGGCTGGGACGAGCGCACGATGTGGTTCCTGACGGTCGGCTGGATCGTCCTGCTGCTGAGCTGCCTGCTCGTCTACCTGCTCATGAAGAGCCCGTGGGGCCGCGTGCTCAAGGCGATCCGCGAGGACGAGGACGCCGTGCGCGCCCTCGGCAAGAGCGTCTTCTCCTACAAGCTGCAGTCACTGACGCTGGGCGGCATCATCGGTTGCTTCGGCGGCTTCCTCTACGGCCTCTACAACGGCGCCGTGCAGCCCGACGTGTTCGGCACCGAGATGACGTTCTTCGCCTACACCATCGTCATCCTGGGCGGCGCCGCCCGCGTCTTCGGCCCGGTCGTCGGCGCGATGATCTTCTGGGTGCTGTTCGTCTTCATCGGCAACACGCTGGCCGAGCTGGTGTCCAACGGATACATCCCCTTCATGACCACCATCCAGGTGGGCCCCATCCGTTACGCCCTGGTTGGTCTAGGCTTCATCCTGTTGCTCGTTCTCCGGCCACAGGGCATCTTCGGTGACAAGAGGGAGATCGCCATCGATGCGCGATGACACGATGACCCCCAGCCCCAAGGCCACGGCTCTGGCGGCCTTCAAGGACCTCGCCCGCGACCCCGGCGTACCCAAGCCGGACCCCATCCTGGTGGCGGACAACGTGGTGCGCCGCTTCGGCGGCCTGACCGCCGTCGACGTCAACCACGTGGAGATCCAGCGCGGCTCCATCACCGCCCTGATCGGCCCCAACGGAGCGGGCAAGACCACGTTCTTCAACCAGCTCACCGGCTTCGACACGGCCGACTCGGGCACCTGGAGGTTCAACGGGCGGTCCATGAACGGCGTGCCCGCGCACAAGGTCGCACGCTCCGGCATGGTGCGCACCTTCCAGCTCACCAAGGCGCTGTCGCGGCTCACGGTGCTGGAGAACATGCGCCTGGGCGCCCAGAAACAGCTGGGCGAGAGCTTCTGGGCAGCCCTCGTGCCCGCCTTCTGGCGCCGCCAGGAGGACGAGATCACCGAGCGGGCCGAGGAACTGCTGGTCCGGTTCAAGCTCGACGCCAAGCGCGACGACTTCGCCGGATCGCTGTCGGGCGGCCAGCGCAAGCTGCTGGAGATGGCCCGCGCGCTCATGGTGCAGCCGGAGCTGGTCATGCTCGACGAGCCGATGGCCGGCGTCAACCCGGCGCTGACGCAGTCGCTGCTCGGCCACGTCAAGGACCTGCGCGAGCAGGGCATGACGGTCCTGTTCGTGGAGCACGACATGGACATGGTCCGCGACATCAGCGACTGGGTGATCGTCATGGCGCAGGGCTCGGTCATCGCCGAGGGCCCGCCGGAGACGATCATGTCCGACGAGCGCGTGATCGACGCCTACCTGGGCGCGCATCACGACGCCCCGCTGTCGGAGGGTGAGCTGGAGGCCCAGTTGCACGACGCCGAGGCGGCGCTCGAGGCCGAGATCGAGGAGGAGACGCAGAAGTGAACGCCGTCCCCGAGTCCCAGGCGGCCATCACCGACCGCACCGCCCACCTGGCGGGCGCGGCGGACGCCGTGCTGCGCTGCGACGAGCTGATCGCCGGTTACCTGCCGGGCGTCAACATCCTCAACGGCTCCGACCTCTACGTCAAAGAGGGCGAGCTGATCGGCATCATCGGCCCCAACGGCGCCGGCAAGTCGACGCTGCTCAAGGCCATGTTCGGGCTGGTCAACATCCGCAGTGGCACGGTGCTGCTCAAGGGCGAGAACATCACCAACATGAAGGCGCACACGCTGGTGGCCCGCGGCGTCGGCTACGTGCCGCAGACCAACAACGTCTTCCCCAGCCTCACCATCGAGGAGAACCTCGAAATGGGCGCCTTCCAGGTGCCGGGGAAGTTCAAGGAGCGCTTCGAGTTCGTCGCCGAGCTGTTCCCCGCGCTCAAGGAGCGGCGTAAGCAGCGCGCCGGCTCCCTGTCCGGTGGTGAGCGGCAGATGGTGGCCATGGCCAGGGCGCTCATGACCGAACCCTCCGTGCTGCTGCTCGACGAGCCGTCGGCGGGGCTGTCGCCCAAGCTGCAGGACCTGGTGTTCATCCAGGCCCAGCAGATCAACAAGGCGGGCGTGACAGTGATCATGGTGGAGCAGAACGCGCGCCGCTGCCTGCAGATCTGCCACCGCGGCTACGTCCTGGACCAGGGCCGCAACGCCTACACCGGCACCGGGCGCCAGCTCGCCAACGACCCCAAGGTCATCGAGCTCTACCTGGGCACGCTGGCCAAGGCGTAGATCACGAGACGGAGAAGGGGCTCCCCTCGGGCCCCTTCTCCGTCCTTTAATGAGCGGTGTGAAACGTTCGACGGCAGTTGCGCTCATGTTGCCCGTCCTGCTCCTCGGCTGCCAGGAGAACGCCTCCTCGGCCGCCCGCTACAGCACAGGCGGCGACCCCACCGACAGCCCGTGCGCCCGCGTCGTCTCGGCCATCGGGTACGCCGACCTCATGCTGAAGCCGCGAGGCCAGGAGGACCAGCAGTATTTCGAGGACGCCGTGCTCGGCCGCCTGGCGGAGGCGCGCGGGATCACGCTGCAGTTCGGCGACCGGCTGCCCGCCTCGGCGAAGGGAGCGGTCGCGCAGGTCGAGACGGCCACGGCGGGGCTGGCGAAGAGCGACGTGCCGCGGGATCGGCAGGTGACGCTCCTCAAGCAGTACCGGGCGGCGGCCGACAAGATCCGCGCCGCGTGCGAATAGGAACGCCGGTGCGCAAGGGCAGGGCCCGGTCCGGGTGGACCGGGCCCTTCGGGTGACGGACTAGCCGTCGATGTTGCCGGTGCGGTACTCGAGCGCCTTGGTGGCGTACTTGTTGTCGCTGCCGTACTGGTAGATGCCGATGGTGGCGACGGCCGGGTCACCGGCCTCGTTGAACTCGACCGGGCCGCTGACGCCCTCGTAGTCGATGTCCTTGCCGGCCTTCAGCAGGTCGACGCAGGCCTTGAAGTCG
Source organism: Nonomuraea sp. B12E4 (assembly GCF_039871825.1). NCBI lineage: Bacteria > Bacillati > Actinomycetota > Actinomycetes > Streptosporangiales > Streptosporangiaceae > Nonomuraea > Nonomuraea sp. B12E4. The sequence continues at coordinate 28,428 of NZ_JBDPME010000001.1, read as the reverse complement.
TTGCACTTCTCGCCGCCCTTGCTGACCTCCATCAGCTTTCCGGCGATGTCGGTGCCCGCGTCGCTCTTGGCGGCCTCGGCGGCCAGCGCGATCAGGTTGGCCGCGTCGTACGACTCGGGGGCGTAGCTGAAGTCCTCGAGCGCGGGGTCGACGGCCAGGAGCTTCTTCTGGAACTCCTCGGGGGCGGCGGCACCCGGGATCGTGCCCTTGACGCCGTCGAGCGTGCCCTTGGTCATGTCCACGTAGTTGGTGTTGGAGGTGTTGCCGTCCACCATGTACCACTTGTGCTTGCTGGCCGGCAGGCCCTGCTTGACCAGCTCCTGCACGACCTTCGCCGTCTCCTCGAAGCCGATCAGCACGATGCCCTTGGGGTTCGCCGCCTTGATCTTGGCGATGTCGGCGGAGAAGTCGGCGGCCTTCGGGTCGTAGTCGACGCGGGCGACCACTTCGCCGCCCCCGTCCGTGACCGTCTTCGCAACCTGGTCGGCCAGGCCCGAGCCGTAGGAGTCCGACATCGCCATGATGCCGACCGTGTCGTTGCCGTCGGACACCACGAGGTCACCCAGGACGCGGCCCTGCAGCTTGTCCGGCGGGGACGTACGGAAGTAGAGACCCTTGTCCTCGATCGTGGTGAACTTGTCGGAGGTGTTGGCCGGAGAGAAGTGAATGACGCCCGCTCCCGTGATCTTGTCGATCACCGACTCCGACACCGACGAGGACGCGGCGCCGATGATGGCGTCGGCCTTCTGCGCGAGCAACTTGTCGACCGACTGCGAAGCGATGTTGGTCGTGGTGTCACCCGAGTCCGTGTCGTACTTGACCACGGGCTTGCCCAGCACGCCCCCGGCCTCGTTGATCTCCTTGAGCGCGAGGTTGACGCCCGCGAATTCGGGCGGGCCGAGGAAGGCGAGCGAACCGGTCTGGGGGAGGAGCGTGCCGAGGGTGAGGGTGCCGTCGCCCTTCGCCGCGGGTGCCGACGAGGCGGGCGCCGCGCTTGGGGAGGACTGCGTGGCGGTGTCGCCGCCACCGCCGCAGGCTGTCAGGGCCAGGCTGGTGGCAGCCACGACAGCCAGCGCCCGTCCCACGGGAGCAATGCGGATCATGAAGTGTCTCCTTCATTTCCAGGCCGGGATCCGTCAGCGCCGCCGACTGTTCCCGATCGAATGACGGAAACGTACAAAATCGCTGAGCGGTCCAACCAGGTCCGGTGTGGAACTGTCGGCACTTGGATGCGGAGTCGTAATCAGTCCTCAACTTACGGGAGCTGCGTAAGGACCTTAATCTGCGACAGGTGAAGCGTATTACCCTGCCCTTCGTGATGGCCGTCCTCATCACCGGTTGCGGGACCTCCGAAGCACCTTCACCACCGCCTGCCGTGCCGCCCGCGGGCCTATCCGTCTCACTGGCGCAATGGCGTTCCGATGAGCCCGTGCACGCGTTGCAGGTGGCGGTCCGCAATACCAGTGAGACGCCGGTGTATTTCGCCGACGTCCAGCTCGTCACGCCATCTTTCAAAACACTGCCCGCGCAAAGGGCCGACGCCCTCATCAGGAAGACCGAGCGCACGGACCTGCCCATCACGTACGGAGCCGCCGTCTGCTCCCCCAAGGGCCTGCCCGAGGTGAGCCCCGCCACGGTCGTGGCCCACGTGCGAACCGGGTCCGAGCAGCCGTACGAGGTGGTCTTCAAGGTGCCGCATCCGGACCCGCTGCTGGCCAGGCTGCTGCGTGACGAATGCTCGGAATATCTGATCAAGCAGGCGGTGAGCCTGGAGTTCGGCCCGGCGTGGACGGAGTCGGGCAAGGTCATGCGGGGCGACCTGGTGGTCACCCGGCGTGGGCGCGGCGCGGTGACGCTGACCGACATGGGCGGCACCACCCACTACATCGTCACGCCCGAACGGCGGCCCCTGGGCGTGCTGGCGGCCGACCGGCAGCGGCTGGAGGTGCCGATCGAGCTCACTCCCGGGCGTTGCGACCCGCACGCGTTCGCCGAGGCCAAGAAGGCCTTCCTGTTCCCCGTGCGGGCGAGCGTCGACGGTGGCGAGGAGCGCGTGGTCATCGTGGCGCCGCCCAAGCCGCTGCAAGATCGCCTCATCGACTACGCGCTGCGGGTGTGCGGCCTGGGCGGCTGAGGAGCCCGCCGGACACGCCGCCGCCCCGGTGCCGGGCGGGCACCGGGGCGGATGCTTGAGCGGGTCAGGCCGTCGTGGCGGGTCAGCCCGCGATGTTGCCGGTTCGGTACTCCAGCGCCTTGCCGGGGTACTGGTTGTTGTCGCCGTACTGGTAGACGCCGATGGTGGCGACGGCCGGGTCACCGGCCTCGTTGAACTCGACCGGGCCGCTGAGACCGTCGTAGTCGAAGTCCTTGCCGCCCTTCAGCAGGTCGACGCAGGTCTTGAAGTCCTTGCACTTCTCGCCGCCCTTGCTGACCTCCATCAGCTTGCCCGCCACGTCGCCGGGCGCGTCGCTCTTGGCGGCCTCGGCGGCCAGCGCGATCAGGTTGGCCGCGTCGTACGACTCGGCGGCGTAGGTGTAGTCCTCGAGCTCGGGGTTGATCTCCAGGAGCTTCTTCCTGAAGTCCTCGGGGGCCGCGGCGCCGGGGATCGTGCCCTTGACCCCCTTGAGCGTGCCCTTGGGCATGTCCTGGTAATTGGTGTTCGACATGTTGCCGTCCACCATGTACCACTGGTGCTTGTCGGCGGTCAGGCCCTGCTTGACCAGCTCCTGGATGACCTTGGAGGTCTCCTCGAAGCCGATCAGCACGATGGCCTTCGGGTTCTTCGCCTTGATCTTGGCCACGTCGGCCGAGAACTCGGCGGCCTTGGGGTCGTAGTCCACTCGCTCCACGATCGTGGCGCCGGCCGCCTCGGCCGTCGCGGAGACCTGGCTGGCCAGGCCGGAGCCGTAGGAGTCCTGCATGGCGAGGATCCCGACGGTGTCGTTGCCGTCGCCCGCGATCAGGTCGCCGAGCACGCGGCCCTGCAGCTTGTCCGGCGGCGCGGTACGGAAGTAGAGCCCGTTGTCCTTGATCGTGGTGAAGCTGTCGGAGGTGTTGGCCGGCGAGAACTGCACCACGCCCGCACCGGTGATCTTGTCGACGATCGACTCGGACACCGACGAGGAGGCGGCGCCGACGATGGCGTCGGCACCCTGCGCGAGCAGCTTGTCCACCGACTGGGAGGCGATGTTGGTGGTCGTGTCGCCGGAGTCGGTGTGGATCTTGTTGACCGGCTTGCCGAGCACGCCGCCGGCCTCGTTGATCTCCTTGATGGCCTGGTCGACACCGGCGAATTCGGGCGGGCCGAGGAAGGCCAGCGAACCGGTCTGCGGCAGCACCGTGCCGATGGTCAGGGTGCCGTCGCCCTTCGCCGCCGGCGGGGCAGCCGAGGACGGCGCCGCCGACCCGGTCTGCTGCTGCGCGGCCGTCTCGCCGCCGTCGCCGCCGCCACAAGCCGTCAGGGCCAGGCTCGCGACGGCCGCCACGGCCAGTACGCGCCCCGCTGGAGCAATGCGGATCATAAAACGAACTCCCCCAATCTCAACGAAGGGACGATCTCCTTCGCCGGGTTTTCCGAGCTCAGCATGCCTCCTTGGGGAGGAAGTGGGGAGTTCTTACGCGTCATTTATGCAGATTCGTAATGTCCCAAACACGCATAGTTATGGGTTGTTTCACGAGAGTTACGGTCTCAGCAACTAGCGGCCCTGCCCGAACCGAAATTGGTCCGATTCGGGACCGAAATCCGGGGTATGGGATAAGGGCTGGGACTTAACCGGCGATGTTGCCCTTGCGGTATTCAAGCGCCTTGGCGGCGTTGAACTTGTTGTCGGCGCCGTACTGATAGACGCCGATCGTCGCGATCGACGGATCGCCCGCGTCGTTGAACTCGACCGGGCCGCTGACGCCCTCGTAGTCGATGTCCTTGCCCGCCTTCAGCGGCGCCGCGCACTCCCGGAATGCCGTGCACTTCTCGCCGGTCTTGCTGGTCGCCACCAGCCGCGCCGCGATGCTCGTCCCCGCGTCGTCCCCGGCCGCCTCGGCGGCCAGCGCGATCAGCATGGCGGCGTCGTACGACTCGGCCGCGTACGTGTACTCCGCCAGGCAAATGCGGATCATCGAGAGCGTCTCCGTTCGAGATGAGCGGACCTTCCGTCCGCCCATCAGTTACGCGCCGGGACGCCCTCCACGAAAGCGACCGAAGCCGGTTGGATGCCCACTCGTGACCACACCACAACCCACCGGGCCGGATCACCTGATAGAGGACCTCTCAGCTCCGCTCGGCCGCGTCGTCTATAACGATCTGAGCAACCTCCCGCATGCTCAACCGGCGGTCCATGGAGGCCTTCTGGATCCACCGGAACGCCTGCGGCTCGCTCCAGCCGTGCCGCGTCATCAACTGTCCCTTGGCCCGCTCGACCAGCTTCCTGGTCTCCAGCCGCTCCGACAGGCTGGACACCTCGGCGGCCAGCGCCACCATCTCCTCGTGCCTGCTCACCGCCATCTCGATGGCCGGCACCAGGTCCGCCTTCGTGAACGGCTTGACCAGGTAGGCCATCGCCCCCGCGTCCCTGGCCCGCTCGACCAGGTCCCGCTGGGAGAAGGCGGTGAGGATGAGGCACGGGGCGATCCGCTCGGCCACGATGCGCTCGGCCGCCGAGATGCCGTCGAGCACGGGCATCTTCACGTCCAGGATGACAAGATCGGGGCGCATTTCGGCGGCCAGCCGGATCGCCTGCTCCCCGTCACCAGCTTCGCCCACGACGACGTAGCCGTCCTCCTGGAGCATCTCCTTGAGGTCGAGGCGGATCAGGGCCTCGTCTTCCGCGATCACTACTCGCCGCTGCGTACTCACGAGCAGAAGAGTACAGACGTCCGGTACATTAGAGCCACGCTGGCGCCCGGCAACTGATCAACTTCGGTGGTAGGGTGCGGCGTAGGTCCGGACAAATCCGGATATTTCGGCCGGAATGATGGAATGGCAGACATGGACGCCTCAAAAGCGTCTGCTCGAGAGGGCGTGCGGGTTCGAATCCCGCTTCCGGCACCACCCACCGCCCTGACCTTCCGCGACAGCCGCTGACGGCGGTCACCAGGGCACCGGCCCGGCGTCGTCGAAGAACCCTCCCGTGGGCCCGTCGGGGCCGAGCAGCGCCAGCTCGATGACGATGGCCGCGCCCTGCGCCGCGGTGCGCGTGATCTCGAACGGCAGGTCCTTGGTGAAGTCGGTGGCGCAGGCCCCGGGGGCGGCTGCGTTGACGAGGATGCCGTCCTTGCGCAGTTCCTTGGCGTACTGGACGGTGAGGGCGTTGAGCGCGGTCTTGGCGGGCGGATAGGCCGCCTACTTCGCCGCCGTCGCGGCGGAGCTGCACTTCGGGCGGGCGGCCGAGCGGCTCGGCATCGCGCAGCCGCCGCTGTCGAGGGCGATCCAGAAGCTGGAGCGGCGGCTCGGGGTCACGCTGTTCGACCGGTCGGGGCCGAGGATCTCGCTGACCCCCGCGGGCGAGGTGCTGGCCAGGGAGGCGGCCAAGGTGCTGGACGCCGTGGCCGTCGCGCGGATCCGCACCCAGCGGGCCGGCCGCACCGAGCCGCGCTTGGTGGTGGCGCTGAAGCCGGGCGGCGACGGGGGGCTGCTGCCGGACCTCCTCGCGGCCTACCGCGGCCACCCGGACGCGGTGGAGGTGGATCTGGTGCTGTGCGCGGTGACGGAGCGGGCCCGGCTGGTGCGTGAGGGCACGGCGGACGTGGCGTTCCTGCACTGCCCGTACGAGGACCTCACCGGATTCGACAGCCAGCCGCTGCGGGTCGAGGGCAGCGTGGCGATCATGCAGCAGGCGACCCGCTGGCCGGGCGGGCCTTCGTCCACCGGGCCGATCTGGCGGCCGGCCCGGCGCCCTGCTGGCCGGAGCAGCACGGGGAGATCAGCGATCCGGCGACGTTGATGCAGTTGGCGGCGCTGGGGCGGCTGGTCGCGGTGGTGCCGGAGTCGGTCAGGGAGCACGTCCGGCGCGATCTCGTGTGCGTGCCGGTCCTGGACGCGGCACCGACGACGGTGGTGCTGGCCTGGCCGGCGGGGACGCGGTCGCGGGCGCTGGCGGCGTTCGTGCGCACGGCGACGACGCTCGCTGAGCGGCCGGCGTACGCGCCGGGTCCGTGCCCGGCGGGGTGATGCGGCGACACCCGAGGCGGCCGCGACAGGCTCGACAATTGGTGGCAAAGGGGCAGATGAGCTTTGGGAAGCCCGTCCACCGGGCATATCCGTCATCAGATAGACGAAGACGGGGGTGGGGCGCAATGCCGTTGAGCGTGGCGGACCGGGAGGCATTCCTGGCGGAGCCGCACATCGCGAGCCTGGCCGTGGAGGCCGGCGACGGCCGGGCGCCGTTGAGCGTGCCCGTCTGGTACGACTACACCCCAGGCGGCGAGATCCGGTTCCTGACCGAGGGCGACTCGCGCAAGGCGCGGCTGATCTCGAAGGTGGGCCGGTTCACGATGCTGGTGCAGCGGGCGAGCCCGACCTACCGGTACGTGTCGGTGGAGGGCAGGGTCGCGTGGTCCGGGCCCACGACGCTGGAGGAGCTGACCCGCATCTCGTCCCGCTACCTGCCGCCCGACGCCGTGGCGGGCTACGTGCAGGGCTCGGACCTCAACGTGCTCGTGACGTTCCGCATGCGCCCTGAGCATTGGCTGTCGGCCGACCTGGGCGCCCTGGGCTGAGCTTCGAACCGGTATTTTTGGCCCGTGACTGCAATCGATCCCACCTCGACCGGCGCGTTCGGCGTCGGCCTCGCGACCATCGCCGCCGACGGCACCGTCCTCGACACCTGGTTCCCCGCCCCGGAGTTGGGCGAAGCGCCCGCCACGGGCACCGCGCGCCTCTCCGCTGACGACGCCGGCGAGCTGGCCGAGCTGACGGGGCCCGACGGGGCGCGGGGCGTCGAGGTGGTGGCGGTGCGCACCGGCATCGCCAAGCTCTCGGAGGCCCCGGTGGACGCCCACGACGTCTACCTGCGGCTGCACCTGATCTCCAGCCGCCTGGTCCGGCCGCACGGCGTCAACCTGGACGGCGTCTTCGGCCTGCTGGCCAACGTCGTGTGGACCAACTTCGGCCCGTGCCCGGTCCCCGACTTCGAGCGGGCGCGCCTGCGGTTGCGGGCGCGGGGCGCGGTGACGGTCTACGGGGTGGACAAGTTCCCGCGAATGGTGGACTACGTGCTGCCGTCCGGCGTCCGCATCGCCGACGCCGACCGCGTACGCCTCGGCGCCCACCTGGCCAGCGGCACCACGGTCATGCACGAGGGCTTCGTCAACTTCAACGCCGGCACCCTGGGCGCCTCCATGATCGAGGGCCGGGTCTCGGCCGGGGTCGTGGTCGGCGACGGCTCCGACGTGGGCGGCGGCGCCTCGATCATGGGCACCCTGTCGGGCGGCGGCAAGCAGGTCATCTCGATCGGCGAGCGCTGCCTGCTGGGCGCCAACGCCGGCATCGGCATCTCGCTGGGCGACGACTGCGTGGTGGAGGCGGGCCTCTACGTGACGGCGGGCACCAAGGTCGCCCTCCCCGACGGCACGGTGGTCAAGGCGGCCGAACTGTCCGGCTCGAACGGCATCCTGCTCCGCAGGAACTCCCAGTCGGGCGCGGTGGAGGCAGTCCCCCGCCAGGGCACCACCATAGAGCTCAACGCCGCCCTCCACGCCAACTGACACCCCGCCCGGGCGGGGCCCCTTGAGAGCACCCGCCCTTTGGGGATAAAACGCCCTCAGCGAGCCACCCAGCCGACCTGGGCCCGCCACCGTGACGGGCCCACGTCCAACCACGTAGGGGGCCCACAGGGCGCTCCGTAACGGCGGGCCGCCGGTGAAGGGTCAGCGGCCGTTTCCTGGAGGGCCATCAGCCCGCTACGGCGAGTGGCAGGCCACGGCGCAGCGTAACGGATCAGTGTGTATGTGATACGGCGGAGCCGATCGTGTGGACGCGGAGGGCGTTGGTGGAGCCGGGGGTGCCGGGAGGGGAGCCGGCCACGATGACGACCTTGTCGCCCTTCTCCAGTTGCCCCAGGGCCAGCAGCGACGCCTCGACCTGCCGCACCATGTCATCCGTGTGATGCACGAACGGCACGTGGAACGTCTCCACCCCCCATGTCAGCGACAACTGCCCGCGCACGTGCGGCGCGGACGTGAACGCCATCAGCGGGATCGGCGAGCGGTAGCGGGCCAGACGGCGCGCCGTCTCCCCCGACATCGTGAACGCGATCAGCGCCTTGGCCCCCACGATGGCCCCCACCTCGGCCGCCGCCCGCGCGATCGCGCCGCCGGTGGTCTCGGGCAGGCGCCCCAGCGTGTGCGTGGCCTGCAGGGAGGACTTCTCGGCCGCGCAGGCGATGCGGTCCATCGTGGACACGGCCTCGATCGGGTAGTTGCCGACGGAGGTCTCGCCCGACAGCATGACGGCGTCGGCGCCGTCCATGACCGCGTAGGCCACGTCGGAGGTCTCGGCCCGGGTGGGACGCGGGGAGTTCATCATGGAGTCGAGCATCTGGGTGGCGACGATGACCGGGCGGGCCTTCTCGCGGCACAGCTCGATGATGCGCCGCTGCACGATCGGTACGTCCTCCAGCGGCAGCTCCACGCCCAGGTCGCCGCGGGCGACCATGATGCCGTCGAAGGCCTCGACGATCTCGGGCAGGCGGTCGACGGCCTGCGGCTTCTCGATCTTGGCGAGCAGCGGCAGGCGCACGGCCTCCTGCTCCATGATGTTGCGCACCACGTCGGCGTCGGACGGACGGCGCACGAACGACAGAGCGATCATGTCGAAGCCGGTGCGCAGCGCCCAGCGCAGGTCGGCCTCGTCCTTGTCGGTCAGCGCGGGGGCGCTGACGTTGACGCCCGGCAGGTTGAGGCCCTTGTTGTCGGAGATCATGCCGCCGATGACGACGCGGGTGATGACGCGGTCGGCCTCGACGCGGTTGACCTCCAGGACGAGGCGGCCGTCGTCGACCAGGATCGTGTCGCCGGCCCGGACGTCGTTGGGCAGGCCCTTGTAGGTGGTCGAGACCTGCTCGCGGTCGCCCGGCACGTCCTCGGCGGTGATCGCGAACACGTCGCCGAACCCCAGCCGGACCGGGCCCTCCTCGAACGTGCCGACCCGGATCTTGGGACCTTGCAGGTCAGCGAGCACGCCTACGCCGCGGCCGAGGTCGGCCGCCACCTCCCTGACCCGGTCATAGACCTCTCTGTGCATGTCATGATTGCCATGGCTGAGGTTGAACCGTGCCACGTCCATGCCGGCGGCGATCAGCTCGCGCAGGCGTTCCTTGGAGGATGTGGCGGGGCCTAGAGTGCAGACGATTTTCGCACGACGAGTCACGAGTCCTACCTTAATTGGTACAGACCACTTGGCAGTCATTGACGACGGAGAACGTACCCGACGTAGGAGAACAGTACGAGAACGGCGACCCCCAGACGCGCCAAGTTCGTGTACTCCTCCGGGTAGATCACGCCCTCGATGTAGTGGTCGATGAAGCCGCTGGGCGGCAGTCCCTCCATGCCCGCATATCGGCGGCCCCAGTCCTCGGCGAGGGTCAGCGGGCACTCGACACCGGTGACGATCGAGAAGATGCCCCAGCCGACGACGGGAAGGTGGGCCCAGATCGTCCGCCGCCAGCGCCACGCGACGAACCCGCCCAGGGCCAGGTAGAGGAGAAATGTGAAATGCGCCACCATCGCCGCGTCGGCGAGGAGGCGATACATCATGGTTCGAAGGTAGCCGCCTTCCAGGCGTCCACAATGCCGTGGCCGTAGAAACCGTTGCGGGACGGCTCGCCCTCGCAGACGTGGACCGCGTCCCCGCCGGCCACGTGGTAGGCGAACTGGCGGGGCGACGGGCAGCCCTTGGGGGTGGCCGTCTTGTAGAGCAGGTCCTCGACGGTGGCCGGAGCGAGGTCGAGGCCGCCCTTGCCGGGCTTGCCGAAACGGCTGATGAGGAGGGCGGCGACGCCGGTGGCGTGCGGCGCGGCCATGGAGGTGCCGTCCAGGTACTGGTAGTAGGAGCAGGAGCCGCCGGTGCAGTCCTTGACCACGTCCGGGCCCCTGGGGTTGCCCCTGGCGTCTATGCGGCCCGCGGCACGCAGTACGCGCTCCGGGGCGGCGGCCAGGATCGACCTGGTGGCCTTGGAGCCCTTGCCGTCGAGCACGTCACCGCCGGGAGCGGCGAGGTCGGCCTGCTCGACGCCGTAGTCGCTGTAGACGGCCTTGCGCCCGGAGGGGCCGACGGCCGCGACGGAGATGACGCCCTGCGACTCGGCGGGGACGTTGAGGCAGTGGTTGTCGACCGAGCGCTCCTTCTCGCTGCCCTGCGGGTAGCCGGGGCTCTGCTGGTCGACCTTGGGGTGGCCGAGGTCGGTGGAGCCGTTGCCGAGGGCGGTGATGAGGGTGACGTCGCGCTGGCGGGCGTAGTCGAGGGCCCGCTGCATGCCGGTGATGATGGCCCGCTGTTCGAGCCGCTCCTTCTTGTCGTCGGCCTTGTTGTCGGCGCAGTTGAACAGCCAGGGGTCGACGAAGTAGCTCATGTTCACCACGTCCACGCCGATGTCGGCGGCGTAGGTGAGGGCGTCGAGGCTGGGCTTGAGGAAGAAGAAGCCGGAGTCCTGGCCTGCCCTGATGTTCACGATCTGTACGCCGGGCGCGACGCCCGCGATGCCGACGCCGTTGATCGGGGAGGCGATGGTGCTGGCCACGTGCGTGCCGTGGCCGTCGTCGTCCTCGTCCACGGGGTCCTTGCAGAGCGCCGCCTCGCAGGGGCCGTCGAGTTCGTCGCCGAACTCGTCCCTGGGCTTGTCGGTGACGAAGTTGCGGCTGAGCTCCCGGTTGAAGTTGGGGGCGATGTCGGGGTGCTTGCCGTCGATCCCGGTGTCGATGACGCCGACCAGGACCTGCCGGGAGCCGGGCACCTTCGCGTGCGCGCGGTCGGCGCCGATCATGCGCATGTCCCACTGACGCCCGGCGAGCGGCTCGCCGGAGCTCTTGGTGAACGACCGCGCGTCGGGGAACGCCGCCGTCCGCGGGGCCATGGCGCTGGTACGGCGGTCGGCACCGGCACCGCGGTCAGCTTCGGCACCGGCACCGGCACCGCGGTCGGCGTCGATACCGGCGTCGGCGCGGTGGTCCGCGGAGGTCGCGGAGGTCGCGGAGCCGGAACGGCGGGCGGCGGGGGGCCTGGCCGAGCTGGGGGGCGCGGCCGGGGTGGGCGGCGCGTGGCCGATCTCGCGGTCCTGGGAGACCCCGACGATGGCCTGGCCCGGGTCCAGGCGGTCGATGAAGGAGGCGCCCGCGTTCGCCATCAGGTAGCCGAGCCGGGCGTCCTCGCCCGCCGGGGTGCCGCCGGCCTGTTCGACGGCCCGCAGGGCGTCGCCGTGGTGACCGTTCGCGTAGAAGACCAGGTATTCGCCCTGCTGGGCGGCGGCGGGCTTCCGGACCGAGGCCGTGGCCCTGGGTTCGGACGCGCTCTCCGGTGTGCAGGCACCGAGCGCGCCGAGAACGGCGAGCGCTGTCAAGGCAGAGGCGACCCGCCGCATGTTTCCCCCTCCACCGACCTACCGCAGAACTTGCATCTTCCCGACAGTAAACACGTGATGCAACTTAGTAGTGAAATTTCGGTCGATGACCGGGTGAAGCGGACCTTAGTTCCGGCGTGATCCAACGGCCAGACGGCCCCGCCAGAGGCCGGTCACCGGCGTGCCGAAGCCCGTCGCCGGGGCCGCACACCGCCGCCGGAGGGCTGTCAGTGGCGGGGCTCGATGGTGACGCCGCCCAGGATGACCTGGCGGGGCATCGGGCGGGCCAGGAAGTCGTGCGGGAAGCCCAGCTCGATCCCGCTCGCCTCGGCCAGCACGGCCCGCTGCTCATCGCTGAACCGCAGGTCCAGGGCCCCCAGATTGTCCTCTAGCTGCCTCAGGGTCCGCGCGCCCACGATGGGGGCCGTCACGCCGGGGTTGAGCGTCGTCCAGGCCAGCGCGACCTGCGACGGCGTCGTCCGCGACCGCTGACCCGGCCCCGGAAGGCGCCGGGTCAGCGGCGCCGACCTCACACGAGCGGCCGCGCGGTCGGCAGGATCGGGTACGGCAGCGCCGTCTCCCCGGTCAGGAACCGGTCCACGCCCGAGGCGGCGGCCCGCCCCTCGGCGATGGCCCACACGATGAGCGACTGCCCGCGCCCCATGTCACCGGCCACGAAGACGCCCTCCACCTTGGACATGAACGTCTTGTCACGGGCGACGTTGCCCCGGGCGTCGTAGAAGCCGTCTCCGGCGACCTCGGCCAGGTCCTGCAGCAGGTCGCCCTTCTCCGGGCCGAGGAAGCCCATCGACAGGGTGACCAGCTCGGCCGGGATCTCCCGCTCGGTGCCCGGAACAGGCTTGAAGCCGCTCTGCGGCCCCTCCACCTCGACCAGCCGCAGCGCCCGCACGTTGCCGTCGGCGTCGCCCACGAACTCCGTGGTGGAGACCGCGTAGATCCGGTCTCCCCCGCCGTCGGCGAGCTCCTCGTGCGCGCTCTCCATCTTGAACAGCATGGGGTAGGTCGGCCACGGCTGGCTGCCGGGCCTGGACTCGGGCGGCCGCGGCATGATCTCAAGCTGGGTGACGGACAGCGCGCCCTGCCGGATCGCCGTGCCGATGCAGTCGGCCCCGGTGTCACCGCCGCCGATCACCACCACGTGCCTGCCCTCGGCCGAGACGGGCGAGACGGCGAGGTCGCCCTCCTGGACCTTGTTGGACAATGGCAGGTATTCCATGGCCTGGTAGACGCCCTTGAGCTCGCGCCCGGGCACCGGCAGGTCCCGCCACTGGGTGGCGCCGCCGGCCAGCACCACGGCGTCGAACTGCGTGCGCAGCTCGGCAGCGGTGATGTCGACGCCGACGTTCACGCCGGTGCGGAACTCGGTGCCCTCGGCCCGCATCTGCGCCAGGCGGCGTTCGATGTGGCGCTTCTCCATCTTGAACTCGGGGATGCCGTAGCGCAGCAGGCCGCCGATCCGGTCGGCCCGCTCGTACACCACCACGTCGTGCCCGGCCCTGGTGAGCTGCTGGGCGGCGGCCAGGCCGGCGGGACCCGAGCCGATGATCGCCACCCGCTTGCCGGTCCTGGCGGCCGGGGGCTGCGGGGTGACCCAGCCCTCGGCGAACGCCCGGTCGATGATCTCGACCTCGACCCGCTTGATCGCCACCGGGTCGGAGTTGATGCCGAGCACGCACGCCGCCTCGCACGGAGCCGGGCAGAGCCGGCCGGTGAACTCCGGGAAGTTGTTCGTGGCGTGCAGCCGCTCGATCGCCTCCCGCCAGTCGTGGCGGAAGACGAGGTCGTTCCACTCGGGGATGAGGTTGCCCAGCGGGCAGCCGTTGTGGCAGAACGGGATGCCGCAGTCCATGCAGCGGGCGGCCTGCTTGGTCAGCTTCTCCGGCGCGAAGTCCTGGTAGACCTCGCGCCAGTCGCTGATGCGGACGTCCACGGGGCGGCGCGCGGGCAGCTCCCGGTCATGCGTGAGAAAACCCTTGGGGTCAGCCATCGGTGTACGCCTCCCTTAGCTCCGAACGTGCTCTGACCTGAACAGCCCGCCGTCACGGCGTGGCTCGTCACGGCGGGTCATGACTGCACCGCGGCGGCCATGACCGCCTCGTCGACGTCCCTGCCCTCGATGCGGGCGGCCTCGGCGGCCGCCAGCACCCTCTTGTAGTCCGTCGGCATGATCTTGCCGAACCTGCCGACCGCCGCGTCCCACCCGGCCAGCAGCTGCTTGGCGACCGGCGAGCCGGTCTCCGCGAAGTGCTTCTCGACCGTCTCCTTGAGGAACTCGGTGTCCTCCTCGGTGAGCGGCTCGATGGCGACCATCCCGCGGTTGACCCGCTCGGGCTTGACATCCAGCAGGTACGCGATGCCGCCCGACATGCCGGCCGCGAAGTTGCGCCCGGTGGGCCCGAGGACGACGGCCCGGCCGCCGGTCATGTACTCGCAGCCGTGGTCGCCCACCCCCTCGACGACCGCCGTGGCGCCGGAGTTGCGCACGCAGAACCGCTCGCCGACGACACCGCGGATGAACACCTCGCCGGAGGTGGCGCCGTACAGGGCGACGTTTCCGGAGATGATGTGGCCGTCGAGCGGGGCCTCGTCGTGCGGCCGGACGGTGATCCGCCCGCCGGACAGGCCCTTGCCGAGATAGTCGTTGGCGTCGCCGGTCAGCCTCAGCGTGATCCCGCGCGGCACGAACGCGCCGAACGAGTTGCCCGCCGAGCCGGTGAACCCGATGTCGATGGTGTTGTCGGGCAGGCCCTCGCCACCGTACCGCTTGGTGACCTGGTAGCCGAGCATGGTGCCGACCGTACGGTTGACGTTGCGGATGGGCAGCTCCAGCGTGACCGGGGTGCCCTCCTTGATCGCGCCCTCGGCGAGCTGGATCAGCGTGTTGTCCAGCGCGTGCTGGAGCCCGTGGTCCTGCTCGACGATGCGGTGCATCGCCGTGCCCGCGGGCAGCTCCGGCCGGTGCAGGATCGGCGACAGGTTGAGCCCGCTGGCCTTCCAGTGGTCCTCGGCCGCCGTCGTGTCGAGCATCTCGACGTGCCCGATCGCCTCGTCGAGCGAGCGGAAGCCCAGCTCGGCCAGGTATTCGCGGATCTCCTCGGCGACGAACTCGAAGAAGTTGACCACGAACTCCGGCTTGCCGGTGAACCGCTTGCGCAGCTCGGGGTTCTGCGTGGCCACGCCCACGGGGCAGGTGTCGAGGTGGCAGACCCGCATCATGACGCAGCCGCTGACCACGAGGGGCGCGGTGGCGAAGCCGAACTCCTCGGCGCCGAGCAGCGCGGCGATGACCACGTCACGGCCGGTCTTGAGCTGGCCGTCGACCTGGACGACGATGCGGTCGCGCAGTCCGTTCAGCAGCAGGGTCTGCTGGGTCTCGGCCAGGCCGAGCTCCCACGGCGCGCCCGCGTGCTTGAGACTCGTCAGAGGTGACGCGCCGGTGCCGCCGTCGTGCCCGGAGATGAGCACCACGTCGGCGTGCGCCTTCGACACGCCCGCGGCGACCGTGCCGACGCCGACCTCGGCGACCAGCTTCACGTGGACCCTGGACTCCGGGTTGGAGTTCTTCAGGTCGTGGATGAGCTGGGCCAGGTCCTCGATCGAGTAGATGTCGTGGTGCGGCGGCGGCGAGATGAGACCGACGCCGGGCGTGGAGTGCCGGGTCTTGGCGATCCACGGGTAGACCTTGTGGCCGGGGAGCTGGCCGCCCTCGCCGGGCTTGGCGCCCTGGGCCATCTTGATCTGCAGGTCGGCGGCGTTCACCAGGTATTCGGAGGTGACGCCGAACCGGCCGGAGGCGACCTGCTTGATGGCGCTGCGCCGCACCGGGTCGTACAGGCGCTCGGGGTCCTCGCCGCCCTCGCCGGTGTTGGACTTGCCGCCGAGCCGGTTCATCGCGATGGCGAGCGTCTCGTGCGCCTCCATCGAGATCGAGCCGTACGACATCGCGCCGGTGGAGAAGCGCTTGACGATGTTCTCGACGGGCTCGACTTCCTCGATCGGGACGGGGTCGCCCTTGCGCAGCTTGAACAGGCCGCGCAGGGTCATCAGCCGCTCCGCCTGGGAGTCGACGAGCCGCGTGTACTCCTTGTAGATCTCGTAGCGGCGGGTCCTGGTGGCGTGCTGCAGCTTGAAGACCGTGTCGGGGTTGAACAGGTGCGGCTCGCCCTCGCGCCGCCACTGGTACTCGCCGCCGACCTGGAGCCTGCGGTGGGCGTTCTCCACCCGCGGGTAGGCGTGCCGGTGGCGCTGCTCGACCTCCTTGGCCAGCACGTCGAACCCGACGCCGCCGAGGCGCGAGGTGGTGCCGGTGAAGCAGGCGTCGATGACCTCCGCGCCCAGGCCGAGCGCCTCGAAGATCTGCGCGCCGGTGTAGGAGGCCACGGTGGACACGCCCATCTTGGACATGACCTTGATGACGCCCTTGCCGTACGCCTTGATCAGGTTGCGCACGGCCTTGCGCTTGTCGAGCTGCAGGGCACCGGTGTCGACCAGGTCCTCGACGGTCTCGATGGCGAGGTAGGGGTTGATCGCGGCGGCGCCGTAGCCGATCAGCAGCGCCATGTGGTGGCACTCGCGGGCCTCGGCGGTCTCGATGACCAGGCCGATCTTGGTCCGGGTCTTCTCCTGGATCAGGTGGTGGTGCACGGCGCCGGTGAGCAGCAGCGACGGGATCGGGGCCAGCGCGTCGGAGGAGCCGCGGTCGGTCAGCACGATGATCCGGGCGCCGTCGGCGATCGCCCTGGACGCCTCCGCCCTGATCTCCTCCAGCCGGTGCAGCAGGGCCTCGCCGCCGCCCGCGACCTCGTACAGGCCGCTGATGACGTACGGGTGGAACCCGGGCAGGTCGTGCTCGTCGTTGATGTGGATGATCTTGGCGAGCTCGTCATTGTCGATCACCGGGTACGGCAGCACGAGCTGGCGGCACGACGACGGCCCCGGGTCGAGCAGGTTGCCCTCCGGCCCGATGGTGCTGGCCAGCGAGGTGACCAGCTCCTCCCGGATGGCGTCCAGCGGCGGGTTCGTGACCTGCGCGAAGAGCTGCGTGAAGTAGTCGAACAGCAGTCGCGGCCGCTCGCTCAGCACGGCGACGGGGGTGTCGGTGCCCATGGAGCCGATCGGCTCGGCACCGGTCCTGGCCATCGGCGACAGGATGACGCGCAGCTCCTCCTCGGTGTAGCCGAAGGTCTGCTGCCGCTTGACGAGCGCCTCGTGGGTGGGGATCTCGCGCTGCCGGGCGGGCAGCTCCTCGAACCTGACGAGTCCGGCGTGCAGCCAGTCGGCGTACGGGAGCTCGGCGGCGAGCTCGGCCTTGATCTCGTCGTCCTCGATGATCTTGCCGCGGGCGGTGTCGATGAGGAACATCCGGCCCGGCTGCAGGCGGCCCTTCCTGACCACGTCCTCGGGCTTGAAGTCGAGGACACCCGCCTCGGAGGCCAGCACGACCAGGCCGTCGGCGGTCACCCAGAACCGTCCCGGGCGCAGCCCGTTGCGGTCGAGCACGGCGCCGGCGAGCGTGCCGTCGGTGAACGTGATCGACGCCGGGCCGTCCCAGGCCTCCATCAGCGTGGAGTGGAACTCGTAGAAGGCCCGGCGGGCCGGGTCCATCTCGGTGTGGTTCTCCCACGCCTCCGGGATCATCATCAGGACGGCGTGGGGGAGGCTCCGGCCGCCGATGTGGAGCAGCTCGAGGGCCTCGTCGAAGCTGGCGGTGTCGCTGCCCTCCGGGTCACAGATGGGGAAAAGTCGTGAAATATCGCCCGGAATGTGGGCGGACTTCAGCATCGCCTCGCGAGCCCGCATCCAGTTGCGGTTGCCCTTGACCGTGTTGATCTCGCCGTTGTGGGCGATGAAGCGGTAGGGGTGGGCCAGCGGCCAGCTCGGGAAGGTGTTGGTGGAGAAGCGCGAGTGCACCAGCGCGATCGCGGTCTCGTAGCGCTCGTCGCTCAGGTCGGGGAAGAACGGCTCGACCTGGTCGGGGGTGAGCATGCCCTTGTAGACGATCGTGCGCGCGGACAGCGAGGGGAAATACACGTCCGCCTCGTGCTCGGCCCGCTTGCGCAGGCAGAACGCCAGCCGGTCGAGCTCCATCCCCTCCGCGCCGTCCTGACCGGCCACGAAGAGCTGGGCGAAGTGCGGCATGACGGCGCGGGCGCTCGGTCCGGGAAGCGTTCGGTCGACGGGCAGCTCCCGCCAGCCGAGCACGGTCAGGCCCTCCTCGGCCGCGATCTCCTCGATCAGGCCGGTGGCGATGCCCCTGGCCTGCTCGTCGAAGGGCAGGAAGGCGATGCCGGTGGCGTACCGGCCGTTGCCGGGGAGCGCGAACGGCACGTTCGCGCGATAGAACTCATCGGGGATCTGCGTCAGGATCCCGGCGCCGTCACCGGTGTCCGGCTCGCTACCCTTGGCCCCCCGATGATCAAGGTTGTTCAGCGCCGTCAGCGCCTTGACCACGATCCCATGCCCGCGACGCCCCGCGACGTCGGCAACCATGGCGACACCGCAGGCATCGTGCTCGTTGGCGGGGTGGTACAGGCCCTGAGGCTCGGGGAACCCGAGGTGGGCAGCAGGCATTGAATCCCTCCCGTCGTCTTTCGTCTGTCTGAACTGCACTACAGGCGGGGACGACGTTGGCCCTGCTGCATACCGTGGGTAGAGGTTACCGCACCCTGCCGGAATGGTGCCCGCCACGTCCGCATTGCGAACATTCGACCCGACACCGACATCCGAACTCGCTATCCCAAACCCCCAGGTAGCCCTTCAAAATTCCCAGATTTCACCAACGATATGCGCCACCGTAAGCGATTCCCCTGCCCGATCCCTCACCCCACCGCCTCCCCCACCCCCGGAATCGCTCCCTACCCCACCCACCGACCAATCCCGCCGACCCCTCCTCTGCCCCTCTCCCACTGCCCCGGCTTCCCCACGGACCATCCCCATCCCCTCACACCCCCCGAGCCCACCACCCCCCAGTCCTCCGGATCCCCAACCGCACCGCCCCGGTCGTCATTGATCCCATCCCCACCACCCCCGTGCGTCACGGGTCCCTAGCCGCACGGCAGGCGCCGTCGGTGATCTGGACGCACTGGCTGCCGGGGGGCGGTCGAAGCGCCAGGCCGGAAGGGGTCTGGGCGATCGATAAGGTTGCCCCCATGGACCGTGACGGGGTAGAACGGCTGCTGGGCGAGGCCGGGACGGACAGCAGGCGGCTCAGGCACGCCCTGACTCTCCTCTGCGACGGCCAATGGTGGACCCTGGCGAGCGTCATCAGGGAGACCGCCACCTCCAGGCGCACCATCGAGGCCCTGCTCCGCGAGCTCCCCCTGGAGCGCGCCGGAGACACGTTCCGAGTGCCTCTGACCGACACCGCCGCCTACCAGGACCTCCTGGCCCTGGCCCCGCCCCCGGAAGACCCGGTCGCCCACCTGCTCCCCCACTACCGGCAAGCACTCGACCGCCTGACCACCCTCATCGCCGAGGCCCCCCGGCCCCGCCACGTCCTCGACCACGTCTCGGCCACACCCGAGACGGTCCTCAGGCGGGCGTTGCTGCTCGGCACCCGCTTCTGGCTCCCCGGCGCCCGGCTCCTGTGCGTCGGCGACCACGACCTGACCTCGCTGGCGGTCAAGCTGATCCATCCCGAGACCGACGTCACGGTGGTCGACATCGACGAGCGCATCCTCGCCTACATCGACGCCCAGCGGCTCGGCGTCCGCACCCGCTGGGCCGACCTGCGGCTCGGCCTCCCCCCGTCGGCGAAGGGCCACGACCTGGCGCTCACCGACCCGCCGTACACACCGGAGGGCACGGGCCTGTTCGTCGCACGCGCCGTGGAGGGCCTGCGGGAGGACGGCCGGGTGTTGCTCGCGTACGGAGCCAGCGAACGCACGCCCATGCTGGCCTTCAAGGTCCAGCAGGCACTGTCGGATCTCAACCTCACCTACGAGGCCATATATCCCGACTTCAACCGATACTTTGGCGCAGAGGCCATCGGCTCCGCCGCCGACCTGTACATCCTCCGCCCCACCACCAAGTCCCGCCCGGCCGTCGCGTCCCGGCTGAGCCGCCAGACCACCGCGATCTACACCCAGGGCCCCCAGTCAGTCGAAACCACCGAACCCACACCCCCGCAACCCACCGGCCCGCCGGCCGACTTCGCCCCGGACCTCCTGGTCGGCGACTGGCCGAAGGATCTCACTCAGCCCCGGGTCAAACTCTCCACCTGGCTCGCCAAACCGTACGCCGCCTCCCCGGAAAACGTCGCCGTGGCCCTCCCCCCGGCCCTGGCGGCCGCCCTCCCCCGGCTCCTTCTGGCCACCCGCGCCACCCGCGTACGCATCCTCGGCCCCGACCTCCCGCCCCCACCCGACGTGCTGTCCACCGTCTACGACCTGACCACCACCGACGGGACGCTCGACGCCGTGCGCCTCCCGCAGCCCGAAGGCGAGGCCGCCTCGGTGCTGCGCAGGATCCTGGACAACGGGCACGCCAAGCTGGCCAACACCTGGCGCGAGGCCCTCATCGCGATCGCCCGCGCCCAGGGCTCAACCCTGACCAAGAACGAGGCCCGCATCCTCATCCGGGAGGCCGCCCCCTGGTCGGATGACCTGACCCCTCTGGAGGCCCCTCTCCACCTCCTGTCCGCCCTCCCCCAAGCGGTCTCCACCACGGTCTCAGCCCTGACCACAACCACCTGACCCACCCTCCTCATCACAGCCCAGGCGCGACAGATGATGAGGACGAAGCCCGGCGAGGCGCCAGTAAGGGCGGATCCGAAGAGGGCTGAGGCCCATTCGCGGCGAAGCGACCAGATCAGACAAGGCCGAGGGCTAGGTCAGATGGCGGCGATGATGCGGCTCTGGACCACGCGCCCGAGACCATCCAGCTTGACCAGGGCGTTGATCAGATCCTGCGCGGAAGCGGACCCACCGGCCCAGCTCACCGTCACGTAATGCCCCATCGCCCGCGCCTGAGCACGACTCCCGGCGGCCTCGAACGCCACGTCCTGCCGTACGAACCCGTCCTCGCCCAGCGCCTTCACCAGTGCGTCGGCGGCACGCCCGTCGCTCAGGTTGAAGATGACGAACTGCCCCGCCATCCCACCCCCCTTGTACGTGGCCTGCAACGCCTGCGTGCACCCTTCAGCCGAGGCGCCCCAGAGCACTTCGTCGCAGTCGGTGAACTGCTGCTTGCCCTCCAACCGCATGGCGCCCACCGTCTGGACGGCCGAGGTGAAGACCTCTTGGAGGGTCAGCGGGGCCGAGTCCTTCTGCCGGGAGTCGATGGGCGCGTAGAAGGCGGAGGTGGGCTCGGCGCGGAAGACACCAGGGCGAGGCTTCTCCCGACTCAGCCACAACCACCCGGCGGCGATGATCACGACAACGACGATCACAACGGGGATGACCACACGACGGGACATCACGAGACCGGCTCCCCCACCGCAGCCCCTCGACCGCCCCAGACCCAAGCACCCCACCCAGCCACCAACACGACAAGCCCCCCGAACCCCAACCCACCACCGCGACCGAACACCGACCCAGCGACCCGCCCGGGCGCCAGCCCACCAACCCGACCGAGCACCACCCCAACGGCCCGATCAACACCAGCCGACCCACCCGCCCGAACACCGGCACGGCAGCCCGGTCCGGCGGCAACACCATCGTCATCACCCAACCCCACACCGGCACCGGCGCAGTACCTCGCGAACCCTCCAGAAGGGCGGTTGTTCCGGTTGCGGGCATCGAAAAGACCGGTGTTCGGGTTGGCCGCATCAGGAGGTCGGTCCCGTGATCGAGACGACGCGGCGGTAGACGGCCTTCTCGGCCCCGCGCAGCGCCAGGGTGAGCGAGACGAAGTCGTCCTTGGCGGTGGGCTCCGAGCCGTCCACCTTGCCGAGCCAGACCAGGCCGACGTAGTGGCCGAGGGCGTAGCCGCCGGCCTCGGAGTGACCGCCCGCGGGGAATACGGCCTTGGGCGAGGACAGGGGGTTGGCCCATCCTCCTCGGTAAATAGCCTTCAATGACTCGACCAGTTCAGTGGCTGACTGGCCGTCCTTGAGATTGAGTAGCGTGTACTGGCCGACGTAACGGCCGTCGGAGCTGGCATAGAGGCCGCGGGCGGCCTGGGAGCAACCGGCGTCGGCCACCTGTTCGAGAAGGGCCGCACCCCGCAGCGCCGTCGAGCAGTCGGAGTCGAGTTGCTTGGCGACCAGTTTGAGCTTGAGTTTCTTGGCAACCGGCAGCTCGCTCTCACCGAACACCTCCTTCTCGGTCAGCGCCCGCTTGTCCTTGGCCCGATCCGCGATGGGGTCGAACAGCTTGGGCGAAGCCCACCCGTGGAAGACCTCGGGCACTGTGGTGTCGGGGCCCAGTATGGCGGCGCTGGCCTGCTGTTCGGGTGAGTAGCCGGCGATGGAGTTGATCGCCACGAACAGGCCGACCATCCCGGCCAGCGCGCCCACGACCGTGGCGGCGATGACCAGCAGCTTCTGCTGCTCCGGCCGCATCCCCATGCCCGTGAGCAGGGGGAACTGCCAATCCGATGGTGGAGTACGGCGCCGCTTCCGGGTCACCCCCGCCGACCGGCCACCACCATCCGCGCCACCGGCGGAATGACCCTCGCCCGCCCGCTCGGCCGCCCCGTCATCGACGCTCCCAGCGGCCCAATCGCCACCGGCCTTCCCATCTGCCCAATCCCCACCGGCGCCTCCACCGGGCCAACCGCCTCCGGCGTTCCCACCGGCCAGACCTCCACCGACGGTCCCATGAGCCCGACGACCACCGGCTTTCCTGGCGACCCGGCCTCCACCCGAATCGCCCGCCGCCGAACCGCCCCCCGCGTGGCTGCCCCTCGGACGGCCATCCGCGTGGCCGCCCCTCGGACCGCCACTCGCATGGCTGCCTCTCGAACCGCCACCCGCCGCCCAGCCGCCACTCGAAGGACTCTCCGCCGGACCACCACCCGCCGGCCAACCACCGCTCGAAGGACTCTCCGCCGGACCACCACCCGCCGGCCAACCACCGCTCGAAGGACTCTCCGCCGGACCACCACCCGCCGGCCAACCACCGCTCGACGTATTCGCCGATCGGCCACGCCTGCCGCGGCCCGCTGACCGGGCTCCGCTCTCGTTGGGCACCGGGCGACCACCACCCTGCCCGCCCGCGGCGGCACCGTCAGTCCCGCCCGCCGCAGGCCAACCAGCACTGTCAGTGCCGGACGCGGACCGCCGCCCGTCAGCACCAGCAGCAGGCCAACCAGCAGCATCAGTACCAGAAGCAGACCGCCGGTCACCACCGGTGCCAAACGCGGGCCGGCCGCCGCCATCCGTGCCCGGGGTCGGGTGACTGTCGCGGGGGGAGCCCTGGCCGTCCGGGTTGCCGCCGCCGGACCGGCCGCCCCGGGATCCGGGCGCCGCTCTTCTGCGGGCCATCACAGCCCAGCCACCCCGATCATGTTGCCGACGCCGAAGGTGACCCCGGCGGCCACCGCCCCGACCAGGAACTGGCGCAGCCCCGAATACCACCAGCTACGCGCCGTGATAGCGGACACCGCCGCACCCGCCGCGAACAGCGCCACGCACGACACCACCGCAGACACCATCAGATCCTCGGCCCCCAGCAGGTACGGCAGCAACGGCAACAACGCCCCCACGCTGAACGACAGGAACGACGACACCGCGGCCACCATCGGCGAGGGCAGCTCACCGGGAGTGATCCCGAGCTCGGCCCGGGTGTGCACGTCCAGCGCCCGCTCGGGGTGCTGGGAGATCTGCCGGGCCACCTCGTCGGCCAGCTCCGGCGTCACGCCCTGGTCGACGAAGCTCTGCGCCAGCTCCGCCCGCTCGTCGTCGGGATGCCGGGCCAGCTCGCGCCGTTCGACGTCGATCTCGGCCTGGGCCAGCTCGCGCTGGCTGGCCACCGAGACGTATTCGCCGCCCGCCATGGACAGCGCCCCGGCGGCGAGCCCGGCGACACCACCGAGGGCGATGACCCTGGTGTTGGCGGTGCCGCCAGCGACACCCGCGATGAGCGCGAAGTTCGACACCAGGCCGTCCATCGCGCCGAACACCGAGGGCCGCAGCCAGCCTCCGGTGACATCGCGATGCTGGTGGTGGCTCTCCGCGCGGCTGCTCATCGGGAGTTCTTCTCCTTCGTGACGGCGTCGACGTCGGGAGCCGCGGCCTCCGCGCGACCCTCCTCCCCCTCAGGGCCCTCCTCTGCCGTCCCAGGGGAACGACCGGCACCCTTGGAAAGGTCCTCGGACGTGCCGCTCAGGCCGTCCGCGGCCTTGGGACCGTCCTCGGCCGTGACTGCGGAACCGCCCTCAGCCCTGGGACCGTCCTCGGCCTTGGGAGCGTCCTCAGCGGGCCCTGCGATCTCCGGGTCCCCGTCCTGGGCGGGCTCGTCCGCGGTGCCCGGGCCCGGGCCACCCTGCTCCGGGCCACCCTTCTCCGGGCTACCCTGCTGCGGGCCGCTCTCGTCCGTGCCGTCGCCGTCCGGCGTGTCCCCGGCCTCCGGTTCGTCGCCCCGTTTGCCGGGAGTGCCCCCTTCGGGGGTCTCGCCCGTGTCCTCGTCCCGCCGCTCGGCATCCCCGCCGTCCGCCTGCCCGGCCGCATGCGCCGGATCCGCGTCCGCGGCCGTCGCCGGCAGCACGACCTCCTCCGAGTCCTTGTTCCTGGTCGCCCACAGATAGACCAGCGCCCCCGCGAACAGCACGAGCGACGTCCACTGGTTGATCCGCAGCCCCAGGAAGATCACCGCATGGTCCACGCCGCCCACCGGGTCGATGCGCAGCCCCTCGATCCAGAAGCGGCCGAGGGTGTAACCGGCGACGTAGAGGGCGAACAATCGCCCGTGCCGCAGCGCGAAGCGCCTGCCCGCGAAGATGAGCACGAAGCCGAGCGCCACGTCCCACAGCGACTCGTACAGGAACGTCGGGTGGTAGAGCACGCCGGGCTCTCCCCCGTGGTCCACGTCGATCTCCAGGCCCCACGGCAGCGTGGTCGGCCCGCCGTAGAGCTCCTGGTTGAACCAGTTGCCCCAGCGGCCGATGGCCTGTGCGAAGGCGATGCCGGGCGCGACCGTATCGGCGATGGCGGTCATGGACAGGCCACGCCCGCGCGCGGCCCACCAGACACCGACGCCGCCGAGCGCGACGGCACCCCAGATGCCGAGGCCGCCCTCCCAGATGAACAACGCCTGGTAGGGCTCCTTGACGGCGCGGCTGCCGAAGTAGGTCTGCCAGTCGGTGATGACGTGGTAGAGACGACCGCCGATGAGGCCGAAGATCACCGCGGGGACCGCGATGTCAATGATCGTCCCCTTCTGGCCACCGCGGGCGCGCCAGCGGCGCTCGCTCAGCCAGACGGCGACGATGACGCCGAGCACGATGCATAGCGCATAAGCCCGGATCGGGATGATTCCGAGATACCAGACCCCCTGGGAAGGGCTGGGAATCGAGGCAAGGGGCATGTCAGGTGAGGGTAGCGGAACCGAGCCTACTTAGCCGCCTCCGTAATCGCATCGCGAAGTTGCTGCGGGCTGAAGAGAGCCTGATTGTCTATCTCTGTGCCGTTCAGCTTCACCGTCGGCGTAGCCTGGATCTTCTGCGCGGCCAGAACCTTCTGACTGTACGAGAGCTGCGCCTGGGCGTTCTTCCCCGAGGTGACGCACTGCTCGAAGCCCGGCGCGGTCACGCCGGCCTGCTTGCCCCACTCCACGAGCTGGTTGGGCTGGAAGCCCGGCGACGTCTCGGACGGCTGGTTCTTGAACAGGAGATCGTGGAAGGCCAGCCACTGCTTGCCGTCCGCGATGCACCGGGCGGCGCCCCCCGCCCGCACGGAGTTCGACTTCGTCGGCTCCTGCGAGAAGATCGTGATGGGGTGGTAGACCACCTTGGCCTTGCCCTCGGCGGCGATGTTCTTGAAGGTCTGGCCGCTGACCCGCTCCAACTCCTTGCAGGCCGGGCACTGGAAGTCCTCGTAGATGTCGACGACGGGCTGCGTGACCCCCTGCTTGGCCATCACCACGCTGCCGTCGGACTGCACGGAGACGGGCGCGATCGCGCCGGCGGCCTCCTCCGAACGCGAGGTGCTGACCGCGTACCACCAGCCGCCCCCGACCGCGGCGACGGCGACGGCGCCCGCCGTCGCGTAGGTCGCCACGCGCTTGCGCCGGTCCCGCATCCGGGCGGCGGCCTGCTGTTCCTTGATCTTCTCGCGCGCGGACTTGGTCTGCGTGCGCTGGCCCTTGCTCATGAGTCGTCCTCCCCCTTAACTCCGCTGTCGCCCCCCAGGCCGAGGGCACCGTCGAGCGCGAAGCGGCCCGGCGGGACACGCACAATCCAGGCGCCCAGCAGCACGAGGCCGAAGTCGCGCAGGATGTCGAGCGCGTACGCCGGCTCCTGCCCCACCCCCAACTGGCCACCGCCGCCGAAGCACCCGCAGTCGATCCGCAGCCCGTGCGCCCATGCCCAGCCGATGCCGAACACGAACCCGAACATGAGCAGCCCCGCGATCACTGCGGCCACCCTGGTCATCAGGCCGACGACCAGCAGCACGCCGACGACGATCTCCAGGATCGGCAGGGCGTAGCCCACCGTGACGGCGATCGACTCGGGCAGCAACTGGTAAGCCTTGACCGCCACGACGGAGTCGGCCGGGTTGCCGATCTTGAGCGCGCCGGCCGCGATCAGCACTCCGCCCAGCACCAGCCGGGCGACGGTCGACACCCAGGGTATCGCCCATCGTACGTTACGTGACGGCAGTGCCGCGTCCATGGTCATCTCCCCTGTCTCCGCGCTCCGATGCGCACAGTACCGGGATCCCATCCGACCATGCCGGAGATAAGCATCAGCTAAGCCCAATTTCTACCCGCTGACCTGCGCTGTTGCCTAATTTACTTGGATGAGTTAAAAATTACTCATGCCAGTAAGACGGGAAGACTCCCTCACGACCTCCGTCAGAAGGGCACAGATCGTGACCGCCACCATCGCGACCATCGCCGAGCTCGGTTTCCACCAGGCCTCCTTCGCCCGGATCGCCGAGCGCGCCGGGCTCAGCAGCACGCGCCTGATCTCGTACCACTTCGACGGCAAGGACGATCTGATCGGCCAGGTGATGAGCACCATCTACGGGGACCTGGCGGCCTTCATGGGCGAGCGGGTGGGCGCGCAGAGCACCCCACGCGCCGCGCTGGACGCCTACATCCGCTCCCTGGTGGAGTACATGGGCGCGCACCGTGGCGAGATGCGCGCCGCCACCGAGATCTTCCTGAACTTCCAGCCCGAGGGCGGCACCACGGCGCGGGAGGCGGCCGTCGATGTCTCGTCGTTCTCCCACCTGGAGCGCCTGCTGTCCTGGGGGCAGGAGGCCGGCGAGTTCGGCGAGTTCGACGTCCGGGTGGTGGCGATGGCGATCCAGCGCTCGCTGGACGGCCTGCCGTTCCTGCTGGAGGGCGACCCGGAGGCCGACCTGGCCACCTACGCGGACGAGCTGGCGGCGCTGTTCAGCCGGGCGATCCGGGCATGAGCGCGCGTCTGCGGGGGCTGCTCACCCTCCTGGTGGACATCGGCATCCCGATCGCCATCTACTACCTCTTACGCGCCGTCGGCGTCGAGTTCCACACGGCGCTGCTGGTCTGCTCGGTCGTCCCGGGCATCAGCGTCGTCTCCGACCTCGTACGCCGCCGCAGGCCCGACCGCCTGGGCATGTACATGACCACGATGATGCTGGCCAGCGCCGTGGTGTCGCTGCTCATCCACGACACCAGGTTCCTGCTGGCCAAGGACGGCTGGTTCATGGGCGTGGCGGGCCTGTGGTTCCTGGCCGGCGCGCGCGGGGACAGGCCGCTGGCGTTCGTGTTCACCCGGTTCCTGCTGGAAGGGCGGGTCGGGCCGAACCGGGAGTCGTGGGACGTGCTGTGGGAGCGGTTGCCCGCCTTCCGACGGATCTGGCGGGTGGTGACCGTCATGTACGGCATCGGTGAGCTGGTGGACGCCGCCGTGCGGGTCGTGATCGCCTACACCCTGCCGGTGGACGCCGTGCCGGGGATCAACGCCGCCCAGTATGTGGTCTGGCTGGTGCTGATGCAGGTCGCCATCAACATCTACCTGGTGCCCACCGGCCTCTTCAACCGCTACTCCAAGCTGTACGCCCCTCTCCGGCAACCCCAGCCCGGCCAGCCGGAACCCAGCGGCACGTGACCCGCCGCGGCTCAGCCGCACCTGAACCGGGCCTCGCCCCAGTCCGCGTGGTCGTTGCCGTTGCCGTCACCCCCGTCGTCCACCACGAGGTCCACGTAGCGGGCCGCCGACAGCTCGGCCCCCAGCTCGTACGCCGGATCGCCGGGCTCCAGCACCGGGCTGCGGGTCCGCTCGACGCCGTCGGCCACCACGCCGAACCGCACCGATCCCCGCGACGCCTGCACGTCGTCAACCCCGACGAAGGCCGTGAACGCCGTACACCGCCCGCCAAGGTAATAACGCACTTTGGCGGGCGCGTGCGTGCCAAGCCCCTTGGCGAACGTCCGCCCGCCGATGACGATCGGCCCGCCGTCGGCGGGGCCGATGTCGCCGTTGGATCGGTCGCGCTCGACCGGCCCCCACCCGTTGCCGGCGCTCACCCACTCCAGGTCGCCGGCGAAGGCGTCGGCCGCGGGCGGTGGCGGGAGCGTCCGCACGCTCGCGCTCGCGGTCAGCGACCTGGCGACGTCGCCGACCGTCTCGGACGCATTGGGGTCCTAATGAGTGTTGGGAGTAAGCCATCCGGCAGACTCCGTAGTGGGTAGTGGCTGCCGGCAGGTGAGCACTTTCGGCTCCTGGACATCGAGTCCTGACGAAAGACCGTGCCCCTGCCGGGTGGTCG